>NZ_SSNZ01000001.1 GCF_004801375.1 Flavobacterium supellecticarium
CGTGGAAGATGACCACGTTGATAGGCTATAGATGTAAAGGCAGTAATGTCATAGTCGAGTAGTACTAATAACCCGTAAGCTTATGTACGTGTCCTTCCGCCTAAGGGCGGAAGGGAAGTCTTTCTGATAATTGTTTTTGATTTTTTATCTCAATATGTTACAATATTAGTGTTCTGACCAAGTTCAGTGACCAACGATTTAAGGTGGTTATTGCGGCGGGGCTCACCTCTTCCCATTCCGAACAGAGAAGTTAAGCCCGCCTGCGCAGATGGTACTGCAATCCTGTGGGAGAGTATGTCGCCGCCTTTCTTTTGAATCCCCATCATTATTGATGGGGATTTTTTTTGTTATAGGTATGGCGTGTCGCTTTGCTCGATCCGCCGCCTTTCTTTTGAAAACCCTATCCAAACGGATAGGTTTTTTTGTTTTGTTAAACCCCGGATTCCCGGGGTTTTGTTTTTTCCTGACCATAGATGTCACACCTGACAGGTTTACAAAACCTGTCAGGTGTAGCAGGTGTTCCAAACAAAACATAAAAAAACCGGAGACAACTCCGGTTTTTGTATTGTTGAAAATCAATTAATTATTAAAATAGATGCAGTGTTGCTGAATCGGACAAATGGTGCATTTTGGACTGGTTGGACGACAAATTTCCCGTCCTAAAAACGAAATGCACATTCCAATATCCTCCCAAATGTCCCGCGGTAAAAGTTGCATCAATAATTTTTCAGCTTTAGTACCATCCTGAGTAGCAGTGATTAAACCAATCCGGGGGGCAACCCGTAAAACATGAAGGTCAACTACAATACCAACAGTTGGTCGAACCTGTAACTCCTTCATTATCACATTAGCCGATTTCCGACCGATACCTTTTAACTGCGTTAACGCTTCCATTGAAAGCGGAATATTCGCATCCGATTGTAGTGTTTGTGCTGTTTCCAAAATCCATCCGGCTTTCATCTGAAAATGACGAACCCCACTGATGTAGGGAAACAAATCCTCAAAAGTAGCCGAAACAAGGCTTTCCATATTCGGAAAACGATTAAAAAGTGCCGGAGCAATTTTATTGATATTGGCATCGGAATCCTGAGCGGAAAGAATGACCATGATCACTAATTGATACGGATTTTGGTAGGCCAAAGGGTGTTTGCGATCCCGATATTGAACAACAATAGGATTTAATTTTTCTGACCAACTCACCGGATCACTAAACAAATCCATAATTATTCTTCTTTAAAATCGATAGAAAGCGAATTAACACAATAACGAATACCGGTTGCTGTTGGGCCATCGTTAAAAACATGTCCCAAATGTCCGCCACAATTGGCACAAAGAATTTCTGTCCGGATCATACCATGAGACAAATCCTGAATATATTCGACTTTTCCGGGTATGGATTCGTCAAAAGAAGGCCAGCCGCAATGGGAATCAAACTTAGAATTGCTTTCAAAGAGCGGTTCGCCACAGGCACCACAACAATAAGTACCCTCTTGAAAATGAAGGTTGTATTTTCCGGAATTAGGGAATTCGGTTCCTTTTTGACGTAGAATACGATAACGCTCCAGGCCAAGCTCAGCTTTCCATTCCTCTTCGCTTTTATTTACGGGATATTTCATTTTTAGCAGGAATAAATTTGATAGATACAGAATTGGTACAAAAACGTTTGCCGGTAGTATTAGCCGGACCATCATCAAAAACATGCCCCAAATGGCTACCGCAATTGGCACACATAACCTCAGTACGTACCATTCCAAGACTGGTATCGGTTTTATAAATCACCGATCCTTTTATGGCTTTGTCAAAGGAAGGCCATCCGCAATCCGAATGAAATTTTGAATCGGAATTAAAGATAACCTGGCCACAAGCCGCACAAACATACTTTCCTTTATCGAAAGTATTCCAGTATTTACCAGTAAAGGCACGTTCGGTTCCTTTGTTTCGCAATACTTCATATTCTTCTTTAGAAAGTTGTGCTTTCCATTCTTTGTCAGTTTTCTGAACTTTAAACTTCTGATTTTGCCCAAAAGAAGCAAAGCAACTGCACAAAACAATTAATAATACTAACTTTTTCATGTTGAATTAGGATATAAATTGAACAATCCGTCGGATTACTTTACTGTCACCCAATATTTTGCGATGTCCTAAACCGTTAGTAATCATCAGATCACCATTTTTTAAATGTTCGCGGATATGAAAAGCCGCTTTAACGGGAACGTCATCATCTATTTCGTCGTGGATCACCAATACTGGAATAGTAACCGTCTTTGCTGCTATATACGAAGAATAACTATCCATGGTTTCTCCGAATTTCTTTTCGAATTTACTTTTCATCCGGACACCGATTTCCGGTTTCAGACCCAATTTTAAAATAAAATCTGAAATAATATCCGTCACGATATCACCGCTACCGATAATAATCGCTTTTTGTACGTTTAATTTTTGTTTAATCGCATTCATAACCGACATACCACCTAGTGAGTGACCTACCGCATACTCGAATGGTCCGTATTGCTTTTCAATTTCGAGTATAGCAGCTATAAATTCGGTCATATTACTGGTTTTTCCAGGTGCTTTTCCATGAGCCGGAGCATCAAAACTAAAGACTTGGTAGCCCATTTTCAGGAACTCGTCAGCAATTTTTACCAATTGCGTTCCGCGTCCGCTCCATCCGTGAACCAACAAGACTTTTTTGTCACCGGTTCCATATTGATATAACATTACTTTTTTCTGAATAGCCGGTATTTCCAACAATTCCTGTTGGCTGTTCCGATCCATTTCAAACTCTCTTTTCGGTATTTTATAACGAATAGGAGTGGTAAATAATTTCATCGCAAACTGCGTTGCCAATTCCGGAGATATTTTTTCAAAAAGTCTCGCGGTAAACAGAATTACTTTGGGTATTTCCAGAGATTGCTGGTGTTTCGGTTTGTTTTCTTTCATTTCAGTATACTAAAACAGTTGCAAGTTAAGTTATAACTGTCGTTTTATTGATAAATTAATCTTAAAAAATCAATCCGAAAAAAGGAAGTGATACGACTATTTTGTTAGGATATTCATTACTAATTTATCAGGAATTACTAATTTTGTTACATAAAATCACATCATATGAAAAGGAGTTATCGTTTGTTAATAGCCGGTGGTTTGTTAGTATTGGGAATTTCATGTGCTACAAACCCATTTACCGGAAAAAGTACCTTGGCATTAGTGCCGGACAGTGAAATTTTTCCATCGTCGTTCCAGCAATACAACCAGTTTCTAACTGAAAATAAAGTGATCAAAGGAACCAAGGATGCACAACGCGTTACGGATGTAGGGATGAAAATCAAAGCCGCTGCCGAAAAATGGTTAAATGCCAATGGTTACCAGGGCTATCTGAAAGATTACAAATGGGAATACAATCTGGTCGACAGTAAAGATGTGAATGCCTGGTGCATGCCGGGAGGAAAAATCGTTTTTTACACTGGTATCCTGCCGATTTGTAAAGACGATGCGGGAATGGCAACAGTAATGGGGCACGAGGTAGCGCATGCCTTGCTAAACCACGGACAGCAACGGATGAGTGCCGGATTATTACAACAATTGGGTGCTGCAGGAGTGAGTGCCGCTGTAGGAAATAAAAGTGCGCAAACCCAGCAAATTGCGATGACTGCGTATGGGGCGACCACACAATATGGCGGGATGCTACCGTTTAGCCGTAGTCACGAAAGTGAAGCCGATAAAATTGGTCTGACGTTAATGGCGATTGCGGGATACAATCCCGACACGGCTGTAGCGTTTTGGCAACGGATGGCGGCCAATTCCGGAGGACAATCGCAACCGGAATTTTTGAGTACGCACCCGAGTAATGAAACCCGTATTGCAGAAATCCGAAATCTGATTCCTCAGGCAAAAGCCGAAGCAAAAAAATTTGGAGTTGCTTTTAAATAAAAAAATATAGTATCTTCGAAGCTGTTCTATTAGAACAGCTTTTTTTATATCTATTTATGAAACAACTTGAAAAAGGAAGTAAAAAATTATTAAATGCCTGGGCATTTTATGATTGGGCGAATTCGGTTTATGCGCTTGTAATTTCATCGTCTATTTTTCCGCTGTATTACGGTGCTTTATTCCGTATAAAAGGAATCGAAGAAATCCCGCTTTTCGGACTATCGATCCGGAGTGAATCGTTGATCAGCTATATAACGGCACTGGGCTTTTTATGTGTAGCGATATTATCGCCGTTGCTTTCCGGTATTGCGGATTATATGGGTAATAAAAAAACATTTTTAAAATTCTTCTGTTATATGGGAGGATTGTCCTGTATGGGACTGTATTTTTTCTCCCTGGACAATATCATTTTCGGTTTGCTAACCTATATGTTGGCACTGATCGGTTTTTGGGGAAGTTTGGTGTTTTACAATTCCTATCTCCCGGATATTGCTTTTCCGGAACAACAGGATAGTATTAGTGCCAAAGGTTACGGATTGGGTTATATCGGCAGTGTAATTTTATTGATCATCAACCTTGTTATGGTGATGAAATACGAGATTTTCGGATTTGAAAACCAGCTTAAAGCCATGCAGTTTTCGTTTGTGATGGTGGGTTTGTGGTGGATCGGATTCAGTCAGTATACCTACCGTTACCTTCCGGATTATAAAAACGGAAAAAAGATCAAAGGCCAGATTATTTTCAATGGTTTTAAAGAACTGCAAAAAGTTTGGAGTCAGTTAAAAGAAATCAAACCGTTACGGCGCTATTTGGGAGCCTTTTTCGTGTATAGTATGGCGGTACAAACAGTGATGATCATCGCTGCTTATTTCGGTGAACAGGAAGTGGAGTGGGGAAGCGATGAAAAACGAACCATGGGATTGATCGTGAGTATCTTATTGATTCAGTTAATTGCGGTATTTGGTGCGATTATGACTTCAAAAGCCTCGGCTAAATTCGGAAATATTAAAGTTTTGATGGTGATCAATTTCCTATGGATATTGATCTGTATTTATGCCTATTTTGTAGTAACGCCAAATGAGTTTTATATCGCAGCTGCTTGTGTTGGATTGGTAATGGGCGGAATACAGTCGTTATCGCGATCGACCTATTCCAAATTTATCCCGAAAACACAGGATACGACGTCATTTTTTAGTTTTTATGATGTAGCTGAAAAAATAGGTATTGTGATTGGAATGTTTTTATATGGCTATATTGCCGACATCACCGGAAAGATGCAAAATGCCATTTTATTTTTGATAATTTTCTTTGTGGCAGGATTATTGTTATTAACCCGGGTACCAAGAGAATAAAAATCAAATTATTACGTTACAGTATTAACCCAACAAGATTAACCCCACATGAAAAAAATTAAAACTATTGGACTTATGCTCCTGTTCACGGGAGGACTATTATTATCAAGTTGTGAAACGGAACCTGTTGATTCGGGTTTACTAACAAATACCGGAAATACCGGTGGAAATAATGGCGGCAACAACGGCGGTAATAACGGCGGTGGTACAACTACCAATGTCATAGGAACCTATAAAATGACGGCTTTTAATACGTCGGTTCCTACCGACCTAAATGGTGACGGAACGCCTTCCACGAATCAGATGGATGAAACCAGCTGTTTTAACAACACTTTGTTAGTATTAAGTGCGAATCATACGTTTACCGCTACGGGAAGTTCACTCGAAATAACATCAGACGGAACCAATACAGTATTGGATTGTACCGAAGATCCGAGTTATGGCGGAACATGGACTTTGTCCGGAAGTACTTTAACTCTGACCTATACCGACGAAGGAGAAACGTATTCAGACCAGTATACCGTTACCGGAAATACGTTAAAGATTTCAATAGCAGAGGGAACAATAGTAGGAGAAGCTTCAGGAGGCGAACCGGCTTATCTGACAGCTAACATTGATATTATTTTTACCAAACAATAATTGACATAAAGAGATTTCAAAAAGCTGCCTTCGGGCGGCTTTTTTTATAACAAATGACTTTTCTTTTTTGAAATATATTCATTCGGATGATATGTTAAAATGTTAAAAATAAAATTATATTTGGGCGTTTTTTTAACTAACTCATCCACTATGAAAAAAATTACTTTTTTAACCACAATTTTGGTGGTATTTACGGCTTTTACTTTTGTATCCTGTGAAGTCGAATCGATCGATCCGGCTTTGAGTGCTAACGGAACCAATAATAATGGCGGAAACACCGGAGGCGGAAATACGGGAGGTGGAAATAATGGCGGAACACCATCGGGAGATTACTGGCCAACAGCCATTAATAATACCTGGAAATATGCGGTAAACAGTGAGACGCAAAATGTAAAAGTAATAGGAACAGATATTTTTAACGGAGCAACCTACTATAAGTTTTCAGCATTATCAGGTGCCTCCGGAGGTACGACCGGTACCGCTGCTGCAACTTGGTTACATAAAAGCGGAGGTGTATATACTTTAAAAACAGGGGATATGCAGATTAATATGATGGGAATGATCGGAACGCAAACGGGTTATGAAATGGTGCTGTTAAAAGACAATCTTCCGGTAAATGCAACATGGTCGGGTACGTATACGCAAACAACGACCTATACCGGAATCCCAACAGGAATGGTGACAACTACAAATTATACCGGAGAAATCCTTGAAAAAAATGCTACAATAACGGTGAATGGAGTAACCTATACGGATGTAATAAAAATGAACTTACAACAGCAGATCACAATGACTGGTGGATTTTCGATTACCAATACCGAATATTATTTTGCAAAAAATATCGGTCCGGTTCGTATTACGATGTATGCAGGTAGCGGTATTTCCCAATCCAATTTGGTTAATTATACATTACATTAATATCTGATAAGAATATCCAGAGCTGCCTTCGGGCGGCTTTTTTTATCACAAATAAAAAAGTTCTGTTATAAATGAAGCGATACACCATTTGTTAGATAAAGCAAACAAATAAAAAGTATTTTTGCATCGATTTTTAAAATAAGTATGAAAAAAATTACATTTTTAGCAGTAATGCTAGTCGCTTTTTCAGGAGGTATATTAACGTCTTGTGAGACAGAATCGGCTGATGCTTCCTTGATTGGAAATAACAATACTAACGGTGGCGGAAATACGGTTTCAGGAGGCGATTATTATCCGTTGGCTATAGGGAACCGGTGGGTATCCGAATCAATTAATCAGAATACAGGAGAAATTAGCATTGATACTTCAAAAATAGTGGATACTCAGATGGATAATGGAAAGTTGTATTATCTGGGGAATAAAAAAGAAGGAGAGGAAGTTGTTGCCGAAATAGGAAATCGTTCTGTAGACAAAGTGAGAAAAGAAAATAATATCTATTATGGAAAAATGGATGCCTTTGACAGACCACCATCGGGAATTTCCTTTGGGACACGATTTTCAGGAACGGGTGATATTGTTATTTTAAAACAGGATTTACCAGTGACCGGAACATGGCACAATGACTATTCGTATACCCTTACGAATTATCATCCAATGCTGCCTCAGGATCAGGTAATAACCACAACGGTGTCGGAAACGCACACTATACTTCAACGTGACCAGATACTAACGGTAAAAGGACATACCTATCAGAATGTGATAAAAGTAAAAATGGAGCAGGTGTCGAGAATGAGCATGCCTGGTCTACCGGAAACGGAAAATTTTACGGCTACAATAACGGTCTACAATTGGTATGCACGAAACATAGGGGTAATTAAATCGGAAGTAACCATGTCTGGAGAATCAGGATCTGAAAGTTTACATTCGGAGCTGTTGTCTTACATAGTGAACTAAGACTTAAAAAATAAAAGACAGAACCATTAAAAACCCGGATTGTTTACGGGTTTTTTTATGGCATAAAGATTGATTTATTAGCATAGCGGGCTAGGCAATATGCCAAATAACCGTTAATTATCAAGGTAATAGCAATAAAGACTTTTATCTTGCAGTACTATTTAATGACAAAATGACTTAAAAAAAACCATGTCAAATCAAAAGATACTCACATTAGACAATTTGTCACTTCATGAAATCGATACCGATGCGGAATTAATCCCTTTAATGACGCCGGAAGACGAGGAAGAAATGAACAACGAAGTGCTTCCGGACGATCTGGCCATTTTGCCGTTGCGCAATACGGTGTTGTTTCCGGGTGTTGTGATTCCAATCACAGCGGGAAGGGATAAATCCATTAAATTGATCAACGATGCAAATGCCGCCGGTAAAATTATCGGGGTAGTGGCACAAAAAGATGAAAACGTTGAAGAGCCAACTGCGGCCGATATTAATACAATTGGTACCGTAGCGCGTATTTTACGCGTGTTGAAAATGCCGGATGGAAATACAACGGTTATCCTTCAGGGGAAAAAGCGTTTTGAAATCGACGAGATCACAACCGAAGAGCCGTATTTAAAGGCTACGGTTAAAGAAGTACCGGAAAAAAGGCCATCGGATAAAGACAAAGAGTTCAACGCTATTATCGATTCGATAAAAGAACTGGCGATCCAGATTATTAAAGAGAGTCCGAATATCCCTACGGAAGCGACTTTCGCGATTAAAAACATCGAAAGCAAATCCTTCCTGATCAATTTCGTATCCTCGAATATGAATCTGATGGTTCACGAAAAACAGGGATTACTGGCAATTAATGATCTGACAGATCGAGCGCTGGAAACCCTGCGTTATATGAACCTGGAATTGCAGAAATTGGAACTGAAAAACGACATTCAGTCCAAAGTGCGTTTTGACCTGGATCAGCAACAACGGGAATACTTCCTACAACAGCAGATGAAAACCATTCAGGAAGAATTGGGCGGTGTTTCCTATGAAGAGGAAATCGAAGAAATGCGTCAGAAAGCCAAAACTAAAAAGTGGGATGATAAAGTAAAAGCCCATTTTGAAAAGGAACTGGCGAAAATGCAACGGATGAATCCGCAGGTGGCCGAATTCTCGATTCAGCGTAACTATCTGGAGTTGTTTTTAGAATTGCCCTGGAATAACTTTTCCAAAGATAAATTCGATTTAAAGCATGCCGAAAAAGTATTGGATCGCGATCATTTCGGACTGGAAGATGTTAAAAAACGAATCATCGAACATTTGGCAGTATTAAAACTGCGTAACGATATGAAATCGCCGATTTTATGTTTGTACGGCCCTCCGGGTGTCGGAAAAACATCGATCGGAAAATCGGTTGCCGAAGCCTTGGGAAGAGAATACGTTCGTATTTCACTGGGTGGATTACGCGATGAAGCGGAAATCCGAGGTCACCGTAAAACCTATATCGGAGCAATGCCGGGACGTATCATTCAGAGTCTTAAAAAAGCGGGAACGTCCAATCCGGTATTTGTACTGGATGAAATCGATAAATTGTCAAGTAGTCATAACGGTGATCCGTCATCGGCTTTATTGGAAGTGTTGGATCCGGAACAAAATTCCGATTTCTACGATAATTTCCTGGAGATGGGGTACGATTTGTCAAAAGTGATGTTTATTGCAACATCCAATAATATGTCGACCATACAACCGGCCTTACGCGACCGTATGGAAGTGATCAACATGACAGGTTATACAATTGAAGAAAAAATAGAGATTGCCAAACAGCATTTGGTTCCAAAGCAATTAAAAGAACACGGACTGACAACTAAAGATCTTTCGATTGGTAAAAAACAAATCGAAAAAATTGTAGTGGGTTATACCCGTGAATCCGGAGTGCGAGGATTGGAAAAACAGATTGCAGCTATGGTGCGAAATGCAGCCAAATCGATCGCAATGGAAGAGGAATACAATGTTAAGGTAACCGATGAAGATATTATTAAAGTATTGGGTGCTCCGAAAATGGAACGTGACAAATACGAAAATAATGAAACGGCAGGCGTGGTAACCGGATTGGCATGGACTAGTGTTGGCGGTGATATCCTGTTTATCGAATCGATTATTTCCAAAGGAAAAGGAAATATGACGATGACCGGTAATCTGGGGACGGTTATGAAAGAATCGGCAACCATTGCGCTGGAATATATCAAATCGAATGCCGAGCAATTGGGTATTAATCCGGAAGTGATTGCGAATTATAACGTACATATTCACGTACCGGAAGGTGCAACGCCAAAAGACGGACCAAGTGCCGGTGTGGCAATGTTAACGTCATTGGTGTCCAGTTTTACGCAAAGAAGGGTTAAAAAGAGCCTGGCAATGACTGGTGAAATTACCCTACGTGGAAAAGTATTACCGGTTGGCGGCATCAAAGAAAAAATTCTGGCGGCAAAAAGAGCCAATATCAAAGAGATCATCCTGTGTTATGAAAATAAAAGGGATATCGATGAGATCAAACCGGAATATCTGGATGGATTAACGTTCCATTATGTAAAAGAAATGAGTGAAGTGCTGGAAATCGCGATAACAGATCAAAAGGCAAAACATGCCAAAAAACTGATCGCCGAATAAAAACAGCAAACGCATTATAAAAAGGCATAAGTCGCGCAAATCGGCTTGTGCCTTTTGTCTTTTATTTTTTACTGTAAATAAAAAAATAATATCTTCGCATTTGCGTTATATAATTTCAGAAACGACCACCATTACAATGGCAAAAAAAATACTGACTTCATTTTTTCTAATCCTGACAGCTCTTTCCTATGGGCAGATTGGTGGAAAATATACCTATCAGTTTCTGAATTTAGTGACATCACCCCGTCAGGCAGCACTGGGAGGGAAAACAGTCACGATTTATGACAACGACGTAAACCAGGCTATCTTTAATCCGGCGACCATCAATGTGGAAATGGATAATCATCTTTCGGTTAACTATGGTAGTTATTACGGAGAAGTGACCTATGGTACGGCTGCCTATGCCTATACCTGGGATCGTCACGTACAAACGTTTCATGCCGGTGTAAACTATGTAAATTACGGTACTTTCGAAGGATATGATGAAACCGGAAACCGTACGTCCGATTTTACCGGTAGTGAAATCGCCCTTTCCTTCGGGTATGCTTATAATATTCCGTGGACTGACATTCATATCGGTGCCAATGCCAAACTGATCTCGTCCACGTTGGAAAGTTATAATTCTTTTGGAGCCGCGGTCGATCTGGGCGCTATTTATGTAGACGAAGACAATGATATAAACATCGGTTTAGCAGTGCGAAATGTAGGAATGCAGATTACCACCTATGCTGGTTTACAGGAAAAACTACCATTAGAAATCATCGCCGGAATTTCGCAGCAAATGGAAAATGTACCTATTCGCTGGCACCTGACACTCGAAAACCTACAACAATGGAATATCGCTTTTTCCAATCCGAACCGGGCCGAAAGCAGTATCGATGGAGAAGTGCAGGAAGAAAAAGTATCCTTTATAAATAATGCCTTGCGGCACGTAATTCTGGGAGCGGAATTATTTCCGGGGAAAAGCCTTAATTTCCGCCTGGGCTATAACTTCAGGAGAGGAGAAGAACTTTCGATAACCGATCAACGTACCTTTGCCGGAATTTCTGCCGGTTTCGGATTGCGTTTCAACACCGTAAAATTTGACTATTCCTATTCGCGTTATACTTCGGCAGGGAATACCAGTCTTTTTGGACTTACCATTAACTTACAATAAAATACAAACGTTTTGAAAAAAATTACCATAGCAATAGATGGGTTCTCATCCACGGGAAAAAGTACGCTGGCCAAACAACTGGCAAAAGAACTGGGATATGTTTATGTGGATACGGGTGCCATGTACCGTGCGGTAACTTTATTTGCCATGCAACAGGGATTGATTTCCGATAGCCACTTTGATAAAAAACAACTTATTGCCGCTTTACCGCAAATTAGTCTGCAATTTCAGTTTAATCCGCAATTGGGATTTGCCGAGATGTATCTGAACGGTCAGAATGTAGAGACTGAAATCCGTACACTGGAAGTTTCGCAACAGGTAAGTCGTATTGCCGAGGTGTCGGAAGTACGGGCAAAACTAGTCGAGCAACAACAAAAAATGGGCGCCGATAAAGGTATTGTAATGGACGGACGTGATATCGGAACGGTCGTATTTCCGGATGCTGAATTAAAAATCTTCATGACGGCCAGTCCGGAAACCCGCGCACAACGCCGTTTTGATGAGTTAACAGCTAAAGGGCAACAGGTTACCTATGAGGATGTATTGCAAAATGTAGTGGGACGTGACAAAATCGATACGAGTAGGGAGGATTCTCCGTTGGTAAAAGCCAATGATGCGTATGAAGTAGACAATTCCAATTTAAGTCGGGAGGAACAATTTGCGTTAGTGTTAAAACTAGCGATGGAAAAAGGATCCTGATTCATTTAAAAATAAAATCCAGAATAGGATGCGGTTCGTTTTATAGCGCATTTTATTTTGGATTTCCTGTTTTTATTAATAGATTTACCAGCTTTTTTAAAAATTAAAACGAATCTAATACACAAAATTACACCACATAATGACTATAAAAAATCGTCTTATACTGATGAACTTCTTCCAATTCTTTGTTTGGGGGGCGTGGCTTATCACCATAGCAAATTATTGGTTTGGAACTAAAAACTGGGAAGGAACCCAATTTGGACTGGTTTTTGGAACCATGGGAATTGCTTCTTTATTTATGCCTACGCTTACAGGTATCATCGCCGACAGATGGGTGAATGCTGAAAGATTATACGGGATATTACACATATTATACGCCGGAGTATTGTTTTCGTTACCGCAGGTAGCCACACCAACAACTTTTATTTATGTGATGCTTTTGGCGATGTGCTTTTACATGCCAACCATTTCGTTATCCAATTCCATTTCTTATACGGCTTTAAAGCAAAACAGTAGTGATGTGGTAAAAGATTTTCCGCCTATCCGTGTTTTCGGAACGATTGGATTTATTGTAGCGATGTGGATTACCAATCTTACCGGAAATAAAGCAACCGAATACCAGTTTTATATTGCCGGAATTGCGGCATTGATCCTGGGATTGTACGCTTTTACATTACCAAAGTGTAAGCCACAACGATTGATCAGTGAGAATGCTTCTTTATCGGAAACCTTAGGATTGGAAGCCTTTAAATTGTTTGCGAACTATAAAATGGCCTTGTTTTTTATCTTCTCCATGTTTTTGGGTGGGGCTTTACAGCTGACCAATGCCTATGGGGATGTATTTTTAGATGAATTCAAACATTTTCCAAAATATGCCAATTCATTTGTAGTGGAATATTCTACTATTATCATGTCGATTTCGCAGATATCGGAAACCTTATTTATTTTGGCGATTCCGTTTTTCTTAAAACGATTTGGCATCAAACAGGTAATGTTGATCAGTATGTTGGCCTGGGTATTGCGTTTTGGATTATTTGCCTTTGGTGATCCGGTAACCGGTTTGTGGATGATTGTAATGTCGTGTATCGTTTACGGTATGGCATTTGACTTCTTTAATATTTCGGGATCGCTATTTGTGGAAACCAACACCAGTGCTAAAAACCGTTCGTCGGCTCAGGGATTGTTTATGATGATGACCAATGGATTCGGAGCGGTATTGGGAAGTTTTACGTCCGGATGGGCGATTGATAAATATTTTACCAAATCGTTTTCCAACACCACAGAACTGGCAACCTATTTGCAAACGGAACCAACCAACGGATTAATGAATGAATTTGTAAAAGGACACGGCGTGGAAATTTCGGCTGACGGACTTTTCAGTAATCCGATCTTTATGAAAGATTGGCATCATATCTGGCTGACATTTGCAGCTTACGCACTGATTATCGCTATTGCTTTCGCCTTGATGTTTAAACACAAACACGATCCGAAAGACGTGGAAACTATAGTACATTAATAAAGAACCGGTTAAAAGCCGGTTTTTTTGTATCCGTTTCCTAAAAAAAGATTTTAAATAGGACTGTAAGCTGTTGTTTAGGAATGGAATAAAGTTTTGTAAATCAAAAAAATAGTATTACCTTTGCACACCTTTTGGCGAAGACGGGTTTCCTTTAGGTGTCAACAATTTATGTAAAACACTTCTGTTGTTTTCGATCGCATTAAGAAACTCAGGAAAACACAGAATACAAATTTTTTATCAGACATGTCTGAACAAACAAAAACACAAGACGAGTTTTTAGCGAATTTTAACTGGCATAACTTCGAAGAAGGTATCGATGCTGTTGACGAAAAAAACTTACAAGAATTTGAAGATTTAGTAGCAAAAACTTTTATCTCTACTGACGCTGAGGAAGTAGTAGAAGGAGTAGTAGTAAGAATTACTGAAAGGGATGCTATCGTTGATATCAACGCTAAATCTGAGGGTGTAATTTCATTAAATGAATTCCGTTACAACCCGAACTTAAAAGTAGGTGACAAAGTAGAAGTATTGATTGACGTTCGTGAAGACAAATCAGGTCAGTTAGTATTATCTCACAAAAAAGCACGTACAATCAAAGCTTGGGACAGAGTTATCGCTGCTAACGAATCAGGTGAAATTGTTAACGGTTTCGTTAAATGTAGAACTAAAGGTGGTATGATTGTTGACGTATTCGGAATCGAGGCATTCTTACCAGGTTCTCAAATCGACGTGAAACCAATCCGTGACTACGATCAGTATGTGAACAAAACAATGGAATTCAAAGTTGTTAAAATTAACCACGAATTCAAAAACGTTGTTGTATCACACAAAGCGCTTATCGAAGCAGATATCGAAGTACAGAAAAAAGAAATTATCGGTCAGTTAGAAAAAGGACAGGTGTTAGAAGGAGTTGTGAAAAACATCACTTCTTACGGTGTATTCATTGACTTAGGAGGTGTAGACGGATTAATCCACATCACTGACTTATCTTGGAGCCGTATCAACCACCCAAGTGAAGTATTGGAATTAGACCAGAAATTAAACGTTGTAATCCTTGATTTTGATGATGAGAAAACAAGAATTCAATTAGGTTTAAAACAATTAAACGCACACCCATGGGACGCTTTAAATCCAAACTTACAAGTTGGAGATAAAGTAAAAGGTAAAGTAGTTGTAATCGCTGATTACGGTGCATTTATCGAAGTTGCAGAAGGTGTTGAAGGTTTAATCCACGTTTCTGAAATGTCTTGGTCTACACACTTACGTTCTGCTCAGGACTTCGTAAAAGTTGGAGATGAGGTAGAAGCTGTAATCCTTACATTAGACAGAGAAGACAGAAAAATGTCTTTAGGTATCAAACAATTATCGCAAGATCCTTGGACGGATATTACTTCTAAATACCCTGTAGGTTCGAAACACACAGGAATCGTTAGAAATTTCACTAACTTCGGTATTTTCGTAGAGTTAGAAGAAGGAATCGACGGATTAGTATATATCTCTGACCTTTCCTGGACTAAGAAAATTAAACACCCATCTGAATTTGTTAACGTAGGTGATAAATTAGATGTAGTTGTATTAGAATTGGATGTTGAAGGACGTAAATTATCGTTAGGTCACAAACAAACAACTGCTAATCCTTGGGATCAGTATGAGGATGCTTTCGCTGTTGGAACAATCCACAACGGAACAATCTCTGAAATCGTTGACAAAGGAGCTACTGTAGAATTCGGTGATGATATCGTTGCTTTCATTCCTACACGTCACTTAGAAAAAGAAGACGGAAAGAAATTGAAAAAAGGTGATGTAGCTGATTTCAAAGTAATTGAATTCAACAAAGAATTCAAAAGAGTAGTAGCCTCTCACACAGCTATCTTCCGTGAAGAAGAAGAGAAAAATGTGAAAACTGCTGAAGCGACTATGACATCAACTAATAATGCTGAAAAAACAACATTAGGAGATATCGATGCATTAGCTGAATTAAAAGCTAAAATGGAAAAAGGAGAGTAATCCCTTATCTAAATAATACTTTTAAAAGTCCCGGATAATCGGGACTTTTTTGTTTTTTTGTATTTTTACAATCCTTATTTAATGATTATGCGTTACCTATATATATTACCGTTGTTTTTTAGTTTTTTTACTGCCAAAGCGCAGGTTGCCGCGCAACATTGCGGGTACGATTTTACGTCCTATCTGGTGTTGGACGTCCATGAAAATGGTAAAAAAGAAACCATTAAGGGTTTAAAAATCACGATTGTGGATAGTGCGGGAAATGACGTGATCAACTTGAATAATGCCTATAGTTGGACCAATGCTAACAAATCGTTGGTTTTTTCACTCAATTATAAAATTGATGATTCCGGTAAAAGAATTACCGAAGAAACCGATAAAAATGCGAAGAGCCGTTGGTTTTTCCCCTTTGCAAAAGAAAATTATCTGCTTTCGGTAGCAAATACATTTCCGGCCGAAAATTTTTCGATAAAAGTAGAAGATGTCGACGGAAAGGCGAACGGTGGTTTGTTTAAAACACAAATCGTTCCGTTGAACAGCTATAATATGTATGTGTTGTGTTCGGCACAAAACGAACGACAAGCGATGCAGTTTGGACCAAGAACCAACCGACCGGTGGAGATTATTCTGGAGCGTTAAGCAGTAGGCATAAAAAAACACCATCAGTATAGGAAGGTGTTTTTTTATGGATTATTCTTCAATCGGGTTGGAAACCGAAATAATGCGCAGTGATTTTACTCCGGCCGGCATTTCCCAATCGACTTCGTCATTTTCTTTAAAACCAATCAGCGCGATGCTAAGCGGTGCAATTACCGATACTTTTCCTTCTTTGATATTGGAAAGTTGTGGCAGTACAATCTGAATTTTCATACGTTGTTTGGCTTTTGTATCTTCAATTTCCACAAAAGAATTGATACGTACTATATTGTCTTCCAGGACATCGTTTTTGTTTACAATGGCTCGGTCCAACTCCTGCGACAATTGCATTATTTCTTTTTTACTGGTACTGTTCTGACTGCTTTTTGTCAATTCACGAAGCAACTGATAATCGGTCAGTGTTAATACAGGTATTGGTTTCATAACTATTATCTTTAAAAATTAGACATTTCCTTTTTACTATTCGTTTCTTTTTCTTTAAAATATAACTCGGCAAAACTCTGGTTGGAATTACCTGATGTTCTGCGGTAAAAGACACCTGGTGTAATCTCTTTCGGGTTTTCAAAACCACAGGCTCCGATAAATTCAGCTAAAGCTTTCATCGTATTTTTATGGAAATTCGCCACACGCACACTCTTATCGGTAATATCAATTCCTTTGTATAGCGCTTTATCCTGAGTCGCAATTCCTACCGGACATTTTCCGCTGTCACATTGTAACGCCTGGATGCATCCCAGCGAAAACATCATTCCACGCGCACTGTAACATGCATCGGCACCTAAAGCCAGTGCTTTTGCCATATCGAAAGCAGAAATTACTTTTCCGGCCGCAAGAATTTTGATTTGCTCGCGAATTCCGTATTGGCGTAGGGTAGCGCTCACAAATACCAGTGCATCCGATAAGGCCATTCCCATATAGTCGATAAATTCCATTGGAGCGGCTCCGGTTCCGCCTTCGGCACCGTCAACAGTGATGAAGTCCGGAAAAATTCGGGTTTCCATCATGGCTTCTACAATGGTTACAAATTCGTCCTGACGACCGATACAGATTTTAAAACCAACCGGTTTTCCATTCGATAACTGTCGTAACTGATTGATAAAATACAAAAGTTCGATAGCATTGCTAAACGCCGTATGTGCCGATGGTGAATGTACCGTGGTATACGGTTCAATATTACGAATCTTGGCAATTTCCGGCGTGTTTTTTTCTGCCGGTAATAATCCGCCATGACCCGGTTTGGCACCTTGCGACAGCTTTAACTCAATCATTTTTACTTCCGGATAAGCGGCTCTTTCGGCAAATAATTCATTCGAAAACGTACCATCCTGATTACGACAACCAAAATATCCGGTTCCGATTTGCCAGATTAAATCACCTCCCTGACGATGGTAGTCACTAATACCACCTTCGCCGGTGTTATGCGCAAATCCACCCATTTTGGCACCTTTGTTTAAAGAAGTAACGGCTGTTTTACTCAACGCTCCGTAGCTCATTGCACTAATGTTTAAAATGCTGGCACTATAGGGTTGCAAACATTGGGTATTCCCAATCGTAATACGGAAAGTTGATTCGTCTGCCTTTTTAGGGTATACCGAATGTGCCGCCCACTCATAGCCGATACGATTCGGGTCGTCCTGCATTCCAAAGGATACCGTTTGTTTTTCGTTTTTGGCACGTTGGTAAACGATAGAGCGTTGACGTCGGTTAAAAGGTTTCCCGTCCAGTTCGCCTTCAAAGAAATACTGGCGGAATTCGGGGCGAACCGATTCGAACAGATAACGCATCCTACCAATTAACGGGTAGTTACGACGAATGGAGTGGCGTGGCTGAAAGGTGTCGACAGCAATAATAACCATCAGGGCTATCGGAAGTAAGAGGACTTCCCAGGCCAAACCGTGGAATTTTACAAAATACAAACCTGCGATTAAAGCGGTAATCGCTACAAACCAAATAATTTGACGTGCAACAAGGGATGCAAAAAACTTTTTTGATGTCATGATAAATATACAAAAGTGTCCGGCAGCGTTTATCGGCCGAAAAAAATTAATTTACTGTATAAAGTGTAAAGGATGTACCCGCGTATATATGCAAAAAGAAAAACGAACTATATACGGGGCCTAATTGATGAAGGCTTTGTTGTGCGAAAATAGAACAGCCACACTGCGTTTCCTTACAGAAAGCAATGGCCTGATAACGATAAATAGGGGACTACTTAACATGGTGTTCTTTTTGTTTACACAGGGCAAAGGTAGGTATTTTTTTTATATCTGCATTATTTCCACTTAATATTGCAGCCCAGACTGGGTTTTTGATTTGGGTTGATCACCCGGTTGTAAATCACACCGTCTATGGCGCCACGTAAGTCGCTTCCGCTTAAAGGAATTCCGTTTCCGGGACGGCTGTCGTCCAGTTGACCACGGTAAACGAGTTTGTTCAGGTTGTCGAATAAATAGAAATCCGGAGTACAGGCGGCGTCATAGTCGCGGGCAACCTGTTGGGTTTCATCGTACAGGTACGGAAATTCAAACTTGTTTTCAAAGGCAAATTCGGTCATTAATTCCGGGGCGTCCTGTGGATAATTAACGACATCGTTACTCGAAATCGCGATAAAGCCAATGCCTTGCACGCGGTAATCGTTGGCAATACGAACTACTTCTTCGATAACATGGTGTACAAACGGGCAATGGTTGCAGATAAACAGTACTACCGTTCCTTTTTCGCCTTTTAAATCGGAAAACGAATAAAACGTATCTGACGAATTGGTGTCTTTTAGGTAAAATTCAGGAGCAATAGTGCCTAACGGTAACATATTTGACGGAGTACGGGCCATTTGTATCGGATTGTTAAAAGTGTCTAAAGATAAGAATTTACCGAATGATTTGCTAATTTTGGGAAAAACGAATTTAAAAAGAAAATGAACCAAGAGACGATTACGTGGGCCGATTTTGAAAAAGTAGAAATGAGAGTCGGAACCATTTTGGAAGTTAACGATTTCCCCGAAGCCCGTAAACCGGCTTTTCAGCTAACGATCGATTTTGGAGCGGTAATCGGAATCCGAAAATCATCGGCACAAATCACCAAACACTATACCAAAGAAGCCTTAACCGGCCGACAAATAATTGCGGTGGTGAATTTCCCTAAAAAACAAATCGGAAAGTTTATGAGCGAATGTTTGGTTATGGGGGCTGTTGCCGGAGATGGTGACGTCATATTATTGTCTACTGATTTTAAAGTAGAAAACGGATTGCGAATTGCTTAATAACCTATAGTTATCAAAACACTCTTTAGGCAATCGTGGTCCAAATCACGACAAAAGAAACTACGGAAATAAAGAACCACAACAGTATTCCCTGTAATAAGGGGCGTATTCCGGTTTTTTTAAGCGATTCGCGGTTTAATCCGGCTCCGATAAGAAATAAAGTGACCACTAAACCTTTTTTGGCTATCAGTACAATGGTGTCGTTTAAAACCCGGAAATCCGGAAAGTAGCTGTTCCAAAGCATGGTCAGTACAAAAAGGAAGATAAAATAGGGAATGGAAATTCGACTTTCTTTGTTTTTAAAGATAAAGGAAGTAGCCAGTGACAATGGAATAATCCAAAGCGCGCGTTGTAGTTTTACGGTGGTGGCAACCTGAAGTGCCGTATCGCCAAACCGTTGTGCCGCACCTACAACCGAACTAGTATCGTGTATGGCAATGGCACACCACATTCCAAATTGCGATTCACTCATTCCAAATAAATGTCCTAAAAACGGAAATAGGAACAACGCAATCGAATTCAGAATAAAAATGGTTGCCAGTGAAACCGATATTTCAGATTCGCGCGCTTTTATAATTGGTGTTAATGCGGCAATCGCACTTCCACCACAAATTGCCGTTCCGGCCGAAATCAGAAAACCGGTTTTTCGCGGAATCCGTAAAAATTTACCAAGAATAACACCTAAGATAAGCGTTGTCGTAATGGATCCGATTGTAAAAAGAAAACCTTCTTTACCGGTTTGTAGTGCATCGGTCAGATTCATCCCAAATCCCAATCCGACTATGGAAAACTGCAATAGGATTTTGGTGAGTTTATGACTGGTTTTTTCAAACGGATGACCAATAAACTGGGTTAAGATAAAACCAGATAAAAGTGCTAATGGCGCACTGATAAAAGGAAAAAGACATAAGATGATACCAAACAGGTACAGTCCTTTTTTGTGGTTAAGGGTAAGCGAAGTAAAGGTCATGGTGTTTTGTTTTGTCTGACAAAGTTCCGTCAATAAACAAGATAACACCAATGATAAATAGTTATATGTTATAACTTTTGGTTATACTGTTTTGTGCAAATCGTAAAAACATTTCCGGTATTTTTTCCAATTGTCCTTGTAAATGCGTAAAGTAAAAGACACGTTTAATGTCGATGTCATCGATATCAATTATTTTAAATTGCCCTTCTACAATTTCTTTACTGACCGCCGAAATGGAAAGTAAAGCCATGCAATTGGAATTTGCCAGAAACGATTTAATACTTTCCGTACTGCCAAGTTGCATAATCAGGTTTAATTCATTTAACGAAATATCGTGTTTGTGGAGTTCGTGTGCGATGATTTCTAAACTCCCGGAACCATTTTCCCGAAGTACCAACGGAATACCAAGAAATTCGGCTTTACTGATCCGATCTTTGTTTGCCAGTTCCTGAGAAGTATGTACCACGGCTACAATTTCGTCTTTTAGAAATGGAACGTATTTTAAATCCTTGTTTTTGGATTTACCCTCAACAATTCCCAGGACTACTTTTTTCTGTAATACGGCTTCTTCTATTTTTTCGGTATTGGCATCGAGTAATGAAATTCGGATGTCCGGGAAATGTTTGTAAAAATTTGCCAGTATCGGAGGAAGGATATAATGACTCAGTGTCGTACTCGCGCCCAATAATAATTCGCCGGCTTGTTTTTCTTTGAGTAATCCCAGATCGTATTGGATTTTCCGGTAGATTTCAAAAATCGATTCCGCATGTCGGTATAGGATTTCACCGGCTTCTGTAAGGGTTATTTTATTTCCCCGGCGTTCAAATAAACGGATATCCAGTTCGGTTTCCAGTTCTTTGATATTTTTGGTAACGGCCGGTTGGGTGATGCATAAGACGTCCGCGGCTTTAGTAAAGCTTAAGTGACTGGCAACAGTATAAAATACTTTTAGGCGTATATCAGACATATCCGGAGCAATTGCATTAGCCTCAAAGATACGATTTAATAATGGTTTAACCGTTTATACTCCGTAAGGCTCTTTTAATAATATAGGCGGTTTCTTTACTTTGACTTTCTTTTTCCCAATTTTTGCACAAATTGACTACAAAATCCGGTCGGGTTTTGGAGGCATCATTAAGCCAGTTGGCTACACTGTCGCGGACATATTTGGAAGTGTCTGATTTTAAGGGTTCCAGAATAGCGGTTGCCAATTCGGGTTGCTCTTTTAAGGTCTCAATATGTTTACACCAAACACCTCTTGGCCGAATGGATTCACAGGCAAACCTTCGGATATATTCGTTTTCGGAAACGGTCCACGGTGTGAGTAAACGTATCGCCTGTTCCAGATTTTCGGTAATGTCGGCACGAAGTGCAATCCAGCTGATTTCCCGTACGCCGAAATGGGTATCCGCAGCAAATGGACGCATCCGTTCCAGTTTTTCCTCCAGTGAATGGTCACTTTTTCCAATAAAATAAGTTGCCCAACAACGTACGGTATCCGACGGATGTGTTGCGAGTTTTTCAAACAGCGTCGTATCGTTGTAAATGTAACTTAGGGTTAAAAGACGCACACCAATCATTTCGTTGACAACAGTGACGGTTTGTTTCTTCAAATTGGCAACATCGGTCAGAATGTCGTTGAGGTAGTTTTTGCGGTTCAATTGCGTGAGTACCCCCTCCAACAGTTGTTTTGGATTGATAGCCAGCCATTCATTCAGATTGGCCGATTCGATACTGCCATTGTTAAGTTGTTCCCGTATTTCCGGAGGGATTTGAGCGATGGTTCGGGCGCCTTTTCGTACGGTCATAATTGGGCTGTTAGTGTTGCGATTTCAATACGGTTTCGATAGTCGGGATCAAGGTAAATATAACGGATCAGAGCGTTGCGATCGATAACAAATATAGCAGGAATTGGTAAAATACCACTGCTGTCGGCATTAAAATCCTCCAGTTGGATACCTAGTTGTTGGTAATGGGGACGTACAAAATCCTGTAGCCGAAAGGTAATGCCCAACTGTTGTGCAAGTTTGTTTTCGGAATCGGTTAACAGGGGAAAGGATAGCCGATGGGTTTGTTGTAAGTTGTCATTATAAACCGGTTTTTGCGGACTAATCGCAATCAGTCGGGATTTTTTGGCATGAAAAAGAGGTAATGCCTTTTCCAGTGCCTGTAATTCGAGATTGCAATACGGACACCAGGATCCTCTGAAAAAGGCAATGATCAGTTTTTCTTCCGTATGGACATCCTGTAAACGAATCGTTTGTCCCGATGGATCGGTAAGTTCGAATTCCGGAAATGAAGCACCGATTTTAACGGTATCTTTTTCGGAATAGGTCGCCTGTAAATCGGTTATGGAATGCTGGAAGTTCATAAGGGTTTCCAACGGAACCTGCGTAGCGAGTTGTTCATTCAGGGCTTTGATTTGTTCTTGTAGTGTTGGCATCGTATTTTCTGTTATTTTTGTAAAGATCATCGCTTTAAATGAAGCACACAATACCGCATTTTTTTACCCCATAGGGCGAAAAAGGACACTTTTACTGGATTACAGTCTATTCCGTAAAATAAAATTCTGATAAAAAACATGAAAACTAAAATACGCATTACCGAAAATAAGATTTGTCCGTTGGAAGAAGCCGTGAATACCATTAGCGGAAAGTGGAAAATTCCGATTTTATGGCAGATGAACGAAGGTATTCGCCGACCGAGTGAATTGCTGAGAGGGATTGCCGTGGTCGACCGTCGGGTTTTAAACCAACAACTCCGGGAAATGGAATCCGACGGATTGATACAAAAAGAAGTATTTCCGGAAGTACCGCCACGCGTGGAGTATACGCTCACACCTTTAGGCGAAAATCTGGTTCAGGTATTATGGTCGTTAAATAGTTGGGGCGAAACCCTGATTGCGCATCGGGAATCACAATATAGCATTTGATTTTACGTTAGAATCTTGTAAAAATAAAACTACATGACAGTTCCCCAATGGCTCTTGCTTTTACTATTTTTATCCGGAATACCAACTGTAGTCGCACAGGTTGACAGTACGTATATCGGGAAATTTCCTCAGGAATATTCGGCTCGGGTATATCTATCCCGAAAGTTTGTGACGTTAAGTAGTCAATACCCGGATGCCGATAATAAGGAATATACGGCCAATAGTCCGTTTGCCATAGGAGCAGGTTTTACCTGGGGCAATTCCGGATTGAGTTATAGTTACGGCTTTGGTTTTCTGGCGGATAAATCAAAAGGAAAAACCCGGTATTTTGATTTGGAATACCATTATTACGGACGAAAAATTGTTCTCGACTTTTTCGGATTGGATTATGAAGGATTGTATTATCAGGATACGGAAAATGACGTGTTGAATATGTATCCCGATGCACAACTGACCAATATTGGCGTTTTTGGACAGTATGTGTTTAACGGAGAACGCTTTTCCTATCGCGCGGCTTTCGATCAGGTTCAGGTGCAGTTAAAATCAGCGGGTAGCTTTTTACTCGGAGGAGGAGCGTATTACAACCGGGTTCGCGCCGATAATGTATTTGGTTTCCGAAAAGAATTGTATCAGATCGGACCAAGCCTTGGGTATGCCTATACCTGGGTGATAAACCCTCAGTTTTTTGTAACAGGCTCTTTAACGCCGGGCGTTACCATGGGGTTTAAAAACTTCGAAGATAAGATTGATTGGAATCCCAGTTTGTTTTTCCGTTTTGCCTCCGGTTATAATATCAATGACTGGTCGGTTAATCTTTCTTTCCTGATGAACCGATTGTATGTTTCCTATGAACAAAGCAACCAGGTAGGTGTAAGCACTGCCACTTTACAACTAATGCTGGTGAAGCGTTTTGACAGTTCTTCCCGGTTGCTTAAAAAATTGCCCCGACTTTAGTAAATATAAAACTAAAGCCAGGAACCAAATTTACGGATAAAGCGTTCCTTGGCGATTTGTACCAGAAAACAATACCCGATTAATATACCGATTAACCAGGGAAAATAGGCTAACGGTAACGATTGCAGGTTTACCGAATGCGCAAACGGCGTAAACGGAAGTAGCAACCCGATTAACATGACCAATGAAGTTAACGCAACTACGGGAGCGGTAGCCCAACTTTGCAGGAACGGAATTTTCCGGGTACGGATCATATGAACAATCAATACCTGTGAGAGCAAGCCTTCAACAAACCACCCGGTCTGAAACAGCTGTTGGTGTTCGGGTGTATTCGCTTTAAAAACATAAAACAAAACGGCAAAAGTCATATAGTCGAATAGGGAACTTACCGGTCCGATATACAACATAAACCGACTAATACTGTTGGCGTCCCAATTTTGCGGTTTTTCCAGAAAGTCGTCGTCCATTCGGTCCCAGGGAATGGAGATTTGGGAAATGTCGTATAACAAATTCTGAATCAGTAATTGTATCGGTAACATCGGTAAAAACGGCAAAAATATACTGGCACCAAGCATACTGAACATATTGCCAAAATTACTACTGGTGGTCATCTTGATATATTTGATGATATTTCCGAAAGTCCGGCGGCCATAAATCACACCTTTTCGTAACACCATCAGATCTTTTTCCAATAAAATAATGTCGGCACTTTCTTTAGCGATGTCAACAGCGGTATCCACCGAAATACCTACATCGGCGT
This sequence comes from Flavobacterium supellecticarium, assembly GCF_004801375.1. Lineage (GTDB taxonomy): Bacteria > Bacteroidota > Bacteroidia > Flavobacteriales > Flavobacteriaceae > Flavobacterium > Flavobacterium supellecticarium. The sequence goes on from NZ_SSNZ01000001.1 coordinate 25,353, forward strand.
TGCGCAAGGCCGGTGCATCGTTAATTCCGTCGCCCATAAAACCTACCGTATGACCTTGTTCCTGAAATAAGGTAACGATTCGGGATTTCTGTACCGGATTTAACTTGGCAAAGATACTGGTGGTTTTCAGACGTTTGCTTAATTGATCATCGTTTAGTTGGGCGATTTCATTTCCCAATAAAACCTGATGAAACGGAATCCCTACGTCCCGGCATATTTTTTTGGTTACGATATCATTGTCGCCGGTTAATACTTTGATCGAAACACCGAGTTTTTGTAAACTTTCAATGGCTGGTTTGGCCGATGGTTTGGCCGGGTCGAGAAAGCCGATAAACCCGGTGAGTACCATATTGCTTTCGTCGGCGATACTATAATTCGCACTTCGACTGTCGTATTCTTTAATCGCAACCAATAAAACGCGTAAACCGTCTTCGTTGAGTTTTTTAGAGGTTTGCATAACCGTAGCCCGGATACTATCGTCCAACGGTACTATGGCATCGTTTTCAATATGAATCTGTGCATTTTCGCCGGGATAAAAGGCATGAGAACAAAGTCCCAACAGTTCTTCCACGGCGCCTTTACAAATGAGTAGCTGTTTCCCGTTTTTTTGTTCGAGTATGACACTCATACGACGGCGTTGAAAATCGAATGGGATTTCGTCTACTTTACGGTAGTTTTCTTCCACTTTTAAATAATCGTGCAGTTCAACGTGTTCGAGCACCGCTACATCCAACAGGTTTTTAAGTCCGGTTTGGTGAAAGCTGTTAAAATAGGCCCATTTTAAAACTTCATCGTCTTCGTTTCCTAAAACGTTGAGGTGGCGTTCCAGGATAATTTTATCCATCGTAAGCGTACCGGTTTTATCGGTACACAAAATATCCATCGCGCCAATGTTTTGGATTGCGTTAAGCCGTTTGACGATCACTTTTCGTTTGCTCATGTTTTTGGCGCCTTTCGCAAGATTGGCAGTCACGATCATCGGAAGCATTTCCGGGGTTAATCCAACGGCAATGGCGATAGCAAAAAGCAACGCATCCAGCCAGTTGTTTTTGGTTACACCATTGATCACAAAAACCAGCGGAACCATAACCAGCATAAAGCGAATCAATAGCCAGCTTACTTTATTCACGCCTTTGTCGAAACTGGTTTCCGGACGTTTGCCGCTAATGGCTTTGCCAATTTTACCCAGATAGGTGTCTTTTCCGGTGGCAACAACAATAGCAGTTGCCGTACCACTAATAACGTTGGTTCCCATAAAACAGCAGTTGTCAAATTCCAACGGCGATTTGGTGTCGTTGACAACTATTGGGTTTTCCTGTTTTTCCAGTGGAAGCGATTCCCCGGTTAAAATCGCCTGACTCACAAAAAGGTCTTTCGATTGCAGAATGCGGATATCGGCCGGAATCATATCGCCGGCGCTTAGATACACCACATCACCCGGTACGATATTTTTAAAATTAACTTCCTGTTTTCCGGCACTGCCACGCAATACGGTAGCCGTTGTTTCGACCATGTTTTTAAGTTCTTCGGCTGCTTTGTTACTGCTAAATTCCTGCCAAAAACGGAGTAAGGAGCTTAAGAGAACCATAACACTCACCACGACTATGGTTTTATAATCCTGTTGTCCCGGTTCGGCCAGAATAATGTCCATTACAACCGAAATGATCAATAATACCAATAGTACAATGATAAACGGATTAATAAAGGCACTCCATAATTGGCTGTACCACGGATCGGGTTTTTCATGTAGAATCTCGTTTGATCCGTAAACTTTTCTTTTTTCGTCGGCCTGTGCTTCGGACAATCCTTCCGGCCGACTTTCTAATAAGGCGTAAATAGTAGTGGTATCGGCTTTTGCTATTTCGCTAAGCCGGTTGGTTTCAAAAACCGGAAAACCTTTTGGGGCGATTTTTATTTTTGAGCTAAACATTCGGATACTTTTTTAAGATTGGTTTTGTTACAAGCGGATTTCGTTCGAACACGATTTCCTGCCTATGGTTTCGGCTAAAAAAGAATCCAGGTCAAGTCCTAGAAAAGTATCGTAATTTTTAACCGGCTGTTCTTTTTTAACCGGTCTGAAAAAGCTAATGATTGAAAAGAAGATTTTCATGACATCCATGTTTTTGTCGCTATAAGACAAACAACATTGGCTTGTCTTTATAATGAAATGTTAGTACTTAATTCGGGATAATCGTCCATGATTATAATTATTGTTAAGGCAAAAGTAAGGCACAAATTCGAACAGGGCTGTTAGAGATACTTTAGAATAGTATTAGAAAAATATTAGAGCGCCTGTTTTATACTTTAAATGTAATTAAGGAATATAATTATTATTCAGTAATATAAGACTTAAAATTTTATTAGTAATAAAAATTAGGCTTTAAAAAGTTAGTAAAGCGATGTTTTTTTAGTAATTTAGGTAGCACGATCCCCAAAACCCAAATTCCTATGACTACAATTATTTTTAGCGATGCTATTCCTGGCAGTATCCGGTATTCCAAAACCGGAAATGATTCCGATAACCTATAATGCTCCGGTAGTATGAAAACGGCTTTGTTATGTTATCAGGACGGAGCTTTTACCAGTATCAGAAACGATGAGGCACTCGTTTTTTCCGAAGCACAACTGGTAATGGGCTTTGGCGCACCTGAATTGGTTCGCGCCCCGGAATCCTACGATTTTTTAAAACAACAGTTTCCTGCTGCCAATATCGTTTTATGTTCGTCTTCCGGTGAGATTTACGAAAAGGAAGTGCGAGACGGTACCATTACCATCAGTGCCAGTACATTTGTGTCTACAACGATGGCAACAGCTATGGTTGCTATCGATGATTTTACATCGGCCTATGAAGCCGGTAAAGCACTTATCCAACGTATGCCCATTGCGGGGTTGCGATTGGTATTGGTGTTGTCCGACGGTGGAAAAGTGAACGGAAGTGAGCTGGTAAAAGGGATGAATGCCGTAAAACCGGATCATGTATTGATCACAGGTGGATTGGCGGGCGATGCCGATCGGTTTGAAAAGACCTATGTCGGATTAAACGGCTATCCCGAATCGGGAAAAATTGTTGCAATTGGTTTTTATGGCGAAAAACTCGTCTTGTCGCACGGTTCGTTAGGAGGATGGGAGGCTTTTGGATTGGAACGCACTGTAACCCGATCCGAACAAAACATCGTTTATGAAATTGATCATAAAAATGCCTTGGATTTGTATATCAATTACCTCGGGGAATATGCCGCCGAATTACCCGGATCAGCTTTGCTTTTTCCGTTGTCGCTCACGTTGGAAGGTAGCGACGAAACGGTGGTGCGTACCATACTCTCTATTGATAACGTAGCCAAAACGATGACGTTCGCCGGGGATTTACCCGAAGGCGCTAAGGTGAAATTTATGAAAGCAAATTTTGATAAACTGATCGATGCTGCCAGTGATGCCGCCGGTTCCTGTCTTACGATAACTCAGGCCAGTCCTAAGCTAGCATTATTGATCAGTTGTGTGGGACGGAAAATAATATTAGGAAACAGAATAGAGGAAGAGGTCGAGGCCGTAGCCGAGATGTTTGGCGCACAAACAGTAGTAACCGGATTTTATTCCTACGGAGAGATATCGCCTTTACAGCCTTTTTCAAATTGTGAATTTCATAACCAGACGATGACAATCACAGGACTTAATGAAATGGAATAACTATGACGTATCATAAACTATTACAACGACAAATCAATAAGTATTTGCCTAAAGCACTTCAGCACGATAACGATTTGAACGATTTTCTGGCGGTTATTGATGCGACGTACCGCAGTTCTGAAAAAGAGAAGAACATCATGCATCACGCTTTTCAGGAAAGTGAACGGGAATATAACGAAGTACACGACAGCCTGAAAAAGGAATACGAGCTTAAAAAACGATCGATCGATAATTTATATGATAGTTTACAGCAAATTAATGAAACACCTATCGCAATTAGCGATCAGGAGAAAAACGACCTGTTGTTTATTTCCGGTTATCTGAGCGAGCAGATTAACAAACGAAAAGCATCCGAAGAAAGCCTGAACCATACCATTCAGTTGCTTAAAACGCTTCTAGCGAATCTTCAGTCGGGGATTATGGTGGAAGATAAAAATCGGAATATACTATTCGCAAATCAGCTGTTTTGCGACTTTTTTGCGTTGGGGAGAACACCCGACGATCTGATTGGAGCGGATTGTAAGGCTATTGTGGCCGAACGTAGTCATTTGTTTAAAGATCCCGTACTGTTTAAAAAACGTTTCGAAACGGTTTTTAAAAACAAAATGATGGTGACCAACGAGATTATGGAAACCGCCGACGGGCATTTTTTTGAGCGGGATCATATTCCGATTCTGGTAAACGGAGCCTTAATGGGGCATCTGTGGAAATATACCGATGTGACCGAACGGGAAAACGCACTTTCTCTGATCGAAGAGAGTGAAGCACGCAATCGTTTGATCATGAATGCGTCGCTGAATGCGATTATTACGATCGACAGTAAAGGAAAAATCACCTTTTGGAACCGCCAGGCCGAAAAAATGTTTGGCTGGTCACAGTTGGAAGTTCGGGGTAAGAATCTGGCCGAAACCATTATACCGGAACGCTATGTGATCAGACACAACGAAGGATTAAAACGCTATCTGGAAACCGGAGAAGGACCGGTTTTAAATAAACGAATCGAGCTGAGCGGACTAAACCGCGCCGGAAATGAATTTCCTATTGAGCTTTCGATTTTGCCAATCGAACACAACGGGAAAAAGTTTTTCTGCGCTTTTATTCAGGATATCTCCGAACGTAAAAAAGCCGAAAACAGTCTGAAAGCACAGGAGGAGAAATACCGGAATATTATCGCCAATATGAATATGGGACTTATCGAAGTGGATCGCGATGAAAATATCCTGTATGCGAACCAGGGCTTTTTGTCGATTTCGGGATATGAACTGGACGAAATCCTCGGGAAATATGCCCCGGATTTATTTATGTTTGAAGAGCATCTGGAATTGGTGAAAACCAAACGGAAATTACGGGAAAAAGGGATTTCGAATTTGTTTCAGATACCGGTTAAAAATAAAAAAGGCGAAAAACGCTGGTGGGCGATTAGCGGCGGACCAAATTATGACGATAACGGACAATGGATCGGTTCGATAGGAATCCATCTCGATATTACGGAACAAAAACGCTTGGAGATTGCCCTGAAAGATCAGAAAATAAAAGCACAGCAGGCTTCCAAATCGAAGGAAGCATTTCTGGCGCAAATGAGCCACGAAATCCGGACGCCTTTAAATGCGATTGTCGGTTTTCTTAGAGAATTAGGAAAACAACAGCTCACATCAACCCAACGGGATTATATCAACAACAGCGAAATTGCATCCAAACACCTTTTGGCCATTATCAATAACGTACTGGACATTTCGAAGATCGAAGCCGGTGAAATGACGTTAGAGAATACTGATTTCGTTTTGGAAAATACCATCGGAAACGTAATTACCGTTTTAAGTCCGAAAGCACAGGAAAAAGGATTAACTGTTACTAAAAACGTAGCACCGGAAGTGAGTAAGGTTTTAAAAGGGGACGAACTCCGACTGGAACAGATCTTGTTTAACCTGTTGGGAAATGCAATTAAATTTACCGCTAGCGGAGCCATTAGCATCAACTGTGTTTTGGAAAATGAAGAAACCGGATGGCAAAAAATTAAAATATCGGTACAAGACACCGGAATCGGAATGGATGCCGGTTATATGAAAAATATCTTTAAAAAGTTTTCGCAGGAAGACAAAGCCATGACGACCAAAAAATATGGCGGCACCGGATTGGGTATGTTTATCACCAAAGAATTGGTGGAACTGATGAAAGGGCGGATTGAAATTGAAAGTGAAAAAGGAAACGGAACAACCTTTCACGTATACCTGAAACTGGAAGAAGGAAATCCGGAAAAAATACAGACAGCCGGACGAAAAATGGAACCCGGAAGTCTTAAGGATGTTTCGGTTTTATTGGTAGAAGACAATATATTGAACCGTATGGTGGCTCAGAATTCACTCAAATATTACAACTGTCAGGTAGAAGAAGCCGAAAACGGTTTAAAGGCACTGGAAATTTTAAAACAGCGAAAATTCGATATTATTCTGATGGATATTCAGATGCCGGAAATGAATGGAATCGAAGCGACACTGGCGATCCGTAACGAATTAAAACTAAATACGCCAATAATTGCGCTTACGGCCAATGCTTTTAAAACCGAAATAGACCGTTGTTATGCTGCGGGCATGAACGATTATGTCACCAAACCGTTTGACGAAGCGTTATTGGTAGGGCTCATCGCTAAATATACCGTACAAAATCGGATGATCGCGCCGGAAGTACCGGAATTGAAGTTATACGATCTGGATATGTTACGGGAATTGTCGGGTAACAGTTCTGATTTTGTTCGGGAGGTGGTCCATGTTTTTAGGACACAGGTGACCGAACTGATCGATTGCGGGGAAAAGGCTATGGAAAATGGGAATTTTTCCGAATTGGGAAAACTGATTCATAAAATCAGGCCGAGTGTGGAAAGCTTAAAAATCAATAGCATTGCCGAGGATTTGAAATCGTTGGAACAAAAGACAAAAGAAAGTCAGGAGGATCCTTCGCGGGTAGCGTTATATCTTTTTGTAAAAGAAAAGCTGGAAACCGTAGTGGCGCAATTGCAAAAATACGAACTCGATTAAGGGAAGCAATTCCGGGACAATATTGTTTTTAAAGGTTTCGTTGAGGTGATCGCCGAAACCTTTAAGAACGTTGTATCAAAAAAAGCTGGTTATGGTTCTTTAAAATTCCAGTCGGAGGTTCCACTGATGGGTGTGGTTGTAAAAACACCGCATTCGAATGTTCTTCAAGTTTTCCGTTGTGAAGCACAAACACCTGATCGGCATTTTTGATCGTCTCCGGATTTCGGGTAACCGATCATGATTCAAAACAGGATTTTAAATTATAAGTTTAGCATTATTCTCATTGAAATAAAGAAGTTAATTTTTTCCAGAGACTTTTCTTTTTTAAAGCAGGAACAACTGCCCCTACAGTAATTTCGATGTTACGAGATAGCATGGTAACTTTTATTTCGTTATTATTTAAGATATCGTTGGATGCAATTTCTTGCTGAATTGTTTCGAAACTTATAAAACGGGTTTCTATCATTATCGGTGTATCCAGCATTGATTTTGGGATTTCTATTTCAAATTTCCCATCCATATCGGATTGGGAATGGAGCCAATTATGATCTTTAACCATTATAGAAGCTCCGGGTAAAGGTAGTCCTCCTTCTATTACAACTCCACGAATGGTTACTACATGTATAGTGTCTGCCAAAGGTGTTGTTAGTATTTCAGTACTTTTTTTGGGTGTAACTACAGATGAAGAAATAGGATGCTCTTGTGCAGAAGTCGTAGTATAATTGAATAACGCTAAAAAAGTGCCTGCTAAAGAGCCAAATAAATGCGATTTTGATTGTGGCGTTTCGTTTAAAATAAATTTGTTCAGTTGATCATTTCTAAAACGGCCACAGATTTTTGCTCCTTGGGTTCCTTGTATTATCGCATGGATTTCTGAATTGCTTTTTTGCGTAAAATCAATGACATTTTTGGAACAACTATGACAATAACGCCCCGTTAGATTCTGATCCATTGTCGACCAAGATTCCGAACAGGGTTTTGGAATGGTAATACTATAGTTATCGGAGGTTTTCATCTGGATTATTTTAAATGCGTTTTACCTCTTCAAACGAGAATTAGAGGTTTTTCTTTTTTATGGGGATACAGCCTATAACTGTATTTTGTACCCCAACCATATTGATTGCTATAGGATCCTTTTTTCTAATTTCTTTACTTGTTATTTCTTGAGTGTAGGTTTGAAATCCGGGATACGAAGCCTGTAAAGCAATCCCTTTTTTTACGGACGATTTAGGAAAAGTAATTTCAAAATTTCCATCATTATCTGTTGTAGTTTTAGACCACTCGTAACCGATGAGTTCTATATTAACTTGGGGTATTGGAAGTTCTCCTTCACTAACGGTACCTTTGATGGTAATTAATTGATCGGATTTTTTTGCCATTTCCGAAGACATTCTAGATGTAACGGATTGTTCCTGAGCAACGATGTGACCGGGCATGAATAAACTTATAGCGCCAATAAATAATAGTCCGTATAGGGATTTTAGGGGCGTGTTGGTAGTGTTGTTTACGTATTTCATGGCTGTAAAAGTATTTAATATCATAAATATATGAATTTATCCTTTATGTGTGAAAAAAAATTACACATGCGGTAATTCAACGGTAAAAGTGCTTCCTTCGTTGGGTTCGGAGACTACGGATATCGTGCCGTTGTGGAGTGCAATGATCTTCTGAGTGAGTGAAAGCCCAATTCCGTTTCCGTTGGCAAATCCTTTGTTATCTCCTCTAAAAAATGGTGTGAAAATATTCGGTAGGTCGTCCGGGGCAATTCCGATTCCGTTATCCTGAAAACGAATAATTGTTTTGTCTTTAAAGTAGGTGATCGCTATTGTGCTTTCTTTTGCTTCCGAAAATTTACAGCCGTTTTCGATCAGATTCATAAAAGCGACTTTGAGCAAATATTCGTTTCCTTTTACCGAAATAAAATCGTCGTCCTCAATTTCCTTTTCAAAGATAAGGTTGACTTTAAATTCGGGTTGGTTATGCAGTACATCGTTTCGGGCATCCAATAACACTTCGTCAAGTCGGATTTCTTTCTGGACAATTTCGGTTTGATCGTAATTGGCTTTGGCCAAATCCAACAAACTATTGGACAAACGAACCAGTTTTTGAGCGTCATTAATCGCATTGTCGATCGATTTCCGGTATTCGTCGTTGCTGCGCAGGTTTCCGGCCGATAATTGCAGCTCGGTTAGCATGGCTGTTAAAGGTGTTCGCAATTCGTGCGAAATATTCGAAACAAAATCTTTTTGAGCGTCAAATGATTTTTCCAGTCGGTCGAGCATTTGGTTAAACGTAGTGGCCAGTTCGGCAATCTCGTCTTTGTTTTTAGGAAGTTGTACCCGTAAATCGAGATTGGTAGCCGATATTTCTTTTACATTGGCCACAATATTGGTCATGGGCGACAAGGCTTTACGTGAAAAAATACGCCCCATGATATAAATAAAAATAATTGAGGACAAGAATACAATCAGTATGTTCCTTTTGGCGATATAGGTTTTATGATACCCATTCAAATCGTAGGCCGCGGCCATGATAATATAATTTTTTCCGTCATGTTCGTATCGCATACCAATGGCCTGCCATTTGTCAAGGTAAAAACGGATTTCTTTTTTCTTTAAAACCGAATTCAGCATTTTGGTATTCTCTTTTACCACGTCAATATTCGCATCATCATGGTATAAAAGATTATAATGATCATCATATATAGCCACTTCGACTTCGTTGATGATCGACCGGTTATTGGTATAAATTGCCTGAAGGGTTTTCGTATCGATTTTGGCTTTAAAAAACAGATTGGCTTTGGTGAGTGCTTCTTTGTGAAGCGTACGGTAAAACGTGTTTTCCCGGTTTTTTTCGCTTGTGGCATAGATAATCACTGCAAAAACCAATAATATGGATGCTGTTAGAAAAGTAAACAATAAACTCAGTCGGTTTTGTATGGTCATCTACGTATCGCTTTCCAGTTTTAAAATAAAGCCCATTCCGGATTTGGTATGGATTAGTTTGTTGTCGAAATCCTTGTCTATTTTTTTTCGGAGGTAATTGATATAGACGTCAATAAAATTTGTGCCGGTGTCAAAATGGGTGTTCCAAACTTTTTCGGCGATTTCGGTACGACTCAGCACCCGTTCGGCATTTTGCATCATATATTCCAGAAGTTTGAATTCTTTTGGTGTCAGACTGATTTCTTTACCGGCACGTCGGATGGTCTTGGTATTGTAATTGAGTTCCAAATCCTGATAGGTGAATTTATCGGTATAATTGGCTACTGAACTACTTCGTTTGAGCAACGCCCGGATACGTACGAGTAATTCCCGGAAATCAAATGGTTTTACCAGATAATCGTCGGCACCGGCATCAAATCCGTCCACTTTATCATCGGTAGTACCCAAAGCTGTCAGCATGATAATAGGCAGACCGGGATTACTTTTGCGTATCGAAAGACACAAATCGATTCCGCTTATTTTGGGTAAAATAATATCGGTAATTACCAAATCGTAGGTATTGTATAGGGAAAGCTTTTTTCCCATTTCGCCATCGTAGGCGAGTTGGGTATCAAAACCTTCTTCATCCAAACCTCTTTTGAGTAATTCGGCTACGCGGGTATCGTCTTCAACAATTAAAATTTTTGGCATATTCGTCCGGACTTACAAGTTGACTATAACAAAAGTAAACTTTTCTGGCGATAGTGGTTAAAAAAAGAAAAGCCTGAAAATGGTCATATTTTCAGGCTTTGGTAATGTACTGTTTTATTCAATATTTAAATGTCGTCAAAGTCAATATCAGTGAAACTTCCGGAAGATGTACCCTCTTCTGTTTTCTCAGAAAAATACTCTTTTTTAAAGTCTTTCTGGTGTCTTTCTGAAATTACTTCCTCTCCTTTATGATTTAATACATACGAAGTCATTTCGTTTAAGATGTCTTTGAAAGCTGCAAAATCCTCTTTATATAAATAAATTTTGTGTTTCTTGAAATGGAATGAGCCATCATCTTCGGTGAATTTTTTACTTTCTGTAATCGTAATGTAATAATCATCAGCCTTTGTCGCTCTCACATCGAAGAAATACGTTCTTCTTCCTGCGCGTAAAACTTTAGAAAAAATTTCTTCTTTTTCTAACATTTCATTTTCTCTCATAATCCTTCAGTCAATAATTTATGGTGTTAAGTAGAACTCAAAAATCTAAAAAAAAACCAAAAAAACCAACATTTATTGTAATTCTTTTTCTGAAAGTTGCTTAAAGTACAAATCTTTATAGTAACCGTCCTGGTTTACCAATTGATTATGAGTTCCTTGCTGAATTATTTTTCCGTTGTCCAGGATGATAATCTGATCGGCATTTTTAGCAGAAGATACCCGATGACTAACGATTATTGTAGTTTTATCTTTACAAAAATCCATTAAATTGCTTAAAATTGCCTCTTCCGTCTCGGTATCCACTGCCGACAAACAATCGTCCAAAAGTAGGATAGGAGCATTTTTTATCAGCGCCCTTGCAATCGATACCCGTTGCTTTTGTCCGCCCGATAAAGTGATCCCTCTTTCGCCTAAAACCGTATCGTATTGGTTTTTAAATTTGACAATATTTTTATGAACTACCGCTTTTTTAGCCGCATCGATTACTTCCTCATCGGTTGCCTCTTCATTTCCAAATTTAATATTATTTTTAATCGTATCCGAAAACAGAAAAGCATCCTGAGGTACAAAGCCGATATGATTGCGCACATCAAACAGATTTAAGTCGCGGATGTCGCTACCATCGATTTTTACAGCACCTTCGTTAACATCGTATAAACGACTGATCAATGAAAGTAATGTGGATTTACCGGAACCGGTTTTTCCTAATATGGCTAATGTCTGACCTTTTTTGATCTGAAGGTTTACATTTTTAAGAGCGGTAATCGTTGTATCTTCGTAGGTGAAGGTTACATTTTCGAAAGTGATTTCGCCATTAACAGGGGTGTGTTCCGGTACGGTATTCTGGATTTCCGGTTTGATCTTAAGGAATTCGTTGATTCGTTTTTGTGAGGCCTCGGCTTCCTGAACCATTGAGGATACCCATCCTAATGACGCTACCGGCCATGTTAGCATATTGATATAAAGGATAAATTGAGCGATTACACCGATATCCGGAATACTACCGTTAATATACATCATTCCGCCAACATATACGACCACGAGGTTACTCGCACCGATTAATAGAATCATTAGCGGACCAAACAAGGCATTGGCTTTTGCCAGGCGCATGTTTTTGTCTTTACTTTCCTGTGATAAGGCGGTAAAGTCGTCCTGTTTTTCGTTTTCGATGGAGTAGGCTTTAATTACACGGATACCGGAAAACATTTCCTGTGTAAACGTAGATAGTTTGGAAAGGTTTTGTTGGTAGGTTGTACTTCGCTTGTTGATTTCGGAGCTGATTTTAAAAATGCTATACGCCAGAATCGGTAATGGTAAAAGCGAATAGAGGGTAAGTTCCGGTGAAATAATATACATCTGTACCGTTACGACAGCAAAACGTATAAAAGTGTTGATGGAATACATTACGGCCGGACCAACATATTGGCGGACTTTACCAACGTCTTCGCTGATACGGTTCATCAGGTCACCGGTTCTGTTTTTTTTGTAGAAATTCTGGGATAGATTTTCGTATTGTCGGAATACTTCATTTTTAAGGTCAAATTCGATATGACGCGACATCACAATTAGCGTTTGGCGCATCAGAAAAGTAAGGAAACCGGCAATTAACGTGGTAACAATAACGAGAATGATGTTTTCCATAAGGAGTTGACGTACCGTATCGGGATTCAGTTTGCTGTTTTCCAGTGCCTTGATCGAATCTCCAACCAGTTTTGGAGTATATAAGGTAAAGAATTGCGCTACGATTGTGATAATAATACCAATTAAAAATCGGTATTTATATTTGATGAAGTATTTGTTTAAATATTGAAGTTCTTTCATTTTTTAATCCTGTAGGTTGTTTTATTGTTTTGTATTCTGTTAAAATCGAATTGTTTTTGATAATGATTTTTAAAGTTGTTTTTAAAAATAATTATTATTGAATAATTAAAAAAAACGATTTGTGTTGAATTATTCTGAATATAAGTGTAATTTAGCAGTCTATTTTTGAATAAATTTCAACCTCAAAATAAAAAAAAACATGATAACAGAAGTTACAAGTGCTAATGAGCTTCATAAAATCGACCCGGTTTTTGGGCAGGTTTCATTTGATAATCATGAGCAAATCGTATTTTGTCACGACAAAGATACTGGTTTAAAAGCAATAATTGGTGTTCATAACACAGTTTTAGGACCTGCTTTAGGAGGAACCAGAATGTGGAAATATACAAATGAGTGGGAAGCTTTAAACGATGTTTTACGTCTTTCCCGCGGTATGACTTTTAAATCAGCTATTTCCGGGTTAAATCTTGGAGGTGGTAAAGCGGTTATCATCGGAGATTCCAAAGTGGATAAAACTCCGGAAATGATCACAAAATTCGGACAGTTTGTGAATTCCTTAAGCGGAAAATATATTACTGCGGAAGATGTAGGATCAACTACGGCTGATATGGATCTTATCCGTGATGTAACGCCTTATGTAACCGGAATTTCAGAATCAAGAGGTGGTTCCGGAAATCCTTCGCCAGTAACAGCTTACGGTGTTTATATGGGGATGAAAGCGGCTGCAAAATATCAGTTTGGTACGGATAACCTGGAAGGAAAAAGAATTTTAGTACAAGGTATCGGTCATGTTGGTGAAACGCTAGTAGAGCTGATCAGTAAAGAAGGTGCTTTAGTACAAATTACAGATATCAACGAAGCACGTCTACAGGAAGTAGGTGCTAAATATGGCGCTCAGGTTTTTAACGGTGGCGATTTATATAGTGCAGACGTAGATATTTATGCACCATGTGCATTAGGTGCTACGATCAACGATGATACGATCGAAAAAATCAAAGCAAAAGTTATCGCTGGTGCAGCGAATAACCAGTTAGCAGTTGAAAATATCCACGGTGCAAGACTTCAGGAAAGAGGCATTTTATATGCTCCGGATTTCTTGATTAACGCTGGTGGAATTATCAATGTATATGGTGAAATTGCCGGATACGGTAAAGAAGAAGCCATGCGCAGAACCGAAAATATCTTCAATACAACATTGGATATTTTTAACTACGCCAAAGAAAATAGCATTACGACACACCAGGCTGCTATGCGAATGGCACAGGAGCGTATCGATGCCCGTAAAAAAGAAAACGCGAAGTAGTAGTTTTCCAACAATATATTTTTTAATTTTGCGAAGCGAAAGATTATTCTTTCGCTTCTTTAATTTTTAAAAGTTCTTATCAGCAGGATGTTAAACAGAAGACATATTCGTGTAAAGGTGATGCAATCCATTTATGCAATGCATCAAAACGGTTCCGATAATCTTGAAAAGGAAGAGAAATTCCTGTTTCATAGTATCGAAAATATTCAGGATTTATATTTAATTATGCTCTCTTCTTTGGTGGAAATCAAAAAAGCAGAAGAAGATTTTATTGATAAATCGAGTAAAAAACACCTGGCGACTCAAGAAGAACGCAATCCGAATAAAAAATTTATCAATAATGCGGTACTGGATATTCTTTCGGAGAATAATTCCCTTAGTATTGCATTGGAAGATCGCAAGATCACTAACTGGAAAAATAACGACGACTATATTCTGATCCTTTTGGATGCGATTAAAAAGAGTAAGTTGTACGATACGTATATGCGTAACAACGTGAATACGTTTGAAGAAGACCAACAATTTGTGGTGGATGTTTTTACGGAGATCATCGCGCCAAACGAAAAGTTATACGATTATCTGGAAGACCACAAACTAACCTGGATTGACGATATTCCATTGGTAAATACAGCAATCCAAAAGCAGTTAAAACAGATTAAGAACAGTAGTGATCCGGACTCATTTTACGTTTCCAAACTATACAAAGATGCCGATGATAAGGAATTTGTACGTAACCTGTTTCGTAAAACGGTTCTGAACAATCCGGAATTAACAAAAGAATTTATAGACAAAACACCAAACTGGGATGCGGAACGTATTGCGGAAATCGATGCGATTATCCTGAAAATGGCCATCTGTGAGTTTCTTAAATTTCCATCGATTCCGGTAAAAGTTACAATTAACGAATATTTAGAAATTGCAAAAGAGTATTCTACTCCAAAAAGTAGTATTTTTATCAACGGAATTTTAGATAATCTGGTAAAGGATTATCAAAAAGACAACAGACTGATAAAAACCGGAAGAGGTTTAATGTAAAATTGTAAAAAAAATCGAATATGATTAACAAAACTCTTGGAATGTTAGCCATTGTAACTTTAGTGCTAACAACTTCTTGTAAAAAAGAAAATGCATCCGAAAAAATTGATGATGCCAGTGTAGCAGCAGCTGCTAAAAACAACGAAGCATCTGGAAAATTACCGGTAATTAAATTTAACGAAGAAGAACATAACTTCGGAACCATTAATGAAGGGGATAAAGCAGAAACCGTTTTTACAATTAGTAATGAAGGAGAGGCTGATTTGATCATCGTTAACGCACAAGGAAGTTGTGGTTGTACGGTACCGGATTGGCCAAAAGAACCGATTAAACCGGGAACTTCGGCTCCAATGAAAGTAACGTTCGATTCTTCCGGAAAACCAGGACAACAACAAAAAACCGTAACCTTAACTACAAATACAGCTAAAGGTAATGAAGTAGTAACCATTAAAGCTGATGTAACTCCAAAAGCAAAATAATTTTAATATGGAACAATTAGGACAATTAGGAAGTTTTTTACCCATTATATTAATGTTTGTTGTGGTGTATTTTTTAATGATTCGCCCGCAGCAAACCCGTCAGAAGAAAGAGAAAGAATTTGAAAGTAATATTAAAGTAGGTGATAAGATCGTTACCAAAGCGGGTATCCACGGAAAGATCGCTGAACTATATGATGATTCAATTGTAGTGGAAACTATGGCTGGAAAAATCAAAATGGAGCGTTCGGCTATTTCAATGGAATTAAGTCAGAAAGTAAACGCTGCGAAATAATTCTTTTTACAATAAAAACAAAAGGCAACTCATTGAACTGCCCCCAAAAAGTTAGACTCTATTTGGGGGCATTTTTATGGAAAGAAAAGTCAAGTACAATTATGAATTTAAACTTCGCTGCATAGGTGAGGTTTTGAATAAAAACAGGTCAAAAGAATAGGTTACTGTTGAAAATGGAATCAGCGCAACTAATCTTGGTAGATGGCTGAACTTTTATCTAAAATACGGAAAGGAAGGACTGTTATCTCGTAAGAATCAGAATTACAGTTCCGATTTTAAGCTAAAAGTTATACATACCATGGAAGAGAAGTCCTTATCTTTGGGTGAAACCTGTTTGTTCTTTAATATCCCCAATGATGGAGTAATCATCAATTGGCAAGGGAAATTTAAAGCACAAGGATTTACAGGTTTACAATATAAGCCCGAAGGCCGACCAAAATCATGACTTACAAAAGAGCTAAAAAAAATCCGCTAAACCTCTTACCCGAGAAGAGGAGCTTTTACTTGAGAATGAATCTTTACGTATGCTGTTTTGGCTACCTATACCATGATCATCGGGATACGTTTGGTGTTGATCGCTTTACGGAAAAAAATCGTTCGGAAAAAAATAAAAAATACCGGTTTACTCGGATTTTCAGGAGGTCTTTTCGATGCCTTTGGCGGCGGTGGATGGGGACCAATTGTTACCTCGACCTTATTGGCCAAAGGTCGAAAATCCAGTTATGTGGTCGGAACAGTGAGTTTAGCCGAATTTTTTGTGACACTGGCGGCTTCGGCTACGTTTTTTGCCTCATTGGGCGTCAGTCATTGGTATATTGTAGTCGGACTGATTTTTGGTGGTTCCATTGCGGCACCATTAGCGGCACGACTGGCCGGGAAATTACCACAAAAAACAGCCATATTGGCCGTAGCATTTTTAGTTATTGTATTCAGTATCCGAATGTTGTTTAAAATATTCTAAGGCTTTCAAAATGAAACAAAAAAAAGGTGCCGCAATAAACGGCACCTTTTTCCTTTTCATAGCAATTATATAATAGGGGATATTAGAACTGTAAGTTTACAGTTAAATCAAATTCGTCGTTGATGGCTTTGTCACCGATTGAACTGAAAATAGAACCAGAGTTGTACTCAATACCAAATTTAGTTCTGTCAACTTTAAAGCTTGTTGTAGCCGTTTTTCCTTTTACAGTGATGTCGAAAGTTACAGGGTTAGTTTTGTCTTTAATTGTTAAATCAGCAGTAACAGTATACACATCGTTACCTTTGTCAGCAATCGTTTTGAAAACTAATTTAGACGTTGGATATTTTTCAACGCCAAAGAAATCGTCAGCTTTTAAGTGACCGTCTAATCCAGCTTTTGATTTACCAGAAACGTCAGTAGCGCTGATTGTAGTCATGTCTACAGTAAAGTTACCACCTTTTAATTTTTTTCCTTTGAAAACTAAAGCACCTTCTTTTAAGTTGATAGTACCTTCGTGTTGTCCGGTTACTTTTTTACCAACCCAGTTGATTGTACTTTTAGAAACATCTACTTTTTTAGTCTGAGCTGATGCAGATAAAGTACCTAAAGCTACTACTAAAGCTAACGCAATTGATTTTAAATTTTTCATTTGATTTTAAAATGGTTTAATTAATTGATTATAAATTGATAAATAATTCTTCGTTTGATTTTCGCACTTTGGCATAATGCTGTGTAGCATCTTCTTCATGTCGGTACCCTAAAGTAGCCATTAAGGATGCATTTAATCCAAGTTCCTTTAATCCCAGGATTTCATTTACCTTTTCCGCTTCAAAACCTTCCATAGGTGTGGCATCGATTTTTAATTCGGCAGCAGCACTTAAAAGATTACCTAATGCGATATAGGTTTGTTTGGAAGTCCAGTTGCTTAGTTTGTCGGCTGGCAAAGTGGTTAGCTTACTTTTCATAAAATCACCATATCCGGCAATCGATTCTAAAGGAATCTGACGTGTTTCTACTATATTGTTTAGGTAAGCATCAATTTGTTCGGCTCCAAAATCGGTCATGTTTGCAAAAACAAGCAGGTGAGAAGCGTCAACAATTTGCGATTGTCCCCATGAAACCGGCTGTAATTTGGCACGTACTTCCGGATTTTCAATGATCAATACTTTATACGGTTGCAGACCGTAAGAAGAAGCACTTAAACGGATCGCTTCTTTAAGGGTTTCCAAATCTTCGTTGGAAATTTTTTTGGTAGCATCAAATTTCTTTGTTGCATAACGCCATTTTAGCGTTTCTATTAAATTACTCATGTATATTCTGATTATATTGTTCGATAGCGTTCCAGCAAATCATTTAAAAGTTCCTGTTCTTCCACAGTCAGGTTTTGTGCAAACAGTTGTTCGTGATGATCTACTTTTGGATCCAGTTCTTCCAGTAGTTCCAGTCCTTTTTCGGTGATGGTTACTTCCATTTTCCGACGATTGTCCGGGCAAACTTCGCGGGTTACCAGATCTTTTAATAATAATTTGTCAACCAATCGGGTCGTGTTACTGGTTTTGGCCAGCATCCGTTCCTGAATTACACACATATTGGTTGGTTTTGCCTTTTGGCCTCTCAAAATCCGCAATACGTTGTACTGTTCGCTTGATAATTCATAAGGCTTTAATACCTCAGCGAATTTCTCGGAAACCAAATTTTGCGTGTACAAAATGTTTAGCACTGTTCGTTTGCCCAGTGATAATGCTTTTGTAGATTTGATGATGTCTTCGATTTTCATTGTGTTATTAAATTTGTAGGTACAAATGTAGTAATGTTTTTAATTGTATATACAAATGTTTGTTTAATTTTTTGTTAAATTTATTTTTGAGCCTGTTAGAATGCTTAATTTTAGTGGCCTAAACCCGATTTATACCATGAGAAAAATGATAATACTGCTGGCGGTTTTTAGCTTTATGTCGTGTAAAAAAGAAGTAACCTCACCCGAAACAACTGTATCAGAACCGGAAAAAGCAGTTGTAGCCGATCAACCAAAACCGATTAAAGTTTATGAAAAAGACGGAATTAAGGTAGCATCTTATGACTTTAATGCTTTTGAGCCGTTTTTAAAAAAGGATAACGATACGACCTATGTGGTTAATTTCTGGGCAACCTGGTGTGTACCATGTGTGGAAGAATTACCGCATTTTGAAAAACTGAATACAACCTATAAGGATCAAAAAGTAAAAGTACTGTTGGTGAGTCTGGACATGCCGCAAAAAGTGGAATCCAATTTGTTACCCTTTGTAAAAAAGAAAAGCATGCAATCGGAGGTGATCTATCTGAACGATCCGGATGCCAACGCCTGGATTAGTAAAGTCGATACGGCCTGGTCGGGTGCAATTCCGGCAACAGTTATTTATAAAGGAGGCCAACGTAAATTCTATGAACAACAATTTACGTACGAGGCTCTTGAAAAAGAATTAAAATCTGTAATGAAGTAAGCAACCTAAAAAACAAGTATATTATATGAAAGCAATTAAATTTTTAGCCTTGACCTTAGTCGTGGGAGCTATAAGCGCGTTTACGATGATCAAACCAGCTGCCGGTTATAAGGTAGGCGATGTGGCGACCGATTTCAGTCTGAAAAATGTCGACAATAAAAAAGTATCGTTAGCCGATTTCAAAGCGGCAAAAGGTTTTATCGTGGTGTTTACCTGTAACCATTGTCCGTATGCACAAGCGTATGAAGATCGTATCATAGCATTGGACAAAAAATATAAAAAATTAGGATATCCGGTAATAGCGATCAATCCGAACAATCCGGCCAAACAAAAAGACGATAGTTTCGAATTGATGCAGGTACGTGCCAAAGAGAAAAATTTTACGTTCCCGTATTTATTGGATGAAGGTCAGAAAGTTTATCCGCAATACGGAGCGACTAAAACGCCTCACGTGTATATTTTACAAAAAACAAAAGTTGGAAATGTGGTAAAATATATTGGTGCGATCGACGATAATTATAGCGATGCGGCAGCCGTAAAAGAAAAATATGCCGAAAATGCATTGGATGCTTTATTAAAAAACAAAGAAGTAGCGGTAAAAGAAACCAAAGCGATCGGTTGTTCGATTAAAACGTAATAAGCATTTCAAAAAATTTTGAAGGAAAAGGAGTCAGTATAGTACTGACTCCTTTTTATTTGATGATATGTGATCATTTGATCATAAATTTTACAGATGGAAAAGCAATAATGTAAAAAATACATTGTTTAAAAGTAACAGTAAATTAAAATAGGTAATTTGTTTAATTATGTAATTATATATTTTACTTTTGCGAGCTTTGATTGTAATAATTAAAATAGAAAAACTCTTAAAAATTATAATTATGTTTAAATTAAAAAAACTGTCTGTATTTGCAGCAGTATTATTTTTAGGTTTATCCTCATGTAGTAAAGATAACGATGACACTCAGGAAGTAGCCGCTCAGGTTGAAGGAACCTGGCAATTTACAAAAGAAGGAACCATAACGAATAATCAGGAGGTTATAAATGATTATCAGCATGCTACCGGCTGTACAAAAGATTATCTTGAAATATTTGCCGCTAACGTAATTAAAGATCATTATTTCGACAATCCAAACTGTCAGGAAACAATCGATACTGGAGTCTGGACTAGAAATAATAATGCGCTGACATTTGTATATCAAAACGGAACAACCGTTAACGCAGAAATTATGCAATTAACCAATACCACATTGAAATTAAAATTTGTACTTTC
Source organism: Flavobacterium supellecticarium (assembly GCF_004801375.1). Taxonomy (GTDB): domain Bacteria; phylum Bacteroidota; class Bacteroidia; order Flavobacteriales; family Flavobacteriaceae; genus Flavobacterium; species Flavobacterium supellecticarium. The sequence goes on from NZ_SSNZ01000001.1 coordinate 45,848, forward strand.
CGGAAATACGAATTTGGTGGTGTTGACTAAGATCTAGGACTAAACAAATTTTCTGTTTCTTATGTGTAGACATATATTTTTCGGGTAACTAATTGCACTTTTTTGTCTACATTTGACTTTTAAACGCAAATCAACAATGGACATTACTCAAGAACAATGGTGGCAGGAAGCACAACAGGACAGCAATGCTGTGATTCTGGATGTGCGTACTGAAGACGAATGGAATCAGGGAATCATTCCGGGAGCCATCAACATCGATATTTATAAAGGACAGGGATTTATCTATCAGGTAGACGAACTGGACAAATTCAAAACTTATTATATTTATTGCCGATCCGGAGGAAGAAGCGGTCAGGCGTGTAACCTGATGCAACAAATGGGGTTTGCCAAAACCTATAATCTTGTAGGCGGAATTATGGAATGGAATGGACCGGTAGTGATGCCGGAAGAAAAATAAAAAAAGGGACTTTTTTGAATTGCCCCCAAATAGTATCTAACTTTTTGGAGGCACTCTATTTAAAGTCCCTTTTTTAGTTTATATCCCTATTAGAAGTTAGGACTTAAGTTGTATTTCTTATAGAAATTATCCAGCGCTTCCAATACCTCATCTTCGTTGTCTACCACTCGGAAAAGATCTAGATCGGCCGGATTGGCATTGGCATGTTTTTCAATGATCACCGTTTTGATCCACTCCAATAAACCGGACCAGAAATCACGACCTACCAGGATAATCGGGAATTTTCCGATTTTTTTGGTCTGAATTAAAGTGATGGCTTCAAATAATTCGTCTAGTGTTCCGAATCCACCCGGCATGACCACAAATCCCTGAGAGTATTTTACAAACATTACTTTGCGTACAAAGAAATAGTCAAATTGCAGGTTTTTATCGCGGTCGATATACGGATTGAAATGTTGTTCAAACGGCAATTCAATGTTTAAACCTACCGAAGTTCCGCCGCCAAAATGAGCACCTTTATTTCCGGCTTCCATAATTCCGGGACCACCACCGGTAATCACACCATAACCCGCTTTACTGATTTTATAGGCAATTTTTTCAGCCAATAGGTAGTATTTATCTTCCGGTTTGGTTCGGGCCGATCCGAAAATCGATACACAGGGACCAATTCGTCCCATCGTTTCATAGCCGTTTACAAATTCGGACATGATTTTAAAAATCGCCCAGGAATCATTGGTTCGTATCTCGTTCCAGGTTTTTTGTTTGAATTTATCCTGTATTCTGTCGTCTTCGTTTTCAAATTGTTCTTTCATCATCTAAACTCTTTTCTATTAATTATTATTTTATTTTGTATTGGAATTCGTAGATCATTTGTCATAATTATCCCGCAGTAACACTAGATGCAACTGATAGGTCGGTATAATGATGTGAATTAGGAGTGTTGTTGTTTGTTGACATTTATCCGAAAACCGAATAAACATAGTCTAAAACTATTATCTTTTTTGACGTTATGCAAATTTAGCACTCCCTTTTTTTTAAATAAATGAACGAATTCAAACGGTTTTGTTGTAAGGTGTTGTACAACAGTGTCTTGTTCGGAAAAAATAAAAGGCAATATAACATTGCCTTTTGTGTTTTATAAATGCAATTCCTTTTTAAGGAATTTAGCGGTATAACTCTTTTGGTTTTTAATGACCTCTTCCGGTGTACCTTTGCTAACCAGTTGTCCGCCGCCTTTACCGCCTTCATAACCGATATCGATAATATAATCGGCCAATTTGATCACATCTAAATTATGTTCGATGATCACGACGGTATTTCCTTTGTCAACCAGCTTGTTGATCACTTCCATCAAAACACGAATGTCTTCAAAATGCAATCCGGTTGTTGGCTCGTCTAATATATAGAAAGTGTTACCGGTGTCTTTTTTGGATAATTCAGTAGCCAATTTGATCCGTTGTGCTTCACCTCCGGAAAGGGTTGTACTTTGCTGACCAAGGGTGATATAGCCTAAGCCGACATCTTGTATGGTTTTAATTTTACGGTAGATTTTCGGAATGTTTTCAAAAAACGGAACCGCTTCATCTACAGTCATTTCCAATATGTCCGAAATGGATTTTCCTTTATAACGAATTTCAAGTGTTTCGCGATTAAAACGTTTTCCCTGACAGGTTTCACATTCTACATATACGTCCGGTAGGAAACTCATTTCGATCGTACGAACACCCGATCCTTCGCAGGTTTCGCAACGTCCGCCGGATACGTTAAAACTAAAACGGCCAGGTTTATAGCCACGGATCATCGCTTCCGGAGTTTGGGTAAACAAGGTTCTGATTTCCGAAAATACATCCGTATAGGTTGCCGGATTGGAACGTGGTGTTCGCCCAATCGGACTTTGATCAATATCGATTACTTTGTCGATATGTTCCAGTCCTTCGATCTTTTTATACGGTTGCGGTTTTTTAACAGCATTAAAAAAGTGTGCGTTCAGAATCGGATAAAGCGTTTCGTTGATCAACGTTGATTTTCCGCTTCCGGAAACACCAGTCACACAGATTAATTTTCCCAATGGGAATTCAACATTTACGTTTTTCAGGTTGTTTCCGGTCGCACCACTCAGTTTTAATACTTTTCCGTTTCCTTCACGGCGTACTTCCGGAATCGCGATTTCCATGGTTCCGTTGAGATAGGAGGCAGTTAAGGTTTTTTCGGATAACAATTCCTGCGGCGTTCCTTTACTGATGATTTCCCCGCCAAAACGTCCAGCTTTTGGTCCGATGTCGATTACATAATCGGCGCGTTCAATCATGTCTTTGTCGTGTTCGACCACAATAACCGAATTTCCGATATCGCGCAATTGTTCCAGTGAACGGATCAATCGTTCGTTGTCGCGTTGGTGCAAACCAATACTCGGTTCGTCCAGAATATACAACACACCAACCAGTTGCGAACCGATTTGCGTTGCCAGTCGGATTCGCTGTGCTTCACCACCCGAAAGGGATTTGGAACTACGATTTAAGGACAGATAATTTAAGCCTACATCGACAAGGAAGCGCAAACGCGCGCGTATCTCTTTTACAATTTCGGTGGCGATTGCTTTTTGTTTTTCGGATAAATGCGGTTCAAGTTCCTGAAACCACAGACTCAATTCATCGATATCCATGGCCGAAAGTTCGCCAATATTTTTTTCGTTGATTTTAAAGTATAAGGCTTCCTTTTTCAATCGGGTTCCTTCGCAAACCGGGCAGTCCACTTCGTCCATGAATTCCTTAGCCCAACGTTTGATCGTTGCCGAATCACTTTCGTCGTGCTGGTTTTTGATAAAATTGGAAATCCCTTCAAAATCGATTTTATATTCTTTTGTGATTCCCATGACTTTCGAAACCACCGAGAATTTTTCATTTCCGCCGTTAAGGATCATATCGATCGCTTCCGGTGCAATTTTTTCGATCGGATCGGTTAGTTTAAAGCCAAACTTTTCACCGATGATTTCCAGTTGTTTAAATATCCAGGAATTTTTTTGTTCGCCTAATGGTGCAAAACCACCGTTTTTAATTGAAAGTTTTGGGTTTGGAATAATTTTATTCAGGTTCACTTCACTCACCAATCCCAGTCCGTTACAATGTTCGCAAGCGCCTTTTGGCGAGTTAAACGAAAAGTTGTTCGGTTCCGGATTCGGATACGAAATCCCGGTCGACGGACACATGAGGTTTCGGCTAAAAAAGCGAACTTCCTGACTTTCCTGTTCGATTACCATCATGATATCCTCTCCGTGATACATGGCAGTTTTAATACTTTCGGTCAGTCTTTTGTCGTTGTCTTCCGTATTTTCGATTAGCATACGGTCGATTACAATTTCGATATCGTGGGTTTTATAACGGTCAACTTTCATACCGAATTCCAGATCGCGGATTTCTCCGTCTACGCGGACTTTAACAAAGCCCTGTTTGGAAATTTGTTCAAACAATTCACGGTAGTGTCCTTTTCGGGATCGGATAACCGGTGCCAGAATATTGATGCGCTTTCCGTTGAAGTTTTCAAAAATCAGTTCTTTAATTTGCTCATCACTGTAGCTCACCATTTTTTCACCGGTGTTGTAACTGTAGGCTTCCCCGGCACGGGCATAAAATAAACGAAGAAAATCGTAAATCTCGGTAATGGTTCCTACGGTAGAACGCGGACTTTTACTGGTTGTTTTCTGCTCAATGGCAATTACCGGCGAAAGACCGTCAATTTTATCCACATCCGGACGTTCCAGTCCACCCAGAAATTGGCGGGCATACGCAGAAAAAGTTTCAATGTAACGGCGCTGTCCTTCGGCATAAATGGTATCGAAAGCCAGCGATGATTTTCCGGAGCCGGATAAACCGGTAATTACAACCAGTTTCTCCCGCGGAATCACAACGTCAATATTCTTTAAATTATGCGCTCTTGCGCCTAATACTTCAATAGTTTCTTCTGTGTTTAGCATAAAAAATCGAGCAAAACGCAAAGGTACTGTTTTGAGCGCGATTTGAGACGTCCCGAAGAAAGAAATTTTTGTTATTTTTTAATAGTGAAAAGTTAGGATCAGACCGCGAAACCAAACTAAAAAGTATTTGATTCCCAATAGATAACTATTCTTATAAAGAACCCGGAACGAAAGTTTTTTTAGTTGTAAACGTTCTGTAAAATCTTCTGATGATCGGGGAAATAATGATGAGTTTTATTGCGATAATCGGCGATTATTCGATTCGCATGTCTTTTAACTTTTCACGATAGCTTTCGAGTACTTCAATTTTGGAAATATACCCCAGGTATTTGTTGTCTTTTAAAACAAAAAGGATGTCGGTATGATAGGTCTCGAATTTGTCCATTACCGTTTCCATGATTTCGTCATAACAGATCACGGCTTCGGGTTTTTCGGTTACATCCTGTAAGGAGGTGTATTTGATTTGAAAAGGTTTGAAAATAATATTTCGGATGGAATCAAAATTAATCACACCGGTTAGTTCTTCTTTTTCGTTTAGTATCGGAAAAAGCGTCTGTCGTGTATTCGAAAGTAAATCGACAATATTTTCCAGTTTCGAATCGGAAGTAATCGTTGTAAAATCATTGCGAATATGCTTTGACAGGTCAATCGAGGAAAGAATGTTTTTATCTTTATCACTGGTAAATACCTGACCTTTATCGGCCAGATTTTTAATGTCCATCGAATGAATTTCCATTTTTTTGGTAATCGCAAAACTGATAGACGAAACGATCAATAACGGAACCATTAAACCGTAACCACCGGTGATTTCGGCAATAAGGAAAATCGCGGTTAACGGTGCATGGAATAGTCCACTTAAAACGCCTGCCATTCCGACAATGGTAAAATTGCTAACCGGAAGGTTGTCCGACAATCCGATTAAACTAAAAAACTTCGCTACGAAAAAGCCCAGATAGGAACCTACAAAAAGGGAAGGAGCAAAGTTACCACCGTTTCCGCCGCTTCCTAACGTAAGTCCGGTGGCAAAAACCTTTAGAAACATCGTCGCACCAACAAACACCAACAGAATAATATCATTGTCTTTAAACGAATTTAAAAGGGTGTTTTCGAGTATTTTGCTTGGGTTTCCGTTCGATAGTATTTTGATGCTTTCATATCCTTCACCAAAGAGTGTCGGAAAAAAGAAAATCAGTATGGCTAGCGCCGAAGCACCGATCAATGCTTTTTTATAGGTTTTGTTTTTATAGCGATCGAAAAAATGTTCCACCTTTCGGAACGTCCGGGCGTGGTAAACGGATACCAGTCCGGCAAAAATTCCAATAGCAATATAATACGGGATATTGTGATAATCGAAAGAGAGTTGTTGGTGGAAGGATAACAGGATGTCTTCTTTTAAAAGTACATTGGTCACTAATGATCCGGTTGCGGCTGAAATCATGATCGGGATAAAAGCGGTGACACTCATATCGGCCAGAATCACTTCAATGGCAAACAATACACCGGCAATGGGTGCGTTAAATGCAGCGGCAATACCAGCGGCCACACCACAGGCTAATAAAAGCGTCCGGTCTTTGTAATTCAGACGGTATTTTTGCGCATAGTTCGATCCGAAAGCTGCTCCGGTAATGGTAATCGGTGACTCCAATCCGGCCGATCCTCCCAAGCCTACCGTGAGGGAACTCGTGATGATCTGCGCATACATCTGTTTTCGGGGCATGATACCCGATTTTTTTGCCACGGCAATCATAATCTGGGACGTACCTTTTTCGATACTTCCGTCCAGAAATTTTTTGATCACAAAAGCAGTCAGTAAAATCCCGACGATTGGCAGGATACTGTTACTATAGGGTAAGTGAAGTATGTTGTCGATATAATTTGCAAAACGGAATACTGAGTGTGCAAACGTTTTTAGTACGATTACCGCCAAAGCTGAGGATAAAGCCACTAAAATACAGGATAAATAAATAAACTGCCGGTTGTTTAAAATGGCTTTTAGAAAAAATAACGTGGCTTCTAAACGCTTTAAGTTTTTTCGCAAAAAGAGGGTTATAGGCGATACGTTTTTATTCGGCATTGTAGGAATGTTTTTGTGATCCGTTATGGAAACTTTAAACTGCTAAATTACGCCTTTTGAACCAGTATCATTTTAAAAATGTTATAAATTTTTTAAAGCTTCCCGATTGCTTAATGGTTTTAAAGTGGTTTCCGAAACAAATTTTATAACGGCTTTTGGGTCCGTTTTCGCATATTCCCGCAGTGCCCAGCCAATTGCTTTTTGGATAAAAAATTCACCCGAACCGGAATGTTTTTCGCATAAGGCAAACAATAAGGCTGCGTCGGTTTTGCTTTTATAACCCAGTTGAAAAAGTATAGCCGATCGGTTTAACCACATATTGTCGGAATCGGAAAACCGACTAATCACAGTGTCAGTTTCTTCCGGAAATTGGGTCAGGTAATTGCCTAACAGGTATTTGGCAAGAAAATCGACGGTATCCCACCATGAATCAGTGGTTAAGGTTTTTTCGATCAGCTCGATATCGGTTTTTACAAATTTTCCGCGCAATTCCTTTTCCAGTATTTCCATAGCGGCATAATGAAACTCTCGTTGTTGTTGCTGTAAGAGTGTTAAACCAATTTCACGGGCATTGTTTTTGACTTCGGTTTTATGCAGCGACCAGATTTGTTTGGTAATCTGTTTTCGCAAAGGCGCTTTGATGCCGTAAAATTGAAAATGATGTTTCATATAGGCTTCCATAGGTCCGGCATTGTCTGCCGAAGCATTTTCGCGGAAAGCTTGTGTAAGATCAGTTAGAAAAGTCATGCGTAATTTCCGCTAATTTATCGGTTGCAAATTGTTTTATTTCGTCAAAGAAAAGGGTAAATTCGATTTCAAAGTTGACATAATATTCCTGTAATTCCCGTACGGAATATTGCATACGGGAACGGTTTTTTGTACGCTGATCCATTTGGAAAAGTATGGTCGCAATACCATCTATTGAGGCGTAACTCACCAGCCAGTTTCGTTCAATCATATACGGCATTAGTCCTTTGGTTTTTTCGGTTAGCAAATCATAATGCTCCTTTAAAGAGGAATAAAATGCCGCAACATAGGTTTCCAGAGGTGTTTCGGAATAGCGATCCCAGTTTTTAGCTAGGAAATGATCATAAAATACATCCATAATCACACCGGAATAATGGCCGTAGGCTTCATGCAGTCGGTGTTTACTTTTTCTGAAAATCGGATGCGTATCGGTAAAGGTATCGATCGCGCGGTGTAACAGTATGCCTTTTTGAATATCCGGGTTAAAGTTTCGGTAATCGTTACCGCGGATTCCGTCGGCCATAAAGTTGCCAATCTTAATCAGATCATCATCTCCGGATAAATAGATATGGGCTAAAAAGTTCATTAGTGTTTACATTTCAGTCATTGTAGACTCTGGTTTGTAAATGTAACGATAACTTTTTTAAAAGCAGTATCGAAAAAGGGAAGGTTTTACCGGATTCAACCGGTGTAATTATTTTAGAATAAAATAAAAAAGAATTAGAATAGGGTACTACGCCGACAACTTTTTATATTTGTGATGAATTTGAATTTTTAATCCCCAATAGCATATATGACACTGATAAAATCGATTTCCGGTATTCGAGGAACAATAGGAGGAAAAACGGGTGATAACCTAACACCTGTGGATGCAGTAAAATTCGCTTCCGCCTATGGAACGTTTTTAAAACAAAATAGCAATAAGGAAAAATTAACCGTTGTGATTGGTCGCGATGCCCGGATTTCCGGCCCGATGATTCACAATCTCGTTGTCAATACACTGATAGGACTTGGGATCGATGTGATCGATTTGGGATTATCGACTACGCCAACTGTAGAAGTTGCCGTTCCGTTGGAAAAAGCCGATGGCGGAATCATTCTAACGGCTTCGCATAACCCGAAACAATGGAATGCGCTAAAATTATTAAATGATAAAGGCGAATTTTTAAATGGTGCCGATGGTGCTAAAATTCTGGAAATTGCCGAAAGTGAAGCGTTCGATTTTTCGGATGTGGATCATTTGGGAACGATTACCGAAAACGATGCCTATATGGACATTCATATCGATGAGGTATTGAATTTAGCATTGGTGGATGCCGAAGCGGTAAAAAAGAAAAAATACAAAGTGGTGGTCGATGGTGTGAATTCCTCGGGAGGAATTATCATTCCAAAATTACTGGAGCAAATGGGCGTGGAAGTGGTACGTTTGTATTGCGAACCAAATGGTCATTTTCCTCACAATCCGGAGCCATTAAAGGAGCATCTGGGCGATATCTGCGAATTGGTGGTAAAAGAACAAGCCGATTTCGGTATTGTAGTAGATCCGGATGTAGACCGATTGGCGTTTATTTCGAATGACGGAGAAATGTTTGGTGAAGAATATACACTGGTAGCCGTGGCCGATTATGTATTGCGTCGTACACCTGGAAATACCGTTTCGAATATGTCGTCGTCAAGAGCTTTGCGCGATATTACGAATAAACACAACGGAACCTACGAAGCCAGCGCGGTGGGAGAGGTGAACGTGGTGGAACTGATGAAAAAGAATAACGCGATTATTGGTGGTGAAGGTAATGGTGGTATTATTTATCCGGAAGCACACTACGGACGTGATGCTTTGGTGGGTGTCGCTTTATTCCTGACCTATCTGGCCGGACAAGAGCAATCGGTAGCCGAGTTAAGAGCCGGTTATCCGCAGTATTTTATGAGTAAAAATAAAATCGAGTTAACGCCACAAATTGATGTCGATGCGATTTTAAAAACCATGACGGCAAAATACCAACAGGAGAATATTTCGACGGTTGATGGGGTGAAAATCGATTTCGCGGAAGATTGGGTACATTTGAGAAAGTCAAATACGGAACCGATTATTCGAATTTATACGGAGGCACCTACTCAGGAACAAGCCGATAAACTGGCGTTGCGAATTATTGATGAGATTAAAGAAATCGCCGGTATCTAATAAAAAAAAACAGAATTATAAAAAATAAAACCTGTTCACTCAAACGGACAGGTTTTATTTTTTAGGAGCAATGTCCTTTGTTTTTACAACATCATTCCTCCGGAAACTTCAATACGTTGTGCGTTAATCCAACGTGCGTCATCGGTACAAAGGAAAGCAACTACACCGCCAATATCGTCTGGCAAACCAACACGACCTAACGCAGTTGCCGCAGCAATATTTTTGTTCATTTCGGCATTATCGCGAACCACACCGCCACCAAAATCGGTTTCGATAGCACCCGGAGCCACCACATTCACGCGGATTCCTCGGAAACCTAATTCTTTAGCCTGGTATTTGGTTAGAGTTTCAATGGCACCTTTCATCGAAGCATAAGCGGCATAACCCGGAAACGAAAATCGTGCCAGCCCGGTCGAAATATTTACAATACCACCGCCGTTAGCCATAAGTGGTAAGGCTTTTTGAGTAAGGAAAAACGGACCTTTAAACTGAATTCCCATTAAGGTATCAAACTGTTCTTCGGTAGTGGCTTCAAAAGAAGCGTGAATACCAATTCCGGCATTATTGACCAGATAATCAAAATGATCCGCTTGAAAATGGGTTTTTAAAGTCTGCTGAACGGTTATCCAAAAAGCGTCAAACGATGCGATATCAGATACATTTAGCTGAACGGCAGCGGCTTTCCGACCGTATTGTTCGATTTCTGTTACAACCTCAAGGGCTTCTTCTTTTTTACTGTTATAGGTTAGTACAACATCCAGTCCTTTTTGGGCCAGTTGCAGTACCATATTTTTGCCAAGTCCGCGGCTTCCACCGGTTACAAGTACTATTTTTTGAGCCATTGCTTTGATTTTTAAAGTTTTACTAAACAAAGATAAGTGGTTGCAAAAAGCTAATTATGGTGATAGTTTAAGTATTTTACAACAAAATTTTTGCAACATCCGACCAACTATCTACACGCGTATGATTTTTTGTATTTCCGGAACTATTATGCGGCTGGGAAAACAACAGGGTTTTTCCGTCAAAATAATCCAGATTTTTAAAATGATCATCGATCATAATGTCCCCTTTTATAACCGTTTTTGAACCACACATCACGATTTGTTTCCAGTGGAGAAATGGAAAATGTTCTTCCAACCAATAGAATTTGTCCGTAAGGCTTTTGGGAAATTCCATAGCAGCGCTCACAATAAACAGTTCGTATTTCTCATTGAGTTGTCGCATTACTTCGATACTACCTTCCATAACCGGTAGGTTTCTAAAAAAACCATCACTAAAAATATATTCTAAAGCATTTTTAAAAGTGTCGACTTCTGATGTTCCATTCATTTTTTCGTAAGATTGGCGGATGCCAAGTTCCTGGTATTCGAATTCGATCAATTGGGCATATATATCGGCCAGGACGCCGTCCATATCCACTAATAAGCGTTGTTTCATATAGTATTATGATTTAAGCGATTTTACTAAATATTTAGGCACCTCGGTATACCCTTGTCGGTCATAAAACCGGTGTGCTTCGGTTCTTCTGGAATGAGAATGCAATTCGATCCGATCACAGTTTCGTTCCCGTGCCAATGCCACACAAAAGGCTTCCATTTCTTTACCGATACCTTTACTACGGGCGGTTTCGTCTACGGCAAAATAACAGATCCGTGCAAAATCGCCTTCAAGGGCTAATTGTGGGATAAAATGAATCGAAATAAAAGCGAGTACTTTGTTGGCTTCTTCATAAACGAATAAAACCGCATCGGGATGCGACAGTAGGATTTCTAATTTTTTCAGGATAAAATTTCCGGTATCGGGATAATCCATTTGTTTTAGTAAATTCTGTATTTTGGTGCTGTCGGCTAAAGTAGCTTTACGGATGGACATAATTGAAGTTTGCAAATCGGTCATCATTCAAATTTAACCTTTTACGTCAGAATTGTGGTGCTGAAAGGTGTTAATTTATGTATAAATTTTGCGACGATGTTGCTGCAATTGTATAGCGATTATTTCGGATTGACTTTTGGTACATTGCGCGTATGACAATGAATACCGCCACCACATAAATTCAGGGCGATACTGTCGATTGCGATGACTTTCCGATCCGGGAATATGTTTTTTAAAATGGTCAGAGCGGTTTCATCTTTTTCCTTTATGATATACGGCATACCTTCGCGATAGTATTTTTGAGCGATAACCAGATTGTTGGTGATCAGGAAATTACAATAACTCAACGCTGGTAGTACTTTCATACGTTCCTGTGGAAACGGACTTCCGTCTTTGAGTTTACCGTGAAGTAAATCATAAGGGAAATGATAATTTTCATAAATGTTGTCACCTTCTTTAACGGTAATATAAATGGGTTCCGGAACCGGCATTTGAATGATGTTAAATGGGTTTCCGTTTTGATCGGTTTCTTTTTGCAATATGGTATAGGCCAAATCTAGTCGTTCTTTATTTAAGGCATGAATCGGACTTTGTAAGGCTTCTTCTGTTGTAATATGTGCCAGTAGGATAGTATCCCGGCCTACAAAACGGCACATTTCGTCGATATGACCGTTTGCCGAAGCCGAACGATAGGCGAGAAACGCTCCGTTTTCGTCTGGAATGGGGCCGGCATGCATATCTTCGTCGTCATAAGTGGCATAGGGTAACCAGATTACTTTATCGAGGTTAAAAATCCGTTTGAATTCATCTTCAACCTGTTCTTTGGTCCAGCCTTTGTTGCGTTTTGTAACTTCAGTATCTTCAATGGTGATCAAAATGCCATTTCCGTTAAATTCCCGATCACCGCCTTCACTGGTTAATCGCGTAAAAATCAAACCTTCGATATCGATAAATTTAGCATGAACCCGGTCAAATTCTTCCATCTTTTTGGAAATCGGATGGTTGTTGGGAAAAATACCGTAGGAATCGAAATTAAAGTCAACTACAGCGCGTTCGCCTTTTTCATTTATCAATATTTCGGCTCCGAAATCCCGCGGGTAAATAAAATCGGACGGGAAAACCATGAAACTGATTTTTTCACAGTCAATCGTGTGATTCTTCAATTCCTGCATCGCGCGTTCTTTGGCGGCTTCGTCATAACAGGAAACGATAATGGCTACATGGTCCAATAAATGTGAAATAATGGAAATGGTTACCGCTTCGATGTCATATTCTTTGGAAGCAGTGGCATATTGTACCAATGGCCATATCAGTAAAACGGATTCCTGTGGTTCGAATTCACCAACGGTTTTGTAGTTATGTGCGCGCATTACAAGTAATTTTGACTTATAAAGTTACAAAAAATATACGGGTTTTTAGGAACCGGAGTAGGTAACAATATCAATTCCGATTCCGTTTGGATCCTTGATAGCGAAATGTCGGTCGCCCCAGGGCTCGTCCCGTAATCCGATTTCGATAGGAATGTTTTTGAAAAGCATGTCCTGATAAACACTGTCTACATTGTCAACTTCAATAGTAAGATACATACCGCTACCAGTAAATACCGACTGGAATAATGGTTGTTGTGACGGATGGTTCGGAATTAAAAAACTGACTTCGAAAAAACCGTCCGGGCTATGTAACAACAGGTAAAAATCGTTTTCGAATGTTATTCCAAAGCCTAATACAGAAGTGTAAAAAGCTTTACTTTCTGCAAGTTTTGTCGTGATAATGCCAAAGTTGAATTTCATGATTGTTGTTTTAAATTTTGAAAACAAAGTTCTGTTACTAAATGAAGAAAAAATTGTAAAAAACGGACAATCGCAATGTCGGTTCTAAAATTTTATTTTTTTATAGCATTTTTAGGAGTACGACCATACATGCTTTTGAATTCCCGGATAAAATGAGCCTGATCGTAATAACCATAATCCAAAAAAGAATAATCATTAGGACTATTCGAATCGAAATGCTGTCGTATTGCGTTTTGAAAGCGTATGACCTTACAAAATGTCTTTGTAGAATCACCTAAGTAATAATGGGACAAACGGCGTAATTGCCGCGGACTGATGCCAGCTTCAAGTTCCGTTTCGAGATTCAGATTCCCGGATTTTGTAAAGATGTTGTTGATGGCACTAAAAAAGCGAAAATCGGGTTGTAGCGCCGTACGATTGATCCGGTTCAGGTAGTAATGATCCAGTTGGCGTTTAATGGTTTTGGTATCCTGACCGGGGGTAAAATACATTTTGAAATAGTTGGCTTTTTCCGGTAAAACCAATTGTAGTAATTCGTAACGATGGGATAGTTCGGAAGCATCAATCTGAAAAAGAAGCGGGAACATGGCCGGGTAAAAACGAATACCAATATAATGGAATGTTTTTCCCAATGGAAATTCAGTGCAATGTGCACTAAATCCGCTAATATAAGCTTCTGAAGGATTATTGGGTTCAAAATAAATATCCATACAACCGTCTGCGATTACCTGATAGCTGAATTCATCCTGAAGTTTCTGATTGGTTTTCAATTGCCAGTAGCAATAAATATAAGCGGAAAGCCTGGTATCGGGCGGAAATTCCCGATAGCTCACACCATCAGAAGTGGGCTGTATGGTAGGCTGGATAGGTCTGTATAACCCTTTTATATTGCTATTTATCGTCAAAATGATTGTGATTTGCCGGAATCCGATTAATTTTAAATCTTTGTTACCGGTAAAAATAATGTCTTAAATTTAGAAATGAAAAAAATATACCTATTGTTATTTACTTTTGTTAGTATGACTTCTATGGCGCAACATTTTACAAAAGAAGAAAAAGCTCGTATCTATTCCGGTGACAGAAAACAGAAAATGAAGGTTATTCAGATAACGGAACCTTCGGAGTTGAGCATACTACAATCGGTATCAAAAGATATAAATCCCAACGACAAAGATTTGACAGTACTACTGGAAAGAATGTATCTGGCGGTTACGGATCCGGAAGATGGTGGGGTAGGAATCGCCGCACCTCAGGTTGGAATTAATCGAAATGTAATCTGGGTTCAGCGGTTTGATAAAAGCGGAGAACCATTTGAAGCCTATATCAATCCGGTGATTATCTGGCGTTCCAAATTGCTTCGAAAAGGAAATGAAGGCTGTTTGTCGATTCCGGATCGAAGTGGCGATGTATTCCGCAATTATACGATCCGATTGTCCTATCAGGATATTAAAGGTGTGAAGCAGGAGGAAATTATCGAAGGCTTTACAGCAGTGATTTTCCAGCATGAAACCGATCATCTGAACGGTATTTTGTTTACCGACCGACTGGAGGAACAAACAAAGAATACCTATCACAGTATTAACAATGAGACCTCGTTATATTTAGAAGACCGTTTAAAACGCAAGTAATTATGAAAGTCAGTTTGGGAAGGGTAATTCTCTTAGTGGAAGATTACGACAAAGCATTTGATTTCTATCGCAAAAATTTTTTCTGCAGAAAACTTTACGACGAGACTATGCCAGACGGACAACGCTATGTTCATATTGGTTTTTCCGATAATACTACCGTTGGACTATGGTTGCTTAAAGCTGATGATGCGACCCAGTCGGAACGTATTGGTCACCAAACCGGTGGCCAGCCCACCATTGTAATTTATACCGATAATTGTGAAGACCTTTACCATTATGTTAAGACCAATACGGTCGAAATTATCGAAGGACTCACCGTTACACCCGAAAGTAAGTTTTTTCACTGTAAAGATTTATACGGAAACCGACTTACGGTTGTTGAAGTACTCCACTAACTTTTACTTTTTTTGAACTTCAGACGTTTCGATTGACTTCTTGTTAACGAAATGTTGTGTTTTTAACAACTTGTATTTAAAATTGAAAAAAATATTTTGTAAGGTATTTTTTTATAATTTTTTTGTTAATTTTATAGTGATAACAATTTCCATTGTAAGGTAAATACCTAATACCTACGAGGCTCTAAATTCGTCACTATGAATAATAAAATTGTTAACGTATTACTAGCCAAAGCTTTATTTCTTTTTTTGCTGCCCTATAACCTGCTGGCTCAAAATACCGATAGCTTAAAAATACCGCCAGCTCCGGTTCCGGTTGTTGCTCCGGTAAAATACCCACAAGTTCAGTTTAAAGGCCTATTTCAGGCACGTTATCTGGTAGGACTTACCGATAATGTGGACGTAAATGGTTTACACCATTCCGATGGCAATGTTACCCAAAATTCGTTCGATATTAAAAGAATGCGGGCACAGGTCAGAGCCAAAATATCCGAAAGAACGGAAGTCGTAGCTCTGGTAAATCTGGCCGACTTTAAATCGGATCCCAAAAACAAAGTACTCGAAAACGCCTACCTCAAATATACGTTTAATAACTATTTTGCGATTACCGTTGGCCAATTTCGTCCCTGGTTTGGTATTGAAGAGACCTATCCGGTTGATATTATCAAATCAATGGATTTTTCGAATCAGTATTATGAATTCGGGAAAAATGGCTGGACAAGCTTCCAGATTGGTGCTGCATTAAGTGGTGCGGTAAATATAGGGACTTTACCGATAACGTATTCTTTTTCGGTGGTAAACGGAAATGGCAGGAACCAGGAAATGGACAAAGATAACGGGAAACAATATTCGACCCGGATTGTAATGGGATTGTCTAAGAAGAACAATGTCAACTTTGGATTAAACGCAGGACTTGGCGAGGTTTTTAAAAAAGAAGTATACGCTTTTGGTGCCGATATCACGGCTGATTTTCAACTCACAGATCGCTTGTTTTTCGAAACCCAAATGGAAGCCAAACAAGCCATTAATCACAATCTGTATTTTTCACTACCAGCAGACGAACGCACACCGTATATCAGTAATTACCAGATACGCGGTTTTTATTTTCTGCCCAATCTACGGTACGAAATCAAATATAAAAAACTGAGTGCAATCGAGTTTTCCTGTCGTTATGAATATATGGATTCCAATTTCCGAATCAATTCCAATGTTCGGCAGACACTTGTGCCGATGCTTGGATTCGAATTCCTGAAAGATTATGGTGCCCGGATTCAGTTGGGATTACAAATCGATCGTTTTAAGCACACGATAGACGATACGACTACGCATAACAATAACCTGTTGCTACTACAGGTACAGAGTCGCCTTTAAAAAATATTAATATAAAACTGCTCCCCATGAAAGAAGTTAACATTACCAGGGTTTTGATCACTTTGGCTGCCGGTATTGCTTTATGGCTGATTCCGCAACCGGATGGCGTTACTCCTGAGGCATGGCATTTATTTGCCATTTTTGTAGCCACTATTTTAGGAATCATACTAAAGGCGGCTCCAATGGGAACGATGTGTATGATTGCCATCGGGATCACGGCATTTTCGCAGGTGTTGGCACCGGGTGAAGCCGGTAAATCCATTACATTGGCACTAAGAGGGTTTGGCGATAAAGTCATCTGGCTTATCGGAATTTCGTTTTTTATCGCCCGTGGGTTTATTAAAACCGGATTGGGAAACCGTATTGCCTTTTTGTTTATCCGGATTTTCGGAAAAAGCTCCCTCGGATTAGCCTATGGATTGGGACTGGCCGATTTGTGTCTGGCACCGGCTATTCCGAGTAATACGGCGCGTGGTGGGGGGATCATTTATCCGATTATGAAATCGATGGCTATTAGTTTTGGCTCCGAACCCGATAAACCGGAGACGCACCGCAAATTGGGGTCCTACCTAACGCTAAACAGTTATAATATGAACCTAATCGCGTCGTCTATGTTTTTAACCGGAACGGCCAGTAATCCGATGTGTCAGAAGTTTGCAGCCGATCTGGGGATTACAATTTCCTGGATGTCGTGGGCTATTGCGGCCATTATCCCGGGATTGGTTTCTTTTTTTGTGATTCCGTTCGTGTTGTATAAATTATATCCGCCCGAATTAAAGAAAACTGGCGATGCACCGCAAATGGCCGCCAAAAAACTAACGGAAATGGGACCGGTTACCCGTAACGAATGGCTAATGTTACTGGCGTTCTTCATTTTGTTGTTTTTATGGATCACCGGAGATTTATTTTCAATTGATGCAACAACAACGGCTTTTATCGGTTTGATTATGCTATTACTGACGTCTGTATTGACCTGGGAAGATATTAAATCGGAAAAAGGAGCCTGGGATACGATTGTTTGGTTTTCGGTTTTGGTAATGATGGCCAGTTCGCTAAATGAATTGGGTTTTATCGGATGGTTTAGTAACCTGGTAAAAGTACAGATTGGCGATTTAAGCTGGCAGATTGCCTTTCCGGTGATCATTCTGGTTTATTTTTTCAGTCATTATTTGTTTGCGAGTGCTACGGCGCATGTGGCAGCGATGTATGCGGCTTTGCTAGGCGTAGGTGTTTCGATGGGTATTCCGGGACTTTTACTGGCTTTTATGTTGGGTTTTATCGGGTCTTTATACGGAACATTAACACATTACGGTCACGGGCCGGCGCCGGTATTCTTCGGAAGCGGTTATGTCGATTTGAAAAATTGGTGGCTCCGCGGACTCGAAACCGGTTTGATCTTACTACTCATCTATATGACCATTGGCGGACTATGGATGAAAATTATTGGTTACTATTAATTTAAAAGAATATAGCATGCAATCACTTACAAGAAAAATTTTGATGTGCCTGACGGGGTTGTTTTTGTGTTTCTTTCTGATCATTCATCTTTTGGGAAATCTGCAACTGTTCCTACCGGCCAAAACAGCACAATTACAGTTTAACGCCTATTCGCATTTTCTATCGGGAAATCTGTTTATCAAAATGGTGTCCTACGTGCTCTACGCGTCCATTATTCTCCATGCGCTGTACGCTTTGGTAATTACGATGAAAAACAAACAGTCGGGCGGAAGTTATAAAACGGATAACCGCGGTAGAGCCAGTAAATGGTACAGTCGGAATATGGGTATGTTGGGAACGGTTTTATTAGTTTTTCTGATCATTCATTTTAAAAATTTCTGGTACGAATATAAATTCGGAGTGTTACCAATGGATGCCAACGGTAATAAAGACCTGTACACGCTGGTGGTAACAACCTATCAGGAAGGATGGTA
This sequence comes from Flavobacterium supellecticarium, assembly GCF_004801375.1. GTDB lineage: Bacteria > Bacteroidota > Bacteroidia > Flavobacteriales > Flavobacteriaceae > Flavobacterium > Flavobacterium supellecticarium. The sequence continues at coordinate 64,265 of NZ_SSNZ01000001.1, forward strand.
TGTAGTGATCTATGTGATAGCGATGATCGCATTGGGGTATCATCTTTTGCATGGTTTTTTCAGTGCTATCCGGACTTTGGGTGTATTTCATCCCAAGTTTGTACGATGGATCCGCTATTTCGGAATCGGTTATTCGCTGATGATTAGCCTTGGATTTGCCATTATTCCGGTGTATGTCTACTTTCTAAATGCTAAATAAAAAATGATGGGATATGAATATGGATGCTAAAATACCGGGAGGACCGCTCGAAGAAAAATGGTCCAATTATAAAAAGAATGCCAAACTGGTCAATCCGGCCAACCGTAAAAAAATCGATGTGATTGTGGTGGGAACCGGATTGGCGGGAAGTTCTATTGCCGCTTCGTTGGGCGAAATGGGCTATAATGTAAAATCGTTTTGCTTTCAGGATAGTGCGCGACGAGCACATTCTGTTGCGGCTCAGGGTGGTGTCAATGCGGCTAAAAATTATAAAAACGATGGCGATAGTGTGTACCGGATGTTTGTTGATACCTTAAAAGGAGGCGATTTCAGAGCCCGTGAAGCCAATGTATATCGTATGGCGGAATGTTCGCTAAATCTGATCGATCAGGCCGTAGCACAAGGCGTTCCGTTTGGTCGGGAGTATGGTGGTTACCTGAACAATCGTTCTTTTGGTGGCGTACAGGTGAGTCGGACGTTTTATGCCCGCGGTCAAACAGGTCAGCAATTATTAATTGGAGCCTATCAGGCATTGATGCGCCAGGTACATAAAAAAACGGTGCAATTGTTTACCCGTCATGAAATGCTCGATTTGGTGGTGATCGATGGAAAGGCGAGGGGCATTATTGTGAGAAACTTGGATACCGGAGAAATCGAAAGACATGCAGCGCATGCGGTGGTGCTGGCTACCGGCGGATTTGGTAAAATTTATTATTTGTCGACGTTGGCAATGGGATGCAACGGTTCGGCGATTTGGAGAGCACATAAAAAAGGCGCCCTGATGGCGAGTCCGAGTTGGACACAAATTCATCCGACATCATTGCCACAATCGGGTGATTACCAATCGAAACTGACGTTAATGTCGGAATCCCTGCGGAATGACGGGCGGATATGGGTACCGTTACGAGAAAACGAACAGCGTGAAGCCAATGCCATTCCGGAGGAAGAACGCGATTATTACCTCGAACGGCGTTATCCGGCTTTTGGAAATCTGGCGCCAAGGGATATTTCGTCCCGCGCAGCGAAAGAACGGATCGATGCAGGATTTGGCGTAGGCGCGTTAAAAAATGCGGTTTATCTGGATTTTTCCAAAGCAATCCGGGAACAGGGTGTGGCTAAAATCAAAGAGAAATACGGAAACCTGTTCGATATGTATCGGAAAATTACCGGGATCGATGCCTATAAAGAACCGATGATGATTTCGCCGGCAGCGCATTTTTCGATGGGCGGATTGTGGGTCGATTATGAACTGATGACGACCATTCCGGGGCTTTTTGCTTTGGGCGAAGCCAATTTTGCCGATCATGGGGCAAACCGACTGGGAGCGAATTCGTTATTACAAGCTTCAGTCGACGGGTATTTTATAGCGCCGTATACGATGGCCAATTACCTTTCGGGTGAAATTCATACCGGAAAAATTCCAACGGATCATCCGGCTTTTGACGAAGCCGAAAAGCAGGTGAAAGAACAGTTGGAGCGTTTTGTCCATTCAAAAGGAACTAAAACGGTCGATCAGTACCATAAAACATTAGGTAAGCTGTTATATGATTATTGTGGACTTTCGCGTAATGAATCGGGCTTACAGTTTGCAATTGCCGAAATCCGGAAGTTGCGAAACGAGTTCTACGAAAATGTCCATATTCCGGGAACGGTCGATACGATGAATGCCGAGCTGGAAAAAGCCGGTCGTGTAGCCGATTATCTGGAAATAGGAGAATTGATGTGCTACGACGCTTTAACGCGGAAGGAATCCTGCGGTGCACATTTCCGCGAAGAATACCAAACACCCGACGGAGAAGCTATGCGAAACGATGCTGATTTTCAGTTTATTTCCGCCTGGGAATGGCGTGGAAAAGATAATGAACCTACATTGCATAAAGAGCCATTGGTATTCGAAAATGTAAAACCTATTGTAAGAAGCTACAAATAATTAAAGGGAAAGGACTATGAAATTACACCTGAAAATTTGGAGACAAAAAGATAAAAATACACAGGGAAAACTGGTCGATTATTGGTTGGAAGACGTTAATCCGCATATGTCGTTCCTGGAAATGTTGGATACGCTTAACGAAAAACTAGTGCTTTCGGATGAAATGCCCGTTGAGTTTGATCACGATTGCCGGGAAGGAATCTGCGGACAATGTGGCGTGATGATAAACGGACTGGCACATGGTCCGCTAAAAAACACCACGACTTGTCAGTTGCATTTGCGGGAATTTAAGGATGGGGAAACAATTGTGATCGAACCATTTCGTTCCAAAGCCTTTCCGGTTAAAAAAGACCTCAAAGTCGATCGTGCTGCTTTTGACCGGATTATTGCTTCCGGCGGATTTGTATCGGTTAATACCGGACAAGCACCGGAAGCCAATAGCATTCCGATAAACCACGAAACAGCAGAATCTGCTTTCGATTCGGCTGCTTGTATCGGATGTGGAGCCTGTGTGGCGACTTGTAAAAACGGAAGCGCAGCCTTGTTTACGTCGGCTAAAATTTCGCATATGGCGAAACTGCCGCAGGGTAAAGAGGAAAGAGAACATCGCGTACTCAATATGGTGCATCAGATGGACAATGAAGATTTCGGACATTGTTCGAATACGGAAGCCTGCGAAGTAGAATGCCCACAGAGTATATCGGTACTGAATATCGCGCAGATGAATTACGAATACAACCGGGCAAAAGTTCTGAAAAAGTAGACGCACACTGTTATATATTTCTAAAAAGGGGAATGATGGAGGTTAAGGCTTCCATCTTTTTTTAGGATTATAATTTAGTTATGATTATTTCGAGGTTATTTTTAACAGTTTTAGTAGTTATAAATTATAAATTTGCATTTCAATAGTTTTTATAATGATAACAACAGCGACGGAACCCACAACATTAGAACAGTACTTCCAACAATTCCGAAAAAATATTATCGGAATTGATCAGGAATTCGAATCCCCTTTCGGAAAACAAAAAATTATTTATACCGACTGGACGGCCAGTGGACGTTTGTATCGTCCGATCGAAGAAAAACTGATTAACGATTTTGGTCCTTTTGTCGCGAATACACATACCGAAACGACGGTTTCCGGAACTGCCATGACAATGGCTTACCATGAAGCGCGACATATTATCAAAAAACATGTAAACAGCAATCAGGATGATGTGCTAATTGTTGATGGTTCGGGAATGACGGGTGTAATTAATAAGTTTCAGCGTATTTTGGGATTAAAAGTTCCTGAAAACTTACAGAAATACACGCAGATACCGGACGAGAAAAAACCGGTTGTTTTTATTTCGCATATGGAACACCATTCCAACCAAACATCCTGGCTGGAAACCATTGCAAAAGTGGAGGTAATTCCGGCTTGCGAACAGGGATTGATTTGTCTGGATAGCTTCCGCAGTCTCTTGGAAGAATACAAAGACCGTACATTAAAAATTGCTTCGGTTACGGCTTGTTCTAACGTAACGGGAATCCGTACACCGTATCACGAAATCGCAAAAATGATCCACGAATACAATGGTGTTTGTTTTGTCGATTTTGCCTGTTCGGCACCTTATGTAAAAATTGACATGCATCCGGCCGATAATCCGGAAGGGTATCTGGACGCTATTTTTATGTCGCCACACAAATTCCTGGGCGGACCAGGTACGTCGGGTGTGTTGGTATTTAATAAAAAACTATACAAAAATATGATCCCGGACTGCCCGGGTGGCGGTACAGTGAGTTGGACGAATCCTTGGGGCGAACACAAATATCTGGATAATATCGAAGAACGCGAAGATGGTGGTACCCCCGGCTTTTTACAGGTAATCAAAACCGCTTTAGCTGTGAAGCTAAAAGAACAAATGGGGATTGATAATATACTGAAACGCGAACATGAAATTATCGAACAGGTTTTTGCCCGCTTAAAAAGTGTACCGAATATTAACATTCTGGCCGGACAACACGAAGATCGCCTTGGTGTGGTTTCGTTTTATATCAACGAACTGCATTTTAATCTGGGTGTAAAAATACTAAACGATAAATTTGGTATTCAAACCCGTGGCGGTTGCAGTTGTGCCGGTACGTACGGACACTATCTGTTACACGTTGATCAGGAAACATCGCATTATCTTACCGATAAAATTACTTCTGGTGACTTAATCGAAAAACCGGGATGGATTAGAATGTCCATTCACCCAACAACGACGACCGATGAGGTGGACTATGTTTGTAACAGTTTACAGGCGTTAGCCGAGAATCATAAAGAATGGAGCAAGGATTACGAATACAACAAAAAATCAAATGAGTTTGTGCATAAACAAGCATTGCATTCCGAAAAAGAAATGGTCGAAAACTGGTTTCAACTATAAAAAACAAAGCCCTGATGATTAATTCAGGGCTTTTTTAATTCTTGGCGATCGATCCGATTGTTTGTCGCGGTGTTTCCAGCGTTTGTGTGTCCAGAGATAAAATTCCGGAGCTTCGTAAATTTGCGCTTCAACCATTCGTAAATATGTCGAGGTAATTTCATAATTCGGAACTTCCTTTGGGTTTTCAGATAACGGAACAAAAGTAGCCTGATAATGACCTCTTTTGACCTTTTGTACTTTTACAAAAACCAAGGATAAATCCAGTTTTTTGGCCAACATTTCGGCACCGGTGAATACCGGTACATTTATGCCCATAAAAGTGTCGAAATAATTCGTACGGTGTAATTGCGGCGACTGATCACTCGCAAATCCGTAGAACCCTTTTATATTATTGATCTCGTTACGACGAATGGCATCAACCGTTTCTTTGGCTTCAATTACGGTAGAATTAAAACGGGAGCGAATATCGCGGATTAGTTTGTCAAAATATTTGTTTTGTATTTTTTTGTAAACGGCAAATGTTCGGAAATTAATGTATTTATCGATAATGATCAGCCATTCCCAACTGGCATAATGTGCGCACATCATAATAATACTTTTGTTTTTTTTCTCCATTTCCTGAACCAGCTCGATATTGGTGAAAACAAAACGTTTTTTCATTTCGGCTTCTGAGATGGTCATCGTTTTTACCATTTCTAAAAACATATCACACATATGCTGGAAAAACTTTCGTTCAATACGACGGCGTTCCTGTTCCGATAAATGGGGTAAAGTATCGGCTAAATTTTTTCGCACGGTCTTTTTTCGATATCCGATAACATGGTATACTATAAAATAAATACAGTCCGAAAGCAGATAAAAAACAGGAAAAGGAAGCATAGAGACACACCATAAAAACGGGTATGCTATTATATAGAGTATAAACTGCATTTTAAATTATTTTTTACAAATATACCTTTTAAAAATATTTTTACCATTCCAAATTAACATTACCTAAACAAACAATGTGTATTTTTACACAAAGAAAATAATAGAGCAGCATGAATCCTGTATTGTTAGTGATTATTGCGATTAATGTAATCGTAAGTTTTAAAGGATTTAACGATCCGGCTTTTTTTAGAAAATACGAATTTCATATCGGTAGTATTCGTGCCGGAGAACAGATCAGAATGTTTTCGTCTTCTTTTCTACACGCCGATATTGCCCATCTGGCGTTTAACATGATAACCCTTTTCTTTTTTGCACCCGTGGTACTACACGATTTGGGAACGCTTTCGTTTTTGATTATCTATATCGGAAGTTTACTGTGCGGAAGTTTACTGACGTTGTATTTTCATAAAGATGATTATTATTACAGAGCGATTGGTGCTTCGGGCGCCGTAACAGGAATATTGTATTCGGCTATATTATTACGTCCGGACATGACGCTAGGCTTGTATTTTATTATTCCGGTTCCGGCCTATTTGTTCGGAATTGGTTATTTATTGTATTCGATTTATGGGATGAAAGCCAAAAACGATAATATCGGACACGTAGCGCATTTTGGCGGCGCGATTGGTGGTTATGTGATTACAATTGCCAAAGTACCAGAAATGTTAACCGAAAATACGCTAATGGTAATCCTGTTGGCCATACCAATTATTATCCTGTTTTTTCTGACGAAAACAGGGAAGTTGTAAATTTTGGCATCACATTTGATTTATACGATTTAACTTTAAAAGCACAAAAATGAAAAAATTAGCAGTATTCGCAGTAGCCTTATTTATGGCAACCGTTACAACAAACGCACAGGAAATGAAAACACAACCTCAGATAATTGTTTCCGGAGAAGGAAAAATTAAAGTAACCCCAGACTATGTGATTATCAACGTAGGAGTGGAGAATACCGGTGATCAGGCCGCTGATGTAAAAAAGAAAAACGATATCGCAATTGATGCGGTAATCAAATACCTGAAAAAAGCAAAATTGCCGGAATCGGATTTTCAGACCAAACAGGTTCAGTTAAACAAAACGTACGATTACGAAAAGAAAAAACATTACTTTACAGCTAGTCAGACGATTTCTATTACCTTAAAAGATTTGTCTAAATACGATACGATGATGTTAGGATTAGTAGATTCCGGTATCAATGTAATCAACGGAGTGGATTTCAGATCGACTAAAGTAGCTGAATACGAATCACAGGCACGTGTTAAAGCAGTTCAGAATGCTAAAGCTAAAGCACAGGATTATGCCGGTGCTTTAAACCAGAAAATGGGGAAAGCGATTTTAGTATCTGATAATTCATCGACCTATTACCCAAGACCGTATATGGCGGCCATGAAAATGTCGGCTGATACGGAAATGTCAAGAGAAACTTTGGCTATCGGTGAAATCGAAGTAACAGCAAACGTAACGATCAACTACGCTTTAGACTAGTAAAGTGTCTTACATAAATAAAAAACGGCTTCATTGAAGCCGTTTTTTATTTATAAACCTGTAAGAATTGTTGTTTTCGAATTATTTTGACCCAATTCATAAGCTAAATCTTCAATCAATCTGTTTTTTCTATGTTGGTATTGTCCCAGCATCATAGCTACATCATTATGACTCAAATGTAACTGGATCATTTCGTTTACAATACGAATTTCGTCCAGTAAATCGATGATTTTATATAGTTTAGCTTTATTCATAGTACTAATTTAGTGTTTTTTTACGGATTAAAAGTGTATTTCTAAAAAACCTTTAGGACTTTTTCGTCCATAATTATCCCGTTTTGTTTTACTGAAAAGAGTCATCCAATAGGCTTTATCGCTTTTATAAAGGAATAAATTATCGTGGTCTTGAGGGATTACGGTTAGGATATAGGCATCTACACCATATTTTTTGAGAGCCGCTTCCTTTTCAAAATTCTGTAATTCCTTTTCAAATTCTATTTTTTTGCTAAGATCAATAAAAGTGATTAGGTCGATATCTCTTGGATTATTGATGTTTGTAGCAAAAGAGCCGTCAATCCATTGTTTTAAAGAGGTAACTTTTAATGTTCGCTTTAGAGCGTTGGAATAGGTAACATATTTTTTAAAAATGCTTTGTCGGGTTTGGGATGAAATTCTATTAACAAAGTGATGCTGAAAGTCTTCCAAAGATATTATAATATTGGTATCAGGGATTAAAAAGCCGCTTGGATTGAACTGTATCATAAGGCTTATAACTAATAAGATATAATATATTGAAAATAAAAGGACCTGAAATAAAATGTCGGGTTTTGACACCGATTACGACTATAATGACATTCCGTTTTAAACCGTAATAGGGTGTTTGGAGTACTTTCATACCTGACAGGTTTGCGAAACCTGTCAGGTTTAACATCGAAAACGACTGGTATAAGGTGAAAATGTTTATGTAATCATTTGAGTACGATTTCTTTACATTTTTTCGATCGTTTAAATTTTTCAATTTTCAAGAATTGTCTATTTTTGCACATGCAACACAACGTACTTATTTTAGATTTCGGGTCGCAATACACACAGCTTATTGCGAGAAGAGTTCGCGAATTAAATATTTTCTGCGAAATTTTTCCTTACAATCACTTTCCGGGTGATTTATCAAGTTATAAAGCGGTTATCCTTTCCGGTAGCCCGTATTCCGTAAGATCAGAAGACGCTCCACATCCTGATTTGTCTCAAATCAGAGGTAAAATGCCGTTATTAGCCGTTTGTTACGGTGCACAATACCTGGCACATTTTAGTGGTGGAGAAGTAGCACCTTCCAATATCCGTGAATACGGACGTGCCAACCTATCTTTTGTTAAAGACGATGAATTGTTCTTTGATGAAGTAGCATTGAACAGTCAGGTTTGGATGAGCCATAGCGATACGATTAAACAATTACCAACGAACGGTATACGCCTGGCCAGTACCAAAGATGTGGAAAACGCAGCCTACCGTATTGATGGTGAAACAACATATGCAATTCAGTTCCACCCGGAAGTATATCACTCAACCGACGGAAAACAAATGTTGGAAAACTTCCTGGTAAAAATTGCTGAAGTACCGCAAACGTTCACGCCAAAAGCCTTTGTAGAGGAAATCGTAGAAGAAATGCGCGAAAAAATAAAAGGTGACAAGGTTGTTTTAGGACTTTCTGGCGGTGTCGACTCAACCGTGGCAGCCGTATTGTTAAATAAAGCAATCGGCGAAAACCTATACTGTATCTTCGTGAATAACGGACTTTTACGTAAAAATGAATTCGAAAGTGTATTGGAACAATACAAAGGAATGGGATTAAATGTAAAAGGAGTAGACGCCTCGGCACGTTTTTTGAATGAATTGGCAGGAATTGAAGATCCGGAGTTAAAACGTAAAACAATCGGACGCGTGTTCATTGAAGTATTTGACGATGAAGCCCATCTGATCGAAGATGTAAAATGGCTGGCTCAGGGAACGATTTACCCGGATGTAATCGAATCGGTATCGGTTAAAGGACCATCGGCTACAATTAAATCACACCATAATGTGGGTGGTTTACCGGATTATATGAAATTACAAATCGTAGAACCACTTCGAATGTTGTTTAAAGACGAAGTGCGTAGAGTAGGTGCTACATTGGGAATCAGTCCGGATTTATTAGGAAGACACCCATTCCCGGGACCAGGTTTATCGATCCGTATTTTAGGAGATATTACACCGGAAAAAGTTCAGATTCTACAAGATGTGGATGCGATCTTTATCGAAGGTTTAAAATCACACGGATTATATGATAAGGTATGGCAGGCGGGCGCAATACTCCTTCCTGTAAATAGCGTAGGAGTTATGGGAGACGAGCGTACCTATGAAAAAGTGGTGGCATTACGTGCGGTGGAATCAACTGATGGAATGACGGCCGACTGGGTGCATTTGCCGTATGATTTCCTAATGAAAATATCAAACGAAATTATCAATAAAGTGAAAGGGGTAAACCGGGTTGTTTACGATATCAGCTCCAAACCGCCGGCCACTATTGAATGGGAATAAAAAGAAAAGTAAATTCTGAATAAGTCGTTATAAAATTCTAACTTTATAACGACTTATTCGCGTAAAAAAAGTAGTATGAAACATTTTGTAACTGTTGTAATTTCAGGATTGTTCCTGTCGAATGTTGCCTTTGCGCAAACCAAAAATTACATCGAACATAAGGTAGAAAAAGGGGAAACGGTAGTGCAGATTGCCAAGAAGTACAGTGTAACGCCTTATGATATTTATCGGATGAATCCCGATTCGCAAAACGGATTAAAGGAAAATACGAAAATACTGGTTCCGACAGGAGTCGGCAAAATGCTTGCTGCTAAAGCAGACGATAAAAAAGCACCGTTTAAAGAGGTGGTAAAAGATAAGGTCAAAGAAGCGGTTGCGACTAAAACCATCACTCATACGGTAGAACCAAAAGAAGGGGTATACGGTATCGCAAAAAAATACGGAACCACTATTGAAGCGATTTATAAAAGCAATCCGTCTGTTGAAAAAGAAGGATTGAAAATCGGTCAGGTGTTAACGATTAACGTGCCAAAAACCGACAAAGAGCCGGTTAAAAATACGGTTCAGGAAGTGAAACAATCACTTGTATCAACCAATGGTAAAACCTTGTACCATATAGTTGAAGCCAAAGAAACCAAATTTGGTATCGCTAAAAAATACGGACTATCGGTTTCGGAACTGGAAGACCTGAACCCGGCGATCAAAGAGAATCTGGAAATCGGATACAATCTTAGATTGAGTAAAAACGTTCCGGCGGTTCAGAAAACCATAGAAAAAGAAATCGAAAAAGTTGCTGTAAACAACAAATACATGACCTACGAGGTAAAACCAAAGGAAACCATGTACCGTTTGACAAAATCGTCCGGTTTATCGGAAGAACAGCTTATCGCATTAAATCCGGAATTAAAAGATGGTGTTAAAGCCGGAATGCAGCTGAAAATGCCGAATACATCCAAATTTGACGACGTTAAAGCTAATAAAGTATCGGTTGATATCGTAAAAACGCTGAAAAAAGACAACGAAAAAGAGTTGGTATTGTTTATGCCGTTTAATCTGGATCGTATTGCATCCGACTCGGTTCGTACCACTCAGGAACGCTTGCGTTCGGATAAATTCCTGAACATGACACTGGATTTTTATGCCGGTGCTTTAATAGCGATCGACTCAGCGCGTGCGTTGGGATTACCGGTTAAGGTTCGAATTTTTGATTCGAAAGAAACAAAAAACAACTCGGCTGTTGCGGCAGTTATCGATAAAAACAATTTTTCGAATACCGATGCCGTTATCGGTCCATTTTTCCAGTCGAATGTGGAAAATACCGCAAGCTTGTTAAGTCAGTACAATACACCGGTGATTTCGCCATTGTCGAATGAAAAAGGAAAACCCTATTCGAATCTTTTTCAATCGATGCCGAATTCAGATGATGTAAAACGCAAGATGTTCGACTATATGCAATCTAAAAACGGAAACATTATTGCGATTGTCGATCCGAAAAAAGGTTCTTCACGACAATTTCTAAAAGAAAATTACCCATCGGTACGATTGGCAGAATTAAACGAAAAAGGTGCTGTGACATTGGAAAACATCAAAAGTTTGATGGAAGCCGATAAAGTGAATTTTGTGATTCTGGAAACCGAAAGCAAAACACTGGTGTTGAATTCACTGAATATTTTGGTAAGTGCTTTGTCGCAATTCCAGGTACAATTGGTAACGCTGGAGAAAAACGAAACTCTGGATTTTGATGAAATTCCGTTGAGTCGTTTAACGAAACTACGCTTATTGTATCCGTCGGTAACCAAAGATAACGAAACACCGGAGGCTTTGGTTTTTGCCAATACCTTTAAAAAGAAAAACAATATTTTCCCGAACCGTTTTGCAACCCGTGGTTTCGATGTAACGTTCGATGTAATTGTGCGTATGTTCCAGGAAAACGGATTTAAAGAATCGGTAAATGAAAATGCTTCCGAACAGGTGGAAAATAAATTTGACTATACCAGTTTGGGTGGTGGTTACTACAATACCGGTGTGTATATTATGAATTATAATGACGATTTAACTGTTAAAGAAGCAAAATAATGACCTCAAAAGTAACCTATCTGGGCGATTTAAGAACATCGTCTATCCATTTACAATCCGGAAGTGAAATTATTTCCGATGCGCCGGTAGATAACAACGGAAAAGGGGAAGCGTTCTCGCCAACCGATACAGTAGCCAATGCTTTGGCAAGTTGTATGTTTACCGTAATGGGAATTAAAGCTCGTTCTATGGATGTGGATTTTTCCGGATCGACGGCCGAAGTAACCAAAATCATGCAAGCGGAACCGCGTAAAATTTCAGAAATCCAGGTGATTTTCCATATGGATATCGAAGCCGATGCTAAAACCAGAACAATTTTGGAAAGAACCGCATTAACCTGTCCGGTGTATTTGAGTTTAAACCCGGATATCAAAAAAGTGATAACCTTTAACTGGAAATAATGATAAAAAAAGAACAGGATTACAACATGTTAGACTGGTGGAAAAAAGTAATGATCGATAATTATGCTACCTTTTCCGGTCGTGCCAGACGTTCTGAATATTGGTATTTTATGTTGTTTCACATTGTCATTATGTTTTCATTGTGGATGGGACTTTTCATTGCTATCGGTATTGGATCTTGGGAGATCGGTATGTTAAGTGTTGCTCTTTTGGGCTTGTATATTTTAGCGACGTTTCTTCCATCGCTGGCGGTTACAGCGAGAAGACTACATGATGTGAATAAAAGTGGATGGATGTATCTGATTAGTTTGATTCCGTTTGGATCGTTTGTGCTGTTATATTATATGGTATTGGACGGTGATCGCGGAAGAAACGATTATGGGGAAGACCCGAAAATGCCGGTTGGAAGAAGTTCAATTTCTCAAATTGGAAGGGAATAATGTTTCCGGATAAACAAAAAGAACTACTAATAAAATTAGCGCATACCAAAATGCCCTTTGGAAAATACGAAGGGCGTTTTCTTATCGACCTACCCGAATACTATGTCGTATGGTATCACAATAAAGGTTTTCCAAAAGGACAACTGGGCGAACAACTACAGTTGGTATACGAATTAAAATTAAACGGACTGGAAGAATTGGTGCGAAACATCAAAAGGAATTTCCCAAAACCGTAACCGATTTATTAACGAATAATTGTCAGGGTACCGTTATTAATTCTCAATTTATAATTGTACTTTTGCCAAGTTTTTTACACAACTACAACAAACAACAACACAATGAATCAGACAAAATATATTTTTGTTACAGGAGGTGTGACTTCTTCCTTAGGAAAAGGAATTATCGCAGCTTCTTTAGCTAAATTATTACAGGCAAGAGGTTACCGAACGACGATCCAGAAATTCGATCCCTATATTAATGTGGATCCGGGGACATTAAATCCCTACGAACATGGCGAGTGTTATGTAACGGATGATGGGGCAGAAACCGACCTGGATTTAGGACATTACGAACGTTTTCTAAATGTACCGACATCACAGGCTAATAACGTAACTACCGGTAGAGTCTATCTTTCGGTAATTGAAAAAGAACGTCGTGGTGAGTTTTTAGGAAAAACAGTACAGGTTGTTCCGCATATCACGAACGAAATTAAAGAACGTATGCAATTGCTGGGTAAATCCGGCGATTATGATATAGTGATTACCGAAATTGGTGGAACAGTAGGGGATATCGAATCCTTACCGTATATCGAATCGGTTCGTCAGTTATTATGGGAATTGGGGGATAACAACGGAATTGTGATTCACCTGACATTGGTTCCGTATCTGGCGGCTGCAGGAGAATTAAAAACAAAACCAACGCAACACTCGGTTAAAACCCTGATGGAAAGCGGTATCAAAGCCGATATCCTGGTTTGTAGAACCGAACATGAAATATCGTCTGATTTACGTCAGAAACTGGCCTTGTTTTGTAACGTTAAAAAAGAAGCGGTGATCCAGTCGATCGATGCTTCTACGATTTACGACGTACCAAATTTAATGCTGGAAGAAGGATTGGATCGCGTAGCGTTAAAAAAACTGGACTTACCGGAAAAAAATACTCCGGATTTGTCACAATGGAATGAGTTCTTACACAAACTGAAAAACCCGAAGCACACCGTTAACATCGGTTTGGTTGGTAAATATGTAGAATTACAGGATTCGTATAAATCGATTCTGGAAGCCTTTATTCATGCCGGAGCGGCCAATGAAACAAAAGTGAACGTGATCAGCATTCACTCGGAACATTTGGACGAAAGAACGGTAGCCGACAAGCTAAAAGGTTTGGATGGTATTTTAGTGGCACCGGGATTTGGTGGAAGAGGAATTGAAGGAAAAATCGAAACCGTACGTTTTGCCCGCGAAAACAAAATTCCGTTTTTCGGAATCTGTTTGGGAATGCAAATGGCGGTGATCGAATATTCCAGAAATGTACTGGGTTATGCGGATGCCAATTCAACCGAAATGAACGAAAGTACGGCGTATCCGGTGATCAGTATCATGGAAGAACAAAAAAATATTACCGATAAAGGAGGAACTATGCGTTTGGGGGCCTGGAAATGCACCTTAAAAGAAAACACACTGGCACACTCCATCTATGGGAAAACCAATATTTTGGAACGCCACCGTCACCGTTACGAATTTAACGGCGATTATATGGAGGTTCTGGAAAATGCAGGATTAAAAGCATCGGGTGTGAATCCGGATACCGGACTGGTAGAAGTTATCGAACTGGAAAACCATCCGTTCTTTATCGGAGTACAATACCACCCGGAGTACAAGAGTACCGTTGCGAATCCGCATCCGTTATTCGTACATTTTGTACAGGCGGCGGTTACGAATAAAGTTGGTTGCTAAAAAAGCAACACCGTAAATAGTAAACATTAGAATGGAAGAAAAGAAATTAGACGCAAAATCTATTGTAGGATTTGTTTTGATTGCCGGATTGATGATCTGGATGATGTTTAACAACATCGAAAAAGAGAAAAAATCCATGGCTGCTGACGCTGAAAAAGCGAAAACCGAAAAAGTGGAAAAAGCCCGTGAAGCTGCGGTTAGCAAAGTAATAGCGGATACCACAAAAACCGATTCACTTCGCGTAAAAGCGTTACAGGGATCCTTAGGTGCTTTTGCCTATAGCGCGTCATTGCCGTCGGCTAAAGAAAACGTTACGGAAGTATCCAATGGCGTTTTAACGTTAAAAATTGCGAACAAAGGTGGTTATATTACCGAAGCAACTATTAACGGTTTTGAGCAATTCAGTAAAGATTCTAAAAAACAGGTGGCTTTGATTCAGCAAAACAATGCTAACCTGAACTTACAAATCCATACGCAGGACAATCGTATTTTAAATACGAAAGACCTATATTTCGAACCAACCGTTACCAAAGAAGGCGCTAACGATGTTGTAACCATGCGTTTAAAAGCAGGTGCGAATCAATTCCTGGAATACCGTTATGTATTAAAACCAAAAGAATACATGATGGATTTTGCGATCCGTTCGCAAGGATTGAGCTCGGTAGTGAACACAGCCAAACCATTGGATATGGAATGGCAGTTAAAATCGTTCCGTAACGAGAAAAGTGTAAGCTATGAAAACCGTTATACCGATTTGGTATACGAATACGAAAACGGAAAAGACAACTCACTAAGTGCGGCCAGTAAACTGGACGAAAAATCGGCTGAAGCGGTAACGTATGTAGCCTTTAAACAACACTTCTTTACGTCGATTTTATTAACCGATACTCCGTTTAAAACGGCACAGTTAAAATCGGAAAATCTGGTTCACGATGAAAAAATCGATACGGTTTATACCAAAAACTTTGTAGCAAAATTGCCGTTGGAATTTAAAAACGGCGAATTAAACTATAATATGAACTGGTATTATGGTCCGTCGGATTATAATATTTTAAATTCATACAATAAGAATTTAGACGAAATCATGCCTTTGGGATGGGGAATCTTCGGTTGGATTAACCGTTATGTATTTATCCCGGTTTACAATGTGTTGAGCGATTATATTCCACACGGAATTGCGATTATTATCTTTACGATTTTAGTGCGTTTGGTGATGTCACCGGTAACATATAAATCGTACCTGTCGCAAGCGAAAATGAAAGTATTGCGTCCGGAAATTGCCGAATTAAACGAAAAATACGGTAAAGATCCGATGAAAAAACAACAGGAAACGATGAAACTGTACAATAAAGCAGGCGTAAACCCGATGGCGGGTTGTTTGCCGGCGCTGATGCAGATTCCGGTTTTCTACGCCCTCTTTCAGTTCTTCCCATCTTATTTTGACTTAAGACAGAAGAGTTTCCTTTGGGCAGATGACTTATCATCATACGATTCGGTATTACATTTACCATTCTATATTCCATTCTATGGAAACCACGTGAGTTTATTCCCGATTTTGGCTTCAGTTGCGATTTTCTTCTATATGAAAATGACAACCGGCGATCAGGCAATGAGTACACCGCCACAGGAAGGAATGCCGGATATGAGCAAAATCATGAAAATCATGATCTATGTTTCACCTATCATGATGTTGTTCTTCTTTAATAACTATGCCTCTGGTTTGAGTTTGTACTATTTTATTTCAAACACCATCACAATTGGTATTATGTTGGTTATCAAGAATTACATTGTTAACGAAGAAAAGATCCATGCTCAGATTCAGGAAAATAAGACGAAACCTCAGAAACAGAGTAAGTTTCAACGAAAAATGCAGGAAATGATGGAGCAGGCCGAGGCACAGAAAAATGCCAAGGGTAACAAAAAATAAGAAAAGCATCCATCATGGATGCTTTTTTTGTACAATCTTTTGATAAATTAGCGAACCGACTTTATAAAATTATTTTCAGAATTATACGTTTTAATTTTGGATAAGCCCAATACTATGAAAACAACATTTTTAACGCTATGCTCTTTATTCTCTGCTGTAGCTTTCGCACAGGAAATCAATAAAACCGACGATAAAGGTCAACGTCACGGATTGTGGAAAGGTATTTATGAAGATACTAAGTACCCGCGCTATGAAGGAACATTTGATCATGGTAAAGAAACAGGTGTTTTTAAATATTTCGACAACACCAAAGCAGGTCCGGTTATTGGGACTCGTGATTTTTCAGCCAACGATGGGTCTAATTACAGTATTTTTTTCGATCAGAAAGGAAATAAGGTAAGCGAAGGGAAAATTGTCAACAAAGAACACGAAGGCGAATGGAAGATTTATCACAAAGGGGGGAAACCGGTGATGACACTGGAGTATTATAAAAATGGAAAATTAGACGGTATACGAAAAACTTTCTACCCAAATGGTGCGATTGCCGAAGAAGTAACCTATGTGAACGGCGTAAAGCAAGGGATTTATAAAAAGTATTCCGATAAAGGGGTGGTGATTGAAGAAACGGGTTATTTTAATGATCAATTCGACGGACCGTCCATCTATCGCAATGCGGCCAACGAGGTAACCGTTCGCGGTCAGTTTAAAAATGGTAAAAAATCCGGAATCTGGAAATTCTACGAAAAAAATAAACTGGTTAAGGAAGTCAATGCGAAAAAGGTAAACGATATGACGTTTAAAATGGTTACCGATTCGGACGGAAAGAAGAAACCAACCGAATTAAAAAGCAAAACCGAATAATATTGTACTTTTGCTGAAAATAACTGAAAATCAATATAAAAAGAAGGAGAATAAATAAATGAAACGAGTAGTCGTAGGACTTTCCGGTGGTGTGGATTCGAGTGTGGCAGCCTATCTTTTACAAGAGCAGGGCTATGAAGTGATTGGCCTTTTTATGAAAAACTGGCACGACGATTCGGTAACAATATCGAACGAATGCCCATGGCTGGAAGATAGTAATGATGCGCTTTTAGTAGCCGAAAAATTAGGAATTCCTTTTCAGACAGTCGATCTGAGTGAACAATATAAAGAACGTATCGTAGACTATATGTTTAACGAATACGAAAAGGGGAGAACCCCAAATCCGGATGTACTTTGCAACCGCGAAATCAAGTTTGATGTCTTTATGAAAATTGCGTTAAGTCTTGGTGCCGATTATGTGGCTACCGGACATTATTGTCGTAAAGGAATCCTTGAAAAAGACGGAGAAGAAGTATATCAACTGCTGGCGGGTGTCGATGGGAATAAAGACCAGTCGTATTTCCTGTGTCAGTTATCGCAGGAGCAACTGGCTAAATCCTTGTTTCCTATCGGAGAATTAACCAAACCGCAGGTACGCGAAATTGCAGCGCGCATGGAATTGGTTACGGCTGAAAAGAAAGATTCACAAGGACTTTGTTTTATCGGAAAAGTACGCCTACCGGAGTTTTTACAACAACAATTACAACCGAAAGAAGGATTAATTTTTGAAGTGGATGCCGATAGTCCGGTGTACCATCAGGAACAACCAACATTCGCTTCGCAGGAAGAAGAATTGGCCTATTTATCTAAAAATATAGCCTATACACCCGAATTGGGGAAAGTGGTTGGAAAACACCAGGGCGCGCACTATTTTACAATCGGTCAGCGTAAAGGTTTGAATGTTGGCGGTACAAAAGAACCGTTGTTTATCATTGCTACCGATGTTACGTCGAATACGATTTATACCGGTCAGGGGAACAACCATCCCGGTTTGTTTAAAAAAGCCTTGTTTATCCAACAACCGGAAGTGCACTGGATTCGTGAGGATTTGAAATTAAAAGCCGGTGAAAAAATGGAAGTGATGGCGCGTATCCGCTACCGTCAACCATTACAAAAAGCAACCTTATTCCAATTTGAAGACGGAATGTATGTCCTTTTCGAAGAGCCACAATCGGCCATAACAGAGGGGCAATTTGTCTCCTGGCATATTGGAGAAGAATTAGTTGGTTCGGGAGTAATTTCTTAAATTGCGTTTTCAAATCCCCGAAAACATGAGAACGTACTTTACGCTATTTATACTTTTATTATATAACGTATCCTTTTCACAAGAAGACGCTTGGGTTTATTTTTTGGATAAACCCAATGCGCAAACGTTTCTGAATAATCCGTTGTCAATACTTTCACAACGTGCTTTAGACCGGAGAACCGCACAGGGAATCGCACTGGATGAAAAAGATGCACCCATTCATCAATCCTATATTGATCAGGTAACAGCAACTCCGGGGATTACGGTTATGGCCAAATCCAAATGGTTAAATGCATTACATATTCGCGGAACGCAACAAGCGATCACGAACTTAACAAACCTGCCGTTTGTGAGTAGTGTTGATTTTGCGAATAAAACATTAAATGCCGGAAAAACGATACAAAATCCGGTTTCCGGTTTGTTCCAGAAAGCATTCAGCGTACAGGCGGATTTCCCTTATGGACAATCGGCAACACAAATACAAATGCTTAACGGACATTTACTACATCAGCAAAACTATACCGGTAACGGAAAGATTATTGCCGTACTCGATGCCGGCTTTCCGGGAGTCGATACAACCACACCATTTGCCCGTATCCGAAATAATAATCAGATTAAAGGAGGCTATAATTTTGTAAACCGCAATGCTGATTTTTATACCGGCTACCAACACGGTACCCAGGTGTTGTCGAATATGGCGGCTTATGTCGAAAACCAGTTGGTGGGAACCGCACCGGATGCATCCTATTATTTATTTGTAACGGAAGATTATAATACCGAAAATCCACTGGAAGAAAGCCTTTGGGTGGAAGCGGCAGAAATGGCTGATAGTTTGGGTGTGGATGTGATCAATTCTTCTTTAGGTTATAGTCAGTTCACAAACGCCAGCTATAATTATACCTATCAGGATATGAACGGTACTACAACCTTTGTGACTCGCGGTGCCAATATCGCTTTTACAAGAGGTATGATTGTAGTGTGTTCAGCCGGTAACGAAGGGGCAAAACCGTGGAAATATATTACGGCTCCTGCAGATGGACCAAATGTTTTGACCATCGGTTCTGTAAATGCATCCGAAGTACGTTCGTCGTTTAGTTCGCAGGGACCTACTGCCGACGGACGGATTAAGCCTGATGTAATGGCTATGGGCGCAGCTTCGGTCGTAACTACAGAAACCGGAGAACTAGGCTTTAATAATGGAACATCTTTTTCATCACCAACGCTTGCCGGATTAGTAGCTTGTTTGTGGCAGGCATTACCAGACAAAACCAATGCGGAGATTGTACAACGCATAAAACAATCGGCCGATCGCTATACTAACCCGGACAATTTTTACGGCTATGGAATTCCGGATTTCTATTCGGCCTTAAGTCTTACATTGGCAACCGAGGCTTTTACATTAAACGGATTTAGCCTATATCCTAATCCTACAAATGCAAACCTGACCATTTCGGCTTCGGGACAAAGAGAAGCTAGTTTTGTACTTTACAATAACCTTGGACAGGAAGTAATTCGCAAAAAATTAAATGACTTACAAGAAACAACAGTTGGAATGGAAAATCTGAAATCGGGTATTTACCTATATACGATTGTAGCCGGACAAAATACGTTTTCAGGAAAGATTATAAAAAAATAGTAAATAGTATAATGAATAGAATAACAGAACTTTTTAATATTCAATATCCGATTGTTCAGGGAGGAATGATTTGGAACAGTGGCTATAAATTAGCCAGTGCCGTAAGTAATGCCGGTGGTCTTGGGCTAATTGGTGCGGGATCGATGTACCCGGATGTTTTACGCGAACACATTCAGAAATGTAAAAAAGCAACGGATAAACCTTTTGGCGTAAATGTCCCGATGTTATATCCTAATGTCGAGGAAATTATGAATATTCTTGTCGAAGAAGGGGTTAAAATTGTCTTTACCTCAGCGGGAAATCCGAAAACCTGGACCGCTTTTTTAAAAGAACACGGAATTACCGTAGTACATGTGGTGAGCAGTTCGAAGTTTGCTTTAAAAGCACAGGAAGCCGGAGTCGATGCCGTTGTGGCCGAAGGTTTTGAAGCCGGCGGACATAATGGTCGTGAAGAAACGACTACACTAACACTGATTCCAATGGTGAAGGAGCAAATCAACATTCCGTTAATTGCGGCCGGTGGAATCGCTACCGGAAGAGGAATGTTGGCTGCGATGGTATTAGGCGCTGATGGCATACAAATGGGATCGCGTTTTGCGGCTTCCGAAGAAAGTTCGTCGCACGATAATTTTAAGCAAACAATATTAAATGTAAAAGAAGGGGATACACAGTTAACGTTAAAAGAGTTGGCTCCTGTTCGATTGATCAAAAATAAGTTTTACGAAGAAGTACAGACTCTATATACCAAATGTCCTACACCGGACGAATTAAAAGCCTTATTGGGGCGTGCAAGAGCCAAACGAGGGATGTTTGAAGGTGATCTGGAAGACGGAGAACTGGAAATCGGACAAATAGCAGGATTAATCCACGATATTAAACCGGTTTCAGAAATCGTGACAAATGTTATCGCCGAATTTGAAGCGGCTAAAAAACAAGTAGCAACATTCTAAATAAAAAAAGCCGGCAGTTCGATGCTGCCGGTTTTCTATTCTGCCATTTTTCGCAGTTGATTTTTATCTTTTAAGCTTATTTTTTTTCCGGTTAGGGTAATGACCCCACTTTTGTTAAAATCAGATAATAAACGGATACAACTTTCAGTCGCGGTACCGATAATACTACTCAGCTCTTCACGCGAAAGCTGAATTTTTAAAGTACCGTCAGCATTAACACCAAAAGTATCGTGCAGGTACAATAAAGTCTCAGCCAAACGTTCTTTTACACTTTTTTGCGCCATGGAAACCATATGGTCATCAGCTTCCTTTAGATCACTGCAAATCGTTCGCATTACATTCATGGAAAACTGATTGTTGTTGTTGAAAAATGCAAGAATTTCACTCTTCGGAATAAAACAAACCTGCATATCTTCTAAAGCAATCGCACTTAAATTGGTTGGTTCGTCACTAATCATCGAACGCTGACCTAAAAGTTCGCCGGGTTTTACCAGTTTTACAATCTGGTCTTTACCGTTTTGGCTCAGTTTGGATAATTTACAAACACCGTCTTTTACACAATAAATACCATTGGTAATCTCTCCTTCTTCAAAAATAGGTTCCCCTTTTTTTATAGTGTACGAAGTTTTACAGCTTGCGATCTTCAGTAACTCCTCCTTATTCAAGGCCTTGAGTGAGCTGAATTCCCTAACGATACATTGTTCACATTTCCCCATAAAATTATCCTTAGCGTTTCATACAAATATAACAAAAGTATGACAAATATCATATTTTATATAGAGACGAATTCTAATCTTTGTAATAGGTAAAATGAGCAAATTATGAATACGCAAAATTGTTTCCATTGTGGCAACGATATTGTAAAAACGGAAGAAATCCTCTTTGAGGATAAATCATTCTGTTGTCTGGGTTGTAAAACGGTATATGAAATTTTCAGCCAAAACGACCTGACAAGTTATTACGATTTCGAAAAAGCACCGGGTGCGACACCACAAGAAGTTCACGGAAAATACGATTTTCTCGATAATCGGGAAATCGTTTCCAGATTGCTGGAATTTGAAGAAGAAACGGTACATATTGTATCGCTTTATATTCCGCATATACATTGTAGTTCCTGTATCTGGATACTGGAAAATCTGCAAAAATTACAAAAAGGTATCAGTCAGTCACAGGTAAACTTTTCGCAAAAAAAAGTGCGTATTACTTATGATCCACAACTTACCGATCTGAAGACTATCGTATTACTATTAAACGCTATTGGATACGAACCGTATATAAGTCTTGAAAATTATGAAGGTATCAGGAAAACCGTCGACAGGAGTTTGATTTACAAAATAGGGGTAGCGTTTTTTTGTTTTGGAAACATAATGCTCCTGTCTTTTCCTGAATATTTTGAAGTTGGCGAATACTGGATTGATCAATATAAAGATTTCTTCCGTTGGTTGATCTTCGCACTTTCACTTCCCGCATTTTTCTATTCTGGATGGGGATACTATGTGTCTGCCTGGAAAAGCATTCAATCGCGTATGCTTAGCATTGATATTCCAATCGCATTGGGAATCATTGTCATGTTTGTCAGAAGTACGGTCGATATCGTGTTCGATTATGGCCAGGGCTTTTTTGACAGTATGTGCGGTTTGATCTTTTTTATGTTACTCGGAAAATTATTTCAACAAAAAACCTATAGTTTCCTGTCGTTTGAACGCGATTATAAATCCTATTTTCCAATAGCCGTTACCAAAATTAATCGCGATGGAAGAGAAGAAGCGACACAGGTATATGATGTTGAAAAGGGCGATCGTTTGCTAATCCGAAATCAGGAACTTATCCCGGTTGATGGTATTCTAATCTCCGAAAACGCCTATATCGACTACAGTTTTGTGACTGGTGAAGAAGTGCCGATTGCTAAAAAATCGGGCGATAAAATTTTTGCCGGCGGGAAACAAATCGGAAAAGTGATTGAAATGGAAGTGCTGCATTCCGTTTCACAAAGTTACCTGACACAATTGTGGAGTAATGAAGTTTTTCAGAAAAAAACAAACTTAAAGTATAAAACCATAACCGATACCGTAAGTCGCTATTTTACTCCGGCATTGCTATTATTGGCCTTTATCTCGTTTGGCTATTGGATTTTTATCGATACAAACACTGCTTTTAATGTTTTTACCGCTATATTGATTGTAGCCTGTCCTTGTGCACTGGCACTTACGGCTCCTTTTACACTGGGAAATGTATTGCGGATTATGGGGAATCGGAAACTTTATCTGAAAAATGCAACCGTCATCGAACAAATGGCAAAGGTCGATACCATTGTATTTGATAAAACCGGAACGATTACGTCCAATAAAAAATCGGCAATTGCCTATGAAGGCACACCATTACAGGAAAAAGAAATCGGCAAACTAAAAAACCTACTTCGGGCATCCAATCATCCGTTGAGCAGAAGACTATATGATTTTCTACCGGTTATGGAACTATTGGAAATCAGGGAGTTTGAAGAAATAACCGGAAAAGGGATACGGGCTATCGTTGCCAATAGTGAAATCCGTTTGGGATCGGCAACCTTTGTAGGATCATCAAAAACGGAAAAATCAAAACAAACGAATGTTCACGTCAGTATTGATGGTGAGTATAAAGGAAAGTTCACCTTCGACAACCAATATCGGGAAGGTCTTGAAAAATTGTTTAAAAGGTTAAGTCGGAAATATAGCCTTACCGTTCTTTCCGGAGACAATGAAGGCGAACGGGATAACCTGACGCAATTATTACCGGCTGGAACCATCTTGGTCTTTAATCAGAAACCCGAAGAAAAACTCGCTTATATAAAGGAGTTACAGGAAAAAGGATGCAATGTGATGATGATTGGCGACGGACTAAACGATGCCGGAGCTTTGGCACAGAGCAACGTAGGAATTTCAATTTCCGAAAATGTAAATGTCTTTTCACCGGCTTGCGACGGAATACTCGATGCGAGTCAGTTTTCGAAAATCAGCTATTTCCTAAAGTATTCTCATAACGCTATGAAAACCATCATGATGAGTTTCGGATTGTCACTGCTGTATAATGCCGTAGGATTGAGTTTTGCGGTAACAGGAAATCTTTCACCTCTGGTTGCTGCGATCATTATGCCTTTGAGTACCATCACGATTGTAAGCTTTGTAACGGTAATGAGTAATCTATACGCTCGCAAAGAGCGAAATTAAAATAAAATTTATTTGCATATTAGTGAAATACAGTTGTTTGTCGTATTTAAATATCTGCGAAGACATGATAAATATCATGTTTTTTGACAAACGGCTGAAGTAATTTTGTTTAACACAATTTTAAGGTATGAGTGTCATTTACATTTTAATCTCCATCAGTATAGTTGTTGCTGCGGTGTTTCTGTATGTCTTTATAAAGGCAGTCAAAAGCGGACAGTTTGACGACGATTACACACCATCTGTACGAATGCTTTTCGACGATGAGTTACAGAAGGATAACAAACAAAAAACAGAAACAAAAATAGAAAAACAAAACTAATTATGGAAGTGCAACAATTTTATTACGACAACAAAATTGTAAAGAAATTCCTGTATGCCTCAATCGTTTTTGGGGTTGTGGGAATGCTCGTCGGGCTCCTTATAGCTACGATGTACCTGTTTCCGAATTTAACCGATGGAATCTCCTGGTTGAGTTACGGACGTTTAAGACCATTACATACAAATGCTGTTATTTTTGCCTTTGTAGGGAATGCTATCTTTGCGGGAGTCTACTATTCTTTACAACGATTATTAAAAACCAGAATGTACAGCGATGTACTGAGTAACATCAATTTCTGGGGTTGGCAGTTAATTATAGTTGCCGCTGCCATATCATTACCGTTAGGATATACAACATCTAAAGAATATGCAGAGCTGGAATGGCCCATAGATATTGCCATTGCAATTATTTGGGTAGTATTTGGTATTAATATGATAATGACCATTTTGCGAAGAAGGGAGCGCCATTTATATGTTGCAATCTGGTTTTATCTGGCAACATTTGTGACCGTTGCAGTGCTGCATATCTTTAATAGTCTTGCATTACCAGTGAGTGCCATGAAAAGTTATTCGGTTTATGCCGGAGTTCAGGATGCACTGGTACAATGGTGGTACGGTCATAATGCGGTAGCATTTTTCTTAACCACACCATTCCTCGGACTGATGTATTATTTCGTTCCGAAAGCAGCAAACCGCCCGGTATATTCCTACCGCTTGTCTATCATCCACTTTTGGTCTTTAATTTTCCTGTATATCTGGGCCGGTCCTCACCACTTGTTATACACCGCTTTACCGGATTGGGCACAAAATCTGGGTGTTGTTTTCTCTGTAATGCTAATCGCGCCATCATGGGGAGGTATGATTAACGGATTACTAACACTAAGAGGTGTTTGGGATAAAGTACGAACTGAACCGGTTTTAAAATTCTTCGTCGTGGCAATCACCGGATACGGGATGGCAACATTCGAAGGGCCAATGTTATCCCTTAAAAATGTAAATGCGATTGCACACTTTACCGACTGGATCGTAGCGCACGTTCACGTTGGAGCATTGGCCTGGAATGGTTTTATGACCTTCGGTATGATTTACTGGCTAATCCCGCGTATGACAAAAACACAATTGTATTCGACCAAACTGGCCAATTTCCACTTCTGGATTGGAACGCTGGGGATTATATTATACGCTTTACCACTATATGTAGCCGGATTTGTTCAGGCGCAAATGTGGAAACAATTCAACCCGGACGGTTCATTGGTTTACGGTAACTTCCTGGAAACGGTAAAAGAAATCATGCCAATGTATGCGATGAGAGCCGTTGGTGGTACCCTGTTCGTAATTGGTTTACTGGTACTGGTATACAACATTATCATGACCATTAAAGTAGGTCAGAAAATTGAAGATGAATTGGCAGAAGCACCGGAATTACAAAAAATTTCAAGCGGCCGACTAAAAGGCGAAAAATTCCACGGATGGTTGGAAAGAAAACCAATCCAGTTGACCGTTTTAGCGACTATAGCCATCCTTATCGGTGGTATTGTACAGATTATTCCAACACTGGTAGTAAAATCGAATATTCCAACGATTACAAGTGTTAAACCGTATACACCGCTGGAGCTGGAAGGGCGTGATCTGTATATCCGCGAAGGCTGTGTGGGTTGTCACTCTCAAATGGTACGACCTTTCCGTTCGGAAGTAGAGCGTTATGGCGAATATTCCAAATCCGGAGAATATGTTTACGATCACCCGTTCTTATGGGGATCCAAACGAACCGGTCCCGATTTGATGCGTGTAGGTGGAAAATATTCCGACAACTGGCATTTTAACCATATGTGGGATCCACAAAGTACCTCAGCAGGATCTATTATGCCGGGTTACAAATGGCTGTTCGATAACAAACCGATGGATTATTCCAAAACAGAAGATAAAATGAGGGTCATGGTAAAATTAGGGGTTCCATATACCGATCAGGAAATCGCCAATGCGCAACAACAGATTAAAGAGCAGGCTCAAAAAATAGAAAAGAATTTACATGCCGATCCGGATTTTGTGAAGAGTTATGAAGAAAGTAAAAAGAATGCTGCTGCCAGAGGAGAAGCTTTTGTACCAATGCATGACCGGGAAATTGTAGCCTTAATTGCCTACTTACAACGCCTGGGAACGGATATTAAAGTTAAAGATGTAGCGGAAAATAAAAATTAATTTGTTATGCTAAAGTTCATCAAACACAATATGGAGACCATTTCAGGAATTGAAATCTATCCCATCATTTCACTGCTTATTTTCTTCCTGTTTTTTATAGGATTGTACGTGTGGGTTTTCACCTATAAAAAAGAAAAAATCACCGAAATGAGTAATATCCCTTTTGAAGATCAGGACATGGCCAACAACCAATAATTGTAAGTAATATGAAAAAGTATTTTCCAGTATATGTTCGAATTCCGGTTTTATTTGCCATCTTTTTTATGGCCATGGAATTCTTTATCGATTCCGGCGACAGACCCGCTTTTATCAAGTATCCTATCGTATCGATGATCTTATTATTGTTCCTTTTTGTATTGATTGCAATAGAAATTGTCCTAAAAGCGACCAATAATATCCTTGATGCGCTGTTAACGGAAGAGCAACGCAAACAAAAAGAAATCGAAGAGAATCTTCCGTTGGCTGAAACACCGTTTGTAAAAAATCTGTTGCAAAAACTGACGCGTTCCCGTAAAATGGAAGAAGAAGGCGAGTTGATGATGGATCACGATTACGACGGGATTAAAGAGTTGGATAATGTATTGCCGCCATGGTGGGTATATTTGTTCTATGCCTGTATCGCTTTCGCCTTTATTTATCTGGTAAAATTCCACATCCTGGGTTATGACGATCAGACTGCGGAATTTGAAAAAGAAATGGCGGAAGCCAAAATAGCAGTCGAAGAATACAAAAAAACGGCACCGGATTTAATGGATAAAGAAAAAGTAACATTGCTCACGGATGCGGCTTCACTGGCTGCCGGTAAAGCGATTTTCGAAACTAACTGTATCGCTTGTCACCGAAATGATGGCGGTGGAGGTATCGGACCGAATTTAACCGACGACCACTGGATTCTTGGAGGTGGAATCAAAAATGTATTCAATACGGTTATGGAAGGTGGACGTGATGGAAAAGGAATGGTATCCTGGAAAGCGATTATCAAACCATCCGATATCCAGAAAGTAGCCAGTTATGTGCTGAGTTTGCAAGGATCTAATCCAAAAGATGGAAAAGCTCCGGAAGGTGATGTTTGGAAAGACAACAGTGCTCCGGCTACCGATGCTGCCAAACCGGCCGACAGCCTTCATACGGCTGCTGTAACCCTAAAGTAAAATAACACCTCGGGATTCATAATCCTGAGGTTAAATCAAAAATATCATGTCTGGTTTACCCGATGAAAGTTTTAGAGATAGTATCGGAACTATCGATAAAGAAGGTAAAAGAGCTTGGGTTTTCCCTAAAATTCCGAAAGGAAAATTCTACGAAAAAAGAAAGCTGGTCAGCTATTTTCTGTTAGCCTTCTTGTTTTCGGCCCCTTTTATTAAAATTAACGGAAATCAGTTTCTGTTATTTAATGTGTTGGATCGGAAGTTTAATTTTTTTGGATTTCCATTCTGGCCACAGGATTTCCACTTGGTGGTAATCTCAATGATCGTTGGTGTTGTGTTTGTAACACTCTTTACCGTTGCTTTCGGACGTATTTTTTGCGGATGGATTTGTCCGCAGACCATTTTTATGGAAATGGTTTTCCGACGAATCGAATTCTGGATCGATGGCGACAGAGGGGCACAAATGCGTTTGGCCAAACAAGAGTGGAATGCCGAAAAAATACGAAAAAGAGTTACCAAATGGATCGTGTTCTTTATCATATCGTTTTTAATTGCCAATGTATTTCTGGCCTATCTGGTTGGAAGTGACCATGTGCTCGAAATGGTAAAAGAAGGACCGTTTCACAATACCAATACGTTGATCGCGCTGTTGATTTTTACAGCAGTGTTCTATTTTGTTTTTGCGTGGCTCAGAGAACAGGTTTGTATTATTGCTTGTCCTTACGGGCGTTTACAGGGCGTGTTATTGGATAATAAGTCAATTGTTGTGGCCTACGACCATGTGAGGGGAGAAGGTGAAAACGGAAGAGCCAAATTCCGTAAAAATGAAGACCGGTCACAAGTCGGAAAAGGGGACTGTATCGATTGCCGGCAATGTGTAAACGTATGTCCAACCGGAATCGATATCCGAAACGGAACGCAATTGGAATGTATCAATTGTACCGCTTGTATCGACGAATGTGATCACATCATGGAAAGTGTCAACCTGCCAAAAGGATTGATTCGCTATGCCTCTGAAGATGAAATTGTAAAAAAAGAAAAATTCGTCTTTACGGCACGAATGAAAGGTTATGTGTCTGTTCTGATAATATTAACCGGTGTTTTCATTGGAATGTTGTTTCTAAGAAACGAAGTGGAAGCTACCGTATTGCGGTTGCCGGGACAATTATACGAACGTAAAGGCGATAATATTAGCAATGTATTTACCTATAAAATCGTGAATAAAACGGTAAAAGATTTTAATAAGGTACACTTTAAGTTAGTAGATCCTAAAGGAAAAATTATAGTAGTGGGAAAACCACAGTTTCAGATTAAAAAAGAAGGAATGGCTCAGGGAACCTTGTTTATTGAGATCCATCCGGCTTTTCTAAAAGGAGATAAAACCAAAATAACGATTGAAGTCTATGACGGAGACGTATTGATTGAAACCACGACGACCAACTTTTTAGGTCCGCGAAGTTTTAACTAAAGAATCGTTTATAACCCTTAAAAAAAACGCACCATGAAAGTAAATTGGGGAACCAGTATTGTAATCGCTTTCGGATTATTTATCACTTTTATTATGTACTTCGTATTTAAAGTACAGTCTGATAAAAATTATGACCACGAAATGGTTACGGAAGAATATTATAAAAAAGAAATGAGCTTTCAGCAACAGCTCGATAAAGAACAGAATGCGGCCGACTTAACCGAAAAAGTGACAGTCTCCACAACACCAGAAGGTATTATGATTGCTTTTCCGGCAAGTTTCAATAAAGACAAAATCAAAGGAAAAGTGTCCCTTTACAGACCGTCCAACCAGAAACTGGACTTCGAAGTTCCGATTTCGTTGTCTGCTTCAAATTTGCTCATACCTAAAACAAATTTGGTGGACGGTCGCTGGGACATTGCTATCGATTGGGAATACGAAGGAAAAGCCTATTTGAATAAGTTAGTAGTCAATTTGTAATTTTTAGTTTGTAGTCAGGGATGTTTTTAATAGTTTTTTGGTTGTCTCCTGGCTACAAACTAAATTAATCCGAAAAAGTATGTTGCTTTCTGCATTTATATTCGGTTTGGTAAGTAGTCTACACTGTATTGGTATGTGTGGACCTATTGCCATGATGTTACCAGTTGATCAGCATAATCCAGCTAAAAAAGTAATCCAGATATTAATGTACCATGGTGGTCGTTTAATGGCCTATGCTACCTTAGGATTGGTTTTTGGGATGGTAGGAAAAGGTCTTTATTTGGCCGGATTGCAGCAACAAATGTCTATTATAGCCGGAATTTTAATGATTGTAGTCGTGCTTGTTCCGGAGAAAGTCCTCGCGCGTTATAATTTTTCAAAACCGGTGTATCGTCTGCTTTCTAAAATTAAAAGTAGTCTGGGAAATCAGTTTAAAAAGAAAAGTTATACAGCACTTTTTACAATAGGTCTGCTTAATGGATTGCTGCCTTGTGGATTGGTATATGCCGCTCTGTTTGGTGCCATTGCGATGCAGAGTGAATCACTCGGTGTTGTATATATGTTACTTTACGGATTAGGAACGATACCCATGATGAGCACGGTTGTATATGCCTCCAATTGGATTAGTCAGCCAATACGAAACAAAATAGGGAAAATAATTCCTTATGTAGCGGTTTGTATTGGTATGTTGTTTATATTGAGAGGATTGGGGCTCGGTATTCCATATGTTTCTCCCGGGAATATGAGTCTTTTTGTTAGAGGTGAAGCACATTGTGGTTAAGGAACCAGTGCCATCCGGACTTGTTTTCGTAGTTCGGGGATAACTTCCTCCTCAAACCAGGGATTTTTTTTCTGCCAGATCCGGTTTCGCGGTGATGGATGAACCAAAGGAAAATAATCCGGTAAAAAATCGCGGTAATGCGATACGTTTTCTGTCAACGTTCGATAGGAGCGTTCCTTAAGATAGTAGGATTGGGCATATGACCCAATCAATAAAATAAGTTTTACATCCGTAAGTGCCGTAAGGATCTGTGAATGCCAGGTTGGCGCACATTCCGGCCTCGGACGTAAATCCCCTGATTTTCCTCTACCCGGAAAACAAAACCCCATTGGAACGATACCAAATAATGACGTATCGTAAAATTCAGATGGTTCCACATCTAACCAGTTTCTTAATTTTTCCCCACTTGCATCATTCCACGGAATCCCACTGGTATGCGCCTTTTGTCCCGGTGCCTGTCCGATAATTAAAACCCGGGAGGTACTCTCAAAAGAAAGTATAGGCTTTGGTAGGTTAGGTAATGATGCCTGACACAGTGTACACAAATGGATACGTTCTAATAACGGATTCATAATGAAATGTTTTAGATCAAAAGGTTTAAGTAGTAAAAATAATACTTCTTCCTGTATTTTGATTGTGTTCGGTCTGGTATTGAAAAAAGGTTTTTGATTTTAAAATTTAAGGGTAACATGAAGAAAAAACAACTAAAATTTATGCTAAAAGCGACGTTTTGGGCAATGGTCATTGTGTATGGAATAACCAGTCTGTGGATGTTTTATTTTCTCGAACCGATTACCGATATAAAAAAAGAAGTAACTGCTATTGTCGAAAATCCGGTAAAAGTTACTGATAATCTCCCGAAAGCTTATATTCTGACACCGGAAATAGCAGGTCTTATTTGTAACGAAAAATGTGAAATAGATTCCTGTCTGCACAATAAGGAAATCCTGATCGTCGGAACTGTGCTTAGAAGAAATCAGGATATCGATAAAACGCCCTATCTGATATTAAAGGTAGGAGATATGGATAACATTGGATGCTATATGAAACAACTTTACAACGATATTAAAAATGGAGATAAAGTCATGCTGAAAGGTATTTACAGACAGTTTGCCTTTAATAATATTGTGATCACCGATGCAGAACTGCTTTAAATCAAATCGTCATTGAAAATAACTGGGTTTGTGGAGCTTTTCGCTTCAGGCGTAAATCAAAAGCCATACAGATATTTCGAACAAATGGCTTTCCCTTTTCGGTAACAGTAATGCTATCGGCTGTCATGACCACTAATTCATCTTTTTCCATTTCCCGTAATTGTGCTATTATGATGTCTTTTTCGGGAAATGTTTCTTGCGTCCAACTCGTTTGAAAACGGCACATCAGGTTTAAAATATGACGACGAATGATCAAATCTTCATCCGTTAAAAGATGACCTTTAAAAACTGCCAGTTCGTTTTGTTCCAGTCGGGCATAATAGTCTTCCAGTGTTTTTTCATTTTGAGCAAAAGCATACCAACTGTCGCTAATAGAGGACATACCCAATCCAATCATCAATTGTGTTTTGGAGGAGGTATAACCCATAAAATTACGGTGTAACTTTCCTTTATGGAATGCTGTATACATCGAGTCTTCTTCAATTGCAAAATGATCCATACCGATTTCATGAAAACCGTTTTTTTCCAACATCATTTTTCCGACCTCATAAAGTTGCCTTTTTTTCTGATCTTTAGGTACATCTTCGTCTTTAAAACCACGTTGCCCGGTTCCTTTAATCCACGGTACATGGGCATAACTGTAAAATGACAGACGGTGTGGCGCCAACGATTTTGTTTTTTCGATCGTATCAATCACATCTTCCAGTTTTTGAAAAGGTAAACCAAATACAAGATCATGCGAAATAGAGGTATAGCCAATTTCTTTAGCCCAAAAAGTTACTTTGGCTACATTGTGAAACGGTTGTTCACGATGGATCGCTTTCTGAACGACGGGACTGTAGTCCTGAACACCAAAACTGACCCTGCGAAATCCCAGTTTATAAAGGTGTTCCAGATGTGCCCGGGTTGTATTGTTGGGATGTCCTTCAAAGCTGAATTCGTAGTTATCCATACGGTTGGCACGACTCAAAATTCCATTGATCAAAAGTTCAAGGTTTTCCGGAGAAAAAAAGGTAGGTGTACCACCGCCCAAATGGATTTCCCGGATATTCGGTGTTTCCGGAAAGGTATCGCAATACAATGCCCATTCCTTTAAAACCGCCTGAATATAGGTGTCTTCAACATCATGACGTTTGGTAATCCGTTTGTGACATCCGCAAAAAGTACATAGACTTTCGCAAAACGGTAGATGTATATAAAGACTAATGCCTTCGGAAGTATTGCTCTCCCGAAACGAACGGATATATGTATCCCGCCATGCCGCAACAGAAAACTGCGAATCGTCCCAATACGGAACCGTTGGATAGCTTGTATAGCGCGGTCCGGGAACATTATATTTTTGAACTAGTGAAATTGCCATAACCTAAAACTGAATTTTCAACAAACAAAAATAAGCCGTTGTGCGACGGTAAAAAATGATATTTATCATACAAAAACATTGACGGTCGATTACGGACATTTTTTGTACTTTTAGGGCTTTAATATTGAACGATTATGATACGGAACATTTTTAAACTGTTATTTTTGCTATTGTTTTTTACCGCTTGTCAGGCGCAGGTAAAAGACGGAACGCAATTGGTAAACCCGGAAGTTTTTGAAAAAACAATCACAGCCAATAAAGGACAACTGATCGATGTGCGTACTCCAAAAGAATACCAGTCCGGTCACCTCAAAGGGGCTAAAAATCTGCATCTTTACGAAAAGAACTTCGCAGAGGAAGTGGACAAATTGGATAAAACAAAACCGGTTTATGTTTACTGCAAAGCAGGAGGAAGAAGCGCCGAAGCCGTTGAAATCCTACAAGAAAAGGGGTTTAAAAAGATCGTGGAACTGGACGGTGGTATCGACGCATGGAATGATCAGAAAAAACCGGTGGAAAAATAAGTTTTTACTACATGACAAACCTGGATTATATATTTTTAGTTTTGTGCCTGCTGATCCTTTGCATCGCGGGCTATCTCTTGTATCGACTGCAACAGTTGGAAAAAGAGAAAAAGTATATGCAGGTTAAATATGTGGATTTTGAAGAACGGTTCAACCATTTGCAATTGGAAACACTCGAATCCAAACTGAATCCGCATTTGTTTAAAAATATATTAAATTCGATACAATCGCATGCCTATCAAACCTATTTTGCGATGGATAAGTTGTCGAATGTACTGGATTATATCTTGTATGAAAGTAGAAGGCGTTTTGTGAGCCCAAAGGAAGAAATCGACTTCGCTTTAAACCTGATTGAGATTAATAAAATCAAAATTAGTCCGCTTTTTGCACTTACGGTAAAAAAGAAAATCGACGAAACGGATGCCTCATACCAGCAACAGTTAATGGCGCCGCTAATTTCAATCGATCTGATTGAAAATGCTTTTAAACATGCCGATTTACAAAGTGCCGATGCTTTTATTACGGTTGTTATCGAATTAAAAGGTCAGGTTTTTTCAATGACGGTGACCAATAAAATTTCCAGTAAAGCGGCCTTTAAAAAAGAAAATAGTGGACTAGGATCGGAAACCTTGGAACAACGATTAAAGATTATTTATAAAAACCATTATAAACTGGACAAATTCATTGAAGGAGATGTCTATGTTGCACAATTAAAAATTGATTTACGTGAGTACAAAACTCAAATGCTTGCTTCTTGATGACGAATTACCGGGATTAACCTATCTTAAAATGCTTTGTGAGCAAATTCCCGAATTGGAAGTGATCAAAGCTTTTAATAACCCGGAAACCTTTCTTGCCGAATGTAATAAGTATGATTTTGACCTTTTGATTTCCGATATTGAGATGCCGGGAATCAATGGATTACAAGTCGCTAACTTATTGGAAGGGAAGGCAATTATTTTTACTACGGCTTATAAAGACTTTGCGGTTGAAGCATACGACCTTGATGCGGTGGATTATGTCGTAAAACCAATTAAAAAAGAACGTCTGCAGCAAGCGGTTCAAAAAGCATTAAAACGTTTTGAAACTACAAAAACGATTCGAAAACACCTACAGTTAAATACCGATAAAGGAAAAACCATATTGTCGATCGATCAGATTTTCTTTATCAAATCGGCAGAAACGGACAGCCGGGATAAAGTGATTTATTTACAGGATCTTACCAATTTTGTCGCTAAAAATTACTCTTTTGACAAGTTGTTACAACAATTGCCTGCGGAAGAATTTTGCCGCATCAATAAAAAAGAAGCATTGGCTATAAAAAACATACAGTTTTATTCGCACGACGAGATTACTGCCAATGTGATGATGGCAAATGGTAAGCCGTTTAGTTTCGGTTTAAGTGAAAGTTACCGACCGGAATTTGTAGACAAAGTGAAGCTATAGTATTTCGTTACAATTTTTGCCGGCTTCGTTACAAGAGGTGTTTTTAATAGTACAAATTCATTTTTTTCAAGGCTTTATATAGCATATTTGCACCAAAATAAGTGTAAGCCAAAATGATAACTTATGAAAAATTTTAAAAACAGCTTTTTTTATTTCGGCGTATTGGGAGTCGCTTTTGCGGCTATGTATTGGACTGTCCAAAACGGAAAGGTTCTGGAAAGTGGCCGTCATATTGTATTGCCCAATTCCGGGAATAGCCAATGGCAGGAATTTTTAGCATCTCTGATTCATAATCTGACACATCCGTTGGCGATTTTATTAGCACAAATTGTGACCATTGTTTTTGTGGCGCGTTTATTCGGAGAGTTATGTAAAAAAATAGGCCAACCAATGGTTATTGGTGAGATCCTGGCCGGTATTGTCTTAGGTCCTTCGCTTGTGGGAACCTATTTCCCGGAGTTTTCCAATTTATTATTTCCAGAAGCCTCATTAGGGAATTTACAGTTCCTGAGTCAGATCGGATTAATTCTTTTTATGTTTGTGGTCGGGATGGAACTCGATCTGAAAGTACTCCAAAATAAAGCCAAAGAAGCAGTAGTTATCAGCCATGCGAGTATCGTGATTCCGTTTACCCTCGGGATGGTTCTGGCTTATTTTATTTACACCCAATTTGCCCCGGATGGTGTAGAATTCCTTTCGTTTGCTTTGTTTACCGGTATCGCAATGAGTATTACGGCTTTCCCGGTATTGGCACGTATTGTACAGGAAAGAGGATTACACCGAACCAAACTTGGCGCCATGGTAATTACCTGTGCCGCAGCCGACGATATTACGGCCTGGTGTATTCTGGCCGCTGTAATCGCAATCGTTAAGGCCGGTTCGTTTTTAAGTTCCTTATATATTATAGCATTGGCGATTATCTATGTGATTCTAATGCTAAAAGTGGTGCGCCCGTTCCTAAAAAGAATCGGGGAATTGTACACCAGTAAAGAAAGCATTACCAAATCGGTTGTGGCAATATTTTTCCTGACATTATTAATTTCATCCTATGCTACGGAAGTAATCGGTATCCATGCTTTATTCGGAGCTTTTATGGCCGGAGCGATTATGCCGGACAATATGCGTTTTCGAAATATCTTTATCGAAAAAGTGGAAGACGTTTCGCAGGTAATGTTACTACCGTTGTTTTTCGTTTTTACCGGATTACGTACGCAAATCGGACTTTTGGATGATCCGTATTTATGGAAAATCTGTGGTTTGATTGTATTGGTAGCGGTTGTTGGAAAATTTGTAGGAAGTACAATAACAGCCAGATTTGTAGGTCAGAACTGGCGTGATAGTCTAATGATCGGCGCGCTGATGAATACCAGAGGATTGATGGAGCTGGTCGTGTTAAATATCGGATATGATTTAGGGGTGTTAAAACCGGAAATCTTTGCGATGATGGTTATCATGGCTTTGGCTACGACCTTAATGACCGGACCGGCTTTAGATTTGATCAATTTCATATTCAAGACCAAAGACGAGATTATCCCGGCTGAAATCAGTCAGGTAAGTAAATATAAGGTATTGGTGTCGTTCGATACGCCAGAAGAAGGAAAAGGTTTATTACGACTTGCGAATACTTTTGTTAAGAAGATGAAGAAAAATGCGATGGTTACGGCCATGCATATTCCGTCGAGTAACGAAGTACATCCCTTTAATGTGGAAGAATTCGAAGAACAATGTTTTAAACCGGTATTAGCCGAATCAAAAGAGTTAAAACAAAAGGTGACTACCTTGTTTAAAACCTCAACCGACGTGGATTCGGATATTATTGAAGTGTCTAATAAAGGTGAATTTGACCTGGTTTTGGTCGCTTTAGGACAATCTATTTTTGAAGGCACACTATTGGGGAAAATTCTTGGTTTTACAACCCGTATCATCAATCCGGAAAACCTGTTGAATAAGTTTACCGGTAAGGAAAAACTATTCGAAAATTCACCGTTTGACGAGCGAACCGAACAGATTCTGGCAAAAACAGAAGTTCCGGTTGGGGTGTTGGTGAACAAAAATTTTGAAAAAGCCGATCGCGTTTTTGTAACCTTATTTGATGATTCCGATGCTTTCCTGATCGAATATGCCCAAAAGCTGATCGCAAATGTCGAATCGCAGGTAACGGTGCTGGATGTGGTTGGAAATATTAAAAATAATGCGACGATTAAAGAAGGTATCCGCGCTATCGAACAACAGGCGCCCAATCATATTAAGTTGTTAAACGAACGCAAAATCGAAAAAGACTTTTTACAGGATCAAGATTTGATGATCATTAGTGTTGACAGTTGGAAAAAACTGGTAGAATCCAGAAGTACCTGGCTTAACAACACACCATCACTTCTAATCTTAAAACCTTAAAAAGAAGTTAAGAATTTAAAATACCGTTGGCAAATTGTATTTTTGACAGTAAATTTAGAATATGAAAATAGCTGTTAAAAATATGGTTTGCCAACGTTGCGTTTTGGCGGTTACCCAAATCCTGGATCAAATGGAGCTTCCGTACCAACAGGTTACGATGGGGGAAGTGATACTTTCGGATTCTGTTTCGGAAGAAAAAAGGCAACAGTTTTCGGATGCTTTGGAGGCGATTGGTTTCGAGATTATCGATGACAAACGCAAGCAGCTTATTGAAAAAGTAAAAACGACGATTATCAACTTTATTCACCACGATCAGGAAAAAACAAAACTGACGGTGTCGGAGTTTCTATCGGATAAAGTACAATACGATTATAATTACCTGAGTAGTCTTTTTTCGGAAATGGAAGGGATTACGATCGAAAAATATCTGATCAATCAAAAGATCGAAAAAGTAAAGGAACTGATTGTTTACGATGAATTGTCGCTAAAACAAATTGCTGATCAGTTAGGTTACAGTAGTGTGGCCTATCTGAGTAATCAGTTTAAAAAAGTAACAGGATTAACACCATCACACTTTAAGAACATTCGCTCAGAGAAACGAATTCCGTTAGACAAAGTGTAAATCTTACAACTCCATTATAAAATTCTACAATAGTTTTCTGCTCATTCCGGTCTAACTTTGTTCTAACAAAAACAAATAACGATATGGAAGCCATCACTAAAAATTTTCCGGTAACCGGGATGACCTGTGCTTCATGTGCGGTAAGCGTGGAGAGTATGTTGAAACATCAGAAAGGTGTTATCGATGCCGCTGTTAATTATGCGAATGCCTCTGCCAAAATAGAATACGATTCGAATGTTGCTTCACTCGAGGATTTTAAAAAAGCAATGCAAGCCATTGGTTACGATATGATCATTGAAGAAGATGGCAATGTAAACGAGCTAGTCGAAACCCAACAAAAAAATCATTACGAAGAACTAAAAAAGAAAACGATAGGAGCGTCGCTATTAACCCTTCCGGTTTTTATCATCGGGATGTTTTTTATGGATATGCCCTATGGAAATGAAATCATGTGGTTTTTTGCCACGCCGGTTTTGTTCTGGTACGGAAAAGATTTCTTTATAAATGCATGGAGACAGTTAAAACACCGTTCGGCCAATATGGATACCTTGGTCGCATTAAGTACCGGTATCGCCTATGTTTTTAGTGTTTTTAATACCCTTTTTGCCGATTTCTGGCATCAAAGAGGACTACATGCGCATGTTTATTTTGAAGCGGCTACTGTCGTGATCGCGTTTATTCTTTTGGGTAAATTACTGGAAGAAAAGGCTAAAGGAAATACCGCTTCGGCAATTAAAAAACTGATGGGTTTACAACCCAAAACAGTAACCGTGGTAAAAGACAATGGGGAGTTTGTGGAAGCGCCAATCGAATCGATTGTATTGGACGATCTGATTCTGGTAAAACCCGGAGAAAAAATCGCTGTAGATGGAGAAGTGGTTTCCGGTAGTTCGTTTGTTGACGAAAGTATGATTTCCGGTGAGCCGGTTCCGGTTGAAAAGGGAATCGGAACGACTGTTTTTGCCGGAACACTCAACCAAAAAGGAAGTTTACAGTTTCGGGCACGGAAAGTAGGCGGAGATACCTTACTGGCACATATCATTAAAATGGTACAGAATGCACAGGGTAGTAAAGCACCGGTTCAAAAACTGGTCGATAAAATTGCCGGGATATTTGTACCGATTGTGGTCGGAATTTCGATCCTTACCTTAATCGTATGGTTGATTTTCGGAGGTGAAAACGGATTTACCCAAGGCTTAATGGCGATGGTAACGGTATTGGTAATTGCCTGTCCGTGTGCGTTGGGATTGGCTACACCAACGGCTATTATGGTTGGTGTTGGAAAAGGAGCCGAACAGGGAATTCTGATAAAAGATGCCGAAAGTCTGGAATTGGCTCAAAAAGTGGATACCATCATTTTGGATAAAACCGGGACGATTACCGAAGGAAAACCAAAAGTGACGGCTACAAAATGGTTACACGATAAGGCAGCTAAAGCTGCGGTCTTAAAAACGATTGAAAAACAATCCGAACATCCATTAGCGCAGGCGGTGGTCGAGGAATATGCTTTATTGGATACTATTGGTCTGGATCATTTTGAGAGCATTACCGGATTTGGCGTAAAAGCAACAGCCGGTGGCGAAACCTATTTTGTTGGAAATCAAAAATTGATGGAAAATGAAAAGATTCGCATTTCAGAAGAATTACAGCGATTTGCAGACGAATATTACCAAAATGCAGCTACCGTTTTGTTTTTTGGTTCGACTCAGGAAGTACTGGCTGTTATAGCGGTTCAGGATGCGATAAAACCAACATCGTTAAAGGCTATCGAAGATTTACAACGGGACGGTATTGAGGTTATTATGCTAACCGGGGATAATCAGGCAACGGCAGAAGCGGTGTCAAAACAATTAAATATTAAACGCTACAAAGCCGGAGTATTACCACAGGATAAATCGGATTTTGTTAAGCAATTGCAACACGAAGGTCGCGTGGTGGCTATGGTTGGTGACGGAATTAACGACAGTGCGGCACTGGCACAGGCCAATGTAAGTATTGCGATGGGTAAAGGATCGGATATTGCGATGGATGTGGCACATATGACAATCATTTCGTCCGATCTGAAAAAAATTCCGGTGGCGATTCACTTGTCAAAGCAAACCGTAAAAACAATCAAACAAAACCTGTTTTGGGCGTTTATCTATAACGTTATCGGAATTCCGATTGCCGCCGGCGTATTGTTCCCGATTAACGGATTTTTACTAAACCCGATGATTGCCGGAGCAGCCATGGCAATGAGTTCCGTGAGTGTGGTGAGTAACAGTTTACTTTTAAAATTTAAAAAATAAATACAATGAAAACGATGAAATTTAAAACCAATATTAAATGTGCCGGATGTATCGAAAAAGTAACTCCGGTTTTAAATCCGCTTGTCGGTTCGGATAACTGGAAAGTAGATACCGAAAACCCGCAAAAGATACTAACAATTAACAGCGATACAGTTTCGGAAGCTACTTTAACGGAACAATTAAAAAATGTAGGTTATATCATCGAAAAAGTAACCGAATAAAAAAACAGCTGTCGGATTCTTATGATCTGACAGCTGTTCCGGATTAATCTTTAATTTGTACACCTGATCTGTTTTTAAAATGGGTCGGGTGTTTTTATTTGGGATTTATTCACCGTTTTTATCCACTACGATACGGTTAGGGCGATTGGCCAGTTCCCATGCGGTAGCAAAAGCCAGTTTGGCTCTTTTTTCCAGTAAGTCGTACTCAATTTTGTCCGGAGTATCACCCGGTTGGTGGTAATCTTCATGAACACCATTAAAGAAAAAGATCGCCGGTACACCGTGTTTGGCAAAGTTATAATGGTCGGAACGGTAATAGATTTGCTCCGGATCGTTGCGGTCGTTGTATTTGTAATCCAACAACAGGTTTACATATTTTTTATTCGCTTCCTCATTGATGTTATGCAAATCCGTACTCAAACGGTCGGAACCGATCACATATACATAATTGCCATTGTCTTTATGTGCCGGATCGCGTCGTCCGATCATATCGATATTGATATCGGCAATCGTATTTTTTAACGGAAATAACGGATGTTCGGAATAGTAACGGGATCCGTGTAATCCGTGTTCTTCTCCGGTAACATGAAGGAAAAGGATCGAACGTTTTGGACCGTGGCCGGCTTTTTTGGCATCCATAAAGGCCTGAGCGATTTCCAGTAAGGCTACCGTTCCGGAACCATCGTCATCGGCGCCATTGTAAATTTCTCCGTTTTTCATTCCTACGTGATCATAATGTGCGGAAATCACCAACACTTCATCCGGCTTTTCAGAACCTTCAATATAGGCCCAGATATTTTCCGAGTCTCCTAATTTAGGACTAAAGGGACGTGCCATAAATTCGGACGGAACTTTCTGGTAAAAACCATCGGCTCCTTTTGGATAGGAAATCCCCATTTTTTTATATTCGGCAATCAGGTATTCACCGGCTTTTTTCTGTCCCGGTGTGCCGGTATCTCGTCCTTGCATCTCGTCGGAAGCTACAATATAAAGGTGTTTTTTTAACTCGTCTTTATTAATTGTATTCATATACCTGGATACATAATCCTTGGAAGCGCTGGTTTTTTGAGTAGAACAGCTGCTTAAAAACAGGGAAAGTGCGAAGCCGCAAAGCAATATTTTTTTCATTGGTTCTGGAGTTGTAGGTTGTATGCTTATTTATAGGTAGCCTAAAATACTATTTTGTTTCAATTGAAAAGTAAATTTTATTTATTATTTATTTTTAGCGGTAAAAAAATAAATACTAATCAAAGCATTCCATTAATAGTAAATCTCCGGATTCGTGTTCGATACACACCAGTCCGTCTTCATGAACATGATTGCTACTTCCGGTTCGATAGCCAATGGTTAGGGTGTCGTTTTGTAACGGATAAAACAGGTTTTTCGAATGGATGCCCTGTACGGTTCCGATCGGAATTAAGGACAGTATCGTATCGGCCGGATACCATTTTTCAAACTTTTTCGGTAACAAAAATACTTTTGAATGATCGTCCAAAATTACAATCTTAAGCAGGTTGCGATAGCGGACGATATTGGTGATGTTGCTAATGGTATGATCGGCTCTTTTTCCGGTGGCCCAAACCACGTTAACAGCCGGTATTTTTCGTTCGATAAGATAGTCAAAGGCCTTTTCCAGATCGGTTTTGTCCTGATCGGGCGTATGAACAATTTCTATTGGGTATTGGGACTGACGGTAAAATTCCGCATCAAAATTCCGGTCAAAATCGCCTAAGAGTACGTCGACTTTGATTCCCAGATCCAGAACGCGTTCGATAGCCGAGTCGAGCACGATAACTAAAGGTGACCATTCCAGTAGCTGTCCGAGCAATTCGTCGTTACAGGGCGCTCCGTTGGCAATAATTAAGGCCGGTTCCTGGTCGTCGCGGACAATATGGTGTGAAGACATTTGTTTGCTTTTGAGTTATTCCAAAAGTAAGCAATGATTTTAAAACAAAAAAGACAACCGGTGAAAGTTGTCTTTTTGATTTTTATTGAACGGTATAAGTGGTTTCGTCGACTTCCGACAGGCTAAAATACCCGAGGGGATAGTTGGCCTGATTGTTTTGGTTGATCACATTACCACGTACGGTAGCCGGTGGTGTTTGGAACGGCCCGCCACCGCCTTGTGCCACATTAATCAGAATGTTCATATAATTGTAATATTGTCTGGAAATCCCCATTAAACGGATGTTTACGTTATCGTTGGCTTTCAGATCTTCGTGCGAATAAATATCGAAAGTCGTATTTCCCTGTACAAAACGGTCGTCGCTGGCACGGAAAACAGCCAGAGTATTATTGCGAATATAACGGAATAAATAGTAATTGTCTTCGTCTCCGGGATCGTTATAATAGGTTTTTAACTCAATCTGATCACCGGTAAAACCACCATCGTTTTTCTGTTCGATATTTAGAATACTGGCTACGCTTTTTAAGGTTTCGGTCGCTTTATAGGTTACCCCATTGCTAACGATGGTTAGGGTGTAGGTTTCTCCTAAAACCGGTTGGAAATTGGTACAGATATATTCACCAGGTACGGCTTCCAAAAAGTTAAAGTCAACGTTACTACTGTTGGTTACGACCACTGTGGCACCGCTTACTTTCGGAATTTCCGTACCGAAATAATCGGCGGTGGTGGTTAAATAGATTACCTGATTATTGCCCGTTGTGCCTTTAATCCAGTTAAGAGCGGCATCCACAACCAGGCGGGGCGGAGCAGTGTCCAGTTTAACGTCAACAACTTCTTCGCAGCTATTCAGCATCAGAATAGTAAACAGGAATGTAAAATATTTTAATATCGTTTTCATAATGATAGAATCTTAATTGAAACTTTAGAATTTGAAGTTATACGTTACAGATGGTACGATCCCGAAAATAGATAGTTTTATCGCTTCGTTTCGGGCTGTATCCTCATTTTGACGGAAACTGATTGATGCTGCATTTTTGCGGCTGTACAGGTTGTAAATACTAAAGACCCATTCGCCCTGCCATCCTTTTTTCTTTTCCGGTTTTGGCGTATAGGTTGCCGATACATCCAGATGGTGGTATAACGGAAGGTTATTGTCGTTTCGCGCGCCATAACTTGGTACCGAAATTCCCTGATAAATATATTGTCCGTTCGGATAGGTTACCGGTTGTCCGGATTGTAGTGCAAAGATGGCTCCAAATGTCCATTTTTCGGTATGGGTATACGATCCTGTGATCGAAAGGTTATGGGTTTTGTCGTATCCGGTACGGTACCAGTCACCATTGTTGATTCCGGTTTCATTTGGCGTTCTTCCCGGTGTTTGCTGTTCAGAACGGGATAAAGTATACGATACCCACCCGGTTAGTTTTCCGGTGTTTTTACGCAATAATACTTCCAAACCGTAGGCGCGGGCTTTTCCGTTTAGGATGACCTGCTCGATCGCATTATTAGCAATCAGATCGGCTCCGTCAATATAGTCAACGCGGTTTTTGATGTTTTTGTAAAAGGTTTCTACTTCAAGGGAATATTTGTCCTCACTAAAGTTGCGGAAATAGCCAATCGCATACTGATCCAGAGTCTGTGGTTTTAAGAAATTATCACTTGGCGCCCATACGTCTAAAGGCGTAGGAGAAGCTGTGTTGGAGATCAAATGCAAATACTGACTCATCCGATTATAACTTGCTTTTACAGATTGA
The DNA here is from genome assembly GCF_004801375.1 of Flavobacterium supellecticarium. Classification (GTDB taxonomy): domain Bacteria; phylum Bacteroidota; class Bacteroidia; order Flavobacteriales; family Flavobacteriaceae; genus Flavobacterium; species Flavobacterium supellecticarium. The sequence goes on from NZ_SSNZ01000001.1 coordinate 108,554, forward strand.
TCATCATTTAAAGCATAGGAAACGGCTACCCGAGGTTCGAAATTATCAAAGCTGGCGATGGTTTTATTACGTCCGAAATATTCGCTGCCGGTTGGCGTCCCTTTTTCATAAATTTTCAGATCATCATTAAAGATAACGGCTTGATTGTTTTCGTAAATATTCATTTTTTGTTGTCCCAAACGGTAGAACATCGAATAGCGTAAACCATAATTAACGGAAAGATTATCCGTGATTTTTTGCTCGGCATCAATATAGAACGAAGGTTCGAAAGCATATTTTTTATCCAATTGATCTGCGTTGATACCCGAATTTGGTTTGTTCGGTTCGATCGTTCCCGGGTTAAAATCATAATAAATGGCGTTTACACCGTAGCTCAATTGTAGCTTATTGGATATATAATGTTTCAGATCGTATTTGAAATTGTAGTTTTTGATACCGGAATCCCAGTTAAATCCTACAAAGTCTAATGTAAGACCATAGTAATAATCACTATAGATCATCGACATATTAGAGAATAGTTTATCCGAAAACAAATGATTCCAACGTAGATTAAAAACCGTATTTCCGTATGTATTTATAAAATTACTGTTCAGATCGAATACGTCACGACCGAAATATCCGGATAAATACAGGTTGTTGTTATCGTTGAGTTTATAGCTCAATTTGGTATTCAGGTCATAAAAATAAGCCGAGTTTTTATTGTCTGTCATTTTTAGGAATAAATGAGCATATGAGGCTCTACCGGCAACCAGGAATGATCCTCTGTCTTTTGTGATAGGGCCTTCGGCTAATAAACGACTGGAAATTAATCCGATACCGCCATTCATATGAAATTCTTTACTGTTTCCTTCTTTTTGGTAAATATCCAGAACCGAAGACAGACGACCACCGAAACGCGCCGGAATTCCGCCTTTATATAGTTTCAGATCTTTAATCGCATCGGAGTTAAAAACCGAAAAGAAACCGAAAAGGTGAGACGAATTGTAAACCGTCGCTTCGTCCAGTAAGATCAGATTCTGATCGGCCGCACCTCCACGTACGTTAAATCCAGAGGCACCTTCGCCGGCATTGGTCACACCGGGAAGTGTCAGAATTGATTTTAAGACGTCGGTTTCTCCTAAAACAACCGGCATTTTTTTGATTTCTTTAATCGAAAGCTTGTTAACACTCATTTCCGGACGGCGGATATCCACTTTTTTCTTGTTTTCGGTAATTACAACCTCTTGCAAATCCTGTGAGTTTTCACCTAATGCGAAGTTTTTACGGGTATTTTGATCTAGGGTAATGTTTTCCTCAATACTCTGATAGCCCATATAGTTCACCTGTACGGTGTAGGTTCCTTTCGGAACAGTAATCGAATAAAATCCATACTCGTTTGTTGTAGCCCCTGTTTGCAGGCTTTTAATGTAAACGGTTACCCCAATCAGGGTTTCGTTGTTCCGGGTATCCGAAATGGTACCGCTTAGTGTCACTTTCTCCTGGGCAAATATGCCGACTGAGCAAAAAAACAGGCAAATAAAAAGTTTAAAGTTCATTTTTTTGATAATTGTCGTTTTTTGATTGATGATTAAAAAATTACTGCAAAGATATCTTCTGCAAGAAAAATTAAGTTAAAATTTATATAAATTATTCGATTTATTATACTAGTGGCGTTTGTATAAAAAATAAGGCTAAGGAGTTGAAAATAGTCCGTTTACTCTATTTTTGTACTCATGAAAATACGCCTTTCCTACGAAAACTTCTGGTTCCGGAATGTTACCTTTTATTTACTCCTTTTGTCCTTATTCCTTTATAATGAATATGCTGACAGAAAGCAGGATAAAACGCCGGAATACATATTCATAGAATTACTACTGATCTTAACAGCCATTTATGGGGCGGTCCTGTTTAGTAACGTAATTCTTGTAAGAAAATTTCTTTTAGAGAAAAAATATTTTACTTTTTTTAAATATTTTGCGCTTTTTTGGGTGTGTTATATCATCGTACAGGTTCAGTTTACTCAGAATTTTGGAGAATATATTTCACTTTTTAATGAGATACTTGGAACGCTTTTTATGCTTTTTGTAGGAACCGGGATCTATTTTATCAATTTATGGGTATTACAAAATGTTTTCCGAACCCATAAAAAGCTCCTGAATTCACAGGCAGAGCTTACTTTTTTAAAACAACAGCTCAATCCGCATTTTCTGCTTAATGCAATGAATAATTTGTATGGAGATGCATTGGCCGAACCGCAAACGGTTGCTGAAAAGATTTTAAAGCTTTCCGGCTTGTTACGATATCAGATTGAAGCTACCAAAAAAGAATATGTCTGTTTGACGGAAGAAATCGATTTTGTGCAAAAATATATAGGTTATCATCAATATAAGAGCCATAATCTCAAGGTAACCGAATATTCTGAAGGCGATTTTGAAGATTTTTTTATACTGCCACTCGTATTTATGACGTTAATTGAGAATGCCATCAAGTTTTCATCCGAATGCGAACAGCCGTATGTGGACATCCACTGGAAGTTTATGGAGGATCATCTTATTTTTACAATTGAGAATAATTGTCTGGCGGAAGGTTCGTTTCTGGAAAGTACCGGACTTGGACTGGAAAATTTGAGACGAAGATTGGTTGTATCGTTTGTAAAACACAAAATTACCATCGACAAAAATGTCATTGGAGTTTTTAAACTGGAATTACAATTATGGAAATTAAATATAAATGCCTGATCGTAGATGATGAAAAACCAGCACACAGGGTTATAAAATCACATATGGAACAGTGTCCGGAGTTGGTATATGGTGGAAGTGCCTATAACGGTAAAGATGCGTTGCAAATGATCGTTAATGAATGTTATGATATGGTGTTTTTGGATATCAATATGCCTATACTTACCGGTGTGGAATTGATGGAGCGTATGCCAAAACGTCCCGTAACGATTGTTACAACGGCTTATTCGGATTATGCTTTAAAATCATTTCAACACGATGTAGTGGATTATCTGTTAAAACCGGTTTCGTTTCCACTTTTTATAAAAGCGATAGAAAAAGCAAAGCTGTTTTGTAATGCAAATAGTCAGAAAACGGAGATTAAGGATACCATACGCCTTAAAGTAAACGGTGAAATAACGGAAATTAAGCTAACTGCGATTATTTGTATCGAAAGTGTGGGCAATTACCTGAAGATTTATATTCAGAATACGATTGTTCCCATTGTAGTATATGGCAGTTTGATCGAGATCATGGACAATCTTGACAGTCGTTTTGTACAGGTACATCGTTCCCATATTGTTAATGGCGAACATCTCTGCGTGAATCATAAACACAATCTGTGTCTTACAGATGACCGGATTGTTCCGGTTGGGAGGAAATACCAGATTCTGGTCGATAAGCTCAATTAATGTAGATTCTGGTGCGACAACTTTCGGGTTGTCTTTTTATTTAGAATAGCTTGATACTGCATGACAGTTGTCCTTTTTTCATGTTACATTTTTTGTAATATAAAGCCGATTCGTTTCAAAAAATCAGGATATAAGCGATATTGTTTTAACCTTGTAAAATCTTGTGATTGTTAGTATTATCGATACATTTGTAACACATTGTATAATTTCGGAACGGTCAGATGAAGTATAACAAAGTACAATCTTATTACTTATTACTGTTTATTTTTACCTGGATAGCATCATCAGATACTGTTATGGCACAAGCTGTATCTAAACAACAGCTTTTATTTAACGAATCAGAAGAAATGGTTTATTCCAAACCGGACGAAGCTTTAAAAGTAGCACAGCATTTACTGAAAAATGCCAATTCCGGAAAAGAAAACGCAAAAATCAATCTCTTGCTGGCCAAAATTTATGAGGCAAAAGGCGATTATAACAACGCGCTGATCTATCTGTATGAAGCGAATAAAGGAGTTGCTGATTTATCAGAAAGAGATGCCGTAGAAGTGTCGGTTACCCAATCCAGAATTTTAAGAGCATTGTATTTTGATAATCAGGATAACGGTTTACGATAATAAAGGTTGTGCTACAGTAACCATTCCTGTAACGGTGATCAATTATCCGAATTACTTTACACCAAATGGAGACGATCACAACGAGTTTTGGAATATTGGTGATTTAGAAAAGGATCCAAACGCAAAAAATTATATATTTGACCGATACGGAAAACTATTGAAACAGATCAAACCATCGCGCTCAAGCGGATGGGACGGAACGATGAACGCTCAACAGCTACCATCAACGGATTACTGGTTCACAGTGACCTATACGGAGAATGGAGAGATTAAAGAGTTTAAAGCGCATTTCTCGTTAAAACGATAAAGCGTAACCAGACAGGTTTCTAAAACCTGTCTGGTTACGAAAAGCATAAAAAAGGCTGTCATTGACAGCCTTTTTTATGTTATATAGCAGTAATCTTTTTTATTCCTTTCTAATTAGGTTACCCAAATCATATAAGGTGTAAAACTTCATGTTGTTCTGTTTTATGTATTTACAGATAAACTCTAGTGTTTCAATTTTTATTTGATAATTATCCGTTAACTCCTTAACCGGTTTATGGCCGCACAAAATAAGTATCTTATTTTTTTCCCGGGCATAATCTAATAGTTCTAAAAGGTAAGGTATGCTAAAATGAACATGGTTATTATCGATATCAAAGGCATACATATATTTTGTATCTCTAAAATAACAGCCTTCTTTTTCCGGAACATCACCACAAAATGCCCTTCCTCTCATAATATTAAATTTTAGAGCCAAAGCCTCATCGAGTTCCTTAGATCTTTCACCGTAGGGATACGCAAATGAGGTTACGTTTAAAGATAACCTTTTCATCGAAGCGAGCATGGGGTCTATCTCTTCTTTTATATAATTGTCGATTCCGTTTGCCGCCACATACTTAACTGCATTAAAATGATGATAACCATGTCCGGCTATTTCGTGTCCGTTTTTCTGCATCTGAAGAAGTTTGCTTAATTGGGGCGCCCCAATAGAATCAATCCTGCAAGTACAAAAAGAGGCTTTCCAGGCGTATTTTTTTAAAGTCTGATCGGCCTCAAACCATTCATCTACATAAGCATCGTCAAAAGATAAAACCACACCTGCTTTATAGGGTTTTGCAGATGAGGCAGATTGAGATAATACTTTTTTATTTTCGCATGCGGATAAAATTATCGTGATGGTAATCAAAAGGAATTTGTAAATAATTGGCTTCATGAATATTATGGTTTACTTTTTAAATACTGTTTTAAAAGATTTAATCCTTTTGTACCATTCTGATAAAATCTCCTTTATCGGTAAAAACCAAATCATAAAACAGGTTTTCTTTAACAACCCCAACTTCATACGTGATCATAGATTTTACATTCAAATCAATATCGGAATCCGATTGTATATCCATATCGGTAACCTTAACCGCTTCGGTAACTTTCTTTAATAAATGTGCTTTTTTTAAGTAATTAGTCGCCTTTTTAGGAAGGTTGCTCAAAGCAATACTGGATTCAAATGCTTTCAGGTTGCCTAGATTATCAAATACAGCAAGATCATTTCCTTGACTGCCTCTGAATTTGGCTTCATACCTTAGCTGATTATTATTATAGCCTCTATATTCCCTTGTCCAGGAAGCCTTAACATCTGGATATCGTTTTTCAAAAGCGGCTTTCACTTCAATAGGCAATACAATTTTATTTTCTGGTTTTTCCTGTCCGAAAGATCTGGTAGTAAAAGAAATAATCAGCAATAAAATAACAACTCTGAAAACTTTATTTGTATTGTTTTTTCTGCAATCTTTTTTTGATAGTGTTTCCATGATACAATTATGGTTTAAATGTGATGGTAATTCTTAAAATTAAGAAATAAATATACTGATCACAAATGAAGAATAAATGAAGATTCCTTTAGGACATAAAGATGTTTTTTAATTCTTCGCTGTCACTTTTGTATTTTGTGTAAAATATAAGCCTGACATATTTTAAAAAAAAGAGGGGTTGTCTCATTTTTGAGACAACCCCTTTATCATGATATATAATCAAGTAAAGATTACACTAATTTCAATAAGATGGCATTCAATGTTTCACTTGGACGCATTGCCTGATCTGTTAATGATTCAGTTGGCTGATAGTAACCACCGATATTTTGTGGTTTACCTTGAGCACCGATTAATTCAGCATCAATTTTAGCTTCGTTTTCGCTTAGTTCTTTTGCAATTGGAGCAAATTTAGCCTGAAGTTCTGAATCTTTAGTTTGGGTAGCCAATGCTTCCGCCCAGTACAGCGCTAAATAGAAATGTGATCCTCTGTTGTCAATCTGACCTACTTTACGGGCAGGAGATTTGTCATTAGCAAGGAATTTTTCAGTAGCCAGATCCAATGTTTCAGCAAGAACCAAAGCTTTATCGCTATTGAAAACATTTCCTAAATGTTCTAATGATACTGCCAAAGCCAGGAATTCTCCTAATGAATCCCAACGTAAATAACCTTCTTCAAGGAATTGTTCTACGTGTTTCGGAGCCGATCCTCCCGCACCGGTTTCAAACAATCCGCCACCGTTCATTAACGGAACGATAGAAAGCATTTTAGCCGATGTACCTAATTCTAAAATAGGGAACAGGTCGGTTAAGTAATCACGTAATACGTTTCCGGTTACAGAAATGGTGTCCAATCCGTTTTTGATTCTTTCTAATGAGAAAAGAGTTGCTTCAACCGGAGAAAGAATTCGGATGTCTAATCCTGTAGTATCGTACTCTTTTAAGTACATAGTTACTTTTTTGATTAATTCTCTATCATGCGCTCTGTTTTCATCCAACCAGAATACAGCAGGTGTATTACTTGCTTTCGCTCTGTTTACAGCCAGTTTAACCCAATCCTGAATTGGAGCATCTTTGGTTTGACACATTCTGAAAATGTCTCCGGTTGCTACGTTTTGTTCCATTAAAACAGTTCCGTTAGCATCCACAACGCGGATTACTCCAGTAGCTGTAGCCTGAAACGTTTTATCATGTGAACCGTATTCTTCGGCTTTTTGTGCCATTAATCCTACGTTTGGAACACTTCCCATTGTTTTTGGATCGAAAGCACCATTCTTTTTGCAGAAATCGATGGTAGCCGTATACAATCCGGAATAACATCTGTCCGGAATAAGTGCTTTAGTGTCTTGTTGTTTGCCTTCAGCATTCCACATTTGTCCGGAAGTACGGATCATAGCCGGCATCGAAGCATCTACGATCACATCGGATGGCACGTGAAGGTTGGTGATTCCCTTATCAGAATTTACCATAGCCAAAGCCGGTCCTTTTTTGTAGGTGTCTAAAATCGCAGCTTCCACTTCAGCTTGTTGCGGATGTCCGGCAATTTTAGCATATACATCGCCTAAACCGTTACGGGTGTCGATGTTTAATTCTTTAAATAAAGCCGCATATTTTTCAAATACGTCTTTAAAGTATACTTCAACGATCGCTCCAAAGATAATAGGATCGGAAACCTTCATCATGGTCGCTTTTAAGTGTACGGATAACAATACGTTTTTCGCTCTTGCATCTTCGATTTCTTTGGAAACGTATTCTTTTAAGGCTTTTAAGCTCAATACCGAACTATCGATGATCTCACCGGCTTTTAAAGGCGTACTGGCTTTTAAAACAGTTGCTGTCCCATCGTTAGCTGTAAATTCAATTTTAACATCTGTCGCTTCTGTTACCGTTACCGATTTTTCACTACCGTAAAAATCACCGTGATCCATGCTCGCTACGTGTGTTTTGGAATCAGCTGACCAGGCACCCATAGAATGAGGGTTTGCTTTTGCGTAATTTTTTACCGCTTTTGGCGCTCTACGATCGGAGTTTCCTTCCCGTAATACCGGGTTTACGGCAGATCCTAATACTTTAGCATATTTAGCTTTAATTTCTTTTTCAGCATCGTTTTTCGGCTCCTCCGGGTAATCCGGTATCGCATAACCGTGTGCCTGTAATTCTTTGATCGCCGCTTTTAATTGCGGAATCGAAGCTGAAATATTTGGTAATTTAATGATGTTTGCTTCCGGTGTTGTAGCCAGTTTTCCTAATTCGGCCAAATCATCCGTAATGCGTTGTCCTTCTTGTAAAAATTCCGGGAAGTTGGCTAAAATTCTTCCGGCAAGAGAGATGTCTCTTGTTTCTATTTCAATTCCGGATGGAGCCGTGAATGCCTGTACAATTGGTAAAAAGGAATGTGTCGCCAACATCGGTGCCTCATCGGTGATGGTGTAGATAATCTTTGATTTTTGTGACATCGTTTGAATTTTTTAAATCGTATCGAAATAATGTTAGTAGTGTCGGGCTTTTAAAAAGCGTAGCAAAGATACGAAAATCAATAGAAAATGCAGTTGTAATAAGCGGGTTAACGGTGGATTTAGGATTTTATTAATTTGAGGTTTAAAAAATGCTAAAATGATAATTTTGAGGGTTGAATTTTAGCGAAAAAAAAAAGTCCCGACCATGTCGGGACTTGTTCTATAAAACATTGAAATAGAATTATCTTCTTCTTTTTTCTTTGATTTTTGCTTTTTTACCAGTAAGTTCTCTGAAGTAGAAGATACGAGCTCTACGAACTTTACCTCTTTGGTTCACTTCAATTTTTTGTAAAGCAGGCATGTTTACAGGGAAGATACGCTCAACTCCTACAGATCCTGACATTTTACGGATAGTGAAAGTTTCAGTTACACCAGCACCTCTTTTTTGGATAACAACTCCTTTGAAGAACTGTGTTCTTGTTTTTTCACCCTCTTTAATTTCGTAATAAACAGTGATAGTATCACCAGCTCCAAATTCAGGGAAATCTTTTTTCGCTACGAATTCGTCTTGAACAAATTTTAATAAATTTGACATGATTGTTAATGTTAATTGTTTTGAATCAGAGCAACATTCACGGGTATCGTCAGAGGTTGGTCCAAATATGGGCGCAAATATAGTGAATTTACATTATTTTGCAAGTGTTTTTGTAGTAAAAAACAATAAAAAATAAAAATTGAATTTTAATACTATCCGTCTGATTATTAGTCTTCCAGCAAATCCGGGCGACGGGTTTTGGTATGTTCGTAGGCTTTTTGTTCCCGCCATTTTTCAATTTCAGGGAAATTTCCGCTCAATAAGATATCCGGAACCTTCCATCCTTTGTATTCCGCCGGACGGGTATAAATAGGTGGCGATAACAAATTATCCTGAAAACTGTCGGTTAGCGCCGAAGTTTCGTTACTCAATACGCCTGGAATTAATCGGATGATACTGTCGGCCAAAACAGCCGCACCAAGTTCACCACCGGATAAAACATAATCGCCAATGGAAATTTCTTTTGTAATAAACTGATCGCGCACGCGTTGATCCACTCCTTTATAATGTCCGCATAAAATGATGATGTTTTTTAATAACGACATCGAATTGGCCATTTTCTGGTTTAATGTTGCACCATCCGGAGTCATATAAATAATCTCGTCGTAGTCGCGTTCGCTTTTTAATTTTGAAATACAGGCATCAATTGGCTCAATACTCATCACCATTCCGGCACCGCCGCCAAACTGATAGTCGTCTACGTTTTTGTGTTTATTGGTGCTATAATCGCGTAGATTGTGAAAATGAACTTCTACCAGACCTTTGCTGATCGCTCTTTTTAAAATAGAAGCTTCAAACGGGCTTTTGATTAACTCGGGTAAAACGGTGATAATATCAATGCGCATATTCAAAAATTTTCGCAAAAATAGTCTAAAAAATAAAAATGAGATTATTTCCCGGTTTTTTTAAGAATAAACGCCTTTTGAGTAATTCGTTGTCCGCCTTTGCTATCCGGAATCGGATCGGAAATGCGATACAGTTCAATTGTTTGTTTCGGACCATTTTGCCAGCCAAAGATAGCGGTATGACCATCCGGCCGACTTAAAGAAATACTATTAATGGTGTCGGTGATCATTTGCATACAATCGCCAGAATAACAGAGGTTGTATCGATTGTAATCCGGAAGCCCGGTAATGGTAAAAGCTGAAAAAGTAACAGGGGTGTTTTTTAACCTTTCCGGATATAGTAGTTCATAACTACCGTCAATTACTTTTTTGGCCAGTGCCGACTCAAATGTTGTGTTTGATTTTGTAAAAACCGAAGGCGTCGAAGCCGTTGTGTATTCGGTATCGTGTAACATAAAAGTAGTATCGGAAGTCGCTTCCAGAACCATATTTTTTAAAATACCGTTATTTTGATAGGCTTCCTTTAAAATATACTGATTTCCTTTTTGCGAATAGGCCAGTTTTCCGGTTTCAAATCCGTTTGAAAAAAGAATACTGTCTTTTTCAAACGTTATTTCGGTACTATAAAATGAAATATTCTGCAATAATTTTATTTTAGATTGCTCTAAATAGGATGTATTAATAAACGTCCCCGATAGTTTATAGCCAGAGTCACCTTTTGAACAGGAAAAAAGCGTCATACAACTAACTGTCAGAAAAATTCTATTCAGAGCAATCATAATCAGTTCGGTTAAACACCAAATTGTCTTAAATGATGATCAAGGTGTTTCCACTGCGAAATATCCCATTCTTCCGCTGTCATTGGTCCGAAAAAAGGATGTTTTAGATTTTTAATCACAGATGGGCCTTTTTGAAAACGGCTAACATGTTCTATTAATGTTTTTTTTGCAGCATCGAAATCGGGTTCGTGTGTGATGATAAATTCTTTTGCTGTAGGGATATTCGGATCGAAAGGTTTGTCGCTGACAAGCTTCTTTTTTGCCATTCGGCCAAATAAAAAGCCGATCAGACTTTGCTGTATCGTTAATTCGCCAAAAGCCACTTTTAACGGTGCCTGGCAATGTTCCATCATCTGACTAACGGTCATTTTTCCCCAATGTGATAGGGAATGGGGCGACAATTGGTTGATGCGATCAATGATTTCCTGATTGGAATTCGTGTTATATAAGCTTTTCATAGGTTATTTTTTTGTGGCGACAATAGCGTAAACCATTGGTATTTTGTTATCCAGATGTTTGATACGGAATTTATTTGGCGCAAATTCTTCTACTTCATTAAAACAGCTGTATGGCGAATAATCGTACTCCTCAAAGGTATTAATTTCCAATGTATTTTGTACAAGAGATTGGAATACTTCTGAAAGCGGATGATTCCAGCTTACCGACTCGTTTTTTAGAGGTGCTTCTTTGTCGGCATAAGTACCCGACGTCGTTTCAATAATCGTCTCGGTATTAAAATAATTGTATTCGATTTTTGTAAAATCATAATCAAACATCCATACAACCGGATGAAACTCGGCAAAAACAAATTTCCCACCGGGTTTTAAAAAATGATGGATCACTTTTGCCCATTTATCCAGATCGGGTAACCAGCCAATGGTTCCATAACTGGTAAATACGATATCGAATTCACCTTCCAACTGATTGGGTAAATCGTATACATCGGAACAAACAAAAGTAGCATCGAGATTGAGCTGATCGGCCAGTTCGCGGGCTTTTGCAATGGCTTTGTCGGACAAATCCATACCGGTGACTTTGGCTCCCATACGAGCTAAAGAAAGGGTATCCTGACCAAAATGGCATTGCAGGTGTAATATTTTTTTTCCGGTTACGTCGCCCAATAAATGAAGTTCAATATCATTTAATGTGGATTTCCCATTTAAAAAGGCTTCCATAGCATAGAAGTCGGAATCCACATGGTAGTCTACTTTTTGGTTCCAGGTGGCTTTATTGGTTGCTAAATAATCTTTTGGAATTTCCATAGTGTGTTTTTTGGTGGATGCTTTTCGGAAAAAGTCAGAAAAGTGCTTTACAAATATACTGTTTGTCCGTTTTTCTCAACATGGTTTGCTTATCTTTTCCTGTAATTTAAGATTTAATTAAGACTTATCGGATTAATTTTGCAGCATGAACTTATCCAAAACAGATGTTGGCTTTATGGCCATTGCAACAGGTTTAATTGTCGCAAACCTGTATTATTGTCAGCCCCTTATTATCCTTATTGCAAAAGAATTTGCCATTCCCGAAGATCAGGCGGGTACAATTACCTATCTGACACAAGCCGGATATGCTATCGGAATGTTTTTTATGGTTCCGCTGGGTGATAAATTGGAACGTAAAAAACAAATCCAGTTTACAACATTGGCGGCAGTTGTAGCGCTTATTATCGCGGCAACGGCTTCCAATTTCAGAATGCTGCAAATAGCCAGTTTTCTTATCGGTGCCGCTTCGATTGTTCCGCAATTGATTTTACCCTTATCGGCCAGTTTAGCCTCGCCCGAACAAAGAGGAAAAGTCATTGGTACGGTGATGAGTGGTTTATTGGTTGGAATTCTGATATCGCGAACCGTTAGCGGTTTTATCGGAGCCTGGCTTGGATGGCGCGGGATGTTTTGGATTGCAGCCGTATTGTGTTTGCTGATTGTAGTGGTGATTCAGAAAAAATTCCCGGTAAATAAACCCGATTTTAAAGGTACCTATGGCGAATTATTACAGTCGTTGTTTTCATTGATCAAAACACAGCCGATGCTACGTGAAGCCACTTTGATCAACGCGTTAAGTTTTGCGCAGTTTGGGGCTTTTTGGACGACGATGGTATTGTTGTTATCCGGTGATCCGTTTAATTTTAACAGCGCGACAATCGGACTTTTCGGTATCGTAGGTGCTTCCGGTGCTTTGGCGGCTCCTTTGGTGGGTAAACTGGGCGATAAAGGAAATCCGAGAGTGGTGATTGGTTATGGTTGTTTGTTATTATTGATCAGTTTTATAGTATTCTACTTTTCCTCGGAAAGTATGATCGGAATTATGATCGGAATCGTGTTTATTGATGTCGGATTACAGTCGGTACATATTTCCAATCAAACGCGGGTATATTCGTTATTGCCCGAAGCGCGTAACCGGATGAATACCGTATATATGTCGTTTAGCTTTTTAGGTACGGCACTCGGATCGGCTTTTGGACTTTGGTTGTGGAATTTCGGAAAATGGCATGCCTTTTCAATTGGTGGCGCGATGTTGTCGGTAGCCTCAATTATTATTTATGCGCTCACGTACAAGCGCAAATAAAGAAATTCACATTTTGTAAAATAAACTTATATTTGTTGCTCATTATATTTAAAATTAAAAAAAATGCAAGACGGAATTTACGCAAAATTTAATACGAACAAAGGTGTTATTTTAGTGAAACTAACGCACGATAAAACACCTGGAACAGTTGGTAACTTTGTTGGACTGGCTGAAGGAAGTTTAGAGAACGATGTAAAACCTCAGGGGAAACCGTATTATGACGGATTAAAATTCCATAGAGTTATCGCCGATTTTATGATTCAGGGAGGTTGCCCGCTTGGAAGTGGCGTTGGCGGACCGGGATATCAGTTTGACGATGAGTTTCACCCGGAATTAAAACACGATACACCTGGTGTGTTATCGATGGCAAATGCCGGACCTGGAACAAACGGATCGCAGTTTTTTATCACACACGTGGAAACACCTTGGTTGGATAACAAGCATACGGTTTTCGGACATGTAGTGGAAGGACAGGACATCGTTGATGCAATCGCTCAGGATGATGTTATCGAAAGCCTTGAAATTGTTAGAGTAGGTGACGAAGCGCAAAAATGGAATGCTATTGAGGCATTTCGTACATTCGAAGGTTCTCGCGAAAAACGTTTAGCGGAGCAAAAACGTCAGGCAGAAGAAGCATTGGAAAAACTGGCTGCCGGATTTGATAAAACAGAAAGCGGACTACGTTATAAAATGATTCAGAAAGGAAACGGAAAACAAGCTGAAAAAGGTAAAACGGTTTCGGTTCACTATACCGGATCGTTAGAAAACGGAATGGTTTTCGACAGTTCTTATAAAAGAAAACAACCTATCGAATTTCCATTAGGAAAAGGTCACGTTATCGAAGGATGGGATGAAGGTATTGCCTTATTACAAGTTGGCGATAAAGCGCGTTTTGTGATTCCTTCTTATTTAGGATACGGATCTCGTGGTGCTGGTGGCGTTATTCCACCGGATGCAACCCTTATTTTCGACGTAGAATTAATGGATGTAAAATAATTCATTTCACAATTATAGTAAAAACTGCCTTATATGGCAGTTTTTTTGTTTTTAATCAGATGCATTTTGAGTATTTTTTGTTGATTGTTTTCTTTTTAAAGTGTTAAAATGTGCTTTTTTGATATGCATGCATATAATAATTGTGTTAAATTTAACACTTCTTTATTAAATTATCACTTTTGTTAAAAGGTGTAATATTCTTGTAACCAGTTGTTTGTTTTTATTTTTTATATAAACTTAATTTTTTTGTCCAAGCGATAAAAAAAATAGTATTTTGGGAATGTCAATTATTTGCAAATAACGAACGACAACTCAATTAACTTTAAAAATTTAGTAATTATGAAAAATAATAAAGACCTTAAAAAGCCTTTTTTTGCGAATTTCTTAGAGAATCAAATGTCTAACGAAGAGAAAAGTTCTGTACAAGGTGGTGATATCATCACATTGAAAACTTCTGATATGTATACGACCTTAAAATATCCATCAGATAACGAAGACGGACCAGGAGTTCCAACTTCAAAAATTATGGATACGGTAGTTACAATGAAATATCCATCGGATAACGATGAAACAGGAGGACCAATTTTATCTCCGGATACTGATCCAACTATGTTGTAATAAAATTTACGGGCAATGACCTCTTTGAGGGCATTGCCTGTTTTTATTGTATGCCATGATATTATGTATAAGCCACAGTAATGATTTCTATACGATCGATATCGTAATAGAACGTTTAAAAGAACTCGGAAAAGAGGTTTTCCGTTTAAATTCGGATACTTTTTCCGATCAATTGGAATTTGAATATAGGGTGGATCAACAAGGATACTTTGTTCGGTTAAAGCAAGATGATGTTTTGGTTTCTCTGGACGCTATCGAAGCGGTTTACTATAGGAAATTATGGCACATCAATGTACCGAATGATCTTGACGATGCCTTTCAAAATATTTATTTTCAAGAATATACTACCATGCGTAGTCTTTTTTTTGAATCCCTCCGACAGCTTCCCTGGATGAATCCAATGGAACTGGATCATCGGATTGGGGAAAACAAACTGGAACAACTGGTATTTGCTCGTAAATGGGGCTTAAACATACCGGAAACGCTTATGACCAACGAGCCCGAAAAGGTAAAGACGTTTTTCCATACGGTTTGCAACGGCAATATGATTGCTAAATTACACGGCTCATTATCCCGTAGCATGAAAGGGGATACTCCTTTTTTTCCAACAACCCGAATTGAAGAATCCGATTTGGAGCGTTTGGAAACGTTAGTGTACTGTCCTATGATATTCCAGCAGAACATCGAAAAAATATATGAACTGCGAATTATCTATGTCGACGGTATTTTTTTTACCGGTAAAATTAATGCCCAGGCTTCTGAAGCCGGAAAAACCGATTGGCGTGCGGCAAAAGATATTATGCCGTCCTGGGAATTATATAGCTTACCGGAACCAATTTGTCTGGCTCTTGAAAAAATGATGCGTGACATCGGTTTGTATTTCGGGGCAATTGACATGATTCGCCAAAAAAAGGGACAATATGTCTTTCTGGAAGTAAACCCACAAGGCGAGTGGGGCATGATTCAGCGGGATTTAGGTTACCCGATTGGGCAAACCATCGCTGAAAAACTGATAGCAAGAATCTGCTAAGGCAGTTTTGCTTTGAATTTGAAAATTAGTAATAACTGTTATATTGAAAACACCCGGTTCGGGTCTGTAGATAACAAAAAAAAATAGTTATGGGAAAAGTACTGATTATTACGCATTCTCAGGATAATGAATGCATCGATATCGTATCGGAAAAAATTAGAAAACATGGCGGAGAACCCATCCGTTTTGATGTGGATGAATATCCGCTGAAATATAATTTAAGCAGCTGTTTTGAAAACGGAGAATGGAAAATATATCTCGATCATGAAGGAAATCGGGTTGGACTCCATGATATTGTGGCGGTATGGTATAGACGTAGTAATAATTTAGGAGGAAACCTGAGTGAAGTGCTCGAAAGAGAATATTTGGGTAGTGTATATGGCGAAATCCGTGCCACTTTTTTTGGCTTTCTGGAAAGTTTGCCTTGTTTCCAAATTGGAAGATATAGTAAATACAGACGTTTGGATAGCAAAGAAGAACAAATGCGTATTGCCGATTTTCTAGGGATGAAAGTTCCGGAAACCTGTATTACCAATAGCCCGCAAGAGGCGAAACGTTTTGTAAGAGAGCATCCGAAAGGGGTGATTACCAAAATGCAAAGCTCGTTTGCCATCGAAAGAAACGGAGTTGAAAATGTGGTATTTACCAACCTGATCAAGGAAGAGGATCTGGACGAAATTGAAACCTTACAATATTGTCCGATGCAGTTCCAGGAAAAACTGGAGAAAAAAGTAGAATTGCGAATTACAATCGTAGGAGATGCGGTTTTTGCCTTTGAAATCGATTCTCAAAAACTGGATAATGCCAAGTTAGACTGGCGTAGGGAAGGTGTTGAATTGTTAAGAGATTGGATACCTTATGAATTGCCTTCCGATTTAAAAGATAAGCTGCTACAAATGATGGATATGTATGAAATCAACTACGGTGCGATTGATGTAATCGTCACGCCAGATGATGATTATTATTTCCTGGAAATTAATTCGGCCGGAGAATTTTTCTGGTTGGACCGATTAATGGAAAATAATCCGATTTCTGAGCAAATTGCTAAAGTATTGCTAGGAAAAGCAAACCGTAGATATACTCCAGTTTTTGATAAAAATAATATTGAAAGTTTAGCATAAACAAAATTTGTCTCATACAAAATTAAAAGCTCTCATTGGGGGCTTTTTTTATTTCTATTTGTAATCAAGGGGATTATCGTGTTTAGATTATGGTATTTATAATGTTACTAAAATGTAATTAGGTGCAATATTATCGTCAGTATTTACGTATAAAGATCTATTTTGCGCGTTAATTTTTTAGGATGAAAAAACTTTATTTTTTAGTAATGGCGTTATGCTTTTTTACCGCCGCCAATGCACAGATTATTAATATTCCGGATCCTAACTTTAAGGCATTATTGCTGCAAGCAGGCATAACTAATGATGTTGTAGTGGATCCACTTAATTATCCACTTGATGCTGATATGGATGGAGAAATAACTGTTTTAGAAGCAGCTAGGATAGGGCAATTGTATATTTCTAATGCTTCTCTTTCGGATCTTACCGGTATTGAACACTTTACTAATCTAATATATCTTGAGTGTTTAAATAATAATATAACTGCATTAGACGTAAGTTCTAATACAACACTTAAGTGGCTTAACTGTGAAAACAATTTATTGACATCATTGGATGTGAGTCATAATTTAGACTTGCAAGTGTTAGATTTTTCTAAGAATAATATTGCTACAATTGATTTAAGCCAGAATGTAAGACTTGATTACTTGAGATGTGAACATACTTTGTTAACAGCATTAAATACGAGCAATAATTTATTGTTAGGACATTTGGATTGCCGTAACTCCTTAATTACGGAATTAGATCTTAGTCAAAATGTAAAATTAGAAGCAATTCGTTGTAGCTCCAATCCGATTGTGTCTTTGGATTTGAGTAATAATCCTCTTGAATCAGAAATTTATTGCGGTGGTGATGCACTAGAGTCTCTTAATATTAAAAATGGAAAACAAGTAGTGTCGTATGATGAATTTCATTTTAAAATACAGGGTCCTGATTTAAGATATGTTTGTGTTGATGAACAGGAATTATCATCAGTGCAGGCGCATTTAACTTCTAACGGATATTCCAATTTCATGATTAATAGCTATTGTTCTTTTACACCCGGAGGGGAGTATTTTACGGTTAATGGACAAATAAAATACGACCATGATAATAACGGTTGTAACGATATGGATATTAATCCGACAGGTATGCGTTTTTCAATTACCAGTGGCGCTAATTCTATTGGAACGATGATCACCGATTCAACAGGTAATTATTCATTGCCTCTAAGTGCAGGTAATTACACAATACAACCAAACTTTGAAAATGCATATTATTTTAACATACAACCACCGGTTGTGTATGCGAATTTATCGGCGCAGACGAATCCATTAGAGCAAAATTTCTGTATCACAGCTAATGGTGTTTATCAGGATCTGGAAATTGTTTTAATTCCGGTTTCTCCTGCAAGACCAGGGTTTGATGCCGATTATAAACTCATCTATAAAAATAAAGGGAATCAAACCCAGTCCGGAACTGTAAATTTTGTATTTAACGATGCGGTTTTAGATTTAGTTATGGTCAATCCAGTTGCAACTACTCAAACAACGGATAATTTATCCTGAAGTTTTACGAATTTACAACCTTTTGAAAAAAGAGAAATCGATCTTACATTTAATTTGAATTCTCCGATGGAAACACCGGCCATTAATGGGGGTGATATGTTGCTGTATACGGCTACTATCAATGATCCTGCAAATCAGGACATATGGCCTAATGATAATATTTTTAGATTAAATCAGGGAGTTGTGAATTCTTTTGATCCGAATGATAAAACCTGTCTGGAAGGTTCGGTTATTCCGCCAGCTAAAGTAGGTGATTATGTCCATTATATGATACGTTTTGAAAACACAGGAACGTATCCTGCTCAGAATATCGTGGTTAAGGATATGATTGACTTGTCAAAATTTGACATCAATACTTTAGTACCAATTAAAGGAAGTCATTCTTTTGTAGCTAAAATTACGGGTAATAAGGTGGAATTTATTTTTGAAAACATAAACTTACCATTTGACGATGCTAACAACGATGGCTATATTACGTTTAAAATCAAAACAAAACCAACATTGGTTTTAGGAAATACCTTTAGTAATACTGCCAGTATCTATTTTGATTATAACCATCCGATTATTACAAATACAGCAACGACTACGATTCAGGCATTAAATACGAAAGACTTTGAGTTTTCAAATTATTTTAATTTGTATCCAAATCCGGTAAAAGATAATTTGTCGATAGTGGCAAAGTCGGATATTGAAATAAGCTCGATTAGTATTTATAATGCATTGGGACAGCAGGTTTTGGTTGTGACAAATGCACAGAATACAAAATCGGTAGATGTTTCGAATTTGCCATCAGGTAATTATTTTGTAAAAATTAATTCGGATAAGGGAAGCTCGAATACTAAGTTTATAAAGAACTAAAAGAAAAATTAATGATATAAAAATCCGGTTATAAATACTATAACCGGATTTTTTTTATCTTTTTTAAAACCATAGTTATAAAAGTTCCGTAAATGATTTTATAAACAATTAAAAAAATCAATTATGAAAACGTCAAAAATTTTATCCGTAGCTTTTGTGGCTTGCGCATTATTCTTCGGAACAGCATCTTTTGCACAAAAAGAAAAAACCGTAACCGTAGGAGGTGCTCCGATGTATCCTTCTAAAAACATCGTTGAAAATGCAGTAAACTCAAAAGATCACACCACTTTGGTAGCTGCTGTTAAAGCCGCAGGATTAGTGGAAACATTAGAATCAAAAGGGCCTTTTACGGTATTTGCGCCTACCAACGCAGCCTTTGCCAAATTACCAAAAGGGACCGTGGAAACACTTTTAAAACCCGAAAATAAAAAACAACTGCAAACCATTTTGACGTATCACGTTGTGGCGGGAAAAATGAATGCGGCAGATATCGATAAAGCAATTAAATCCGGAAAAGGAAAGGCCACGCTTAAAACCGTTAGCGGTGGAACCTTAACTGCCTGGATGAAAGGAAAAGATTTGTATCTAACTGATGAAAACGGTAAAAGCGCGAAAGTGACTATTGCCGATGTAAATCAGTCGAATGGAGTGATTCATGTTGTAGATGCGGTTTTATTACCGAAATCATAATGTTGTATTTGATGATTAGAGAGAAAAAGTCCCGATTATCGGGACTTTTTTGTTTTGCTTTGGAAATAAAAAAGGATTATTTTGGGAAGAAAATGTCTTGTTTTGGTGATAATTTTTTGTTGATAATGAGTTTCATTCCAGGGATTTATTTGTAAATTAGCATATCTATGCCAGTAAATAAAATGAATTTTCGCCAAAAGAAAAATATAAATGATCCGAGAAGTGAAGCGCTTGATATTTTTACAGTAAAAGCGTTTATACAGAATTCATGTCATGAATATCTCACTACACATCAGGTAGTGTGTTTTGCTATAATTAAGCGTATCTACCGACGGGTTTTGGCAGGATATCGGTTTGGATCGATTAAAGTGAATAACGACGAGTTAGTTACCGATGGTAATCATCGTTATATTGCTTATAAATTGGCCGGCATTGCAATTAACACGGTAAAATCCGGTTGTTCTTTTTCCGATATAAGACGGTCATTTAAAGATATAAAAATCGATACAATAGAAGATTGGGATTATAATTGTCCTTATAACAGGAAATATTGTAATGATGATTTTCTTTCCGATTTTGAAAAAATAAATTAGAATGTTAAAATGAAAATTTTTCTGGACATTGATGGGGTAATGGTTCATGCGAATCCACAAAGAAAAGTGGATATGGGACAGGATGGCTTTTATCAATTTAATACAATAGCAGTTACAATATTAAATGAGATCATCAGCAAAGTAAAAAAAGTAGAATTGATTTTATCGACGTCGCATCGCTTTCGTTTTCCGGTTTTAGAATGGGTGGAAATCTTTAAAAGAAGAATGATATACACCGATACGATTTCTATTTTAGCTATTCCGCAGGAAGAACGATTGACACGAAAAACCGAGATTGTGAATTGGATGAATAAATGTAAGTATAGTCCGGAAGAGGTGCTTATTATTGACGATGACAAATCGTTAAACGGATTGCCTCAAGATTTAAAAGAAAGACTATTACTTACCAATCCTTATACCGGTTTAAATAGAACCAGTTACAGTGATTTGGATAGAATTTTAAAATAAAATACCAAGCGAGTTATAAACAAAAAAAGTCCCGAATAATCGGGACTTTTGTATTGTATTGGTAGTTCTTATCGTAAAGTAGCACCCAATTCCTTTTCCAAATTGGCTTGTAATTTTTGCATAATCTTATCAATCTGAACATCGGTTAAGGTTTTGGAATTATCCTGAATCGTAAAGCTTACCGCGTAGGATTTTTTACCTTCCGGTAGGTTGTTTCCTTCGTATACGTCGAATAAATTAACGTCTTTTAAAAGCGATTTTTCAGTCTGCTTAGCAATTGTCAGGATTTGATCAAAAGCAACGGACTGATCTAATAATAACGCTAAATCACGACGTACTTCCGGATATTTCGGGATTTCCACAAACTTGATCTTGGTGGAAAGCAATTTTAAAATAGCGCTCCAATTAAAATCGGCAAATAAAACCTCCTGTTTGATGTCGAAATGCTTTAAAATCGATTTTTTAATCGTACCCAATTCTACGATAATATCTTTTCCAACCGATAGCGCGGTACCTTCTGCGAAAATATCATTATCCAAAGGTTGCGTAGTGGTTTTCTCAATTCCTAAACGGGAAAGAATACCGGTTATATAGCCTTTAAATAAGAAGAAATCCGAAGGTTGTTGCGGAGTGATCCAGCTTTCCATTAATCGGTTTCCGGTAACAAACAGGGTTAGGTGTTTGTTTTCTTCATAACCGGATGGTAATTTATGATAACTTTTTCCGAATTCAAATAATTTCAGGTCGC
The DNA here is from genome assembly GCF_004801375.1 of Flavobacterium supellecticarium. GTDB lineage: Bacteria > Bacteroidota > Bacteroidia > Flavobacteriales > Flavobacteriaceae > Flavobacterium > Flavobacterium supellecticarium. The sequence continues at coordinate 130,252 of NZ_SSNZ01000001.1, forward strand.
TGCGTTTTCTGTTGATGTTAAACGAAATGGCCTCCAATCCGCTGAAAAGTAACGACTGACGCATAGCGGAAAGGTCATTGCTCAAAGGATTCAACATTAATACATTAAACTCTTCTTTTAATTTTTCAGACAATTTTACATATTCCGGAGACGTTAGTGAATTGGCCATCATTTCATTAAAGCCTTGTGAAACCAATTGGTTGGCAATAATATTCTGAATTTTATAATCTTCCGTACGGGACGAATTCGAAATCGAAGCGTTTAATTTTGGTGTAAAATTAATGTTGTTGTAGCCATAAACCCGTAGGATTTCCTCAATTACATCAATTTCACGATGTACATCCACACGGTAAGCAGGAATCGTTAATCCCAAACCGGCATCGGATACACTGTTTACTTTAATGTCTAGTGAAACCAGGATTTTTTTGATGGTTTCTTTGGATAATTCCTGTCCGATGATTTTGGTTACGTTGTTAAAATTTAACAACACGGAAAAATCCTCGATTTTTTTCGGATACAGGTCAATTACATCGGAAGTGATTTCGCCACCGGCAACCTCCTGAATTAATAAAGCGGCACGTTTTAAGGCGTATTCTGTAATTGTAGGATCGATACCTCTTTCAAAACGGAATGATGCATCAGTGCTTAACGTATGACGTTTGGCTGTTTTACGAACGGAAATCGGATTAAAATAAGCACTTTCCAGGAAAATCGCAGTTGTGTTTTCGGTAACACCGGAGTTTTTGCCACCAAATACACCGGCAATACACATTGGACCGTTATCGTCACAAATCATTAAATCTTCTTCGTTCAAGGTGCGTTCTACATCGTCAAGCGTAACGAATTTGGTACCGGCTGCAACGGTTTTAACCGTTACTTTACCACCTTTTATTTTTGCGGCGTCAAACGCATGTAGTGGTTGTCCCAGTTCATGTAGAACATAATTGGTAACGTCAACGACATTGTTTTTCGGGGTTAATCCGATTGCTTTCAAACGGTTTTGCAACCAAGACGGTGATGCTTTTACCGTAATACCAGAAATGGTAACACCGCAATAACGTGGTGCCAGTTTATTGTCTTCGACCTTAATGTCGATTTTTAAGGTACGTTTTTCAACTTTAAATTTGCTTACAGAAGGAGTGATCAATTCCGTATGATTGATGTTTTTCTGAATCAATCCGGCTCTCAGGTCACGGGCAACACCCAAATGACTCATCGCATCGGCACGGTTTGGCGTTAATCCGATTTCGAAAACTTCATCCGTTTCAATATTAAAAACTTTAGAAGCCGGTGTGCCCGGTTTTAAATCCTCGGCAAGGATCATAATTCCGTCATGGCCTTCGCCCAAACCTAATTCATCCTCGGCACAAATCATCCCGTGACTTTCTTCACCGCGAATTTTCCCTTTTTTAATTTCGAAAGCAACACCTTCTTTGTCGTATAATTTGGTTCCGATGGTTGCTACGGCAACTTTTTGTCCGGCAGCAACATTCGGTGCACCACATACAATCTGTACCGGAGTACCATCGCCCAGATCAACGGTAGTTACCCGTAATCGGTCGGCATTTGGATGCGGAATGCAAGTCAGTACATGACCCACAACAACACCTTCAAGTCCTCCTTTTAAACTTTCATACTTATCCACGCCTTCTACTTCCAGACCTAAGTCGGTTAGTAAAGCAGCGGTGTCTTCAGAATTCCAATCTAATTTTATGAATTGTTTTAACCAATTGTATGATATACGCATTGCAGAAAAATTTAAGGATGCAAATATAAGTATTGTCGAGCGTAGAATAAAGAAAAGTTGCGCTTTTTTAAACCGGATATGATCTTTTTTAGATTGACGATTGTTTGTGAAATCGCAGGATTTATAAGGGAATGTTTAAAAAATTAAAACAAAAAAAATGCAACTGAAAAAAATATGCTATTGATTGAAAGAATAATGCTATTTTACTGTTTGCAGAGCCCGTAAATTTGAATAAACGCAAAAAACAATTTTATGAGCAATGTAATTCAAAGACCACAATTTAAAGAAAAATATGATAATTTCATCGGAGGTAAATTTGTTCCTCCGGTAAAAGGCGAATACTTCGATAATGTATCCCCAATTGACGGAAAAGTGTTTGCTAAAGCGGCCCGATCGACCAAAGAAGATATTGATTTAGCACTTGATGCGGCCCACGAAGCGTTTAAAACCTGGGGAAAAGCATCGCCAGCCTATAGAAGTCTGGTATTAAATAAAATTGCCGATGTTATGGAGGCCAATTTAGAATATCTGGCTACCGTAGAAACGATAGATAATGGTAAGGCGGTTCGCGAAACCCTGGCGGCCGATTTGCCTCTTTGTATTGATCACTTTCGCTATTTTGCCGGCGTAATCCGTGCCGAAGAAGGAACGATATCCGAACACGACGAGAACACCGTAAGTATTTGTCTGCACGAACCAATAGGAGTTGTCGGGCAAATTATCCCGTGGAATTTCCCATTGTTAATGGCCACGTGGAAAATCGCACCGGCTATTGCGGCGGGTAACTGTACCGTTGTAAAAGCAGCGGAGCAAACACCGGTTTCGATTTTGGTATTAATGGGTCTGATTAAAGATGTCGTACCACCGGGAGTGATCAATATTGTAAACGGATTCGGAATTGAAGCCGGAAAACCATTGGCGACTTCACCTCGTATTGCGAAAGTATCTTTTACCGGAGAAACAACGACAGGTCGGTTGATCATGCAGTATGCGGCAGAAAACATCATCCCGTCGACAATGGAGTTAGGCGGAAAGTCACCGAATATTTTCTTTAAATCCGTAGCCGATGCTGATGATGCCTTTTTTGATAAAGCGGTAGAAGGTGCGGTGATGTTTGCGTTAAACCAGGGCGAAATTTGTACGTGTCCGTCACGTATGTTAGTGCACGAAGCTATCTATGATCGTTTTATAGCGAAAGTAATTGAAAGAGTAAAAGCGATTAAAATAGGACATCCGTTGGATAAAACCGTGATGATGGGCGCGCAAGCCTCAAATGATCAATATGAAAAAATCCTATCGTACCTGAAAATTGGAAAAGAAGAAGGTGCTGAAGTGTTGGTTGGAGGAAATAGTAATCAGTTGGAAGGGGAGCTTTCCGGAGGTTATTACATTGAGCCGACCGTTTTTAAAGGAACCAATAAAATGCGAATCTTCCAGGAAGAGATTTTTGGCCCGGTAGTTTGTGTAACCACATTTAAAGACACGGAAGAGGCAATTGCTATTGCCAACGATACATTATACGGATTAGGTGCTGGTGTCTGGACACGTGACGCACATGAGTTGTATCAGGTTCCGAGAGCGATTCAGGCCGGAAGGGTTTGGGTTAATAATTATCATGCGTATCCGGCACATGCACCGTTTGGAGGTTATAAAAAATCCGGATTCGGAAGAGAAAACCACAAAATGATGCTGGAACATTACCGTCAGACTAAAAACATGCTGATTTCATATGATAAAAATAAACTAGGATTCTTTTAATATTTTTCAAAAACAAATCCCCATTAGGTTTCCCCCAATGACCCGGCAGGAGTAATTCTGTCGGGTTTTTAAAAATAATAAAATGGTAGCACGAGTTGATATAACAGAAGCGGCAATAGCTTTAGTAGAAGTATTAAAATCCCGTAACGGAGACCTGATGTTTCATCAGAGTGGTGGCTGTTGCGACGGATCACAGCCGATGTGTTTTCCGGAAGGTGAATTTAAACTGGGCTATAGCGATGTTTGCCTTGGTAAAGTTGCCGGATGTCCGTTTTGGATGAGTAAAGATCAGTTTGAATACTGGCAACATACGCATTTAACGTTGGATGTGGTCGCAGGACGCGGTGCGAGTTTTTCACTGGAAATTCCGTATGGCAAGCGTTTTATTATTCATTCCCGTTTGTTTACGGACGAAGAGCGCGCTAATCTGGAGCCGTTGCGTTATAAGGAGGATGAATGATTAGCTGATATAAAGAAGCTGGTATTGTTTTGGAGTGATTCCTTCGTATTTTTTAAACAGTCGGATAAAATAATTGCAATCTTCAAAACCCGATTGGAAGCAAACTTCATTGATTTGTAACGATGGATTTTTTAATAATTGTTTGGCCTGTTTGATCTTTTCAGTTAAGATAAACTCGATCGGACTCATACCTAATTCACGTTTAAAAAAACGATAGAAAGAAGTAGTGCTCATACAGGCTTTATCGCTTAAATCTTTTAAATTGATATTGCCCTGAAGATTTTTTCGGATGTATTCCACCACCGGAACAATAGGGCTGTTAGTATTTAGAAAAGTGTTGGTGTCGATCGCTTTTACCGTTTGTGTCTGAATAATGCGAATGAGTAATTCCTGCAACGTCAGGTCGGCCAAAGCATCTTTGGTGATCGAAGTGCTCATGCATTCTTTGATCAGTTTGCTAATGGTGGTGGCCAGTTCGATATTGTTATAAAAGAAATAATTTTCGTGATCCAGTTTCCAGAAATCACTGTCTTTGGGATAGCGTTCGTTCAGGAAATGCAACGTCTCGTTAATTTTTGCCTGATCAATAGCTAATGCCAAACATTGTGTCGGATTGTTTGGAGACGCTTCAGGGAAATCAATTTTCATTTCCACATTGGAAGGAACCACTACGGTTTCGCCCGGCAGGTATACAAAACCGGGTTCGTCAAACAGATGCATTACTTTTTTACCGCGCAACATACTGGTAACCACCAGGTCGTTAAACTTTAACGGAACCATTTCGGTGGTTTTATACGTTTCAAAAATATTTAACTCGCAGTTATTTAGCGAGTAAATGGTTCTGTTTTCAACTAAAGTCTTAAGTGACTTTTCCTGAGTCAAACGCGGTGTTGGTAATAAGGATCTGGATAAACTCATCGGGATTCTTTCAAAATAAACATTCCGTTAGCCTGAAAAAAACAAGCTACTAAATTTACTGAAAATATCCCGATACGAAAAAATAGTTGTCGAAATTAACGTTCTTTTATAGAATTTCTTCTACATGGATTTTAATATTGCTGGCGATTTTGGCTGTAGGTAAATCGTTGGCATCATCCCCAAACGGATCTTCAATTTCTTCGGCAATCAATTCAAGACTCGCTAATACATAAAAAATAAAAACCACTACCGGAACGACATAATAGCCAAGGCTAAATACATAACCAAACGGAAGTGTCATCACATAAAAAAAGATAAATTTTTTGATAAATGCGCTGTACGAATAGGGGATAGGCGTGTTTTTAATCCGTTCGCAAGCACCGCAGATTTCGGTAAACGACTGGATTTCGCTATTTAGGACGATTAACTGGTCGCCGGTGATCTTTTTGGAATCGTACAGCTCGTTGATTTTATTAAAAAGCATACGTGCTACCTGATTCGGTTTGTGCTTATTATGATCCAGGCTGAGGTCGAAATCTTCAGCCAACTGTTTGCCGGTGTCGGCATTTTTTAAATGACGGTTTAAAATAGAGGCATACCCCGGTATCATCGTACGAAAGTAGTTGCGGTCGCGTTCGTCTTTTAGCATCGCAGCCAGTTTTATAGACAAATTCCGACTATTGTTGACCAATCCGCCCCATAATTTTCGTCCTTCCCACCAACGATCGTAGGCAGTATTGGTACGATAGGCCAGTAATAAGGAAATTACAAAACCCAACATATTATGCATGATGGTGACGTTCTTGACATGGCTGCTTTCCGTCAGTTTCCAGTATTCCATTTCGAGGTAACCAACACCTGCGGAATAAAGTCCAATAGTGATCATCATAGGTATTAACTGGCGAAAGGTATCCGCTTTGTGGAAACGGAAAATAAATGTAATCCAGTCTTTAGGATTGTAGGCTACCATATATTTATTTGTTTGTAATACATTGCTTTAATTTACTTTATATGAAGTTTTAAATAAGGTTAACTGATATGATTCCAAATGTTTCTTTTTTTGGATAATTCAATAAAAACCTGCTTTAAAACCTGATGTTCCGGTTTGTTCATCGACGGATCGTCTTTTAAAAGTCGGATGGCCTCATGGCGGGCCAATTGTAAAATATCCCGGTCTTTTACCAGATCGGCAATCTGTAAATTGAGTACACCACTTTGTTGTGTTCCCATAATATCGCCCGGTCCGCGAAGCTTTAGATCGACTTCCGAAATTTCAAAACCGTCATTGGTACGACACATGGTTTCGATTCGTATTTTCGAATCATTACTCAGTTTATGACCGGTCATTAGAATACAATAACTTTGTTCGGCACCTCGTCCCACACGACCGCGGAGCTGGTGTAATTGCGACAGACCAAAACGTTCGGCACTTTCAATGATCATTACACTGGCATTTGGAACGTTTACACCTACTTCGATAACCGTAGTGGCGACCATGATGTTGGTTTTTCCGGAAGCAAACCGTTCCATTTCAGCATCTTTTTCGGCCGGTTTCATTTGTCCGTGTACAATACTCACGCTGTATTGCGGTAACGGAAAGTCCCGTGAAATCCCTTCATAACCGTCCATCAGGTCTTTGTAATCCATTTTTTCACTTTCCTGAATCAACGGATATACGATATAAATCTGTCGGCCTTTGGCGATTTCATCTTTAAGAAACTTCCAAACTTTTAGTCGGTTACTATCGTAACGGTGTACGGTTTGTATAGGTTTCCGGCCGGGAGGAAGTTCGTCGATAACCGAAATATCCAGATCGCCATAAAGACTCATCGCTAGTGTTCGCGGTATAGGCGTAGCGGTCATTACCAGTACATGTGGCGGAATGGTGTTTTTTTTCCATAATTTAGAACGTTGCTCGACACCAAAACGATGTTGCTCGTCAATAATTGCGAGTCCGAGATTGTGGAATTTTACTTTGTCTTCCAACAAAGCATGCGTTCCGATTATAATATGCAGACTCCCGTTTTCCAGTTCTTCATGAATGATTTTCCGATCGGCTGTTTTAGTGGAACCGGTTAGAATTTTAATATTCAGATTAAGGTCTTTAGCCAGTTCGCGGATTCCTAAAAAATGCTGATTGGCCAGTATTTCCGTAGGCGCCATTAAACAGGCCTGAAAACCGTTATCCAAAGCCAATAGCATGGTCATTAGAGCAACGATGGTTTTGCCGGATCCTACATCACCTTGTAAAAGACGGTTCATTTGGGCGTTGCTTCCCAGATCGTTGCGGATTTCTTTTAAAACCTTTTTCTGCGCATTTGTCAGGTCAAATGGAAGGTGATGATTATAAAAAGTTGTAAAATACGCGCCAACACTATCAAAAGGATGGCCTTTAATTTTGTGTTTCCGGATGAGGTTTTTGGTGATGAGTTGTAATTGAATAAAAAACAACTCTTCAAATTTTAATCGGAATTGCGCTTTTGCCAACAGCTCCTGACTTTTCGGGAAGTGGATGTTGAATAAAGCGACATTTTTCGGAATCAGCTTTAATTCGTCGATCAGATTCGCTGGCAAGGGTTCTTTAAATAACGCCTGGGTTTCGATAAACAATTGTTGCATCAGGCGGTTTACCGTTTTATTGGTAATCCCTTTTTGCGTTAGTTTTTCGGTTGACGGATAAACGGATTGCATGGCCGAGCGTAAGCTCTTTTCGTGATCGGCGAGTAATTCCATTTCCGGATGCGCCATATTAAACAGACCGTTAAAAGCGGTTACTTTTCCAAAAATAACATAAACGCTATTTAACTTCAGACTTTCACGAATCCATTTCTGCCCCTGAAACCAAACCAGTTCCATTTCGCCGGTATCGTCTACAAAAGTCGCCACCAGCCGTTTGCCACGTTTCTGTTCGACGGTTTTAATATGGATCACGCGCCCTACAATTTGTACTTCCGAATTACTGTTTTGCAATTCGTTGATTTTATAGTAGCGCGTACGGTCGATATAACGGTTCGGATAGAGATTCAGCAGGTCGGCATAGCGATGAATGTTTAACTCTTTACGTAATAACTCCCCGCGTTGTGGACCAACGCCTTTGAGGTATTCTATGGGAGTTTCGAGAAGGTTGTTCATTCAGGAATCACGATTAGTAATAAATCACATTACGAAGATAGATTTTAATTGGGAAATTTAAAAACACCCCGACTGAAAATACAACATCAGCGTCGTTTTTTTTGACCTCCTAAAAACAAGACTAATGTAGGTAAAAAGCAACTACGGAAAAACAGGTAAAAACACGTATAAAAAATAGAGTATGACTTTATAGTTTTATCCCATAAAATGCTGTAGCAAGATCATACTGTTAGCTAATAGGTTAAGTATTTTTTGACGACTAAACTGTAACCAAAAAAGATAGTAGAAATGAAGATTCCCCAAATTGCCGTAGTACTAATTGCATTTCTTTTAATTAGCTTCTGTCGGGAAACACCCGCGACTGCGACAGTTGTAGTAAAGGAAAAACAAAGCCGACAATTGGTTAAAGATTCGAATCCGACAGCGATTCAGAACCTGATTAAAGATACTACTACCGAAGCATCTTTACTGGCACTGAATGTATTGCATAGCAAACGTTCCGGAAATAACGGATCAACACCAGACAATTCTCCTGCTCATTTTCCGGATGTACAGGAAACAGATGATGATTTTCAGCATTTACCGCCTGTTGATACTTATTGGTTACAAAATCTTAAAATTAGTTTAAGACGGTAATAATCAAAATATGACTCAAAATGGCTAAGCGAATAGATCAATTCGTAACGGATTGGGACGCCATTCCGGGGAAAAAGAAAAATACAGGTAGTGTAGTGGAGCTACTTGGTTTTCTGGCATTATTTTATCCCAAAACCGGAATGTGCTGGACCGTATACATGAGTATGCTGGGAAGCTTCGGAATGGCAAAATTATCGCCAGTGGTATGGTTTTTCCCGGCACTCCTGCTTTTTTTAATGCTCCATTTGTGGGCGTTGTTAAAAAACGTACGACAAAAAAAAATATACTTTCCCTTTTTACTCAGCCTGATCGGAACCTTATTTATATTAACAGGAAGGATGTTTTTACCTGTAGCGCAATGGCCTGTTATTGCAGGAATACTATTGCTGGTTTTAGGATCATTGGCGAACAGTCTTGTCGATTCCAGGAGAACCGATACCGTAACGGTTCCGGTTGAGTAACTACTATTATAAGAACTCTAAATAAAATAATAACTCAAAAGCACAAAGTATGGATGGAATATATATAGTGTCGGCATTTGCGACGATTAACGGAAAAAAATATTACCTGGGAACCGAAACCGTTAGCAACAGGAGTTATGATAATCCGGCTTCATCGGATGTCGTTTTAAAAGAAATCAAAGCCGATTATGGTTTGCGTGGTTTTACAGAAGAATCATTAGCCAAAGCCCGATTTGATTTTATTGTTCACGGAAAACAGGATCACCTGCCGGTATTGGAAAAACCGGTAATTGTATCTAAAAAATTTAGCAGAATAGGAGTATCATAACTTTTCATAGATGTCATAGTGTAGGCATAGTTTAGAGTTCCATAAATAAATTGTGTTTATAGACAGGAGAGGGTAGGTTTGGTTAAGCCTACCTTCTTTGTTTGTGCCCATTTCGGGTTGGATCAAAGCTTGTTGTTTTCCATGTTTTGAATAATGGAAGCTGTCAGTACCGGATTCATACGATTCAGTTCTTCGATAATACGTTGTTTTTCAACTTCGCTCATTTCGGGTAATGGTTTTCGGAATTGCTCCGGATGCGCTTCCTTATAGAAAAGTGCATCAGTCCATTCGTTTTGCAATCCGTCGATAACCAGGTGAATACGATCCTGAGTGCCGTTATTGATAACCGAATGCGTAAAATTGGCATTGATATACCAACATTCGCCTTCGTTCATGATCAAACGTTCATCGTCCAGTAAAAATACTACATCCGGATTGGTGATGATGGGAATATGTAGGCGGAAACAACCGTCTTCATAGCCCAGACAGTAATCGCGATGCGGTTTAATTTCGGTTCCGGCGGTAAGATTAAGCAAACGAACAGCTGTTTTTTCAAACGGGAAATCGTTGAGTATACTTTTAAAATAGGGACATTGTTCGAGGATGGCTGTGTCTCGTAGCTTGTTTTGGTTTAAGGCGAAAATAGAATCGGACTTACCGTCTTCTGACATCAGGGCGATTGAAGTCCATTTGCCGTTATAATCCTTGCGGTTATAATGATCGGTCCATTCCAGGGAAAGTACTTTTTGCACGTCGGCCTGTAAACGGTCGATATCAAATGCAATTGGGAATTTTATAGCGCGAACCAATTCCATAACTTAAGGTCTTAACCAGTGTAACATAAAAGGGAAAGGCTTTTGGCCTTGTTGTTCGGCACGTGCCTCACTCAGACATAAGCCGGCCCATTCCAAAAAAGGCAATCCGATATAATTTCCTTTTTCGAAATTCGAGATCAGCATTTCCGAACCGTTTTTATAACCGTTATTGTGAAAAACAAAATCAAGTGGTAAATTCAGGTGAACCGCAGCAGCATACGACCATAAAATCGCGCCGATTTCTTCACCACCCGAAGGCCAGTCGACACTTTGAGCATCCGTTCCGGCAAGTTTACGTTCATCTGGTGTGGTTACGGCAAGATGACCGGCTTCATGCAGTAAATCGCCGGGATATAATAGTTGCTCGAAATCTACATAAATACTGTTCGGCCCTAAAGCCAAACCCGGTAAAAAAGTGTCTGTTAGTGTTTTTTCAAAAACCGGTATCCCGATTTCCCGTAGGAAGTCGAGTACTTTGGCTAGTTCTGTTGTTATTTGGAGCGTAGGTGTGTTCTGCATATCCCAAAAATACAAAATACGATCCGAATCTTTTAGGTGATTTTACCTGATTTGGATACTATCGGGATGAGGTCGCAATACCAGAATCCATACTCGGTTTCCTGTGGTGTGGTATAACAATCGTCCTCGTTTTTTGGCGCTTCATATTTGCGGAGCACAATATCACCTTTTGTAAAAGCAATCGGATTTTTAAAAAGTGGTCCGTCAAATGTAAACGTATGAAATTCGCCATTTTCACCACATGGATCTACATTTTCAGGGAGCTCCCGGATAAAATCCGCATCGATAATACGGCCAGCAAAACTTTTGTCGAGTAATCGGGCATCGACACAGGTAACGATGGTTTTAAATCCCAGACCAATAAACTCGTGAATTAAAGCTTTGGTGTCGCGCTTCCATAGTGGGAAAACGGCTTTTAGATCCATTTCGGCCAGTTTCTTTTCCCGGTATTCCCGTAGGTCTTCCAGAAAAATATCACCAAAAGCAGCATGGGTAATACCATTTGTCTGTAAGCCGGTTAAAGTTTCCCGCATTAGGTTTTCATAGATTTCCATAGAAGGCATTTCGGGAATTTCCATTTTGACCAAGGGCAAACCGATGCTTTCGGCTTGTTGTTCGAGCAAACTGCTTCGTACACCGTGCATCGAAATACGATCGTATTGTTGGCTTACACTTGTTAATAAACACGCGATTTCAAACTGATCCTTCTGTATTAATTCATATAACGCGAGAGCAGAGTCTTTTCCGCTACTCCAGTTAAATACCGTTTTTGCCTTCAAAATAGAAAATTTAAGGTGTAAACTTACAAAAAAGCCGCTATAATGTTGTGCTAAACTTTGTAACTTTGAGCTTTTGATTATATTCTAAATATGAAGCGACTCACATTTCTCTGCTGTTTTATCTATACCTTTTCAAACGCACAACAAAGCGAAAAAGTTGATTTTATCACACTCGATGCAGCGGTTTCATTTACCACCGAAAGCCGTAAAATTGCAGGCGATGTGACCTATACTTTTCAGGTGAACAGTGCAACGGATACAATTAGCATCGATGCGCAACGGATGGATATTTCTGGCGTTACGATCAATAACAGAGCCGTAAAATTTAAAAATACCGGGAAAAAATTACAGTTGTTTCAGGGGTATAAAAAAGGGCGTAACACCCTGAAATTGCATTACGAAGCACAACCGCGGCAAACACTTTATTTTATCGGAAAAGACGAGGATTTCCAGATATGGACACAAGGACAGGGGAAATATACCAGTCATTGGCTACCCAGTTTTGATGATGTGAATGAAAAGGTGATTTTTTCGTTTTCGATTACCTATGATAACACTTTTGAAGTCCTTTCCAACGGTGTTTTAAAACATAAAGTCACGAAAGATAATCAGACTACCTGGCAGTATGTCATGGAAAAACCGATGAGTTCGTACCTGGCGATGCTGGCTATCGGAAAATTTGATAAAAAGACCGTAATGACCGCATCGGGTACGCCTTTGGAATTATACCTTCGCAAAGCGGATGCGGCAAAATTTGAGTCGACGTACCGTTACTCGAAAGAAATTTTTGATTTTTTCGAACGGGAAATAGGAGTAGCCTATCCCTGGAAGGTCTACCGACAAGTTCCGGTATTCGACTTTTTATATCTCGGAATGGAAAATACTACAGCGACCATCTTTTCGCAGGATTTTGTGGTCGATGCTATCGGATTTAACGATCGGACGTATACCAACGTAAATGCCCATGAACTGGCGCATCAGTGGTTTGGCGATATGGTTACGGCACAATCCGGAAAACACCATTGGCTACAGGAAGGATTTGCAACGTATTATGCTTTGCTGGCCGAAAAGCAGCTTTTTGGAGATGATCATTTTAATTGGGAACTGTACGAATCGGCCGAAAAACTCATTCGGGCTTCCAAAACCGATCCCAAACCGATCCTTCATGAAAAAGCAAGCTCGCTGACTTTCTATCAGAAAGGGGCCTGGGCTTTACATTATCTGCGCACACAAATAGGAGAAGATAAATTTCGTCTGGCGGTACAAAACTACCTGCGTAAATATGCGTTTAAAAATGTCGACACCGATGCGTTTCTGGCTGAGGTTCGAAATGTTGCCGATTATGATACGGCGGCTTTTAAAACCTTATGGCTCGAAAATCCGGCATTTCCAACCGAAGAAGCTTTGGCTATCATAAAGCAAAATCCGTTTATAAAAACCTATCTCGGTGTCGTCGAATTGCAGGACAAATTATTGGTCGACAAACAAAAGCAATTCGAAATACTTTTAAAATCGGATGTTTTCTATCCGGTTAAGGAAGAAATTATCTACCAACTGGAAAATACGCCATTCGAACAGAATAAACCTTTACTGGAATTAGCGATGCAATCGACCGATTTAAAAGTTCGACAGGCGATAAGTAAATCGCTGCGCAGTATTCCGGAATCGTTTAAACCGCAATATGAAACCTTATTGGAAGATCGCTCCTATATCACTCAGGAAATCGCGTTAAAAGCACTCTGGGCACAATTTCCCAACCAGCGTTTTCCGTTACTCGATCAAACAAAAGACTGGCAAGGGTTTAATGATAAAAACCTACGAATCAGTTGGTTGACATTGGCTTTGGCGACACCGGACTATCAGAATTCCGAAAAATTAAAATACTATGAAGAACTGTTGGACTACGCTTCCCCTCAGTATGCAAGCAATGTAAGGCAAAATGCTTTGGTAAATCTGTTATATCTGAATAAAAATGACATGAATACCCTGCGTTATCTGGTAAATGGAACTTTACACCATCAATGGTTATTTGTTAAGTTCTCAAAGGATTCGATTCGTGCCTTATTGAAAAATGAAAAACACCGGGAGTATTTTCAGGAACTTTTACCGGCTTTACCTGAAAATGAAAAAAAACAATTAGAGAATTTACTGAAAGAGTAGTTTTTTAGTATTTATTATTTATGTTATTTGTTTTTATGTTTGTTAATGTGTTTTTATTGTATTAAATTATTGTGAAAATAATAACATTTGATACGCAACTAAAAGGTTTGTGTTGTATCTAAAGAATACGAACAACACAAAATCAAAACAAATGAATAAAATCAAACTTTTTTTAGTACTCTTCACGTCTCTGCTGTTTCTGGCGGGATGTGAATCCGAAAGTACCGTAGAAGGAGGAGGGAATAATACCGGTGGTGGTACTATGTCGTCCAGTTTCGGAAATCAGATTTCAAGAGATTTTATCGGACAGGTGGTGGATACAAACGGAAATCCCGTTTCGAATGCGACTATCAAAATAGGAACTACAACAGGACAAACAGATTCCAATGGCGTTTTTATCATTAAAAATGCGACGGTTTACGAGCGATTTGCCTATATCACGGCTAAAAAAGCAGGTTATATCGACGGTTCCCGTACGATGGTACCAACATCCGGCGATAATAACGTTCGGATTATGTTGTTGCCGTTACAGCCAACTCAGGTGATCAATTCGGGAGTGAGTAGCGAAGTCACGTTATTATCCGGAACCAAAGTGGTTTTCGACGGCGCCTTTCAGGACGAAAACGGTGCGGCCTATAGCGGTAGTGTTGCCGTGGCAATGCATCATTTATTACCATCCGACAGTAAGTTGAGTATGCTGATGCCGGGTGCTTTATTTGCTCAGGATGAAAACGGCAATGCCAAAGCACTGGAAACCTTGGGAATGCTAAATGTGGAATTACGTGGATCGGCCGGGCAAAAACTACAGATTGCTTCCGGACATACGGCTCAGATGGTGATGAAAATTGATAACAGTCAGTTGGGAAGTGCTCCGAGTGAAATCCCGTTATGGCATTTTGATAACGACAAAGGCTATTGGATTCGTGAAGGTAGTGCAATCCGCCAGGGAGATACATACGTAGGTAACGTATCGCACTTTTCATGGTGGAATTGCGATGCGCAGTTTCCGGTTGTATCGATGTGTGTGAATCTGGAAGATGCCAATGGCAATGCGTTAGCCAATATTCAGGTGGGAATCATCCGAAGCGGAAATACCTATCCGGTTATGGGAACGACCAATGCTGATGGTCAGGTTTGCGGACTGGTACCATCCAACGAAAATCTGACGTTGGTTGTTTTGGATAATTGCGGCAATACGATTTATAGCAATACCATAGGTCCGTTAACAGCAAATACAACTTTACCAACGATCACGGTAACCAATCCTTCGGTCACACCAACAACCGTACAGGGAAATCTGGTAACCTGTAGTAATGCACCGGTAACCAATGGCTATGTAATTTTACATACCGGATATACGACACAGGTGACAACTGTTACCAACGGAAGTTTTAGTTTTAATACGTTGGTTTGTGGCGGCCCGAATACAACGTTTACTTTAGAAGGTGCCGATTATGATAATTTACAGGTAACAGGTGATGTAAACTATACGTTTACCACGCCGACAACGAATATTGGGAATCTGGTAGCCTGTAATTCCATAACGGAATTTATAACCTATCAGATTGATAACAATCCGACGACCTACCATCTTACAGGTATTAATGCCGGATATACACCAAACGGACTAAGCATTAGCGCGCAGGGAGCTACCGGAGCCGGGATTTACTTCTGGGGTAACACCAATGTTCCGGGAACCTATACGACTTCCAGCTTTACGATTGAAGGTGGAGCTGTAGGCTATATTTCGTCACAATTGCCCAATACAATGGTATTTAATCTGAATGCTTTTGGAGCAGTAGGACAGTATATTGACATGACCTTTAACGGAACCTATCAGGATAATAATAATCCAGGTATAACACATACGATTACAGGAGTCATCCATGTAATTCGCGATAATTAATTGTTTTGTTTGTTATTTAAATTAAAAAGACTTTTCATTGATTTGAAAAGTCTTTTTTATATTTTGATTAAAAGAATCTTTAAAATAAATCGCTTACTTCATTTTTCAGATAGGAAAGCGCTACCGAACTTGGGGATTGTTTTTCCATCATATCACTCAAAATGATTTCGCGTAGTTTGTTGGCATTTTCAGCACCCATGGATGCTTTTCGGATCATCTGAATCGTCGTGTTTTTAGCCGTAAGGATAATGTTCCAGCTTTCTTCCGAAATATAAATCTGTTGGGTCAGGTTGTGTTCGAATTCCTGTTCGATATGCTGGATCAGTAAATTTTCATAATCGTTTTTATCGGACGAATGTGGTGCGATACGAACCAGTAATTTCGCCGGACTAATACGCTCCAGAAACAATGTCATGCGTTCAAAAGCCTGTAAACGTATCGGAAGTGCGCTTTTTTGTGCTTCTTTATGTAATAGGAAACGACGGCGTCCTTCTTCGTTTTTAGTATGCAGATTAAAAAAGTAATAGGCTACACCACCGGTAATAATTGCCGGAACGGTATAGGCTAATAATTCTACTATTTTGGTAGTATCCATGATAGAATCGGGATAATTGATTAATGAATTTAAAATCGGTTCAAAGTGCTACAAATAAACGAATAAAGAAATAAACAAACAAAATAAAAAACTCTGCTGATTTTAATTGTAATAAAGCATAATGAGTAGTATTTTTGAGGTTTGATATCATGACCATGCAAAATTATATTGACCAGTTAAATGAAGCCCAGCGGGCGCCTGTATTACAAAAAGACGGGCCAATGATAGTGATTGCCGGAGCCGGTTCCGGAAAAACAAGGGTACTGACCATTCGTATTGCCTATCTGATGCATCAGGGTGTGGATGCGTTTAATATCTTGTCGCTAACCTTTACCAACAAAGCCGCGAGGGAGATGAAAACCCGTATTGCAAGTATTGTAGGGAATAGCGAAGCCAAAAACCTGTGGATGGGAACCTTTCACTCGGTTTTTGCTAAAATATTGCGAAATGAAGCCGATAAACTGGGCTATCCGTCGAATTTTACGATTTATGATTCTCAGGATAGCGTACGATTAATCGGGCAGATTATCAAAGAAATGCAATTGGATAAGGATGTGTACAAACCCAAACAGGTTTTAGGGCGTATTTCCTCGTATAAAAACAGCCTGATTACGGTAAAAGCCTATTTCAATAATCCGGAATTACAGGAGGCGGATGCGATGAGTAAAAAGCCGCGTCTGGGCGAAATTTATCAGAATTATGTAGAGCGCTGTTTTAAATCGGGTGCGATGGATTTTGATGATTTATTGTTGAAAACCAACGAATTGTTAACCCGTTTCCCGGATGTATTGATGAAATATCAGGATCGTTTCCGTTATATTCTGGTGGATGAGTATCAGGATACGAACCATTCCCAGTATCTGATTGTTCGGGCGTTATCCGATCGTTTTCAGAATATTTGCGTAGTAGGAGATGATGCGCAGAGTATTTATGCCTTCCGTGGGGCGAATATCAACAATATCCTGAATTTCCAGAAAGATTACGAAGGCGTAAATACCTATCGTCTGGAACAAAATTACCGTTCAACGCGAAATATCGTAGAAGCGGCGAATACGATTATCGATAAAAACAAAACCAAACTGGATAAAGTCGTTTGGACGGCCAACGAATTCGGACCTAAAATCAAAGTACATCGCAGCCTTACCGATGGTGAAGAAGGTCGTTTTGTGGCCAGTACCATTTTCGAACAGAAAATGCAACACCAGATGAGTAACAATCAGTTTGCAATTCTATACCGTACCAATGCGCAATCGCGTGCAATGGAGGATGCGTTGCGTAAAAAAGACATACCGTATCGTATTTATGGCGGACTATCGTTTTACCAACGGAAAGAAATCAAAGACATATTGTCCTACCTTCGATTGGTAATTAATCCGAAAGACGAAGAGGCGTTGATACGTGTGATCAACTATCCGGCAAGGGGAATTGGTGGTACGACCGTAGAAAAACTAACGATTGCAGCCAATCATTACAGACGTTCCATTTTTGAAATCATGGAACATATCGATAAGATTGATCTGAAATTAAATTCCACCACAAAAAACAAATTACAGGATTTTGTGACGATGATTAAAAGTTTTCAGGTGATCAATGAAACACAGGATGCGTTGTATTTAACGGATCACGTATCCAAAAAAACCGGATTGATTCAGGAATTGAAAAAAGACGCCACACCGGAAGGTATCGCTCGTATCGAAAATATTGAGGTGTTGATGGGCGGTATCAAAGACTTTATTGAAGGTCAGAAGGAAGTCGACGGTGCGCGTGGTGCTTTATCGGAGTTTATGGAAGATGTGGCTTTGGCAACCGATTTGGATAACGATACCGGCGATGACGATCGTGTGGCTTTAATGACCATTCACTTAGCAAAAGGACTGGAATTCCCAACCGTATTTATTGTCGGAATGGAAGAAGATCTGTTTCCAAGTGCGATGAGTATGAATACGCGAAGCGAACTGGAAGAAGAGCGTCGTTTGTTCTATGTGGCCCTAACACGAGCCGAGCATCAGGCGTATCTGACGTATGCGCAGTCGCGCTACCGTTGGGGTAAGCTTGTCGATAGTGAGCCGTCTCGTTTTATTGAGGAGATCGACGGACAATATCTGGAATACTTAACACCGGTGGAAACGAATTACCGTTATAAGCCGACTATTAATGCCGATATTTTTGGTGATGTGGACAAATCAAAATTGCGACTGAGCAAACCGGTTGCCGGAACACCACCAAAATATATAACCGACAACGAAGAGCCTAAAATGGATCGCAATATCCGTAAATTAAAACCGGTTTCGGGTGGTATACCGGCTGCCGCTGGGCCAAGTCCGTACGACAATGGATTGAGTGTAGGGAATATTGTGATGCACGAGCGCTTTGGAAAAGGGCAAATCCTGAATCTGGAAGGAGCCGGAGCCGATAAAAAAGCCGAAATCAAGTTTGAAGTGGGCGGTATTAAAAAATTACTGTTGCGTTTTGCGAAACTACAGGTAATCGGATAAGAAGTTATATAAACCCTTAAAATATAAAATCATGGCAGAATTCATTAAAATTTATCCTGAAAACCCGAATCCGGCAGCCATTGCAAAAGTGGTTAAATGCCTAAAAGAGGGCGGACTGGTTATTTATCCGACGGATACCGTTTATGGTTTGGGTTGCGATATCACCAATTCGAGAGCATTGGAAAAAATCGCAAAAATCAAAGGTGTAAAGCTCGAAAAAGCAAATTTTTCGTTTGTATGCTGTGATTTGAGTAATTTATCGGATTATGTACGGCAAATCGATACGGCTACTTTTAAGATTCTGAAAAGAGCTTTACCGGGTCCATATACATTTATTCTTCCGGGAAGCAACAATCTTCCAAAAGAATTTAAAAAGAAAAATACGGTCGGGATTCGTGTACCGGATAATGCTATTGCACTGGAAATTGTAAGACAGCTTGGAAATCCGATTGTTTCCACTTCCATACATGACGATGATGAGGTAATTGAATATACAACCGATCCGGAATTGATTTTTGAAAAATGGCAAAACCTGGTCGATATGGTTATTGATGGCGGTTATGGTGACAACCATGCTTCGACGGTTATCGACCTTTCCGGATTCGAACCGGTAGTGGTTCGGGAAGGAAAAGGCGATCCGGATATTTTGTAGTAGTTTATTGAATTATCGGAAAAACTTTGGTTATACGATAATATATCAATAACTTAGCGTAACAAATCGGCTAAAAATATAACAATATAAAAGAGGTGTCATTCTTAATTAAATATTTAATTGGTTATTAAAAAAAATTAGGAATACATAAAAAGCAGGTCTTTTGGACCTGCTTTTTCATTTTTTGTATATAACGGTTTAGTTTTTACCGGTCATATTTTTCATTTCTTTTTCGATCATATCGTAGAACTGATCAATTTTAGGTAAAACCACAATACGGGTTCTTCTGTTTTTAGCTCTGTTTTCTGGCGTATCATTGTCGGCCAACGGAACATAGAAACTTCTTCCTGCTGCGATTAATTGTTTTGGATTTACACCCAAATCATCCTGTAAAACACGAACGATAGAAGTGGCTCTTTTTACAGAAAGATCCCAGTTGTCAACCAAAACGGCATTTTTAATAGGCACATTATCCGTGTGACCTTCTACCATACATTCGAAGTCCGGTTTGCTGTTTACTACTTTAGCCACTTTAGCCAATACTTCTTTAGCACGGTCACTCACAACATAACTTCCGCTTTTGAAAAGTAGCTTGTCAGCAATGGAAATAAATACCACACCTTTTTCTACATTTACCTGAATATCCGGATCGTTGATACCAACCGAACTTTTTAAACTGGTAACCAAAGCAAGCGTTACACTGTCTTTTTTCGTTAGAGCATCTTGTAAACGGGTAATTTTAAGGTCTTTTTCCTTAAGACTTTCCAATGATTTTTCAAGATTTTCAGCACCTTTTGAAGAAAGGGTAGTTAAATTCCCCATATTATTAATTAAATCGGAGTTGTTTTTCTTCAAAAATTCCATCTGGCTTGCCATATGGTCTTTTTCAGTTAAACATGTATTCAGTTTAACTGTACAGGTGTTTAACAGGTCCTGAATTTTTTTGTTCTCTTCTTCTAGAGCTGCAATTTTTTTCTTCGATCCGCAGGATGTTAGTGTAATTGCAAGTACCGAAAGGGCGATAACGACTTTTTTCATACAATGTTGAATTTATAAGGAATAACGAATTTACTAAGATTTTACTGCTTGTTAAAGTTTAAAACGATAAACAAATGTTAAATCTTAGTATCAAAAAACCTGCCATTTTTAATGAAATAGCGGTAAACAATGGAGTTAATACGAAAATAATTTTCTTTTTGAGGATGGCTTCTTTTTGTTAAAAATCTGGAAATGAAACGATAAAATGAGAAATGAGCCCGAATAACAGCCCAGGTATGTTTGGGTTTTCCCTGAAAAAAAAAGTGAATACCGGCAATTCCATCCAGACAAAGTCGGATAAAAATTATTGGGAATAGTTGCTTTTTGGGTAAATTTTTTACCATCATCCACAGCGAATTGCGGAAATTAAGGAATGTTTTATACGGACTTCCGGTGTTTAAGGTAGCACCACCAACATGGTATACGGTTGATAAACCACAATATTTAATACTATATCCTTTGTTAAAAGCACGCCAGCAAAGGTCAATTTCTTCCTGATGGGCAAAAAAGTCGGAATCGAAACCATTGAGTTCATGGAAGACATCTTTCCGGATAAACATACAGGCACCCGAAGCCCAGAAAATAGTGTGAATATCGTTATACTGACCATGGTCAGTTTCGATGGTTTCGAAAATACGTCCCCGGCAAAACGGAAAACCATATTTGTCGATATAACCACCGGCTGCACCGGCATATTCAAAATGAGTTTTGCGTTTGTAATCCAGTATTTTAGGTTGTACGATTGCCGTTTCCGGTTCGTTATCAAAAAGAGCAATAACCGGTTGTAACCAGTTTGGTGTGACCTCAATATCGGAATTAACCAATACATAAATGGGTTCCTGAACCGATTGTAAGGCTTCATTATAACCACCGGCAAATCCGAAATTGGCACGGTTTATAATAATGGAAACCGTAGGAAAATGTTCTTTTACAAAGGCAACTGACGCATCGGTCGAGGCATTATCGGCTACGTATACCGTAGCTTCCGGTGAGTTTTCGACAACAGAAGGTAAAAACTGTTCCAACAATTTTACACCATTCCAGTTGAGTATGACAATCGCTATTTTTTTCAAAATTTCAGGGGTATTATACGGATGGAAAATCCGGTAATGTTCTTAGGAACTGGTATTCCTTTTTTTCGTAATCCATACGGCAAAAATAATGATTTAAGCCATTGGTGACCATTAAATAATCGGCTTCCAAAACCATGTTATATCGGGCGATCTGATCGAAAACCTGTTGGGTAATCGCTACTTCGGGTGCTTTGCATTCGACCAATAGGAAAATTTTCCCATCGGGTTTAAAAACCACCGCATCATAACGTTTTGTCAGTCCGTTGATTTTGATGACTTTCTCAACATTGATATAAGATCCGGAGTATTTTTTGTCCTGTAATAAAAACTGAATTACATGTTGACGTACCCATTCTTCGGGTGTGAGTTGGATAAATTTTTTACGGATAGCATCAAAAATAGCCACTTTATTTTCACTATTTTTGAACCGAAAGGAATAAGGCGGAAAATTCAGATTTTGCATAGTGCAAATATAAATTGAAGTTTTTGATTTCCGGATAATTGCTAAAGAAACTGTTTTGGAGGAAGTACTAAAAATCATAAAAGATATAAAGGCCGGCGACATTAAACCGATTTATTTTTTGATGGGAGAAGAACCCTATTATATCGATAAACTGACCGATTATATTGAGGATACTATTTTATCGGAAGAAGAAAAAGGCTTTAACCAGATGGTTTTATACGGACGCGACGTTACGGTAGAAGAGATTGTATCGAATGCGAAACGCTATCCGATGATGGCCGACCGCCAGGTAGTGATTGTTAAAGAAGCGCAGGAATTGTCGCGAACGATTGACAAACTGGAAAGTTATGCCGAAAACCCGCAACCTACAACGGTTTTGGTGGTATGCTATAAATACAAAACGCTCGACAAACGCAAAAAAGTAACCAAGGTCCTGGAAAAAGCCGGAGTGGTTTTCGAAAGTAAAAAACTGTATGAAAATCAGGTAGGCGACTGGCTGAAACGGGTGTTATCGGGTAAAGGCTATCAGATTGAACCCAAAGCTGCCGCGATGTTGGTGGAATTCCTCGGAACCGATTTAAGCAAGATTGCCAACGAACTCGACAAACTCGCGATTATTCTGCCCAAAGGAAGTACGATTAGTCCGAAGATTATCGAAGAGAATATCGGATTTAGCAAAGACTATAACAACTTTGAATTGCGTAAGGCGATAGGCGAGAAGAACCAGTTAAAAGCCTATCAGATTGCGGATTATTTTGCTCAAAACCCAAAAGACAACCCATTGGTCGTGACAACTGGACTGATTTTTGGTTTCTTTTCCCAATTATTACAATACCACGGACTAAAAGACAAAAGTCCGGGAAATGCCGCGAAAGTACTAAAAGTGAATCCGTATTTTTTAAAGGATTATGATGTAGCTTTACGAAACTATCCGATGAAAAAGGTAAGTCAGATTGTAGCCGTTTTACGTGACATCGATGTTAAGAGTAAAGGAGTAGGTGCCAATGCTTTGCCGCAACAGGATTTACTAAAAGAAATGCTGGTTAAGATATTCAATTAGATTAATATTTTTACGGCTGTGATATTATTACGATATTTGCCATTCAGAAAAACTAAAGATATATGGGCATGAATAAAAATACCATTTTGGGGTGGGCCACTCTGATAATGGTTTTAATGGGATTATTATTAATCGGACTGGCAGTTTACCGATATGCCGATGTAGCCGGATGGGGATTTGGAGCGGTAGGAATCGGATTTTTTGCCATTGCATGGGTATTTAATGCTTTAAAAGGAAGAGTGTAATATTCTTTTCAAGATAACACAAAACCCGAAACCTACGTTTCGGGTTTTGTGTTTTACATAACGTTATTTATTCTTTTGTAAAGAAGTAATTTTCTTTCCATTTTTTAGTATCGTTATCCCATAATCGGATATAGCCTAATTGATTTTTATTTTTAATAATCATCGTATATTTTTTTGAACCTGCTCTATGATGAGAGTTTTCCGGAAATTCATGGTCAAAAACGCCATATTTTTGATTGAAGTTGACCGTGTCTTTTTTTAAAAAATACGTTCCGATGATAGTATCTCCTGTTTCAGCATTGTAAAATTTGTAGTTTTCGATATCATTAAATACAAAGAAGCTTTTAACATCATCATGACCAAAATCATAACTCCACTTGGTATTTGCTAGTTCTTTATTAGAGTTTTTAGAAACAGCACAAGACAGGCTTATAAAGCAAAATAACCACCAACTATTTTTTAAAATTTCTTTCATAATTTTTCGTCTATTATGGTTTTCTTAAATAATTACCTTCAAATCCCTCAGCTTCCTTTATAAAATCTCTATAGAGAGGTAAACTACAGTTACCTGATCCACCTGTCTGACAACCAGCTGAAATAGGAAATACATTCCCTTGTTTATTCGGATTTGTATATAATGATTTCCTTCCATAATTTCCTTTATGAAATAATACCTGATCTAAAACATGTTCTGAGCTTGGTTTTAAGGATTCATTGGCATAATAATTTTTGGGGTTATTAGGATTCCCGTTTACGGTTGGTAAATTACGTCCACCATTAATTAATAAGGCTCCATCATTTTTATAAATAGTATGTTTGGCCGGATATAACCCTTCTGCCAAAGTTCCATACTTCTTTACATCTGCCGGGACGGTATTTCCCATGATTTCCGCTGATGAGCCATTCTTGTTTTTTTCAAGATACAGTTGAAATTTGGCGCTGTTAATCGGTTCATTCAGGTTGGAATCCCGGTTATGAGTTCCCACCAGGACATTGGCACCCAAATAAGTTTCTCCGGGTTTTGTTGTGTCCTGTGAGGTTGCATTTTCGTCCCAGTAAATGGTTCCGTCTGCGGCCTCCACCCAATGTTGTCCGTCTTTAAGTGCATCGGAAAGCGTTTTTTTAGAGAGCGAACCGATTTCCAATGTTTTGCCAGAAGTTTCCTCATATGGATCGACTTCACAGGATACAAATAGTAAGGCAAAAAGGATAGGTAATAGTAGTTTTGTGCTCATAAAATTCTGATTTTAAATTAATAATCGTTTTATGAGGGAAATGATAGTTTTTTATTCAGCCATAAATCTTTCTTTGGATTATTTTAATCTGTTTATAATTAGCTGTATTTCAGGGTATAGATTGCTGTTTTTAGGGAGTATAGCTAGTTGTTGTTTGAAAAAAAGATGACTCGTTTTTTTGTTTAATAAAAGAAGCTGCTTTTTTCTTCCGTTTGATAAAAGAGTAACAATATAGGAACCAAAGGGGTATTCAGTTGCAGCGTTAAAAGTATCAGGATGTGTATGTTGCTGTTTTAAAATAGATTGTGCTATCGATTTTAGACTATAAGTATCTAAAACAAAACATTTTTGTAACTCATTTGTTATATTATCAGTATTGCATACTGCCTGTATATATATTTTCGCAAGTGGCTTATCCATTATTCCAATTGGTTCATAAATAATAACTTGCGATTTACAAATCGGAGAAGTCAAGGAAATAACAAAGAATATGTAAATAGTATATTTTTTCATTTTTTATACTTTTAAGTTCTATAGCTTATGGTAACGTTTTATTATAATCTGCAATAGTTTTGTCTTGAAAACTTGAAGGAGAATTGATTTCTATCGGTAAAGGCACAGCTACTCCTTCTTTTGTTTCAAATCCATATCTTATTGTAACAGCAGGTTTGTATTCATTTCCATTGTTAATGACTGTTGAAAGTTCCCCTTCCCATTTAATTCCGTTTTGTGAACCGCGCCTTGTTGGCCTGTCATAAAATATTAAATTTTGTCCTTCTTTGTTTTTATAATTTGGTAATTCTGTATCTGTCCAATAGAAGGGTTTAGAATCATCTGCCGGCTGCGGATCGTTATAGGGAGAAGTAGCACCACCTAATGGATCGTTGGTTCTAATAGTTTGAATCCACCGGACTTCAGAATCACTTTTCGAATTATTACTATAACCCGCTTTTATTTCTACACCAACACCATTTACAGTATGTGTCTTGTATTTGGATATTGATAATCCATTATAGGTTTCACCCAAATATGTTTCCCCGGGTTTGGCTGTACCCTGTGAGGTTGCATCTTCATCCCAATAAATGGTTCCGTCTGCGGCTTCCACCCAATGCAGTCCGTCCTCCTTATGTGTATTGGTAAATATTCTTTTAGAAAGCGAACCAACGTCAAATGTTTTGCCAGAAGTTTCCTCAAACGGATCGACTTCACAGGATACAAATAGTAAGGCAAAAAGGATAGGTAATACTAATTTCGTGCTCATAAAATTCTGATTTTAAATTAATAATCGTTTTATGAGGGAGTGTTATTCATTGCATCTGACAGGTGTTAATAATGCAGCTTTATTGGGTAACTTTTATATAGAAGATTTCATTTGGAGGAAAAATAATATCTCCGGACCATTTGTTATTTTCATGGTCGTAATTTTCCCAACTAATATATTGTAAAGACTTTCCGTTATTCACAAATTTATTTCTTCGTATGATCCCTGTTTTATAGTTGTTTTCTTCATTAACACTGGGTACATTCGATAGTAAGTCAATTTCTATTAAAGTAATAGTGTTCTTTTTTATTTCGTATTTTCCGGAATAGGGGTAGTTCATTTCACAATTATAATTTTCGTAAGTACCGTCTGCTTTAAACGTAATATAGCTAATACAGTCCTCAGCGACTGTATATTCCCATCGGGTGTTAACCAATGGATTTTGTTGTTCCTGTGTCGTATGGGAAAACAAGGTGAGTAATAGTAATAGTAATAGATAATTCATAACGTTATTTATTCTTTTGTGAAAAAGTAATTCTCGATCCAATTTTTGTTATTATTATCCCATAACTTCATGAATCCTAATTGATTCTTATTTCGAATAAGCATCAGGTATTTTTTTTCACCAGCTTTATGCTGAGGGTTTTCCGGAAATTCATGATCACAATCACCATATTTTTGATGAATATATATTGTGTCCTTATTAAAAATATAAGTACCGAAAGTCGAGACTCCTGTCTCAGCTTCAAAAAAAATATAATTCTTTTTATCTTCAAATTTAAAGTAACTGATAACTCCATCATGACCAAAATCATAACTCCACTTTGTATTTGCTAGTTCTTTATTAGAGTTTTTAGAAACAGCGCACGACAGACTTATAAAGCACAATAACCACCAATTATTTTTTAAAATTTCTTTCATAATTTTTCTTCTATTATGGTTTTCTTAAATAATAGTTACCTTCAAATCCTTCAGCTTCTTTTATAAAATCTCTATAAACCGGTAAACTACCGTTACCTGATCCACCTGTCTGGCAGCCGGTTGAGATAGGAGCCCTGTAACCGTGTTCATCTGGAAGCTTATACAATGATTCCCTTCCGTAATTCCCTTTATGAAATAGTATATGATCTAAAACATGTTCCGAGTTTGGTTTTAGTGATCCATCGTTATAATAATTTTTAGGGTTATTAGGATTACCGTTTACAGTAGGTAAATCACGGCCACCATTAATTAATAAGGCTCCATCTTTATTATAAATCCGATAAGTTGCCGGATATAACCCTTCGGCTAAAGTCCCATACTTCTTTACATCAGTCGGGACGGTATTTCCCATAATTTCAGCGGAAGAACCTTCCTTGTTTTTTTCAAGATATAGTTCAAATTTGGCGCTGTTAATCGGTTCGTTTAGGTTGGAATCCCGGTTATGAGTTCCCACCAGGACATTTGGACCCAAATATGTTTCCCCGGGTTTGGTCGTGGCTTGTGAGGTTGCATTTTCGTCCCAATAAATGGTTCCGTTTGCGGCTTCCACCCAATGCTGTCCGTCCTTAAGTGTATTGGAAAGCTTTCTTTTAGAAAGCGAACCAACGTCAAATGTTTTGCCTGAAGTTTCCTCAAACGGATCGACTTCACAGGATACAAATAGTAAGGCAAAAAAGATAGGTAATACTAATTTCGTGCTCATAAAATTCTGATTTTAAATTAATAATCGTTTTATGAGGGAGTGTTATTTATTGCATCTGACAGATGTTAATAATGCAGCTTTATTTGGCAACTTTTATATAAAATATTTTTTCAGGAAAAATAATATCGCCGGACCATTTGTTATTTTCATGGTCATAATTTTCCCAACTGACATATTGTAAAAAACTTCCTTTATAGATCAATTTATTTCTTCGTATGATCCCTGTTTTATAGTTGTTTTCTTCATTAACACTGGGTACATCCGATAGCAAGTCAATTTCTAATAAAGTTATGGTGTCTTTTTTTATTTCGTATTTACCAGAATAGTGATAGCCCCATTCACAGTTATAATTTTCGTAGGTACCGTCTGCTTTAAACGTAAGGTAACTAATGCAATTTTCGGCGACTTTATTTTCCCATTTGGTGTTTACCAATGGATTTTGTTGTTCCTGTGTCGTATAGGAAAACAGGGTGAGTAATAGTAATAGATAATTCATAACGTTATTTATTCTTTTGTGAAGAAGTAATCTTCTTTCCATTTTTTAGCATTGTTATCCCATAGTTCCATAAAACCTAATTGATTCTTATTTCTAATAAGCATTTTATATTCCATTTTTCCTTGTCGATGCCTTGAGTTTTCTGGAAAATCTTCATCAAAAATGCTACATTCCTGATTGAAGTTTATAGTGTCATTTTTATAGAAGTAAGTACCAATTGTAGTATCTCCAGTTTCTGCGTTATAATAGCTATAGTTTTTTAGATC
This sequence comes from Flavobacterium supellecticarium, assembly GCF_004801375.1. Classification (GTDB taxonomy): domain Bacteria; phylum Bacteroidota; class Bacteroidia; order Flavobacteriales; family Flavobacteriaceae; genus Flavobacterium; species Flavobacterium supellecticarium. Next base: position 158,434 of record NZ_SSNZ01000001.1, read on the forward strand.
TTCAAATAAAACATAGTTTGATATTCCATCATTATTACCAAAATCATAACTCCATTTAGTGTTTGCCAATCCTTGATTAGGATGCTTATAAATCGCACATGACAGACATATAAAACAAAATAACCAACAACTATTTTTTAAATTTTTTTTCATGATTTATTTTTTAAGGTTCTCTTAAATAGTAATTCCCTTCAAATCCCTCAGCTTCCTTTATAAAATCTCTATAGAGAGGTAAACTACCGTCACCTGATCCACCTGTCTGACAGCCAGCTGAAATGGGAAATACATTTCCGTGTTTATCTGGATATGTAGATAATGATTCTCGTTTAAAATTTCCTTTATGAAATAGTACCTGATCTATAACATGTTCAGAGGTTGGTTTTAAGGATCCATCGTTATAATAATTTTTTGGATTATTGGGATTCCCGTTTACGGTTGGTAAATTACGTCCACCATTAATTAATAAGGCCCCATCATTTTTATAAATAGTATGTTTGGCCGGATATAACCCTTCGGCCAAAGTTCCATACTTTTTTACATCGGCAGGGACGGTATTTCCCATAATTTCCGCTGATGAGCCATCCTTGTTTTTTTCAAGATATAGTTCAAATTTGGCACTGTTAATCGGTTCGTTGAGGTTGGAATCCCGGTTATGAGTTCCCACCAGGACATTGGCACCCAAATAAGTTTCTCCGGGTTTTGTTGTGTCCTGTGAGGTTGCATTTTCGTCCCAGTAAATGGTTCCGTCTGCGGCCTCCACCCAATGCTGTCCGTCTTTAAGTGCATCGGAAAGCGTTTTTTTAGAAAGCGAACCGATTTCCAATGTTTTGCCAGAAGTTTCCTCATATGGATCGACTTCACAGGATACGGATAGTAAGGCAAAAAGGATAGGTAATACTAATTTTGTGCTCATAAAATTCTGATTTTAAATTAATAATCGTTTTATGAGGGAATGTTATGGGCTTTATGGGGCAACTTTTATATAGAAGATTTCATTTGGAGGAAAAATAATATCGCCGGACCATTTTTTATTTTCAAAGTCATAATTTTCCGAACTAATATATTGTAAGAGACGTCCTTTATAGATCAATTTATTTCGACAAGTAGTCACTTTTTTATTGTTATTTTCTTCATTGACACTAGGCACTTCTGATTCAAAACCTATTTCAAATAAAGTTATGGTGTCTTTTTTAATTTCGTATTTTCCGGAATAGGTAAGGTACCTTTCACAGCTATAATCTTCATAGGTGCCGTCTGCTTTAAACGTAAGATAACTAATGCAATTTTTGGCGACTTTATATTCCCATTTGGTGTTTACCAATGGATTTTGTTGTTCCTGTTTTGTATAGGAAAATAGGGTGAGTAATAGTAATAGGTAATTCATAAGATTCGCATTAATTAGGATTTGGACGTAAGTAGTAAGAACCGTTAAATTTAGATCCAGCTGTATTCATAAATTCATTATGTAAAGGGCGTGAGTCTGGTCCGCAACCGCTTGTCTGACAACCAGCAGAATATGCATTGCCTTTAGAATCATGTAAAGATTTTCGATGGTCATTTCCCGAATGAAAAAATATTCCGGTCATAGAAGTTTTCGGACTGCCTGGAGCAGTCGGAACAGATCTCCCTTCGTTAATAATGATTGCTAAATCTTCGTCTCCCCGCTCTATATAACTCCGTCTCCCTTGTACTCTGGCCGGATATAACCCTTCGGCCAAAGTTCCATATTTTTTTACATCAGCCGGGACGGTATTTCCCATGATCTCTGCTGATGAGCCATTTTTGTTTTTTTCAAGATACAGTTGAAATTTGGCGCTGTTAATCGGTTCGTTGAGGTTGGAATCTCGGTTATGAGTTCCCACCAGGACATTTGGGCCCAAATATGTTTCCCCGGGTTTGGTTGTGCCCTGTGAGGTTGCATTTTCGTCCCAATAAATAGTTCCGTCTGCGGCTTCCACCCAATGCTGTCCGTCTTTAAGTGCATCGGAAAGCGTTTTTTTAGAAAGCGAACCGATTTCCAATGTTTTGCCAGAAGTTTCCTCATATGGATCGACTTCACAGGATACAAATAGTAAGGCAAAAAGAATAGGTAATACTAATTTTGTGCTCATAAAATTCTGATTTTAAATTAATAATCGTTTTATGAGGGAATGTTATTCGTTACACCAGACAGGTGTAAAAAAGCAGAATTGCTATCAGGTTGATAGCCAGTGTTATAAAGTTAAAGCTAATATTCGAAGAAAAAAGGTCAGGATTTAGACAATTCCAAACAAAGATTAGTCGGCAGGTTGGTGTAAGGCAATACGGTTCCCTTCCGAATCTTTAAACTCGGCTACATAGCCCAATTCGCCATTAGACGTTTTCGGATACAATGCTGCTCCGCCATTGGCGATTGCTTTTTCAAGGGTTTTTTCGATCGCATCGGAATGAAAATAAAGCACCACACCATCCAACGTTGGGATATAAATTTCTCCTTTTGCCAGCGCTCCGGAAATGCCGGGTAAGGCATCCGATAACGGAAACAGCGCCATTTCGTTATGATCAATTATTGTTTTTTCAAAAGTAAAACCGAAAACAGCGGTATAAAACTGTATTGCCCGATCCAGATCGGTGACGGGAATTTCAAAATAAACGACAGGATTGGAGGGAATAGACATAGGATAATAGTTGGATATGTTTTAGAACTATAGCATTAAAAATACTTATTTTAAAGTAACCGTATACCGTTCGGTGATTTTATAATTCCGATCTTTAAGAATAATCGTATAAGTACCCGGATTCAGATATAGGGGCGGAATTTCTTTTCCGGTGATTTCAATAATATCGGCCGGTACACCTCCCAGGTCGTATTCTTTAGTGCGATAGGCGGTGATCAACACGGGCTTGTTTTTGATCTTTTTTCCGGGAACGCGATACAAAATCCGGTTAGATTGAAGCCAATCGGGGCGGTTGTCCGGGTAATTCGTTTTGGGATGGAGCACCACAATATCCGTTTGCTTCGGAGTAGACAAACCGTTAAAAAGCTCCCCGGATTCCAGTTGCAATACAACCGACTCTTTTTGAGTGATATGATTTACAAGAGGATGATTTAGCGCCGGATTTCCTTTTTCTGGAAACAACGCCTGATTAATAGTAAACGGATCAATTCCCGTATATTCTTTTAGTCGACCAGCCATGGCTTTTTCCCAGGGTTTATATTCGTTTTCAAAAACATGATCATGGCCGCAGTGAATCAGTACTTTTCCTTTCGGATGACTGTCGATAAACTGTTTGATGTTTTGCGCCTGTTCGATTTCGCGTTCTTTTCCGTTTTTGCCATCGGATGCCTCGTATCCAAATACCGTAAAACCGATTTTTAAGGCTTCGGATAGCAGATTTCCGAATTCCGGTTCCCGGGTATAAAAACCACTGTCCAGTATCGGAAATTTCCGTTTGTTGATAAGGGTATCGTGTAACGCTTCCAGTCCGAGGTAACGGTAACCGTTATCGTATAAGCCCTTTAACAGCGACCGCGTAAACGTCCGGTGTCGGGCATTGGTATGTGCCTCATTAATCACAATAAGTGATTCGCTTTTAGAACGGTTAAGGATATAATTACGGGCATTTAACGGTTTGGATTTTGCAAACAGTAAACTATCAGAAGTTGTCATTGGAGCCGGTTTTCGAAAGCCGTTTTTACCCCATATCTCCAGGGCTGTTTTATAATACCCGCTGATCGAAAAAGAGGTGGCGCTCATCTGGTATTTCCAGGCGGTGGTGTCTTTTTCCAGACTTTGATACAAATCGTCCGAAAATTTATAATAATCGTTTTCCGTTTGCGCCTGAGTGGCAATTGTGAATAAGGAGAATGCTATTAATTTTAATTTCATAGTTGATCTATTGAGCAGTAAGATTCCAAAAACTGATTTTACGTCGCGTTTTAAACCTTAATTTTTCATAAACAGCAATCGCTCTGGTATTGGAAGAAGCGACATGCAGATAAGGTGTTTTGTTTTCCAGAAAAATACGATGTGCCGCATGCGCTACCAGTTGTGAAGCATAACCTTTTCCGGTATGCTCCGGGTGGGTTACCACAGCGCTTATTTCGGTATAGTGTTCCATTTTCATCCGTTCACCGGTAACGGCTACTAAAACACCCTCTTTAAAAATACCGTAGTAGTTGCCCATTTCGGGAGTTCTGGTTTTAAAATAACCGGGTTGTACCAAATTTACGAGTGCTAACAAGGCTTCTTTTTGAGCACCACCCAAGGTAACGATTTCGTGTTCCGGAACCAAAGCAATAGGCTGCGATAGTACCATCTGATCGCAAACCAATTCCTTTACTAAATTAACGGTATGATCATACGATGGTTTTTCACCCACAATAAAAAAGTTGTCGGTTAACCGGGCATAGTGTGCTACACCTTTTTCGGTCGAAAGTGGCGGTATAAAACCACCAAACGGGCCAAAATCCGGATGATAGTACAGAATACCGTCCAATTCTAGTGCAAATGGCTGGTGTGTTTCGGTTAGCGAATAGTAAACCGGATTGTCTAATTTATAGGTTGTTTCGGGCATATGGCGGGTATTATTTCAGAAAAGCGGAACTACTCAAAATAACTCAAATAAAAATTATCCTACAACTAAAAAGAGGAAATTAACAGATACACCTGACAGGTTTTCAAAACCTGTCAGGTGTTAATTGTGGTAATCCGTAAGACAGTAAGATAATTATATGTGTTTTTTGTGAAAAATAATTTATATAAAAAACGATTAGTTACTATGAAAAAGCTAGCCATATTTCAAACAATTGTTATGATGTTTTTGACAAGTTGTGATAGTCGCAATGTAAAAAGTGTAGAAAAGGAAATAACACAAAAGCCAGAATATATGCAGAATGAAAACTTAGAAATTTTAAAACTTGAAGCTTCGAGATTGAGAGCAGGGGGATCTGTAAAAGAGGTTGTATTAAATAAAAGTAGTGCACATATAACTTATGCTAAGAATTATATGGAGTATAAGGAATTAAATCCTCAATCAACATTAACAGAAGCGGATTTGGCGGCGTATTGGGAAAGTGGAAATGCAATTGATAAAGCACTTGTTGAAGGAGGTGTTATGATAATGAAAAAGCTAAACTTTATCGATAGTGTAACTATTACATTACCTTATAAAAGGGAACTGTACGAAGTAAATGTAACAAAATCTGAAATTGAAAGCTTTACAGGAGACGATTTTCCAAGTATTATAGCTGAATGGGATCAGAAATTTATAGATCGGTATGTATATGATAAGAAAAACAGAGAAAAATTTCTAAAAAAATTCGGAACAGTAAAAAAAATAGAGCCCTTAAGATGTGGAGGATATTAAAGATTTGATGATCAATTTTTGAATGAACTACGATACCTGACAGGTTTCCAAAACCTGTCAGGTGTTATGTAATATTGATTTTAAATATAAAACGGCTTCTGTTAATTCGGTTTCGTTTAACGAAGCAAATCCAAAACGGAAAGCATTTTGTTCGGAATCCATTCTGGCGATATGGAAATAATCGGATGTTTTGAAACGCGATAACGAATAGCCTTCGCATAACCGGATCCAGATAGCCATACCGCCGGATGGTAAGGTGTACGAGATATACGGATTTAGGTGTTCCTGCAATAAAGCATCCAGAAAATCCCTACGTTGATGGTAGCATTTTTTCGCTTTTTTAAGATGGCGTTTGAGTTCACCGTCCTGAATTAATGTTGCCAGAGCATTCTGCATATAACCGTCGCCACCCACATCAATTAACTTTCGGAGTGCGGTACACTGGACGATAAAATTTTGCGGAGCGATCATAAACCCCATACGGAGCGACGGATCCAGTATTTTCGAAAACGAACCAATATAAATCACATTTCCGTTATGTCCGCTGCTTGCCAGGGGGAGGTAAGGGGATGAGGTATAATGGTAGTCGTAATCGTAATCGTCTTCAATGATCGTAAAAAAATACTGTTTGGATAATTCCAGTAATTTCATGCGTCTTTCTACGCTAAGAGTAACCGTTGTCGGATAATGATGGTGCGGAACCACATATACGGCATTAATTTTTTTCTTCCGACAAATCAACTCGATGGCATCGGTGTCGATTCCATTGGCATCAACATTCACTTTTAGAAGTTGCGCTCCGGTTTGCTGAAAAACCTGATCGGCTACAGGATAATTAGGCTGACCCACGATAATACGCGCATCGGAATCTAATAATAATTGAGCGGCCAGATAAATACTCATTTGCGCTCCATGGGTGATCAATATGTTATCGGCAGTACAATTCAATCCGCGGGTTTCCGATAAATAGGTAACCAATGTTTCCCGGAGTTTTGGAGTTCCTTGTGCGGTACCGGTATTGGCGGTTTTGATGGCATACTTTCGGGAGGTATTCGAACGATAGGTTTTTAGTAAAGCGGCAATCGGTGATAACCGCACATCGGGATACCCATCGTCAATAGTGATATCAGGGATTTTAGTGGTCGTATCGTATTCTGTATTTTCGATGATCTGACGAAACGGAAGTTCCAGAGTATTGTGATATCCGGTCTGAGAAGTTGTTTTCTCCCAGGATTGCGGCTTGAGCAGCGGAATTCGTTCCGAAACGGTAACCTGTTTTCGCGGAACAACACTAATCCAATCCTGCGCTTGTAACTCGTCGTAAGCGGCGATAACCGTTTTGCGGTGTACGTGTAAGGTTTTTGCCAGCTCCCGACTACCCGGAAGTAACATGCCCGCATTTAAGGAACCCTCTCGTATGGCGGTACTAATACCTATGGCAATTTGCCGGTAGATAGGAGTTTTGCTTGTTTTATCAAGGGTGATAATATGTTCGAATGGAATCATCTGGACTACTGTATATGTTAAAACTGGATTACAAAGGTAGTCCTATTTGAAACTACTTTTGCCCTACAAAATCAAAATAATTTAGGACTATGAATTACAAAATTAAAAAAGCAAGCCTGGAAGATCTGGACGAAGCAGCTGCCTTATTTGATCTTTATCGTGTTTTTTACCGACAGGAATCGGATGTCGAAAAAGGAAAAGCATTTTTAAAGGAACGTTTTTTAAACAGCGAATCGGATATTTTTCTGGCTGTTGTCAACGGAAAAGCCGTGGGATTTGTACAGCTTTATAAACTATTCCATTACACGAAATTGCAAAAACAATGGTTGTTAAGCGATTTGTACGTACATCCGGACTATAGAGGACAGGGTTTGTCGGTCGCTTTGATTGATCGCAGTAAGCAATGGTGTGCCGAAACCGATGCCTGCGGATTGATGTTGGAAACCGAAAAAACGAATGACATCGGAAACAAATTGTATCCGCGATGTGGTTTCGAATACGATGGACTACACAATTACTACCATTGGTGGCACTAATTTTTGGAACGGCAAATAGTAACCGTTTGTCGTTTTCTTAAAATTCAAAGGCCGGATAGCTGAGTGGTTAGGCGAAGGAATGCAATGCCTTATACAATGGTTCGAATCCATTTCCGGCCTCAATAGATAACAAGTAATGCATTAAGAATATGGAAGAAGATATCTTGATCAATCTGCAAGAAATACTAGATCGGATCGAAAAAGCAGCTATTAAAAGTGAGCGTGATCCGGGCGAAATCCGTTTGTTATTGGCAACGAAAACGGTACCGGCGAATCGGATTAAAGTAGCGTTGACGGCCGGCCAAACTTTAATAGGAGAGAATAAAGTGCAGGAAATCAAAGAGAAATACCAGGATTTAAAAGCTATTCTACATACTAATCATTTTATCGGACACTTACAAACCAATAAAATTAAGGATATTTTAAAATACGATATTTCCTGTATTCAGTCGTTGGATCGTTTGGATTTAGCAGTAAAATTGCACCAGCGTTTGTTGTTTGAAAAGAAAACAATGGAAGTACTCATTCAGGTCAATACTTCCAATGAAGAGAGTAAATTTGGAGTTTCTCCGGACAAAGCAATAGCCTTGGTACAAGAGGTGGCACAATTGGAAACCCTAAAAATAAAAGGACTGATGACGATCGGATTGTTTAGTGCCGAAACCGAAAAAGTACGACACTGTTTCCGCCTACTTAAACATCTACAGGAACAAATTAAAGCGTTGCAACTTCCCAATGTCGAAATGAAAGAACTTTCGATGGGAATGAGTGGCGATCTGGAAACGGCAATTGAAGAAGGTGCGACAATTGTTAGAGTAGGCACGGCCATCTTTGGACAACGAAGTTATCCCGATAGTTATTATTGGAACGAAAATAGTTAGCGACACCTGACAGGTTTTAGAAACCTGTCAGGTATTTGATATTAATCAGTTTTTGCATCAATCAGAATTGCCAGTTGAATGCAAGTTTGATCCGAACGATTGCTCCACGCATGATTCGTTCCTTTTTGAATTACAATATCACCGGGTTTTAATAAAGTTTCGCCTTCCTCCATGATCAGATACAATTCCCCGGAAAGGATAATAATATAATCCAGAGTATCGGTTTGATGCATCAGCGGATGCGGTTCTCCCGGTTGAACGGTAAGTCCCAGATCGCTATCGGGCGGAATCGTAACATAACGAAAATACGTTCCGTTTTTGGGCGTTTGCGGAAATGCGGAATTCGGAATAAGGATTTCGTTATCCAAAGGAACTGGCATTTGCTGTGTATTCCAAATATCCGAAATAATAAGTCCTTTAAAATGTTCAACGGCATTTTGTACCGTATTGTCCTCAATAATGGTGGATTTGCCGTCTTTTATTCCGGTCACCACGCGTCGGGGTATGGCTTGCATAGGTTGTTTTTTTTTGGTAAAAGTAAAAGGGAAATACTATAAATTTGTTAGGGATTAACTTTAAGTAACTAGTTACCCGGAAGTAACTATGACACAAATAAAAGATCAGGGCATATTGCGCGAAACCAGCTGTAGCGAAGAACTTTTTGCGATTCGGGACAGCCTGGAAATCCTTGGCGGAAAATGGAAATTATTAATTTTGATTTACCTGAAAAACCGACAGGATCAATTGGTTCATTTTAAGATGATCGAACGCGGCATACAGGGAATCTCCGCAAAAATGCTCAGTAAAGAGTTAAAAGAACTCGAAATAAACGAACTCGTTACCCGAACCATTCAGGATACGCGTCCGATTACCGTGACGTATGCACTAACTGACTACGGAAAATCGGTTATTCCGGTTATTGAAGCCTTGGTACAATGGGGGTTTGATCATAGAATGATGATTAAAAAAACACGATAAATTTTAACCTGACAGGTCTTGAACACCTGTCAGGTTTACTGAGGCTTTTGAGTCCTGTCTGGTTTTGTTGTATTTCGAAGTGTTAAATTTTTTGTATTTATGTATTCAACTACGTAGTTTTGTCTTGTAAATAAAAAACAACTATGGAAATTCGCATTCAACCCATCGGAAATGAACATTCAGCTGCGGCAATTGACTTGATTTTAAACATCCAGCAAAAGGAATTTAACGTTCCGATTACGATAGATGATCAACCGGATCTGTTGCAAATAGAAGCCTTTTATTATCAGGGTGGCGGTGCCTTTTGGGGCGCTTTTCACAACGACGAACTCGTAGGGACAATTGCTTTGATCAGATATGCCGATCAGGAAGGAGCGATTCGGAAAATGTTTGTCAAAAAAGAATTTCGAGGAAAAGAATACGGCATTGCTCAACAATTACTCGATATTTTGATTACTTATTGTAGGGAAAACGGAATCCGGGATTTGTATCTGGGAACGATTGCAATCTTGGAAGCCGCGCTTCGTTTTTACGAAAAGAATAACTTTGTGCGGATTGAAAAAACGAACTTACCGGATGCTTTTCCGTTAATGAGTGCCGATAATGTATTTTGCCATTTAAACCTGGACAAACAGCCATGAATATAATTGATGAATCCGGAATATTAGCCATATCGACAAGGTTACAACGCCTTAGTGAACAACTTCGTAAAGACGGAGCGCAGGTTTATAAGGCTTATGGAATCGCATTCGAACCCAAATGGTTCCCTGTGATCTATACGCTGTACCATAAAGAGAAGCTGAGTGTCGTGGAAATCGCAAATGAGATTGGATATACGCATCCGTCTACGATTAGTTTGCTAAAAGAACTCGAAAAACAAAAACTGATTCGTTCGGTAAAAGATAAGGAAGACGAACGTAAACGGCGTATACTGTTAACATCCAAAGGTTTGGAACTAATCGAACAGATGAAACCTGTGTGGGACGTTATTCGCATCGCTTTAAACGAAATTGCCGACAACCAGAATGCATTGTTGGCGGCGATTACCGAAGCCGAAAATAAAATTGCTACCCAAAGTTTTCTACAACGGGTCTTGCAATTAAAACAGGAACAGAAGGCGGGGACATTGGAAAAATAGTATATTTGAGTAGCTAAAAATTAGTACAATGTTTACACTGGAACAGATCAAAACAGCCCATGCAAAAGTGAAATCGGGTGCCGATTTCCCGAATTATATTCAGGATCTGATTGGATTAGGAGTAACCTTTTATAAGACTTTTGTATCCGATGGTCATACGGAATATTTTGGAAATCAAGAGTATCGGATTACATCTGATCCGGTATATGATGTGTTTATAATTGCTTCGGAAAGCAACCGTACGGACTTTCAAAATGACCTTAAAGCACACCAACAGGGACAAACCGATTATCGGACTTTTTGTAAAGATTGCGCCCGTTCGGGTATAGCAAAGTGGACTGTAGATTTGCAAAAAAGAACCTGTACGTATTACGATCTGTCCGAGAATGAAATGCTGATCGAAAGAATACCAGGTTAAATCCAACCTTCCCGAATCGCCTTTGAACCCAGTTCAACCAGACTTTTACAATCCGATTTTGCCATAATATTTTTGCGATGGGTGTTGACGGTATGCATGGAAATGTTGAGCAAATCGGCAATTTCACAGGTGGTTTTTCCAGTAATGATCAATTCTAAAATCTGCCGTTCCCGTTTGGTAAAAAGGACCTGTTTTGTGTTTTGACCGACAGTATTATAAAAGGAAGGTTCGCCATCCAATCCGATAAAAGAAAGCCCCGAAGGAATAGTGTCGACTTTCATATGGGAAATATCCGTTTGTATTCCCAACACACGGATCACCGATCCTTTTTCATCACTTTGAATCGTGATCGTTTGCATCAATATCCATTTGTATGAACCATCGGCACATCGCAAACGGTAATCGTAACTCACCTTATACTTTAAAACCTTATCCGGCGGTAATGCATTAAAAAATGCTGTGACCTGTTGTTCGTACATCATAAAACGATTCAAGTCGTCCGGGTGAATATTGGTTAGAATATAGTCGACATTAAAATCGGTTGTACAGGAAATCCCTAATACGTTTTTTACGGAATCACTAACGAATTCAATTTCTACATGGGGTAGGTTTACAATATAGTAGTAGAAATCACCAACATGGAAGATATTTAGTAACTTTTTATAGACTTCCAATTCAAAAGAGGGCGGTGTATTGCCGTCGTGATACCGGGCAATCTGATGCCAGGTTTTTTTCATTGTATTGAACTTTAGTAGCTCCATAAATAGAAAAATAGTACACGTAAATGTAAATAAAATTCTCAAATTGAGAAATAAAAAATCACTACTATTAGCGATTTTATTGTTACGTTATTTGAAATATATTAGAGTATTGATTCAGTTTAACGGTTTGTTATACTGATTTTAGTCCTAAATACAAGAAAGTTAGTAAGCTTTAGGTGTAAAGATATGACAGAGCTGTATTGCGAGGAATCTTTTGTTTTGGGGCGTTTTGTGTATAAAATAATAGTAACCATAAAACCATTAGACTATGAAATCAGTACTACTAAAAACCGTATGCTTGCTTTTTTTTACATTGGCTCCGTTTAAAATGCAATCCCAAACATTCAATCAGTATTATGCTACGGTCGATGTATTAAATTCGGCAGGTGGAAATCCGCATGATTTTATTTTTTCATACGATGTCGTTAACGGGGTGCATACTTGTGCCAACAATTTTGAAATCGTCAATAATTTAAACGTACCGACGAGTTTTAATTTTAGGATTTATATTAATAAAGCACTTATTTATACCGGAAATGTAGCTTTAGTGGCCTACGGGCGGGTGTTTTTTAACGATGCGTATGTTAATTGCTATTCATCGACTTTTCCAGTAGAGGTACAGGTATTTTAATAAAGCGCAAGATTCGGGTTTTATAAAAGAGGCGTATTGTCAATTTTTGCAGGGTAATTAAAAATAAAAACCATGCAGCGATTTCAAAACAAATTTGCCCTGATAACCGGAGGAACCAATGGAATGGGGCTAGCCACAGCCCAACAATTTATAGCCGAAGGCGGACAGGTGATCATCACGGGGCGTAGTGCCGAAACGGTCAATAAAGCCATCACAGCATTAGGGCCAAACAGCCACGGTATTGTATCCAATGCGGGCAATATGCAGGATCTGATGCAATTACAGCAATTGGTACGTACGTATACCGATTCTCTCGATCTGATCTTTTTAAATGCCGGCTACGGTCGGTTTGCGACTATCGAACAAGCCGATGAGGTTCATTTTGATGAGTTGTTCAATATGTTGGTAAAAGGACCTTTTTTTACCGTTCAACAACTCTTACCGTTATTGCAACCGGGAAGTAGTATTGTGTTTAATACGTCTTTTGTGACGGAAGTGGGAATGGCTAATTTTTCGGTGTATTCCGCGGCAAAATCGGCGGTACAATCGTTTATCAAAACCTTTGCGGCCGAGTTAACAGCGAAGGGTATTCGTGTAAATGGAATCAGTCCGGGGCATATTAAAACGAATATTTATAGCAATACAGGACTTACGACCGAACAGATCGAAAGTGCCGTTACGGCCTTAATCCCGACGATTCCGTTTCAACGGCAAGGCGATCCCTCGGAAATTGCGAATGCGGTATTGTTTCTCGCTTCGGAAGCGGCTTCCTATATCCACGGGACAGAATTAAAAGTAGATGCCGGTATTTCGGTAATCCGCTAAAAAAAACGGTGACTATTAGTCACCGTTATATATTTGAAATCGTCAAATTAGTCTTATTCCAGAAGTTTTTTAAGCGTCTCGGTCACTTTTTCCTGACCGTCTACAGCCGAATTGTAGATAAAACCATGTGTGCCGCTATCCAGAACTTCCATTGACCATTTGTCAAATTTATGTTGGTTGTAGATTTTAAGTACGTCATCGATTTTATAGGTGGCGTCATCTTTGGTATTGATACTGATAATCGGTCGGGTTGTGTCGAATTTGCTAAAATCCAATGGTTCAAATTCGAGTTTCGGAATAGCCGAAAACGTATAGAACCCTTTAAATAGTTTCGGATGATGTTGCGCAAACCAAAAAGTGGCACGCCCCCCAATAGACATACCGCCTAAGACTACATTTTTTTTATCGTATTTGTATTTCGACTCAAAACCGTTAAGAATTTGCATAATGGCCTCGAAACTTTTTTCGTTGTTATACCAGTTAAACGATTCCCGTGCGATAGGGTAAATCACGATGGCATTTAAGATCCGTGCCGTGGTAAAAATAGGCTCACTTTGTAACTCCGGGTTTTCATACAGTTCTTTAAAATTTGTTAATCCGGTACCACCGTGAAGAAAAACAATTACCGGTAGTTTACTTTTTTGCTTCGGACTTTTCGGAACATATACCAGATACGGAAAATCAACCGTGTCGACTTTTTGAAAAAGCAAGGTATAGCCCGGTTTGATTTTGGCATTGTCGTACAGATTTTTTTTCCAGTCTTCGGATGCTTTTTGAATCTTTTCTTTATTAGCAGTATTCTGATTTTTCATTTCGGAAATAACCTTTTTCCATTCGTCTTTGCTATGTAGGTTGGCAAAATCCGGCATATTCTGGATAAATTCGATTTCATTATCCTCCAGTCCAAAGCCTTTGGAAGTAGCTTTTTGTAACATTTTAATCGCCAGATCTTCCTCGTGGTTTAGATTGGCCGACAAAGCAGCATAATAATACACAAAATAGTTGCTGATATCTTCCATTGCAATGGCCTTTTGATAGGTTTCGGAAGCCATTTTGTAGTTTTTAGCCGTATAGGCATATTGCGCCTGTCCGATAAGCTCGTTAAGATCCTGCGAAAAAGAAAGAAAGGGAAGAAGTAGGAATAGTATTTTTAGGGATTTCATAATGTGTTTTGAAACTAAATTGTTGGAATTACAAATATATCCAAGTTCGGGAGATAAAATAAAATTGATCGTATAAAAACAGGCGTATTAGTATGTTAAAACCATAAATCGCCCTGTAATTTTTATTCTATCGTATTTCACTTATATTTGCTACCTAAATAGACACTAAACACATTTTGATATGTCAGACGATAAGAAGGTTATCTAATTATTTTAATTTATTCATTTTAAAATGTTTATATTTTAAACTTCTCTAAAGTGGGAAGTTTTTGTTTTTAAGTGGGAATGTTTGATTGAAAATTTAGATAAGAATTGTATCAGTTTACAATGATAGAATTGTTCATAAAAGTTTAATGAATATAGTTGGTATGGGCTTATCAAATTGATTTAAATAAAAAAGAGATACTCGTGTATCACTTTTTCTTTTTGTAGTCCTAATCACTTGTTTTTAAATAATTCTATTATTTTGACCTTTTATATAAAATCAAATTTTCTCTAATGTAATATGCTTTTGAGGATCCAAGATTAATCATTAAATTCAAAAACCACAAGAATTCTTCTAATAGTGAATCGTCTTCTTTGATTTCCTTGAGTTTGTTTTTAAAGCATCTCATGATTAGTTTTTCTCCGTAATAGTAATTTACGCTTAGTAATTGCTTCGTGTCCGATTTCAGATGTTTTGTCAGGATTTTTATTGCTTGAGGATTTAAGCTTTGAAATCCAATACCCGATAAGAGTTGCATTAAAGCTTTGATATTTATATAATCAAGTTTGCAGATTTTCTTTAAATAAATATCAGCTTGGTTATCATGTTGTAATACAAACCAATCCTCTGCTTCTGATTTCCAATAATTACCATAGAATAAAAATTCTTTGCTGAATAGATAGAGTCCAGAGTTTATTTTATCATATAGAGTATTCCAAAAATTCCAGAAGTTATTTAGCATTGCTTCAACACCGTGGTTGCTATCAATCTTATAATACATCCATTCTACAATATTTTCAATATATTCAATTGCGTAATGACTCTTACGTTTGCTCGAATCGTAATTCGCTCCTGTATCGATTATAAATTCAAAAAAGGAATTTGTGTTTTTGTTAAAAGGAATTTCAAACAAAAAATCTATAATCGTTTCTCTAATAGTCAAACCAATTTTATAGTAATTAGTCGATCTATATCCGTCTTCTTCTAATGAATAAGATTCCATGTGAGCGTTAAAAACCGCTTTCAAGTAGCTATATGAAAAGTTATATTCCTCGTAGATTGGGAAAATATGTGTCGCTTTATCTAAGTCCCAATAAGAATATTTTGAATAAGACAAATCGGAGAACTCATATTCATCAAAATTATTTTCAATAAAATCTAAAATCTTCTTTTCTTCCGTTTGAATTTCATCTAACTGTTGTTCTGAATATTGGAAATGGTGCGGATGTTTTTTGTTAAACTCAGCATATAAAAGTAATCCGATAAAAGAGTTATAAGCGAATTGGTAATCAGCATTCCATACATATTTTTTAAATGAGTAGTATAGATGTTTTAAGTGAATATCTAAATCTGTGTGAAAGTCCCTAACAAACAGGAATAGTAAACCTCTGATTTTATCAATCTGATCATCACTTAATCTATTCTTGAAAAGAAGTAATTTTGGTAATGAACCATAAACAGAATCATTATCATAAATGCTTAAAGAAAAATCTAAATTTTCAAAATCATATCTTTCCCTTTTTTTGCGCTCATAAAGTTTTTGCGCTATTTCTAAAATTGTATGGACGCAAAATTCAAATTCTTCATTATTTAATTTCTCACTAAATAAATCCAACCCTAAAGTGGCTAACGTCCCAATAGGGAAGGAGTCTATGAGGGTTAGTTTTGACGTATCAACATTTTTAGAATATTCTAAGCATTCTTTCCAATATTCATAAGTTTTATTTTCTTCCGATTTCTTTAAAAAAGTCTGTGATACCCATAAGCTATATCGTGAGTATTCATCTCTGAATTTGCCTTGTTCCTCATTTTTTTTCATTTCTGATTCTAAAGCATTATCGAGGGAATAATTCGGAGCTATCTGAATCACTCTTTTTCCATCATGCTCAACTTCTTCTACTTTTTGTTTCCTACCATCAATCTCGGATAGCAATTTCAGAAAGTAAACATCTTCTTTACTATGCTTATTCTCCAAATGATCAAACATTTCAAAAAGCTCACCATTCAGATTTCCGTAGAAAAGTTGATATTGGATTAAAAAACCATTTAGACCTTTATGATATTTCTGTCTATGTTCCCATTTCAATGCTTCTTTTCTTTCATCATCACACAAATCCGCTTCCCAAGAAGCATTTGGTAATCCGAGCAAAGAACCGGCGGAATATTCACCAATCCATCTTTGACTTTCCCATTCAAAAAAATGTTTGTCAGTTAATAGGGGTAAAAATTTATTGCCAGCTTTTTTAGGATAAGCTTGAGCAATACTTGCAAGAACGGAAATGAGAACGACCGAATTACTTTTCGTATATATCTGATCAAAAAATGATTGAATTATTTCGTCAATTTTTTCGGATTCAATTTTACCTAACTCATATAAATATCTTTCTAGGGCAACTACTACCGACTGCAATAAATTAGGAACGGTAATTTGTCCTCCGCGATTTATTAACCATAAATAAGCAGATCCATAAATCGAATAGTTTGTTTTATTGTACAGAATATCTACGGTACTAATATCATCAGATGTTCTTGCGAAACCATCATCTTTTAAAAAATCTGATTTGACGTAATGCTCCGTGCAATAATTTGTAAACTCTATTATGAAACCTAATGCTTTCCAGGGATGAAATTTAAGGAGTTTAAAAACGAACGTTTGATAAGCACTTTGGGGAAAATAACTTAAGTCGTGCTTATCCCTCAGTCCGAAATGATGATCTATTCCATAGCTTGAATGTTCAAAACCAAATCGACTTTTGGATTTTACTTTTTTGTATTTCCATTTTAAGTTCGCTAATGCAATCAATTCTTCTGGAAAGAATCTTGGTAGTGTTCCTGAATGGAAATGAGAGAGAGCATATTTTATTTGCGTACGTTTTTTATCTCGAATTTTATAATTCTCCTCTTCATCTTTAACGAATAGATTATCAAGTAATATCTTAATTTCATCAGGTATATATTCCGCTAGTTGATAAAGTAATTTTATTCCTTTCTCGGTCAACGAATTACTTTCTCCCGCATTCATCCAATCCACTCCTTCGTCAAAACTTTCTAATATTTTATAGACTATTTTGCCAACATATTGCGGAGTATCTGGGGTCGTTATTTTACCATAATACAAGATGTTTTCCCAATCATACAAAAACCTCAGGATTTGGGTGTATATTTCTGTCAATACTTCAATTTTCTCATACAGGAATTTTATAACTACATCCCATCCCTTATTATTTGGAGATTGATTAAAGTCTTTTCCACTGATTTTGAGCAGATGGATGATTTTTTTAAGTAACCTTAAATTGTCGTCCAATAATTCCTCTCTATGCTCAGTGAAAAACTTTCCGCACAGATTAGATTTAATAACTGCTATCAATACTTCATCTTTCCAATGATTTTCTATTGAATTATTGTTGATGGTTTCAACGACGAAATTATAAATCCAACTCTCAGACTCTTCTATTTTAGATTCTACCCACAATCGAAAGCCTCTTCTAATCGCGGGTTCGTTAGACAATGCTTTATAAAAATTGTCATTCTTAGGATTGTCAACCTTTAACGAATTAATGTATTTAATTAAACCCCAATCCTCAAAAATATCATGAGATGGGGCAAATAGATCATTTTCCTCGAAAAGAATGTTGTCTGCCTTTAGCGCATAAACAATTTCAGAATCAAATTCATTTGCTGAAGTTAGAAGTGTCAGGTTTTTAGCTCTTTTTACAGCTAGATTAATGAACGTGTTTTGTCTTTTTTGCTCTAATAAACCATTAGTTCCGCCAACGATGTTTTTCCACAGTTTATTTTTAAATGTAACGATGTCAATCTCAGATAAATCATTGTGAGGTATGGAGATAAGTTTTTGCGATAGTGCTAAATACTTAGGAATTCTAATAATTTCCAGCAAGTTCACATTGTGGACAATACTATTTAGTTCTGGAATATTCTCGACAAAGTAACTTAATTCCTCGTCTGTGAGTTGAGGTACATTTACAACGGTTGAATTATTCTGCAATAATTGTTTATCAAAATAATTAAATTTTAGAATCTCTAAAGCATAACTTCTACAAGAAATAATCAATTTTATATTCTTGTTTTCTCTAAGAATTGCTATTAATTCTCTAAAAGCTTCTGCATCGCCTTCTAACAATTTTTCAAAACTGTCTATATAAATTAGCTGATTTGAAAATTCTTTAAACTCGCTGAATATTTCTTGAATGCTTAAATCAACACTAATTTCATGTAAAGTATTAATCAACGAACTTTTTAAAAATTGGTCAGCAGCAAAAGAAATTACACAAGTATCATCAAGAGATTCTAAAATTTGTTTAGCATAAGCAGATTTCCCAGAGCCAGCTTCTCCGTCAATAAAAATAAACTGATTTTCGTTTATCAAATCTGTAACAGAAAGGTTTATTAAATTTCTTTTAAGTTGTATTCCAGATATATCAGATTGAATTTTGTTTAAAACGTTTTTAGTTTGCTCGATTATGCCCCTTAGTCTTGCTTCCTTATTTTCAAGATTAATAATTATCTTTTGGATAAAATTATTATCGCCATTTATAAAGTCACCTCCTTCAGTATTAATCGTTGAACTACTGATTATATTTTTACCTGCCTCCACTAATTAAGATATTTGATTGCTGTCCCCGTTTATAAAGTTTCCTCCTCCAGTATTTACATTACCAGTTATCACATTCTTACTATTGGTAATTGAATTTTGAATGTGTGGGAACTTTTCTGCAATTTCGTCGATGTAACTTTTGACTTCTGGATTATCTTCAATAGAATTTTCAATCAAAGCTTTTATTGCATTTTGTTTTTCATCGTTATCAGGATTCTCAATTAATTCTTTCAAGGCATTTTTAGGTTTATCATCCTTAAAGAATAATGATTTTATCCAGCTTATACTTCCCTCGGTCAATTTCTCACTACTTGTATCGACTACTTTTTCTATTCCTTTCTTGCCCAATTCTTTTAAAAAAGGATATAGTATTGCTAATGTTGTTGCTGTCAGTAAAGGCATATTTTTTTGGTTTAATTGGT
This sequence comes from Flavobacterium supellecticarium, assembly GCF_004801375.1. GTDB lineage: Bacteria > Bacteroidota > Bacteroidia > Flavobacteriales > Flavobacteriaceae > Flavobacterium > Flavobacterium supellecticarium. The sequence goes on from NZ_SSNZ01000001.1 coordinate 177,862, forward strand.
TAATAATATGTTAATTGCAATCATTATGCCTAAAAAAGGCGAGTGTCAAAATGGCATATTACTCAAAATAATTTCGTTGTTTCAAGTATGATAGTAGCAGTTCTAATTTTTTAAAAGCGATCCCAGACTTTTGATCTACAATAGGGTAAATCTCTTTTGTTCGATTAACATTAAATTCGGTTTTTTTGTCTGGAGAATAAGAACTTTCGTTATCTGAATATAATATTTTCGTTGCTTGCTCTTCAAATTCTTTTATTGCATTTCTCAGATCTTGAATAAGTATGTTTAATTTTTCGTCGCTTGTTTTATATTTTATTAATTGAGTTTTTTCACAAAATTTAATTGTCTTATGAATAGCTTCTTTTTCATATCCATACCAACAACTCTGTTCGCATATTTTATCCTGAAACATATTTATATCAAGGATATCAAGTAGCTTGCGAATAATTTTTTTATCACTTTCTTTTGGAGTTATTCGCAATATTTTATTTTCATTTTTCAATAGATGGTATTCATAAATAAGAATTGCTACTATAATTATTAAAGTACCAATAACTGTGAAATTCCAATTTTTTAATAGAACTGGAAAATCAAATAAAGAGGTTAATAGGTTGATTATGATTGGTAATATTATAAGTCCGATATACCACTTTTGTAAAATTTTTGTCATCCGCTTGATTTTATTTAATTAATTTTTTCACTTTCTGCACTGTCCTGCTACTCTTATCCGTTAGTTTCATTATCTTCCAGTCCAAAGCCTTTGGAAGTAGCCTTTTGTAACATTTTAATCGCCAGATCTTCCTCGTGGTTTAGATTGGCCGACAAAGCAGCATAGTAGTACACAAAATAGTTGCTGATATCTTCCATTGCAATCGCCTTTTGATAGGTTTCGGAAGCCATTTTGTAGTTTTTGGCTGTATAGGCATATTGCGCCTGTCCGATTAACTCGTTAAGATCCTGCGAAAAAGAAAGAAAAGGGAGTAATAGGAATAGATATTTTAAAAACTTCATAGGTGTTTTGATATTTTAGGATACTATTTTAATAATGTGATATTTATATTTAATGCAATAATAATTTAAATAATGCTATTTTTTGTATGTTTAACAAATGAATGGTTGTACAAATCATACAATCGATTGCATTCAAGTACTATAAAAAATAGTATTTATAGATTCAATTTTATCCTCCATGAAAAAAAAACGCAGTCCTAAATGGCATAGAGATGAATTAATTTTGACGCTGAATCTTTATTTTGATCAAAACTCAGGATCTTTTATGAGTGATAATCCTAAAATAATAGCATTGTCAAAAACTTTAAATAAGTTACCAATCCATCCTAAAGAAGTAAAAGCCGAGAGCTTTAGAAATCCAAATGGAGTGGCGATGAAGTTAAGTAATTTTACGGCAATAGATCCATCTAAAACAACCAAAGGACTTGAAAGTTATTCTAAACTTGATGAGAAAACTTTTTTTGAGTTTTGTGATAGATTAGATGAACTTAAAAGAATTTCATCTATAATTGAACATTCACTTGGAGAAATTGAAATATTAAACGAGTTGAATAAAATTGAAGATGAGGATAGTGATATTATTAATGAAGCATTCGAAGGAGAGATAGTGTATAAATTACATAAATCAAGAGAACGAAATTCAAAGTTAACCGATTCTAAAAAGAAAGAAGTACTCAAAAAGACAGGCAAGCTAGAATGTGAAATTTGTAGCTTCGATTTTTATAAGACTTATGGAGAGGTAGGTAAAGGCTTTATAGAGTGTCATCATATAAAACAACTTTCGACATATCAAGTTTCTCAAAAAACGAAAAGTGAAGATTTAGCTTTAGTTTGTTCGAATTGCCATAGGATGCTCCATAGAAATAGAAACGATATGTCTATAAAGACACTTAAAAATAAAATAAATCAGGATAAATAAATACTAAACCATAAATCTTCCGGTAATTTTTATTCTATCGTATTTCACTTATATTTGCTGTCTGAATAGACACTAAACACATTTTGATATGTCAGACGATAAGAAAGTAATATTTTCGATGTCCCGGGTAAATAAAATCTACTCGAGTACGAACAAACAGGTCTTAAAAGACATTTATCTGAGCTTTTTCTACGGTGCTAAAATTGGTATCCTGGGATTAAACGGTTCGGGTAAATCATCCCTATTAAAAATCATTGCCGGAGTAGATAAAAACTACCAGGGTGATGTGGTATTTGCGCCGGGTTATACGGTAGGATATCTGGAGCAGGAACCGCAACTGGACGAAACCAAAACCGTTATAGAAATCGTACGTGAAGGTGTGGCCGAAACAGTAGCCATTTTGGACGAATTTAACAAGATCAACGATATGTTCGGTTTACCGGAAGTATACGAAGATGCGGACAAAATGCAGAAGTTAATGGACCGTCAGGCCGAACTTCAGGACAAAATCGATGCAGTAGGAGCATGGGAATTGGATACCAAACTGGAAATCGCGATGGATGCTTTACGTACACCGGAACCAGATACCCCGATCAAAGTATTGTCCGGAGGAGAGCGTCGTCGTGTGGCTTTATGTCGTTTGTTATTGCAACAGCCGGATGTATTGTTACTGGATGAGCCTACGAACCACTTGGATGCGGAAAGCGTATTGTGGTTGGAGCAACACTTACAACAATATGCCGGAACGGTAATTGCTGTAACCCACGACCGTTATTTCCTGGATAACGTAGCCGGATGGATTTTAGAACTGGACCGTGGTGAAGGTATTCCTTGGAAAGGAAACTATTCGTCTTGGTTGGATCAGAAATCAAAACGTATGGAACAAGAGGAAAAAGTAGCTTCCAAACGTAGAAAAACATTAGAACGCGAGTTAGACTGGGTACGTCAGGGAGCCAAAGGGCGTCAGACCAAACAAAAAGCCCGTTTACAGAACTACGATAAATTATTAAACGAAGACCAAAAAGAACTGGATGAGAAATTAGAGATTTACATCCCGAATGGTCCGCGTTTGGGAACCAATGTAATCGAAGCGAAAAATGTTTCGAAAGCTTTTGGTGACAAACTATTATATGAAAACCTAAACTTCACCTTGCCACAAGCGGGAATCGTAGGAATTATTGGTCCGAATGGTGCCGGTAAATCAACGATCTTCCGTATGATCATGGGAGAAGAAGCGCCAGATAATGGAGAATTTGTGATTGGAGACACGGCGAAAATCGCTTATGTCGATCAGTCGCACTCAAATATCGATCCGAATAAATCCATTTGGGAAAACTTCTGCGATGGACAGGAATTGGTCATGATGGGTGGTCGTCAGGTAAACTCCAGAGCATATTTGTCCCGATTTAACTTTGGTGGAAGTGATCAAAACAAAAAAGTTGCGACACTTTCCGGAGGAGAGCGAAACCGTTTACATTTGGCGATGACTTTAAAAGAAGAAGGAAACGTATTGCTACTGGATGAGCCAACAAATGACTTAGATATCAACACGCTACGTGCGTTGGAAGAAGGTTTGGAAAACTTCGCAGGATGTGCGGTAGTCATTTCCCACGACCGTTGGTTCTTAGATAGGATTTGTACACATATCCTGGCTTTCGAAGGCGATTCGCAGGTATATTTCTTCGAAGGAAGTTTCTCCGATTACGAAGAAAACAAAAAGAAACGTCTTGGTGGCGATTTAACCCCAACACGTATCAAATACAAAAAATTGATCCGGGGATAATTGAAAGAGGCTTTTTAAGCCTCTTTTTTTATACAAACCGTCACCAGATCGGTACTTTCTAACGGCTGATCGTTTACTGTCATTTTGGTATAGTTGTGCTGATGTTCCTGTATAATTTCAAAACCGGCTTTTTCCAGTTGATCATTTAAAACTGCTTCCTCGTATAGCGCAAAACCTTCCTGGACAAAATCGACCTGATGTAAGACCCGCTTCGGACGATAACCGAGATATAATTTTCCGCCGGGTTTTAGTATGCGGAAAAGTACGCTTAGATAGTCTTCCAGCGGCTCCCAAAAATAAACCGTATTTAGCGCTATAATATGATCAAATTTATTATCGGGATAAGAACAGGCTATAATATCGCCGTATTCCGGAATTATGGATCCTATAGCGACGAACGAGGCATTATTTTGCATGGCTTCCTGATGCATTACTTTCGAATAGTCCATTCCGTATAGGGTAATGGCTTTTCCGGACACAAGATAGCCGGGAAAATGCATGCCGTTTCCATAACCGATTTCTAATACGGTATCGAGATCGTTAAGAGTTAGTAACGCAAAAAGGTCGGTATACATCTGACGGTTGGAACGGTTCATATCGCGACCAATCGCAATTCCGGCTTCGCCATCCGGTTTTCGCAATTGCTTACCGGTTTCAGTAGGAGATAAGGGTGTCGTCATATAAATTCATTTAAAATGCGAAGGTATTGATCGGAATTTATACGATTGTTGTAGTATTTTGAGAAAGAGTTATAATATTTTGCGATTAACACCTGACAGGTTTCGAAAACCTGTCAGGTGTGCTTTAAAAATTAAAACTTCATTTTTTGTATCCGAACGGCGTTTAGGATTGCTAATAAAGCCACACCAACATCAGCAAATACGGCTTCCCACATGGTTGCGAGTCCGCCGGCGCCAAGGATTAGGACGACTGCTTTTACAATAAATGCCATCCCGATATTTTGCCATACAATCTGTTTTGTTTTTTTACCAATCGCAATAGCGGTATAGATTTTAGATGGTTGATCATTCTGAATCACAATATCGGCGGTTTCAATGGTCGCATCGCTACCGAGTCCGCCCATGGCTATACCGGCATCAGCCAAAGCAATGACCGGAGCATCATTAACACCATCGCCCACAAAGGCCAGTTTTAAATTCTGATCTTTTAATTGTTGTACCTGACGTACTTTATCTTCCGGTAACAAATCGCCATAAGCGCTATCAATATGCAATTCGCTGGCTACAGCTGATACAACCGCTTGTTTATCGCCCGATAACATCACAGTTTGGATTCCCAATTGGTGTAGACGGTTTATTGCTTGAGGCGCATCTTCCTTAATCTCATCGGAAATCAGGAAATAACCGGCATATTGTCCGTCAATAGCCACGGTAATAATAGTATAAGGTGTATTTTCAATAGCTGTATCGTAAGGAATCTTAAATTTTTGCAACAATTTGACATTTCCGGCCAAAATAGTTTTACCGTTTATACGACCTTTTAAACCATGACCGGCAATTTCTTCCACTTCACTTACCGAAACGCCTTTTTCCAGCCCGTTTGCGTAGGATATAATAGCCGTTCCCACCGGATGCGTAGAATGAGTTTCTAATGCAGCGGTATATTGTACCAGTTCTTGTTCGTTATAACCCGAAGCAACGACTTCCTGTACCTTAAAAACACCTTTCGTCAGTGTACCGGTTTTGTCCATAACTACGGCCTGAATGGAAGCCATGGTATCTAAAAATGTAGAACCTTTAAATAGTATTCCGTTTTTACTAGCGGCACCAATTCCGCCGAAATAGCCCAACGGGATTGAGATTACCAACGCACACGGACAGGAAACCACCAGAAATACCAAAGCGCGATACAGCCAGTCGTTAAAAATATAATTGGAAACAAAAAACATAGGGAACAAGCAAATCCCGATGGCCAGAAAAACCACTATAGGCGTATAAATATTCGCAAATTTGCGGATAAACAATTCCGTAGGTGCCTTTTTGGCTGTTGCTTCCTGAACCATTTCCAGAATTTTGGACAACTTACTATCGGTATAAGCGGTCGTGACTTCGACTAAACCAACGGTATTAAGGTTGATCATTCCGGCTAATACCGTATCTCCTTTGCGTTTGGTATCGGGTTTACTTTCGCCGGTTAAAGCAGCGGTATTAAAAGTAGCCGAATCAGAGAGTAAAATACCGTCCAAAGCGACTTTTTCACCCGGTTTTAGCTGGATAACCTCACCAATTGTTATGGCTTCCGCTTTTTTGGCAACCGGATTACCATTCGAAAGAACCGTTGCGGTATCCGGCCTTTGATCTAATAAAGCCTTAATATTCGATTTGGCTCGGGTTACGGCCAGAGTCTGGAACAGTTCACCGATGGCATAAAACAGCATTACCGCTACGCCTTCGGGATATTCTCCGATATAGAAGGCGCCCAATGTTGCAATCGACATCAGGAAAAATTCGGTAAAAAAAGCGCCCTTACGCATGTTTTGGACGGCTTCTTTTAATACCGGCCAGCCTACGGGGAAATAAGCCAATATATACCAACCAATGCGAACCCATCCGGTAAAAACTGCGATAGGGAAGTAGTTGTCTATTCCAATTGCGATCATCAATAATACGAAGGATAGAATTGCCGGTAGGAACATTTTCCATCCGGTAGCTTCGTCGTGACTGTGATCGTGTCCATGATCATGGTCGTGATTGTGCCCTTGTTTTTTTGAATGGTTTATTTTGGCATCGGCAGCACAGCAATCGGCTCCCTCTGTTGTGTGTTTGTGTGTGTCATTTTTCATACTACATTCGGATTAGAAATAAAAAATGATCATCGTTGTTATACTTTGCAGCAACCGTCTAAAGCTTCGTAACCTTTAGGATCGGCTTTCACATCGTCGGCATCATAACCCAACTGACTAATTGCAGTTCGTATAGCAGGAAGATCTGTTTTTTTGGCGTTAAAAAATACGGTAATGGTCATCTCTTTTTCATTAAGGGTTACCATTTGCACCCCTTTCTGACGAATCAATTTTTTTTCAAATAATTGTCCACAGGTTTCGCATTCTTTACAATGATCACAAGTGATAGTCGTTTTAATAACGGCTTTTTGTGCCTGGGCGTTTACTGTAAATGAAGTAAGAACCATAAAGGCAATTAAAAATAAAATTCTCATTTTGTTCGGATTAAGGGTTATAAAAATCGTTTTACTTTTTGTTTGTATTTTGGATAATCTACCGGATGTTGCGTTGCCAGAAAGGCTTCTTCCAGTCGTACCTGTACTTGAATAATAAAATAAGTCGCTAATGCTGTGAAAAATGTCAAGGCATTGGGAAGTATCATAAAAAGCCCCAAAACACTGATGATCATTCCTAAAAAGATAGGATTTCGGCTTATTCCAAAAATACCGTTGGTACGCAATTCAGTTTTATGGTTTTCATCTATACCGATTCGCCATGAGTTTTGCATCTGATATTGCGCGATCATCACCCATAATAGGGCAATATGAATCAGAAATAATCCAATAATTTTTAGGTATTCGTTTTCAAGATAGGCTACCGGAACGGAATAGTGATACAAATTTCCACCAAAGGAAAAGAGTACTACTGCGACAAACAGTAGTACAATTAGAAATTTCATGACAAAACCGATATAATCATGCGCATTGTCCCGATTTCCGAAAGTCACCGGATTGATGCCGGTTTGTTTATACGTTCGGTAAGTGGGAATCACAAATGTTACCAATAAATATAACAATAGGTAAATGGGTAAGTATATTTTTAAAAAGTATTCCATTTTTCTTGATTTAATGCGAATGACCGCCACCACCTTCTGTTTTTAGCAGGTGACTTTGGATATAATAAGCGCCTTTTAGAACAATCTTGGCATTGGGAGCTACTTTTTGTAGCGGTGTAATCTGAACATAACCCAATTGCGACGTTCCGGTTTTGACTTCCACTCTGCGGAAATGATAGCTATTTCCTTCGGTATCATCATGTTTGTGACCGTCGTCATGGGAATGTCCTTTTTCCGAATCGTGATCCGCTTCTTCGTGTCCTTCTTCCAGGACAAACATAAATTCACGTCCGTCGGCTTTTACAATAGCTTCCACCGGAAGGGCATTAACGGCATTGGTTCCGATGTCGATCAATGCATTGACATACATTCCCGGAATCAAGGCATTTTTCTCATTATTGATGTCGGCGTGTACCGCAACCGATTTGGTTTCGTTTTCAAAGGCCTTACCGATACTAAAAATCGTTCCCCTAATTACGGTATTGTCCTGATTGGTCAGTACTAATTGTACATTCTGACCTTGTTTTACTTTATGCAGGTCTTTTTCGTAAACCAATAAGTCGACGTGTAATTTAGAATTGTCCACAATGCTAAGAATCGGTTTTCCGACTTCAACATTACTTCCAATTTTGACATTAATTTCGGTTGTGTAGCCCGAAATAGGAGCCAATATTGGAACTGTAGCCACAGCGGTATTACCCGATTGTATATTAAGAACGCTTAATTGTTGTTTTAGCGAATTAAAACGCGCTTTTTCGATTTGGTATTCCGCTTTGGTTTTCTGGAATACTTTTTTCGAATTGACTTCCTCTTCACTTAGCGTTTTCTGTCTTTCGAATTCCTGACTTAAAAATTCAAGATTGCTTTTCGACGTCAGATAAGCTTCCTGCAATTTAGTGAATTCCGGGCTTTCTATCGTTGCCAGAACCTGACCTTTTCGAACAAATTGTCCTTCGATTACCGAAATCGTTTTTACAACACCTTGTAGGTGAACCGAAACATCGGCCTGGTTTTGCGGCGGCAGTTTGGTATAACCGTTGGCATTGATAACTTCGCTAAGGTTTTTTAGGGAATAGGTTCCCAATGTTACGCCGGCTGCTTTAAATTGGGCTTCATTCAATTCAACTTTTTTATCCGCTCCGGGTTTTTCTGCAGTTTCTGTTTCGGTATGATCATGACTATCTTCATTGCTATGATCATGGCGTAAACTAAAATACAAAATGGCACCGATAATCAGAAGGCCGGCTATGTTAAGGTATATAAAATTGGATTTTTTCATGGTATTATTGGTGGATTAAATACTGGATAGTAATCGCAGTTTGATTGTAATTGAGGATGGCATTGCTGTAATTCAGTCGGATGGTTAAGGCGGTTTCAATGCTTTGCACATATTCTACATACGAAATGTCACCGTTTTGATAGGCCTTTGTCGCATTGGTACTGATTTTTTTAGCATTTGGTAAAGCGGTACCCTGATAATAATCGACCAGTGACTGATAGGTTTTTAATTCTTCAAACTGTTGCTGAAACTGACTTCTTAGCTGACTTTCCACATAAGCGGCATTTTTTTGCTGCATTTCGATATTGCTTTGAGCGGCTTTGGTTTTAGCAATGGTACTACCGGCAAAAATCGGAATAGCAATACCTACCGAAAAGGTTTGGAAACGTAAAGCATTGTCATAGTCTACACTTTGTCCGTTTATTTCCTGTGTTCCAGTAATGGATTGAATCGCATAACCCGCGGTGATGTCTGGGAAAAAAGCGGACTTTTCGACCTTCTTGGCTGCTTCGGCAATCTGAATTTGTTGGGCCGCCAATTGCAGGTTGCTGTTCTGTTTTAATCGTGAACTGTCGGCAACAGCTAACGTCACCATCGGTGCAAAAACGGTATCAGCAGGAGAGAAGTCAGTATCCCGGTTGATCAGGGTTTTAATTTTTGACTTTTCCACCCATAGTTTGGCTTCATTTTGCTTGATCAGTTGTTGTAATTCCTGTTGTTTGGCAATCGCAATGGTCTTTTCGAGTGAGTTACTTTCACCTGTTTGGAATTTTAGGGAAGCCGATCGTACAAATTTTTCCATCAATAGGTTTTGCTGGTTCAGCAATTGGTTTTGTTTGGTATAAAACAACATGGTATTCCATGCCTGACGGATGTTAAACGTGATATCCTGCTGTGTGGCTTTGACTTTTAATTGTCCGGCGACATTGTTTTCGTTGAGCCATTTCTTTTTGGCACCATATTGAAACGGGTTAAAGCTTTGGGAAACGCCCAAATTTTTATCCTTAGCATTCGAATTAATCTGTCCAAACGTACCGGATAATTCGGTTTTCGGAACCTCAAAAGCCGAACGCGTCAACTGATTGTGCATCTTGCTTTCCAGTTCGGAAGCCTGAATGCCCAGGTTGTTTTTTATACCCGTTTCGACTGCTTCTTTTAATGATAGATTTGTTTGGGCATTAGTATTTATAGGTTTGGTAATTAATGCTAAAACAGCTATTATATAAATAGTATGTTTAAATAAAATACTATCCGTTTTTATATTGAATGTCATTTTCATAACGCGTTATTTTCCGGATTATCCGTATTGTTTTTTGGATTTTCTTTTTCAAAATAGAGATACAAAATCGGAAGCACGATTAAGGTTAGCAAGGTTGCTGTTACCAATCCGCCGATAACCACGGTTGCCAATGGTTTTTGAACTTCGGCACCGGCACTGGAACTAATGGCCATCGGAAGGAAACCCAACGAAGCCACAGCCGCGGTCATAATTACCGGTCGTAATCGCACTTTGGTCCCTTCGCGAATCCGGTCGTAAATATTGGTCATTCCTTCACCCTTTAACTGGTTAAAATAACCGATCAGTACAATGCCGTTAAGTACGGCCACGCCAAATAAGGCGATAAAGCCTACTCCGGCTGAAATACTAAAAGGCATATCCCGTAGCCAAAGTGCAAAAACACCACCGATTGCGGCCAATGGAATAGCAGTGAAAATCAATATAGATTGGCGTACCGATTTAAAAGTAAAGTATAAGAGAATAAAGATCATAGCTAATGCTACCGGAACTGCCACTGCAAGTCGTTTGTTGGCTTCAATAAGGTTTTCAAACTGACCACCATAGGTCACATAATAACCATCCGGAAGTTTAAGTCGGGCATCGAGTTTTTGCTGGATTTTTTCCACGACCGATTTGACATCGGCACCGCGTACGTTAAAACCAACCACGATACGACGTTTACCATCTTCACGGCTAATTTGCATTGGTCCATCCTCATACTTAATATCGGCAACCTGTTCCAGCGGAATCTGATTTCCGGACGGTAAGGTGATATAAAGGGCCTTTAAATTGGAAATATCCTGACGACTGTCGCTTTCCAGACGTACCACGAGATCAAAGCGTTTTTCGCCTTCGTAGACCAATCCGGCCGTTTCACCGGCAAATCCCATTCGGATCACTTTATTCAGATCACCGATTTTTAAACCGTATAACGCCATTTTGTCCTTGTTATACCGAACAGTAATTTGCGGCAAACCGGCCACACGTTCCAGTTTGGCATCCGAAACGCCCGGAATTCCCTGAATCAACTGCATCACTTCATCACCTTTGCTAACGAGCATATCGATATCTTCACCAAAAATTTTAATAGCGACATCGCTTCGTACACCGGTCATTAGCTCGTTAAAACGCATCTGAATCGGTTGGGAAAACTCGGTTGTTGCACCCGGAATATCTTCCAACGCCTTTTCCATTTTTTCCATCAGCTCTTCTTTAGTCGTAGCCGAAGTCCATTCGTCTTTGTCTTTTAGAAGAATGATCATATCACCGGCTTCTATCGGCATCGGATCGGTTGGAATTTCGGCACTACCGATTTTCGTTACGATCATCTTGATTTCCGGGAATTTCGCCTTTAAAATTTGCTCGGCTTTGGTCGTCGCTTCGACTTCCTGTGATAGTGAACTTCCGGAAGCGATGATCAAGTGTGTTGCGATATCACCTTCATCCAATGTTGGGATAAATTCGCCGCCCAGTGTGTTGAAAAGGAGCAATGCCGCTGCAAATAAAGCAACCGCTACACCGATAATAACGGTTTTGACACGTAAGGCTTTCTCTAAAATGGGTGCATAAAAGTGATATAGTTTTTCAATAATCGTATCGCTGCTATTCTTTTTATGTCCGGTTTCTTTTTTAAGGACGAGCGCACTCATCATTGGGACATAGGTTAGTGACAAAATGAAGGCGCCTAAAATCGCAAAAGATACCGTTTGTGCCATCGGTCCGAACATTTTTCCTTCAATGCCAACCAATGCAAGGATTGGTAAATACACAATCAGGATAATGATTTCTCCGAAAGCCGCGCTACTACGGATTTTGGAAGCCGCCTGAAAGACTTCTTCGTTCATCTGTTGTTTGGTCAGTGCGCCTTTACGCCCCACCTGTAATCGGTGAATAATGGCTTCTACGATAATGACGGCTCCGTCTACAATAAGTCCGAAATCGATCGCTCCAAGACTCATCAGGTTACCACTAACACCAAACAGTCGCATCATCGAAATGGCAAATAGTAATGAAAGCGGAATAACCGAAGCGACAACTAGTCCGGCGCGCCAGTTTCCAAGTAGTAAAACCAGGATAAAAATGACTATTAAGGCCCCTTCGATCAGGTTTTTCTCTACCGTAGAGATGGCTTTGTTAACCAATTGGGTACGATCCATAAACGGTTCGATCGAAACGCCCTCAGGAAGCGATTTTTTAATCTGCTCCATTTTTTCTTTTACGCGGGTTACGACCTGACCACTGTTTTCGCCTTTTAGCATCATCACCATACCGCTCACTTCTTCGCCTTTGCCGTCTTTGGTCACAGCACCGTAACGAATACTGCTGCCAATGCGGACCTGGGCTACATCGCGGATAAGGATTGGAATGCCATTTTGGTTTTTGACTACGATTTTGTTGATATCGTCGATGCCGTTTACCATTCCAATACCACGGATAAAGTAGGCATATGGTTTTTTGTCGATATACGCACCACCGGTATTTTCGTTGTTCACTTCGAGTGCATCAAATATCTCCGAAATGGTGGTATTCATACTTTTCAGCTTGTCGGGCTGAACAGCAATTTCATATTGTTTCAGGTAACCACCAAGCGTGTTAACCTCTGCGACACCTTTAGTACCAATCAATTGGGGTTTGATGATCCAATCCTGAATGGTGCGCAGTTGTGTGGCATCGTATTTTTCTTCATAACCTTTTTCAGGGAAAACCACATATTGGTAGATTTCACCCAAACCGGTACTCACCGGAGCCATTTCGGGCGATCCGACACCTTTTGGGATGGTGTTTTCGGCTTCTTTAAGACGTTCCGAAATTTGAGCGCGCGCCCAGTAAATATCGGCACTTTCTTCAAAAACAACGGTTACAACACTCAGCCCAAAGCGGCTGATAGAGCGCAATTCGACGATTTTTGGAATCGGTTTTACCGCCTGTTCGATCGGATAGGTAATAAATTGTTCTACCTCCTGGGTAGCCAGTGTAGGGGAACTGGTGATGATTTGTACCTGATTATTGGTAATATCGGGCAAAGCGTCAATAGGGAGGGTGTAGGCCGAATAGCCACCCACTGCTACTAGTATAAGGGTAAATAGTCCAACAATAAATTTATTGTTGATACTAAAATGAATTATTTTATCAAGCATGTTTTGGTATAATATAAATAAGAATAGGCAGGAAATGCCCGTATCGGGTAGCAATGCTACATGACTTCTTACCCCGCTATTGCAGGGGTATTATACCAATTGAGGGGGTTGCCAGATGCTACCGTAGTAACCGGAATAAAATACGGACTGGTAACTTGTTGTAGGTGTTGTAATTACAGGAGTGATTGGTTGTACTGCAAAAGCAATTACAGGAGCATAATTCATAATTTGCGCTCCGCAACAGTTGCATACACAAAATGGAGAACACAAATCGCCTTGTTTTTCGTGCGAATGTCCTTCATGGTCAACAGGTGTTTCGTTTTGTACCCGAAAATGGGTATGACCCGTCGCTGCATCCGCACAAGGTATGCTGGCGAGCAGGACAAAGTAGAACGATAAAAGGACTGTTAACCATTTCATGACGGTAAAGATACATTATTTTTAGTACGAAAAAGAGGGCTGTCTTTACTTTTTACAAAAGTGTCCAAACTGATGAAAACGAAATTCTTTGTAAAGTGGATTGTGAGAATCAAAATAATAGTGTATTTTGAGTGTAAAAGTATCGGTCTAAAAGTTAATTAGTAATAAAAATCTTTATTTTTGAGTACGATTTTTAGAAACCTTATGGAACATCAGATTTTAGAACAACTCTGGACGCGGGCTTTATATCCTGAAAAAGTCAATCCGGAAAGTTGGAATCAGGAATTGGAGACGCTTTACCGCTATGGTATCGGAATAGAAGAAGTGATGCGTTACCTGTATTTTGAAAAACCGGAATTACATCAGTTTTACGATTGGATCGCAAGCCGTCATACCGATACGATGTCACAGTCGGAAACCATCACAACTGCTGTTTTATCGGAAGCCGATCTACAGTTTTGGGAAGAAAATGGTTATCTCGTTTTACGAAATGCCATTTCGGAAGAAGATTGTAAGGCAACGACTCAGGCGATATGGGATTTTCTGGCATTACAACCTGATGATCGTGATGGCTGGTACCGACAACATGAAGAACAAAGAGGTTTGATGCTTACCTTCAGCGATCATCCGGCACTGAATAAAAACCGCAGTTCCGCACGTATCCGCAAGGCGTACGAACAATTATATGGTACGGATAAAATTTACAAAACTATAGACAAAGTAAGTTTTAACCCACCGGAAACGGATTCGTATCATTTTCTCGGGAGTCCGTTGCATTGGGATGTCAGCTTAAAACAACCGATTCCATTCGGATTACAGGGCTTGTTGTATCTTACGGATTGCGGGCCGGAAGAGGGTGCTTTTCACTGCGTACCGGGATTTCACCGGGAAATCGGAAACTGGTTATCGGGCATACCGCAAGGAGAAAATCCGAGGGAGATCGCGTTACAAGCCTTACAGGCGATTCCGGTTGTTGGAAAAGCAGGCGATTTTGTAATCTGGCATCAGGCGCTACCGCATTGTGCGAGTGCCAATCACGGAACCCATCCGAGAATGGTGCAATATTTGACGTATTTCCCGGAACAATACGAAACCGCATCGGAATGGCTATAGGGAAAGCCCGTGAAAAATAACGATAAACCGGAATTATTTTTATAATAAATTTAACCTCGTTGAGTTCTTAAAACAATAAATTGCAGTAGAATTACTAAACCAAGCACATATGAGCACGATTAAAATACTTTGGGTGGATGACGAGATTGATTTGTTAAAGCCGCACATATTATTTCTGGAGAAAAAAGGATATAGCGTAACGACCTGTAACAACGGTCAGGATGCAATCGATATATTCGACGAAGAAAATTTCGATATTGTTTTTCTGGATGAAAACATGCCTGGTTTAAGCGGACTGGAGACATTGTCCGAAATTAAAGAGAAAAAATCGGCGGTACCGGTGATTATGATCACGAAAAGTGAGGAGGAATATATCATGGAAGAAGCGATCGGATCTAAAATAGCCGATTACTTGATCAAGCCGGTAAACCCGAATCAGATTCTATTGAGTTTGAAAAAGAATCTGGATCATTCCCGTTTGGTTTCCGAAAAAACAACCCTGGATTATCAGAAAGAATTCCGAAAAATAGCAATGGATATGGCGATGGTCAATTCGTTTGAAGACTGGATTGATTTGTACAAGCGGTTGATATTCTGGGAAATGGAACTTGAGAATATTGAAGATCAGAGTATGGTCGAAATCCTTGAAAGTCAGAAACTGGAGGCCAATTCCCAATTCGGTAAATTTATCGAAAAGAACTACCAAAACTGGTTCGATCCGAAAGCGGATGCGCCAATAATGTCCCATCAGTTATTTAAAGAAATGGTGGTGCCGGAAATCCGTAAAAAAGAAGCGCCGATATTATTTGTGGTGATCGACAACTTACGTTATGATCAATGGAAAGCCTTTGAAAGCGTAGTAAACAATCATTATAAACTGGAAAAAGAGATTAGTTATTATTCGATTTTACCAACGGCAACACAATATGCCCGTAATGCGATATTCTCCGGATTATTGCCGTTGGACATGGAAAAAATGTATCCGCAATACTGGAAAAACGATGTGGACGAAGGCGGTAAAAACCTGTTCGAAGGCGAATTTTTAACGGAACAGTTAAAACGACTGCGTATTGACATCAAACAGGAATACTATAAAATTACGAATTTTAAAGACGGTAAAAAGCTGGTTGATAACTTCAAGACCTTAAAAAGTAATGATCTGACCACGATTGTCTACAATTTTGTGGATATGTTATCGCATGCCAAAACCGAAATGGATGTTGTAAAAGAACTGGCTTCGAATGATAAAGCCTATCGTTCGTTAACGCTGAGCTGGTTCCGAAATTCGCCGTTACTGGAAATTATTCAACAGGCACAACAATTGGGATTTAAGTTGATTTTGACCACCGACCACGGGACGATTAACTGTAAAAACCCGTCGAAAGTAATTGGTGACAAAAATACAAGTCTGAACCTACGTTATAAAACCGGCCGAAGTCTTACCTATGAAGATAAAGATGTGTATGCGGTAAAAGATCCGAAGAAAATTGGTTTGCCGGCGATCAATATGAGTAGTTCGTATATTTTTGCCAAAAATGACCTGTTTCTGGCGTATGTAAACAATTATAATCATTATGTGAGTTACTACCGCAATACGTACCAACACGGGGGAATCTCGCTGGAGGAGATGATCATTCCATTATTGATCTTTAATCCGAAATAAAAAACAGAGAGGGCTAAAAAAGCCCTTTTTTGATCCGATTTAATGTAGGAAATTATGTAATATCGTTTGAATAAAATAATTATATTTGTTCAATATGGAGAGTAGTATGCAAAGAACTTTCGCGCTGGAAGAGATTCAGGATGTGGCCCGACAAATCTTGTCGCAAAACCTGAAAAAAGTAGTTACGTTTCATGCCGAAATGGGTGTGGGAAAAACGACATTGATCAAAGCTTTGGTCGGTGAATTAGGCGTGCGGGATATGGCGAGTAGCCCGACTTTTTCACTGGTTAACGAATACGAAGGCCACAATGGTGAACGCATTTATCATTTCGATCTGTATCGGTTGCATACCGAAGAGGAAGCGTACGATATGGGAATCGATGAATACTTCTATTCGGGTGACTGGTGTTTTATTGAATGGCCGGAAAAAACACCCAATCTGATTCCAATCGATCATGCGGCTATCCATATAAAATTACTACCGGGCGGTAAGCGGTTACTGGAACTGCGAAATTAGTCTTTAAGTCAGTCATTAATAAGCTATTTATCACAAAAAAAGTTGTACATTAGTGCAAATTATTGCGTAAAATCATGTCATTGACCCCATTTACCAGACAACAATTACTTCCACAAGAAGAAAAGTTAGAAATCGCCAAACAAAAAGGTGAACTTTTTATCGGGATACCCAAAGAGATCTCTTACCAGGAACGAAGAATATGTCTGACACCAGATGCGGTTAATTCGCTGACATTCCACGGACATCGCGTTTTGATCGAGTCCGGAGCAGGGGAGAGTTCCAGTTTTACGGATCGGGAATATAGCGAGGCGGGTGCGGAAATTACAAAAGATCGAAAAAAGATTTTTAGTTGTCCGATGATTTTAAAAGTAGAGCCACCTACGATAGATGAAATTCACCTGATGAATCCGCAAACACTGGTGATTTCGGCTATACAGCTTAAAACGCAACGCAAGGCTTATTTTGAGGCTTTGGCGGAAAAAAGAGTCACTGCACTGGCATTTGAGTTTATCCGGGATGAAGACGGCTCGTATCCGGCGGTAAAATCGCTGAGTGAAATTGCCGGTACCGCATCGGTATTGATCGCAGCAGAGTTGATGATCAACCAATCATTCGGAAAAGGACTTTTGCTCGGAAACATAACCGGAGTACGACCCACAGAAGTCGTAATCCTTGGGGCGGGAACCGTAGCCGAATATGCGGCGCGAACGGCCATCGGATTAGGCGCCAGCGTAAAAGTATTTGACAATTCGATTACCAAACTACGCCGACTACAAAACACCTTAAACCAACGTATCTTTACGTCCACCATACAAGAAAAATCACTTTTAAAATCCTTAATGCGTTGCGATGTAGCCATCGGATGTATGAAAGGGAAAAACCGCGCTCCGATTATCGTATCGGAAACCATGGTTGAAAACATGAAACGTGGCGCCATTATTATCGATGTGAGTATTGATACCGGTGGTTGCTTTGAAACATCAGAAATCACCACGCACGAAAAGCCGACTTTTATCAAGCATAATGTGGTGCATTATTGTGTGCCGAATATACCATCGCGCTATTCCAAAACAGCTTCGATGTCGATTAGTAATATTATTACGCCGTTCCTGCTTCAAATTGCCGAAGATGGCGGTGTGGAAAGTGCGATCCGCTGCAATCGTTCGCTAAAGAACGGGATTTATTTTTATCATGGTATTTTGACCAACCGATCCATATCCGATTGGTTTTCGATTCCGTACCGCGATATCAACCTGATTGTTTTTTAGCAACTGTTGTTTGGCATAGCGCTAAACAAATAGTACTTTTGCAGCAAATTAAAAGATTATGAAATTCAAATTCCGTCTGGCGTATTATTTATTTGGTTTATTATTGGGATCGATGTTCCTGGCATTTTTCTTTAAAGAGAAAAAAACGGAGTTTTGCTATTTGCCCAATTGTCGGGTTTTAAAGGATTTGAGAAGTAAACCGATTACGTATTCGGATGCAACCACGGCAAAGTTTGCTGAAAATTGGGTATCATTAGAGGATATTAAAAAGACCTTACAACATGGAGACGTTGATTTTTCAAAAAGCAATGTTCCTATGGATAAAGGAAAGTTGTATGTTGTTGAAGGTAGAAATGCTAATAATGAGGATATTATGGTAGAGGTGATCAATTACAGTGACAGGGTGATTGTAAAAGATGTAAAAAAAGAGTAATTATTTTTTTAAAACACTTGTAAAGTCGAATAACTTGACTATATTTGCACCCGCAATCAGCAACAAGTATGTTGGTTGAAACATAAGGGCGATTAGCTCAGCTGGTTCAGAGCACCTCGTTTACACCGAGGGGGTCGGGGGTTCGAACCCCTCATCGCCCACCAAGAAAACCCAAGCCCCGCAAGGATTCCTCTGCGGGGCTTTTTCTTTGGTACAACATAGGTACAACTTAAATTTTAGCAGTTCGTAAGTATAACCCTATTAGTTTGCCAGTTTTGGCGCCTGTATAGGCTTTTCCCTTTTTAGCAAAACCTAATTTTTGCAGTAAGAATTTCATGCTATTTTCATCATTTTCTTCGGTAGTGGCAAAGATATTCTTACCACTTATCTTTTCTAAAAGTCTATTGCATAAGTCTTTTGCAATTCCCTTTCCACGATATCTTTCTTCATTAACTATATATATATAGCCGAGTTCAAAATCATATTCATCCGCCAGTTCTGGTATCTCGGCTTTTGCAAAAGGAGTTTTATAAACTTGCTTGATAGCACCAATACCTATTGGTCTGTCGTTATCATACACCATGCCCAGAAATGAGCATGATTTGATTTTTTCGATATTCGGGTTTGCTACTTGCCCTTGCTTAATAAGCAGATTTAAATATAAATTCAATTGCTCATCTTCGAAATTTTCAGGTACGTCAACTTTATATTTCATTTTATAACTGTACATTTAAATGGGGCTTATTTTTTGATATAATACTAAAACACTATTCCTTATCAAGCCCCTTGTCTTTTGTAAGGTCTTTGTTTGGATTACGGTCAACATTTGTAAATCGTGACATGGTTTTTTCCAATTTCTTCTCTACGGCAAACTGCATCATGCCCTTAGCAAAACCCTTGTTCCTGTCTGATTCTTGCAGATTAGAAATACTATCATTTGAAAAATTCGGGCTGAATTGAGCCATAATATAACCCTCATTAAATCCTTTCACGTATTCGGGTGTCGGAGTAATTTCATCTTGTTCTGTATGTTCCATGATCTAAAATGTGTCTCTTGAATTTTTTTCTAAATAAGAATTGATACTGTCAGTATCATAAAGAATGATTTTCTTTTCAGGCTGTGAAAAACGTATCTTCCCCTCATCCCGCAATTTCTGCAATGTGGTTTTGGATTTGACATTCAATAAGCGCATAGCTTCTTCATTGGAAACCCATTTATCGCGCAACACATTGTTTTTTTCTTTCAACCGCTCAACGACCTGTTCGACCAGTTCGTAAAAGGCTTTTTCTTCTAAACAGATTACTTGCATAAATTAGTCTTTATCAAGGCTTACGTCAGGGGTCTTGTTTGGCGAGTTATCACTGCCTTTGCTACCCAAATAGCTATAACTTACCTCAGGTTTGCCGGTATTGTTTGCTTTTGGAATATCAGTTTTATTGATACTTTGATTTTTTAAAAAATTATCAGCCATATCGGATTTATCGGTATTCTTACTTTGGCTCATATTTTCATGAGTCTTACCGCCGTCTTTATTTTTAGTATCGTCTTTTTCACTATCCTTTTGTGGACTGGCTGATTTATTATATTGGTCTTTGACAGATTGCAGCTTATCATTGTCCATACCGAGTGAGACAAAGAACTTGCTGGACATAGAATGCTTCACGGCATCAGGTGACGGATTATCTCTCTGGTCATGCTTTTCTTTTTCAGACAGTCGCGTGGCTTCAAATCTGTCTTGGGTCTTGTCAAACATTTTGGCGTTATGTTCATGGGATTTATCCCGATCATACTCTTTCAATTCCCTGTCTCTATACTTATCGGCATTGTCCTGACTTTTGGTTGCTTTTTCAGGGTATTTCTTCTGATAATCGTTGATCGATTTCTTTGCTATCGGATCTTCGCGAGATATGAATTGCTCCTGTGGGTTATTGTGTCGCATTTCATTGGTTTTTTTATCGACCGCACTTTCATAGCTTGGTCGCTCGCAACCGTGTTTTTCTGCTAATTGTGAAGCTTCTTTCTTATATCGTTCAGTTATATCCGCCTTTTCTGCATCAGTCTTTGGTTTGGACTTATCCCATTTGAAAGACCTATTGATATTAAGCATCTCATAGTTATAAACAGCTTTTCCTGCGCCACCGCTTTTACTGTCTATCGCCGTATAATAGTCTTTTGAGAGTTGGCGAAAATCCTTAAAACAATCATCTGTTCCAATGTTTGATACGTATTGCATCATCCAATCAGGCATTGGTCTTTTATTCATAAAAACATTGATTTTATTTGAATCTTGTTGTATAATTTTTTAGAAATCAAGACTTTAAAGGTAGAAAAAAAATGCCTTATGAGAAAAATTTGTTTGCTACGGCAGAAGAAAGAAACAATTTATCAGGCGAACCTATCTATGGTGAGCCAAGCAGGGATTGGTTTTTTTTAGAGGACGGCTTGGGAGTTGAACAGTTTCGCCGTTTTGCGCCATTAGCGCGAAAAGCTCTGCGTCATTACGCCAAAGATGCTTATAATATTTCTACGATTGATCGTTATACTGAGCGAATGGTGCGGAAACATATCTGCAATTTCATGAGAGTGAAAGTCGAGGAAAAAGTACAATACGATTGGGAGTTTATCGACAATTGCATGAAAATGGTCATCGGTGATTTACTTAAAATTGACATTCCTTATGATGAAGCTCGATTGAGTTATTTAATCCCTGAAGCACAAGTTCACGCCGATTGGGAAAAGACAATGCACTAAACTTTCATATTAAGTGAATGTAAAATTTATAGTGAATTTTGAAAGATTTTTTTTGCAAGTAATAATTTTGCTATATTCGTAATTAAATCATTACCAATAAATTATGTTTGATTTAAACGAACCGATATTCCATATCGGCATACAAAAAGAACCGTGGACAATCGCAAATTCGGTTCAGGGATTACAGATTTTCGGCGGTATAGGTTCTGGCAAAACATCCGGCAGCGGACGATTTTTTGCGCTTAAATATTTGTCAAAAGGTTATGGCGGTTTGGTTCTGACCGTGAAGCCTGACGAAAAAGATGAATGGGTTAAGTATTGCAAGATCGCAAATAGAGAAAGCGATTTAATTATTGTAGAGCCAAACGGCAGGCAATATTTCAATTTCTTGGAATACGAAAGCAGCCATGCAGAAAATAAAAACTATACCGATAATATTTTGCAAGTCCTGAAAACGGTTATTCGTGCCAGTGAAGAAAAATCAAGCGGCAAAGGTGACGACCCGTTTTGGGAAAACGCATCCGATATGCTGATTTCAAATACAATTGATCTTTGCCTGTTAGCCTATGACAAAGTTTCTATTGAACTGCTCTATAATATAGCCCGCTCTGCTTTAAAATCTGAATTCTTAAAAGACAAAGGCGAAGTAGATAAGGAACAAAACGACATCAATGCATTTGATAAGGCAATGGTTCATGCAATCGAAAAAGTGCATGAAAAAATAGCACACTGGGCTTCCACGCTGACTACAGAAGAACATTCCAAAATGACAGATGAAGAACAGCAGGAAGCTATAAGGCAAAATGTACCTGAATCGAGGACGTTTACAGCGATCAAAGAATTTTTCTTTGAAACCTACGCAGGTTTGAATGAAAAAACACGCTCTATTGTAGATTTTACTTTTACGGGATTTTTATTTCGCTTCCTAAGAGAGCCTGTCTATTCCTTATTTTGTAATAAGCCATCCACGTTTACTCCCGAAGATTGTTTGAACGGTAAAATCATCGTTATTAATCTTCCTGTCAAATTGTATCACAAGGTAGGGCGTGATGCCCAAATTATGTTCAAGTATATTTGGCAACGGGCAATGGAAAAACGGAATACCGCTATCAATAAACGCCCTGTTTTCTTGTGGGCGGATGAAGCGCAGAACTTTCTACATGAGCATGATGCAGAATTTCAGGCGACAGCGCGAAGCAGCCGTATAGCAACAGTCTACCTTACACAAAATATTCCGAACTACTACGCCAATATGGGCGGCATTAAAGGAGAATACAAGGTAAAAAGCTTCTTGGGTACGCTCGCTACAAAAATGTTTCATGCCAATGCGGATATAGAAACCAACAACTATGCATCTGATCTGATAGGAGAAGCTTACGAGGAAGATATAAGCAAATCAACCAACCACCACGACGGAAATATCTCTCAAACTGAAACGATTTCGCATAAGCTGGTAAAAATCATACGTCCAGAAATATTCCACACGCTGCAAACTGGCGGAGAAAAAAACAAACTGAAAGTAACCGGCATAATCCAAGTCCAAGGATTGAAACTTCTATATGGGTTCAGTTACGATAAATTGATCTTTGACCAAGAGAAAGAGTATAAATAATAATCAACAAATACCCCCAAGCACATGAAAAAACAAGACGTTCAAAAGGAAACCTATTTCCGCACTATGTTTAAGAGACAAAATGTAGTTAAAAATTTTATTATCAGTCTTTTTGAAAGCAGCACTTCTTTCGGTCGACTAATTATTGAAGTTTTTATTCGTAAGAATATGGGCAGACGATATTTCAAGCTATCAGGAGCAATTATTACCGCCTTTTTTTTATTTCTTATTCCATTTTTGCCAATGGTCTTTCCAATCTTTCTTAATTCTTACTATGCTCCCTCATTCTGGGGAACTATTAAAGAATATTGGATATGGTATCTTTTTATAGCCGTATTCCTTTATTTCTCTTATTTAAGATTTAAAGATATTAAGCACCTTAAAGCAGTTTATGACTTTGACCATTTCAGTTTATCCAGTGGCGATATATTACCATTTTACTGGCAACTAAAATTCAAAGGAAAACCTTTTTCTCCACGAACTTTGGAAATATTCATTGAGCCGCTACCGTTTTTCTTCGGTGGGATATTACTTATGTTGATCGGACAAAAGTTGCTTGGTGCATTAATTATTTTTAGTGCGATTGTGTACTGTATCAGCTATGCACGTGCCTATGCAAATGGGGATGAATTTATGCTCGATAAGATTGACAAAAGAATTTGCAACGAGGAAATCGCAAGGACATTTACAACCGATGAACCGACAGGTCGAGGGTTTCGTTTCTATGGTGAAAAGCCTAACTCCAAGCAAACTCGTGAGGATATTTACAAGGACATGGTTGACGACGATTTCGAGTTTACAGAAGCCGATTAAATCCGTAAAGCTGTGCAACGAAATGGCATGAAAACACCCCTTTGCTGTGCAAAGGGAAGATGTCTGATAGAAATAATTTAATACACGTTATCACCACGATTACGGTTTTGCCAGCATAGCCCAGATAGCATCCGGTCTATGCCTGCATATTTAAGAATGGTTATTCGTTCTAAACGGATTACCAATACTCACGATTTACCGACAGAACAATATAAACACACGTCCTATGATTAGGATGATACAAAACAAATCAGCTTCAGGAGCAAAAAGCTATTTTGCAACCGAACTGAACCAAGCGGATTACTATATCAACGACCAAGAGTTAAAGGGGCGGTTTCAGGGCAAGCTGGCCGCAAGGCTCGGCTTGGGATTGGATGCCGACAAGGACAATTTCTTTGCCTTGTGCGAAAATATTAATCCTATGACGGGCGATAACCTGACCTATATGACGAAAGATAATCGCACGGTCGGTTATGATATAAATTTCCACTGCCCTAAATCCGTGTCGATTGTGCATGCCCTAAGCGGCAATCGGGATATCCTCGAAATTTTCGAGCAAAGCGTTTCGCAAACGATGCGCGAGATCGAGCAGGATGCCATGACCCGCGTCCGCAAGGACGAGGCATATTTTGACAGGAAAACAGGCGAATTGGTTTGGGCTGAATTTACGCATCAGACGGCACGGCCTGTCGAGGGCTATGCCCCCGACCCGCATTTGCACTCACATTGTTTTGTTTTCAATGCAACCTGTGACAAGGAAGAAAACAAATACAAGGCGGCGCAGTTCCGCGAGATCATGCGCGATATGCCGTACCATCAAGCGCGTTTCCACAAGGTTCTATCTGATAGGCTGATTTTGGCAGGCTATGACATCGAACGAACCAAAGGTTCATTCGAGATCAAGGGCGTTCCCAAACGTGTCATAGAGCATTTTTCCAAACGGACAAATGAAATCGGCCAGATTGCAAAGGAAAAGGGTATCACTGATGCCAAAGACCTTGACGGTCTTGGTGCGCGTACCCGTAGCAAGAAGCAAAAAGGCTTATCCATGACCGAATTGCGGCAGGAATGGCGCAAGCAGATTCGGGAACTGGAAACTGCCGAAAACCTCGACAGCGACCCCGATTATAACGGTCTTATCCGCAAGCCTGTCGATAAAAACAGCCTGCCGATCCATGACGCTAAAAATATTGTTGATTTCACACTCAGTCATGTGTTTGAGCGCGTTTCAGTTATTCCTGAAAGGCGGCTACAAGCCCAAGCCTATCGCCATGCGATAGGACAATCCAGCGTATCTGCCGATCAGATAGATCAAGCGGTATTACTGGATAACAGGTTTATTCGCGTAAAGGAAAAAGGTCGTGCCATGTGTACGACTAAAGCGGTTTTATCCGAAGAAAAAGAAATGGTCGATCTTGCCCGAAAAGGTGTCGGCAAGATCGCCCCGCTTTATAAAGAAGCTCCTGCCCTTGATTTGAAAGGACAGCAGAAAAATGCCGTTGAGCATATCCTGACTACGAGCAATCGTGTGTCGATTGTGCGTGGTGCAGCGGGTTCAGGCAAAACCACACTTATGAAAGAAGCTGCCGAAAAGATTGAGGCAAGCGGCAAGAAACTGACGGTTATTGCTCCGACAGCGCAAGCCTCTCGCGGAGTTCTTAAAGATGAAGGCTTTGACGAAGCGAATACCGTCGCAAAGTTCCTTGTCGATAAAGATATGCAGGCGCAGATCAAAGACCAGGTACTTTGGGTTGACGAAGCGGGTTTGCTCGGAACGGGAGATATGAAACGTCTATTGCAAGTTACAGAACACCAAAACGCCCGCCTGATATTAGGCGGCGATACAAGGCAACACGCAAGCGTCGTGCGAGGCGATGCCTTGCGTATTCTTAATACGGTCGGAAAGATACACACTGCGGAAGTGAATACAATCCACCGCCAACGTAAAGAAGCTTATCGTGATGCAGTGCAAGATTTGTCAAGCGGCCATGTTAGAACCGCTTTCGAGAAACTGGACACTATAGGTTCAGTTAAAGAGATTGACCCATTGGATGGAAATCGCCAATTGGTTGATGAATATGTCGGCACGTTAAAAAAAGGCAAGACAGGTCTGATTATCTCGCCCACACACAAGCAGGGCGAGGAAGTCACGGCTGCGGTGCGTCAGGAACTTAAAAAACAGGGTATGCTCGGCAAGCGTGAAATTACCGCAAGGAAACTCGTAAACACGAATATGACCGAAGCGGAAAAACTGGATCATCGCCTTTATAAGAAAGGACAGGTTTTGCAGTTTAACCAGAACGTGAAAGGCATTAAGCGAGGCAGCGTATGGTCGGTTGACAATGTGGATGAAAACACGCTCCAGATCAACAACGGGAATGAGCAAATTTCCGTTCCGGTGACTGCTTCAAAAAAATTTGACGTATTTGATGATAAAGAGATTGCCTTGTCGATTGGCGACAAGGTGCATATTACCAAAAACGGTTTTGACAAACACCATACCCGTATGGATAACGGGCAGTTGCTGCAAGTGAAATCGGTATCTAAGAAAGACGGTGTTGTTCTTATGAACCACGTAAGTAAAAATCTTTATTATCTGGATAAGGATTTCGGGCATTTAGATCATGCACACTGTATTACTTCGTATGCCGCACAAGGCAAAACGGTAGATGAGGTTTTTATTCACCAGCCTGCGGCGACATTCCCCGCTACTGATGCCAAACAGTTTTATGTATCGGTATCACGCGGGCGGGATAATGTGCATATCTATACGGATGATAAAGAACAATTGCTAGACTACGCCTCTGAAATGGGCGACAGAAAATCGGCATTGGAATTGGTCGGCGAACAACACGATTTTATTCGTGACCGCATGCCCGATAAGGACAAGCCAAAGAGCGATAACCAAAAGCATATAAGTAAAGAGTTTAACCGAAATAATTTTACGCGGGATTATGAACCATGAGGAAATAAAAAAGAAACTGCACCAATACACGGGCAAGCAAAGCGACACGGGCGATAACGGTATTGCGAAATTCGACAAGGATTATAACGGGGTTCGGAATGTGTGCTTTGTCATGTTGGACGGTAAGCACATATTTCTAAACTATAGCTACCTTGTCGCGGGCGAGTACTTCTTAGAAGAAAACAAAATTACCCTGCATTTTACAACGCACATAATTACATTGACGGGGAAAAACCTTGAAAATTTGTATCAGGATTTAATGATGCACATGGCGAAAATCATCATCGTAACCAATGATCGCTATAGTGGGATAGCAACGCAAGGGGATAGTCCTATTGTGACTGGAATTGGAATTAACTAGGATTATGTGTTATTCTATAAAGACTTAAAAGTGTTGACTTTACAGAAAAAATAGGCTAAATTTGTCATAATGGGAATACCCTTAATTTACTGTATAATGAGCAAATACACATCAAGAAGGCCTGTACGAGGTAGCCGAATGAAGCATGATAGATCTAACGAAACTGTCCCCAGTCAAGCTTTTGTGTCAGAAAGTGATGCTGCCTCCATGGAGTTTTTTGTTCATAATGTGGCAAAAAAAGGATATGATGCAATTATACCTACAATCAACTCTGTTGAGAAAGCCATAGTAATGGCTGAAATTTTTAAGCATGCGAAACGAGAAGTAAAAATTTATGATTACTCGCTAACAGATTATATTGCCAAGCAACACACATCTTTTTATACAGAATTACAAAACTATCTGAAATCCGGAAAGTTATTAAAGATAATTCTGCAAAATGACGAAAAACCAAATTCTTCGACACATAAATTATTAGCCGAATATGCTGAAAATTCAGAGCAAGTTCAAATAAAGGTTGCCGATAATGAAATCAAAAAAAATATGGCTATTGTCATGAAAAGGGATGTTAATTTCATCGTAAACGATCAAGCTGCATATAGATTTGAATTAGCTGAACGTCACAATCAACAGCAGGAAATTGATGCAATCTATAGCTTCAATGATAAAGACTTTTCAGAGAAACTAAATGATGCATTTGACTTTGGGTTTAAACAGAATCCAAAATTAGGTTAAATATTAATGCCAATACAACGTGGATGATTTAAAGGAATTAGTGAATTTCTTCTCAATAGCTATAGCTTTGAACCTTGCTTATGCTGGGCTAAAGAATTTTCGTACATACCTAAAAACATATATTTTCAAGATTGAATCGTCGCTAGAGGAGCTATCACATGTATTAGTTCCGCCACATGTATTAAATGATCTTTCAAATCATACACGAAAAAGATACGAACGTATCGAAATGATAAAGGCAGACCTAAGTTTTGATTACTATATAATTACAAAACGGCGTAAAAAGGAATTACGATTTTTTACAGATTACATAGGAATGTTTTTAGCTTCTGCAATATTTTGTATCGTTGAAATCTTGCTAATTGGCCTATTCAAAATATTAGGTAGCGATATAATATTTGTGGTAACTTCCTATTCCTATTTAATTTTTTTTCTAATTGCATATATATTCATTTCTGGCTTTAGTAATAAAAAAAACTACAAAAGCCTTGTCCCGCAGCTAGACATATTTACAACGATTTTTATCATTGTATCAATTTATGCACTAGGTTTTTTGTGCTATTGGCTAATAAATTTGGCTGGTTTTGAGCCGCTATATTTTAAAGAAGATTTTTGTATATGGTCTTCGGTCATTATATGTGTATTACCGTACCCACTTTTTATAATAAAGTCGTATTTTTATACTAGGGAAAATAAGAAAATTTTTGACGAATTCATGGTCTATAAATTAAAAATGATAGATGTCAGAGATAAACTAAAGAAAAAAATTGAAGATGAATATATCAATAATTACGACAGAAATCGTTCATGATTCATTTGTCACATGACCACACACAATATTCCCTGACTTTTTCATAAATCATTACTTGAGTGAAAAGGAAACCGAAAACAAAGAGACACCGAACACTAGATTATGAAAGCGATAGCAATGAACAATAGCTTCCACAACCACGGGGTTAATGTCTTAGTTTTCTTTTTAATGAATAGTAGCGGAACAATATGCGATCATACCACAATGCAAAAAGAAGTAATGCGGCAGGAAATAACAGAGTTTTTAAATTAAAGTAAATGTATAGAAAACCGCCAATCAAGCCGCCCAGAAAAAAGCAAGTAATAATTGCCAGCTTTAGGAAAATACTACGTTTTACCTTTATGTCGTTGTCATTTCCTTTGATAAAAAAGAGTTGAGACAAATTAATTCCGAGATCGGTAAACAACCCTGTCAAATGTGTCGTTCTCACTACTGAATCCGAAATTTTTGTTACCAGTGCATTTTGCAATCCCATTGCAAACAACAAGGCATTTGATAATAGCATCTGATATTCTTGCAGTATTTTTGGAAAGAAAATTTGCGAAAGACCAGCGGCCAAGAGTATCGAAATTTCTAATGATATGGGAATCACGTAGGATAGATAATGTTTTTTTCTTGATGCAATCTCGGTCATAAGTCCCGATGTAAATGCACCCAATAAAAAGGAAAATATATAGGATAATACGATAAAAGCGGCATTGAAATTTCGTTCAAAAATTTCTTCTGAAAGAAACGCAAAATGCCCTGTGATATTGGTTGTTAACGTACTGACAGATAATACGCTTGTTATATTCACTGTTCCCGCAACACCCGATAAAATAGAAGCAAGTTTGAGATTGTAGGAATGGGTTCGTCCACTTCCTTTATGTCTGAACATAAGCTTAGAAATAATATCAAATTTACAAAATTTTAGTGTAGCGTTCATGTGTAATTTCATTAGACAATGAGTATAGGAAGCCCGATCTGTTCGGGCTTCCTTTTTGGCTATGGTGTTAATTGCTTCATATAGTTTACAGCTTTTGATGCTTCACTGGCTGCGGTAACAATGCAATACTTGTTGTCTTTTAAGACTTTCAGCCAACTTGCAATGTAACTCGCATGATCGCCCTTTTCCACATTGCCAATGTCATATTCGGCACAAAGGAAAGCAGAACCAAGTTCGGCAACCAGTTCTTCAACCGCATACTGGTTATCACCAAAGCGCTTACCTTTGGTACGATCAAGACGTTTTGGCGCACCCGACCAATGAACTAATTCATGTAACAAAGTGGAATAATAACCCTCGGTTGCAGTACAGCTTTTGGTATCTTGGAAAGCCTCGACTTTTGGCATATAGATTTTATCCTCACTCGGACGATAAAATGCACCGTCAGCCCCGTGTTCAATTATCGCTTGGGTGTTTTCTACAAAACTATCGACAACCTCTATACGGCGAACCAAAGGCGCGATTTCGGTTTCGGGCTTGGCTTCCTGTGGCGTGTAGCTATTCAATTGGCAACGATTGAATACATAGTACGATTTCAGATAAGGGATTTTCTGCATTTCACCTTTATCATCTTCCTTTTCGAGAAAGTCATAATAAACAATCATCGAACCCTTTTCGCCTTTGCGGATGCTTTCTTTCTTTTCCGACCATTGCTTGAATGTTGCCCATTCGGCAGTATCAAAATTCTTTTCCAAAGTTGCACCCCATAACAGAACGATATTGATACCTTGATAGTGGTTATTGCTGACCATATTGTACGGTAGATCAAAGAACCCTTTACTTGATTGACCTTGCCACGGCTGACGCCACGGAATAGTTCCTTTTTCAAGCTGCGAAATAATCGTGTCCGTGACTTCTTGGTGAATATCACGGTATTTGGTTTGCGGTTTTTCTTGTGGCAAAGCTTGTGTTGTCATTTAAAACTCCTTTACTGTTAGGTTGTGATGACAAGGGATTTCAAACCGATGCTTGAGTGACAAGCCGGCTGTTATTTTGGATGGGCGAGTGAATGGCTGCGAAGCAGACAGAGGAAAATAATAGTTGGTGACGGAGCGGCATCGGTTATATCCTGCCGTCTCATCATCAACCTTACTTGACTGTAAAGAGTGCCAACAAATTACAATTCAAGCTTTGCCATGTGTGCCGCATTGACGTCTTTATATGGCTTATAGAGCGAGTTCATTGGACAGAACGCTATGTTTTCCTGCTTGAAAATATCAATCAATTGTGGAGTGGCTTTCTTGCCAGCAAGGTCATTGTCAAGCCAAGAGTAGCCGAATTTGTAGCCGTAACTTTTTACATACGGCTTAATCAGTTTCATACAGCTAAGAGAGTTTAGGATAATCGTGTCGCTTTTGAGTAGTTTGCCGTTGCGTTGCGTAATAACGGAAAGATAGTCAAACATACCCTCGAAAACATTGATCCCCTTTGGCGGTTTATTATCAATTCCTCGAATAAACGAAATATTCTTTTTGCCAATGCAGCCCTTGAAAAAGCTATTGCGTATTTCATAGCCCTCGTCTTCGTTTTGAAGTCCAAGTGCAAAGATCGTTTTACCTGTATTTTGATTAACGAAACTGACTTGCTTCAAAAACTTTTCAGCAACCGTAAGCGGAATACCGCGCTGTTCAGTGTAGTGTTTCAGAGCTATATTCTTGATCGGCGAAACTGATTTTAAAGTAAGTGCGGGGGGCTGTTCTTCCTGTTCCCGTGCGAGTGGCGGTGAATACTCAATAGTGCTGTCAATGCTGTTATCAAGCCATTGTAAAGCTGCGGAAACGGAATCGTCTTGTCCAAGCAGTTGCAAAATAGCCTGGACAAGCGAGATCGTATCACCGCCCTTTCCCTCGCCGAAATCAAACCACAGGTTTTTATGGTTGTGGACATGAAAGCTTGCTGACTTTTCACTGCGAAAAGGGGATAAGTACCAACTTTCATTTTCGGTCTGTTTTGCGGGATATAAATTGAGTTTTGCCAAAATTTGGGCAAGCGGAATACGCTTGGCTGTTTCGATTTGCATCGAAGCCTCCTAAAAATACAAATTGTGAAAATGATTAAGAAACGGCAGATTACCGTTCAGAGATTAGCGGACTGCTTGTGAAGTGATAAAGGCATCAAGTACAGATTTACGGTAACGCACGGAACGACCAATTTTGATCGGTTGCAGGTCGTATCGTTTGGTGCAGTCCCAAACGGCGAGTGTACCTGCCGTAAAGCCTGTGTATTGTGCCGCTTGTTTCCTGTTAAATAGCGTATCGTGATCGTTTAAATTCATTAATGAATAGTCCTTATATAGTTAATATGTACAAGCATATAACTCGTTTTTATTTTACCGAATCATATGCGGGTTAAGCTTGTAACATAGTTGCTATACTCAATTCAAAGATTTGAACTTCATTAATTACGAATAATAACAATTAACATATTATACTATTCATTTGTTTGATTAGGATTGTAAGATAACAAAGGTCTGAAATAGTATTTTCCTATGTAATCATCTAAACCAGTTTGATAATTATTGATGAAAAGATAATAGGATAGTGTATTTAGTTCATCATTGGAAAATTTATCATAAAATTCGCTTTTCAACGAATAATTATTATTGTCTTCTTTTTGACAGTATTGATCCATGAAATCCTTAAAACTGTATTTGTGATATTGCTTTGAAATTTCCGAATCAAGTTGGAAATATTGTACATCCATTCTATAAAAATCTTTTTTTGAAAGAGCCATTTTCTGATTTAGAACTGTATCTAAAAATAATTCAAAACTTTTGTATTTCGATTTATAATACTCTTGGTAGATATGATATAATATAGTAATATTAGAATTACAGTATTCTCCATTTTCAATAACAATAAACAATGGAATATTATGATAAGGCGATGGTAAAGTAAAATCACCTTGCGCTAATTCTTTTATAATATTTTCTTTAAAATAGATTGTTGGCTGCTTTTGGCAGGATAGTAATAGTAAAAACAAAAATGAAAAAAAAGTATATCTCATAAGTTAGTTATTAGGTGGGTTTTTTAATTTTTCTGGATCAATTTTTCTTCCTCCGTAAGTTGTACGCATTGGTAAATTTTCAATTTTTCGCGCTCTATTTTCATTGTTCACACCTCTTATTTCTTGTGGGCTCTCATTTGAGGCTGGTGTTTTTCTGTCTTTCATGTTGCCCGTGTCATAGTCAAATTGATGCCGCATTTCATGGGCAACAATTGTTAAATCTGTTTCTGGTACACCTGTGCTATTTTCAAGTTTAGCTTTTTCTTCTTTTGAGAAGTTAAATGTTGTTTGTGTTCCTATTGGATCGCCCTCTTTTGGGATGCCTATTCCAAAGCCTTCTACTTCATTTTTGTTACCAGCTTCGATAAAATGTGAGTTTTTACTCTTCTCCAATGTATGTAATTGGTTTTTCAATACATTATCACCTGATTTTTCAATTTTTCTAAAAGCACCTAATACACCATTTAAAGTGCTATTACCACCTTTGCCATCATATATTTTATTCGTGTCTTTCCAATGAAAGTTACCATTTTTGTATGTTAGACTCCTATCCTCGGCTCTTGTTTTTCCGCGTATTATAAAGATTATATCTTCAGGTGCTTGACCATCTGGATCAACAAATCGCAGGGGATTGTTAAAGCTGAATGTATAAGGTGACCAACTCGGAAATTCTTCGGCTAACGGGTCAGGTGATAACCAACGACTGGCAATATCCCCGATAGGTCTTGTGTATTCACCACTAGTTGTGTCGGGGTGTATAAAACCAACAATTTCTTTTCTATCTACATGGAAACGAACTGATCCGATTGTAACGATACTGTCCAAATCATGTACTTCAAGGTATTTGCCTTTACTTAATGTTGCTACTTTTGCCTTATATCCAAATTTAGCAAAAGGATTGGCAGCCTGTATGTTTTTTTCTCTACGCTCTTTTTCTTCTTTGGAAAGCTTTGTTTTTTCCTGTGCGACTATTGAACCGGAAATAAGTAAACATATCATAATAAAATAAAACTGTTTCATGTTTGGTTTTATTGTTTGTTAAAAGTATTCAATTTTTTGTTTTCGTATTTATCCCTTTCTGTTTTAAGTGATACTAGCCAGTTCAAATACATTTGTTCCGGCATAAACCGATAACCTAATTCATGGATATAGGCATATTCTTTTTCTAATGATCGGAATTTCTTTTTTGCTATATCCGGATCGGTTTCCTGTTCAATCTGTTTTTTATGTACTTCGGCTTTTAAAATTAAAGCTGTCGCAAAATTCGGATATGCTTTAATTGCAGTTTCGGCACATTTTAAAAGGAAAGTACCGTTATTATCAGGGAATGATCTTTCGTAAGCTTGCGCAAGGTCAATCAGTACAAGCGAGATACTTTCTTTGTCGTTTAAAGCCTTCATGTAAACACCGTTTGCAATGGCATCTACATGGATAAATCCAGAAGCCATAAGCCATGCATCATTTGGAAATATTCCGCTTGTTAATTCTGTATTGTACCAACCGTTTTTCTTGTTTTGGTGCTTGATATAAACATGACTTGGTGCAAGGGCTAAATGCGCGGTTGTTCCCTGTTCTTCACATAAAATTTTGTATAAATAGGGGAGTGAATGACAATTTCCTTTTCTGGAATAAAGCAGTTTTGAGACAAACATATTGGATATGTCTTTATTGCCGAAAACATCCTCAAAATCATATTTAAAAGGAATGTATTTATATTCTTTGTCGTTAATTACTAATGGGATGCTGTCACATAAAACCTGATAGGTAGCTGCCCATTTGTTTACATCTTTTTTGTCGTTTTCGAGATAGGCTAAAAATCGGTTCTCAACCAATGAATTACAAAGGTTTGTTAGAATTCTGATTTCTTGATTTATAAAAACGCTATCAATACGCCCGTTATAATAAGCGTTCTCCACCGAGAATACCGCCTTCTTAAAGCTGTATGTTTTTTCACCTTTCAACATGCCGTTTAAAAGTGTGAAACTGTCTTCGTAAGTCTTTTGTTGGTCTTGCGCTATAATAATGGTGTTAGCGTTTATCAGAAAAAAGAATAAAATTGTGATCAGCTTCATTAATCATGCAAGGTTTTGGCTTTAGCATTAAGCCCGTTAAACATTTTTTGTATTCTGTCGTTTTCTTGTTTCTGCTCGGTATTCTTCATAGCTTGTAGCCACTTCTGATAAGCTTCGGCAGGCATAGGTTCGTAGCCAAGATTGTCAACAGTATTATATTGCTCGTTAACCATGTTCAACAATTCAACCGCTTTTGGGAAATATCCAATTTGCTGAAGTTGTTTGGTATCAAGTGGATTAATGTTTAATTGCTTCATTACGTATTGAAACCGTGCTGTATCAAGATTAGCTTTGATCATATTTGCATTGATACTGTTTGGGTGAAGTTGCAATGCTTTGGTAATTATCTCGGCGATGAATTCATCATAACCAAACTTACGAATATAGCCTTGCGCTAAATCAACAAGTTGTTGTGCCATAAGTTCTTTACGGCTTAAATTCTGCATATATATTTTATTCTGCAATGCTTCGGATTTGATATAACCCGATTGTAGAA
The DNA here is from genome assembly GCF_004801375.1 of Flavobacterium supellecticarium. GTDB lineage: Bacteria > Bacteroidota > Bacteroidia > Flavobacteriales > Flavobacteriaceae > Flavobacterium > Flavobacterium supellecticarium. The sequence continues at coordinate 213,089 of NZ_SSNZ01000001.1, forward strand.
TATAGGACGTTGTTGAGAACATCCCGTTGGTTAATTCAATGTTGTACCATTTACCATTATCATCGGGAAAGCGTATATAGGAATGATTCGGAGAAAGAGATAAGTAGGCTTCTGCACCGATTTCGTTTGCTAATATCAGGTACAAAAGCGGCATTGAATGACATTGTCCTGTTCCTGTCTTAAGTAGCTTTGTGATAAACATTTTAGAATGATCTTTTATTCCCATATAATCATCAAAATCATATTGGAAGGGCAGATGTTTTTCTTTTGATTTCTTTAGTTGTAATGTTTCCGAAAAAAACTGAAATAGAACTAAGTTTTTAACGGTATTGCTATTGAGATCATATCCGCGCTCTTTCATAATTGAGATTAGAAATGTCCGGCAATTATTTATTGTTTGGTCAAATGCTGATTTATCCAGTTGATTGTTAAAAAAGGCATTCTCAATCAAAAATGTATTCTCTTTAAGAGAATAAAGGCTATCCGATAAAAGTAGCTTGTCGAAAGCTTGAAAGTAATATTCCGTTCCTGTGTGAGAAGCCCAAGAGGGTAAAGAATAGTTGATGCTTGGGCGTAAAGCCAGTATATCAGCTTCTGCTTCTTTCTTTGCCTGTCTTTGGATAGCGGATTGTCCTATATTGTAATTAGCTTTTTGTATTGTAATCTCGTTTTGTCGCTGTGTTCGCTCTGTAATTTGATTAAAGAGGTCAGATTGATTAGAAATACCCCGATTGATGTGATTAGAATTAGTTTGTGTAGAATAATTCGGCATTGAGGCCGCTTTAGGCATCGGTAAATAGGGAGTCTGTTGAGCAAGACAAATACAGCCGAAATGCAACGCAATCAGGATTATAATTTGTTTGGTCTTGTTCATATAGCAAATGATTGATTAAGCAGGGAGCCAAATATAGTACAAAAAGTACTTATAAGGAGTACGTGTTTATACGTATAAGTTAGTTGTTAATAGTAAAAACCCCGATCATAAAATATATCGGGGCTTTCGTTTGAATAGAGTTTTTGCACATAGCAAATTTGGGATTAGTCTATCCCGAAACAGGTAATTTTGATTTTGTTTCCCATACTCATACCCTCGGTCGAGTTCGGTACAAAAGCATATTCCCCTGTAGATGTATCGCTTGGTAATGTAACTTCATAGATGCCGTCTTTTAGCTTTTTATAAACAGTTTTGATTTTAGGCTCTCCCGTATCTTTCGCTTTTCCGCCCATTGCATAACTGCCTACAAGGAAGCTTCTTTTTTTCTTTTTCACTGTGGCTTTTAAAATCACATAGGCTTCGGCGGGATCAATGCCTTTATCAACCTTAATTACGAAAGTCGGTAGTTTCTCTTTCGTAAAACGAATATCTGATTTGTCGGTAAAGACAGTGTATAAAATATCGACACCGCCATATCCAAACCCTTTTGATTTGGTGTCGAATTGTGCTTCTGCACGTTCCAATTCGGATAGTTTCTTATTCTCCCACAAATACGGACGACCTGAATATTCGGGGTTCTGTGAAAAAGCAGTAAGAGAAATGAGGAATAAAAATGCAGATAATATATGTTTTTTCATTTTGATGGAATTTAGATGATTATTGAGTTTAATTATTCGATGCGGATAGAGTACAAGCCACCCTCCAAACACCCGATGTACAGCTTGTCTGCTTTCTTGTTATTCACGTTTAAAGTAACAGTTGTACGACCGTTTTGGCTTTCGCCTATGTTATTTTCTGCAATAACATTGTTTCCGTCACATAGACTAATTCTTGTCATGCCATAGCTTGCCATATCTATTATGATTTTCTGAATAGCAGGTAGATTACCAATATCGGCAATTAAGGTGTTGTAATTTCCTGTACCGATTGCGATTGCACTTTGCTCGCTTACATCGTAGGTCACATTCTCCAAGACGGCATTGTTTGAATCGGCACAATCTGTCCAGCCTGTGGTATGATGGTAGGTATTTCCTGCTTTGACGTTTATATCGTTCAGATCAATTGATGTGGCATTATCAGGTACGGTGACACCTCTAAAGTCAAAGGCAATCGGAAGCGTAATAGTATTGCCACTATTTGTTGTGTCATTATCATCGCCAGAACATGATGATAACAGCAATGAACACATCGAAAAAAATAAAAATGCTTTTCTCATATATCTAGTTTTTTATTGGTTATTGGTATCTTTCAGAATGATTTCTCGTATCTTATCAAACAGGACTTCGGCTTCGTTTAGCCCTAAACCTTTGGCAATCGCTACGTTCTTTGTGCCGTATCGCATACAGATTTTATAATTGGAATCGGCAACAATTTTTCTAATCTCACGACCACTTTGTCTTGCAAGATTTCCCGTTTGCGACATTGCACCGACAAGGCTTGGTGCATATCCAACGGTTGTAGTCACTGTAAGTTCGCTTTCATTGCCGTAAGTGTCTTGAATTAGATAGCTATGTATATGCTGATAGTCATAGGTTTTGTTTCCGATTTTGATACCGCTTTTACCAACTCTGAACTCGGATGCGTTTCGAGTGCGTAAGAAATTAATCACGAATGTGATAATCAACCCCAAAACGATCATTACGACAAACCATAAGATAAACCCCATAACAAAACTGCTCGGTTCTAACATAAAGACAATAACAATAGAGGGGATGGCTGTAATTAAAGGCAGTGAGAATGTAAGTTTGTAGTTGAATGGCGTTTTCTTATATTGAAATACCGTGTCGTCTCCCTCTTTGTGCGTTGTGAAGTTGTATTTTGCTTGTACTGTATTACTCATAGAAAAGATATTTTAAATAGATGTTTTTTATTTTAACCTGTTTTTCAGCGTACTAAGCAAACAGGAATGCTTAGGTTACTATGTAATAGATTATGTTTTCATTATTTTTTATGTATTTTTGTTTCTACAAAGATTTATAGAAACTTGAAATTTGATTGTGACGGTTTCGGGATAAATCATACCAATTTTGTCTAAATTATACCCTTTTATGGCGACACAAACACGAAACAAAATCAGAGCTATCCGTGAGGTAAAAGGTTACAGTCAGGATTTTATGGCCGAGAAAATGAATATTTCTCAAAAGACCTACAGTCGCATTGAAAGCGGTAATGTTAAATTGGATATCGATCGTTTAAAGCAGATTTCCGACTTGCTTGAAGTCGAGCCAAGTGCATTACTAGACAATGAAACAAACGTCTTTAATTATTACGACAAGGTGAATAATTCAGGTACGTTTTATAATGTTTCATCAGAAGAATATATAAATCATTTGACTGCTGAAATTGAATATCTCAAGGAGCAGAATGATCGGTTAATGCGTCTTTTAGAAAGCAAAGCATAAAAAATGCCCAGTCTATGACCGGGCATTTTTATTTATGATTTATCCTTATTAACAGAATTAAGACAATCTCATTTTTTTTGGTTTATCTTGTAATCTTTATACCTTTTCGACAGGAGTAGAAAAATGCGGAAACTTAATATTATGACCGAAGAAAATATCGAAAAAGCTTATATCATCATGGCTAAAATTGTCCGCGATTACGGCGAAAAATATATGCCTATTTTTGAACGAATGCATGAGATCAGAGAAGCCCATAAGTCAAACCGAGATTTAAAAAATATTGCTTTACTTGTGGCGCAAACTCACATAGAATAGCAGTAATTCTTAGTATTTACAAAACGGATTTCTTATTTGCGTACACGTAAAATTGCATAAAGAATTAGACTACTGAAATGAAATACAAAGTGTCAGCAGGAGTGCAAAATATACGCGCCCCCTCTGTCCGCCAGTTTATTGGTAGTATATATCTATTTATCTCATTAGTTTTATTTTATTTTATGCAAGTATTTTCCCCAAGAAAATGCTCCTATTTTACGTTTGCGTACAAATTTGCGTACAAATGGGGTCACAAAATGCAGTACGTTACGAAAGTTGGAGCAAACTATTACTACTATCGTCGCATCCCTGAAATTGTGCGGGAGTATGACCGTCGCATAGCGGTTCGTGTCGCCTTAAAGACCGACAGCAAGCGTCTTGCGACGCGTAAGGCGAGTATGTTCAATGAACAGATGGAAGCCTATTGGCAGTCTCTGGTTGCTGAAAACAAGGTGCATAGTAATTCTGCATTTAGAAAAACAGTACGAATCGCGCGACAATTGGGATTTTCATATCAACCAATGGCAGTCGTAGCCAAACTACCAGATCAAGAGATTGTTGAACGTATCTTGGTTTTGCCAGATGCTTCCCCTAAACAGGTTGAGGCGGTGTTGGGTGGTCGCCCTGAACCAGAACTGAAAGTTAAGCAGGCTTTGGAATTATTCTGGAAATTATCGAAAGACCGAACAATCAACAAAACAGAAAACCAAAGTCGCAAGTGGAGAAATCCACGAATTAAAGCTGTTGAAAATTTCGTCCATCTGAACGGAGATATGGATATGAAACAAATAACCCGAGAACACACGTGGATTTTGCGTGATTGGTGGGTTGAACGTATTAAAACTGAAGATAAAAACCCGTCCAGTGCCAATAAGGATTTCATTCATTTGAAAGACGTTTTACAGACAGTTTCAGATCACGAGAAACTCGGCCTAGATACAGATTTCTTATTCAAGAAAATTAAACTCAAAACTCGCTTTAAACAGGCACGTTTGCCATTTTCTAATGAGCAAATTATCAATATTCTGCAATCGGAAAAATTGCATAAGTTGAATGTTGAAGCTCGTTGGTTCTTACATGTCGCTGCGGAAACAGGTGCGCGTCCGTCTGAAATTGTCGGGCTGTTACCCGAGGATATTAAGTTGGATGCTGATATCCCTTACATTTCGATTACGGACAGAAAAGAACGGCCTCTTAAAAATTATCATAGCCAAAGAAATATCCCTTTGGTCGGTTATGCTTTGAAAGCATTTAAAGCGATGCCTAATGGTTTTCCTAAATACAGAGATAAACCTGATTTATTAAGCGCAACCACAAATAAATTTCTTCGTGAACATGGATTATTACCTAGTGATAAGCACTCGGTATATTCGTTCAGGCATAGTTTCCAAGATCGTATTTTAAAGGTTAATACCCCTGATCGGGTGCAGGCAGAACTTATGGGACATAAATTTTCTCTACGACCGAATTACGGGAATGGGGCAGACCTTGAACAAAAACTTGAATGGTTAGTAAAAATTAAATTATCTTCTGAGGAGAGAACTTAATTAAAATACTTATCATAAATATCTTGTCCCATCTTTCGATATTGACTGGATTTATAGCTTTTAAAAGGAAATTTATCTAATTCTGAAAGTTTTGTTTTATAATTTTCAGGAGTATTAAGCTTATTATTTTCAATCAGCAATCTTAACACATTTAAAATTCCATTTACAAAGGTTACCGATAGTATTCCATTAGGAGATTTAGCACTATAAGTATTCCATTTATCTTTATCTACACTATCTTTTATAGCAATAAAAATATCCCTGATTTTTGTAACAGAAAAACCAATATATTCCTCTAATAATTCGTACTCGTCTGAATCCTTATCTTTCAGCTTATTTTTATTCTCGTTATTCCAAATATAAAATATGCTGTCTGTAGATTTTTCTGCATCAAGCTTAATTAAGGGCCTAAGACCAAAACTGACTATGGAAGCGGTTTTTATCTTTCCTTTTTCAAAACTATAGAGTTCAATACATGCTTCTAACGGCCCATTCTCATTTAATTTAGACAATATTCTTTTACCAATTGCTATCGAAGAAAATGGACTGATCATTAATTCAATTTCTTGCTTTAATTGTGATCTAACATTTGTTTGATTTGAATTTATTTCTAAGAATAAATTAGCTTCAAATTTAAGCCTATTTTCTTTTTTTTCTTTTTTTGGAAATATTATGCCTGTAACTAGTAAATTCTGTATTTTACGAAGTCTTTTTATAGTATTTTCATACTGGTCGTCGCCCTCGTGATATGCATATGTTCGATGTTGTCCATCAATTAATCCAATGATATTTGATTCATCATTTATAATAATTTGGGTAGGAGTAACTTTGGTTTTGGAATTAGAGGATATGAATTGACCATCTTCATTAATCTCTAATTCTTGCCCCTCATCATCTAACAATTTTATTTTATCTTCTGAAATAGTAGAAATTATATTATTAATAAAAACTCTTCCCCTTTCAGAGAGATACTTCCGCATTCCAGTAATCTTCTTTCCTTCGAACATTCTTTGATAATATCCAATGTTCTGCTTTTCCCTCCATCCTTCTTGCCTTAACACGAATGACCTTCTAATTAATGAATCTGCATCGATATAAAACGAAACAATTTTATATCCATTTTTAAAAGAGCTTTTTTCTTCTGGTAAGATGTGACCTAGATATTTGTTCGTTTGTTCTTGATCACTATTTTGAATGTTGTCACCAAATTCAGCAAATGGAAGATTTATGAAATCGCAGAACTCATGTTTAGAAGACTTTTTAATAACCTTGGTCAAACTTTTAAAATATTGAACAATGTGGTAATCAAAAAATATAACACCTGGAGCATTTATTTTATGCTCGTCGACAACTGAATGTTTTGAACAATATAATATTCTCAACTTTAATTCATTGATTGAGAACTTATCCTTGATTACTTCATCATAGTACTTTTTAAATCCACTTAACTTTGGTTCCTCAATTAGGAATTCTATAAAATCTCTTTCGCTTTCTAAAACCTTATTATAAAATAGTGTTTTATTTTTTATGTGGTCGCCTGGTTTTAATTTTAATGTGTATTCTGTTATTAAAATTACGTTCTCGCAGACGAAAATATCATCCATCTCAGATGTTCTGTCTTTATAGACTATTTCCTTACCATCAACATTAGCAATTCTTTGAAATCCGATATTTTTTAAAATAGTCGTGATTTCATTACGCTGATCTCGCTGTTCCTTTCTTTGGGCTTTTACTTCAGCTGAGAGTTTTTTTCTAGGCTTTTTTTTAGAATTTTTTCTGGTCATAGATTTATTCATAATCACTTTCTTTCAAATTTACACAAATCTTACTAATTACCTTAATTTTTGATGATTCTATTGGTAAACTTGAATAAGCGTATGAATTTGTTTTAGTGTACCCATAATATTTTCCTCTTTTCAACTCTTGATTATTTTTGAATTTAATTTTGGCAGTAATGCCAAATTTCGAAAAGGGTGGTTTAATTAGAATATCATTTAAGAATGTATTGAGTTCTATATTTTCACTCATCAACAGTTCATAATCCACTTCTAATAATTTAGTTTTTTCTGTCAAAAACTTTCTTATAGTAACATAAACTTTTGCTTCAATTTCAAAATTCTCTTCAATTTTATTGACGAGTATCCTACCAAACTTTAAAGCTCTCAATTCTAAAATTCTCTTTTCAAAAAGAGTCTGATCTGAATTATCAATTATTTTTGAATGCTCTTTTTTAAGTTTTGAATGCATTTTTTTTATGTAATCTTCGAACATATTGATATACTCAATATTTAGTTCAAATCCCACATAGTTCCTTTGCATTATTGATGACTGAAATAGCACAGATCCGCTACCTGCAAAAGGATCTAAAACTAAATCCTCTTTATCAGTACTTATTTCTATCATTGTTGCTACCATTTCCTTTGGTAATGGGCAAAAATGCCTTACATATTGATCTCCCCAAGAACCTTGAACTGGTATTGGAAATTCCCAAATTTCGTCTAGAGCCTTACCCTTTGGATTATATCTCTCAGGATATTTTACCCACCATCTTTTTAATTGGCTCGTATCAAAATTTCGTACACGATCTTTATTGTACTTAAACTCATTAGATTTAGTGAAAAAGAGAATATATTCAAATTTTCTTTGCATAAATCCTTTCGTTGACCAAGGGACAGTTTTATCTTTTTTCCAAATTATAATATCTTGTAAAAGCCACCCACTTTCTTTCAATTTATTAGATAAGTCAAAAGGCAAAGTCACCACCTGATTATCTCTCTTGAAAGTATCTATTATAACCCACAAACTGCCATCATTATCAGTAATGCTATAAATACTTTCAAATATACTTTTTAAATCTTGCAAATAAAGTTCATATGTCTGTCCATAACCTACTTGGTTTTCTGACCCATAATCTTTCATGTCAAAATATGGAGGGGAAGTAATTGTGGTTTTAATTTTGATATCAGAACCAAGAAATTTTAAAATTTCTCGCGCATCATTATTAAATACTTTATTTAGAGTTTTGTTTTTATTTTTTTTCATTTTAAACATCGTATGCAAAGATTCTTACGTATCTATATAAGCACAATAATACAACAATAATCCCAATAATAATCAAGATTTAAAAAGCTAATCATCAATTGTTTAAGTAAATAATGCAAATCTTAAATATGACAAATACCTCATTGTGTTGAGCAAAATACTAGCCAATAACTGCTTTAAGTGCCTCGTCTGCATCTTTATAAATAAAAGCAGACTGATAGCCGATCGTGGTTCTGACATCGCTATGACGATAAAGTTTTTGCAACATTTGGATCGGCACTTTGTCACCCGCCAAAGTAGCAAAAGTATGGCGGGCAATATGGGTAGTCAATTTCCCCTCGATCTTCGCTACAGGCGTAATGTATTCAGTCAAGAGTTTATTGCACCTGTTGACCGCTAAAAAGATTTCTTCCTTGATTTTAAATGTGTCTTTCAGATCAATTCCTTTCAGGTCGGCAAAGATAAAATCATCCTCTGACGTTTTCAGGTGTTCATATTTTTGCAAAATCTGCCATGCCTTATCAGGCACGATCAACGAGCCGGACTTGTTGTTTTTTCCCATTGTATAGTATAAACGGTTATTTTGAAAATCAGACCATTTCAGACGCAACACGTCTGATATGCGCATTCCTGCAAAATAAAAGGATGTAAGCCATTTATTGCGGGCATCATCCCATTTGGGATTATCAAGCTCTACCGCTTCAAGCTTAGCTACGTCCTCTGCACTTAATCCGCGCTTGGTGGTTTCAGGCAGCTTGATAGCGATTTTTTCAGTGCTATTGCCGAAAGGATAATATTTTTGATCAAGTGCACCCTCCTTGATAGCCTGATTGAAAACGGCTCGGATCACCATTAAGTAGTTGGCAATCGTTCTATCGCTTAGTTTTCGTTCAGATTTTAGGTGTACTTTAAAGCGTTCTATCAATCCGACATTAATATCAGAAAAGGCAATGTCGCTACCGTTCAGAAATTCCCTGAAATATTTCACACGGGCTTTATCGGCGTTGTAGCAGTTAAAATTTCCTGCATCCTGCATCCGCTGTAGATAAATTGCGGCCTGTGCAAAATAGGTCGCCCCGCCTTTAGGCTTTATCTTTTGCTTGATCGCCCGTACCGAAACTTCATCTTTCAGGGTTTCGGCTTCAAGCGACTTGTCACTGGCTGCCGCTTTTTTGGCAAGGATAAAATTGTTTAGGCGTTTAGAATTGGGGTGCGAGGATTTAACGCGCTGTTCGGCTTCAATCCATTCTTCTGGTTTGAGATTGTAACCGAGGTGGATAAAAGAAGTTTTTCTATCTTTGGTAATACGAATAGCGAGGGGATAAGTACCGTCTTTGTTTGCTTTCTTTCGCAAAACAACTTTGATTGTAGCCATATTGCATGGAGTTTTAACTTCAATACAAAGATACGAAATTGGTACAACATAGGTACAACAATATGTGTTTTTTTGTGACTTTTTCTAAAATGATATTTTTACAAATATCAGTAAATAAAGGAGTTTTAGAACATATTAAACCATATTGACACATAAAATGAGGGTTCGAACCCCTCATCGCCCACAACTTTTAAAACTCCAACAGAAATGTTGGAGTTTTTTGTTTTATGTCTTTTGATACAACTAAATTACTCGCTCATCAATGAGGGGATTATACAGGTGTAAAGTGCTGTATTTTAGCTTGAATCGTTTTAATATAGTAGTATAAGATGCCTGATTTGTAAGTTTTAATGTTGCGATTTGACAGTAATTAATATAGCTCGGAAAATCTATATTATTGACTTTTTATATTTTGGTTTTCAATAAATAAAAATTGAAACATATTTTAAAAGTATCCTCTGGATAATAAAAATTAATAATAAATTTATCCTGAATTTTATTTTTTTAAAATGATTAAAAAGGCTTATATTCAAGAATATGGGAATCGTAAAACGGAACCTGAATTTGAAGGGGTAAAAAAGGTTTTGGAATCAAGAGGGATTGACTGTGAGTTTTTTACGATCAAACGCCTTCTACGTGATCAGTTGCAGATTAATAGAGAAACTTTTGTAGTTGGTGATCACATCAGTATGTCACATATTTTCAAAAAACGAAGCACCCAGTTACCATCATCATATCCTGAAAGCCTAAGAAAATATCTAAAGAGAAATATTTGGGAAACGACTGTAAGAAAATTAATAATGAATGGTAACGATGATTTAATTAATGTTTTCGTGAAACCGAAATCTAAAGCCAAACTTTTCACCGGTTTTGTGATCCAATCGAATTATGATCTTCTCCGTTTGGAATCGCTTCCCAAAGAGACCGAATTATTCTGTTCACCTGTCGTAGAATGGCTTTCCGAATTTCGAGTTTTTGTTAATGAATCTGAAATAGTAGGGATAAAAAATTACAGTGGAAATGAAACTATCCAATTGAATATGGATACAGTAGAGACAGCTATTAAAGAGTTTGAAAATTCAAATGAAAGAACAAGTGGTTATGGAATTGATTTTGGAATTCTGAAAAACGGAGAAACTGCTTTGGTAGAGTGGAATGATGGTTTTGCGTTAGGTTCTTATGGTTTAGAAAAAGAAATTTATACGGATTTGATCTTGAAAAGATGGGAGGAAATTACACAATGTGATAAATTGAATTCATAAACTCTACCAAGTTTCAATTATTATAAAACCATAGGATAATATACTACTATTTTGATAACTTATGAATAGAATAAAAGCGTTTTTGGATAACTTAATTCAAACAGACTGGGTCCGTTTTAATAAAATGGACAATGGATTAAAGCAATCGGAAGTATACAACGAAATTTTAGATGATTTTAAAAAGTTAGTTCGAATTGAAGCCGAAAACGAAAATTTCAATTTTAGTGAATTGTATGTGTTACTAAAGTCATACCAAAATGACATTTCAGAATTACCGTTTATGGGGAAATTCTACATTTTAGTCAACCCGCGTTTGCTAACCGGACAACTAACAAAAATTGTAGAAGAAATAGAATTTCATTTGGCAAAAAAGAAAGCTAAAGAGGCGGTTTGCGATTGTGAAATCAAATACAGATACAATCAAATACCTACTGAAGCGCATTTGATTAAAGTAGGTTTCGGTTGTGATGGCTATTACAATTACATAATTTATGAATGCTCCAAGTGTAGTTTTAAATGGAGTTCCTATATAAGTGACGATGCTACAGGAAATACAGTATTTGAAAAATGGAATGAAAAAGAGTTTCCCAATAATAATAGCTATTGTAATTAACAGCTGATGAAGTTGTACATCTCATAGTAAATGCGTTACGAACAAAATAAAGCGAGCTATTTAAATCTGTAAATTGTTAGCGGTAATCAATCACAAAATACGCCACACTAAAAAATCAGATATGAAGTCAGATAATTATTCCATTACTAAAAATAAACTAGAAAAGGAAATCTTAAAACGGACTTCCTATATGAACAATGCAAAATGGTTTAAATTCTTTTCAGCAATTGAGAAAGAAAAAATTATAATCCATTCGGCATGCATCAAATTCCTACTGACTGACCGAAAATATACATTCCATTTTGGTGGATTTGACAAAACAGGTTTTGGCGACGTGAGTGAATTAGGCCCCTTTACATTCAAAGAAATAGAATGGATAACAATTCCAGCAAAACACGAAATAGAGCGTTGGAACAGGAATGAAAAACTGACATCCGAAGTTATTGCCCAACCAATAGATCAACTTGAAAAAATCTTAAATCTTTTGGGACAATTTGAGTATGATATAACGGAAGACGGACTAAAAATCTACGGATATAAATAGCTGTAAAACAGACTGTCAACGTATTAGAAATCGTATAAAAAGCAATTTATGAATACAACACTTCTCAACAAACAAAAAATTATAGCAATTGAAAGTCAGCTTCTCGAAGCGATGAAGAGTAGCAATATTGAAATCCTGGATCAATTGCTTCATGATGATTTGCTTTTTGTTCTTCCCGGCGGTGACGTCATTACCAAGCAAATGGATTTGGAAACGCACCAATCCGGAAACCTGGTTTTAGAAGAAATCATTTCATCAATAGATGCCATAACACAAATCGGTGAAAACGTAGTGGTTACGTTGTCTTCTAAGATTAAAGGGAAAATGTCGGAGCAGCACTTCGAAGGGAATTTTCGTTATCTACGGGTTTGGAAACTATTCGATGATCAACTAAAAGTTATAGCCGGAAGTTGTACTGCCCTATAAAATAGCATGAGAAAAATTACAATAGATGATGCGGTCTATTTATGGAAAAGAGAGCATCTTCATCTAACAACAGACGAACACTTTAAATGCATTGAAAAGGTTGTGCTTTATCTTGAAGGATATAAAAAATCGCCGCTTCAATTATTATTTCGGGAAGAGGATAATTTAAAGGTTATAACCGATATCGAAAAAGAAAAATGGTGCGTCGGTTATCCGGATGACGGCGTGATTTGGTTGTGCAAAAAACAACCTTTTTTAGCGGATAACGAACCGAACTCCGATAATCAGGAGCAAACGATTGAAATCAATTTGAATCGTCCGGCTGTTATTACTGCGTTGATCCGATATTTTCTTCAAACCGATTGGAATCCTAAACAAAGTACAAGACCCTATATAATTGAAGATGCGTTGCAATTTCTGGAGATAATTGTATTGCCAAAAGGTATAAAATGAGTACCGAGACTACAAGTATTTTAGGGAATAGGTCGATGGGATGTCTTCCATGCCCGGCACTTAAAAAAAATAACGCCATTGGAAACAATGGCGTTATTTTTTACATTAATAATTCTTTATAGTATACATCTTTCTTATCTGAAATGATTATGGATAATCAGACTAAATCGAATCGGTCAAGATTTAATACTTTATTCCAGACCTTTATAAAATCATTTACAAATTTTTCCTGAGCATCAGTACTTGCGTATACTTCAGCTATAGCTCTTAATTCTGAATTTGATCCAAAAACAAGATCGGCACGCGTTGCCATCCATTTCGGTTGACCAGTAGTTCGATCGTTTCCGGCATATAATTCTTGATCATTCGAAACCGCTCGCCATTGTGTATTCATATCAAGGAGATTTATAAAAAAGTCGTTGGTAAGCTGCCCCGGGCGATGAGTAAAGACCCCGTTTTTGGTGCCATCAGCATTGATATCCAAAACACGAAGTCCTCCTAAAAGTACTGTCATTTCTGGTGCCGTAAGGGTTAATAAATTTGCTTTATCAATAAGAAGTTCTTCTGTCGAAACGGTCGATTTTATTTTGCGATAATTTCTAAAACCATCTGCTTTAGGTTCAAGATAGCCAAATGATACAACATCCGTTTGTTCTAAAGAGGCGTCCATACGACCCGGAGTGAAAGGTACTACAACGATATATCCAGCCGCTTTAGCTGCTTTTTCGACTCCTGCACAACCCGCTAAAACGATTAAGTCTGCGAGTGAAACTTTTTTTCCATCCTTTTGTGAAGCATCAAACGCTGTTTTGATAGTTTCCAGTTTGTCTAAAACCTGTTTAAGTTGTGCGGGATTATTGATCTCCCAGTCTTTTTGAGGAGCCAGTCGTATACGCGCACCATTTGCGCCTCCACGCTTATCGGATCCTCTAAAGGTAGATGCCGAAGCCCATGCCGTTCCTACCAATTGAGATATACTGAGCCCTGAATTTACTATTTCTTCTTTTAATTGAGTTATATCGTTCTCATCGATTAATTTGTGGTTTATCTCTGGAATAGGATCTTGCCATAATAATACTTCCTGAGGAACGTCAGGTCCGAGATAACGGGCACGTGGTCCCATATCCCGATGTGTCAACTTAAACCATGCACGTGCAAAGGCATCTGCAAAAGCATCAGGGTTTTCGAGAAAACGACGTGATATTTTTTCATAAACAGGATCTAATCTTAACGATAAGTCAGTGGTAAGCATTGTTGGCAGGTGTTTTTTTGTACTATCAAAAGCATCCGGAATAATTGCTTCGGCATTTTTAGCGACCCATTGATGTGCACCGGCCGGGCTTTTGGTGAGCTCCCATTCAAAGCCAAACAAATTTTCGAAAAAGTTATTACTCCACTGTGTAGGTGTTTTGGTCCAGGTCACTTCCAATCCGCTTGTAATGGCATCAGAACCTTTTCCCGAACCAAAACTATTTTTCCAACCCAAACCTTGTAGTTCGATATCAGCTGCTTCCGGTTCTTTGCCTACATGGTCAGAAGAAGCAGCTCCATGAGTTTTGCCAAACGTGTGACCACCAGCAATTAATGCGACTGTTTCTTCATCGTTCATGGCCATACGTTCAAACGTATCCCTTATATCTTTTGCTGCGGCAACAGGATCCGGATTTCCATCAGGACCTTCAGGATTCACATATATAAGTCCCATTTGTACTGCAGCAAGAGGGTTTTCCAGATTTCTACTGTGTATAGTACCACTGGCATTATCATCCGATGATACAACGCCATGATCTTTCGGTATACCTCCGGAACCGTTTTTATAACGCTCATCCCCACCTAACCAGGTAGTTTCAGAACCCCAGTAAACCGATTCATCCGGTTCCCATACGTCAGCTCGTCCACCTGCAAAACCAAATGTTTTAAAGCCCATAGATTCCAAAGCGACATTTCCAGTTAGTATGATCAAATCAGCCCAGGAAATTTTTTGACCATATTTTTGTTTTATCGGCCACAGCAATCTTCTTGCTTTATCAAGGCTCACATTGTCAGGCCAGCTATTAAGAGGCGCAAAGCGCTGTTGTCCTGCTCCCGCACCGCCACGTCCGTCCTGTACCCGATATGTTCCTGCACTGTGCCATGCCATTCTAATGAAAAGACCGCCATAGTGACCAAAATCTGCCGGCCACCAATCTTGTGAATCCGTCATGAGTTCCAGCAAATCTTTCTTTAGAGCTTCAAGATCAAGACTTTTAAAAGCTTCGGGATAATTAAAATCCTGATCCATCGGATTTGACAATGCTGAATTCTGTCTCAGGATATTAACCTTTAATTGCTTTGGCCACCAATCACGGTTTTTTGTACCTGTCGCGGCTTCATTATTTATGTTCCCATTATGAAAAGGGCACTTGCTAATGTCGTTTGGTTGATTTTCCATATTTAGAATATTTTATTTTGATACTAATTTACAAACTAAACAAAAAGGATATTATCAGTGGCGATAATAAATAAATCTTATTTTATAGATAAAATCTATCGAATGAATAGTAGAAAGTGCTTAATTGCTACCTTTTAGAACGTACAAGAAGGATAAGCTATAAAAAACGGTTACGATTGTAAATAAAAAAGAACCTCCTTTCTACTATCGCTACTTTTGATGTTCATTTACAGTATTTACAGCTCCTTTTTCCTGCCAAAAGCCAGGCAGACTGCTTACTGTTATGATACAAAGAATGATCAAATTATCTGAGATATCTCCTAAACCAGCAGATAATATAGCAGCAACGATAAGTAAAATGGTGATAGGACTTTTAAACTGCGAAATAAACAGAATAAAGATCGAAGTATTGGTATTATTTTTAAAGTATTGGGACCATTTTTGCTTCAATCTTCGGGCGACCTCTGAATCTTCAAACCCTTTTGGACCTACAGCGAACGTATGACAGGCTTCTTCAATACTTAAATTCCAAAAACTATTTTCGACATCAGATTTACGTGTTATCATACTTTATGTTTTTGATTTTCATAAAGGTAAGCCAAATTACTATAATATTTATATCAAAATGAGCGATAAAAAACGGAAACAAAGTGAGTTTCCCAAGTTATTGAAATTCCAGTACAAGATTTGTCTCTTTTGATCAATCATACAGTAAAGCATATAGGTACAAACCACGTCACATATTTGTATCGAAATAATTTTTAACCTAAAACAGGATACCATGAAAACGTCATTTAAATTTTTAACGTACTGGTATTAATCAAAAACACCATTGAAAACAATGGTGTTTTTGAGTTTAGCAGAAACTTTTATAGCATTCGACTAAAAGCGTATGCTTACTTTTTCAGGTATAAAGCACCGGTTTTGATTACTTTTTTATTCAAAGTACCATCCGCAGTATATTTTTCAAGAATAACTACCGCCTGGCTTACTGGTATATCCAATAGCTCGGCATATTCCCGTACGGAAAGCGTAGGATAATGATCAAATAACGCTAGTGGATTGTTGTTCGTTATTTTTTTCTTTTTAGCCTCCGGGTATAAGGCTAAAAGCGCATTTTCGAGGGAAGTGTATGGCTTCGAACCATAAACCGTCAGTTTATTGCCGTCACCATCCGAAAAAAATAAGGTTGGAAATCCTCTTACGCCCAATTGACGCGCCAGTTGTAAATCGTCCTGGAAATGTTTTTTCGCATCAGTATCGTAATCCTGTTTTAATTTTTTGGTATCCAAACCAGCCAGTTGGGCACATAAAACAATATTGTCCCATTTGGCGATATTCATTTTCTCTAAATACAGTTTTTCGCGCAGTATTCTCATAAATGTTATCGCTTTGTTTTTATCCTGTATTTGTGCCGCTTTCATTGCGATACAAGACGGATAAGAGGAATCCAATGGATCTTCCAACCATACAGCGCCATCGATTGGCATTTGATAGTGTAAACTGGCTTCATGCCAATGGTGTGCCACATCGCTGGGTTTGCTAATGCCACCGCTGTTATAACTCCAGTCGGGTAAAAGGCCGCCCATACGGTAATCGATCTCAATGTAGGCACCGTATTCTAGTTTTAGCTTGCGCAATTGCGGTTCGATTCCCCAACAGGACGAACAAATAGGATCGGTATAATAAATTATTTTGACCGGTTTGTTATCGACAGGAATGCTTGTGGATTGTCCGGGTGTGGCCACCGAAGGCATTTCACAGAATCCGGTTTCCGGATCACATAATAACGGATTGGTTTTGTTTTCAGTCATTTTTGAATGGGGTTGCGATTGACAACTCATACTGCCAATCAGAATTAATAGTAAGGATAGTAACTTCATGAATTTGATTGCTAATAAATTTGTAGCTTTGATACAAAGTTTGAAAGAATTTTGATACAAGTCAACTAGTCTGAAAAAGATGACTATGGAAAAAGAACCAAATGCCACTTACGATTGCCCGGCTGAGGCATTGTTAAAGCTCTTATCCGGAAAATATAAATTGCAGGTACTTCGCCAGGCGCTGGAGGGACCTGTACGGTTTAACACGTTGTTACGGATGATAAAAGGCGCCAATAAGCAGACCATCTCGGTTGCCTTACGCGAATTGGAAGAAATCGGCTTACTGGAAAAGAAAGTGATTCAGCAAAAGCCGCTTCATATTGAATACAATCTAACGGAAAAAGGGCTTTCGCTCGTACCGATTTTCAAACAATTAGAATTGACTTCCGAATAAAATGATTGATTTTAGAATAGAAAATGAACGTATCACAGTAGAAGAATTAAATGAGTTTGAAGAAGAAACAGGGGTAACGTTACCTGAAGATTATCGGGTTCATATGCTACAATATAATGGAGGCTCTCCTTTTAGTTATTATCTTTATTTTGGAGAACCAGACGATGGTATCCTTCTTTTCCGTTTTAAGTCTATAAAATATGGTGCGCCACTAGTAGAAAAGCAAGATTATTTACCGGAAAATTATCTTAGTATCGGTTATATAGAAGCCGGTTATTTGGCAATGTCCCTAGATAAAAAGGAATATGGAAGTATTTTTGTTTATTATTCGGAAGTCGAGTTGACAAAAATAGCAGCATCTTTTACCGCGTTTTTAGATGGTCTGGTCGATTATACTGCTACTTTTGAATAATTTGTTTTTAACCGTTATATAATTTTGCGCGTAATTAGCTGCCTTTTCTGTTTTTTTAAAGGAAGCATTTTCGAAACCTAAACAGAAGATACTGGTAATAAGTATATTAGGGTTAACGTCAGGATTAATATAGATTGAGCAAAAGTGAATCGAATAAAAAAGAATATTTTTTTTGGGAAAAGCCTTGTGAAACCGGATATCTTGCCTATATTTGCACCCGTAATCAGGAATATAATTGCGGATTACGAAAGCATAAGGGCGATTAGCTCAGCTGGTTCAGAGCACCTCGTTTACACCGAGGGGGTCGGGGGTTCGAACCCCTCATCGCCCACAAAGGAAACTCCAACATTTATGTTGGATTTTTTGATTTTTATACCTTTTTCGATTAGTTCAGCTGGTTTATAGTATTCTGGCTTTCTTAGTAAGCGCGGATTACAAATCCGCGCTATCGGCATTACTTCATTTACCGTATTAAATATTTTTTTATAATCATTCAAAATATCTAATATAGTAGAAAAGCACACTTTCCCTGTTTTTAATATTTTGATAATGATTAAATTAGGTAAAAACACGTATTGCTTTATTATCTATAAATTACGTTCTTTCATTTCCAATAGTATTATTTTGTCAGAGTATATAAAGTCGATAAACAAAATAATAAAAAGGTAATTCGATTTATAATCGTTATGGGAGTTGGTAAAATGAAATAAACTTTAATTTACGTAATATGATAGCTCAATTATTTAAAGAAAATTTGTCGTTAGTTATCTCAGCAATTTCATTGCTTATTGCAAGCCTTTCCTTTTTTTTATCGTATAAAAATTGGAAAATGGCAAAGGCTAAATTTGGTGAAGAAAAAAGAAATCTTTTTTTTAATTTTTCAAGAGGAATTGAGAGTCTCAAAAGCATTTATTTAATATTTCATTCCTTACAAATTAAAAATTTAAAAACAATTACAATTGAAAATCTAAAAGCTGACAAATTGGTTTTAGAAAAAATATTGAAAGCATTAGAATCTAGTGAAAATCATTTGATTTATTCCAATATTACACAACTGGCATATTTTAATTTGTTAAGGGAGATTCCGATAGTAATAGCTGAAATTAATCACACTAAAAAATTGGAATTTATTGAATTAAATAGTCTTTCGACAAAAATTGGTTTCTTGTATTATAATGCCTATTTAATGCAACCTACTGTTTATCCTAAAAAATATAATTTGCCAAACTTCTCGAAGGAAAAAGATTTTGTAACGTATTTCAATGACTTAGTTTATAATAAGCAAATTGACTAGTACTATATTCTCGTGATTGTTTGTCTACACTGAAACGACAACATTTCTATTGGCGTTTTTTGATCAAAAAAAATCAAAACGGTTTGATTAAACAATTCCGGCAATTTTCGGGAGCTTCGTAATGATCACCTTTAAAGAGAATCAATTTACTATATTTTCCAAGGGCGACGCAGGTCATTATGTACGTTAAGTCGATTTTCAGTACCATAACTTTTCGGACCTTTAATCCCTTTTCGAATTGGAAACTGTAAAATGATCAAATTTCAGTATTCTAAACTATTTATCACAATTGTGTTACATTTTATATTAACGACCAACCACTCTTTTCTTTAGTACTATGAAAATTTCGTATCAGATTGCTTTTAATGTTCCACCGACAGAGGCTTCACTGGCAATTGTCTCCATAGATGAAATAGGTATCCCAGGAGCTCTGAACACTTTTGTCTTAAATGAATATGGCTATGATCAGAAAATACTGAAACAGCTGGATCTTAAAAAAGGCTACGATCTTTTTCAGTTAAATGAAAAGAGGATACTTTTTGTTGTTACAGTTGCCCAAAGGAGAGATACTAAGGTATTGCTTAGAGAAAATCTGTTGAAAGCTATAAAAAATAATCTCAATGTTTTCGAAAATGGTAGAGCATGGTTACCACTCATGGGAACAGGAGTTGGCGGACTTACATATCAGGAAAGTTGGGAACTTATTTTAAGTGTTTTTAATGAGTTAAAAGATATAAATTCAGGACAGGAACTTAATTTAGTAGTGGCACTTCCGGATGATGAGAAAGCAAAAGAGTTTTACGATGAATTGTCCTCCGAAAGAAATCATGATACGACTAGTAAGGTGATGGAGTTAATCAAGTCCGAAGGACTCAGCGTTTTTTTAGTAGGTTCATCTTGGGATGGCAATGATCAGGCAGAACGTTTTTATAGTGAGGGAATATGGGAAAGTGGATACGATGAAAAGTACAGCCATATTATTAATAGGATAAAAGGAGGAGACATAGTAATCCACAAATCGACTTATTCAACCAGAGATGGTAGAAATTTTTTAAGATTTAAGGGATTTGGAATTGTCAAAGGAAATTTTAACAACGGAATGCGTGTGGCCGTGGAGTGGTTACTAAGAGATTTTAAAATTGATATAGAAGATCTCGGATATTATCGTACTACAATTGCAGAGCCTTCTATCGTAGACGTTGCAACGATCCTAAGCCATATTAATGCAGATAGTATAAAAGTGCTTCTTGAATTTCTAGCGCCTGAGGAAGTAACGGATTCGACGCATATAGCAGGATTGGCGAGCGACGCGGATTCGGGAGAGGATTATCTGGATATTATGCCCGATGTAAATGCCTTTGCTTTGCTTTTGGCTGCAAAGAGCTTTCAGCCACCCCTAGCCACGGCATTGTTGGGGCGTTGGGGTTCTGGTAAAAGTTTTTTTATGAAGAAACTGAGGACACAAATTGAAAAGTTATCGGATTCGGATAATGGCTATTTCTGTGAAGGAATTATACATGTCCATTTCAATGCTTGGTCGTATATGGATGCTAATTTATGGGCAAGTATCACAACAAGGATTTTTGAAGGACTTCATTATTATATAACGAATGACAGTGATGCAAAAAATCATATAAATGAAATTGAAAAACGACTTACAAAAGATCTTTCTGTTACCAAACAGGAATTGTCAGGGCTTGAAGGACAGAAGAGCGAAATAGAAAATCAGCTTAAGGAGCTGGAAACAAAAAAAATTACAACAAAAACAGAATTAGATAAAAAGATAGAGGAACTTCGAAAAAGGTCACTCAAACAAGTATTAGAAAGTGTAGATAATGAATTTAAAGTAAAGGATAAAATCGAGAACGCACTTTCAGAGAACAAAAGTGTAGTTGAAAGTATCGATGATTTCAAAAAAATTGTTCCTGAGGAATATTGGTCAAAACCTGAGCAAATGTACAAAAAGTTGCGTTCTGTTCCCGGGACAGTTAAGCTTTTCACTACAGCGCAAACTGCAAAAGTGAATAGAATATGGTTTACGATTACTGTTGCACTATTTATCGGCGTTCCTGTTCTGTTATGGTTTTTAAAGGATTATATCGATTCTCACAGTTTTATTCCGGGTCCCGGTTTCTGGCTTGCGGTTACATATATTGGAGGATTTTATGTCAATGCCGTTAAATTTTATCGTAGTGCAAAGCCCTTTTTTGCCAAAATGTGGAAGATTAAAGAGGATTATGTCATGCGCAGAGACAATGCCCTATTTGAATTTAACCAGCAGGAAAAGGCGCTTACGGTTGAAATCGAAAATAAAAAGAATGAGCTTGAAGCTGTAACCAGCCAGATTAGTAAGGTAGAAATTGTAAAATCAACAGTGGAGTTTAAGATCGGTAATGCTTTGTCAACAGAAGCATTATATGAATTCATAGAGAAGAGATGCCAAAGTGAAGACTATAAAAAGCACTTAGGTTTGGTTTCAACAATACGTAAAGATTTTGAAATACTAAGTGACTTGTTTACCGGTCACAATCAGGAAATTTCTGATACCGAAGACGGTAAAAAGTTCAGTGAATTATTTAACCGGCCTTTAGAGCGTATC
Source organism: Flavobacterium supellecticarium (assembly GCF_004801375.1). GTDB lineage: Bacteria > Bacteroidota > Bacteroidia > Flavobacteriales > Flavobacteriaceae > Flavobacterium > Flavobacterium supellecticarium. The sequence continues at coordinate 235,015 of NZ_SSNZ01000001.1, forward strand.
GTACTTTATATAGATGATTTAGACAGATGTCCGGAAGACAGAGTGGTAGAAGTTCTTGAGGCCGTGAATCTCTTAATGGCGTTTCCTCTGTTTATTATTGTTGTTGGAGTTGATCCTGTCTGGGTGAAGAATGCCTTAGTATCTAAATACAAGAGACAGTTTGGAAGCAATGATAAAGAGTATCAGAATATAGATCCCGGAAGTTACCTTGAAAAGATTTTTCAGATACCTTTTCATTTAAGAATGGCAGACACTACTAATATAAAAAGTATGCTTAGAGGACTTGTTCAGGTACAGACACTTGCAACCCCGACGGTTTCTCAAACGGAACAGCCAGCTGTGACAGAGAATACGGAAATTCAGGCGATGAATCAAAATGAAAGTAGTCAGCAACAGGCGCCTGTTATTATAAATTCTTCGGGTATTTCAGATCAGATTGTATTTAAAGCATTAAATTTTTCCGAAATTGAAATAGCAAATATTGAGCAGATAGCTGTAATATTAGGTAGCAGTCCAAGGCTGATCAAACGGTTTGTAAATATTTATCGTATAGTCAAGTCCCATGATTATATCAGCAGGGAAAGCGCAATTAAGGAAAAAGATCTAGAAGTTATATTGTTTGTCCTGGCACTTTGTCTGGGAAAATATAAAAAGCTTATCGAACCGCTGGACGTTTTTCTGGGAACCGCAGAAGATACGGCCATGTTTTCATCGTTTCTCGGTTCTATTGATGAATCATTTAAAAGCACTCAAAGTGAAAGAAAAGAACTTTCTTCTTTATTAGAAGAAAAACTGCCACATTTTATGCAGGAAGAAATCGGTAACATTAAGAAACATATTCGTTTTATAAGAAGGTTTGCCTTGGAATAAACGGATAACATAATTAAAATATAAATAAGATGTTCGTCGGCTACAACACCTTACAACCCACAAAAGAAAACACCAACATCTCTGTTGGCGTTTTTTTGTTTTAAAGACACTATCCCAAAAAGTGTGTAAGTGAGACACTACCAAATCAAGATATAGAAAAAGCCCCGATGATAAACTCATCGGGGCTTTTATTTTATATTTATGGGGGATGATTTTCTATGTGCTACACCTGACCCGTTTTTAAAACGGGTCAGGTGTAAAATACAATTATTTCAAACTGTCGAAATAGGCAACAATTTCATCGGCTCCCATATCTTTAGCCGAATCGTAGGCGCTGTAATTTTCGGGATTGTCGCCAATAAACGGATTGGCTCCGGCTTCAATTATCAGTTTTATAAATTCCAGATCGTTTGTGTTAACGGCTTTCCAAAGCGCATCATTACCGTATTTATCTTTTAGGTGGATATCAGCTCCGTTTTTCAATAATAGTGTAGCGGTCTCTAAATTTTTTCCATCAATGGCCGACATCAGAGGCGAATAATTTTTGTCATACAGGGCATTGACATTTGCATTTCTCTGAATCAGGTAGTTAATGATTTCGATTCTGTTACGACTTACAGCATGGTTTAATGGTGTTCCGTCAACCAAATTAATTTCGGTTGGATAGTCATCGAGCATTTTAATAACTACGTTACTGTCTTTTTCGGCCCGTATTGCCGATTTCAATTGTCTTTGTAATTCAATTTCCATATTATTAGTATACTATTTTACTTCAAAATACTGTCCGGTAAAAGTATAAACGGTAAAATCCTTTGTTACACTTCCGTCATTGGCTACTACCGGAAGATAAATCCGTTTTTTCTGATCATCGTATTTGATTAATTTCAACGGTCGTTCCGGTCGGTCAACCACACTAAAAAAGTCAAAGTCAATGCGTAATTCTTTTACAAAACCTTCTTTTGTTTTAAACAGTTTGGTTTCTTTTTTTAATTCCCCATTTTCAATGCTAAAGACTTCGATCGACTGACTCACATCTTTGGAGGAATAAACTCCATTGCTAACCGCTAAATAATACGTTTTTGTACCGTTTTTTAGCGTGAACAGCTCCGAATAAAACGGAATATAATCATCGTTTTCGGGATTTGTTTCTTCCGATAATTTTGCTTTTACTTTTGTCCCGGATTGGTATTGGAACAAATTCATAAAGTCCAGCATGGTACCGCCTTCCCAGGTATTCCAGCTGTAAATTTTAAATAAGGAATCACTACTGATCACAATATCGATATTTTCCTTTTTTAAAGAATCAAAAGGATAGCGAATGGACTCCGGATTTTTTGTCAGACTGTTTAAAAAGGCCGTTTGAAATTTTTCGTTCACCGTTTCTAAAGAATCAACTGGGATATCATTGCCATCGGAGTGATAGGCTACAATTTTTTGATACATTTTTTGCAACATGAGTTCTTCTTCTTTTAAATGAGAAACCTGTTGTGGCGTTTTTGGATCGGGTCTATCTACCTTTTTTTGCTTTTGGTCGCAACTATTTAAAAATAGAACCAGCAAAATGAATAATGAGTTGTGAATTTTCATGGTGTTGTTATTTTTATGTCCACACCTGACAGGTTTTTAAAACCTGTCAGGTGTGATGAATTTAGTTTAAAATTTTCGTATTATAACAAACCTTGATCAAATAAAAAACCGCAATCCGATTAGGTCTTGCGGTCTTTTGGTTATAAAGGGTTGGTTATAGCGTAAGATTAGCTGTTTAACATTACCGGCATGACCAGCATGGTTACGGTTTCGCCTTCATCCAGTCCGTCTACCGGAGTTAAAATCCCGGCACGGTTTGGTAAAGACATTTCCAGCATAATTTCGTCCGATTGCAAGTTCGTCAACATTTCGGTTAGGAAACGGGAATTGAACCCGATTTGCATATCGTCGCCCTGATAATCACAGGTCAATCTTTCTTCTGCTTTGTTTGAGTAATCGATATCCTCAGCAGAGATGTTTAATTCCGCTCCGGCAATTTTTAATCGGATCTGGTGTGTGGTTTTATTGGCAAAAATCGCCACACGGCGTACAGAGCTTAAAAACTGGGTACGGTTCATTAATAATTTATTCGGATTCTCTTTCGGGATAACCGCTTCATAATTCGGATATTTTCCATCAATTAAGCGACAGGTTAAAATATAATTGTCAAATGAGAACGTCGCATTCGAATCGTTGTATTCAATTTTTACTTCTGCATCCGAAGCCGCCAAAATACCTTTTAAAATATTTAATGGTTTTTTAGGCATGATAAAATCGGCCACTTGCGATGCTTTTACATCGGTTCGGGCATATTTTACCAATTTATGCGCATCAGTAGCTACAAAGATTAATCCTTCCGGTGAAAACTGGAAGAATACTCCCGACATTACCGGACGTAAATCGTCGTTACCGGCTGCGAAAATGGTTTTACTTACTGCTGTTGCCAATACTTCTGCCGGAACCAAAGTCGAAGAAGGTTCTTCCAGAACTACTGCTTTCGGGAATTCATCACCCGGAGCGTAGGCTAGCGCATATTTACCGGAGTTCGAACTGATCTCTACCGTATTGTTGTCTTCAACGGTAAAGGTTAGCGGTTGTTCCGGGAATGTTTTTAAAATTTCAAGTAAAAGTTTGGCCGGAACGGCTACGCTTCCCTGACTGGTAGAATCGATTTCCAATGTGGCCGACATGGTTGTCTCCAAATCGGATGCCGATACTCTAAGTTGGTTATTGTCTAATTCAAATAAGAAATTATCTAAAATAGGTAAGGTATTGCTACTGTTGATAACACTACCTAAAACCTGTAATTGTTTTAATAAATATGAACTGGATACAATAAACTTCATCATCTTTCTTTTTTAGGTTTGTAAAATTGGTATTACATTTTACATTTCACAAATATATCGTAATCTGTCTAATGAAAAAACATTTTTTATTAACAACTAGCGGGAATATTTTCTTTTTCTCAGGAAAGTGAACAATAGTCCAAATAAGGCCAGTACAACTATTGGTAATCCGACAGTTAGAATCTGGGTGATCGTGTAGTTGTCGTACACTTTTTGTTTGTCCAGTAACGGCAAATCGACATCTTTACTTCTAATGTTAATAAGTCCGGTATCGTCCAGCAAATAATTCACACAGTTTAAAAGGAATTCTTTATTGCCATACAGGTTGTTCGTCCACTTGTCATAACCCAGTTCCATAGGCTGAAAAGCCTGATCCAGTTGGTTTTTAATAATGTCGCCATCGGAAATCACAATCATTTTTCCGGCTTTTCCGGTAGTTTTATACGTACTGTCTTTAAACGGAAGTACACGGTTGTCGTACATCGACTGGAATTTTCCTTCCAACAACACCGATACCGGTATACGACCACCTCCGACATAGTCTTTTGGTCCGGTTTCTTCGGTAACCATATTCAGGCTAACTTCAACTGGCGTACCGATACTCTTCGAATATTGCGACGATTCCATCAAAATCGTTTTCTTAATTCCATTTTTTAACGTGTCAATAGGGTTGGCAAATTCAAAACGCACCCCTTCGATGTTCTTTACAATCGGGTTTTGCGATTGCGGATAGATAAATGGCGAATATTTCCAGAAATATTGTTCGTATTGTGTCGCACTTCCGCGTTCGCCGGATGCCAGTTTTATCGGTGCTGCCTGTTCGTCTTTTACCAAAGCCGGGTTGATTCGGAATCCGTATTTAAAGAACATATCGTTTAGGTTCAGATCTCTTGGAAAGGCCAGAATCGATCCACTGTCGTTATACAGACTGTCCATTTCGGCCTGAACCGCATCGACCAACCATAATGTTTTTCCACCGTTAACGATAAACTGATCTAATACCTGTTTTTCTTCCTCGTTAAATTTCTCACTGGGTTTGGCAATAATGGCCAGATCATATTTTTTAAGCGCTGCGGCTGTTTTTACCGGGTTTTTCGCTACAGAATCCAATGTAAAAGGTCCGATATAATAACTCTCGCGAATGGTTTTTAGGAAATCGGCAATCTGTAATTCGTGTAATTCTCCGTTTCCTTTGATGATCGCGATTTTCTTTTCCTTGCTTTTTGAGATCTTATTAAAGGCATCGGCAAAGGCATATTCCAAATGTTGTACCGAACTCACTACTTTTTCTTCGGTACTTGCACCCATCATGTTTTTAAGCAACTGTATTTTAGTGCTTTTGTCATTATAGGTCGCAATAGCCCAGGGAAAAACTACTTCCTGCGATTGTTTACCACGATCGTCTACCGTAATGCTGATAGGAGTCAGTCCGCGTTGGTATAACATTTTCATGGTTGCTTCCCGTTCTTCTTCTTTTTCCAACGGATTTACAAACTGGAAAATGATATTGGAATTATAGGCTTTGTATTCTTCTAAAAGCTGTTTGGTTTCGGCTTGTAAGCGTTTGAATTCTCCCGGAAACTGTCCGTCCAGAAATACATCAATATACAATGGACTGTCGATGCTTTTAATGATCTCTAAAGAAGTTTCGGATAGCGTATAGCGTTTGTCCTGCGTTAAGTCGAAACGTTTGAAAAAATAGCTCCCGATAACGTTTACCGCAATCAGAGCAAGTAGGGTAATCCCGAATTGTTTTAGGTTTTTCTTTTGCTGCGCTTTCATTACCATTTTAAAGATTTAAGTTTATAAACCGTTGCCGACAAGAATAGTACGGTAACACTGATAAAATAGATAATATCGCGGGTATCGATCACACCACGGCTCATACTTTTAAAATGGTAATCCATTCCAAAGCTGGCTACCGTATTTCCGAAAGAGCCCATAAAACCGGACATTCCTTCGAAACCGAAATAGAAAACAAAACAAAGGAAAACGGCAATAATAAACGCTACAATCTGATTATCCGATAGGGTAGACGTAAAGATTCCAATGGCCGTATAGGACGCGATCAGGAACAACAAACCAAAATAGGAACCTAAAGTACTTCCCATATCGATATTCCCTTCCGGGTTTCCAAATTTAGAAAGTACCACAACATAAATGATCGTTGGGATAATCGCAATTACAATTAGTAAAAAAGCACCCAGAAACTTACCGTTTACAATTTCCCGGATACTTAACGGTTTGGTTAGCATCAATTCGATGGTACCTTGCTTTTTTTCATCCGAAAAACTACGCATGGTAACGGCCGGAATCAGGAAAATAAGAATCCACGGGGATAGGGTGAAAAAGGGACTTAAATCGGCAAAACCGCTTTTCAGAATATTAAAGTCACCTTCAAATACCCAAAGGAACAGGCCGTTTAACAATAGAAAAATAGCGATAACCAAATAACCTATCGGCGAACCGAAAAAGGATTTGATCTCTCTTAATAATAAGGCTTTCATTTATTTTTTGTACGTTTTATTTTATTCCAGACTCACCAGTTTATCCACGCTCCAGGCTTCGGGTTTGGCATTAAAAAATTGCTTTGTATACGCCCAAACTTCGATAAAAAGCTCCGATTTCCGGTAGTTTTCCAAATCGGCTTCCGTTTCCCAATAACTATAGGTAAAGAAAACCGATGGGTTGTTTTTGTCCTGATAAAGCTCCAAAAAGCGATTACCGGGGAAGTTGCGTATATTTTGCTTTACTTCATGAAAATTCGTTAAAAAAGCTTCAATTTTATCTTCATGGAAACTCATTTTTACGATGCGTACAAACATAAGGAATTATGAATTAATTTTTGGAATTTAAGATTTGAAAATTACAGTCACCCGATCGCGGAATTTCAGCCCCAATAAAGAGGTCGCCGAACCCACTGTAGACGGGTTACTTTTGTAGATGGCAATTTCGAGAAAATCAGCTTCGTTAAACAGCGCCAGCTTTTCGCCTTCGTAGTCTTTTAAAACAAATTTCTCGGATACTTTAAAGTCGGAATAGTTCTGGTGGATGCTTTTAATGGTCTTGGTTCCGAAACGGATCTCAAAATTGCGCCCGCGTGCGGTTTCCTGAATCAATTTTCGGGAAATATTCGTAACACAGTTACCAAAATGATCAATATAAACTACGGCACCGTTAATCGCATTATAATCGGTGGTAACAGTTGCCTGAAGTTCGCTGATTTCTTTGATGCTGTTAATTTCCCGACCGATGACGTTCATCACACCGCCTTTTGCCAAATGACAGGCTACTTTTACAAAAACATCCATATCGGTTGCATTATCTGCTAAACGATCGTGTATGTTGATCTCTACAATCTTTTGTGGTACGATTTTCTGCGTTAGGATACTCAAAATACCATTATCGGCACAGATAAAATAATGATCGTTCCATTGCATGGCAATATGCTTGTTTTCGAACGTACGCTCCGAATCGACTCCGATCAGGTGCACGGTTCCTTTCGGAAAGCTACTGTAGGCCGCATTGATAATATAGCTGGCTTCCGAGATGTTAAACAAATCGATATTGTGCGAAATGTCAATAATTTGCACATCAGGATGTTCCGTAATAATCTTACCCTTCAGCGAACCCACAAAGTGGTCCTTCAGCCCGAAGTCGGTAGTAAGCGTAATTATTGACATCATTTTGTTTATAACTATTAAGGGAACTTTCTTTAAAAATTGCTAGATTTGAGATATGCAAAGCTAACTTATTTTTTTAATTAAATCCCGTTGCTTTTGAACGAAAGAACCATCGAATTGACAGACATCACCCCTAAAGAATTCTGGGGAGCTCAGGATGCTCATCTTGAGATAATTAAAAAATTATACCCAAAATTAAAAATTGTAGCCCGTGGCACGCTGTTGAAAGCCTACGGAGAAAAGGAAATTTTGGATGAGTTTGAAGTGCGGTTCCATAGATTGATGAATCATTTTTCGCGGTATAATTCTATCGACGATAATGTGATCGAACGCATTGTACAGACCAACAGTCAGGACGAACAAAAAATGGCCGATCACGATAAGATTCTGGTACACGGTATTGGAGGAAAACTGATCAAAGCCTTAACACCCAATCAGCAAAAACTGGTCGATTTCACGATGAAAAACGATATGGTTTTTGCAGTAGGACCAGCCGGAACCGGGAAAACCTATACCGGAGTTGCATTAGCAGTTAAAGCATTGAAAGAAAAGCAGGTAAAGCGGATTATCTTAACCCGTCCTGCAGTAGAAGCCGGCGAGAATTTAGGCTTCCTTCCGGGCGATATGAAAGAAAAACTGGACCCGTATATGCAACCGTTATACGACGCCTTGCGCGATATGTTGCCTCCGCAAACGCTGGAAGATTATCTCCTGAAAGGAGTTATCCAGATTGCACCATTGGCATTTATGCGTGGCCGTACGTTGGACAATGCCTTTGTTATTCTGGATGAAGCCCAAAATACGACGCATTCGCAAATGAAAATGTTCCTGACGCGTATGGGACGTAATGCCAAGTTTATTATTACCGGAGATCCGGGTCAGGTCGATTTGCCGCGACGAACCATTTCCGGACTTAAAGAAGCCTTATTGATTTTAAAAGACGTAGAAGGAGTTGGTATTTTATATCTGGACGATAAGGATATTGTGCGCCACCGACTGGTTAAGAAAATCATTGATGCCTATAAGAGTATCGAAAATCACGATTAAAATTTAAAGGATTACATACCGGCTTAAACCGGCTTGATTAAAAAATTAGCTCTCCTGATAATGGGAGGGCTTTTTTATTTACATTTCGCGAATATCTTTATGTTTGTCAAATACTATGTATTTAAAATAAACTCAAAATTCAGGTAAAAAAAACAGGATAAAATTTTCATCTTATCCTGTGCAATCTTATAGTGAAGACTTAATTTCGTACATAATTATTCACATAAATACGTTTTCAAAAATTACGGGTTTAATGGTACCTTAAGTTCTTCCATATCACTTCCTCTGTACAGGGTTAAATAAGCTTTAGATAGATCTGCATCTTTAGGGATTACGAAATAAAATACTCTTTCAGTTTTCTCTCCTTTTTTCAAAACCAGACTATTGCTTGTATCAACACTTACAGCGTTAGGATTTGCTTTGTAAAATTCGGGTTTAAAAGAAGTAAACTTTTGTATTTCTTCTGCTTTATCATCTATATGAATAGAAAAACTTGTATTCATCCCAGAAAACCTTCCATCACAAAGAAGACTCTCAAGGCCAATGTTTACCGCTAATAATTGTTCGTCTGCAGTTGGCGCACGATGTTCGATATCTGTTTCAGCGAATTTAGCATTTGTAGTATAACTTACTATAGTATATTTTTCTTTTGTATGACTTCCTGTTTGAAATTGCTTATCATAAGTATTCTCACTTTCATCTATAAAAGAAGTACCCGATACAGTTGTTTTTGGCTCTGGTCTTACGATGTTAGTGGTGGTTTCTTTTGGTTGTTCCTCAGTTTGTTCTTTTTTACAAGATGTCAGGGTCAGTGCACTTGCTAAAATTAAAATGCTAATTTTTTTCATAATTTAAAATGGTGTTAATGTTATGATTAAGACGCTAAAATAAAATATTAATTGTTGCTAACCTAAGAAAATTCTTAAAATTCTGATGATTATTATTAATTGAAGTACACTAATTTTAGCAGATAGAGGTCAAAACATTAAAATTCAAACGAACCATTTCCGGACTAAAAGAAGTCTTATTGATTTTAAAAGACGGAAGGCGGTGGTATTTTATATCTGGACGGAAAAGATATGGTTTACCTCTGGGTGGTTAAGAAAACCATTGCTGCTATGTGAGTATTGAAAATCACGATTAAAATTTATACCAACCAGCCTTTACGAAAGGGTGGTTTTTTTTGGTAGCAGTAGGGTTTTTAATTACTTTTGCACCTTTATAACAACTAACTACAAGCGTTCTATGAACACAATCACAACAACTAATTTCAACTTCCCGGGTCAGAAATCCGTATACCGCGGTAAAGTACGGGAAGTGTACAATATCAATGACGAACTATTGGTAATGGTGGCTACCGACCGCCTATCGGCTTTTGATGTCGTAATGCCAAAAGGAATTCCTTACAAAGGTCAGATTCTTAACCAGATTGCAACGAAATTCATGCAGTTAACGGCCGATATCGTGCCGAACTGGTTAATCGCGACTCCAGATCCCAATGTTGCCGTAGGACATTTATGTGATCCATTTAAAGTAGAAATGGTTATCAGAGGCTATCTATCCGGACATGCGGCACGCGAATATGCTTTAGGAAAGCGTATGCTTTGTGGTGTAGCACTTGCGGAAGGTTTAAAAGAAAACGACAAATTCCCGGAACCGATCATCACACCATCGACTAAAGCAGACAATGGGGAACATGACGAAGACATATCACGTGAAGATATCCTGGCAAAAGGAATTGTTTCGGAAGAAGATTATCTTGTTTTAGAAAAATACACCCGCGCTTTATTCCAGAGAGGAACCGAGATCGCGGCCAGCAAAGGGTTGATTTTGGTAGATACCAAATATGAATTTGGAAAAACAAAAGACGGAAAAATCGTTTTGATCGACGAAATCCACACACCGGATTCGTCCCGTTATTTCTATGCTGATGGCTATCAGGAGCGTCAGGATAACAACGAAGCGCAAAAACAATTGTCGAAAGAATTTGTACGCCAATGGTTAATCGCGAATGGTTTTCAAGGGAAAGACGGACAACAGATTCCGGAAATGACCGACGAATATATTGCAACCGTTTCTGATCGTTATATCGAATTATACGAAAACATTTTAGGCGAATCGTTTGTAAAAGCCGACATTTCGAATATCGACGCGCGCATCGAAAAAAATGTGTTAGCGTTTTTAAGCAAATAAGATTTTTAAATCAAAATAGAATAGAGGGCCGTTATTAAACGGTCCTTTTTTTTCTTCTATACCTGACAGGTTTCCAAAACCTGTCGGATGTAGAGGCTAAGAGTGGACATTTTACGACCTGTTTTGTGTTAAAATCGTATAAAAAACCGACTTTTTCCAGCAATGTCTGATATTGTCTTATTGTTGTCCTTTTTAAATGATAAAAATTTTGATTATCAATATGTTATATTCTTTTTTGTAACGTTATAATTGCAAAAAAAAGGGTAAAAGAGCATAAATTCGTTGCTATAGGGAATTTTTTGTAAGTATTTCATTGTTAGCTATTTAGTTGATCATATTGTCCGTTTTTGTCCTATCGCAGCGTTCTGTTTTTAATTACATTAGCTCCTGAGATCTGATAGGTTTTTCAGCACGATAACATTTTAGTGCTACAAAACCTGTCAGGTGTACTCAAGCAGTATTGGCCTATTAGTGGCTTTATTGTCCGTTTTGAATGGGAATAAAAACGTGTTTTTTAGTGTAAATTGCTATATGCCAATTCACTAAAATCAATATTGTTATGTCACATTTCGATACATCTGATAAAAAAATACACCAGGGAAGGAATATCAAACGTTTTCGGGAAATGTTAGGGATCAAACAAGAAGGCTTGGCTTATGACCTTGGTGAAGAGTGGAACCAAAAAAGAGTATCCTTACTGGAGCAAAAAGAAACTATTGATACCGATATACTGGAACAGGTAGCCGCAATATTTAAAATACCTGTAGCAGCTATCGAAAATCTTGACGACGATATGGCAATACATATTATTACCAATACATTTAATATTGAAAAAAACGATGGTTGTGTAGGAGGTAATGGAGACTTAAATTCAAGTCCGTTTACGACCAATCCGATAGAGGAGATCAGGCAATTGCATCAGGAAAAAATAGTGTTGTACGAGCGGATGTTAAGGGAGAAGGACGAAATGATCGCCCGATTGGATCAGTTAATTCAGGAGAATAGTGCTCCTAAAAACAGGATTAATTCTAAACATCTGTAGAAAATTGCACTAAGGAATGTTTATGAATGTATGTTGTACGATATCGAATTAAAATTACAATAGTACTCAAACAATTGAAAAAATAGTAGTTTTCATAAAGTGGGGTTTCCCTAAGCACTGCAAGCTTCTGACGGGTTTTTAAACCTGTCAGTTGTAGCGGTGTTAACGAGAGTTGTGACTGTTGTGTTCTTTATAAAATGATATAAAATCAAAAAAAATGTTGTAAAAATATTCGGAATCATTCGTAACTGTTTTTTTTGTACATTGCCTATATTCAACCAAATCACCCCATTATGAAACAATATGTTATTTTGGCTGTATCGTTGCTGTTTACAGTTGGTATGTACAGTCAGAAGAAAAAAGCAGGAGGAAAGGCACCGGCTGCAAAAAGTCAGACAACCGTATTGGCAAAAGCAGATGATCTTACCGCAGAATTGATCAAGAATAAAAACCAACAGACTTTTTATGTTTTCCGAAATGAAAAAGGAGCTAAAAAAGATACTTTACTGGTAAAAGCGATCGACAAAGCGTTGCCTACCGACTGTAAGATCACAGCCTTTAAAGCAAAAGACACGCCGCTATGTTGTATTACGTGGACCGAAAAAAACGTTACCGAAACCAAAACCAAAAACGAAGAGGCGTTGAGTACCTATTCGGAAATATGGGAACCGGCTACCAAAACACAAATATTGAGTAATGTGCAAACCACGACAAAAATTAAGGAAATCGTATTTCTGGATAAAGGACAAAATGCATCCGAAACACAGGAGCGAATGAGAAGAGAAGGTTTTGAGTTTACACTAACCGGAGAAGGGGATGTGATTCTAAAAAACAAATCACAGGAAAGCCGTATGACTTATAATCCAACGGATAAAAAATATGTAAACAACGTTTCGGCAAGTGCCGCTCCGGCAAAGAAAAAAAGATAAAAGACTTGACTAGCTGACCTTAAAATGAGATTGGCTGGATAAGTAGTAAAAAAAGAGCACTATAGAGCTGCCCTCAAAAAGTTAGACACTATTTGGGGCAGTTCTACAGTGGACTCCTTTTAATTAAAGATATCAAGAACACCTTTTATTTTCCAAATCTCATCTATTTTGTCTTTCTTGATCTCATTTTTAGCAGAAAAGATCGACTCTTTTCGTGATATAAGTGTTAATTGCGATTCGTCAGTTTCATTTTGTAAAACTTTAGACATATACAATCCTTTTTCTTTGCTGATCAAAACCGCGTACGAATTGCTGGCAATATCGTTGGCGCTGGCTTCTTCGCAGATTACAAAAGTATTTTCTTTAATATCCGGTTCCATTTCGGAAGTATTCACCTGAAATACCATCGAACGTTTTTGTTGCAAAAATGGGATATTAATAGTTGGAATATCGCTTCTTTCAAGATTTAAATCACCGGTAGTATATTGAAAAAGCATCTCTTTCGTAATAATTGGTGTTGTTTTTTTCTTAAAGTTGAAGTTCTCATTTCCAAGGAAAATCTCGTTCAGATCAATGTTAGCTTTGTTACATTGCGCGATGATGGATTCATAGTCGAGTGTATTTCGCTTCTTCCAACTAGAGATGGTGTTCGGCTTAATATTCAGTAATTCGGCTAATTGTGCATCTGTTTTTATTTTAAAGACCTTTTTAACACGCGTTAAGATACTTTTCGCGGTTTGTATGTTTCCCTCTTGCATTTTCAGGTTCTAATATAATTATCAATTCATTAACTGTTCCTAAACTATTTTGTCAAAAAATATGCCATGATTGTAAGGAAAATTGTTTTTTTTACAATAAGGTGTTCTTTTTTTAACTGCGCTGTAAAATGAAATTAATTTACGTATATAAATAATTTTGAATTTGAATTACGGTTTTTCCGTAATTTTTACAACAGAACAAAAATAATTACTTTTTTGGTTTCTGGGAACATAATTTTCACAATTATTTACTAAAAATCGCAAGACGTTATTTTTTATAAGAAAAATAGGAAAAATAATGCCATTCCTTTAAGGTTTATCATAAAGAAATGGCAGGTAGATATGGGAGGAAAGTGCTAACGCAAACGTTCGACAAGAATAATGGAACGATAACCACTGCCGGATTTTCCGGTAATTGTATAAGGTACGGATCCATCGTTTTGAACCGAAAAATAAAGCGGAGTAGATGCGGCTGTCAGGGTAAGAAAGTCAGTAAAAATACAATCGTTTTTTACTAAGTCGGCTGCAATCCCTAAGCTTAAAAGTCCGGTAGCGTTAAAATTGGAATACTGACGGGAGTATTCCGTACCGTTTACATAAAAACGAAAGATGATATTATTGGTGGTCGAAAGACTTAATAAGCCGCTACTGCCATTGGTATAGGAAGCTTTTAGTGTTATTTTATAAGTTCCAGGAGGTAAATTGATAAAATCCTTATCGCTTGGCTGATTGCCTCCTTCGGTAAAGGAGCTTCCGGTTACGGTATTGATAAAATTGTTGCCGCCCATTTCGGTAGCGTCGTTATTATCTTTAAAACGGATGGCTTTTTCGGTAGTGTCATAAGCCGCTGTATTCAGTCCGATACGTATTAATTGACCGGCTACATTTTCGACTTCCGATAAACCGACCTCGTTATTTGTGTCACGCACCATAAAAAAAGTTTTAGTAGAGGTTGTTTTGGTAGCGAGATTTTCAAATTTCACATAATCGTTATTGGCATTAATCTCGAGACGTTTGGTAGGATTGGTTTTTCCAATGGCAATATTTCCGGCAGCCGTAATGCGAAGTCGTTCCAGACCGTTGGTTCCAACTACAAAATCGGTATTGTCTTTTGTACCGATATAATCGCCATTTGCGGCTACTCCGATGGCAGCGGTAGAAGGGGAAGTCCCTTCGTTGCCATAATAATTCCATCCGGAAACATAATTCCATCGTGTTTTATTCCAAAAATAAAAACCGTCGGGTTGCGGATCGTTATTATCGGTATCGTCCAGATAAATCAATAAACCGGTAGCACTGGGATTTGAAGCTGGAAAATTATTGACTCTGGGGACTAAAATTCCATCGGTATTTGTAGGAGTTAGACTGTTTGCGATGGAAATATCCAGACTCGATTTTGGAGTTGTAGTACCGATGCCGACCTGAGCAAATACAGAAACACAAGATAAAGCTACGATAAAAAGAAGGGATAATCTCATATTAGGCAAAAATTAGAAGTTGATAATGGATCTTGAAATTCTAATAAATCGCATTTTGCGTATAACTATGTGATTTAGTACTACTAATTTAGGTAAAAAACGGATTTAAAAAATAGGTAATTCTACTTTTTTATTCGCAAAATGAGTGTTTTATAAAAATATTCGTGCAGCTAATTTTGGATGTATAACAGCGGTAAGACGAAATATGATTGAAATTGAAAATAATTTTCTGTTTTTTATTTTATATTTGTTAATCTAATTCAATTATACGGTGAGCCAAATCAATAAGCTTAAAATTCTGAATGATCCTATATATGGTTTTATAACCATTCCAAATACCTTAATTTACGACCTGATTCAGCATCCTTATTTTCAACGTTTGCGACGTATTTCGCAAATGGGGATGTCGTATCTGGTTTATCCCGGAGCGCATCATACCCGTTTTCATCATGCTTTGGGGTGTATGCATATCATGCAAAAAGCAGTTCAGGTATTGCGTTTTAAAGGTGTTGTTATTTCGGATGAGGAAGAAACGGCTTTGTATATTGCCATTTTATTACACGATATTGGTCACGGTCCTTTTTCGCATGCGATGGAACACAGTATTGTGGAAGATGTGCATCATGAGGAGATTTCCATGCTGTTTATGAACCGTCTCAATGAAGAATTTGAAGGAAAGCTCAGTTTGGCGATTCAGGTATTTAAAGGTGATTATCACCGGAAGTTTATGTTGCAGCTTATCTCGAGTCAGCTGGACATGGATCGTTTGGATTACCTGAAACGGGATAGCTTTTATAGTGGCGTAGCCGAAGGAAATATTAATTCCGAACGTCTGATTCAGATGATGAATGTAGAAAACGATCTGTTGGTTATCGAAGAGAAAGGAATTTATTCGGTAGAAAAATTTTTAGGTGCACGTCGACTGATGTATTGGCAGGCGTATTTACATAAAACCAGTGTGGTGGCAGAATTAACGCTAACTAAAATATTAAAGCGGGCCAAAGAACTGGCACAAAAAGGACAGGTTCCGGAATGTAGCAAACCATTACAATTTTTTATGACACACAAGGTGACATTAGAGGATTTTGATAACGATATACTGGACAAATTCGCCCAATTAGATGACTTTGACATTATGAGTGCGATTAAGACATGGCAGTTTCACGATGATTTCGTGTTGGCTTCCTTAAGTAAAATGATTATCAATCGCGATTTGCTTAAGATTCGTATGGTGTCGGAAAAAGTAGAAAATTCGGAAGTGGAAGTGCTAAAAAAGAGATGGTTGCTGATACATCCGATGAGTGAAAAAGAAGCAGAGTATTTTGTTTTTAGAGGAAAAATTAAAAATCAGGCCTATAATAAAGCTGGGGAGCCGATTCGGATCCTGAAAAAAGACCGAACGGTAGAAGATGTTGTGGAAGCATCCGACCAAATGAATCTGAAAGCCCTGTCCAAACCGGTTACCAAATACTATATCTGTTTTCCAAAAGTACTTTTAGGAAGTTTAGATTAAATTAAATTTTATATTTTTGTCGGGATGAAATTTACAGCTGAACAAATTGCAGGTATTTTAGAAGGAGTAGTTGTTGGGAATCCCGCGGCCGAAGTCTATAAATTAGCAAAAATAGAAGAAGGTACGGAGGGATCGTTAACTTTTTTAGCCAATCCGAAATACCTTAATTATATATATACCACACAGGCGACGATTACAATCGTTAATGCTACTTTCGAACCGGAACAGGAGCTTACAACGACACTTATTAAAGTAGAAGATGCCTATAAATCCTTTTCCAAATTACTGGAATATTACAATCAGGTAAAACTGATGAAGTCCGGAATCGAACAGCCTTCGGTTATTTCTGATAATGTAACGTATGGGGAAAATCTGTATTTGGGAAGTTTTTGTTATATCGGTGCCAATGTGAAAATCGGAAATAATGTAAAAATTTATCCGAATAGTTTTGTGGGCGACAATGTAATAATAGGTGATGATACCATATTATTTGCCGGTGTACGCGTCTATTCCGAAACCGAAATCGGTAAAAAATGTGTGATCCATTCGGGTTCAATTATTGGTTCCGATGGTTTTGGTTTTGCACCAAACGAAGAAGGAGTCTATAATAAAGTGCCGCAAATTGGTAATGTGATCATCGAAGACAATGTCGATATTGGGGCTTGTACGACGATTGACCGTGCCACGTTAGGATCGACGGTTATCCGTAAAGGGGTAAAACTGGACAATCAGATACAAATTGCGCATAATGTGGAGATCGGTGAGAATACCGTAATTGCATCGCAAACCGGAGTAGCCGGATCGACTAAAATCGGTAAAAATTGTATGATCGGCGGACAAGTAGGTATCGTAGGTCATATCACGATTGGAAACAATGTTAAGATACAGGCGCAGTCCGGAGTATCCCGAAGTGTAAAAGATTTTGAAACCATACAGGGAAGTCCGGCGTTTAATTACGGCGATTTCAGCAAATCTTATGTGGTTTTTAAAAACCTGCCGAAAATCGTAAAAGATATTGAAGATTTAAAACGAAAAAAATAGCAACAAAATAAAACCAAAATTTAAGCCATGGTTAAGCAAACAACCATTAAAAACGAAATCTCATTAAAAGGAGTAGGGCTCCATACAGGTCAGGAAGTAACCATGACCTTTAAACCGGCTCCTGTGAATAATGGTTACACCTTTATACGGGTAGACTTGGAAGGACAACCGATTATTGAAGCGGATGCCAACTATGTTGTAAATACGCAAAGAGGGACCAACCTTGAAAAGAAAGGCGTTAAAATCCAAACGTCCGAACACGTACTGGCCGCATTAGTAGGATGTGATATTGATAATGTTATTATTGAATTAAATGCCTCAGAGCCACCAATTATGGACGGGTCATCAAAATATTTTGTTGAAGCAATCGAAAAAGCCGGTGTTGAAGAACAAAATGCCGAACGAAATGTTTATGTGGTAAAAGAAGTGATTTCCTATACCGACGAAGCAACGGGTAGCGAGATTATCGTGATGCCGGCCGACGAATATCAGGTAACCACTATGGTTGATTTCGGAACCAAAGTATTGGGAACGCAAAATGCTACCATGAAATCGATCGGTGAATTTAAAACCGAAATCGCAGATTGTAGAACATTTAGTTTCCTACACGAACTGGAAAGTTTGTTGGAACACGGATTGATAAAAGGAGGCGACCTGAACAATGCTATTGTTTATGTAGATAAAGAAATATCGCAGGAAACAATGGAGCGTTTAAAAGTAGCATTCGGAAAAGAAAAAATTTCTGTAAAACCAAACGGAATTTTAGATAACCTGACGTTACATTACCCGAATGAAGCCGCCCGTCACAAGCTATTGGATGTGGTTGGCGATCTGGCTTTAATCGGAACCCGAATCAAAGGGAAAGTAATCGCAAATAAACCGGGACACTATGTAAACACACAATTTGCGAAAAAAATGTCGAAAATTATTAAAACAGAACAACGCAATCAGGTTCCGGTATATGATCTTCACAAAGAACCGTTAATGGATGTAACCAAAATTATGTCTATGTTGCCACACCGTCCACCATTTTTGTTGGTAGACCGAATTCTGGAAATGTCCGATTCGCATGTGGTTGGTTTGAAAAATGTAACGATGAACGAAGATTTCTTCGTGGGGCACTTCCCGGGAGCGCCGGTTATGCCGGGTGTTTTAATCGTGGAAGCGATGGCACAAACCGGAGGAATCCTTATTTTAAGTTCGGTTCCGGATCCGGAAAATTACCTGACTTACTTTATGAAAATTGACAATGTGAAATTTAAAAATAAAGTATTACCGGGCGATACACTGGTATTCAAGTTAGACCTGTTATCACCAATTCGCAGAGGAATTTGTCATATGCAGGCCAGTGCTTACTCCAACGGAAAATTAGTCACCGAAGCCGAATTGATGGCACAAATCGTGAAAAAGAATTAAACAAGCAAAGTATGAATCAACCCTTAGCATACGTACACCCGGGCGCAAAGATTGCGAAAAATGTGGTGATTGAACCTTTTACAACGATCCATAATAATGTTGAAATCGGGGAGGGAACCTGGATTGGTTCCAATGTGACGATTATGGAAGGTGCCCGTATTGGGAAAAACTGTAATATTTTCCCGGGAGCCGTTATTTCGGCAGTTCCTCAGGATTTAAAATTCGGAGGTGAAGATTCTTTGGCTATTATCGGAGACAATACCACGGTTCGGGAATGTGTTACGGTAAACCGTGGAACAATAGCATCCGGTGTTACTAAAATAGGTAAAAACTGTCTTATTATGGCTACGGCGCATATTGCGCACGATTGTCATATCGGAGACAATGTAATAATTGTAAATGGCGTACTTTTGGGAGGTCACGTAACGGTTGGCGATTTTGCCATCATCGGCGGACTTTCAGCAGTTCACCAGTTTATCAATATCGGTGAACATGCCATGATTTCCGGAGGGTCACTTTTACGTAAAGACGTTCCACCATTTACAAAGGCTGCAAAAGAACCATTATCCTATGTGGGAATCAACTCAGTGGGATTGCGAAGAAGAGGTTTTTCTACTGAAAAAATCAGAGAAATTCAGGATATTTACAGAATTTTATACCAGAAAAATTATAATACCACTCAGGCTTTAAGCATTATTGAAGCCGAAATGGAAGCTACTCCGGAGCGCGATGAAATCATTTTATTCATTCGTAACTCCTCAAGAGGAGTAATGAAAGGGTATACCGGTATATATTAATAAGTAAGCAAATAGATTTTTAAATAAACAAACAAAATAAAAAATGGCGAGTACGGCTGATATTAGAAACGGATTATGTATCAAATTCAACAACGATATTTATAAAATTGTAGAATTTTTACACGTAAAACCAGGAAAAGGACCTGCATTTGTAAGAACAAAATTAAAAAGTGTAACCAATGGTAAAGTATTGGATAATACTTTTTCGGCAGGGCACAAAATTGATGTAGTTCGGGTAGAAACACATAAATTCCAGTTTTTATACGCGGAAGGAGAAGATTTTCACTTTATGAATGTGGAAACGTATGAGCAGATTGCTTTAAATAAAAACATCCTTGATGCTCCGGATTTATTAAAAGAAGGAGAAAATGTAATGGTTCAGATCAATGCCGAAACGGAAGCACCATTATCAGTAGATATGCCGGCATCTGTAGTATTGGAAGTAACCTATGCAGAACCGGGAGTTAAAGGAAATACCGCTACCAATGCTACCAAACCGGCAAAAGTAGAAACAGGAGCTTCGATTAACGTTCCTTTGTTTATTAACGAAGGGGATAAAATTAAAATCGATACGGCTACCGGTTCTTATATGGAACGGGTAAAAGAATAATTTTATTTATATTTTTATTGGGCAATTTTATATTGCCCAATTTTATCTTACTATAGTATGAAATTTACAAGAACCTATTCTTTACGTGAAATCGCTGCGATAATTGATTGTAAATTTATTGGTGATGCCGAATTCCCGGTAATGGGAATGAATGAGATTCACGTGGTTGAACCGGGTGACATTGTTTTTGTGGATCACCCGAAATATTACGACAAAGCATTACAATCGGCTGCAACAATAGTTCTGATTAATAAAGAAGTGGAATGTCCTGAAGGGAAAGCCCTTTTATTGTCGGACGATCCGTTCCGCGATTTTAATAAATTATCACGTCACTTTAAACCGTTTAAAGCAACAGGAGTTGCTATTTCGGATACTGCTGTTATTGGCGAAGGTACCGTAATTCAACCGAACTGTTTTATCGGAAATAATGTGGTGATTGGTAAAAACTGCCTGATTCATCCTAATGTTACCTTGTACGATGATACGGTAATCGGTGATAATGTGATTATCCATGCCGGTAGTATTTTGGGAGCGGATGCGTTTTATTATAAAAAACGTCCGGAAGGATTTGATCAGTTGGTTTCCTGTGGTCGTGTGGTCATCGAAAATAACGTTGGTATCGGAGCTTTGTGTACCATCGATAGAGGTGTTACCGGTGATACAACCATTCGCGAAGGCGCTAAAATAGACAATCAGGTACATATCGGACACGATACGGTAATTGGTAAAAAATGTCTTATCGCGGCACAAACCGGAATTGCCGGATGTGTGATCATTGAAGATGAAGTAACACTTTGGGGACAAGTGGGAACTACCAGTGGTATTACCATAGGTGAAAAAGCGGTTGTTCTGGCACAGTCCGGAGTTTCGAAATCACTGGAAGGTGGTAAAGTTTATTTTGGTTATCCGGCCGAAGAGTCAAGGGAAAAACTAAAACAGCTTGCTTATGTGAAAAAGATTCCGCAAATTCTAACACAAATCAATAAAAATGAATAAGGAGCGGGTTAAAGAATTTTATCTGTCAAATGGACCGTTAAACAGAAGTTTAATGGACGAGTTTCTACACGATGAAATCATTTTTAACTGGCATAGTTCCAAAGGCTTTTTACAACTGGACAAGCAGGATTTACTGGAACTGGCAACAGAACTGAGTAAATCGTATATCGCATCAAGAATCGAAATCAACCATATTTTGGAAGACAATGATAAGGTATCGCTACAGTATACCCATTATGTGGCACCAATTGAAAATCCAAACGAAGAGATGGTTTTAGCGCATTTTATGGTGATCTGTGAACTAAAAGACGATAAGCTCTATAAGGTTTACCAGATGAGCCAGTTGAACTAGGCGAAAAAAATAAAAATTAGCCGATAAAAGTTTGAAAAAACTTTCTTCGATTACGTTCAAAACCCTATTTTTGCAACACAGTTTTTAAAAATAATATAAAAAAAATATCATGAGTGTTTTAGTAAATAAAGATTCTAAAATAATTGTTCAAGGATTTACAGGTAGCGAAGGAACTTTCCATGCTACGCAAATGATTGAATATGGTAGTAACGTTGTAGGTGGAGTTACTCCGGGTAAAGGAGGAACAACCCATTTGGACCGTCCGGTTTTCAACACGGTAAAAGACGCTGTTGATCAGGCAGGTGCTGATACAACTATCATTTTCGTTCCGCCAGCTTTTGCTGCTGATGCAATTATGGAAGCTGCGGATGCGGGTATCAAAGTGATCATCACGATTACAGAAGGTATTCCGGTAGCCGATATGATTAAAGCTTATGATTATATTAAACACAGAGACTGTCGTTTAGTTGGACCTAACTGTCCGGGTGTAATCACTCCGGGTGAAGCTAAAGTTGGTATCATGCCAGGTTTCGTTTTCAAAAAAGGAACTGTAGGTATCGTTTCTAAATCAGGAACCTTAACATACGAAGCAGCTGATCAGGTTGTAAAACAAGGTTTAGGAATTACTACAGCTATCGGAATTGGTGGTGACCCGATCATCGGAACTACAACGAAAGAAGCGGTAGAATTATTAATGAACGATCCGGAAACAGAATGTATCATCATGATCGGAGAGATTGGTGGACAATTAGAAGCGGATGCAGCACGTTGGATCAAAGCTGACGGAAACCGTAAACCAGTAATCGGATTTATCGCTGGTGAAACCGCTCCGAAAGGAAGAACAATGGGTCACGCTGGTGCGATTGTTGGTGGTGCTGATGATACTGCGGAAGCTAAAAAACGTATCATGAGAGAAAACGGAATCCACGTAGTAGATTCTCCGGCTGAAATCGGTAAAAAAGTAAAAGAAGTATTGGGTTAATTCCCGGTTACTATAAAAATGTAGGGCTGTCTGTTTAGACGGCCCTTTTTTTATCGCTATTTGCTACACCTGACAGGTTTCGAAAACCTGTCAGGTGTTATATATTGGATCATTAAATATTTGTTGAATACTGTTTTAAAACATTCGAAGCCTGTTTGATATGACGTTCGTTATGATAAATTAGAAACGATAGGGTATCGCCCAATTGCAAACGAATAAGCCTGCTCAGGCTAGTAGCAGTTTTGTTTTTGATCAGATCAACTTGCTGTGCCTGATCAAGAATAAGCAATAACGTTTCCTGTTGCGTAATAAAAACATCCAGAACACCTTGATCCAGTTGACTTCCAATAGGATTATAACTTTTTAATGATTTTATTTTTGACTGACTTTCCGCTTTCATCATTCGGGCAAAATAACCGCCTAAAACTCCGGTTTTATAAAACAATCGCGGCTTTTTATAACGGGCTTTTGCAATACAACGATTTAGTTCCGGCAGATAAAAATCACCATAACGATTCAGATGTTCAAGACATTCCAAAATACTCCAGCTTTTTTCCGATTGCCGCCAGTTAAGTGTTTTCGGATTATTAGTTTTAAAAGAATTCGCAATTTCAATATTACTTTTGGTTATTGTGGTTAATTCGTCCAGTAGTTGCTTTGTTTCCATCGTTTAAATATTTATACAAAATTCGGATATGACGGACGAATAAAAATTGATACAAATCAAGACTTTTTAATGCGCGATAAAGTTTCGGCTGTCATACGAAGATAGGAGGCGATGTATTTATCCGGAATTTCCTGAAAAACCTGCGGACTTCGTTTTAAAACACTTTTATACCGATCGACAGGCGAAGCCATTAGCAGATCTCTTTCCCGTTCCATTTGTTGGAGTATCAGCTGACCGAGTATTGTATTCCATAATTTTAAATGCGTTAGATCGCTTTCTATAAAATTCAGCAGACTTCTTTTTGAGATGGTTCGAACGGTGCATTTTTTCAGTGCCTGAATATAAAACTGTGTAGGTTTGTCCGTGAAAAAGCTATCAATGGCCGTAACAAACGAATTTTTATAACCAAACCGGATGGTATTTTCTTCTTCCGTGTCAACGGTAAACACCCGGACGCTACCTTCAACAATAAAGAAAACAGTCGAATCCAGACTGCCTTCGGTTATCAGGTAAGCATTTCGTTTAAAAATCGTTTCGGTTTCCCAAAGCTTGTTTTCTAATAATAAAGTATATAAAGTTTCGATAGCATTCATATAGGAAACAATTGTGTTATCATCATAAAAAGAATGTTATCAAAGATATTAAAATAGAAAGGGTAAGAGGTTTTATTTTTAAAGTGATTATGGTGTTGTAAATCAGGTAATTATTTTTGATAACAAAATTAAGATAGCACAAATTGTCTATATTTATATTACAAATAAAGATAACAGAACTAAAAATAACAATATGGAAGGACAACAATACGCATTTCAGCCTTTTTCGAACGACGAAATCGAAAACCTACGAGAGGAAATGAAAAAACTGGAAATCAGTTTAGATCACGCTGAAAACAGGGATTCTTTTTTTGAAAATCCGTACGCCTCTTTGATGAATAATTTTAACATAAAGATTTTAAAAAGAGTTCGGTTTAATGATGATTTCGTTGCAGTTTTTAACGAGAATATTCGAAAATTCCGACCTCTATTTAATAAATGCTTGATTTGTAAAGTAGCAGTAATGATACTGCTTTATACCTTATTGTCCTACACCGGGTTCATCGATATTGCAGATATACCAGCTTTGATTTTGGCTTCTGAATTTATCAAAGGAATCGAAGATTTTTTTGGAGGCACACGTACGGAAATTGAAAAACTTCTGAAAATAATAAAAGAAACCCTTAAAGCACTCTCGGTTCCGAATATTGCACTACAGATTTGCCAGTATTTTGGTTTTTGTTCGCTATCGATTGATACGGAAAAAAACAATAATAGTGTAAGACATGTATAAAAAGAAGTAAGGTACTGTCAAATGTTGAATAATTGTTCTTACATGGTTTATTTTTAATAAAAAAGCGTATTAAGTGATAATTGAGCAAAAAAGCTTTTATATTTGCATCAGTTATCACGAATCTCATAAGAGATAGCAACCTGCAACAACAAGCAAGGTGCTAAAACGATAAGCCAATTCTGTTGGAAAAAATGTTGTTATTTTTTCATACACTATTTTCTGGTTCAGTTTTGCTTGTCTCGTGAGCTTATTTAATTTCTAAGCAATCGATGATGAAAAAAAACAAAACAAAAAACGGCGCGTTAGCCTTACTGCCGTTATTCGTATTTATTTTTACTTTTTTAGGAGCCGGAATACTGCTGGACGATTTTTACGCTTTTCCGTCTCCGGTAGCGGTGTTAACCGGAATTATTGCAGCCTTTCTGTTATTTAAACCCTCTGTTTCCGATAAAGTCGACACACTGATCAAAGGATGTGGCGACAGTAAAATCATGACTATGTGTCTTATTTACCTATTGGCCGGGGCTTTTGCCAGTGTGACGAAGGCTATGGGTGGTGTCGATTCGGTTGTGAATCTGGGAATCAATCATATTAATTCGGAATATTTTCCGTTGGGTATTTTCCTGATTGCGTCCTTTTTGTCTACAGCAACCGGAACTTCGGTCGGTGCGATAGTGGCATTAGGACCTATAGCGGTTAATCTGGCTGATAAAAGTGGTGCTTCTTTACCATTAATTGGCGGATCGTTGTTAGGCGGGGCGATGTTGGGGGATAACCTGTCGATTATTTCCGATACAACCATTGCAGCCACCCAATCGTTAGGTTGTGAAATGAAAGATAAATTCAAAGTCAATTTGTTTATCGCTTTACCGGCGGCGTTGATCACCGTTTTACTATTGTTATTTTTTGGTTTTAACAGCGAAGCGACATCAGTAGTGATCGAAAAAGGAACGTACGAATGGATCAATCTGTTGCCTTATATACTCGTAATTGTTTTGGCAGTAGTAGGGATAAACGTTTTTGTAACACTGCTAACCGGTATTGTGGTAGCGGGAATCATTGGATTAGCGGGGAATGACTTTGCGGTATTGGATTTTACAAAAATTGTCTACGAAGGATTTACCAGTATGACCGACATTTTCCTGTTGTCGATGTTAACCGGCGGATTGGCCGCGCTTGTCGAACAGGCGGGAGGGATCAACTACGTACTAAAGACGGTCAAAGCGAGAGTAAAAAATAAACGATCGGCACAACTGGGTATCGGTGCGTTGGTGAGTTTTGTAAACCTAGCCATTGCGAATAATACGGTATCGATAGTGATTACAGGAAGTATTGCCAAAGAAATCAACGACGAATACCATCTGAGTCCGCGTAAAACGGCGACCATACTCGATATCTTCTCCTGTGTGGTACAAGGGATTCTGCCATATGGCGCTCAGGTACTGTTATTACTGAACTTTGCCGGTGGAAAACTTGGCTTTTTCGATCTGATCGGAAATACCTGGTATGTCGTCTTTCTGTTTTTGTTTACACTTATAGCGATCTATAGCCGTTATTGGGATCGATTAACCAATAAATTCTTTAAAGTTTAGCGGTATTACAGACAGATTAAAAACCGAATTGTTATATTTGTTACTTATTTCAAATAAACAAACTTAATCGTAATATGAAATTACTGGAAGGAAAAACCGCAATCATCACAGGAGCGAGTAGAGGAATCGGAAGAGGAATAGCCGAAGTATTTGCAAAACAAGGTGCTAATGTAGCTTTTACCTATAGTGCTTCTGCCGAAGCAGCAAAAGCTTTAGAAAACGAATTAATGGCTTTGGGTGTAAAAGCAAAAGGATACCAGTCGAATGCAGCCGATTTTAATGAAGCTCAGAAATTAGTAGATGATGTAATTACAGAATTCGGAAATGTTGATATTCTGATCAATAACGCGGGAATTACAAAAGACAACCTTTTAATGCGTATTTCGGAAGAGGATTTCGACAGCGTAATCGATGTAAACTTAAAATCGGTTTTCAACATGACGAAAGCGGTTCAGAAGATTATGCTAAAAAACCGTGCGGGTTCTATTATCAATATGAGTTCGGTGGTTGGAGTAAAAGGAAATGCTGGACAAACTAACTACGCGGCTTCTAAAGCAGGTGTAATCGGTTTCTCAAAATCGGTAGCCTTGGAATTAGGTTCCAGAAATATCCGTTGTAACGTAATCGCACCGGGATTCATCGAAACAGAAATGACAGCCAAATTAAACGAAGACGTTGTAAAAGGATGGAGAGAAAACATTCCGTTAAAAAGAGGTGGAACTCCGGAAGATGTAGCCAATGCTTGCGTTTTCTTATCGTCTGACATGAGTGCTTATGTAACCGGCCAGGTGTTAAATGTTGACGGAGGTATGTTGACATAATTATTAATTGAAATAATGTAAAACCTTAAAAATTAAAAGTTTAATAGCGAATATATATAATGACAACATCTACAATTGTATTGCTGATATTAGCTATTAGTGTTGCTTTTGGTTTAGCGTTTTACCAATATTTATACAAAGCCGGGAACAGGTCGAAAATACACCTGTTTCTGGCTTTTTTACGTTTTCTGACGTTATTGACCATTTTTATATTACTGATCAATCCGGTTATTTCCCGAAAAACCTATCAGGATGTAAAAACACCTTTGCCGGTAATTGTCGATAATTCCCAATCGATTCACGAGCTAAAACAGGGCGATCTGGCCAAATCACTATCCGAAAAAATAGCAGAGAACAGTGCTTTAAAAGAGAAATACGATGTGCAATTGTATACTTTCGATGCCGATTTTTCAGCCGGAAAACAACCCGATTTTAAAGGAAAACAAACACATATTGATCTGGTAGCTCAAAATTTAAAGCAATTTTACCGCAATCAGAATTATCCGGTAGTAGTGCTGACCGATGGGAATCAGACGATTGGAAATGATTATGTGTATAGTTTTCAGCAAAATACAACCGTTTTTCCGTTAGTATTAGGTGATACAACAACATTCCTGGATTTGAAAATCAACCAGTTGAATGTGAATAAATATGCATTTTTAAAAAATAAATTCCCGGTTGAAGTCTTTTTACAATATAGCGGAACCAAAAATGTCAATGCCGTTTTTAGTATTCAGCAAGGTAATGGAACGGTATATAAACAAAATGTAACTTTTGGTCCGTCTAAAAAAGCGCAGGTAATTTCGGTTTTGCTTAACGCTGATAAAGTAGGTGTGCAGACGTACAAAGCTGTTATTATGTCGGCCGAAAACGAAAAAAACAAATACAACAATACCAAGAATTTTGCGGTAGAAGTTATCGATCAACGGTCGGAAATTGCATTGGTTTCGTCTTTAAATCATCCCGATTTAGGAGCGTTAAAGCGTGCAATCGAATCGAATCAACAACGTAAAGTAACTATCGTTAATCCAAACGAAATCAATTCATTAAATGATTACAATGTTTTGGTTTTGTATCAACCAAATGCGGATTTTAAAAAGCTGTTGGAATTAAATAAAAACTTGCAATTAAATACCTGGACGATCACCGGTTTGCAAACGGATTTTAATCTGTTAAACCAATCGCAATCGGCAGTTCAATTTAGAATGGGTAGTCAGAAAGAAGATTTCTCAGCCGATTTTAATCCGCAGTTTAATGCCTTTGCTTTGGATAATATTGGTTTTGAACAAATGCCACCGTTGCAAAATCCATTTGGTACGATAACCCTTACCGGTAATGCGAATGTTTTATTGCAATCCCGAATCCGCAACATTGTATCCGGAAATCCGCTATTGGTTTTTACTGAAAACGGCGCGAAACGAAATGCCTATCTTTTTGGTGAAAACATCTGGAAATGGCGTGTCGAAAGTCATCTGAAAACCAAATCGTTTGAACAATTCGATATTTTTATCGATAAAACAATACAATTTCTGGCTTCAAATGCCTTAAAAAAATCGTTGGTTGTCCAACATGAAAGCTTTTATAATTCCGGTGAAACCATCGAAATTACAGCACAATACTTTAATAAAAACTACGAATTCGACGAAAATGCCCGTCTTACTATTCAATTAAAAAATAAAAAGACCAATGCGGTTAAAAATTACGACTTCCTAAAAGGGAATGGCGAATACAAAGTAAACCTCGACGGACTTGAAGCAGGTCAGTATGGATTTGTAGTAAAAGAAAACCAATCCAAAACATCGTATAGCGGCAACTTTGAAGTATTGGATTTTGAAATCGAAAAACAATTCGTAAACCCGGATGTAGCGCGATTGACACAATTGGCTGCGAATACGAACGGTAAAGCCTATTATCCGAATCAGGTGGATGCTTTAATCAAAGTCTTATCCGAAAATCCGAATTATGTTCCGGTACAAAAAGCCGTAATTACACAATCGCCTTTAATCGATTGGAAAGGTTTATTGATCATTTTAATAGTAAGTCTTGCGGTAGAATGGTTTGTTCGGAAATACAACGGACTGTTATAAGATCCGTTTTACCTTTGGCAAACTTTGCTGAATCAATTTCTATATTCTATTTCCTGTTTAAATAGCATCGATCTGTAAAACGAAGAAGGATAGCCATTGCTTATTATAAACCAGAGTAGTGTTGTAGTGCTAATCCCATTTTTCAATTATGATTTGATTTACAATAAAAAAATCCTGATTTTTCTAAATCAGGATTTTTTATATGGGTTTTTGTTTGTAATCCGAAAGGTTTACTCTTCATCATCGTCTTCTTCGTCGTCCTCGTCATAATCGCGATCTTCATCATCGTCCTCGTCATCGTAGTCCTCATCATCTTCATCATCCTCATCTCCGTCATCTTGAGATTTTTTAGGTTTGGATGGTTTCGACTTTTTAGCGTCGTCATCCTCGCCATCTTCGATGTCAAGTCCTTTGATGTCTAATGTATCTTCTGCTGCGATATCATCTTCATCATCGTCGAAATTTTCAATTCTGTCAGCAAGTTTAGTACTTACTTTTACTAAGTAGATTGTATCTTCAGTTCGTACTTCAACTGCTTCAACTGTTTCATTCTTAGCATTTTTAAAACGGATAACATCAGAATCATCGTATCCGTCTGGAAATTTCTCAACTAGGAGCGTTAAGATTTCATTTGTTAATTTAGCGTAATCTACAATTACTCTTTTCATTCGTTGTTTTTTAATGCTTGTTGTTGTTTCAAATGTAATATCCTAAATCGTATTTTCAAATAAAAAATCCTGTTTTTTTTAGGGCAAACATTAAAAATTACATATCCAATAAGTAAGCAAAAATAAGCGGTGCCACGATAGTTGCATCCGATTCGATTACAAATTTTGGTGTATTTATATCTAATTTACCCCAAGTGATTTTTTCATTTGGAACTGCTCCGGAATACGAACCGTAACTTGTAGTTGAATCGGAGATCTGACAGAAGTAACTCCAGAAAGGTACATCGTGCATTTCCATATCCTGGTACAACATCGGAACCACACAAATAGGGAAGTCACCGGCAATACCACCACCAATTTGGAAGAAACCAACACCTTTGTCGCTGTTTTTTGTATACCAGTCGGCAAGGAACGTCATGTATTCGATACCCGATTTCATGGTCGTCGCTTTTAATTCGCCTTTAATTACGTAGGAAGCGAAGATATTACCCATGGTACTGTCTTCCCATCCCGGAACAACAATTGGTAGGTTTTTTTCTGCCGCAGCATACATCCAGCTGTCTTTTAAGTCGATTTCGTAATATTCTTCCAAACATCCTGAAAGTAGCATTTTATACATGAATTCGTGCGGGAAATAACGTTCTCCGGCATCTTCTGCATCTTTCCAGATTTTGTGGATATGTTTTTGTAAACGACGGAAAGCTTCGTGCTCCGGAATACAAGTATCCGTTACACGGTTCAGACCTCTTTCCAATAAATCCCATTCCTCCTGAGGTGTTAAATCACGGTAGTTTGGAACACGCTCGTAGTGTGAGTGTGCTACAAGGTTCATGATATCCTCTTCCAGGTTGGCTCCTGTACAGGAGATGATTTGTACTTTATCTTGACGGATCATTTCAGCAAAAATCTTTCCTAATTCTGCTGTACTCATAGCTCCGGCTAATGTCACCATCATTTTTGCACCGTTCTGTAGTTGCGCTTCGTAGGCTTTGGCCGCATCAACTACCGTCGCAGAGTTGAAATGTAAATAATACTTTTCAATAAACTGACTGATTGGTCCTTTACTCATTTCTTAATTATTTAAAGTTAATGTCTGCTTTTGTAGAAAAGTCAAACATACTGAATTTATTTTTCTTTTTTCTCGTACCCTAAAATCTTCAATACCTCATCGGCAGTTTGTTGTTCCGAAAATACTTCGGTAGCTACAATGCCATTTTCATCCCGGTCGATCAGGATATGTTTCGGTTGTGGAATCAGACAGTGGTGTAGACCTCCGAAACCACCAATCGTTTCCTGATACGCTCCGGTATTAAAGAAACCGATATACAATGGTTTTTCTTTGTTGTATTTCGGAAGGTAAACCGCGTTCATATGTTGTTCAGAATTGTAATAATCGTCGCTGTCACAGGTTAATCCACCTAATAATACCCGTTCGTAGGTATCGTTCCAACGGTTCACGGCCATCATAACAAAACGCTTGTTAATTGCCCAGGTATCCGGTAAAGTGGTAATGAAAGACGAATCGATCATGTTCCATTTTTCACGGTCATTTTGTTGTTTCTGATATAACACTTGGTAGATTGCACCTCCGGATTCTCCAACGGTAAACGAACCAAACTCGGTAAAAATATGCGGTACCGGAACATCGGCATCGTCACATGCAATTTTGATTTGGTTTAGGATTTCGCTGATCATATATTCATAATCGTATTCGAAAGCCAAAGAATTTTTAATAGGGAAACCACCGCCAATATTAAGACTGTCTAAAGTAGGGCATTCTTTTTTTAATGCGATGTATACTTTCATACATTTTAAAAGCTCATTCCAGTAGTAGGCCGTATCGCGGATACCGGTGTTGATAAAGAAGTGCAACATTTTTAGTTCCACATTCTTGTTTTCCTGAATTTGCTTTCTGTAAAACGGAACGATGTTTTTATAACCGATTCCCAAACGAGAGGTATAGAACTCGAATTTTGGTTCTTCCTCAGCCGCAATACGGATACCGATTTTAAACTTACCTTCGATTTTTTCCTGTAATAAATCCAATTCTTCATAATTGTCGATTACCGGAATCGTTTTCGAATGACCGTTGTTGATCAGTTTTGCAATATTATCAATATATTGTTCACGTTTAAAACCGTTACAAACAACATAGGTGTTTTTGTTGATTTTACCTTGTGTCATTAGGTTTTCCACGATATTCACGTCGAAAGCCGAAGACGTTTCGATATGAATATTGTTTTTAAAAGCCTCGTTCATCACAAATTCGAAGTGTGAACTTTTGGTGCAATAGCAATAGTAATATTTCCCTTCGTATTTGTGTTTTTCCATAGCCTTACGGAACCATCCTTTGGCTTTATTAATGTTGTTGGAAATCTGTGGCAAATACGTAAACTTTAACGGCGTACCGTATTGTTCAACCAATTTCATCAAATCGATATTGTGAAACTGAAGGTTGTCTTTATTTAATGTAAATTCCTCCTGAGGAAAATAGAAAGTCTGGTTGATCAGGTCGTAATATTTTGTGTTCATTTTAATAAGTGCTTTTTAGGTTATAATAATAAATTCTTTAAAAAAAGATTCCTTAGTATAACGCACTTTTCAAACTCTAATATTAGCGTACATAATCTGCAGTTTTTCATGCAGCGGATTGGTAAAAAGGAAAATGTCAAAATTACGGACACTTTTAATAGAAAAAATAATCCGTTGCATTTTGGACAAGGATCTGTTTTTCCGGGTGTTTCCGCTATTGGGGATATGAGGATTCTGACTATTTTTCATCGCGACAAATGTAAAAAATAATAGCTCGTTTTTAAAAACAATTTTTATTAAAAAAATCTTAGTTTTTATAATCGTCAAAAGCCTTATAAATCAGGTCATTTTCGATCTCTTCGTCGATTTTTACGGCACCGATTCCGTTTAAAAGTGCAAACTTCACTTTTCCGAATTCATTTTTCTTGTCGTGAATCAGCAAATCGATACAATTTTCGATGTCCTTTTCGGTAAAAGGAACCGCTGGATAAATATCGGCAATGACACTTTTTATTTCCTGGTATTCATTTTCGGTCAACAACTCTTTTTCGAGTGACAAATAGCTTTCCAGTATCATTCCAATAGCAATAGCTTCACCGTGAAGGAGTGTTTCCTTGTTTTCATTTTCAAGAAAATAACTTTCGATTGCGTGTCCTAAGGTATGTCCGAAATTCAAGGCTTTGCGCAATCCTTTTTCTGTCGGATCCTGCGTAACCACATTATTTTTAATAATCACCGATTGATGAATTAATTCATTTAAATCGTCGGTATCCAGACTGGAGAGATCCCCGAATTTGGTCCAATAGGCACGATCCTGAATCAACCCGTGTTTAAGCATTTCAGCCAGTCCGGAACGCATCTGACTTTGCGGTAAGGTTTCCAGATAATGCGTATCGATTAGAACCGCGATCGGATTCTGAATCACACCCACCTGATTTTTAAGATTTCCAAGGTCAACACCGTTTTTACCACCCACAGAAGCATCGACCATCGCCAATAGGGTAGTCGGTACATTAATAAAATCGATTCCTCTTTTATAGGTACTAGCGACAAATCCGCCCAAATCGGTCACCACGCCACCGCCTACATTAATAATGATACTCTTCCGATCGGCACCCAATTCGGTTAGCGCCTGCCAGATATGGGTACAGGTTTCGATGTTTTTATAGACCTCTCCGGCTTCGAATTCGATGATCTCAATCGGGATTTCGGTAGCAAGATTGGCTAAAAAATCCGGCATACAGTAATTTGCTGTTTCACTGTCGACTACGATAAAAATTTTCGAATACGCTTCCTTATAAAGCGTTTCACTTAAAAATGTATAGCAGTTTTCGTTAAAATAGATGGAATAACCGTTGGCCTGGATTGTTTGCATCGCTTGAAAAGTTGATAATTCAATGGCAAAAATCGTCATTTTTTATGATATATTCTTAAACTGTGGCTATATTTGCACATAGATTTTCAAACGACAATGGAAAAAATATTTAACAACACACAGGTTGCTTTTGCACTAAAAAGCGACACGGAGCTTGACCGAGCTTATTTTCTTTTTAAAATGATTGACAATGAACCTTTGGTAAAAATAGGAACCGCGGTGACTAATTTTGCTCTAAAGGCCCATTTACCGGTAGAAGGATTAATCCGGGCTACGGTATTTGATCATTTTTGTGGTGGTGTAAGTGAAGATGACTGTCTGAAAGTAGTGGACAAAATGTTTACCAAAGGCGTGACTTCTGTATTGGATTATTCCGTAGAAGGAAAAGAGGACGAAGCACAGTTTGATGCGGCCTTGGAAATGACCTTAAAAACCATTGAATTTGCTAAAGAACGTGAAGCAATTCCGTTTGCGGTATTTAAACCAACCGGATTGGGACGTTTTTTCCTGTATGAAAAATTAGGAGAGAAAAAACAGCTAACACCGGAAGAGCAATCCGAATGGGATAGAGTAGTAGCGCGTTTTGAAAAAGTTTGTCGTACGGCCTACGAAAAAGATGTGGCCTTATTGATTGACGGTGAGGAAAGTTGGATGCAGGATGCTGCCGATGCGTTGGTTGCCGATATGATGCGTAAATACAACAAAGAAAAAGCGATTATCTATAATACGTTACAAATGTATCGTTGGGATCGTCTGGATTACCTGAAAAAACTACACGCAGAAGCAAAAGCCGAAGGATTTCATATTGGAATGAAGATTGTCCGCGGTGCTTATATGGAGAAAGAAAACAAACGTGCCGAGGAAAAAGGATATAAATCACCCATTTGTGAATCAAAAGAGGCTACGGATATCAATTATGACAGTGCGATCCAATATATGATTGAAAACATTGACATGATGGCGATTTTTGCCGGTACGCATAACGAAAACAGTTCATACCGTTTAATGCAGCTAATGGAAGAACATCATATTCCGAAACACGATTCCCGTGTATTCTTTGGTCAGCTATACGGAATGAGCGACAATATCAGTTATAATCTGGCAGCAAACGATTTTAACGTATCGAAATATTTACCATTCGGTCCGGTTCGTGACGTGATGCCCTACCTGATTCGTCGTGCGGAAGAAAATACTTCGGTAGCCGGACAAACCAGTCGGGAGTTAACCTTACTGAAAAACGAAAGAAAACGTCGAAAAATAGAAGATAATTAATCTAAAAAGCCTCCAATTGGAGGCTTTTTTGTTGTATTTCCACTACACCTGACAGGTTTCCAATACGTGTCAGGTATAGCAACGTCAAGCAAGGACAAAAGTGAGTAGATATGGGAAATGAATTGTAAAAACTTTGAAAAAAACGTAAATTAGGTACTATAATTTTATTAGCCATAAAACCTTTAAATACAATCGCCATGAGTTATAGTGCCACAACCATTGCCAACTACTTTATTAAAAAATATGCCACTACCGGAGAATTGACACCGTTAAAATTGATAAAACTAGTCTATATTTCTTATGGATGGTATTTGGAAACCTTCGAGTATAAAGAACCATTAGTGACCGAAAAACCACAGGCATGGCGTTATGGCCCGGTTTTTCCTTCTTTATATGATAATTTAAAGCACCATGGTAAAAGTTTTGTCAAAGAGCCTGTCAATTGCCATACAACTGAAGTAATCACCGATGAAGATGCTCGCTTTTTGGATAAAGTTTGGGAAATATACGGGCAAAAAGATGGCATATATCTGAGTGCCCTTACCCATAAAGACGGAACCCCCTGGTCTGAAACCTATCCGAAAGGAGAAAATCTAATAATTCCGGATCCTTTAATTAAAGAGTATTATAAGAAGCTGCTCGAATAATGGGTATTTATAATTTTAGTATGACCCGGTTTCCCCTTGAATTGGATACTACCCGAGCCGAAAATGAAAACAATACCTTATTTAACGCTATAAAGAGGCGGTATGACGAAACGACCGACTTACGAAATATCCTAGCCAAAGTTTTTACAATACTAATCACATTTTGGCTTTTGGCGGTTATGTTACTACTTACAGGCAATACAGCAACCTATAAACTCAGTGATTCTGTATTGATCACTTTATTAACCACTACTACGATTCAGATCTTAGGGATGATGGTGATTATACTTTTTGATTTGTTTCCTGGTGGGAAGAAGGAAAAAAGTAAGGAGTGAAAGATATATACACCTGACAGGTTTTCAAAACCTGTCAGGTGTGGCTTATTACTTATATAACTTCATACAAAGTTTATATGTTTTTGATATAGCATAAAGACTTAGTCCAAACAAGCCAACTTCAATAAATAAAAAAAATGTATTTAGTACATCAAAATCAATAATATTAAAGCTACTTTCTTTAAGAATATTTATTGTTATAGGAAGTAGAACGTAAAATGAAACAATATAAATGATAGAAATGGGCAATGACTTTATAAAGAGTATTTCCCTTACTTCTTTTTTGTACTGTTTTAATTTCTTTTGTTGCTCTTTTTCTGGTTTTATTAAGTCTAAAGATTTCTGTATTTCTTTTTCAATCGAATTAAAAAGAAAAGTAAGAAAAACTAAATATACACTAATAGCTGAAAGTAAATCTACCATAATTAAGATAGTTCTCTTTGTAATAATTCATATGTATCAATTGAACAACTATACTTACTGGCTAATCCTCTTATTTTTTGTATTGGTTCGTAAGTTGGCCCTTTCTGACTAATGATCAAGTTTAATTCCTCAATTATTGTAGGAGAAGTACAGATGAACTGATATGGATCATTTGTTTTAGCTTGAGTTGCAGAATTTAAGATGTCTAATAAAGTATTGTTAATATAACTGAAGATCTTAGTTCTGTAACGAGACTTTGTATTTCTTAACAAAGTTTTACTTTGTGATTGTGTTAGTTGAAATATAGAAGACAATTCATTTTCACTAGGTAGTCGGTTTTTAAAGTAATAAATAAGAAGAAAAAATAATCTTTCCTGTTGTATTTAATCAGCTCTTGTTGGAAGACCTTTTTCTTTAAACATTTTTACATACTCCATAAATGATGCTTTTGCTAATGATGCTAAGCCTTCATTTAAATCGGAGTCTGTGTTTAGTCCTAAGCATTCTTTAATTAAATTTTTATCTAGACTCGTTAATTCTTCATCTGTCAATGTTATAGTAATATCCATGTTTTAAAGTTTTAATGATTTTACATTTGTAAAAGAAGAAAAATTAAACCAGTACCACTTACGTAAATCCATAAGGAAATAAAGCAAATTGTATTATAATGCAACACCAGATTGTTTTGGAAACCTGCCAGGTGTGAAAAGCAAAACAAAAAGCCACTCCAAGAGCGGCTTCAATTCTTTGATGAACCAATTTATTTTATGAGTCGTAACTGTGTATTGATTTTTTGATCGATTAAAGTGGCATATTCCTGTTCAAATTTATCTTTAACAGATTTATCTTTTATTTCTAATTGGTTGGATAAATAGGTAAGTTTTCTTTTGTTCAGTTCAATTATTTCAGACCATTCCATAACATAAACTTCAATGTTTTTTTCGGTTTTTCTGTCGAATAAGAAAGGATGGTTTGGATAACTTTCTCTTCTGGATTTGACTTGCGATTTGGCAAATTTAGTTAACCTCGAAGAAACTAAACAGAGTTTATATTTTACCTTTTCTGATGGTAATGAAGGATATTCTTCGATAGTAAAAGCATAGCTGTCAATTTGATTGAGTTCTTTTTTTCCGATAGCACATTTTGGAGATTTCAATTCAACGACCATAATTTCTCGTTCGCCATTATCGTTTATTTTCTCATTCATAAAAAATAAGTCGGTAATGTTATTAAGCCCTTCAGTCTCTTCTATCGTATTTTCATCCTTTAGAGTTGGTTCATAATGCAAATACTCAGTGGTGAGTTTTTCTAAAATAGCACCTATTTTTTTGTCCGACCATAAATGAGGTGTTCCGTTGTAATTCTCACCAAACAGCCATAATTCATTTTCAACAATCTTATGTAACTGACTCCGCTCTTTTAAATGTTTTGCAATAGCTCCGTAAATAAGTTCATTAAGAAAATTTAAAAATTCCAATTTATCCGAAACCTGACTGGCAAAATGGATTACATTTTCTAAATCGGTTTTTTGTAGTAGACCGTGAAATTTAGTAAGGTTTTCGTCCGATAGATCAAGAATTTTACTAAAAATGTATTCGATATTACCATCGCTAATTGCCTTATCCAATAGCGGAAATATAAAAGTTCTGATTGAATCATCTTTTTCAAGAATCTTGTGCTTATCTTCAATTAAATAGGCTATCTTTTTAAAAACAATTTCATGCGAATCGGTTGTTGGTTTTTTTTCTTTATAAGGATAGTATTTATCGTTTTCTAAAGTGGCTACAAATTTTTCAAACCGTTTATTTCGGGTCTTAAAAAATGTATTGATGGTATCTTTTATCTGATTTTTCAGATTTTTAATTTCTTCTTCGCCCAATAAGTCTAAATCTAAATTCCGAAATAAATCGTTATCAAATAAATTGGAATCGATGTAAATAAACCAGGTTCCTAATTCAGGAGTGTACCAATCGGATGAAAAAGTAAATTCATGTGCAACCGATTTTATTCCGGCATTTTCAGTTTGTAGGAAAATCTTAACCTTATTTAAAGAAGTACTAACGTTATAAAAATGGAAGTTTAAGAGGTAGTTTTCACCTTTTCTATTTGTATAGTCTACTTTTTGTCGATACGGTTTTCCTTTAACGAAATCTTTTTTATTTAGTTTTTTTCCGTTTACATAAAAATTTATAGTTTCATTAAAAACTTCATAGGGATAATGTTCAAAAATGACTTGTGGAAATTTATCTTCCTTAAAAGCTTCTACGAGTAAGTTTTTTTTAGGAGTATTGTTGGGACCATTATGATGTAAATTCTCTATTTAAACTTTATAATAAGAGGAAGCATTTTTTTTATCTAAATATTGATAATCAACTTTGACATCGGTTTTCTCCAGTTCAATATCTTTCAGATCGATTGTATCGATTCCAAAAGATGTTTTACTAAACTGTTGGTTTGCCGGATCGAAAGCTACCGTTTCAATTTTCATTAATTCACCGATCTGAAAAGAACCAAATCGTCCGATTCCCTGACCTTTTTCTTTTACATCGGTTGCTATTTGCAGAATTCGTTTTTTGAATTCCGAATAGGGAACACCATGACCATCATCTTCAATCGTAATTTTTTCGATACCGGACTTAACCATCACGGAATCATCATAGGCAACAGTAATCTTAATATTCTTTGCATTAGCCTGTATTGAATTGTTGATCAGTTCTTTAAAAGCTTTGAAGGTGTCGGAATACTTAACTAAAAGGCTTTTTATAACTCTTGTATTGGTAGTGATTTTTTCAGTTACAGTATTCATCCTATTCGTTTTAGCTAAAAATTATGCCGTATAAAGTTATTTATTTTCGAGCAACTTTTCAAGTAAAGCCACTTTTTCTTTTTCGGTTTCGAGTAGGCGTTCGTAGAGTTTTTTGTTTTCTTCATACGATTCGACCAGTTTGTCTATCGGATTAAAAGAACAATGATGATAGCTTCCGTTTGCATCGCCATCGTGGTTTGCAGCATGCCCGTTAGTGTTAATTGTAGAAGTATCGCTACTATTAAAAGTATTCGATATAATATTCATGGTCATATCTTCGTCAAAATTTTCGATCGCTTCGACGGGTACTTTTAAAGCCGTGGCGAGTTTTTCTAATAGAACTTTATCGATGGTTTCTTTTTGCTCCAGCAATGAAATTTTTTGTTGGTTCCAGTCTTCACCAATTTCATAGGCGAGCGCTTCCTGTTTTATTCCTTGTACTTCGCGGAAGCGTTTTACATTGCGTCCCTGATGTACTTTTCCAGATGTAGTGGTAGTCATGGCGTATATATTTAGTAGGTTAATAATTACTGTAAAACGACAAGATAATCTCTATAGCTGTTCGATACGGTTTGTGTCTCGTTTTTTACCCGGAAGGGGAGTAGATTATCTATTGGTCTTTTCGGTGCTTTGTAGTTCAATAGTAAATATAAAAGCCATGAAAAAGATAACCAAGACAACCGAAAATCAAAATGCCCGTATTTTAAAAATTTATCCGCAATATTTCAAGCGTCGCTATCAGAAACATGTCAATTTACCACTTATCCGACTTTGTGGTCGCTGGGTGGAGCGAATTGGCTTTAAAATAGGAGGACATGTCCAGGTAGTGTACGAATCCGGACGGATAATTATAACAAAAGTAAGGCCCGCTAGAAAAAAGTAAACGATCACGGTTTTTATTTCTCTGTTTTGGGAAATAAAAATAATTACTTACCGATTTAATTCGGTAGTTTTACGGTTTATAACCTGCTTGATCATAAGAATGAAAAAATTAATAAAAATGGTACCGCTGGCATTTTTATTCCTGTTTACAGGATGTGCCAATTATTATTACTTAGATGGACAACAAAAAGTAGAAACCGACAAACCTTATCAATACAATAAGTTTGTATTGTCTTTTGATAAAGGCCGACAGCAACTTGATTTTTATACCTATGCCGACTATGTTTTCAATAAGATTGAACCGGAATATATCTTTTTTAAAAATCCGGAAATGAAGCGACTGCTACGGTATAGGATGACGCAAAAGCCAACAGAGCAAATGCTGTTTATGTATACGTTTCAACCGACTTTTTCCAATATCCTGGGATTTTATTATAAAGGCTTGACTACGGCAGATATAAAAACGAAATATGGCAATAGCTTTTCAAAACAAGTTGATAATCAGTTATTATTTCAATATACGTTCGAAAAATTCAAGGTTTTCGATTTTTATAAAGATGTCGATGGTGGTGTGGTCCGTTTTATAGCCCTTAATAACGCGGAGTATTCTCAGGATCCGGAGTACAAATCATTTAACAGAGAAATCGATAAAATATTTTTTGAAGCCAATGTTTTTTTTAAAGAAGGCGCTATAGAACAGCTTTATTAATTTCGGATGTATTTTGTTTGTTGAATTTGTTTTTTCTTTAGGTATTTTTAATGTAATATATTTTGTTCAACCAACTATTATGATGAACAGTTGTTTAATGATTTATCAAGAAAAAGCCATGTAACATGTAATTTTTTCTTGATGATATTCGCTTAATGGTTATCCTCTGTTGATAATCGCTTGATTTAAAGCAGAAACGATTTTTTTGATATAATCTTCATCGCTCGAAATAATACTATCTGTTTCGCCGGAATTAGTACTGATACGAACAGTAAATGAAGCTCTAATATTGATATGCCATATAATTCCTATTGCAAGTAAAAGTCCGCCTATCATTATCTGAAAATCATTCGGTATAAAAAAAGCAATTACCCCCGTTATTATTACTACCCGAGCGTTAAAGCGGCTTTCTTTTATTTTGCTGATGGTTACAGAAGAAATGTTGTGTAACGCATAGGTTTTGTCACCAACAATATATCTTGACTATGTTAAGGATACAGTAAGATCCCGATAAAAAAAATGCTCTTTTGTTGTTACTTTCATAATGTTTTAGAGTTTATTATGGTAAAAGAAGAGAAATTTGTTTTAGTTTCATTATGGAAATTCATAAAACAGAATCTTTGTAAAACCGAATTGCTTATTTTTTCTTCATGTTGAGAAATATTTAATAAAAGGCATTATTTTTGAAGGTCTCTTTTTAAATTTTTCAAAATGAGAAACTACATTTTTATACTTTTACTACTGGTCAATCTGTCTTGTTCGAAAGTCAATCCGGAACTTATTTGGTACGATCCTATTGTAGTGTCGGATCTGGATAAAGATTCGGAGCAAGCCGATATCAGAGTGGCACTTGGCATTAGTGCGCAGGTTTTCTATTTGTCTGAAAAGGAGAAAAACTTTACGCAACTTTTGGACGGGCTTACCCGTAGTTACCGCGAACAAAAACCGGTAAAGATTGGTATCGAAAAAGGTACGAATCAGATCAAAATAGTAGCCCGAACGAATAAAAAATAATTTCGTTTTTAATTTGATCAAATAATTTACCTGACTTTTACGAATAAGGCAGTAAACCATATGAAAAAAATAATAGCCGTCATTTTAATAGTCGTGTGTCATTCGTTTGTACACGCACAGGACAATATCAATAAAGAATTAAGCAAATTGTTTCTGGATTTGAAGTTAGAATTAGTACCCGATAAAATGATAGAAAGTTCCAACTTGAAGTTTGAAAAATTTGTAAGAGACATTCCTGATTTTCAGGATAAAGAAACAATATTTCTTACGGAATTTACGGAAAACAAAGCCGTAAAATCCAAAATCGTAGCTGGAGAAATTAAGATTATTCAAAGAGATGGTAAGATCAAATATGGGATATATCAGGTTGTTCAAAATTTAAAATTTCAAACACTAGAGGATTTACAGTATGAATACAATAGACTTTCAAAGCAATATGAAGAATTGGCGCGTTATATTAAAACCGATACAAATGAAGATGGAAATGAATACTTTATAAATCATATTACTAAAACGATTACTATAAAAGATAAATTAAAAAGTATCAAACTCGATTTCAGTTATTCAGTTCCCCGAAAAAAAGAAACGGGATACCATCTTTTTATAAGTTATAGTTTTTAAAATTTTGAACTGCAACACCTGACAGGTTTCTAAAACCTGTCAGGTGTAAAATATTTAGACTACATTTATCATGGCTTTAGGGGGTATTCTGAAAAGAATTGAGAAAAATAAATGTATTATGATTTTTTGTCATTCGC
Organism: Flavobacterium supellecticarium; assembly: GCF_004801375.1. GTDB lineage: Bacteria > Bacteroidota > Bacteroidia > Flavobacteriales > Flavobacteriaceae > Flavobacterium > Flavobacterium supellecticarium. Next base: position 277,509 of record NZ_SSNZ01000001.1, read on the forward strand.
TTGTTAATGGATTTAATTCTAAAAATTTTGAATACGTAAAATTGTAGGGTTGATTAGTCATATCAAAAGTTACTATTTTGCTATGCCACTTATAAAAGATTTCTGACCATTTATTTTTGATTTCCTTGTAAATTTTCAAACCAATTTTGGTAAATATCAGATTCGATTTTATTTCGGAGCTAATGGGATTATCAATCAACAGTAAATCGTTATAACATTTATTTAGATAAAAAGCGATTCTTCCGATCGCTTCATGTTGTTGTTTCTTTTCGAAAGCATTATTACTTATACAAGCATCAAGACATATAAAAGTGGTATAATAGGTGTATAGTGCATGAAAAACTATATGCACACTCCTTTTTTCAACAGGAATACCACTGGGTAAGTTTATGGTTTCAAGAATGGTAGTACTACTTATTTTTAAAAATTTAGTAATGTCATATGTTAAGGTATTAAAAATGACATGACCAGATTGATGTGCAATATCATCAATAAAAAAGACTTCATTGTAGTCATCCTGATAGGCATTAAAAAAGCAAATACCGTTCGCTGCGAATGTTGCAAATGAATTTCTTTTATAAGAATCAATATTAAAAATGACACATTTTGGAGCATACTCTTCAATTAATTCAAATTGCGTCGGGACGTTTGTTTTAATCAGATTATATTCTTTTGTTATATTTTCAATGTGGCGTTTAGATATTTCATGGATTTCAACATCTAAAGGTATTCCTTCGGAATCACAGTAAAAAGGTTTTAGCGAAGCAAGATTATATTTCAATAACTCTATTTTAGTGTTTTCAATATGGTAAATCGGTTCGTGTTTAAAATGAATCAGGCGATCATTTTTTGATAGTTTTAGCTCTTTTCCATGTAATTTTAAACGAGTTTTCTTATAAGAAGTATGTAGCCAGCCAACATTTGGAATATAAATTCTACCAAATTCATCAGTAGTGATCTCAATTTCCATGTTATTTTTTGCATAGCCAATAATGATATTCTCTAAAACTTGCTCCCTGTTTTTGACATACATAAATATAAAAGGATCGCAGTATATTGCTTCATCATTAAAATCGATCAAATCAAAAATGGATTGATTTTCTTTAAAGAGCAATATTTTTACCGAATTGATGAGCTCATAGGAATTCTCAATTAATAATGGTTTGATTATTTTATAGATAGAATTGTTCATGACTGCGTATGATTATTGCATTATCGAAATAATAATAAGATTGAGGTTCCCAGCAAGTTCATTACTATATGTGCCATTACACTATAAATAAAACCGAAGTATAACCGGATATAACTAAAAATAAAGCCGGCCATAAAATAAGGAAGCAATAATAACGGACTGAAAAAAAGAATTTCCCGGGTTATTTTAAAGTTTAGTAAGTGCAGATAACCAAAGGAGATCACACTGAAAATAACAAATAATCTCAAATGTCTTTTAAAAAAATAGTCAAAAAAAGGATCGTATTTTTTTAAGAATACAAAAGAGCAAATGAAAACCGTAACTCCTGATAAAATAGCCAACGTGTTTGGAATCCAATTATCGAATAAGATTTCAGATAAAATTAGTAGTATTAGAACGGATGTTAGCATACCCAAAAAGAAGGATAAATTAATGCGACTATATTTTAACCAAAGCCGAAAGAGAATTTCTTCCCGTACTGGAGCAATAATTGCAGGAAATAAAAAGAGCCATTTAAAACCATCTTCACATGTATAAGCCGAGTAAACATTTGGCAACAAGAATTCTATTAAGAGGGAACTAAATAGCAAAAAAACAAAGTTTAAAAGAAGTAAAATCAGTATGCCATTTATTTTATCTTTTATATCGTTTGAGACGTTAAATTCTTTTGAAGGAAATAAAACAAACCAAACCAAACAAAATATTTTAATGTAATCATATTGTTTTAAGATTATAGAATGTATAAAGACATACTGTTTTAAACCTTGAATGGAGTTTACAACTTAGGATGTTTGTCTAAAAATTCGCCCCATTCCCGGGCAGTTTTTCCAACCTTTCCCCAAATACCATGGCAATCCCATAAATTTTCCAAACCGCCATTTATATGTTTTAAAACGACATCGCTTTGTGTATTAAGAGCCATTTTTTTAAAAGTCTCTAAACTTGGATTTTGCTTGTGTTTACTCATTATTAGCTTATTTTAAAAGATTTCTATTGGTATTTGGGGTAGGCTATACCTGCATTTTGAAATACAAGGTAAAAGTGAGGAAGTATATAGGGACATGACAGTTTCTTAAAATTAAAACATTTTTGTGGTAGTAAAAGACAGAAAAATGATTAATACTCATTTTGAGTATATTTGCGTAGTTTTACACTACATTTACCACGGCTTTAGGGGTATTCTGAAAAGAATTGAGAGAGTCCCTTTGAACCTGATCCGGTTAACACCGGCGTAGGGAAAAGTTTAGCTTCTTTTTATTTGTCTTAATCGGGACAACTATTGCCGTTTTAGTATCCATTAAAACCGCCCGAACAATCGGAGTGGTACGCAATAGTAAATAGCATGAAAAAAAAATATACCTATCCGGTAGTCTTAACCATAGCCGGATTCGATGGAAGCGGTGGTGCCGGAATACAAGGCGACACGAATACAATTAACGCTCTGGGATGTTATCCAACCTCTGTGTTAACAGCATTACCGGTACAAAATACAGGTGGTGTAAAAGCCATTCACAGTATTCCGCCTGAAATTGTAGCCTTACAATTGCAAACGATACTGGAAGACATTCGTCCGGATGCAATCAAAATTGGAATGGTGCATACACAGGAACTCGTAGCCGTTATTGCGGCTATACTTCAACAATATCCGGATATTCCGGTGGTTTTCGATCCGGTAATGGTCGCAACCAGTGGGCATCGCCTGATCGAACCTGCGACAATCGACAAAATTGTATCGGAGCTTTTTCCATTGGCAACATTGATCACGCCCAATCTGGATGAGGCGGCTGTTTTAACCGGAAATGCAATTACTAATGTCGCGGAAATGTATCGGGCAGGAGCGATGATCATGCAGAAAGGTTGCCGGCATTTATTACTAAAAGGCGGGCATTTGCCTACCAATGAGCTGACTTCCCTTTTATGGGATCGACAAGGTGTAATAGTCACCTATACTTCCGAAAAAATTATGACAAACAACATGCATGGTTCCGGTTGTACTTTGTCGGCTGCTATTGCGGGTTATCTGGCGCTAGGAGAAAATTTATCCGACGCCGTTAGTCTGGCGCAACAGTATGTACATCGGGCAATAGCAGAAGGTGCCGATGTTGCGATAGGAAAGGGGAATGGTCCGTTAAATCATTTTTTTGAGCCGCAGCAAAGGGTTAAAAAAGAAAAACCTCGTTACAATAACGAGGCTTCTCCCAAATAACCAAAATAACAAATAAAAAATAAAAAGCTATTTACAATCAGTCTATTGGCTGATGTTTTTTACGGTTAAATACCCAAAATATAATCGGGAATACCAATAACGTCAGTACGGTAGCGGTCATCAATCCACCGATGATCACAATGGCCAGCGGTTTTTGCGATTCCGAACCAATTCCGGTTGATGTTGCTGCCGGTAATAATCCGATAGAAGCCATTAAGGCGGTCATCACTACCGGACGGGTTCTGATTTTTACCGCTTCCATGATCGACGTGTTGAGATCCATTTTTTCCTTAAGGTTCTTATGGAATTCGGATATCAGGATTACGCCGTTCTGAATACAGATTCCGAACAATGCGATAAAGCCAACTCCGGCCGAAATACCAAAATTAATTCCGGTAAGGTGTAAGGCAATAATACCACCAATCACGGCAAACGGAACGTTCGCTAATACGAGTAGGGAATCTTTTATATTTCCGAACATAATAAATAGTAACACAAAGATTCCGATCAAACTAATAGGTACTACCTGACTCAAACGTTGTGTGGCACGAACCTGATTTTCAAATTCACCGGTCCAACCGAAATGGTAACCGTTTGGAAGTTCCACGTTTTTATTGACAATCGCTTGTGCATCGGCAATAGTACTACCCAGGTCACGATCGCGGACCGAGAATTTAACAGCGATAAAACGCTTGGTATTATCACGGTAAATAAACGCTGGACCGGTAATCTTTTTTACAACGGCAATTTCTTTAAGCGGAATTTTAACCCCGTCGATTGTAGGAACCTTAAGTTCTCCCAAGTCTTTTTCGTCTTTTCGATATTCTTTGGTATAACGAACCCGAACGTCAAATTTCTTTTCACCTTCGTATTTCTGAGTAGCGGTTTTTCCACCAAAAGCCATTTCCAATACAGCTTGCGCATCGGCAAGGGTAACGCCATAAGCGGCCATTTTACCACGATCCAGGATTACGCTCACTTCCGGTTGTCCTACGTTTCGAAGGATTCCAACGTCTTTAATTCCGTCGATATCTTTAATTTGAGCGAGTACTTTTGCTGCCAGTTCATCCAGTTTATTCAGATCTTCACCATAAATTTTTACGGCATTGGATGCCTTAAATCCGGCAACGGCTTCGGCTACGTTATCGATAACCGGTTGGGAATAATTATAGGTAATCCCTTGAATCTGTTTTAATTTGGTATCCATTTGATCAATCAGCTCTTCCTGACTGATATTACGTTTCCATTCTTTTTTAGGATATAAATCCACCTGGAATTGCGCGAAACCGAAACCATTTGGATCCGTTCCGTCATTACTACGCCCGGTTTGCGAAAGTACCTGTTCCACTTCCGGGAAACTTCCCAGTATGGTTCGGATTTCGGCCGAGATTTTGTTACTTTCCGGTAGGGAAGTACTAATTGGCATTTCGGCAGTTACCCATAAGGCGCCTTCGTTTAACTGCGGCAGGAATTCGGTTCCTAAGAATTTCGCCGAAATAAAGGTAATGACCATAAAGGCAATGGAGACAAAAAGGGTTTTTTGTTTGTGTTTGAACGTGAAATTAAACGATTTTTCTACAATCCGATTCCAGAAATTTACAAACGGATTGTTCTTTTCTTTTACGTTTTTATTTAATAAGATGTGCGACAATACCGGAACCAGTGTCAGGGTAAAAATAAGCGCGCCTAATAATGCGAATCCAAGTGTATACGCTAACGGAGCAAACATTTTACCTTCAACTTTCTGGAAGGAGAAAATCGGAATCAAGGCGGTGATAATGATCAATTTGGAGAAGAAAATCGCTTTCCCCATTTCTGTACCGGTTTTTTTAATCACACTACCGATAGCCAGTTTATTATAGGCTTTCATTCCTTTTTTATGGGCGAGGTGATCGAGTGTCACAAAGATACCTTCGACCATTACGACGGCCCCGTCAATGATGATCCCGAAATCGACCGCACCGAGTGACAGTAGGTTGGCACTCATTCCTTTTAACTTCAAACACAGGAAGGCAAAAAGGAGCGATAGCGGGATAATGATGGCTACGGTTAACGTCGTTCGCCAGTCGGCCATAAAGAGGAATACGATCACGGTTACGAAAATGATTCCTTCAAACAGGTTGTGCATTACCGTAGCGGTCGTAAAGTTCATCAGATCGTCACGATCGTAAAACGTTACCATTTTGATGTCTTTTGGTAATACCGTTTCGTTGATCTCGTTGATCTTTTCTTTGATACTGGTTAATACCTCTTTTGGATTTTCTCCTTTTCGCATTACGATAATACCTTCTACAACATCACTGTTTTTATCCAGTCCGACCTGACCTACACGCGGGTAAGAGCTTTCGGCCACATCGGCCAGGTTCTTTACCAAAACCGGATTACCGCCGGCATCGGCTACGATGATATTCTGAATGTCTTCAATCGAACTCAGTAATCCTACACCACGAACCACGTAAGCCTGGCCGTTCTTTTCGATCACGTCGCCACCAACGTTCAGGTTACTTTTATTTACAGCGTCGAATACTTCCAACGGCGTAATATTATATTTGGACAAACGTCCCGGATCGACACTAATTTCATAGGTTTTTTCCTGTCCACCAAAGGCTACGATATCGGCTACACCCGGAACGGCACGTAACTGGCGATCGATTACCCAGTTTTGATAGGTTAGGAGGTCGCGGGTATCCCGATCTTTACTTTTTAAGACATAACGGAATACTTCCCCGGTTGGGCCATAAGGCGGCTGCACATCCGGATCGACACCATCGGGTAACGAAACGGTTCGCAGCTGGTTATTGACCTGCTGACGGGCAAAAAAGTCGTCGACATCATCTTCGAAAATAATTTTGATCACCGAAAGACCAAACATGGTAATACTTCGAACGCTCGTCTTTTTCTGAACGGAATTCATCGCAATCTCGATAGGAGTCGTTACAAAACGTTCAATTTCTTCGGCACTTCGACCGTTCCATTCGGTCACAATAATGATCTGTGTATTCGTTACATCGGGAAAGGCCTCGATGGGCATGTTTTTAAAGGCGACAAACCCGGAAATGGCGAGAATACCGACCCAGAAAAACGTAAATGCTTTATTCTTGAGGGAAAAAGCAATAATATTTCGGATAAATTTATTCATAACTATTCATTTAGGGCGCCGTACACTAACAACTGATTTTGTGTCATTACTTTTTCTCCTTCGTTGATTCCGCTTGAAATATAAGCCGTTTCACCAACCTGACGGAAGACTTCCACTTGTCGGGCTTCGATATTGTTACGGTCTTTATAGACGATCACAAAATTTTTGCTTTTGTCGAAAATCACTGCCGAAGCCGGAACGGCCAACATTTTCTTTTCACTTTCCACATAGGATATTTTGATCGAAGCACGCATTTCCGGTTTTAAAACATACTCTGGGTTATTAAGTTTGATCAACACTTTCATGGCTTTGGTATCCGGATCGATGATATTAAAGATCTTATCCACTTTTCCGTTAAAAACCTTATCCGGGTAACTTAACGTGGTTACGGCGGCATTTTCGCCCAGTTTGATCTGGTTGATATCCGTTTCGGTGACATTGGCGATAGCCCAAACATCGTTGATCTCGGCGATATCGAAAATATTGTCGCTTCGGTCGTTACGCAGCAACATGTTTTCGTTGATGTCTTTCTGGATGATAAAACCACTCAACGGAGAACGTACTTCATAAATAGCGCCCGATTTGATGTTGTAAATTTTATAGGTTTCCTGAATACGTTGTAATTGCGATTTGGCCTTATCGTAGTTGCTTTTGGCTTCCAGTACATCGCGTTCGGCATTTAATTTTCCTTCGAATAATTCCTGAGCCACTTTAAGGTTGTTTTTGGCTACGATCACATCGTTTTTGGCATCGTCCAGTTCTTTTTCAAAATCGGCTACTTCCGTACTTCGGATGGTTGCCAGCAATTGCCCTTTTTTAACGTAATCGCCCAATTCAACATATACTTTAGCTACGCTACCACCAACAACGGGGAATACCTCAATGGTCTTGTTGTTGTCGGTTGTGATTTTTCCGTAATAATTCAGTTCGTTGCGAAGCGGTTCTAAAATCACCGGAGCGGTTTTGGTCGTTTGCAGCATTTTATTGCTCAGCACAAAAGTTTCTTTTATTTCCGCTTTTTTTTCTTTGTCCTGACACGAAATTAAGGCCAGTAGCGACAGACAGGTTATTATTGGATATTTCATATTAGAAGATAGTTGAATTGGTGATATGATTGATTTGTTCTCCGGACAGGATGAGTTGTTTGCGCATTTCGTTTAACTGAAGCGTACTTTGGTTATAGCTTTCCATAAAATCGGTAAATTCCAACAGGGAAATATTACGACGCTGAAAGTTCATTAATACGCCTTTGTAAACCAGGTCGAGATTTTCGTTTATGGATTTCGACAGGGACGTATATTCTTTTTTCTGTTCCTTCCAGATCGAAAGCGAGCTGTTTACCTGTGTTTTTAATTCGAGCGTTTTTTGATCTTTATTGACTTTCGACTGACCCAATTCGGCTTCGGCAATTTTAATATTTCCTTTATTTCGATTCCATAATGGTAATGGAATTCCCAGGGTAAAGTTTACCTCATTTTTAAAGGCACCACCCACCTGATCGTAGGCCAGACCGGCTGTGACATCCGGAACCGATAATGATTTTTGAAGTTTTACAGCCAATTCCTGGTTTTCAACCTGTTTTAGAACACTCAGGTATTCCGGATTTTTCTCCTTAGCGATGTTAAACAATTCACTTTCGGCATATTTCGGACTATTGAAAGTTAGCATTAGTTCACTTTCATCGGCCGATGGCGTTAGTTCTTCGTCAATACCGGTCAGAATATTTAATTTTTGTTTGTTTTCGGTAATGTCTTTTTGGATGGCAATGCGATCGTTTTTAAGATTTAGTAATAAGGATTGTAGGCGCACCACATCTTTTAAAGGAACATTACCTTTATCGGCCTGTACTTCGTAGGATTCCAGAAGGCTTTGGATTTGTGCTGTTTGCGATTCGATACTGGCAATTTTCTTCTGATCGAAAAAAACGGCATAAAAGCTTTGCCGCAGTTCGTGTTTCAGATCCTGCATTAATTCTTCAAATTGTAATTCGGCCAGTGCCACATTGGATTTTGCGAGTTTGATCTCGTTACGTTTTTTACCGCCAATATGAATCAACTGATCTATAGCAACGGCTTTTTGTCCGTTTTTGCCCACGTCGAAATACCGTTTGTCTTCCGGGTTTAAGGCGTTAAGCGCTAATGACATATTAGGGTGATCCCAAATTCGGGCTTGGATAACAGCTGCCTGTGCCGCGGTAATGTTGTATTGTTCGGCCAGTAACTGGAAGTTGTTTTTCTGCATAGCATCTTCACAGTCTTTTAGCGTAATGCTTTTTTGTGAAAAGGCCAATTGGAAAAACAGCAGTGATAGTACAAAAGGAGCTACTTTCATCTATAATGAGTTTAATTTGTTACAAAGATGTGGGCAGTAACCTTAAAACAGCCTTAAAGCCGACCTTAAAAAAAGCTTAAAAAGGTATAGATGAATCGGAAAAAGGTGTTTTAAACCGGGAAAGTAAGCGTGAATTCGTGTTGTTCGGAAGCATCTTCATAGGCATAAGCTAATTTTGCTTTATGCAAATCAAGAATACGTTTGGCGATACGAAGCCCCAAACCGGAACCTTGAATTTTTTGATTTTTGGTACCACGAACAAACGAGTTGAAAATTTTCTTTTCTTCTTCTGGGGAAAGTTTCTCTCCTTTATTGATCAATCGAATCTGAATATTCCCCGTTGGATTGTCTTCAATGATCACATTTACTTTACGGTCGTACGAATAAAGATAAGCATTTTTAAAAAGATTGGCAAAAACGATCTCTAATAATGAGGTTATCCCTTTGATTTCCAGATCAGATTCGGTATTTTCGATTTCAAAGTTCATTTGAAAGTCCGGGAAGTTTTTAATCGTTTTTTCATAAACCTGAAAAATGATTTCGTCAATGCGCACTTGTTGGAAATTGACGCCAAAATTGGACGCATTGATTTGTGCCAGTAGTAATAACGAGTTGATCAAATCGGATATCTGATTGACATCCTTGCTCATATTGTTCAGATAATTCAGTGTATTCTCGTTATGACCGCCTTGTTGTATCAGATTTTCCAGCTGTAAGGTCAGCCGACTAATGGGTGTACGCAATTCATGAGAAGCATTCGACGTAAACTCTTTTTGCGCCAGATAGGAGCGTTCGATACGCAATAGCATCTGATTAAAGGCTTTGGAAAGCAAATTGATCTCATCTGATTTAGACGATTCGATGATTTGCGTATTTAATTTGTTAATCGAAATACTGGTGATGATCTTTTGGAAATTATCAAGTGGCTCCAATGATTTTCGAATCAGAAAATACGTGGTAACCCATACCAGTGTGGTCCCGATAAAAAACGATAGGATCAGAATCTGGTATAAAAATTCCAGTTTACTCATCCCGGATTTGTCTTCGGCGGCAATAATGATATAATAATCGGTATTGTTATAAATGTGAAAAACACCTAATACATCTTTCTCTTTTTCGATCGTATAAACCCTTTTGTGCTTTTTTATTTTTTGCAGAAAATTGACATCCCATTTTACAGAAGCGTCGTCGATACTGCTATAAATCAGTTTGTAATTGCTGTCAAAAATCAGTGTTTTTTCATTGTAAAGCTTATTAATTGTATTTTGATCGATAAGCTTTAAAATCTGATTATCTACATCTTTTACTTCAAGTAATAGTTTAGTAGTAGTTAAGGCTTTTTCTTCGAGACGCTCCATAAATTCTTCTTTCCGGAAGGTCGAAAATGAGATATAGATAAATATAGCCGATATCCCGTAGATTACGGAAAACGCAATACTGACATTCACGGCGATACGTCTCTTTAACGTCATCTTATTCGTCTTTTAGATAATACCCAAAACCCGGTCGGGTATGAATGAGTTTATTCTCGTGGTTTTTATCGATTTTTTTTCGAAGGAAATTGATATATACCTCAATAGTATTCAGGTTGGTGTCAAAATGAGAGTCCCAAATCTGCTCTGAGATGGTTTGTTTGGAAAGCGTCCGACCTTTGGCTTTGGCCAGTAATAACAACAACTGGTATTCCTTTTGTGTCAGTTCCACAACAGTACCGGCTCGTTTTACAGTCATCGAAGTGGGGGCAATTTCAAGGTCGTCAATTACGATTACTTTTTCTTCGTTTTGCGGTGTAGTACTACGTCGTAACAGGGCCAAAACCCGAATCAGTAGTTCTTCCAGATGAAACGGTTTTACCAGATAATCGTCGGCGCCCAATTGGAACGCATCCATTTTGTCGTTCAGATCGCCATAAGCGCTGATCATCAGGATAGGTGTCGTCTGATCGGTTTCCCGAATCTGACTGCATACATCCAGTCCGTTGATTTTTGGTACGTTAATATCCAGTAGGTAAATGTTGTATTGTCCGGAGCGCAATTGGCGGAAAAAGACTTCTCCGTCGAATACGCAATCACATGCAATGTCCTTTGTTTTTAAAAAGTCACTGATTTCTTTTGAGAGTACTAAGTCGTCTTCCAGTAGCAGAATTTTAATCATTTGATGGCGGCTGTCAGATAAGAATAGTAAAAGTAGGAAAGTTATACGATTCTAAAAAATAAAGCCCGGAATAAAGTGTTATGTATTTGTTCCGCATAGCTGCACAATCATTTTGCACAGTTGCTTGGGTTCAAATGGCTTGATGATGATGCCGTTCATATCCGCAGCATATACTTGTTCGGAAATTTCCTGTTTATCGAAAGCGGTTAGCGCAATAACCGGAATGGTGATTCCCAGTTCACGGATACGTTTGGTGGTTTCAAAACCGTTGATAGCCGGCATATTTATGTCCATTAATACCACATCGAAGGTTTCTTTTTGCAAAAGATCCAGAGCGTTGAAACCGTTATCGACAATGACATTCGGGAAATTATTGTCGTCCAGGATTTTTTTGGTCACAATCTGATTGATCTTATTATCCTCGACAACCAATACGCGGTAGTTTTGTTCCAAAGCGTATTCCACTTCGAGATTGTCGGTATAATATTTGATTTGCTTCGGATCCGAATCAAAGCCAATAACAACCGTCATCGTCGTTCCAACGTTTTCTTTACTTTTAATGCTGATTTCCCCGTTAAAAAGGGTAACCAGTTGTTTTACAATTGGAAGTCCGAGACCGGTTCCCTGATAGTCGTCTTCTTTGCGTTCGATCTGGACAAATTTTTCAAAAACCTTTTCCTGATCTTCTTCGGCTATACCAATCCCATTATCGATTACTTCAAATTTGATATAATAAATCGTACCTTCAATTTTTTCAATTTGCGCGGTGATTTTAACACGGCCTTTATGCGTGAATTTAAGCGCATTTCCGATCAGGTTCATAAAAATCTGAGACAAACGCACCCGATCGCCAATCAATAGGGGGGGGATATCTTCGTCTACTTCAAGTAGCAATCGGTTTTTGTTTTTTTCAGCCAGAAACATCAAACTGTCGGTTACCAGATGTAAGTCCTCGATAATGTTAAAAGCCGAATTTTCCAGTTTGATTTTATTTTCATCAATCTTATACACCTGTAAAATATCGTTTACCAACGACAATAAATATTTGGCTGAAAATTTTAAGGATTTCAGATAGGAACTTTCCGAAAGCTCTTTGTGCTCATCGGTAATAATATCGGTGATTCCCACCACGCCATAGAGTGGTGTACGCAATTCATGACTAATAGTGGAAATAAACTGCGATTTGAGTTGGGAAACCTCTTCAGCCTGATCTTTGGCTTCTTTTAATTGTTTATTGGCAATTTTAAGCTCGTTGTTGATCTTTTTACGGATTTCATTATTCTTGTATAACGAAAAGAGAAATAACAACAGAAAGATAAGCGTAATGATAAACAACACCACAATAATGCGCGATTGCTGTAAACTTCTGGCTTGAAGTTGTTTTTCGCTTTCAATTTGCGACACAAGTCTTTTGTATTCGTCCAGTTCAATCTGACTACCGGCTTTTTTTACTTCGTTGATGCGCTCTTCGTTATAAATCTGCTCTTTTGTAGCCGTATACTTTTCAAGATAAAAATAGGCATTTTCAAAATCTTTGATCTTAAAATAATACTGAGAAAACTCTTTGTAGAGATCACAGGCATTGGTTTGCAGGAATTCCACCTTGTTTTTTTTGCAAAGCTCCAGCGCGGTTTTGTAAAAAGCTTCTGCTTTTACAAAATTGTTGGAATGGGTGTAATAGGAGCCTAACAACGAATTAAGGGATATCTGGGCTTCCAATGCGTTGCCTTTCTGGATCTGTTTTTCCAGTCCGACCAGGTACTTGAATCCTTCTTCGTATTTTTTGATTTCGAAATAGGCACTGGCGATATTCAACCGCGTATAGATGATTTCGGTGCTATCCTTTAATTTTTCGGAATAATAGAGTCCGATTTTATAATGTTCGATTCCTTTTTCAAAATCGAGTTTATGGTAACAGTAAGCGCTGGCCAGATTGTTGTGCAGCCAGTCTTTTATGGTATCGTTATTGGTTTGATTGGCGTAGCGAAGTCCTTTTTCATAATACTGCACTGCTTTTTTAAAATCGGAAAATTCCTCATGGTTAAGCCCGATAATGTTATAAGCTTTAGCAATCAGTACTTTATCGTTAATCTGGTAGGCTTCGTTGAGAGCGTTTTTGGCGGCGATAAGCGATTTTTCACATTCCAGATTTAACATATGATTGCTTGCCTTAGCGATCATTTTAGAAATCTCTTTTCGGGTCATCTCTTCTGTTTGGGCAAAAGCAAACTGAGAAGACAACAGCACTAATAGAAATGTACGTAATGGCTTATTAGTCATTGATCACTTAAAAAACTACTGTTATAATTACACAGATCGGTATTTTGTTAAAAATCGTAATTATTTGGCATAACAATATTAGTACAAAAATACTATAAAGAGAATGTTTTGAGAATTAAATTGTTCTCATTATGTGAGAATTAATTTTTTCTCACTTTTTTTAAGACTAAAATTGTTTTTTGTTAAAAAGTTTTTAAATGTTTATATTGAACTGCTATTATTTAAAAAAAATTAACAGTTTTATTTTAATTTAAGTAGTTATTCGATTTGTGATTATTTGTCTTTATGTCAATATGTAGGGAAAAAGATAAAATATAATGACATAAATTGAATAAAACTGTTTTTTTTCGGACTAGGATTGGGAATGTAAATTAGAATAAAAAGGATAGTGGAGCAAAATGTACTCATTTTGGATGCATTGATTACGGGATGATGCTATAACAAATAAAAAAATCCTGTATTTTATACAGGATTTTAACGAAATGTTATTGAGGATATTAGTATTTCCCGCTGAGTAATTCGCCTCCGATTGCTGCTTTGGCTTCCAGACCTAATTTTTTCATCATCTCGTAGGTGGTACAAACGGCCGCCGAAGTAACCGGAATTCCGGTTTCTTTTTGAATTTGATCAATAGCTTCGAGTGAAGGCATTTGTACACAGGCCGAAGCAACGATAACATCTACACCGTTCAGATTAAGTCTTTTGTATATTTCCAAAAGATTCATCGGATCCTGAGCCGCAACTTCAAGATTGTCTGGTATTTCCAATGCAATGGAATCGACCACTTCAAAGCCTTGATGTTCGATATAATCCACCACCATATCGGTTAGCGGTCGCATATAGGGAGTGATTATGGCGACTTTTTTGGCACCGAGTACTTTTAATCCGTTGATCAAAGCTCCGGCACTGGTGACAATTGGCGTAGGGAAGTTGTTTTGTACGGTTTCCTGATGTAGGTTTACTTCCGAAACACAGTGGTACCCACGACCCATGCTCATAATCGCAACCAAACAGGCATAGCCCATTACGTCGACATGGGCGTCGGATAATTCCTGAGCGCATTTCAGACTCATGGCGTCCATGGCTTCCAATTCTTCTTTGGTTACTTTTTTCATTCGCATCCGACTGGAATGGAAAGTGAAACGCTCCGGTAAGAGGGTTTCACGAGAATGGAAAATAGCCGGAATTTCGGTTTCCATCGTTACGTTGGAACTGGGTACAATCTGGCCGATTCTGTATTTTTTCATTATATAAAAAGATTCTTGTTTTTTAATTTAATTCTTTGATAGTGTTTGTTATAGTTCCAATATTTTCAACTGTTGCTTTAACAACGTCACCATCCCACATCCATTCCTGAGGTGCTCTTCCGGCGCCTACACCAGCCGGTGTTCCGGTGGCAATAATATCGCCCGGTTCGAGGGTGAAAACCGTACTTAAATCTTCAATCAGATCGTTAATGTTGAAGAGCATAAATTTGGTATTCGAGCTTTGTTTTTCAACGCCATTTAGGGTTAAGGAAAGGTTTAGATTATGCGGATCCGGAATTTCATCTTTGGTGACTAAAACCGGTCCCATTGGTGCAAAGGTGTCCTGACCTTTCGAAACGATCCATTGTCCGGATCGACGACAATCCCGCGCACTGATATCGTTGATCACCGTATAACCGAAAACATGATCCAAGGCTTCTTCTTTGGGAACGTATTTGCCTTTTTTTCCGATGATCACCGCTAATTCCACTTCCCAGTCCAATTGCTGTGTTAATTTCGGATTGTGGATGATATACTCATCGGTTCCGATAACGGCCGTTGGTGGCTTTGAAAAGATAACCGGTTGTTGTGGTAATTCATTTGAAGTGTCCAGCGTACGGGCGCTTTCGGCCACGTGTTCGGTATAATTAAGACCAATTCCGAAGATGTTTTTACGTGGCTTTGGAATCGGAGCCAAAAACGTTACATTCGATAAGGGGTAGTAGCAATTGCTTTTTTCTTCGTCCGTTAAACTGTCGATTAATTGCTGAATGCGTTGTACCTCATCCAATCCGGCATCGATCAAGTCGAGCATGGTTAACGGCAAGGTTTCTTGTTTGATTTTGGCAACATCTTCCAGGTCAATCATATGGTTGTCCTGAACAACTCCCAAACGGGGAGTAGTATGGTTAATTCTGTAGGTAGCGAGTTTCATTTATAAATTATTTACTATTTGGTATCCGTTATTATCGGGGTAGGCTTGTTCCTGATAGAGTCCTAATGATTTGATCACTGGAAGATCGTTAAACGAAAATAAGCAGGCGTCTTCGGTTTCGGAAAGATTTACATGTTCGTGGTAAACCCATGAGGGTACACAAAAGATATCCCGTTCTTTCCAGTCGTATCGTTTTCCACCAATAATGGAATAACCCTTGCCTTTGGCGCATTGGTAGATGATCGATCCGGTGTGTTTATGGGCTTTGGTGTGTTCGCCGGCGCGTAACAATTGTATGGACGCCCCCATGGTTTGCATAACCGGTCCACCGGTGAGTGGATTGGTGTAGTCCATGATGATTCCGTCGTAAGGTGATCCTTCGTTGACTTTTGCGGCTTCCAGTAAGGCCGGATAAACCGATGTCCACGAATATTTAAAAAGGGGTGAATAGGGTTTATCCCAAACGGTATCGGCCGGAATCATTCCTGCTCCGCCATAGGTTAACGGGGAATAATTTAGGGGTGCGTCGAGTGGCTGCTTACCGTCAAAAACGGCATAGTCGTTGGCTTCTAAAGCATTTACTAGCGGAATATCCAATCCGTCCTGCCAGATACAGGTTTTTCCGTTTTCCTCCACACCGTGTTCGTGCCAGGTGGAATTTGGAGTGATCACAAAATCGTTGACTTCCAGCATGATTTTATTACCGTCAACTATGGTATAACCACCGGAGCCTTCCATAATAAAACGAAGTGCCGATGCTTTGTGTCGGTGTGCCGAAGTGCTTTCTCCGGGACGGGTGACTTGTATTCCGGTGTACAGCCATCCTACGGCCGCACTTACGTCTTTGCGTTTGTCATTTACCAGATAGACCACACGACGTCCGGCTTGTTCGGGGGTTACGAGTTCGGATGATTTTAAGACCAGTTCGCGCAGATTTTCGTATTTCCAAAGCATCGGAACGGAAGAGGTTCGCGGTTCCCAGGGTTCGATATCATTGGCTACGGTCCATAAGGCACCGGCGCCAAGTGCTTCCAGTTCTTTATAATAGGCTTCGAGTTCCGGGGTGTCTTTTACCCGAGCTCGCCCGATAACGTCATCATTAAATTGATCTTCCATGGTTATTTTGCGTTAAACGCTTCGTGTGAATTAATAAAGGTGATTTTTCGGGTAGGAGCGGTGTTTACGCGTAAATCGAAAATATCAAAACGGTTATAATGTCCCAAAATGTCGTGCATTTGTTTGGGCTGAATGCATTTTTCTAAGTCGATTTCAGCATAAACAATCCCTTCATCGTCTATAATCGGTTCGCCAATCAGCGCGCCATTCGGGCCAATAAAACCGGAAAAAGCAGAGTTTTTGCGGGTTAACAGGGTTTCGGCATCGGGAACATCTTCTTTTAAAATGTCCATGATTTCCTGTGAAATGGTCGAACAGGACACTATTGTAAATAGTTTTCCTTCGAAGGAATGTGCCGCTGCGCGAATTTTGATCGCTTCGGCCATATTGTAATCGGGTGGCGCAACCGGTAGCGAAATGTAATTCGCAATATGGATGAGTTCGCCTTGCGATAGTAGCGTAAACCGCGCTAATGTATTGGTGTTTTCGCCACAAGCCAGCGTTCCAATTGGACCGACTTTGGTCGGGTATACTTTTAAAGAGGAACCGTCACCGGAAGTCCAGGTTAGTTTTTCGGCCCATGTAGGCACCAATTTTCGGTGTTTACCAATCAACTGACCGGTATTGTCTATGATAAGATTGGTATTGTATATTTCACCGTAACTCGTACCACGTTCGTTAATACCGATTGCCACATGGATGTTGTTTTCCCGAGCCGCCTGTTCGATTCGTTTGATCTCCGGATCGTCTGCCGCAACGGAATTTTTATAGAGTCTTTCGTACCATTTGCTTCCCTGTACCGGAGTCATAATCCAGTTCCAGTACGGATAACCGGCGACGAATACTTCCGGAAAAGCGATTAATTCCGCACCGTTGGCGGCGGCTTCCCGGATAATCGAAATGGCTTTATCGACCGTTTTTTCTACATTTAGAAAAACCGGTGCCGTTTGAACGGTTGCCGCTTTAAACTTTGAAAATTCCATTTTAGTTTTAAGGTTTAATGGTTACAGCGTAACCAGTAGGTATTGGTTTATTTTGTGTTTCATATCGTCGTTAAAAGCCTCGGCTTTAATTCCGTCCCGGTTTGGATTAAAAGCGACATTGACCAGGGTAACTTCGCCTTCCAGACAGGTTGCTCCGGCTTCGTCTTCAAACCGGAAACCGCATAGGATGGAAGCGCCACCGAGATGTTTGACCCATAATTTCTTAGTGAGTGTTTCGCCTAATCGGGCGGCTTTTTTAAACTGTACTTTTAAATCGACGGTTGGGATACCGTTGGTTTCATGCATTTTCGAAAAAGGACGACCTAAGGCTTCTTCAAACCAGTCTTCCACAAGACAGTTGAGCATTTCGAGAAAACGGGGGTAAAAAACAATGCCGGCATAATCGACATGTTGAAAGCGTACTTTTTCGGTTTTTATAAAGATGTGATTCATTTTTTGGATAATAGGGGGTTAAAAACTTTCGGCGGTTGCCTTTTTCCAGAAAAACTGAAAGGCGGTTGGAAGGGTATTCTCATTCAGTAAACAACCTTTTTCAATTTCAGGGTACATTTCGTAATAGGTTTCGATTTTGGTTCCGCTCACACGGGCGCTGATCACAGTACGATCTACGTCGTCCGGGTGTTCAATTCCGGCAGAGGCCATTAATTCCATCGCACTTTTTACCGTTTCGTGCTGAAAACGGGCGACCCGTATACTTTTTTCTTCCGGAACCAATCCTTTTACCAGTTTTGGATCCTGAGTGGCCACACCGGTCGGACACGTATTCGCATGGCATTCCAATGCCTGAATACAACCGAGTGCAAACATCATCCCACGTGCCGAATTGCAGACATCGGCACCGATAGAAAGACATTTTATAATGTCAAAGCCGGTAATAACCTTACCACTGGCGATGATTTTAATTTCATTTTTGATACCAAAACCGTTTAAGCTATCGTAAACAAAGGCGAGTGCTTCGCGTAATGGCATTCCCACGTGGTCGGAATATTCCTGAGGTGCGGCACCGGTACCACCTTCGCCACCGTCTACGGTTATAAAATCGAAATAGGTTTGCGTTTGTACCATGGCTTTACAAATGGACAAAAACTCCGATTTGTTACCAATACAGATTTTCATACCGATTGGTTTTCCACCGGAACCTTTTCGCAGGAGTTTGATAAAATCCATTAATTCCAAAGGTGTGCTAAAAGCCGAATGTCTGGGAGGAGAGATAATATCCTGTCCTTTTTGAACCAATCGGATCGCTGCGATTTCGTCGGTGACTTTTTGTTTGGGTAAAATTCCGCCATGCCCGGGTTTCGCGCCTTGCGAGAATTTTATTTCAATCATTTTTACATTGTCCAATGTGGCTCTTTTGACAAACTCGTCGTACGAAAATCGTCCTTCATTATCACGACAACTAAAATAACCGGTACCGATGTTCCATACGATATCGCCTCCGTTTTCAAGATGATAGGGCGAAAGACCACCTTCGCCGGTGTTATGGTAGAAACCGCCTTGTTTGGCGCCGGAATTTAAAGCCAGAATCGCATTTTTACTCAGCGATCCGTAACTCATCGCACTGATATTAAAAAGACTCGCCATATAGGGTTTTTCACATTGGGAGGATCCGATTTTAATTTTCGGATTGGAGTCCACTTCCGAAAAAGGAATGGCTTTGATACTATGGTTGATCCATTTGTAGCCCGGTTCGTATACGTTTAATTGCGTTCCGAATGGCATCGAATCGGTTTCTTTTTTACTGCGTTGGTACACCAAGCTGCGTTGTAGTCGGTTAAAAGGTTTTC
The DNA here is from genome assembly GCF_004801375.1 of Flavobacterium supellecticarium. Classification (GTDB taxonomy): domain Bacteria; phylum Bacteroidota; class Bacteroidia; order Flavobacteriales; family Flavobacteriaceae; genus Flavobacterium; species Flavobacterium supellecticarium. The sequence goes on from NZ_SSNZ01000001.1 coordinate 296,899, forward strand.
CTTCGGTATCGGTTTCGATAAAATACTGCCGCATTTCGGGTCCGATAGATTCCAAAAGATACCGCATACGTCCCAATAATGGAAAGTTGCGTTTGATGCTTTGTTTGGACTGGTACATATCGTGCAGTCCCATTAACACCAACGGGATAAAAATCAAAAGTAAAAAACTGAATTTCCAATTGACGTAAATCAGTATAGCCGTGATGGATAAAACGGTTATGCTAAAAACTACAAATGCTTTTCTCATAGTATTACTGTTTTAGTTTATAACGCTGTATTTTGCCGGTTTCTGTTTTAGGCAGATTGTCCATAAAACGAACTTCCCTTGGATATTTATAGGGCGCTGCCACTTCTTTAAACCAGTTTTGAATGGCTTTACCCAAATCAGGACCCGCTTTGGTTTTGTCTTTTAATACAATATAGGAACAGACCAACATGCCGCGTTCTTCGTCGGGTAATCCAACTACGGCACACTCGGCAATTTCCGGATGGGTGAGCAATACATTTTCTACTTCGATGGCTGCAATATTATAGCCTGACGAAATGATCATATCGTCTCCACGGGCTACAAACCAGAAATAACCCTCTTCATCTTTTCGGAAGATATCTCCCGTTATATTCCAGCCGTTTTGTACATATTCTTTTTGTTTGTCGGTGCGGTTTAAATAACGGCAACCGGTAATCCCGCGAACGGCAAGCCTTCCGGGTTCGTTAGTTGGTACTTCATTTCCTTTTTTGTCCACGATTTTGGCTTCATAGCCATGAATCGGTACACCGGTAGCGCCTTTTTTCATATTGTCTTCGTTAGACGAAATAAAAATATGCAGCATTTCGGTCGCTCCGATTCCGTCGATGATTTTCAGTCCGGTAGCATTATACCAGTCTTCCCAGACCTTTAAAGGTAATGTTTCTCCGGCAGAAATACACTTTCGTAACGAAGAAATATCGTAATCTTTAACTTTTGTGGTCAAAATACGCCAGGCGGTAGGAGCGGTAAAACAAACCGTGATTTTGTATTCCTGTATCGCCTGTAGTAGTAGTTCCGGGCTTGGTTTTTCAATTAAAAAAGTCGACGCACCATAATAGAATGGAAACAAAACCAAACCGCCCAAACCAAAGGTAAACCCTAACGGCGGACTTCCGGTGAAAACATCATCCGGTTTTGGTTGTAAAGAGTATTTTGGAAAAGCTTCGCAAATCAGAATCACATCCCGATGGAAATGAGCGGTCATTTTCGGTTTTCCGGTTGTTCCGGAAGTAAACCCGATTAAAGACACCGAATCCGATCGGGTAGGATAGTTCTCAAAATGTGTTGCTTTTCCAGCTATTGCCTTTTCAAGCTCCTGTTCACTTTGTTCTGAACCGTCAAAATAGATTACTTTTTGTAAGGCGGGTTCCGATACCAGGTCCATTTCATCTCCTAAACGGTAATCGCAAAAAGTATGACTAATCTGCGCACTTTCGATCATTACCGACAATTCTTTTTCCCGTAATAAAGGCATTGTAGCGACTACGATACCACCGGCTTTTAATATGGCAAACCAGCACGCTACAAACATCGGATTGTTGGCAGAACGGATTAAAACCCGGTTTCCGGAAACAAAACCGGTATCGTCGATCAGGTAATTGGCAATCTGATTGGCTTTGTCGTATAAATCCTGATAGGTCCAAACCGAATCGAACGTACGGATTGCGATTTGATTGCCGCGGCCTTCCTTAATATGGATATCCAGTAAAGGTGCAACGCAATTCAGGTTTTCGGGGAACTCAAAATCCGGATGATCAAAAAGGTATTCCGGCTGTAATTTTGTAGCCGGAAGACTATTATGAGCGAAATTATCGTGGTAATGATTCATTTTTGGGATAGTTAAACAGTTGGTGTTGTATCAGGCATTTTTATGGCTTTCCGGTTTCAGTAATTTTTTCATACCCTCGGTGGCTTTGCGTTCCGAGCCTTTTAACGGATATAAATGCGAAATCCCCATACGGTATTGTTTTGGGATATCATCCGTTTGAAACTGCTCGTAGGCCTGTGCATTTCGAACAAAATTCGCATCGAGTAACAACGGTCGTCCCAATGCTACCAAATCGGCACGTCCATTTAGCAGGATGGTATTGATTTGATCAATATCCTGAATATAACCAGTGGTAATGGTAGGAATCGAAACGGTGTTGCGAATTGTATCGGAAAAAGGTGTTTGCCACATTCTCCCCATAACCGGTTGTTGATTGGCTACCGTATTTCCCGTTGAAACGTTGATGATATCGGCACCGGCATTTTTAAAAGCCTGAGCAATTAGAATACTGTCTGCTTCTGTAAGCCCGTTTTCGGCCCAGTCGGATGCCGAAATACGCACCGACATCGGTTTGTGTTTCGGGAACGCAGCACGCATTGCGGTAAATACCAATAATGGAAATTTTAAACGGTTTTCGATACTACCGCCAAAACTATCCTGACGCATGTTGGTTAACGGCGAAAGGAAAGAGGCTAACAGAAAACCGTGATGCGCTTGTAGCTCGATCATGTCAAAACCGGCTTCGTCGGCATTTTTGGTAGCCTGTACAAATTTGTTTAGGATTTGCTCCATATCGTGGAGATCCATTTCTTTTGGAACGGCCATTTTTTCGTTATAAGCAATTGCCGAAGCGGATAATAAGTTCCATGGATTTTCAATGGGTTCCTGTGTTCCTTCCCACGGTTTTTTAATGGCACCTTTTCGTCCGGAATGTCCCAGTTGAATGCCTATCCTGGAATTGGAATTCTGATGAATAAAATCAGTTATTTTTTTCCAGTTAACGACCTGTTCTTTAGTATAAATACCCGGACAACCTAAAGTGATACGTCCGGTTTCGGAAATAGCTGTCATTTCGGTTAAAATCAAACCAATGCCACCTGTGGCACGAGCTCCGTAATGTATAAAATGCCAATCGGAAACCAAACCGTTTTCAGCAGAATATTGTCCCATCGGACTCATTACGATTCGGTTTTTTACGATCATGTCCCGTAATTGAAACGACGTAAATGCGGCCGGAGTTTCCGGTTTATTTTGATGTTTGGTATTGAATTCGGATAAAACTTTTTGTGTAAAACTACTATCGCGTAACGCCATATTTTCGAAGGTTACTTTTTTGGATCGTGTCATCACACCAAAAGCAAACTGCATAAAATCGTGTTGGTTATGGCGGTCCATATGTTCGAACCAATCGAGTGACACATTTGCGGCATATTGGATCATTTCGACACGGTTACGGCGTACTTTTTCGTATTGATCAAATGCTGCTTTGGTGTCGGTTTGATGATTGCTAACGGCTTCCGAAAGCGCAATAGCACATTCCATGGCCAGTTTTGTCCCTGAACCAATAGAATAGTGCGCGGTTGCTTTGGCATCGCCTAGTAAAACAATATTGTCTTTATGCCAATTGGAATTGGTAATCGCCGGAAACTGTCGCCAATGTGAACGATTGGAGATCAGTGTATGACCATCTAGTTCCTCCTTAAATAGATTTTCCAGTTTTAGAATAGTGTCGGCTTCATCGGTTTCCGAAAAACCGGCTTTTTGCCAGGTTTCGTCCGAGCATTCAAAAATCCAGGTACTACGACCGGCTTCATATTGATAGGTGTGTGCTACAAACGTTCCATAAGGTGTGGTTCGGAAAAAATACGTAAAAGCATCCAGTGGTCGCGTAGAACCCATCCATACAAAGCGATTGTTTTTGAGTACCTTTTGCGTACCGAATGCTTCCGGCATCTGATCGCGGAAAATACTGTTAATACCGTCGGAAACTACAATATAGTCGCTATCGCTAAATTGGGAAAGATCGGTGAGATTGGACTCGAAATGCAGGTTAACGCCTTCTTCGCGGCAACGTTGCTGTAATAGTTCCAATAACGTTTTTCGGGAACAACCGCAAAAACCGTTTCCGGTAATTCGAACGACCTCACCATCGCGGGCAACGTCCAGATCGTCCCAATACGCAAAACGACTGCGTATTAATTCGTATGATTTGGGATCCTTGGTAAGGAATTCACTTAAAGTTTCATCGGAAAAAACGACGCCAAAACCGAAACTATCGTCTGCTTTATTGCGTTCGTATAAGTCAATCTGGCAATGCGGTAATGCTTTTTTGGTAAGGATTGAGAAGTATAAACCACCGGGTCCGCCACCAATAACTGTAATCTTCATTTTAAGCTCTTTTAATGGAGAAAATCTCTCCTAATTTTGAATAATTTGATCCTGCCAAACGCGCCACAGGTCGGTAAACGTCCATGTTGATTCGGTAATTATCAGATAATATGGCTTCGTCGATATGAAACATAACCACTCTTCCAATCAAGATTGTCGCGCCACCGTGTTGATGATCTTCCAGCGAATAGTGATGTACGACTTTGCATTCCATCGCCACCGGACTTTCTAAAACCCGTGGTGCTTTTACAACAAGTGATGGAGCAGGTGTGAGTTGTGCCAATTCGAATTCGTTTTGATCGGGTGGAACGCTGGCCGAAGTCAGATTCATTTTTTCAACGAGATCTTCCGTAACCAAATTGACCACAAATTCGCCGGTTTCCAGCACATTATTTAAAGTGTCTTTATTGGTGTTATTTGGGCGAACGGTAGAAAACATTACATGAGGCGGATCTTCGCCAACCGCATTAAAAAATGAAAATGGCGCCAGATTTACAGCACCTTCTTTGCTAATCGAGGAAATCCATCCAATAGGACGGGGAATTACTGTACCGGTTAGTAGTTTGTATACTGCCGATTGGTCCAATACAGACGGATCAAAATGCATAGTGTTGTTTGTTTTATCGCAAATTAAGCCTTTTTTTTTATAATTGATATTTTTATCAAAATAAAAATAAGTACTCTGTATTTTTATATTATAATCTTTGCTGATCTTGCATTTTTAAAGGCTTTCTATCACAAACGGATACTACTTTGTGAAACTATTTGATTTTGCGCCATTTGGCTATCGGAAGGTATTCGCCTTCGGTATCCATCACCAAAAGGTCATTGGTTTTGCTGTGCATTTTAATATAGCCAATTGGGATACAAGTTCCAAGTCGTTCGAGATACAATCGGCGTACTTCAATATAATAGTAGGGATCTTTTGCAGTTGGTTTTTGGGTAATCCAGGTTACCAAAGTGTGCAAGCCACCATCGCCGCCAATTTGCTGCCGCACTTCCTTTACACTCCAAATCCGATCAAAAACACGAATATCTTCTTTTGGAAGGGCATTGCTAATTTTTTGATAAAAAGCTTCCCGGTTTTCGGGAGACAAGTATTCGCTGGTTTCGTATAGTTTTTTGACGGAAACATCTTTAATGCTTTGTGTCACATAATCATTATCAATAAAAATAAAAGCAGCATTGTTGGGATGCAATCGGATAACGGTGGTGTAGAATAGTTTTTCATCCAAAAAAGCCCTTTCAATCGAGTCGGCGGAAATTTCGGTTTTTACAGCTTCCGAAAGTTTATTTTTTTCCTGACAATGGCCAAAAAAGAATGAGAATAGAAAGGCGAATACAAACAGGTATTTCATTATAAGTATAGGTTGTATATTTTTAGAAAAGCAATATTTATTATTTTTAATGTAAATATAGTTGTTTAAATATGTGTATAATGTAATTTTTAATTTAAAAAAATGAATTATTGTTAGGTATATATTTGCTAAAATACTATATTTATGCAAAATTAGTATATATGGAGATTTTAGCTTGTCCGAAGTGCAAAACCAATGCTATTGTAAAAAGCGGCGTTATCAATCAGAAACAAAGATACTTATGTAAAAAATGCAACTATTATTTTACCGTTAACAAATTGGGCAAAAAGATAGACGATTACTACGTAACCAAAGCATTACAGCTCTATCTCGAAGGGCTGAGTTATCGTGAAATCGAGCGTATTTTAGGGGTTTCCCACGTTACCGTAAGTAATTGGGTAAAAGAATTTCGCATAAAAAGACTAACACAGGGCGATTATCATCCAACCTATAAGATTTTTAGCCATTTGGAACTCGTCGAATACCTGAAAAATAAAGATCAATTATCCGGAGCAGGGATGATCATAACAGAGTTGGGCGACAAGTTTATGCTGATAAAATGGGAGCGTTTTAAAGATTAACTATAGTATTTTACAAAAATATATATACAAAATTTTTCCTTCCGTTTCATTTTTAGAATTTGGTGAAGCAAAAAACAAAAAAACAACCAAATTACAGTACTTTATGAAACGAATCATTTTACTAGCCGGATTGCTCTTTTTCGCAGCAGAAGGTTATTCTCAGGGTTCGACGGATTACGGTTCGGGATTAAAAGTAAATTTCAATGAAGACGGTTCCAAATACATGCGTTTTATCGCCTGGAATCAAATCTGGTTTCGCTCTTCCGAAATGAATCCCGGAACAATGATTGCCGACGAACCGGCGACTACCAATACCGATATCGGTAACCGGCGTTTACGAATGCTGGCGTACGCTCAAATTTCCAAACGTTATATGATTGTAACGCACTTCGGAATTAACAATCAAACCTTTACCAGTCCGACTGGATCGACCAAAAAGCCGGGGATGTTTTTTCATGATGCCTGGAACGAATACGCAGTCGTTTTACCGGAGGCGGGTAAAAAATTCAGTTTATCACTTGGAGGCGGATTGCATTACTATATGGGATTGTCCCGTATGACGATGGCCTCAACTTTAAATTTCCTAACCATTGATGCTCCGATTTTTAACTGGCCTTTAATCGATAATGCCGATCAGTTTGCACGTCAGGTTGGCTTATTTGCCAAAGGGAAATACGGAAAATTTGAATACCGTATGAGCATCAATAAACCATTCGCCACCAACACCGCTCCGGTAGATGTTACCAATGCCGATAATGCGGTAGCCGTAGACAATAGCGGAAACACCCGTTGGTCGAAAGCTGGTTATTTCGAATATCAGTTTTTAGAACAGGAATCGAATTTACTACCGTATAAAGTCGGTTCTTACCTTGGAACCAAAAAAGTCTTTAACCTTGGCGCCGGATTTTATACCGCTCCGGACGCGACCAGAACTTCTGTCAATGGTGTGGTTCAAAAACACGATATGAAATTATTTTCCGCCGATGCCTTTTTGGATTTACCATTAGGTGCTAAAGAAAAGAAAATGGCGCTAACAGCTTATTCCGTTTTATACGATTACGATTTTGGTCCCAACTACCTTCGCAATATCGGAATTATGAATGTGGGTGCTGCCGATCCGTCTTTTACCGGCGACAGAGCTTTGGCCGGAGCAGGGAACACCCAACCGATGATCGGAACCGGAACCATCTGGTATACGCAAGCCGGATTTTTATTACCGTGTAAAGCCGAAAAACCGGTTGTTCGCATTCAGCCTTTCGGAGCGTATACGTATAAAAAATTCGAAGCACTCGAAAAATCCAGTTCGCAGTTTGACATCGGTGCCAATTTCTTTCTGGACGGGCACCATGCTAAAATCACCACACAGTATTCTACACGACCGGTTTATATTGCCAAAGACAATATCGACGGGATGAGAGGGGATTTCCTGGTACAACTGCAAATTTATCTATAACCAACACTGAACCACATTTATGAGTAATAAATCAACAAAAGGAATCTGGAGCGTAATCACCGCTTCTTCTGTAGGAACACTGATCGAATGGTATGATTTTTATATTTTCGGAAGTTTGGCGGTAGTGATTTCTACCAAATTCTTCCCGGCCGATAACCCAACGGCCGCCTTTTTATCGACATTGGCAACTTTTGCCGCAGGATTTGTCGTTCGTCCGTTTGGCGCCTTGTTTTTTGGTCGTCTGGGTGATATGATCGGACGTAAATATACGTTTATGGTAACCCTGTTATTAATGGGAGGTGCCACGTTTTTAATCGGATGTATTCCGAGTTATGAAACCATAGGATTTATGGCGCCGTTATTAGTGTTAGTCCTTCGTTTATTACAAGGATTGGCATTGGGTGGCGAATATGGCGGAGCGGCCACTTATGTCGCCGAGCACGCACCGGTTGGACAACGTGGGTATTGGACCTCGTGGATTCAGACGACGGCTACGGCAGGATTGTTTGTATCGCTGATGGTGATTTTGTTAACCAAAACAACTTTATCAGAATCGGCATTTGACGAATGGGGATGGCGTGTACCGTTTTGGGTATCGATCCTGATGGTATTGGTGTCGTATCTGATCCGTAAAAACATGCACGAATCGCCGGTATTTGCCAAAGCGAAAGCCGAAGGAAAAACCAGTGCGAATCCGTTAAAAGAAAGTTTCGGAAACCGTTATAACCTTAAATTTGTATTACTAGCCTTATTCGGAGCCGCGATGGGACAAGGAGTGGTTTGGTATACCGGTCAGTTTTATGCAATGAATTTCCTAAAAACTGTAATGAGTGTCGATTCCACGCAGGTGGATACCTTATTAGGAATCGCACTATTGGTTGGAACGCCGTTCTTTGTAGTCTTCGGATGGCTGAGTGATAAAGTAGGGCGCAAAAGTATTATGATGGCCGGAATGCTAATGGCGATCTTTTTATACCGACCGATTTACAAAGCGATGTACGAAACTACCGATGTGACTTTAAAAACGGAAATGGCCGAAAAAACAAAAATTGTGGCAATAACCAAAGAAAATGTACATCAAACGATTGATTCCGTTTATACAACGACCAAAGAATTTACTGACGGAACCCGATGGACGCAAATCAAAACCGTTCATTTGGAAGATGGTAAGCCGATTATCGTGGACGGAAAAGCCAAAACTGACCTAAAAACAACCGTGACAATTAATTCATCCGACCGATGGATGCTGATCTTTCTGGTATTTATTCAGGTGATTTTTGTAACGATGGTTTACGGTCCGATTGCAGCTTTCTTAGTAGAAATGTTCCCGGTAAAAATCCGATATACCTCAATGTCATTACCGTATCATGTCGGAAACGGAATTTTCGGAGGATTGTTACCGGCGATTTCGACCTATCTGGTAACGGTAGCAAAAGACAACGGCAATCCAACCTTTTATCTGGAAGGATTGTGGTATCCGATTATCATTGCGGCGATCAGCTTTATGATAGGGATGTTTTATATTAACAACAAAAACAATAGTAACGACTAAAAGGCATATTTATGAACAACATAAAAAGAATACTCGGAATTGTTTGGCTATTATTAGCTGTAGCCGCAGCCTATTTTTGTATCTTTATATTCGGCTTACCAAAGTTTGTGACCGGCAAACAGGACGATTTGGTTTTTGGAATCATCATTCTGTTTATCCTGACGCCCTTAATCGTATTAGGTTTGGGAACCTTTGGCTATTATGCCCTTATCGGAGAATATGATAGTGAAGATTAACCTATAACTACCTGGTTATTATGGGTACTCCGGAATTCTTTGGAACTCCGGGGTCCTTTGGTTTTGTAGAACACATGAAAAAACGGCACGAACAAAAATTAGTTATCTTATCTCTAGCCTTATTACTGGCTTTTAATTTGCCATTGGTGCTTCTTTTCGATCACGCCGATGCCATTTTGGGAATCCCGGTAATTTACGGCTACTTTTTTTCTATATGGATATTTTCAATAGTGGTTTCATTTTTAGTGGTAAAACGATATTATGAGTAGTTATAGTTTACTGATCATATTGTTGTTTTATCTGGGGATCTTATTTTTTGTAGCCCATTGGGCCGAAAAAAAAGCCAACAGTAAATGGACCAACAATCCGTATGTCTATGCTTTTTCGCTGGCTGTATATTGCTCGGCCTGGACGTATTATGGCAGTATTGGAGTAGCGGCTCATTCGGGACTGAGCTACCTCACGGTATACTTAGGACCGGTAATCATTATTCCGGCGTGGATTGTCATTCTGCGTAAGATTATCCGTATCTCGCGGGTGAACAAAATTTCCAGTCTGGCCGATTTTATTTCCCTGCGCTACGGAAACAGCCGTTTTTTGGGCGCGTTGGTGACTTTTATCAGCGTGATCGGAATCATTCCGTATATCGCCTTACAGTTAAAAGCCATTGCCGAAACCTTTAGAATCGTAACCCAAACCTCGATCAGTTCGAATGTATTTAACGATACCACAACCTATGTGGCTATTGCGCTTGCCCTTTTTGCCTCCTATTATGGAACCCGTTATGTAGATGCCTCCGAAAAAAGAAAAGGAATCGTAACCGCCGTTGCGATGGAATCGGTTTTAAAACTGTTTTTCTTTATTCTGGTAGGCGTATACGTAACTTATTTTGTATTTGACGGTTTCGAAGATATTTATGCCAAAGCCAGCCTGATCGAAGGATTCCGCGAAAAGAACACGATTGGAGGGCTACCGCAGGCACTCAATTGGTTCTTTTTATGTCTGTTGTCGCTGTTTGCAATGTTTCTGTTACCGCGTCAGTTTCAGATGGCAGTCGTCGAAAACAATCGGGAAAGTCATATTAAAACGGCCATCTGGTTGTTTCCACTGTATTTGTTACTGTTTAATATTTTTGTATATCCGATTGCTTGGGGCGGAAATATTCTGTTTTCGGGAGCTACAGCCAACGCAGATACCTATTCACTGTTAATTCCGCAATATTTTAATAATACGACAATAACCGTTTTGGTATTTCTGGGTGGTTTTTCGGCTTCGATATCGATGATTGTGGTCGCTTCGATCGGATTATCGATCATGCTGAGTAACAATCTTTTAATTCCTTACGGATTTCTGGGGACGCTGCAAAGTGAGACTCAGGATAAAAACAGCAAACGGATCGTAAACATCCGTAAAATTTGTATTTTTCTATTGATCATTGTTGCGTATCTGATCTATCGTTTTTACGTATTGGATTACAACCTGTTTTCGATTGGATTGGTTTCCTTTGTGATTATGGCGCAATTGGCTCCGGCTTTTTTTGGGGCGCTATTATGGCGTCGCGGATCCCGTTTGGGCGCTATTTCCGGAATGCTGATCGGATTTTTAGTCTGCGTTTATACCCTTCTGATTCCGTATGGAATCGGGATTACCAACAGTAGTAGTACCTTTATATCCGAAGGTCTGGCCGGAATCGAATTGTTAAAACCGTTCCAGTTATTCGGACTGGATTATCTGGCACCGATTCCGCAGGCACTTTTCTGGAGTTTACTGTTTAATACGATCATTTATCTGGCGGTTTCCGTGAGCTTTAAAGGAAACTACCGCGAGCGCAATTATGCCGAAATGTTTATCGATATCGACAAATACAGTACGATGCACGAAAACGCTTTTGTCTGGAAAGGAACGGCTTATACTCGCGATATCGAAAAAGTGCTCAAACGTTTTTTGGGAGAAGAACGTACCAAACGAGCCCTGACGATTTTTAATCTAAAATACAATGTCGACAAAAATCAGGAGCAGGCCGACGCTCGATTGATCAAGTTTGCCGAAAACCTGCTCACCGGTCATATAGGAACCGCTTCGGCCCGGATATTGATTTCAAGCGTGGTAAAAGAAGAAAAAGTATCATTGCAGGAAGTATTGCATATTCTGGAAGAATCCCGCGAAAACATCATTATCAATAAAAAACTAACGGAAACTTCCAACGAATTACAGCAAATAACCGCTCAGTTGCAAAAGGCTAACGAACAACTGCTGGAAAAGGATGCCCAAAAAGATGAATTCCTCGATACGGTAACCCACGAATTGCGCACACCGATTACCGCGATAAAAGCATCGAGTGAGATTTTATACGACGATGACGATATCCCGGAAGAATTACGGAAGCAGTTTTTAAGAAACATCATTTCGGAATCCGATCGTTTAAATAGGTTGATCAATAAAATTTTAGACCTCGAAAAATTCGAAACCGGAAAGCAACAGATTCATGGCGCAAAAAACAGTCTGGATCATACAATAGTTACCGCTTTGGAACCGTTACAACAACTGATTCGCAATAAAAAGATAGTAGTACATTTTGTAACCGAAACTGTAACGGAAGCCTGGTATGACGAAGAACGGATTATTCAGGTGATTACAAATCTGGTTTCGAACGCCGTGAAATTCTGCCCCGAAACAAACGGTCAGATTTCGATAACGGTAATGGAAACCGGAGCGTATTTGCAAACCAGCATCCACGACAATGGGAAAGGAATCAATCCGGAAGATCTGGATGCGATTTTTGACAAATTTTACCAGTCGACCAACCAGAACATCAAAAAACCGGTTGGAAGTGGACTCGGATTGGCGATTTGCAAACAGATCATCGAACACCATAAAGGGAAAATATGGGCTGAAAATAAAGAAAACGGAGCCGTTTTCCATTTTACATTGCCCCAATACAATAGCACAGAAAATGAATAAGATGCGGAAAATTTTAATTGTTGACGACGAACCGAATATCGTCATGTCGTTGGAGTACACCTTCAAAAAGAACAATTACGAGGTATTTATTGCCCGTGACGGACAGGAAGCGCTGGAAATCTTAAAAGTTCAGCAGCCCGATATCATTATACTCGACGTCATGATGCCGATGGTCGACGGTTATGCGACGCTCGAACAAATTAAAAAAGACGAGCGTTTACAACATTGCAAAGTCATATTTCTGTCGGCGAAAAACAAGGAAAAAGATATTGAAAGAGGTCTTTCATTAGGCGCCGATTTATATATGACCAAGCCCTTTTCGGTCAAGAAACTGGTCGAGCAAACCAACGAATTGCTAACGGACTAAAACAACCACTTACCATGAATTATAATGAATTTTACCAACGAAGTCTGGACGATCCCGAAGGCTTTTGGAAAGAACAGGCCGATGTACTGAAATGGTATAAGCGGCCACAAACGATACTGTCTGAGGACAAAAACGGTTATCCGCTATGGTTTGCCGATGGAGAGCTGAATATTTGCTATCTAACGATCGACAAACATATTGAAGATGGTTATGGCGACCAGATAGCCTTTATCTACGATTCACCCGTAACCCAAACGATACGAAAATATACGTTTCACGAAGTAAAATCCGAAGTCGCAAAACTCGCCGGCGGATTAACCGCTTTAGGATTAACCAAAGGCGATACGGCAGTTATTTATATGCCCATGATTCCGCAGGTGGCTTTTGCAATGCTGGCCTGTGCCCGAATAGGCGTGACGCATTCGATGGTTTTTGGTGGCTTTGCGCCACACGAACTCGCCATCCGAATTGACGATTCCAAACCCAAAGCCATTATTACGGCCTCATCGGGAATTGAAATCGACCGACTGATCGCTTACAAACCACTGGTTGACGAAGCGATTGAAATGGCAGCACATAAACCGGAAAAAGTGATCATCTTTAATCGGAAATTAGGAGCCAAAATACCGTTTCAGGACTATGATGTCGACTATGAAAAATTAGTTTTACAATCCGAAGAAGTACCTTGTGTTCCGGTAGCAGCTACTCATCCGCTTTATATACTGTATACTTCCGGCACTACTGGAAAACCAAAGGGAATCGTAAGAGATACAGGAGGTTATGCTACAGTACTTAAATTTACAATGCAATACGTATACGACATTCCGGAAGGCGAAACATTTTGGGCGGCATCCGATATGGGCTGGGCGGTAGGACATAGTTATATTTTATACGGGCCATTGTTAAACCGAAATACAACCATAATCTTCGAAGGAAAACCGATTAAAACACCGGATGCGAGTACCTATTGGCGTATCATTGCCGAACACAAAGTGCGCATTATGTTTACCGCGCCAACGGCCATTCGCGCGATAAAAAAAGAAGATCCGGACGGCAGCTTTATCAAAAAATACGACTTAAGTCATCTGAAAATACAATTTTTAGCCGGCGAACGTTGTGATGTGGCTACACTGGAATGGTACCGGCAACACGTACCGGTTCCAGTTATTGATCATTGGTGGCAGACGGAATCCGGATGGCCGATGATTGCCAATATGATGGGAGTCGAATACCTACCGGTAAAACCCGGATCGGCCGGGAAACCCGTTACCGGTTACGAAATCGTTATTTTTGACGAAAACGGGAAAGAATTACCACCAAACGAAGAAGGATATGTGGTAATAAAACTACCTTTGCCACCGGGAACCATGTTGGGTCTTTGGGAAGACGAAAACCGCTTTAAAGCCGGGTATTTAAACCGTTTCCCGGGCTATTATTTTTCGGGTGACGGTGGTTATAAAGACAACGAAGGTTATATTTACATAACCGGTCGGGTAGATGATGTGATCAATGTTGCGGGACACCGCCTTTCGACTGCTGAAATGGAAGAAATTGTAGCGTCACACAATGCCGTGGCCGAATGTGCCGTTATAGGAATTAACGATGCCTTAAAAGGGCAGATTCCATTGGCATTGGCCGTTATTAAATCGGGCGATACAACCGAGCATTTTCAACTGGAATATGAAGTTGTTCAGCTTGTTCGCGAAAAAATAGGCGCGGTCGCTTCGTTGCGAAATGTGATCGTTGTGCAGCGTTTGCCAAAAACCCGTTCCGGTAAAATCCTTCGCAAATTACTGCGAAGTATTGTAGACGGTGAGAAATACCAAATCCCATCTACCATCGATGATGAAACCATCATCGGTGAAGTAACCGAAGCTTTTACAAGCTATGGCATCGGTGTATTTAAATAGAATATGAAAAAATAAACACACTATGAGTTATTATAAAATAAACAACTTAGAAGAATACTTCAAACACTATAAAAAATCGATCCGGGAGCCACGTAAATTCTGGGGAAAAATAGCCGAAGAAAATTTTACATGGTACCAGACCTGGGACAAAGTAATGGAGTTTGATATGGCCGAAGCCGATATTAAATGGTTTACCAATGCAAAAGTCAACATTACTAAAAACTGTATTGACCGTCATTTGGCCAAAAGAGGGAATAAAAATGCGATTATTTTTGAGCCGAACGATCCGAAAGAACCGGCGCAATATATTACCTATAACGAATTGTACGATCGCGTAGCCAAAATGGCCAATGTATTGCGCGAACAAGGTATTAAAAAAGGGGACCGGGTGTGTATTTATCTACCGATGATTCCGGAACTGGCCGTGGCTGTATTGGCCTGTGCACGGATTGGAGCGATTCATTCGGTTGTTTTCGCCGGATTTTCAGCTTCGGCAATTGCCTCCCGTGTTATCGACTGTGGTTGTAAAATGGTCATCACTTCCGACGGTGCGTATAGAGGTAACAAAACCATCGATCTGAAATCGATTGTAGATGAAGCCCTTGAAAAATGTCCAACGGTTACCAGTGTGTTGGTTGCCAAAAGAACCAACACGGAAGTAAAAATGAAAGAGGGTCGCGATTTATGGTTGCAACCTTTACTGGATGAGGCGATTCCGAATAATGTAGCCGAAATTATGGATGCGGAAGATCCATTATTTATCCTGTATACCTCCGGATCGACCGGAAAACCGAAAGGAATGTTGCATACTACGGCGGGTTATATGGTGTATACGGCTTATACGTTTAAAAACATATTCAATTACGAAGAAAACGATATTTACTGGTGTACGGCCGATATTGGCTGGATAACCGGACATTCCTATATTTTATACGGTCCACTTCTAAACGGCGCGACGACAGTCATTTTTGAAGGTGTACCATCGTACCCGGATTTCGGACGTTTTTGGGAAGTGATCGACAAACATAAAGTGAGTCAGTTTTATACGGCACCGACAGCCATTCGTTCGTTGGCTAAAGAAAGTACCGTATGGGTAGATAAACACGATTTATCTTCTTTAAAAGTAATCGGATCCGTTGGAGAACCGATCAATGAAGAGGCATGGCACTGGTATAATGATCATGTTGGAAAGAAAAAATGTCCGATTGTCGATACCTGGTGGCAAACCGAAACCGGTGGTATTATGATTTCTCCGGTTCCATTTGTCACACCAACCAAGCCGACCTATGCGACCTTACCATTACCGGGGATTCAGCCGGTATTAATGGACGAAAAACGCAATGAAATCGAAGGGAATCAGGTTGTAGGTAGCTTGTGTGTTAAATTCCCATGGCCGTCGATTGCCCGTACAATTTGGGGGGATCATCAGCGTTATAAAGAAACGTATTTCTCGGCTTTCCCGGGTAAATATTTTACCGGAGATGGTGCTTTACGTGATGAAGTAGGATATTATCGAATCACCGGTCGGGTAGACGATGTGGTGATTGTTTCCGGTCATAACTTAGGAACCGCGCCAATTGAAGATGCGATTAACGAACACCCGGCAGTGGCTGAATCGGCCATTGTAGGTTTCCCGCACGATATCAAAGGAAATGCTTTGTATGGTTTTATTATCTTAAAAGAAATTGGAGAGTACCGTGATCGTGATAACCTGCGAAAAGAGATCAACGAACACGTAGCGAGTCATATCGGACCCATTGCCAAACTGGATAAAATCCAATTTGTATCGGGATTACCAAAAACCCGTTCCGGAAAAATCATGCGCCGTATTTTGCGTAAGATAGCCGAAGGCGATTTCTCAAACTTTGGTGATATCACTACGCTATTGAATCCGGAAATTGTAGAAGAAATTAAAAACGAACGCTTGTAATTATATTCTGTTAAACAACAGAGTAATTTAATTTTAGGATATAACTTATTTAAAGAGCCTTTATGGCTCTTTATTATTTATATAGTAGTGCTTTATAAAAATAATAATAATAAAATTCTTATAACTATTATCAATTACTTTGATAATAGTTAAATGTTGAAAAATGTGATAAAAAAACACCTTAAATAGTTTTTTACATTCTTTAAGCTTTATAAATGTTATATTTTTGTAACTGATAATCTATATAATGAATAGAAGAAAATTTATTAAGAAAACAGTTTTGAGCTCATTCTTAGTCGGTATTGGTAGTGTCATAACGTCCTGCTCTAGCGATGAGACTATACAATATGATGATAAAGAAAAGTCGGTGGCATTTAAAAAAATTATAAAAAAAAATAAAATTTTTATAATTCGTAATAGTAATGAACAGAAAAGAAATGAAAAAATATACTTTAAGAATACGGAAACAGTACAGAGCTTACTAATTATAGGTCATATTATGAATACAAAATATATTACTCTGAATATGATGAATAATCCTAATCTTAGTATTAAGAAATATACTGAAACACTTTCCTTGATTGAGTACAATAGACCAGCTGAAGTAAAAATTTCTAATGCTACTAAACATGAACTTGAATGTATTTGGGAAGAAAGTGTGTTGAATAAAAGGGGAAACATAATAAAATATACACTGTAATAGGATAGAATGAGTCAATTTATAAAAGTTAATAGTGATTTATGCACTGAATGTACATTATGTGAACCAGCTTGTGATGTTAATGCAATTAAAGTAGGAAGAAAATATATTTCTGGAGGTTGGGAACAAGAATATCTTTATATTGGAGCTAACATTGCTATTAATCACATCATTTGCCATAGTTGTTGGGAATGTGTTGACATTTGTCCTACTGGAGCGATTTCAATAAATGGATCTACAAATTCTGGATCAGGAAATGGAAGTACTGAAGGAGGTTTACCGCCCTTTGTTATACAAAGTCAGCTTTTTTTTAGTCAATACAATAACAGTTTGTTAAAACAAAAAATGGATGCTCTAGGCTTAGTTAATGGTATTAAGGGATTAAATGCCGTAGCAGTTGAAAAATTGGTTAGCTCTTTAGGTGGAGAACTGACGACTGAGGCTAAATATATTTTAAAAGGACCTTTGGGAAAAGTTGCCGCAGTTGGTACCGTTTTACAGGGAGTTAGTACTATAGTTGCTTTTTCGGATGGCGAAATTACGAATGAAGACTGGACAAATTTAGGATTAACTCTTTTAGGCGCAGCTGGATTTATTCCTGGTCCTATAGGGCTTATAGCAACGGGGATTTCTGTTGGAATAGCAATATACGATTCTCAAAATAATAATTAATTACCATGTTAAAATCAAAATATAGTTACAGGATTATTATACCGATTATCTGGTATTTATTATTACTACTTTTCACAATAAAATATGATTATGAAATGATTATTAATGGGCGATTTCTATCTCCAACTGTAATAAATAGCCTATTATTAGATTATTTAATAAGCATCAGCCTATTTATATCCTGTTTTTTAGTGCCCTATTTTATTTCTAATCTTTTTACAAGACTAGAAATAACGGATGAATATGTTCAATTTGTAATTTTCTTTTTTAAAAGGATCACTATCCGAAAAGAAGATGTGATCTGTTCAGAAGAAAAGGAAAGTTTTTCTCAGTATGCAATGCCAAATAAATATTTTATGTTGAAGGATAAGAATAATCCAAAAGTGAACGTAAAAATATCAGAATATTACATCCGTAACTACTGGGAGATTAGAGATCATTACCAAAAAACATAATTCTATTCCGGAAAAATAAAATTTTTAATCTAAATTAAAAACGAACGCTTGTAATATAAATTCGATCAGAACTAAAAAAAGCAACCTAATTTAATAGGTTGCTTTTTTAGTTTAATGAGAAATCATTTGAAAATCCGATTATAGTTTTAATTTTCGTTTTAGTTTTAAAAACAACAAGGCTATAATATAGGCATCGCCGGAAGCGGTATGGCGATCGCTTTTTTTGATTTTAAAGATGTCGCATAGTTCATCCAGATTATGGTGTTTGTCTTCCGGAAGATTTTTAAATTTCTGATACATCACATCGACATCCAACATAACATTTTTAAGTTTACCAAGATTCAAACGTTTCAGCGCCTGATTGATCATTTCGACATCAAAATTAATGTTATGACCAACAAGAATCGCATCTTTTATAAAATCAAGAAAACGGATAATCGCTTCGGCTTCGATAATCTTTTCTTCTTTACCTTCTTTTAAAATTCCGGTCAGGATAGCATTTTCCGGATTAAAGACATCCTGTTTTAAGAAAGCTTCAAAAAAATCGCCTACTTTTATTTCATCATTGATCACCGAAATCGCACCAATAGAAAGAATAACATCGTCTTTCCAGTCCAAACCGGTCGTTTCGGTATCAAAAACAATATAGCGTTTCGGTCCGTTTTGTTCTTCTTTGTCAAAATGGGCCAAATATTGTTTCCAAAATTGCGGGATGTCTTTTCCTGTAAGCCAGTCTAATACCATAATATTATGTGAAATAGGTCAATTGAAAGCGGTTTTTAATCAAATCCTGTATGTCGTTTATCGGTTGAAAGCAGTTTTTAAGTTTTACTTTATCCACTTTCGAAAGTTCCTGCATGTTGATATAACCACCGTTGGAATTGTTTTGCAAGCCTTCGTCGGTTCGGAACCAGGTTAACGTATTAAAGGCTTCAGCACATTCCAGATACAAATCGGAATTTTGTTCTTCCATATCCGCTAGTTTTTTAAAACGTTGATACGTATTGGTGATTCCTTTGATGCCGCGACTAATGGTTAACACACGTGCCGCGTCGACCAGTGGCATGATGGCTCTGTTTTTAATATCAAAAGCGTCTTTGTGCTCTTCGTCCTGTTCCAGTAAAAATTGACGGAAAAACCCCAATGGAGCGGGTTTTTTTATGGCATTGGTTCCTAAAAAAGCATAGAATAACTGGTTGTTATCGGTGCTGTTAAAAATACTTTCCGTTAGGGAATTTTCAAAAGAAACATCGCCATAAATCAGATCGTAATCAAAGAAAATGGTGCTGAGATTAATTCCTTTTTCACCTGGAGTATTAATCCAGGTATTGTATTGTTTAATCCAGTCTGTTAGTGATTTACACCAAAGTTCATTGTTAGCCATAAGCCCTTGTGGACATGGTTCGTAACCGATTTTTTCCAAAGTTTCGATAACCTTATCGGCCAATTGTAAAAAGTATTGTTTTACATCGTCATAGCGTTCGGCTTCCACGTCTTCGAAAATCAGAATATTATCGACATCGGTCAGTAACAACTGTTCTTTTCGTCCCTGACTTCCGAGGTTAAACCAGGCAAAACGGGTAGGAGGTGGTGTCTCCATTTTTTCAATGGCCAGATCGATTGCTCGTTTTGTCAGGGCAATATTGATTTCGGCCGCGACACTGGTAATATGTGTAATCGGAATATTTTTATCAATTGAATTCTGAATCAGATCAGTCAGTTTATCCCGAACGGCTTTTAATTCTTTCGAACGCGTGGCCCGACGGGTTAATTTTAATAAAATTCCCGGATTGTTGGCTTGTGCCGCCACAATATCGTGTTCGGTAATAATACCAGTGGCCGGACTTTTTTCCGTTCCGTCGCGGGTCACACATAAATGACCTACGTTGTGTTTTAGCATCATCATTTGTGCTTCGGCAATCGAAATGTTTTCCGGTACGGTAATGACCGGAGACGACATGATTTTATCGGCCGTCGTATCGATTGAAAACAATCCGGTGGCAATTTTGGAACGCAAATCCTTATCGGTTATAATTCCAATTGGCAACTGATTATCGTGAATGATGACACTTCCAATCCGACTGTTCGACATCGTTTGCGCAATATGTTTGATAATATCGCTGGAACTGGCTGTAATCGGGTTTTTGGTATATTTAATAGGCTGGAAATACTGGATATCTGTAGCACTTTGTTCGTCGAAAATAATATTTTCCGAGATTAACTTTCCGCGGTGATCCTTATCATATGGATTACGCGTATTGGAAGCAAAACTCTCCAACAGGAAATTCTGCACATTTGTATTATTGGCTACATACGGCTGAAAAACCGCTATTGGAATCGCATAAACGATACTTTCCTCGCGGGCTTTTGCCGTCATCAGGTAATTGTTTTTAGCAAAAAACGGACGCAATCCCAGAATATCGCCCTCGTCGCATTTGTCGATCAGGAACTCTTCCGCATCGGAAATAACGGATAATCCGATGGCACCGTTGGCAACCACATAAAAATCGCTATGGGTCGCATCACCCACTTTAAAAAGGATCTGGTGTTTTTCCAGATATTTAACACTGATATGTTCGGAAATAGCGACTAATTCCTGGTACGTTAAACTGGTAAAAGGGGGATAATGTTTTAAAAAATCCGCTATTCTTTCTGCAATGGGGTTTTTCATGATCGGGAATTAATTCTTAAAAATACTAAATTTTATAGAACTTCAAAATATAAAATAGCGTTAAAGTGCATACAATTGTGAAGCCGTAATTACGATAATCGCCAGAAAAGCCAGGAAAATCCCAATAGCATTCAGTCGGCTGATTTTTTCTTTAAATAATAGCGTTCCAGCAAGTGTTCCCAACAGGATTACACCGAAATTCATAGAAGCAAAAACCGTCGAAGGGTTGTCGTGTAAGGCTTTATGTGCTTTTAGATAAAACAATATATTTCCAAAATTAAGGATTCCTAAAGCCAAACCAAACAACAGACTTTTCCCGTTTGTTTTTTCTTTTTTTACCAAAAGGGTATACAACGTAATCGCCGTTGAAACCACCAAGGCACCGCAGAAAACCACAAACAGCGACGTTGTATACGGAATTTCAGTAGAAGCGGCGATTAGTTTAAAACAAACGTCAATAATTCCGAAACCTAATAACACGATTATCGGATACCACCCATTATTTTTTTCGCCGGAAGTCGTTTCATTTCGGTATAAAACCAGAAAAATGGCTGTAAAACCAATAGCCAGACCAATCCATTTTACCGGACTAATCGATTCGTTAAAAACGAAAAAAGCCGCCAGAATTGAAATGATCAGTGAAAAACGCTGTGCGATATCCGTTTTTACAATTCCGATGTGACGAACCGAAGCAGCCAAAACCAGAAAAACCGTAGGCAATAATAGCGCTAATAAACTGTATAACGACCATGGTGCATTGGAAGTAACCATATGGATATCGGGTTGATACGCCAGATAACATAAAATAATGGCTACGACATAATTATAATTGATCATTTGCTGAAACGAAACCGCATAGCGCCTGGCTATTTTAAAAAGGATTCCGACGGATACGCTGCAAAGTATACTAAAAATTAAAAAGTGCATTTTAAAAGATGTGTTTTGAAAAGAGATGTAAAGGTAAAGCGCAATATTCAGATTTTAGGGTAATAGGGTAAAAAAATCATTGTGATTTCAATTTAATATCGTAATATTGCGATTATAAAACAGCGCACCATGGGGATAACCAAAACAGAAATATTTACCGATAACCAAAACCGATTGGCTTCCATCTTTAAAGTTTTAGGACATCCGGCCCGAATTGCGATCCTCAACCATATCATCAATCAGAAAGCCTGTATTTGCAATGATTTGGTATCCGAATTAGGTTTGGCACAGGCTACGATTTCACAGCATTTAAAGGAATTAAAAAATATAGGAATTATAAAAGGTACTATCGAAGGAAAATCGGTTTGCTATTGTATTGATGAAAAAGTCTGGGAATCAATCAAAGGGGAATTAGCATATTTCTTTAATCAGGATGTGAGGGTAGATAAATGCTGTTAAGCATTTTTTTATTTTTTATTATCGTTATATTGCGATATTACATTTTAAATATTTTATTATAAATCACATATTATGAAACTATCAGAAATCAAAAACATTTTACCGGGACTGGATACAGTGGTGTTCCAGCTTGAGAACGGCACTTTTGTACCGGAACATTTTCATGTTACTGAAGTAGGAAAGATAACCCGACACTTTATAGATTGTGGCGGAACGATCCGTAATGAAAGCGTTGTTAATTTTCAGTTATGGGATGCTGATGATTATGAACACCGGTTAAAACCCGCAAAATTGTTGTATATCATTCAGTTATCCGAAGACAAACTGGGTATTGCGGATACGTCTATCGAAGTGGAATACCAATCGGAAACCATCGGAAAATATGATCTGGATTTTGACGGTAGGCATTTTATCTTAAAAAACAAACAGACCGCTTGTCTGGCAGCTGATGCTTGCGGTTTGCATGATGATCAAAATACACAGAAAAAAGCCTGCTGTTCGTCGGATTCCGGATGCAATTAGAAAATTATGAATCGCTATCCAATACTATCTGATACCATCCGACTTTTGGAACCGGAACAATCCATTAGTCGGGAACGCAAAACCGTTTTACAACCTTTAATCGACTATATACAGCAAAAAGTAACCGATAAACAGGCTATTAACCTCATCTTTATCTGCACCCATAATTCGCGGAGAAGTATTTTTTCACAGGTATGGGCGCAAGTCGCTGCTTTCCGGTATGGTATTTCCGATGTGTACTGTTATTCGGGTGGAACCGAAGCAACTGCTGTATTTCCAAAAGTAATCGAAACCTTATCGGAACAGGGATTGAACACCATAAGACTTTCGGAAGAAAACAATCCAGTATATGCTATACAATATAGCGATACGGCATTTCCGGTAATTGGTTTTTCCAAAAAATACAACCATTTGTACAATCCGATAGCGGGATTTGGAGCCATTATGACCTGTTCGGAAGCGGATGGCGGTTGCCCGTTTATAGCCGGAGCGGAAAAACGAATTGCGATTACGTATGAAGATCCTAAACTTTCGGATTCCACACCCGAACAGTCGACCGTATATGCCAGCCGTAGTTTACAGATTGCAACAGAAATGTTTTATGTTTTTTCCATGATAAAAAAGGATAGTGATGCAAACTAAATTAAAATTTGCCGACCGTAACCTTACGGTATTAATCTTTCTGGCAATGGCCGTAGGAATAGGTTTAGGACATTTTTTTCCGGCCATACCGAATGTTATCAGCAGATTATCCGTAGGAACCACCAATATTCCGCTTGCTATCGGCTTATTGTTAATGTTGTATCCACCATTAGCAAGAGTGGATTACTCATTATTGCCCTTGGCTTTTAAAAACAGAAAAGTAATGGGTGTATCAGTATTACTCAATTGGATTGTAGGACCGCTGTTAATGTTTGTAATAGCCCTTTTATTTCTGGCAGACGAACCCGAATATAGGAGCGGTTTGATATTAATCGGATTGGCCCGATGCATCGCTATGGTACTGGTATGGAACGACCTGGCCAAGGGAAACAGGGAATATGCCGCTTTACTGGTCGCTTTAAATAGCATTTTTCAGATACTGACGTATGGTTTCTTCGTTTGGTTGTTTATCAATGTATTACCTGAAAAATTGGGATTAGCACACTTTACTGTAACCGTAGCGATAGACGATGTGATGCAGAGTGTTTTGTTGTATTTGGGTATACCGTTTGTAACAGGTTATCTAAGCCGATATTGGTTGATCAAGTTTAAAGGAATCCAATGGTATAACCGGAAATTTATTCCCCAAATCGCACCAATAACCTTATATGCCTTACTGTTCACTATTGTTGTTATGTTTAGCCTAAACGGAGCCAAAATACTGGAATTACCAGCCGATGTCATTAAAATAGCCCTACCGTTAATCGTGTACTTTGTATTGATGTTTATGGTAAGCTTTTTCCTGAGTAAAAGTTTAAAGGTTCCTTATAGCCAAAATGCTTCGATAGCTTTTACTGCCGCGGGAAACAACTTCGAACTGGCCATTGCTATAGCCATAGCGGTTTTTGGTATTCATTCGCCACAGGCATTTGTCGGGGTTATTGGTCCTTTGGTGGAAGTTCCGGTATTGATCACATTGGTAAAGGTTAGTTTATGGTTGAAAAAGAAATATTACCCCGCGTAGTTTTATGTGTTGATTTAGAGTTTATTAAATTCTTTTATATAAACCACTTTTACTGTTAGCGGATTAAAAAAAATCCTGTAACGAATTACAGGATTTTTAAAAAGCGTAGGTTATGGTATAGTAGGATTTACTATGGATTTGTTGACCAAAGGCTTACGTCTTTTACAAAAGCCCTACGGTTTAATTTTAATTGTGAAACCAATACTTCCGCGAAATCTTCCGGCTGTAATACACTTTCCGGATTACCGTCCGTCAGGTTTAGACTTACCGATAAATCGGTTGCAATCGTACTTGGATTCATTGTAAACACCCGGATATTGGATTTACGAACCTCTTGCATCAACGCTTCCGACAAACCGTTTAATCCGAATTTTGACGCACTATAAGCGCTTGTCAACGCAGAACCACGCTGACCGGCACTGGAAGCCACGTTAATAATATCACCCGTCTGACGTTCCAACATTTCCGGTAATACGGCACGGATCACATAATAAGCCCCCAAAAGGTTCACCTTAATAATGTTTTCCCATTCGCTTACTTCATAATCCATAAACTTCGCGAATTTCCCGATACCCGCATTATTAATCAGAATATCAATAGTACCGATTTTAGCTTTTAATTTCGAAACCGCATCCGTCACCGAATTAAAATCGGCCACATCCGCTGTTTCAAACTCAATGTTAATGTTAGGGTATTCCTTCTGAATAGTCGTTTTTAGTTCCGCTAAATCCGATTCGGTTCGCGATACTAACGCCAGATGAACACCTTCGGCGGCCAATGCGAAAGCTACTGCTTTTCCTAATCCTTTTCCCGCTCCGGTAATCAGAGCCGTTTTTCCGTTTAATTGTTCCATATTGTTATGCTTTACATGTAATTAAAGTAGTTTCTTTTTGTTTTCGGTGGAAAAATAACGCCAGCGCGATTAAAATCCCGACAAAAGCCAGCGCAAAACCGACCCAATCCGGCGAGGTATAACCATAGCCCATCGTTAGCGGAATACCGGCCAGATAAGCCCCTAATGCATTTCCGGCATTCATCGCAGCCGGGCTAATCGACGATCCTAATATTTCGGCTCCTTTTGCCGATTGCATCATCATGATCTGAACCGGGGCTACGATCGCAAAAGCCACCGCGCCAATCACAAACGTCATAACCGTTACCGTGATCTGATTATCGGCTACAAAGGTAAGCAACATCAAAACGATACACATTCCAATTAATAAACCGATCGTAGCCATAAGCGGCGAATACGTATCCGATAATTTTCCACCCAGGAAATTCCCGAAGGTCATTCCCAATCCGGCCACAACCATCAAATACGTCACTGCACCGGCATCGAATTTAGACACTTCGGTAAACAAAGGTGCAATATAGCTATACCAGCTAAAGAATCCACCCGTACCGATAATCGCAATCGCCAATACCAACCATAAATCGACACGTTTAAAAATAGCCAAATCCTTTTTAAAACTCGAATTCTCATTGGATTCGAATTTCGGAAGCCAATAAATAATACTCACAATCGTTAGCAATCCGATTACCCCGACGATACAAAACGTAATCCGCCAGTCGATATAATGCCCGATATACGTTCCCAACGGAACACCAACCACATTGGCAATCGTCAGTCCTGAAAACATCACCGCAATCGCCTGAGCTGTTTTTCCTTCTTTGGCCAATTTTCCGGCTACAACAGCACCGATTCCGAAAAAGGTTCCGTGTGGTAAACCGGATAAGAAACGCAAAATCAACAAGGACCAATAATCGTTTGCTACGGCCGATAAGCTGTTAAAAACCATAATCCACGCCGCCAATACAATTAAAGCGGTTTTGGGCGGTTTATTTTGAAGCATCACGGTTAAAAACGGAGCGCCAACCACGACACCCAACGCATAAGCGGAGATAAAATGACCGGCTTCCGGAATCGAAATTTTAAGCGAAGCCGCCAGATCGGGGAGGATCCCCATCATTACAAATTCCGTCATTCCAATGGTAAAAGCCCCGATAGCCAGGGCAATAAGTCCTTTTTGCATATAAAAATTTAGTTGTTTCGGATGCAAAAATCCGCTAATTTTGAAACTTTAAGGTTAATTTAAATTTAAAAAGCGAGTTTGTTCATCATTATTGAATTTTATGATACAGTCGGTAAAAAGAGCTTTTGATATATTGGAATATATCACGCAAAACGGAAACCTGGTACGCCTAAACGACATCGCCAGCGCCCTGGAATTACAGAACACCACGGTACACAATTTTCTAAATACCCTAAAAGAACTGGGTTATGTGGAACAGGACGAACTGAGTCCGCGGTATCGGGTCACGACCAAAATGCAATGTATTTATCCGCCGCCGGTATCGGTATCGGTTTTAAAAAATACGCTACGACCCACTTTGGAAAAAATCACCGAACTGACGAATGAAACCTCGTATTTGTCCGTACAAATGGGAACCTATTTTCGACACGAATTGATTTCGGAACCCGACCGATCGGTTAAAATCTCGTTGGAACTCAACAAAGACTACGAAATGACCCGAACGGCAATCGGGAAAGTGTTTATGGCACACTCGGAACACCTACAAAATACGCTGCTTAAAAATCTGGACGAACCGGTACAAAAGAAATTACAAGCGGAATTAAGCGAAATTTTAAAAAACGGCTATGCCTTAGATTTGGAAGAATACGAACCCGATTTAAACTGCGCCGCGATTCCGTATTACCAAAACAATAGAGTAGTGGCGGTGTTATGCGTTTCCGGACCGGCTTTTCGATATAAACTTCCGGAAATAATGAAAGCGATAGAAATTATGAATGAGTTGAAGTGATTCGGTTCTAATAATATCATGTTAGAAATTTAGAGAATTTGTTGTGTAACAAAAAAAGCTTTATGTTTAATAATAAATTAATCCTATTTTAATTCAAAGAATATTAATAGCTAACATTTTGGAAAACGAAACTTATATAAAACACAAAATCAAAGAAAGTATAGTTGAACTAAAAAGTATTTTCTTGAAAATTCATAGTCGAGAAGATTTACTTAAGTATCAAAAAGAAAAGAATATTGGATATGCAGAAATAGAAATTATTGCCATGCTTAAATTTGATTTTGCATGGGGAGCAAAAAAGCTTTATAAGCAAATTTGTTTTTTCTTAGAAAATCAAAGGATGTTAGAATATTTACATCAATTTAAAGAAAGTTTAGAATTATTTTATGTAAATGATCATTCGATTTTGAAAGGAGCTAAGAGTGCTCACACAGGAGAAATATTAAGTTTACTCTTAATCGAAATTGAAGATTTTTTGAATGTTTTTGAGTATTATGGAGAAAATGAAATTGAATATTTATTGAAAAGAACAGGAATTATTTACCTTGAGACTATTTTAAATAATTCTGCCATGATTATAAATGATTTAAATAGAAATCCTAAAACAGAAACTGAAGTTTATAATGTAATAAAGATTGTGTGTAAATCTATTTTTCCAGAGGCAAACTATCCCACAACGACATTTAATAAAATAGCAAAAGAATATAAACCTGATATATTAATTCCATATCTTAATTGTGCCATCGAATATAAATACGCTGAAAGTGAACAAAAGCTTAAAGAAACTATTGATCAAATCTTTGTTGATGTTCATGGCTATTCGGACAATAGTACCTATAAAATATTTTATGCTGTTTTCTATGTGAAGACTGATATTTGGGGAAGAAAGAAATTTGAAAAAGTATGGCAAGAAAAAGGGTTTCCAAAAAATTGGATAGGCATCTATGTTGTTGGTTAAAAAGTGTCTAAAAGCTAGCAATAAAGCCCAAACGTTGTCCACTTATGCCACACCAAAAAGCGATCTTATTTATTAAACATTTTCTACCTTGTTTGATGCGAAACAATAGACGAATATAACTTAATATTCCACTATGCATGCAATCTAACAAAAAAACAAAAGCTATCAGGAGACCCGAAGTGCGTAGCCTGAAAATTCAACCGAAAAGAAGGGTTAACAAATACAGTCATAAAGACGTTCCGGAAATCAAACTTTGTGGCGATTGGTTACGGGAACTAGGTTTTCAAATGGGAGAACGGGTAACGGTTACTTCGATGTCCAATTTGTTAATCATCAGACCAACCGAATAATACAATCCAAGAGCTATTGACAACCTTATGTTGATAGCTCTTTCGGTTAACATGCAAATACACGACCTCGACTTAACGAAGTAATATTGTAACAAAAAATCTCTATTTTTAACACTTAAAAAAGGTTTTGATGCATTTTTCTGTATTTTG
Source organism: Flavobacterium supellecticarium (assembly GCF_004801375.1). Taxonomy (GTDB): domain Bacteria; phylum Bacteroidota; class Bacteroidia; order Flavobacteriales; family Flavobacteriaceae; genus Flavobacterium; species Flavobacterium supellecticarium. The sequence goes on from NZ_SSNZ01000001.1 coordinate 325,784, forward strand.
ATAGTTTTTAATCCAAATTTTATAAGTTTAATAAGTTCCAAATAGATATGAAATCAGAAGAAATACAAGACTTATTCCTTAAATTTGAAGATGCTGCAGCAGAGCTTGAAGGTGTTGAATGTTGGAGTGCCAGAGATTTACAAGTACTGTTAGGCTATAGTAAATGGGAAAATTTTGAAAAAGTAATTATTAAAGCAAAAGATGCCTGCAAAAATGTTGGTGAACAAATAGCATATCATTTTCCTGACGTCAGGAAAACGATAGCGATGCCAAAAGGTGCTGAAAAAGAGATAGATGATATTCTACTGACACGTTATGCTTGCTACCTAATTGCGCAAAATGGCGATAGTCGAAAAGAAGAAATTTCATTTGCTCAGAATTATTTTGCGGTACAAACTAGAAGAGCAGAGCTTGTTGAACAACGACTTTTAGAATTTGAACGTGTTAAAGCGCGGGAAAAACTAAGTCAGACAGAAAAGCAACTCTCGGGAGTTTTATATGAAAGAGGTGTTGATAGCCAGGGATTTGCAATTATCAGAAGTAAAGGAGATCAGGCGCTATTTCATCTGAATACTCAAATGTTAAAAAAGAAAATGGGAGTACCGGGTAATCGACCCGTTGCCGATTTTTTGCCAACGATTAGTATAAAAGCGAAAGATTTAGCTGCAGAAATGACAGGACTGAATGTTCAGAATAAAGATTTGAAAGGCCAATCCAAAATTGAAAAAGAACATATTGATAATAACTTAGCGGTAAGAAATATGCTTACAAATAGGGGGATAATTCCTGAAGATTTACCGCCAGCTGAGGATGTTAAAAAGCTTCAACGGAAACTAGATAGTGATGAAAAAAAGGTTTTAAAAGACACTAAAAAAAGTAAACAAAATAGAAACGAATAATTAGTTGGATAATAAATAGGATAAACAAAATACTCCAGTAATGATTTATCAATTTTCAAAGAAAATAGAAAACGTTTTTGAATAGAACCTATAACATGAAACCCTTGTATAGTATACTGTTCCTGTTATTCACGGGGTCGCTCTTTTCCCAAACCACTTTTAAAGTTGATAATTTTTCAAAACAATACTACGGTAAAATGTTTATCGCCGATACTTCCGAAGTTTTTTCTCCGGGTTGGATTGCGATTTATGATCAAAAAACGAATAAGCAACTGATCAAAGTAAAATCGGAAGAGCTGACGTTTAGTCTTCATAACGGAAAAGTTTTAGCGAACATCAAGGAATTACCCTATGGCGAACAAAGTCAGATTTTATACGAGGATTATAATTTCGACGGCGTAAAAGACTTTGCCATTATGGATGGGCAATTTAGTTGTTACCATGGACCGTCTTTTAAAATTTACCTGGCTACAACTGCCGGGTTTCAATACAACGCCGATTTTACAAGACTGGCGCAGGAATATTGCGGCATGTTTCAGATCGATTCCAAAGAAAAAAGAATTAGCACGATGACCAAAAGTGGTTGTTGTTGGCATCAATTCTCCGAATTTAAAGTCCGAAACAACAAACCCTATCCGATCAAAATTATAGAAGAGGGGATGGATCCTTCGGGAATCCTATGGGATTATACGGAACAAAAATGGACGAATGGCAAGATGCTACAAACAAAATACCAGGTACTTGATGAAGAACGAACCTACGACAAGGTTTTACTTTCATTTGAATTTGAAAATAAAAAAAAGATGAAAATTCTCAACTCCGGAACCCTTTTGTACTATGTCTTTACCGATGTCAATAATAAGATAGAATTGCTTTACCACGATACATTTACGTATTCAAAAGCCGAAAACAGTTTAAAATTCGTAAATCATAATACGGAATATACGATTTATGATACCAAAATTGTAATCAAAACGCCTAATAAAACCTACGAAATGAAAGCTGCCAATAACACCAAATACGGGACACTGGCAACGTTTAAAAAACAAGAAGTAAATAATGTGATCCCATGATAAAACGAATAATTCGATTTTTGACATCTTTGATTTGTGAATGTGTTATCAGGATGCTTTTCTGAAGGTAGTGTCTCACTAACTGTGTAAGTATAAAAAATAATGGGGTTTTAAAACCCCATTATTTTTTTGTTTAATTTTAAATGTTACACAGTCTTATGAAAAAAGAAGAGTTATTATCAGAAGAGTTTTTAAAACAGTTCAAAACAGGTGAAGACTTAAATGGTTTTCTTGCCCAACTACAAAAACGTGGTTTAGAAGCCATCTTGAATGGTGAGTTAGATGCTCATTTAGGTTACGATAAACACGAAAAATCAACGACATCCAATTCTAGGAACGGTTATTCCAACAAAAAGGTTAAAACCTCATTTGGAGAATCAGAACTTCAGGTTCCCAGAGACAGAGAAGCTTCTTTCAATCCCATGATAATCCCTAAAAGGCAAAGTATGGCTGACGGATTGGAAAATGTCATCATATCGCTTTATGCCAAAGGAATGAGTGTTAGCGATATTGAAGAGCAGATAAGGGAAGTATACAATTTTGAGGTATCTACCTCTACTATATCAAGGATTACAGAATCGGTATCCAATGACATTGTTGCTTGGCAAAACCGTCCATTAGAGCCTGTTTATTTAATAGTTTGGATGGATGGTATCGTATTTAAAGTTCGTGAAAGCTCTATGGTCATCAACAAGACCATTTATCTGGCTGTAGGCCTAAACAGAGACGGTAAAAAGGAAGTTCTTGGTATGTGGTTAGGCAAGAATGAAAGTGCCAGTTTTTGGTTGGGAGTATTAACGGATTTAAAAGCCCGAGGTGTGGAAGATATTCTCATTACTGCAACTGATAACCTCAATGGCTTTACACAAACCATTAAAAACGTATTCCGGAATCGCAAACACAAATCTGTGTTGTACATCAAATCCGGAACTCAGCCCGTTATGTAGTCTGGAAAGATAAAAAGGAGTTTTCTAAAGATATGAAACAGATTTATGATGCGCCAACCAAACAAGCTGCAAAAGGAGCTTTGGAAGATTTTGCCAGCAAATGGAATCATAAATATCCTTATGCGGTTAAATCATGGCAAGAAAACTGGGAGGAACTTACCGTCTTTTTTGACTTCCCGATTGAAATCAGAAAAATCATTTACACCACAAATCTAATTGAAAATCTTAATGGAAAAATTAGAAAATATACCAAAAACAAATTGTCATTCCCTACGGATGAAGCCGTTTTAAAATCCGTATATTTGGCTTTAAGAGAAGCAACCAAAAAATGGACTATGCCAATCCATAATTGGGGATTAATCCTCAATCAGTTCTTAACCATATTTGAAAAAAGGGTTCAACTTTAAATAAAAAGTCAAACCCTGTTATTTTTTAACTTACACACTTTTTGGGATAGTGTCTTTCTGAAAGAAAAACTTTATATTTACTACAAAAAACAGCATATTATCATTCGATGAAACGCCTACTATTACTACTGACATCGTTACTTTTTGTAGTAACAACAAATGCCCAAAATGATTCGCAAACAGAAAAAAAAGTTTTTGCGAACCAAGGTGAACAAGAAAAATATTGGGCGGAAGTCTTTTTTAAAGACCACTATAGTGCTCAAAGTTATCCCGAATTTAGCGGTAAAATAACCGAAATCGACTTTAACACGTTTAAATTCGACGATAAAGTAATTGTTTTAGATAACATCAATCGTAGCTTAAAACCAATTTTTTTAAAAGGGTTACTTTATCCGCAAATTATAGGAGACGAAATTTCCTTTATCAGTAGTTTGGAAGAATTAAAATTTTTAAGCACTTCACCTAAAGTAAAACGATTTAAATTTTGGTTATTCAATAAGAATGTCAGCAATCCAACCGTTTATTTATTAGAGATCACGAGCGAGCAGGCAACCGAAAAAACAGATATCAAAACGTTTATAGAAAACGGGAAACTTACCTTTCTTAAAAAAGGTTGGACTATTATATAACAAATCGGAATATGAAAAATAGCATCATCCTTTTCCTATTTATAACGTCTCAACTCTTCGCACAATCCACCGTAATTTCCGATGATCAATTGGTTACGTTGGTAAAAGTCTGGGGGGTGATTAAATATTACCATCCGGCGGTTTCACAAGGGAAAGTCGATTGGGATAAAACCCTGATTACTACTTTTGAAAACAAATCCAAACGTACCGAAGATCAGATGATCACCGAATGGTTGGAAATAGCCGATAAAGCGGCATTTGAAACGCTTACGCCTCAAAAAGCAATCTGTGACAGTATTACGCTTCGGAATTTTGATATCAAATGGATTGAAAAAGCAAAGCTTAGTACTACCAACAAAACCAGATTGTTACAGTTGATCAACCAACCAAAAAATATTGGAAGCTATTATAGTAATCCGACCTTAAAAAGCATCCGACTTGACAGTCAGAGTGAAAAAGTATATGACGGTTTTTCAACGAATGTTAAACTGTTGGAACTGTTTCGGGTATGGAATGCGATTGCCTATTTTTATCCGTATAAATATCTATTGGATCACCATTGGGATGCCGTGCTGAAAAAATACGTTCCGATTTTTAAAAACATCAAAACCGAACAAGACTATAAATGGGCGATTACCCAACTGACAGCGGAAATCCAGGATACGCATACCAGCTTAAAAAACACCCACCAATATGATGTTTTTGGAAAACTTAGCGCGCCTTTTACGTTTCAGATTGTGGATAAAGGTGTGTTAATTACGGCGATAAAAGACGAAAAGAAAACGCAAAAAGCGACTATTCAGATAGGGGATTTGATTACCAAAATCAACGGGAAATCAGTTCAAAAAATCATAGCTGAAAAATCAAAATATTACCCGGCGTCGAATGTATCGGTACAAATACGGGATGCCTATAATTATTTGTTTAGCGGAAATGAGCCTAGTGTTACGATTGAAGGTGTTACTGAAAGCGGAAAATCATTTAAAACGACTTTAGAACGAATGTCCCGAAACTTTAAAGAAGAATGGGACCAAGAGGGGATTCCGAATTATCATCTGACTTATAATGGTAAGAATTATGAATATCTGATTTGGAATAATGCGAAAAGTCGATTAAATCCTGTTTTTCGATTGGATAATAAGGCTTATGTCGAATTTTCGTCCTTACGCGGAAAAGAAATCGACAGTCTGATGCGTTCCCTTCAGAATACTAAAGGAATTGTGTTCGATTTGCGAGGTTATAATGATGATGGTTCTTTGCTAAAAGTATTTGATCATCTCTTTACAAAACCACAGTTTATCGGCATTAAAACACAACCTGATTTTGAACAACCGGGGAAATTTTGTTTTGTTGATTATATCATTACTAAAGAATATAAATACATCGGGAAAGAAAATCCGGAGGCTTATACAGGTCAGGTGGTGGTTTTAATCAACGAGTACACCCAAAGCGCGGCCGAATTGTGGGCGATGATTTTTAAAAAGGTACCAAATGTCATTTTTGTCGGAAGTCAAACAGCCGGTGCAGATGGCAATATGGTTTCGATAAAATTAACCGATGGCAATGCTCTTTATTTTTCCGGATTGGGAATTTATTATCCCGATGGAACCGAAACGCAGCGTATCGGGATAAAACCTGATGTGATTATTCGACCAACATTAGAAAGTATCCGAAACAAAGAAGACCGTTTGCTGGAAAAAGCGTTTCAACTGATTGACGGGAAATAAAAACGTTTATAAATACGTTTTTTCTAAAAGGAAACTAGTTATATACCATTAAAATTGATACTGGAGCCTACTTCAATATCAGATACTAATCAATTGTTAACTACTTGAATGAAAATAAAATACAACTTAATTGGGATTTTTATATTCCTGTTTAACACCCTTTATGCACAACAGAATCTTGTCGTTACGATTGACGATAGGATGGAAGCGTTAAGTATTTTTTATACGCTGGCAACTGCCGATACATTAGATGTAAAACCTACACCTTCGACTTATTATAAAGATGTTAAAACCTATTTTGAACCGTATAAAAACCATGCATCCTTAAACTGGTATCGGAATTTAGAATCCTGGGATGGTTACGATATGGCTTCGATGGGTTTGTTTTTATCCGATACGTATCCGTTTACTGTAAAAATAAAACCGGAAGTAAAGTATATAAAGAGTACTTCAAATGATGTGTTTTTGCAGCATTTTAATACATTTTATAAAGAATGTAACGTCAAAAAGTTTATCAAAGAGCATCAAAAACAATATCAGTCTGTTTGTAAAACAGTGAACGATTCCGTTCAATCCTCTGCAATTTTAAAAGAAATCAACAACTTTTACGGACAGTCGACCGATGGGAAATTTATAATCTATCTGGATTTATTAAATAATTTAGGAAACAACGCTATTCCTTCGGTAGATCCTTTATTTAAAGGAAAAAGAATGTTCCGATTGGCCTATCTGAACGATACCGCTAAAAATTTAACCGATAACAGTCCGGTACAATTTACACCCTATTTAAACGTAGTTGTCCACGAAATAAGTCATCTGTTTTTAGGAAGCTTTATACAAAAATATGATACGGAATTGTTTGCCATCCGAAGTCTGTTTTTAACAACTACCAAAGGTGAAACGCTTAAAGAATCGGAATGGAAAAACGAATCGGAAGAGCTACTTGTACGCGTTTGTACCGCAAAAATACTCGCGCAAAAATTTGGGAAAGAAGCCGGTTTAAAAGAAATAGAAAATCAGGCGCGCCATTTTAAATTAGCCATACCCTTATATTATTTTATGGAAACCTATTCGACCAATAGAAACTCATTTAAAACGATTCGCGATTTCTATCCGGAGTTATTAGGTTTTTTGCAAAAGAATAAACTTTAAATTTTACGATTATTTATAGCGTTTTGATTTACCATTTTATGAATATAAAAGCACAAATAACTATTATTATTTCTTGACCAAATTCGAATGAAAAAACTGATTTTACTTTTGATTGTAACCGTAACACTGATACGCTGTACTTCCAAAACAACAGAAAATAACGATACCGCAGTAACGGATATCACCACAGAAGCAGAATTAAAAGCTATTGAACAAAGCGGTCGTTCTTTTTACGACTGGTATTTTAAAAATGATTTTCCGAATTGCGAAATTGTAAAAGGAAAAAATGGCTATTGCGTTATGGATACCATATCATATTTTAAAACCCTTCGCAATTTAGGAACTATTTCAGAACAATTTATCCGAAGCGAGAGAGACCGACTTCAGAACTGTGCAGAGTTTATTGAAAACTTCGAATATGAAGAATATCAAAATGTTCAAGTATACGATCCTGGTCATTACTGTTCGTACTTATATACAATGAACTGGCTCGGCAGCGAGGATCCGGCCGCTAAATTCTGGACTCAGAATGTAACGAAAATTAACGATACAACTGCTTCGGTTGCTATTTATATTGCCTATGATATAAGTGGAAATGACAAACAACTGTTATCGACAGTATTTTTAAAGAAGGAAAAAAATAAATGGATGATGACCGAAATCCGGTTAGCAACTAAGGATACTAAGGAAAAAGAACCCGAAGATTTTAGAGGGTCGTGGGCTGGTGGGATTGTAAACCTTTATATTGGCAGCACTTCGATGCGAATTGTATACCACGAACAATGCCGGTACAACTATCCGATAAAAAAGATAAGCGATACCGAGTTTATCATGATTTGGAGTGACGATATGGATTGTAATTTCAATAATCGGACAAGCGAAACGTTCGGATTAAAAAAGGTACCGCAAATCGGAAAACCATTTGCCAAATACAAAATCAAAAATAATATTCTTTATGCCGAATATTATTATCCGGAATGGGTAAATAGCTATACGAATAACGTCGAATATGTTTTTTCTGAGAAGTATTTCAGAATGGAGCGGGAATAAGAAGAAATGATAATCCAATAACGTTAGCAAACCATAAGATCAAAACAATAAAAAAAATATAATTAAATACAAGGCATAATCGCTTATTAATTCTATGAAAATAAACCATTTAGTGGTAATCTCTTTTTTATTCCTGATAGGCTGCAATAGCTCAAATGAAAAAAAAGAAACAAAGACAGCAAAAGCAGTTGATACAAGAGCCGCAACACCAGTTAAAAAAACGCAAGAGGCCGGACTTATTTTACCAGTTGTTGACAGTTTACGGGAATCGGAACAATATTGTTGTGTACTATCGCCCGAATCGGGTTTTACAGTGTATGACAAACCCGGTGGCAAAGCTATTGGAATACTAAAGCGTGAGATCAATAAAGACGATGATCAATCACCATATGGGCTCTATTTTATTTCCGAAAATAGGAAACAGTTAATTGATACTGAAGAATATAAAGAAATCGGTTATGACCTGTTTGCAATTAATTATAACGATATGGTAACAGGTTATGTGCGTGTTTTCGACAGTCGGAAAAGCTATTGGTTACAAATGGACGAAATAAACCGTAAAGGATTTAAAACGGTTAGCTGGATGGAACATCTGTTAAAAGAGCGCACTACTGTTTTAGGATATTATGCCAACGAACCCGGTTTAAAATTGCGGAAAGAACCCAACAGTAACAGCGAAGTGATCCGTACGATCCGAGGTGATCTGTTGGAAATTAAACTTTCCGAAAAAGTTTTTGGACAATGGTGTAAGGCAAACGTCATAAAATATAAAGAACATCCCTGTAATACCGAGTTAAGTGAGTCGGAAAACACAGTGGAACAAACTGAAGGCTGGCTAAAAATTATCGATGATAACGGAGAACCAAACATCTGGAGTTATAGTAAAGGCTGTTAAGAACCGGACAAAAATGTATTTAAGAAAAAAACAATTTTATTTATGGTAATCGAACCATTACTACTTAAATAAAAAACACCAACACTATTCGAATCTGATAATTAAAGATTATAAACTTCCAAACAGTTTGTTTTATCCTAATGACACTAAAAAAACGAATATTATATCTAACAATTACAATAGCTTTAACAGCTTGTCATTCCAAAACAGAAGAAAAAGAGCACACTCTTAATTCGACTATCGGAACTGAAGGTAAAAAACAAGCTGTGGCAAAAAAAACGGAACCTACCGTAAAAAAACATAATTTAAAAAAAATGAAACACTATTTACGATTAACGGGCTTAATTCTATTTTTTGTTTTCAGTTGTAATACCAAAGAAAACGGACAATCCGAACCGAAAACAGCAACAAACGTTACCGACAGTATTAAAAAAGAAACTGCTACTATAACGTCAAAAGAAGAAAAAAGCATACTTGACACTTCTTTTATCGATAAAGAAGGGAAAGAAATAGAAGCGTATCCTATATTTGAATGCAGTGGTACGTTAGTCGAAAACGATTTGGAAACCGATCGCTATGCTGTAGCTATATTTAGTAAAAATATAGAACAATGCTGGAATGGAAAAAGCAAAGTCGTATTAGAACAATTTCTGGATGCTCCCGAAACACAAAACAGACCCTATGTAATAGTTGACGAAATAAATGGAACCGGGAAAAATAAGAAAAGAAGGTTTTCTATGGTTTACCTAAACCTTCCGGATAATGGTGAATATGATGAAAGAGAGAGTTATGTAGCCGATTATGAAGAAAATGGAAAACCCGTGATTACAAAAGTTTACCGAATCTGGAAAATAGATACCCGGGAAGGAAAATTTAAGGAAGTCTTAAAACCTCAAAAGCTAACCTTTAACAATCCGGATTATATGGAATAAAATATATTTTAATAAAGATAAATGATACTCCAATCCTTTTTACGAGTAAGCTATCCGTATTTTGTAGACTAAATATAAAAAAGTAAAACAGAAAGCAACGTGAAAGACATTCAAAAAAACTGTTCAACACTACCATTTCCATGCAAAAAGAGTCGCCAATCGTAAGGAACAACATAAAAATTGTATCCCTGTTTTTTATCGGGATTTTTGTTTTAAAATCATATAATGAATGGAGCGAACCGCTTGTTGTATTCTCCTATATAATGTCCAAATGGGATCTCGAAACCGTTTTATGGTTGCTATCGTTAGTGGTTCTTCCGTCAGGAATCGTCTTGTTCTATATCAACAAGCCACTTGGTTGGTTTCTCTTAGCCTTGTATGCAACACATGCAGCTGTTTTAAATATGGGTACTTTCATTAGCATTATAATTATGGAAACGTCTGTATCGATGCTGTTTAAAGACGGTCCGGCTACACTGGTAATGATCGCTTATGTTTTGCTATCGCTGTTTTTTTTAACGATAATAATAATGTTGTGTAACAAGAATATGCGTGCAGTCTATGGTATCGACAACAGGATTATGATAGGGGTACTTATAATTACAACACTAGTAGCATGTCTGGAGTTATCGCAGCATGTATTTTTTTTAACTTTATAGCAAAAAGAAATGGCAAGTTGTTTTATAATTTATAAAGATGGCAGGTGTTTTTCGAGACGCTGGACCGGCTATGATTCTATTCTTAAAATTGCCATTAACGAATTACAATATATTCCGGATGGTATCCCATTAGCCCAATGGCTGGAGTTACAAATACCTATAGAAAATGAAGAATTGGAAAGCGATTGCGGTTATGGTTTTTACAATGCAAGACTAAATAACTGGACAAACCGATATTTGGATATACGCAGTTTAACGCCCAAAAATCAAATCCTTTTTTGGCAGGCGATAGAAAAAGGCCGAATGCGATTGCTGGAAGAAGGGACGGCTTATTCCGAATTAAATCCCGACTATTTTCAAGCTTTTTATAAGATGTACCAACTGTCCGAAAATGACGAACCACCTATGGAATACAACGATTTAGGAAAAATTGCCGAACCCTGTTTGCATAAAAACGGACCGGGTTGGGTATAATCACTTAGCCCTATCAAAAATTAAAATCAAATGACCATTACTACAGCCATTATACTCGGACTCTTTATTTCTTTTGTATTGATTATTTATATAGTAAAAGGGAACCCTTTCCAATTCAAAAAGAAAAACGATCATCAGGATCTTATCGACAGCATTCAGGAACGAATCGCAAAAGCCAACGGTGCAACGATCGAACACTATGCGCTCGACAACCTGTCTCAGGTAAAAAAACCGGAAGTCGACTTCTATAAAGATGCCGAATTTGTAAATAAAGAATGTACCAATCTGGACGATTTTATCATTAATGATCAACTAAACTCATATGATTTAAGAAAGCTGGCCGATTTAAACGGAATCCAATTGCAAATCCGACAGGGATGGCATCCGTTACTAATTGAAATGCTACAGGAATTAGACCAACAGGGATGGAATAGGAGCGTTTCCTGCATTAAAGAAAAATATGCATCGTTGCGTTTTTACACGCAATGCCAATATGAAGATCCCATTCAGACTATTCTGGAGGAATACGAATACAAATCTGAAAAAGTTTGCGAAACCTGTGGTAAAAAAGGAGAAATCCGGTATAATTCCGGTTGGGACTATGTGGCGTGTCAGGAGCACTATGTAGAAAACCGCGGTGAAGTTACGATCCAGAAAAATGGTTTTATACATAATGACAAATTTTATGAATGGAATAATATAAAAAAGGCTTTGTTCGACAAGGATTTAGATTATAGCGATAAACATCGTTTTTTAAAAATTGAATTAAAAAAACCATATATAGAACCCTCAGGCTGGCCTACCGGTACGATATATATAGCAAATTACGTTACAGGTTTTGGTTCTTTTTTGAATCATATCCCTAAAGGCTTTCCGGGACTGGACTACAACTACATCAAAAATTTCGAAAACCCGGAATTTTGTGAAATCTGCGGTTATAAAGCGGTTTACTTCGATCGATGCGAATGCTGCGAAAGCCTATCCTGGTCGGCCTATCACAAACAATGGAAAACGCAGGATGGTAAAGATGAAAACGAAGAAAAAAGATGGTATTTAAAACACAAACAAATGAATTGGCAGGTAATCGAGGGCGATAAATACGTACCAGCGTATGGTAACTATACTAAAAAACCGGATCATAAAATTCTATATACCGAGCTGGAATTTCAGGATTATTTAAACAAGGAAGATTTATATCCGGAAGATTAAAAAGTAAAAAAGATGAGTTATATAATGGTAGACATAGAATCCGACGGGCCTATTCCCGGGGATTATTCCATGATTTCATTTGGAGCTGTTCTTGTGGATGAGCATTTGGATAAAACCTTTTATGGTCAGTTACAACCGATTTCCGAAAAATGGGTTCCCGAAGCCTTAGCCGTTTCCGGATTTAGTCGGGAAGAAACCTTAAGTTTTGACGCACCTCAGAAAGTCATGCAGGATTTTGCCAACTGGATTAAAGAACATTCCAAAGGACAAGCGGTTTTTATCAGCGATAATAACGGTTTTGACTGGATGTTTATCTGTTGGTATTTTCATCATTTCCTGGAAAAAAATCCGTTTGGACATAGTTCGCAAAATCTGGGAAGTTTGTATAAAGGCGTGGTAAAAGATATGTTTCAGAATTTTAAACATTTACGGGTCACCAAGCACACCCATCATCCTGTTGACGATGCCAAAGGGAATGCCGAAGCCTTACTAACGATCAAAAAAACGTTTGATTTAAAGATTAGTTTGAAGTAAATAAAAGTACGATACACCAGAATAAAAAATTAACAAAACGATTATGAAACAAATAAGAACACCACTATTACGCTTTGCATTCCTTTCTATTATGGGATTAGCTACTAAATCCTTCGGTCAAAGCACAGAATATACGGAATGGTATTTACGAACGCCCGATAGCCTCGATGCTTACAATCAGGATATTTATGTACGTGAAACCGGTACCGGAAAAGATACTGTTGTGGTGATTCACGGAGGATTTGGTGCCAATCACGATTATATGCTCGACGCAATCAAAGGGCTGGAAACCAAATACCATTTTGTATTGTATGATCAGCGTGGTTCTTTACTTTCGCCTGCACCAAAAGAAAAATTAACCTTTCAAAAAAATGTAGGCGATCTGGATTTACTTATCAAACAACTTGGTGGAAAAAAAGTTAAAATTATGGCGCATTCCATGGGAACATTGGTCGCGATGGAATATGTAAAACAACATCCCGAGAAGGTCTCAAATCTGGTTTTAATTGGCGCGATACTTCCACAATCGGATAGTATCGGAAGTGTATTTTCAAAACGGTCGCAGGAACAGATTAAATTCCTGAGTACAAGGCCGGAAGTTAAAAACGTACCTATTTATAAAAAGTATATAGCCTCCAAAAGACAGTTAACCAGCGACAGGGAAAGGTCGGATTTTAACCGAATGGTTTTTGCAATGTCTAATATCTACAAGATAGATCGCTACAAACTAATGCGCGGTGGTTTTCATTATTATAAAGAAGACGCATCTGTTATGGTTGAAACTGTTGACTGGAAATACGATTACAGAAAGTCTCTTCATGATAATGCAAAAACGACCATTATTTTTGGACAGTATGATTTTCTGGATTTTAACGGAGAAGTATATAAGGGACTAATCAAAGAATATCCTAAGATTAATTTTAAATTGATACCATTAGCGGGACATAATATCTGGGTCGATGAGCCGGAACGGTTTAAAAAAGAGTTGGATAAAGCCTTAAAACAATAATTTTACCGGATTTATTTTCCTTGTGCTCACGTATTTAAAAGAAACATTATATAAAACGAACCATCAAATGGTAAAACATTTTTTAAAGTATAAATTGATAGGCCTACTTCTTTTGATTTTCCTTATAACCTCCTGCAATCAACAAAATAAAGAAAGCAAGGTTGAAGAAGTAAAAAATTATGATGAAAAAGGAAAACGAATCGTCTATAACGAAGATGTATATACTGAGATGTGGCGTAAAAACAAAAATCTGGATGTTACGGTTATTGATACCTTTTGTATCAATCAAAAAGCGCGCGCCATTCGGGATATTAAAAATGGGAAACTAATTTATTTTGATTTTCATCCGCTGGAATTGGATAAAATGGCCAGAATATTAAGCCATTACGGAATTGAAACGCAAGAACAATTAAGAAGATATGTAAAAATTACAGGTTTTGAGCCGTATTGTTATGAATTCGAAATGCATCGGGAAATAAGTAGAAAATTCGGTGAAAAATTTATTGATTCTATTTTTAGAGTGGCACAAAAAGAATACATATTGGAAAACCCAAACGAAGAATATATTGAAGACGGAATCGATTTACGGGAAAAATACCTGAAAAAGAAATAATCAATGCTCAGGGAGCTTAGGTATGGAAATTTTGAAACACGAAACAAAATATATTTTTAGAGTCATTACTATAAATCTGATAATCGCCATTTTGATTATGCTGATTTTAATTGATTTTGATTTTACTTCATTACTAGAATTTTTTATCGATTTTTCACTTAATTTTTTAATCGGAATTACGGGATTATATGCTACAGGCTATGTTATAGGTCAAAATCTGTATAAATTCAAAAGGAATAAATATACTGTTGCACATGGAATTCTTTCCATTTTTGGTGTTCTGTTTTTGGGAACCCTATTGGGTGCTACAGTAGGGTTTATTCAGGAAGGCCTTCCAAATGGGAATGAATATTGTTTAAAAGACGAGCTATTTGATTATTTTGCCAAACCATTGTTTTTAATTTTTTTATTTGGATTTTTTCCGACCCTGATTAGTGGCATTTTGTTAGGGATACGATTAAGAAAAGATTTGTAGTTGAATACTATATAAAACTAAACAGGCTGTCCATTATAGACAGCCTGCTTTGATAGTGAAACCCGACCGGGTTTTAAAAACCTGTCGGGTTTGTTTTTAAAATTATTTAATTACGATTTTCTGAACTTCTTTACGTTCACCATCCTGAACGGTTACCAGATAGATTCCGGTTTGAGCGTTGCGTAATTCCAGATTTTGGTTAAATAAACCGGTATTCTGGAACGACTGGTTAAAGATTTCTCTTCCACGGATATCGTGTACGTTTACTTTGATCTCATTTGCAGAAGCCGATTTAAACGAAATCGTAAAGTTACCGTTGTTTGGATTCGGGAAAATGGCGAAATCCTGTAAACCAAAACTTTCCGTACCCAAAAGAGCCGTCTGATAACATACTTCTACCGACCATGAATTTAAATTCCCGGTATCGCCCTGGAAATAATCGTTGATCAATAATTGCCAGTTACCGTTTGATGGCTTACCATTTAAAGCGGCCAACGGTTGGTTTGGTGCAAAAGTTCCAGTGGTGATAGGAGCCGCACAAACAATACTTGGAGAGCCATCATTAAAATTGATATTAAAACCATCCTGATCATTACAAATACGGCTTGCTAAAATTACTTCCGTTCCGTCAGGGTGTTTTAATCGGGTGATCAAGTCACGGATCCATTGGTGTGTAACATTTACGTTTACATTTACATCTGTAAGGGTTTGTGCGGCCGTAATATTCAGGTTTGACGTTAATGTTGGACCTGCTGTAGACGTGTTTGGATTTGGTCCGTCCGGAATAGCGCTAACCGTATTGTTTGTAAACGTTTCACAAGAGTTTGTAATCGTATAACCAACAGCAATATTTTTAGACAAAGCGTAGAAAATATTTCCAACCGCTTCTACCATAATACGACAATAAGGCGCTGCAGTATTCGGAACAGTGATTACTTCCGATCCATCGTTAGGGGTATTAGCCACCAATGTCGTAAAAGTAGCACCGTTATCCATTGATATTTTAATGTTCACATTTGCGGTATTGATTCCGTTTGCGGTTGTACCGGCTACATCCCAGGTAACGGTTTGTGAAGAACCTCGTTCCCAGGAAACGTTAGCCGTTGCAGGCGATGTAATACGGAATGGTCCTGTATTGGCAAACGTTACGGTCATATCGCCACGTCCGGTCTGACCTCCATTAGGAGCGCGGTTATCGCGAACGGTTAAGGCAAAATTCATCGTACGGGCAACATTCGGAACAACTTCCCATGTTGGGGTAAGATTTCCGGCTAAAACATCTTCGAAACGCGGCATATAGCGGTTTGGCGATGTTGATGGTGGTAACGATCGGAAATTTGGTCCTGTAGTAGCTGTAGCAGTTGGCGGTTGTGTTGATACCTGATTATTGGTTTGTTCCCAACAGTACGTAAGCGATTCCCCGGCAGTATCGGTTGCACTTCCTTTTAAAATAAAAGCAGTTCCATAAGGAATGGTATAATTCGCACCGGCATTCACCACAGGAGCGGCATTACCGTTGTTGGTTGTTACGGCACAGTTTCCACCGGCGTTTACAAATGTTTGCATCTGAGCAATACTTACTGTATGAAAATGCGCGTCGGAATGTTCCTGTACGTTAGGAGCACAGATTCCGGCATATCCCATAATCGTACTGGCACTTCCCGGTTCTACAGCAGTAGCATCGGTACGGTTACATGCATTATTTTGCGTATGGGTAGCTCCGTATTGGTGCCCCATTTCGTGTGCCACATAATCGATATCAAACGGATCTCCAACCGGGTTTGGCTGACCGGTGATTCCTCTGGCTTTATTTGCCGAACAGGGCGAGTTTAATTGTGCAATACCCGAATCGGTAGTACAAACTCCGTGACCGATATCGTAGTTAGCCGCGCCGATAGCAGCATCAACAATTGGCTGAATTTCGTTGATCATTTGTGGTGAATTGGTAAAATTATCACTGTCAATATAGATGATCAAATCATTATTAGCAACGATATTCATATGAAGGGACATGTCTCTTTCATAAAGACCATTTACACGCGTCATCGTTACGTTCATAGCGGCTAAAACTGCTGCTTTTTTCTGAGCCGTTGTCCCGCCACTTAAACCAGCAGCATTTACATGGTAAGCGGCATATTCGATTGTACAAGCCATAGCCAAACGGTACACGCGGTATTTGCCATCGCTGGCCATTGCCGTCTCAGGACTGTTGATCAATCTTCCGGAAACTGCTTCATGATCGTCCTGAACCATACAAGAAAAAGCGCGGTTTGGTTGTAAATCTTTTTTGCTATATATAATGTAGTTATTCAAATCTTTGGTATACGGATCGATATAAGACGTTCCTGTTTTACCGGATAATGTCATGGTGTGTAATCCGAAAAGTGTTAAACTGAAATTGATGGTTGCAGTAGGATCGTCAATCCCTTTACCGATATACGATTTGATTCCCGGATATTTTGCGGCCAATTCTGCTTCCATAACCGGAGATTCATAGATTTGATAATTCTCTATTTTACCATTTGGAGCAGGGAAGGAGAGGACTAGCGCCGAAGGTGCATTGGAACGCATCGGAGCCATTTCCAATTTTGCTTTTAATGCTGGTAGGTCAAGTGAAAACAATTGGAAATTCTGAGGTTGCGAGGCTCGTTCCACTTTTTCATACATTCGTAGCCGTTCGGGGCTGACTTTTGTCCACAATGAACTCTGACCATAAGATGACGCAAACAGACAGAAACTGGCTGCGACATAGAGTAGTTTTTTTTTCATTAGTTTTAATTTTTAAGGGTGTTATTTAGTCATTTGTCATAAAAATACATTTTTAAATTTAATTCATTGATTAAAACAGTTGTTTTTAATTGAAAAAATAGAATTATGAGTACAAAAACAATAAAATAAGAAATTTATAAATTAGTATATCAAAGTATTAAAAAAACAGAAAAATTATTGTAGCAAGAATATTTGTGATGAAAACTTTAAAGGATAATGAGGTCATAATACTGTAAAAAAAGATCGTCAAAGATTCGAAATAGAGAAAGCAAAAGTAATTTTAAGTCGATATATATGAATCAGGATTAATCACTAAATCACGCGCTATCCTCATGAAAACGACATTACTTATTTTATGCTATTTAAGCAGTATTCCTTTTTTCTCTCAAGTAGGAGTCAATACAGTTGTACCAAAAAGTAGTTTAGACATCGTTGGTAAATTAGGAATTATGGATATTGATGGGTTGCTCGCACCAAGACTAACACTTGATCAACTAACTTTAAAAGGTGATGCCTTATACCAATCCGATCAGGATGGTACGATTATTTATATTACAGATAGTACCGGAGGTAATACTTCAGGACAAAGAAAAAATATAAATTTTCCGGGTTATTATTATTTTGACAATAACCGGAATAGTTGGCAAAAAATGATGATCAAAAGTGATGCTTCGATAAAAGCGATTCGAATAATCAATGCGTCATCGGATAATACTGTTGAACCAGACGATGAAGTTATCTTTGTAACCACTGTTACCGTTGGTAGTATTACTTTCCCGACCACAAATCCAATTGGAAAAACCTATATCATCCGGTATGATGGTACACCCAATACTACACTAGTTTTTAATAATTTAAGTTATCTTCCCGATTCCTGGATCGGAATTAACGCTAGTAGTAGCGGTGTTTATAAAAATACTGTAAAAGCAAGAAGCAGTGTTACAGTTCTATACACAGGTACTATTTGGATTCAGATTGGAGGAGCAGATCAGCAGTAAAAAGCAATATTTAAAGATCCATAATTAGCCGAACCGCTAATGATTATAGGATCGTCAGATAATGGATCGATCAACATTAGTTTGGCATGGATATAAGGAACAAATACATTTAGACCTAATTCTTTTGTTGTCAATTCTTTATTCCGTTGGTATAGAGCATTATTGATGGTTGCACCTCAAGCCTGATATTTTATAATTGTGAATAGATGAATTAAGTTAATACGAAATCGGGAGCAAAATGGAAAAGAGTCTTTTTTATAATTAAGGCGTTTTTTGTCCACAATGAAATAATAATATTTTTTTATTTTACATAATGTATATTATAGTTCAAATATAAACAAAGAGAATTAAGGACGTAAGCACTTGGTTTGAATCTTTTCCTGTATTTAAAGAGAATTCTATATTCCATATGAGTTTGATTGATTTAGAATGCTACAATGGTTTACTTTTCAACTTTACTTTGTGGCAAAAAATCTCGTATTCTGAAAAAATTTTCGGTTTTTGTTTTTTACGCTATTTATAAACTATAATCAGGGCTTAAATTTTCGTTCAAAATTGTGCAACTATTTTTTTGATCCTATATATCTGGAATTGTACGATTTGAATTGCATCAGATTTTTAAATTTTAATTTTGATGTGCGCATTCCGGCACGGAATCATTATTCTTTAAGCTAAAGAATCCTACCAATTGGATCTTTATTAATCCGCTCAGATTCTTTTTAGCATTTACCATTGTTAAATATAAAAGCCATCCGGTATACTTTTGATTGTTTATTACTCCTCTAATGTTTTCTATTTTACATAATGTAAAAGTTTTCTATTTCGTAGGCATTTACAATTGCATCCACTTATTTGTTTTTATAAAACTCTTCCGCTAGGATATTCAATTGATATCAGGGATGTTTTATGGGTAAAACGGATAATTTAGGAATAAGATTTTCCGCTATACAGCGCATTATTTTAACAAAAATAGTATATTTGAGACTATGACACATATCAATACACCAAACAAGAGAATACACCAGAGACGTAACATTAAACGTTTCCGCGAAATGCTGGGCATCAAACAGGAAGCATTGGCTTTTGAACTGGGCGACAACTGGAATCAGAAAAAAATATCACTACTCGAACAAACCGAAACTGTTGAAAAACAGGTTTTAGAACAAGTCGCCAAAATTCTAAATGTTCCGACTCAGGCTATTGAAAGTTTTGATGTGGAGCAAGCGATTAATGTTATTTCTAATACAATCAATAATAATGATAATGCCACAATGACTAATCCGGCAGTATTTAATTATCAGCCTTCTTTCAATCCTCTTGACAAAATGGTAGAACTTTACGAACGTATGCTTCAGCAACAACAGGAAATGATTGAGAAATTGGAGAGGTTGATTGGAAAGAAATAAACATAACTCATTCAAATTATAAACATATGAAAGAAAACTTCAGAAAAGCATTGGTTAATATTGCTCGACATGGAGATACAGATATTTTCCCTTTTCCTTTTGAAAGGCATTTGTTTGAAGAAAAGCAGAATGAAACTTTAGCAATTCTAGAATCTTATCATGCAAATATTTATGATGCTATAAGTTCGTCTCCAGTACTTACATTAGTCAAATTAAGTCAGGTTGGGTACTATGGTTTTAGACAAGCAACTCTTATTGAACCTTTTTGGAATGCTTATTTTCTTGGGTTAGTTATTTCGATAGCAGAAGATATTGAAAAAAAGAGAATTAAAGAGGAAGACAAGAATATCTATTCGTATCGTTTCGAATGGGATGAAGCTTCTGGTTCATTATTTAAGAATACAACTTGGATTGACTATAAAAAACAATGTATTGAGAATGCAAAAGAGTACAAATATGTATTACAAACGGACATTTCTAATTTTTATCCAAGAATCAATCATCACAAATTAGAAAATGAATTAAAGCGCATTGACACAACTAATTCAGTTACAACAAATTTAATGAAACTGCTAAGTGCTTTCACTGGAACAATTTCTTATGGGCTTCCCGTTGGTGGTCCTGCATCAAGAATACTTGCTGAGCTTGCGCTAAATCATTCTGACTTTAATTTAAAATCCCGAGATATAAAGTTTTGTAGATATGCAGATGACTATACTATCTTTTGTAAAGATGAATCTGAAGCATATAAAACTTTAATTTTTCTTTCAGAGAAGCTTTCAAATGACCAACTTGGACTTCAAAAGGATAAAACAAAAATAATGACTTCTGAGGAATTCATAGATATTCATAAATTTTTAGACCCTCAGCCAAACGATGCAAATCCAGAAGAAGAACAAAAATTACTGAATATATCTATTAGATTTGACCCTTATTCTGCAACAGCAGTTGAAGATTATGAATATTTAAAAGAAGCAATTAAGGAAATTGATATTATAAGTATACTGTCTAAGGAGGTTAATAAAACTCGTATTGACCAAACAGTTACTAAACAGGCGATTAACTCAATAAAAGTATTAAATCCTGAAAGTCAAGTTCAAGCAGTAAAAATATTATTAGACCATAGTAACCTTGTTACTTTGTCTCCTGTTCTTACTTCTATTATGCGCTCTGTTAGAAGTATTTATATGGAATTAAGTGATGAAGGGAAAAACATTGTCGATAATTCATTGATTGACTTATTTAAAAATCAAAGCTTCTTGACAAAGATAGAAATGAATGTTACTTATATGGTTCAAATTTTATCAATTCGTCATTCTGCTGTAAAAGAAACCCTATTTATCAAATTATTTGAAACAGAGACTAATCATTTTTTAAAAAGGCAAATAATAATTGCAATGTCAAATTGGGGTTGTCATTATTGGATCGTCGATATAAAAAACAATTTTACCGCTCTTACAAACTGGGAAAGACGTGCTATGATTTATGCATCATATTTTTTAGGAGACGAAGGAAAACATTGGAGAAACCACAATAAAAAATCTTTTAGTAAAGAAGAAATTCTAATTAGGGATTGGTTTTCAGATAGAATACAAGCAAATAAAAATATTCTTGTATGATAAGTGAAAGAGAAATAGCTGAAAAATTTACAGTAATTTGGAAACAGAATTTTCCACTTCTAACGTCTGGCTATATAAGGGTATTTAATGCTACTCAGCTAGAGAGCATTAACTCTAAACCTGTTCCTACAAATGATAATGTTAGATATGACCTTGTTTCCGAATCTGCGTTCAATCTTTCTAATATTGCAAAATCAGAAAGCTGTACGCCCTCAGAATATTTATCAAATACTTCCAACAAAGAGAAACTTATAGCAAGTACCGCAAAAAGCATTTGGAAATCTGGGAATTTCAAAAAAGAAGACTTAACTCTATCTAAAGATGAACTAGAAGGTATAGTTCTTATTTCTAAAAACATATTAGAATTTATCCGAAAGGTTGGAGATAATAATATTATATTTAAACCAAAATTAAAGGGTTATAGCTTCATCCCAGACCTTGTTGCTGATATTTCAATTGGTGATACGTTATATGAAATAAAAACAGTAAACCGAAATTTTCAATCGAGTGATCTAAAGCAGCTACTCATATATTTAGCTTTGAAACAAGTCAGTGAACAAACTACTTGGTCATATGCTGGACTTTATAATCCTAGAAAAGGTACATATTGTAGATTCAATGTAAGGAACCTAGTTTATAATATATCTGGAGGAAAAACTCCGAATGAAGCTTTTGAAGGCTTACTAAACGGGCTTGTTAGAGATATAGAAATAGATAGTAAATTTTAAAATTGTTTATTGACAATTTATAAGAAATAAACAAGTTAACAGATAGGTCTTACAAGCTTTTTCTTTTATCCCTTATATGTCGCCTTTATAATCATTCCTTAGAAAAGACAGAAAAAATATCAGATTTTGTTAGTAAAAAAAATATAAAACCTTATTTTTGCATACCTATAAAAAATGCAACCTAAAATTCAACTGATAGTACTGTGGAAAATCCAACTGCACAAAAATTAATCAATAAAATCCAACTTGACCTGTTCAAAACCGGATTTGATGCCGAGACATTAATTGGAGATTTAAAAAAATTACGCGAATTAGCTTTAGAAGAGCAAAATCCTGTTCTGGTTAAAGCAATACGTTTAACGTACGAACATATTGAAGAAAACAACGCATTTTTAATTGCGATTCCGGACGATGAGCCACTAGAAGATTCAGAAGAAAACGAATCGGAAATCGTACGCCCGGAAGAAACCGATATTGAAAGCCTGGAATATTTGATTTCATTATTTTCGGATCTGAAAAATAAAAACAATATCTCTGACTTAAGAGAATACAACAAAGCATTTTTGGCTTTTTAAAAATAGAATCCAATTTTACATACGATAAAAACTGTACTCAAAATAGTACAGTTTTTTTATATCTTTTAGTGAATAATTAACGAATTTTCTGCTTTTCTGTTATACATTTGGCGCAACAAAACCCGGAGTTACTCCCGGTTTTTTTAGAACTCATTATCAACTATTTAATACTAAAATAATGTTGCGTTTCTTTAAAATCATCGCCTTTTTGGAAGGTATTTCCCTCCTACTCCTACTATTTGTAGCCATGCCTCTAAAATATATGTACGACAAACCGGAAATGGTTCGTATGGTTGGAATGGCTCACGGATTATTGTTTATCGGTTATATCGTTTTGGCGAGTATGCTAAAAATGGAAGAAAACTGGTCGCTAAAAAAATACCTTATTGTTTGTGTCGCTTCGGTAATTCCGTTTGGGACGTTTTATGTTGAGAAAAAAATTCTGTAAATTTAAAATATGAAAATCTTTAATTGGGCATATAAAATTCTGAAAAACATGGATTTCAGTGATACCTGGGCTTCGTATCTGAACCTGGCGATCAACATTGTTATCCTGATTGCAATCGCTTATATTTTAGATTATATATTTAAAAAAATACTCATTATTATATTGGCGATCGTAGCCGAAAAAACCAAATCGAGTTTCGACGATTTCCTGGTGGCCAATAAAACGGCTAAATATGTGGCCCATCTGGTCCCACTCTACTTTATCAGTAAAGTCGTTCCGGTAATCCTGAAAAATTTTGTATACTGGGAAAGCTTTTTTGGAAAAAGTGTCAAAGTCTACATGGTTTTCCTGTCGTTATGGATTATCCGAAGTATTTTTAATTCCTTAAAGGATTATTTAAAGGAGAAGCCCAAATTTAGCGACAAACCAATCGATAGTTATACGCAGGTGATCATGATCATTCTTTGGGTGTATGCCATCACCTATTTGGTTTTGATCTTGTTTGATACGAATTTTAAAACCCTTTTGGGGACTTTCGGGGCCATTTCGGCGATTATCATCTTGATTTTTAAGGATACGATTTTAGGATTGGTAGCCAGTATACAGGTTACGGTTAACGATACCGTTCGAATTGGCGACTGGATTACTATCGATAAATTTGGTGCCGATGGTGATGTAATTGAAATCAACCTGGCGACGGTTAAAGTAAAAAACTTCGATAATACCACGACTACCGTGCCGACCTATAGCTTGATTTCGGATTCGTTCCGAAACTGGCGTGGGATGCAAAATTCGAATGGGAGGCGTATTAAGCGACATATTCTGATCAAAGAAAACAGTGTCCGGTTTATTCATCCGAGTGAGATTGATCATTTTAAGAAGATTCAACTAATTACGTCTTATATTGAGCACCGTCAATCGGATATCGAAAAATTCAATACGAATAATGGTATCAATAAAGAATTGGCCATTAACGGTCGGAATCTGACCAATCTGGGGTTATTCCGGAAATACCTCACCAGTTATCTGGAAAGTCATGCCGGAATTAATAAAGAAATGAATCTGATGGTTCGGCATTTACAACCTACCGATAAAGGGATTCCAATTGAAATTTATGCCTTTGTATCGGACAAGCGCTGGATTAATTACGAACATATCATGGCCGATATCTTCGATCATATTATTGCTTCAGTAAATTATTTCGATCTGGAAATTTTTGAATTGCCATCGAATAGCAATCGTAAAGACTATTCGGAAGAATAATGCGATAAAATATAAATGACAAGGGGTGCTATGCATCCCTTTTTTAGGTTCAAAATGTGCTTAAAATTAGTAAAAATGAGATGTAAATAAGATAAAATGAAAAGTATTGTTTTAACAACTAAATAAAATGTATATTTAGTAATTATAACAGTATCAGGATTAAAATGAAGAAATCCGTTTACATAGTCTTATTGATTGTATCATTTCTGATAAGTATAGTTGGCTTTTCGGATTTGAATGCCAATGATTTCCGATATCCGGATATAAAAGTGGTATTCGTTTTTTCAAATCTGAGTTTGTGTCTGGTATTTTTTGATCTAATCATCAAAAAAAACACCATTTCAAAAGAGCAAAAGCTTCTATTTTATGCGGTACCGGTCGTTTTATTGGAATATTTGGTGTTAATCAACCTGTTTTATTTCTATAAAACAATTGACTTTTTTTTAAATTACCTTGTGATCAATGGAATTGTGATTGCCCTCACCCTTTTTATAGTCTATTACACTATCCTAATTCTAAAAAAACTACGCTCAAAAATCATTGGGTAGAGAAAGTGTATTCCGACAGTACCCAAGACACTGCCGGAATTTATATGCTATTAGATAATTTCTACTTCTGTTTTGCCATGCGATGCCGGACGACCAAAACTGTCAAGATTTACCATTGTAATGGCGTCAACAGTAATGATAACATCTTTGGTCATTACATTACGAACTTCACACTTCATAATGATTGAAGTCCGA
Organism: Flavobacterium supellecticarium; assembly: GCF_004801375.1. Lineage (GTDB taxonomy): Bacteria > Bacteroidota > Bacteroidia > Flavobacteriales > Flavobacteriaceae > Flavobacterium > Flavobacterium supellecticarium. The sequence goes on from NZ_SSNZ01000001.1 coordinate 351,017, forward strand.
CCGAATTTTACCAAATCAATCCCAATTTCGATAATATCCCCTTGTCTGGCGGAACTCATAAAGTTGATTTCCGACATAAATTTGGTAACGATTTTGTTGTTTTTCAATTGAATAATTGCAAATAGTGCCGCTTCCTCGTCAATCCAGGATAACAGTTTTCCTCCGAAAAGTGTCCCATTTGCATTCAGGTCCTCTGGTTTAACCCATTTTCTTGTCTGATAAATCATGATATAAATTTTTGCAGTGCCAAAGTTACTATTTCTTGATGGTCAAATGCTAATTTGGGAAGCTCTTTTATTGGAAACCATGCGGCTTCTTTGGCATCATCGGCCGCAATCGCAACAGTATTTTCCGGTACCATTCCAAAATAAGCAACTGAAACCGTATGACTTCTAGGGTCACGAAATGGCTTTCCAAAGGCTCCGATTTGCTCCAAATGATCGGTTTTGATAGTAGTTTCTTCAAAAAGTTCTCGTATAGCGGCATCCATTAAGTCTTCATCCTGATCGACAAAACCTCCGGGTAAAGCCCAGTCATTTTTAAAGGGCTCGTTTGCCCGTTTAATTAAAAGAATGCTATAATCAGACTGTGTTTTTTTGACAATGACCGCATCAACTGTTAAAAAAATGTTAGATTTTCTCATAAAGTACGAATTATGTATCTCGAAATTTTCAGTATTTTTTTGTTATAAATATGCAAATTTAGTTCACTCCTGTGAAAAAGTTTATAGGAAATCGAACCTTTCTTTAAACATAAACAAGCCGGAAGCCTCAATTCTAAAGGCAAAGTTAATAAATTGTTATGCTAGTCACGTCCGATTCTCATTATCTTTGTCCAAATCAATACAAATAGCCCACAGTATACTGTTGGAATTTAAAAAAAACTAAAGTGAATATGAAAAGAATTATGCTCCCCTTATTTGTAACGGTATTGGCTTTCGGAACAGCTACGGCTCAGGAAAAACCAGTCTTTAACAAATGGTCAATCGACATCAACGGAGGAATCAGCAAGCCTACTGCCCCATTTACAAGCGGTTATTATGCAAAAGATTACAACCTTTTCCATGCTGATTTAGGTGTACGTTATATGTTTAACACCAAATTCGGTTTGAAAGTCGATTTAGGTTACGATCAGTTTGACAATGATTCTAAAAGTGCTCCTTTCGACGGACAGTATTATAGAACAACTTTACAAGGTGTGGTCAATTTGGGACGGGTGCTTAATTTTGAAGAGTGGACACAACGCTTAAACGTTCAGGCACATACCGGTATCGGATACGCTTTTATGAAAAACGATCGCTTTGATGGAGTTGACAATATGCTAAACCATATTATTGGTCTTACCGGACAAATTAAATTATCGGAGCGTGTTGCTTTAAACGCCGATTTCTCGATGATCAACAACGTTCGTCAAACCTATACTTTTGATGGCGCTATAGCTCCTGAAGACAGAGGTTTTAATGGAACACTATACAATGCTACGGTTGGTTTATCTATTTATTTAGGTAAGAACGAAAGACATGCCGATTGGTATTATGCAGAAGAAAAAGTGGATCGAATAGAAGAATTGGAAAAACGAATTGGTGATTTGGAAACCTTAATGAACGATTCAGACAAAGACGGTGTGCCGGATTATCTGGATGCGGAAGCCAATACTATTCCAGGTGTAGCTGTTGATACTAAAGGACGTGCTGTTGACAGAAATAACAACGGAATACCGGATGAATTAGAAAGCTATTTAGAGCGCAACTATGGTGCAAGCAGCAAAGGATCGTCTTTAAACGGTGAAACGTTAAAAGAAATGATCAACCAAGGATATGTAAATGTGTATTTTGACTTTAACCAGTCGCAACCGTCATCAAATTCGGTTAGCGGAATGGATTTCTTAGTGAAATATCTAAAAGCACATCCAGATGCAAAAGCAGATGTAGTAGGTTATGCTGACGAAATCGGAGATACCAATTATAACAAAAACTTATCTCAGAAACGTGCTGAAAACGTAAAAAATACTTTGGTTAAAGCCGGAATTGATGCCTCCCGATTAAACATTATCGGAAACGGTGTGGATAGTTCGGTTGCAAAAGATTCGAAAGCTGCACGACAACTGGTAAGAAGAGTTACTTTTAAGATCAAGTAATTAACAATATCTTATTCATAACTTATAAAGAACCGCTGTAATCCTACAGCGGTTTTTTTATAACTTTAAAATAAAGCAGCACTAAATGTACCTCAAAGAGCAAGATAGTTAAAAGCGCTTGTAAATAAGGTGTTTACAGTCTTTTTTCATTTTTTGGTAGCGAAGTTAGAAGCGGTAAAAAGCAATAAAAAGCGTTAGTTTAGTTACTAAATCGTTACCTATTCAGATTTTGGTAACGATTTTGCAATTGATTGTTTTTCAGTGTATTGCGTTATGTTTCATCTTGATTCCCAACTCACAAAGTTTTAATTTTAACACTAAGTGTAGGGAGTTATGGAAAAGACAAAAAGATCAACGTTTAAGGTGCTATTCTACCTTAAAAAAAATGCACCAAAAAAAGATGGAACAGTACCGGTAATGTGCCGTGTTACTGTCAATGGAAAGCAGTCAGCTTTCAGTGCAAAACTGGATATTTCACCGTCCAATTGGGATTTAAAGTTTGGTAGGATTTCTGGGAAAAGTAAACAAGCTCAGTGCCTCAATGCTGAACTCGATAGTATTCGTCTGAATCTGGAGCAGTGCCATGCGAAACTATTAAAGGAATCGAGTATGCTGACCAGTGAGAAACTCAAAAACGCCTATCTGGGGCTTAGCGAAGGCGAAATGACCTTTTTCAAATTCTTTGACCAATACAATGCTGATTTTAAGAAAAAAGTAGCTAACGGGATCAGAAATGCTCATACTTTACACAAATACGAAATACTGCTGCGGCATCTTAGATCCTTTGCAAGAAAAAAGTACGGTTGTTCTGATTTAGGATTTAACGATATTAGCTGTGATCTGGTACAGGAATTTGATTACTACCTTCGCAACGAGAGAAGTCTGCAACAAAACAGTGTCTGGTTATACATGATCGCTTTTACAACAGTATGTCGTCTGGCAATCAGCAGAAAGTACCTTATCTTTAATCCTTTTTCCGAGTATAAAAATACAAAAGAGGATAAAGATCGTGGCTATCTTTTGCGCAACGAACTGGAAGAAATAATAGGTTACAAATGTGTAAAACGTCGCCATATACTGATTAAAGATTTATTTTTGTTCAGTTGCTTCACAGGGCTGAGTTATTCAGATATAAAGCGTTTAGAATACAGTCACATCCAAGAGTTCTTTGATGGCAATAAATGGATTATCATACGTAGAAAGAAGACTACAACATCCTCAAACGTGATGCTACTGCCTATGCCGAAAATGATCATAGAAAAATATACCGGATTGAGCAGAAACGGCAAGTTATTTCCTGTACCATGTAATAAAACCTGTAATCATTTCTTAAAAGCACTATCCGAGGGAATCCCTTGTTTAAGGGGGAAAAAAATCACATTCCATTTAGCCCGACACACCTTCGGAACACTGTTTTTGAGTGAGGGGGTTCCGCTAGAAAGTCTGAGTAAAATGATGGGGCACAAGAACATTGCTACGACACAGATTTACGCAAAAGTTCTTAACGAAAAGGTTGGAAAGGATATGCAACAGGTAGCGCACAGATTTGAGACAATGGAACGCGCATTTGTACCTACCCTTTAAAATTCAGCTAATGTGTTGCAATGAATTTATGTATTTAATGGGATGTGCTTTATTATTAACTATATTTATGAATTGAAATCGAAAATTAGATTTTAAATCCGTAAATAATCAACTTATGAAGCCAATCATAGAAACGGAGCGATTAATTACGAAGGAGATCTAACCGATTGGTTTGAGTTAAAAAAGCAGACTTGGGAAAATAAAATCTAAATCACTGACTATAAATGATAGTAGCCCATTGGCCTGTGCCAATGGGCTTACTATTTTACCGTAAAAGTAGGCACGGGTGAAGCTCTAAAAAAGCTCAACCAACTGCCAAAAGAAATCACCTCTTATAGTTTTCTTCCAGTACCTTTACTATGTCTGTTTCGCGGAATAGGATCTTCCTTTCCAGTTTGATAAACGGGATCAGGCCATCGTCTCGGTACTGTTGCAGCGTACGTCTGCTAATATGTAGCATGGCGCACACCTGGTCTCCTGTCAGGTAGATTTCGCCCCTTAACAGGGGATGAAAATTTTCCCGGATAAACAGCAATTCATTTTTGATGCGTACCAATAACTCCATTAGTGCAATCACATCGTCGTTAGAGTTTCCGATATTTTTCATAGCCTTCCCTTTTTTGATGCGGTATCCGACTGCATTAACCTTTCAATATCCGCCATCCGAAAGAAGTTTTTTCGGTTGATACGCGTATTCTTGAGAAGTCCTTTTGCACGGTAGGTTTGTACCGTTCTTTTACTTATTCCCAGTAGCTGGCATACTTCCTGTTGATCCAGCCACTTACTTTTTTGTTGCAGAGCCCGGTAAGGTTCCGTGATTTCACGGACTAATTCTCCAACTTCCTTTAACTCCCTAATCAGCGTATTGACTACCTGAACATCCAAAACCGTTAATTCCATTTTTCCTTTATTTTAATCTGACCTCATTCTATTCCAGTTTCTTCCAATCTAAGGTTAAAATAACGGGTAGCTTCTAATCTCTTATAACCTGAAAATATATCTGACTTCCAACCGCACTATTAAACGATGCTACATAATCAATATACCCGAACTTATGAAGATCTCTTACACATCGATGATATGTCGTTGAAGCCGAAATTTTGGCTAACTCCATAATCTCATAACTATAAACCCGGATGGGATTTAAAAGTCCACAGCGATTACGGTACTCCAATAGAGCAGCAAAGACACCGATATGAGTTGAACTAATCCTAGCATCTTTAGAAATAGCTGCAAAAAAATCTGATAAGAGCTTATTATTTTCCATGTCACTACCTAATTTAATTTCATGCCGTTACGCCTTTTTGTGTTTTGCAACTTATTATCTTGCTGCATATCCACCTTCTTTGCCGTTTTTAGGGCTTCAGAAACATCTCCTTCCTTCAATGAGTTCAGTGTTATTTTTTTTGAATGTTCATCATAGATATTCAATGTTCTAAACTGTGGGTTTGCTTCAATGTAGAAACGCTTTTCATTTCCGTCTTTAAGAAAAGAAACTTCCTGTATACCACCTCGCTTTAAGGCGGCTTTGATATCCTCCCTTTCCGTGTAATTCAATCCATCCTTAATCGGTAGCTCATTTAATGCCTTATCAAGGTCGTAACCATACATATTACCAAACTCCTTAACCCGGTACTCTCCCTTAGTATTCACATCATTTAGATCTAATTGCAACCAACTATCACCCTTTTTGATTGCTCTACCGGACAATAGATGATAAGCTTCCGATTCTCTAATATTTTTTGAGGTGTCAACAGAAAAAAAATGTTCCCGTATTTCTGCTGGCTTCTTATTATTTATTAAAGCAGTTCGGTGTCCTTCAAATTGATACTGACCCGTATTATCTTTCTCAAATTTTAGTTTATGATCTAATCTTTCGTTCTCATTCACATAGGTACTAAGTTCAATGTTGAACTGAGGACTGCCATTTTTAAGATGACTATCAATTTTTTCAATGGGCATTTTAAATCCTAACTGATTGATTTGATCCAACAAACGAGCCTTTTGTACCGTCAGATCCCGGGTACCTTCCTTTCTACGAACCTGTTGTCTTAAAGGAACCACAACCCAACGCCGAAACAAACGGAGAATCCGGCTGGAATACAATTGCTTTTCGATTCTTCTACGCTCATCTTTCATTAAACGCAGCGCAAACTTCTCATCGAGATTTTTTGTGCCTGTATAAGTAGCGGCCACACGGTCAAAGTAACGTAGTTTCTCCCGCAACAACGTTTTATTACTTCCCATATTTGTTGAGAAAATGCTACTATATCTGTCTTCTCGTTTGTTCCATTCTGCAATCGCAGCTTCGACCCTGTTTGCTCCTAGTTGGTTTTCCATGACTTCACCCTCCTCTTACCTTCTTAAATAGATTTTGACTTGCCCCTTCTCTTTTTTTGCTCAGGCACATCGGGCGCCTCTATCTCTGCTGCCTGCGATTGCTTTTCAGCGTGAGATTTTGCCGATTCTTTAGCATTTTTACCTGTATCTCCCACCTCCTTACTTGCATCCACATGATTGTTTATGGAATCATTCGTAACGCCTTGCGATTCTGGTTCTACAACATTTATGTCATTAATCGTTGTTCCTTCCGGAACTACTTTGTTTGTAGACTCCACAGTTTCCGGAGCTGGGCTACTTTCGCTTTGTCCAACCGAAGTTTCCGCTTTTGTATCTTCCCGCTCTCCCGCACCTGTTTGGACTGCTTCTCCTTCTGTATTGCTTTGAGCCTGTCCAGTGGATCGGTTAGCTCCAACTTTCTTACCACCGACATCATATACATTTATGTTTTTAAATTGTGGATTTGCGGTTATGAACCTTTCCACTTCTGAGTCCCCTTTTTTAAACGTAGCAACAGCAACATTACCTCTTTTCAACGAAGACAATAAGTTAGCTTTAAGCTCATCAATTTCAAGTTCTTTAATCGGAAATCTACCTAGCGCGGATTCCAGATCATACCCATAATTATCGTTAAACTGTTTGAGTTTGAAATTCCCGGAGTTATCTGTCTGTTTAAAATCAAGTTCAATCCAGGCACTATACGCATTACCGTCTTTTGTCGAGAGCTTTTTATAAACCGATCTGCCCGAAAGTAGATTATAGGCTTCTTTAAGCGTTATATTATTCTTCTTGTTGATGTAAAAAGTCTGATTGGTACTTTTTTCCTCTTTTTGCTTTTGAAGGTTGACCTCATAAGAATTAAAGAAATACATATCACTTTCTTTGCTTTTACTGAAATTCAAATTGACTGATACGGAGTCTTTTCCAAACTCTTTATCATAGGGAATGGCAAATTTTTCGGGCGTATTTTCAACCTCTTTTGCTATTTTATCTGTAAGCTCATCACCGAACCCGGTGAACTTAACTTGCTCCTGTAGATATTCTAAATTACTCATATTCATAGTTTCCTTTTCTTGTTTTACATATAGTGTTTCGTTTAGAAAAAGCTTATAATCTAGTGCAGCAATATCTACCACACCATCTACCGCCGGAGCCAAATCTGGCTGTTCGAGTGCAGTTTCAATCAGACTGCACAAGCTCTTGACACTCCATGCATGTAAAGATTCTTCGGCAATATCCGATTGGTTATCATATCCATACTGAAGACAATCCCATTCGTTTTTTAAAACTTCCAATTTCCGGATAGTGGAAATCGGAAATGCTGACTCACCGATATAGTAGAATTTATTACTTAACAACCCCTTCAGCTCATCCCGAACACTTTCTAAACTTTCTAAATAAATTTTCATTCTATTTTTCTCTATTGATCAAAACTGACCAAGCTATTTCAAAGGGATAGCATTAATGATGCTTTTATTCTTTACCGCTAACTCCAAGTGGCGCCCACCATTTTTTTCCATTAATTGGATATTAAGATACTTTTTGTCAGGAATTGTAAATTTGGGGACAGCGAAAATCATAATCTGAATGGAGCGAGCTTTTATTTTGTCAACTTGGTTATGTACATATACCGGCTCAATCTCTACTTCCTGAGAAGCTGTACGTTTAGCTTTTTTCTGATCCCGGATAAACAGCCGGAACTGATCAATATCATAACCAATATTTGAACGATTCTCAATTTTCGCCTTGAAATACATAATATCCTGATGAATAAAAATCCCATTGAGATCAAGCATAATACTATTACTCTCGCTTTTTACACCGCTTCGACCGTGCTTTGTGTACAGCGCATAGTCGGCATATTTTTTCACTTCGGACTCATTGATCGATTCCGGTGTCAGATATACCGTGTTGCTCTTGCTCGTACTCATTAAGGAGAAATTAAGCACATTCGGATCTTTTGCATAGGCTACAATGAAAGAACATAGTTTCCCATCGGCAAGTACGACACTTAGGTTCGTTTCCGAAAAACCTTCCTTTCCTGCTTTGACCTGTAAAATATTTTCTACACCAGCGGCTTTTTGAACCAATAAATCTTTACTACCCCGATCCACACTAACAATGGCATGAGGGAACACAATATTACTTGTCTTAAAATAGCCGACCTCGATACGATGCGGCACGGCTTCGTTAGTCTTTAAAGACATTCCGTTTTGAGCAAACGCACCTACAACTCCTGAAATGAACAGGATTAATCCCATTATCATTTCCGCACTTCTCTTTTTCATCTTTATGGAATTTTAAATTATTTTTAGTTTGTTAGACTTTGTTTTTGCTTTTCGTCACGCAGTAGCACCTGATAACCAGCTTTAACCATAACTTTAATCAGCTTGACTTTTTTACTCATAAGGCTCTTTACAGCTTCGATTCCAACACCTGCGGCCTGCATTCCGATCGAAGGGTCCAATGAGGTCAGCCCTAAAGTCTGCATCGAACGGTCCGCGGATTCTTTGGCCACATCACGGGATATTGCGCCCGGAATATATATTCCATCCAGCCCATCGATATCAAATACCGTTAGCTCAACAGGGTAAATAGAATTACCATAACGGATATTTTCGATGCTGATACCAAGACGTTCTCCGTTTAGCGAAGCTATACCGAAAAGAAAATTCCCTTTTGGTATTACTACACCGTTTATCTCTACATCTTCGGTCAACCTTAGCTTTACAGTGGAACCGTTAACAAGTACCTGGTTATCATGGATCACAGCCGGAATAGCATTCTGGTCAACAGAATCATTTAAGGAGCGATCTAACGAATAAAACCCATTTTCTCCCGATCTTACAGTTCGTCCTGATTGAAGCAAACTAATATTACTACCACTCGTAACCTTACTAACAGGATAAACCCGTCCTTTTTTTTGTTGCGACTTCTGCTTTAATTTGTCCTGCACCCGATCGGGATGCTGTATATCAAGTATTTTTTCCAACATACCGTTCAATTGGGTAATTTCCTGATCCTCTCCTGTTGATTGCCCCATCATACCCATCATCTGTTCCAACCGATCAATATCGCTACTGTTTACCCCCGAATAGCCCGATACTGGTGAACTTCGATATGTAGTCATGCCAGAAACATCATTTCCAGATGTCGTAGGTCGATTGACTTCATAATTTAATTCTGCAAGTTTCCGGTAGATACTTTCTTCATTCGGATTATTGAAATTACCCCGACCATTAAGCGATCTATTCAACCCACTATAATTTTGAGGATTACCAAAATAGTCATAAGGTGCCCCGGCTATTTCGTCTTGATACATTTGATAGTTTGGATCGTTTTTCATCAATTCCTCAAACTTCGCAGAATCCTGATGAGCCTGATCGTAATACCCCATTTTATCCAGTACCCTATCCTCTTTAAGATTTGCATCTGGTAGCATACTGTTTAGTCCCGCTTGTTTAGCATCTTCACCCTTTGTTACTTCACCATCCCGACCTCCGCCTAACGCCCAAAAGAAAGCAGTCAGAAATGGTAACACAAGAATGGGCAACATAAGCAGGAATTTACGCTGCTTAATTTCTTTTGCTGTTTTTACTTGTTTTTCCATAATTCACTTTTTTTATTAAATTCATTTTCATCCCTATCCATAGTTAGACTATCCCTTTTTATACGGATATCCGGCTCTCCCGTTTCTGAAAAATGATCAGGCGGTTTTATCTTCTGGATCTTGAAGGTGCTTTTATCGGAAGGTTCAAAAGCTTTAAAAATAACAAGCCCGTTATAGAGAGAACCTCCCAGAACCAACACTGACAACAACACGATCCAGTTTGATTTTGAAAAGGAAGCGGTCTTGGCATTCATCCATTTTACCCAGTAACTTCTAACATACTCCACGCCCATTTTTAATCCTTCAAATCCTGCTTTTGGAGACGCTTTACTTTTTCGTTTTTTTAATATCCCCATCTTATCGCCTGTTTTCCGTTTTCAAATCCCTATTCTCAATCGTATTCCAGCGTTCGATCAGAAATCCATGCGGATTATTGTCACTCCTGCCGACATTTCGCAGTGAACCCTCTGTAATCAGATTACGTGAGGTTATACTGGTTGGTCTAACAATATTCTGCCTTGCGTAACACCGGAAGCGATAGGGATAATCATTTATATCGACAACCACGCTATCCACACTGATCGTCTGATTAACATTACCAGATATGAGAGAGGAATAATATCCAGTCTCTTTTAAATCATCATAAATACGCTTCGCTGTTCCATCCGCGAGATAGAGCGCTTTTGTGATACTGGCTTGTATAGCTTTATCGTCGGGGTCAAGGGTAAAGAACAGTGCATGAAATGTCTTTACGTGATCTCTGGCTTCTACCGGAATATTGTCTTTCCGTTCGGAAGCAAATGCTTCCAACGCCTTTCCGTTTGCCAGTATATAGATCTTTTCCTGCATCTGACTTACTAGATTAACACTTTTAAAAATGGCAAAACAGCTTATCAGTGTACAGGCAACCACCATGAAAATTGTAAAACTGCGCACGTGACGGAAGGCGGTATCGATATTTTTCATCTTCTTAAACATAATCCCTCCCGTTAAGAATTGCCTTTAATTTTATTCCCCATGTAATCATTCCCTTTATTACCGAAATATGGTGAAGATGCTTTATACGAGCTTAGATCATTTTTCATCTTATTGGCTTCATCCCCTAAAGAATCTGCAACCATATCCGTTTTATTCAATGCAGTGGTAGCAGAACTACCAAAGACAGAAGTAACCTTTTGACCCAGCGCACTACCCCCCGCGTGAACAATGTAATTTGCCACGGAAGGAACGGTGAAATAACCTACAATTCCTATTATCATAAAAATTAAGTAGCCCATATCGGTACGGCTGAAAAAGGTATCGCCTTGTTGTTGGATCTGACTGAGGTCGATCTGCAACATATTTTCCTGAATCTTTCCGATAATGGAGCCGAAGATATTAGCCACAGGCAACCAAAGAAAGATATTAATGTATCGGGCTAACCAGGCGGTAAGGGTGTGTTGAAAACCGTCAAATACTGCTAAACCAAAAACCAATGGTCCCAGAATAGCCAGTACGACCAATTGGAACGTACGCAGTGTATTGATACACAATGCAGCTGCTTCGAATATGATCCGCAAAACTTCACTCATCCATTCCTTAACTGAATTCCTGAAATTATACGAAGCTTTATCCATTGCAAACTTTAAGTCATTCCCTATACGCGACCACATACCCTCACTACCTCCATTTCCATTTCCCTGCTTGGTATATTTATACCACAGATCACGATCTCCTACACCGGTCTCTCCTACATACATCTGCCAAGCATTCGTTTCTTTAATTGCTCTTTCTTTTTCCAGAAGCAAGGATGCAATGCTCTTGTTTGATCCTTCGACCATTGCTGTTGTTGCTGTCACAGTGGGTTTCATAACGCCATTGATCAACCCTAACACGGACGGAAAAATAGCGATACAGAACCCCAGGACAAACGGTCTGAATAACGGGTAAAAGTCTATCGGTTCCGCGTTGGCAAGATGTCTCCACACACGTACGGCGATATAAAACAATGCGCCGAATCCTGCTAACCCCTGCCCTACACCGATAAGCTGGCTACACATGGGCATCATTTCGTCATAAAGCTGGTCCAAAACTCCATGAAGCGAGTGCATATCATCTTCGAGATTCTGAGCAGTACTGAATAAAGGAACCAACAGGTTCAACAACAGTATAGATATACTTACTTTATCTCTTTTCATTTCCCTAGTGATTAATTCCGTAAATCCTTGCTATGGTCTGTGCATCTTTACGTTCTTTTGCACGTTGCAGCGCCAATACACCCGTCTTATTATTGAAATGGCGTAAAAACAGGATTTTTTGTTCCATTTCATTGTAAATCCCATCTATCGCCTTTAATCGTTCGTCATCACTCATCCTCATCTTACCGGAAGTGATGACGTTGGTCAGCTCATCAAGATTCATTATACTTTCTTTTAAAAGATTGTTGTAGACGGTAGCCAAATACTCAATTTCGTTAGCCGTAAAATTTTGATCGTTTCGGAACCGTTCATATGCGCCGCGATACTCATTAACCAATGTTACTTGATAACTGACGATCTCCCCGACCTTTCTATAGTTTCTTACGGTCGGGCTTACCTGCATTAAGCCATCAAGAAAAGCTTGATGCAGTTTGAAATTACCCTGAGAGATTCCCTTTATCGTATTATATCCTCCTGACAAGGCTTCATAGCCCTTTTTCATGTTGCTTAAAATCTGCTTGAATTGAGCAAGTTTTTCAATATTTAATGCCAACTGCATACTTTCTTGAACCTGTCCCTGTGTTCTGGTTATCCCGATGCTGATCAGGAATAACACTACTAATACTTTTTTCATAGCTATCTGTTTAAACCTTGTTGAATCCGACTACGCTCTACTTCCCTTTTCTCCTTTAGCCGGGCAATGGCGAGCAGCTTATTTTCCGCGGAGAAACTTTCGCAGAACATAAATTTCTCCTGCATATCCTGATGTATCTTGTCGATACGTTCAATACGTTCCTCATCTTTCATTTCCAGTTTGTGATCTGTTATTACGCTTATAAGTTCATCGAGCGTTTTTTCACAATCAGTAATAAGTCGGGAATACACCTCATTTATACTCCTTTTTTCTTCATCCGATAGCACATCATTGAAAAGTAATTCGCCTCTTGATATGTTATATCGGTTAATGATCCGTCTTTGCAACTGCATTATAGTAGAGACCTTCGGGTGCGTCCTAATTTTGGGGTTTACCAGTTTTAAAGACTCGAAATAGTCACCGTGAATATCAAATTCTCCTTTGGATAGGTCACCGACTGTTTTTAAACCTTTCTTTGCTATGTTGTAACCATCTTTTGTGTATTTGATATAAACCTGCAGTGCCGCGATCTGTTGAAGTAGATACTTCGTTTGGGTTGACTTTTGGTTAAACCATTCATCCCAGGTCTGTGCTTTTAAGCCACTCCAAGTGAGTAAAAGCGCAATCAACATGATTAAATTCCTTTTCATACTTAAAATTTGAATCTTTTACTTTTTATATTTCTAGGATTTTCAACTTTCTGAATAACTTCTTCACAAGTGGGTAACGTTGCTGTAGTAAGATTCTTTAGCTCAACATTTCTTATCCAAATACCCGCATTTCGATAAACTAAGTTCATCCCATATATCTCAAATTTTCCAATTATACCGGGTTCATACTTCACAAACATGCAACCGCATATACTTTCTTTGTCGTCTCCTTCAAACTTGAGATAGGTAGCTAACCTAAGCTCCTCCTTTAGCCCATCTTCCAGACCTAACAGAGAATCATACAAATACTGTTTCACACTTTTCTCAAGAGTTTCACTGTAACAAGCATTGGTTTGAAATGCTTTAGTATCATAACCCTTTCCTTCAAGTTCATCGACCAAATTTTTCAATGCCTTTTCGATCCTTTCCATAATAGTCCTATTGTTGAATTCCGTAATATCTTTTTACACTTTCGATCTCAGATAGTGATTTTGACCGCTGTACACTCAACAGAATATTTTGGTTATTAAACTGGCGTAAACGATTATAACTTTTATCGATCTGATTGGAAGCTTCGTTGATAAGCTCCAATCTTTTTGCATCACTCATTTTTGTGGTAAAGGACTGTACGATCAAACTGATATGATCAATGTTCTGTAAGCTCTCGCCAAGTATGCCGGAGTTCACGTCCTCCATATAGTCCAATTCATCTGCTGTAAAATTGGCATCCTGTCTTAACAGATTCCAGAGCCGCCCGTATTCCTGTACCATCAAACCTTGCTTTTCTACGACATCCCTGATCCGCTGATAATAGCTGATGATACTTTTTACTTTGGTCAGTTCTTCATAATAGCTTTCATATTGCTTTTTCTGTTTATCCGTCCATTCTCCGATCTCCTTCAGCTTTAGCTTTGTTAATGTGTTTTCTAATGTCTTCTGTGCATTTTGCAACCAGATAACTTTGTTCTGCGCACGCTGGATTTTAAGATCAATGGCTTTAATAGCTTTATTGATCGCAGAAGTAACTAAACTAAAAATACCCAACGCCGCCGTTGCTCCCTGTACCGGTTGTACCGGAACCATCACCGTTGCCATCATTAAGCTGATGATCAACATTTTTATATACTTTCTCATACGCATAATTTTAAATTTCACTCCTTAAATCATCCGCCATTGCTTTAATACCTTTAACCAGATCCCCTCCAAACTTGTCGGCATACTGCATTAGCTTGACCTTCTCCGTCTGTTCGGTCGTATATACCAGATACTCCTCCAGACTAACCTCGGTACGATAAACTTTGGATAGGACGCCACCAAGAGAGATAAAAACCTCTTTATACTTTTTCAAGGGATCGTTCGCCTTATTAACGGATAGCACCTGCGCCTTTTCTTTCTCGGTCAAGCCTAACAGTTCCTGGATCTGGTCAAACTTGTTCTGGTATTTAGATTGATCAAGTAGAATTTTACAATCGGAGTTATTAATAATTGCCTGTTTTACCACAGGGGAAGAAATGATATCTTCGACTTCTTGCGTCACGACGATAGCTTCACCGAAGAATTTTCGAACTGTTTTAAACAGGTATTTAATATACTCCGCGAACCCCTCTTTCATTAAGGCTTTCCAAGCCTCTTCAATCAGGATCATTTTGCGAATCCCTTTCATTTTTCGCATTTTGTTGATGAATACCTCCATTATTATAATGGTGACAGTCGGAAAAAGAATAGGATGATCTTTAATGTTATCCAACTCAAAAACGATAAATCGCTCTTGAAGGAGATTCAGGTTTTCGGTAGCATTTAATAGGTAATCAAATTCTCCGCCTTTATAGTACGGTCGGAGTACATACAGAAAATTGTTAACATCAAAATCCTTTTCCTTTACTTTATCATCGGTTAACACTCCGACGTAATGTTCACGCAGAAAATCATAAAAGGTATTAAAACAGGGAAATACATCTGTATTACTTTCCAGATAGGCATAATATCCGCCAATGGCATTGGACATAGCCACGTACTCCGATCGTTTAAATTCTTCGTCGTCTTTTTTCCATAATGCAAGTAACAAAGTCTTGATACTTTCTTTTTTCTCTGTATCCAGGCTATCTCCTTCACCGATGTAGAATGGATTAAACCGGATTGGATTTTCTTCACTGTATGTGAAGTAGTACCCCTTAACCATATCACACAGACCTTTGTAAGAGTGACCAACATCAACCAATACAATATGCGTCCCCTGTTCATAGTAACTACGCACCATATGATTTGTAAAGAAAGACTTGCCGCTACCGGAAGGACCGAGAATAAACTTGTTGCGGTTGGTGCATATACCCATCTTCATCGGCTCATCTGAAATGTCAACATGAACAGGCTTTCCGGTCAGCCTATCTCCTAGCCTTATTCCCATCGGGCTGATCGAAGAGCGGTAACCAGTTTCGAGGTTCAGAAAACAGGTAGCTTGTTCCGCGAAAGTGTCGAACGTATCATTCATGGGGAAGTCGGCAGCATTGCCGGGAATTCCCGCCCAATATATCTGTGGTGCCCCAACGGTCTCCTGTTTAACAACAGCATCCATCTGTGCAAGAGCCGAAGAAACTTTATTTTTCAGTTCTTTCAATTCTTCCTTCTCATCACTCCATACCAATACATTAAAGTGTGCTTTTACGGGTAGCCGTTGCTGACTGATGGCTTCATTTAAAAAATCATTGGTAGCATCCCTGGCAATACTGTTTTCCCGGCTATAAGCCGACAGTGACTGTAACCGCAAACGCTTACTTTCCAGCTTTTGCAATGTTTTCGCTGAATCTTCGATAAAGATGTACTGGCTATATACATGGTTGCATGGAAGTAATTGCCCCAATGTACTGGCAAATCCGATACTGAACTTTGTTCGGTCGGTGGAGTATTTATCATAGTTTATCCGGCTACCACATAAAGAGGGAAGATCGGCGGCATCTGCAAGTGTAAAGAGCTGTGCGGTTTGTCCTCCGACACGGATACCATCACTAAAACCAATGTCTTTAATAAAGATGGATTCCCTATCCGATGTAAGATTGCAATACCGTTCAATTAGTCCGACATTTCTTTTACCGCTTCTGAAATCTGATTCTGTAAGGCGTCTTAACTTGACAAAGCCACTTTCTTCTAAAATATGTTTGAACTGACCGCAGGAATCAACAAAATCCTGTAGATGATTTATATTCAGGTTTTCGTCGGGAACTATCGTCTTTCGGATCAGATTCGAAAACATCGAATTACCTACTTTTCTATCTTTTGGTTTCTTTGTCAGAAAGATGTAACAACTATGATCCAGAAACGGACGTTCGTTAAAGAAACGATCACTGCTTCTCGATAAAAAACTGATATCATCTGCCGTAAAATCCGGTTTATATTTGGTGTCTAAAAACCAATCCTGCTTATACAATACAGTAAACTTTGGAAGTACCTTGATTGCCTTTATCCAGATTTGGTGAAACGCTTCATATTCATTATTTGACAATGTGAAAATTTCCGGTAGTTCTACCCGAAACCCAATTGTCATGTCTCCCTGTTTGCTTAATATACAATCATGCTCAATGCCCATGATCGGCATAATATCATCTATCCACTTCTCCATCGCACTTTCTCCCATTTGGGGATTTCTCCCCGTTCCACACCTTAATCTACCTCAAATGCTTTTTCCCTTTTTGCGTTGTCTCAACTCTATCTCACTCCCGTCTCTAACTTCTTGATTGATCTTTTGATTTTCTGCGGAGTGTAAATCTCTATATTGTCCGATCTGCAATCCCGCACGATAACCTTTAAGCATCCGGCAAGCAATCTCCCTATAAAACTTCTTTCTATCTTGATCCGTCTCGTTCAGAATATGATGTCGAACAATCTGACTGGCAATAAGCTTTGCCTCAAATGGTTCTTCAATCCGGTAAAGTTCTCCCGTTAATTGGTCCTTAAAAACAAGCGCCAAACAGAATTGCCCGTCCGACCGCCTATGTACAGGCTTTTGCATAGCAATTCCTATTTTAGATTCACCCTGTCTATCACACGCTCCAAAAATTTTGTCCCGGACCGATTTATTAATAACAATATCAACTGTTCTGTCATGCGGGTCGATAATGCGGCCAAATTGCAATCGGTCTTCATCCGGAAAAGGGAATCGGAACAAAAAACCTTGTTCTACCTGAAGGTAGATAGGTGTAAATGTTCGCTCACGAATACTGTTTTTTTCCCGCTCGTAATCCACATATTTATCGTAACTAACATAGTATAAACTCTCGCAGGTCCCAATCTTTACATCCTGTCCTCGATACTTTACGTATTCTCCCATCGCTAAAAATTCCTATCCATATCCAAACAATCTCTTACTTTCTACGCCCCCGTCGTCCCCTTTTCGGTTCTTTCTTAATTTTTTTTTGGCTATCATCCTTTTGTGAGGGGTTATTTTCGGCTTTAGCTGTAGCTTCACGCATCGACTTCTCTTCGGCGTCAATCTGTGCCTCTACCTCAGATTCAATTTCAGCAAGTAGTTCCTTTACACGGTTTCGTTCAGCAATCGTAATTAGGTTGGTCATCGTTAACGGAATTGCTTCTGCTACAATTCGTTCCGACATCGGATTGTCTTTTACGAACTTCTTTTCATCGATTCCATATTCTCTTGCTACACCAACAGGGTCAAGCTGCAATCCACCGGGTATTTTTACGATCATAACGTCTTTGGGAAGCATCGTCAGCTTCATATCCAGATCAACAAACTTCTTTTCGACTGTGTTATAGTAAAAAAAATAGATGTCTGCATAAAAGTTTCGCTTTCGCTCCGATAAGACAAGCGGCGCTACATCGATACAATCTTTAGCGCGCAAAACGCGCTCCCGCCAATCCACAACATATACCTGACCCGGTAATTCAATTTCAGGCAGAACGCCCTTTCTTCGTAATTGATAAAGTCTCTCTTGCTCATCACTTAATTTCATTTTTCCTCCCGCACTAAACTTCCACTAATAGAACGAAACGCTCGCTATCATTTCCTTAAATTCCTGTATTGATCAACCTTAGTAGCTCTGTCCCTTATTTCGCGTGGTTTTCAAAGCTGCATTTTTATCAAGCTGATCTTTTTGCGCTATCACTGGATTATTATTCTTGACCAGTCTTGAATAGGGTGTCTTTTCTATCGGGATAATCCGAGCTTCCGTCTTTGGCTGATAAGGATACCTATCAAGCAGATAATAAGGATCGCCATAGATTTCACGTCCCTCACCTATAGGATCTAGTGTTTCGATATCGGGAATAACAATCATTACAGAATGCTTAGGAAGTTCCTTTAAATCCCCATTGTCCGGTATTATCTTTCTGTTCAGATAATCATAGAGAAAGACAAACTTGTTATCGTATTCATCATTACCGCGACCACCCGTATCTTTCAATTCTATTTTTTTCCAGAACTTGTTGGACGATCTCAATTCCCTTAACCGGGTATCCACATAGTAATCTTCATCAACAATCCGGATAACAGGTAGCTTTCCTCCCTTAATTCTTTCTTCCACATAGTCTGGGTTAGACCGGATTTTCCAATCCTTTTTAGGTAGCTTTTCTACCGGAATACCATAGACTCTGGAAACTTCTTCGGGAACCTGTTTAACCAGGTGTTTAATTTTGACCAAGGTTGCCTTTTTATCATCCGTATCAATTATTTTCCCATTTTCGTCGATAAAAAAACCGTATTTTCCCTTGTAGGGTTCGAGTCCATTAAGATCAATAAATACAAGCGGTTCATCTTTTTTCCGTATCTCACGTAATGAAACATCAATCTCATACTGAAAGCCATTTTTCTCAATAGTTGGGAGTTCCCGGATCGTGCACGGCATAGGCATATTTTCAAGTTCCACCAATGCCTGCTTATCAAGCAATTTTACGCCATAGCTTTTGCCCAGCTTTTTATTAAAATTTTCAGCATAAGCAGATCCTTCGCCATAGCCCTCTTCAAAACATATCTTAGGAATCTTAACGGATGGCATCTTTGTATTTTCATTTTCAACAAGAAGCCCCGTTTTAGGATCAATCTTTACCGCATAGTAATTGTCATATTCTACCATGTCATCGATTGATATGATATTATCCGGATTACCAACCTGAATCAGCTCCTCAAATGTCGTATCAATACGATACATATGTTCTCCAATAAAACAACGTTCTTCTTCTCTCACGCTCCACCTCCTATCCTTGTATTAGATTAAACTTCACTTTTTCCTTTCCTTGCCAAATGCCTGAAAAACATTTCTGCTATTACATTTCACAACTTTGGGCACCTGCTTTCGCGCAAGCGCTTTCATCAAACCATGCTCTCCGTACTTATGGCTCATCTTGTATATTTTCATAACCAGCAATGTGCCACATCCTCCGATTAGGATCAGACAAACAACGGTGGGTAAACCTATGATATACATTACTGAATACAGTATCAGTAATCCCACAACGCCGCCGCCCAAATACCAGATATATTGTGCCTTTAAGCCCTTAAATTCGATGCTCTGGTTAATCCCTTTATTTATTTTGTAAACACTATTTGACATATTGTAATTTTATATTCTCATACCACTGTTTCTCTGACGCGAAGCCTGTATTACCACCGGTTCCAGTGTCTCCCCTTTTTCAGCCTGATGCTGTTCGTTTGGTCCAATGACAGCTGTCTCTTCGACCATCTCACCTTCGTTTAATCTATTTTCTTTGATTTTGAGCGATATTTCCCGCTCAAGACTACTCAATTCGATTCTAAGCGCCTGTAATTCCTCTTCCTGTGAAAAACCCAGGGAACACAATTCCTCTAATCTTGGAATATTAGCGGAATGCTCCCTTATTTGTCGATCATATGTGTACAGTAATCCGTCAATTCGTTCCAGCGCATTTAGGAAATAGCGCGCCGCAAGCTTTTCATTATTTGCATTAGGAAATCCTTGATTCGAGGTATATTTTATGCCGTCATTCCTTTGAACATAAAGATTATGACTGTAACCGTAGGCAATTTTTCCGTTATACTCATGTGTCTCGTTAATCCTACGGATATAAAGATCAAAACCATAAAGCGTACCAATTTTCTGCTCTGTTTCTCCCTCTTTGGGTTTCCAATTTTTGAATAGATCAAGAAGATGTCTACCTATTAGATCCGGTTGCGTAGATGGGCAACCGATCAGTTTTACAGGATTAGCCTTTGTACCGTCATTTTCGTAATACAAGTTTTTTTCATAAACCAAATAGTCTTCTTTTAACCGACTATAAGTGGCAGTATCTTTTTCCAGTTCATGGATAGTCGATTGCAAAAGATTCTTATTCACAAAAGCTTCACGAAAATGACTCGCTTTCAAGCTTTCCAAAACAGCTATTTTCTTTTGTAGCTTCGTCTTTTCAAGTAATGAGGTATCTCCGGACAGGATTGCGATATACTCCGCAAAATTCATCCCGGACTGTTCATCCAAAGCGCCTTCGTCGATCGTTCTTACGTTTAGCTCGCAGTTCTTCATCTGAGAAATGAAGGTCTGCTTATTCTTTAATAAGTTAAACTTATAGTTGTCCAGACTCTGTTCTACGGCATAGTAATAGGTCCTCACTTTGTTATCACGATACTGCTTCGCCGCCCAGTTTCCTTGCCTGCTTCCTCGGCCGTTTCGTTGCTCTAAGTCTTTGGGAGTCCACGGTATATCAACATGGTGCATGGCAATGACCCGCTGTTGCACATTAAGCCCTGTACCGGCTTTTTCCGTGCTACCAATGAGAATACGAATCTCCCCATCGTTCATTTTTTTGAACAGATTCGAACGCTTCCAACCCACCCAGTTATTATCGTGAATGAACGTCACTTCATGCTCAGGTATGTCAAAGTCCCTGACAAGCTTGGTTTTCAACTCGTCATAAAGATTGAATTGATCAGACTTGGGCGTACCAATATCTGAGAATACAATCTGTGTACCTTTAAATGGTGTACTGTCGTGATACTCGGCAACAACCTGGCGGGCTATGTAATTGATCTTATTTTCGGGATGGTCGCAATAAACTATCTCATTAATTAACCGCATATCGGCCGACATTTTCTTAGCGTAGTTGGTTGCAATCAACATACGCGCTTTATCCTCGGCCTGACTTAACTGTCCTCTTCCGATCAATACGCCATCCCCTGTTTTAGCAAACTCTATTAAATTTTCAATAAACACCTGCTGTTCGGGTGTCGGTTTAATATTGATCAGTTTTTCATCTAGTTCCGGCTTATCAAGGCTAATGTGTTTTGCTGTCTTGTAGTCCGTAATCAGATTGTACAACAAAGCAAGTTCAGGGACTTTAATAAAATGCCGGAACCGCTCCTTTGCGATAATCTCATTCGTAACCGAGAACTCAAAATCTGTAGATTTTTTTGCATACACAGCGGCCCATCCATCAAAGTTTTCAATCCCGAGGCGCTCCATTTCGCGCGGTATAAAATATTTAAAGATCAGGTACTCCTCCGTTAGACTATTTGAAATTGGTGTACCCGTCAGGAAAGTCACACAGATATCTGCATTGTACCGTAATTGTAAAGTTCTTACGGCAAACAACATATTAAGCGCTTTTTGACTCCCTTCCACATTACCCAGCCCCGCCACACGACTATGCCGAGTAGTAAAGGTTAGATTCTTAAACTTATGGCTTTCATCCACAAACATATGGTCAAGTCCCATATCATTGAAGGTGATGCCGCTGTCTTTCTTTTTCTCAATATTAAACCGTACGGCTCTCAATTTTCCGATAAGGTTCTTTTTTCGGATCTCAAGACCTTTGAGCACTTTCTTTGAAATATCCCCTCCTTCCTTCTGGGCTGTATCCAGATCCCGCTCGACATTTTCGAGTTCCACATTAAAGATCTGTTGCTGAATTTCGGGAGACTGCGGTATCTTCCCGAATTGATCGTGCGTCAATATCACACAGTCCCAATCATTATTTTTTATTTCGTGCAATAACCTAACTCGGTTCCGTGGTTCAAAGTCCTTTTCACTTGGAAACAACAATTTACCTGATGGATAAGCCTTTTTATAAGTGTCGGCAATATCACCCACGTTAGCCTTTAGCGCAAGTATGATAGGCTTTTGGATAATGCCAAACCTTTTCATTTCCATACCTGCAACTATCATTGTCAGTGTTTTGCCCAATCCCACTTCGTGGTCGATCAACGCCCCGCGATTTTGGATGATACGCCAGATGGCATTTTTTTGAGATACATAGAGATCTTCGATACCCAGTCCTTTTTTATCTAAGCCCGGAAATGTAAGGTGACTCCCATCGTACTCACGCAGCACATAACAATTATAAGTATCGTTGTATAGCTTTTCGATTTCTCTTTTATCCACTTCGGGTAATGCCATCATCCAGCTAACAAAGCCATTCCGCATCACCTCTATCTTCTGATGTGCCAACTGGATCAGTTCATTGTCGGGAACACGGATTTTTTTACCGTCCTTCTCTACTTCGTATGTAAAGAACGGAGCAGTGTTTTCCAGTGCATGCTCAAATAATGTATAGCCATACACTTTACTACCTCTATCATTGACAATCGCGTATTCCCGATCCACTTTAATGTTATGGCTAACGGAAACTTTGAAACTGTCCAGTGACGGGAAATAGCGAACTTTTGTATCGCTATCGAAAAATTCTGTTCCGAAGCGGCTGTAGTATTTCTGTGGTATCCACCGCTCTCCCATGTTAAAATCCAGTAGTTCAAATGGAATACGTTCGGGCTGGATCGCAACAATTGCATCATAACTACGCTGATATTGTAAATTACCCGCACTACGGTCAATAGCAGCTTCTGCCTTCACCATTTTCTCCACCACATTACCACTTAGGTAAAGATCAGCCGTTTCCCAGGTATCACCGTCCGGATTAAGCAGAATTCTATCTCCGAGCAATTCAACAGCTTCATTAGGGCTTACGCCCATTGCCGAACTAATAAAAGCTATATCTACCCGTCCCAGATCATTAAGGCTATGCGATAAAGCAACGATAGGATCATCTGTTCGGAGCGCTTCCTTTATTTTTTTAGCCGATTTTGTTAAAACATCCGCTTTGACAAATTGCTCGGCTTCCCGTCGTTCCAACGATGACAAAACGGTCAGACCAAATGCCCGATCTTCCAAGATTAGTTTTTTATTCGCCAGTCTATTCAATTGACCATATTTCTCGACAAACGACTCATAGGAATTATTGAGCTTATCCCGCAGATCGCTTGCCTCTTCAGGATTATATTTCTCCTGTTCAGAAAGCGTAATGTAAGAATCCCTTAATGTTATGTAATGCTTATATAGCGAAAGATTCCTTGTGAGATCCAGATTCTTGAAAAGCGCACGGTCATGGTCAATATCTACCTGCTCCAGTAACCCCACTTCTCCATTATTCAAAACCAGGGTACCATCTTTATAGAAAGGCTGCAAACGATAAAAGTGAGTAGCTTTTTGCAGGAGTAAACTGAAACGGTTTTCTAATGACGGGTCGCCTTCGTATGTAAAAGTGTGCGCATAGCCCGATAAAAAATTGGACGCACGCCCGATTTCCGATCCGAAGTCTTTAGCTTTAAGCCAGTCCGACGACAGGTAATCAACTTCTTTTAAATTGGAATACAATTTATATCGGTATTGATTGTTTTTTATTCCCTTTGCAGCAATTGCCACAATACATTCGTGCGAAGGCTTATCCGTTGTCCGTATCGTAGTTATGATTCTTGCAGATTGCTTATCTACAATTTTCAGATCTTTTTCCGACAGATAGGCTGCCGCCCGATCCAGGTATTCAACCGAATCAAATAGTCCTATTTGTCCTGAGAAATTACTTTGCGCATTTTCCGGCATTGCCAGATAGGTAAGGTTCAGTTTGCCGACATCAGAAATATCTACCTGAACAGACGGAACTTCGACTGCTTTCTTGGTATAATTATGTTCAAAACCACTTTTAAGAATTTCTTTTAGCGGTGAAGCGATCATGTTGATATCCCCACCCGTTAACCAGATGCTTTTAGACGGTTTTCCGTACTGATTAAGTCCGTCAACCACCTCATCGCCGATAACAATTCTATCAATATGTTCACTGATGTACGTATTCTGGTAATAGTCTCCCAAGAGACCTTTTACCTTTTCACTCGCAATCAATTCCTGCTCATGCATGGCAAGACCTTCCTTTTGACTGTTCTTCTGTACAATGAGTAGATGACTGGGAGCTTGCGTATTTCCGGAATCTTTCATTAGATTATCCGGCATCACTGCCAAAGAAACAAAATCCGCCCTATCAAACAGGTATCTTCGTATCTGAGCATTGGATGGGCTATTTAAAAAAGCATCGGTCGTAATGTAAGCCATTACTCCGCCTTCTTTAAGTTTATTAAGACCCTTTGCAAAAAAATAATTATGAATACGACCAGTTAATTCCTTGTCCTTAAATTCGGGATCGTAAACAAGAAAATTACCGAATGGAATATTACTTACAACCAGATCATAACTTCCGTTTTCATCGTTCGAAGTTTCTTCCAATCCGATGATATGGGTATCGGTTTTTATTAAATTATGATGGTTAATTGCGGATAGAATACGCCCCGTGAGCAGGTCCTTCTCCACGGCGGTGATATGCTGCATATCCGGATATGCTCGGATAGCTTCTTCGATAAATACCCCACTTCCCGCAGACGGTTCATATAACCGCTGGATAGGGACATCATAATTCTTTAGAATTTCAAATAAAGTACGGGGTACGACTTCGGGTGTATAGAAAGCTGTCAATGTGCTTTCCTTTAACGAACTTACAGTCTGTTTATAAACTAGACTATCCAAACTATTTAATAACAACTGATGTAAGTCGCAAATACTGTCAAAGTGTTTAAGATCACTATCCGTTGCACCGAGACTCCGCCATTCTTCAACATTTGTTGGCGGATACAGTATGACCTTAATCCCACCGAATCCAGCATACTTCCGAAGTAATTGCAGCTCACCATCGGACAAAGACGTAGCGCCATCCCAAGATAAAGCTATCCGTATAGCATTGATATTATCTGCTAATTTTTGTCCAACATTGTAAGCCATTTCCCCCGCACTTTACCGCTCTCACTTAACCAAACAACTTCTACAAAAGATAATTATGAACTTCCGCTATAATGGCATACCGTAGATGCCTGTTGTCTTCTGTTTCTACCGAAAAATCAAATTGATTGAATGTTTCCGTACAGATTTGCAGAAGATTGATAACCTCATAGGTCAATGTTCCTTCTTCCTTCAGACGATCAAAATCATCTGGAAATTCCTCCTCGATGACGCTTTTGATATACAAAAACTTCGATGGCTTCAACGCAGCAGTAAGCTCTGCCATACATCGTTCTTGCACGATGTAATCCGGTTGCCCGCCTTCTAAAAGTTCATCTACCAGCGGCATAACCGATTTGATCTGTTCATCCAGATAAGAACCAACGGAATAGTTCTCTTGCAAGTCGAACATAAGTTCCGGATTGTGTTCAATGATATATGCCCACAATTTTTCTTTAAGAATGGTAAACATATGATCTTGATTAAACCCCAAAAAAACTTTGGATGACAGTCGCTACCACGACTAAAAAAACACAACTTCCAAACCATGCAGCAGCAACTTTGCCCGTATCCTGATCACCTGAATTCCATTTCTGGTACACCTTGACAGCACCGATAAGCCCTAACAAGGCGCCAACTGCATACATTAAGTTCGTGCCGGCGGCAAAGTAGCTCCGCACCTGCTGATTGGCAGCATTTATTCCGGCGATTCCGTCCTGAGCATATACTGACGATACGCTCACAATGAGTAGGGCTAATACCAACCCTGAACGAATTTTATTCTTCGTTATCCATTCACACTTTTCCATTTCACTCGAAGTTTAATTTTTACATAAGAAAAACGAAGTGGCTGCGCTATTACACTACCCGCAAATCCATCACACTTACCATACCGCACCGAGACGAATAGGACAGCCAACTTCGTTAGGAACCGTCAACCTCACGTTCTACCACAGCACATCAACCTCTTCCCTGCTCAGTATGACGATTCCATATTTTTCAGTCTCCGCGACAATCAATTCATTCACAGACTCGCGTAAAGCGGAATCCTTGACTGAAGGGTACTCTTTTAAGACCAATCGTAGATATTCTTTGAATTCAGCCTTTACTGGCTTAGACTTTGACGTATCAGCAATAACCTTTTTAAGTTTCTGGATGAGAAATTCGATCTCCTCAAAGTCATTGTCCAGTGTATTCAGAATAGCAGTTCCTTCCTGCATAGCCGAAGTTGACTTTACCTCTGTCACATCCTGGTACTCATCTTCAAATAGATCAGAACCAAAGCGTTCATCTGATTTTGACAGAATGACATGGGTAATGTCGTTTCTAAAATATTTTATCGCCAACCAGAGGTAGTAAATTACCATGGCAACACAGATTCCGATAAAATAGTCGATCCAAGTAAATTGATTAAGCATAACATCATTGTTTTTAGTTCAACATTTAACCCAGATCTCCTACCGGGTTTTCCTTTTAAGCTGAAGCAAAGTTGCAAAGATGATCAAGGCACAACAAGTACGAATTTACCTGCTACCTATACTGCTACCTTTGCTACCCTATGAAAAATCAGTGGTTAACAACGATAAATGAAGAATTTTAGAAATAAAAAAGTCAGAATTTGTGTATTCTGACTGGCTAAATTACTGTTGCTAAATTTTCTTTACGATCAATAACTTTCTATTCGTTTAGCAATTTTATGTAGTGCTTCGATGGCTAACTGCTTATCGCGGTCTTCCGCAACATAGGATTTCGTTCGCATGGATTCATAGGATAGATCCTTTCTATGTGGTGTCGAAAGGTAAGGTACTACCGTTCGAAAAACTTCCGTTATGGAATTTGCAACAAATATTCGCGCTTCATCAGCACCCCGAAGAATTAAAGCAACCTGATCTGCGGATAGACTGCATAAAATTTTTTGCATTGACTCCGAATCCTTTTTCTTTGCAGCGTCTAATGTATCCTCTAAATCCATCCCAAAGGAGATTTGCTTCTCCCAATAGCTAATTTCCTCTTCAAACCATTTTTCAATTACCACGTCAAGATCATGGTAATTCGGGTTTAAAATAAAGCCTGGCTTTCTATGCAGTTGTCGGAACGTTTTTCTAAAGTAGCAAAGTCGTTCTACCTTCTTCTTTGAACTTTCGAAAGAACTGATCTGATCATACAATCTCAGGGTCAGTTCGTCAATATAGGATTTACTATTATAATTCAGGTAAATAAGCAGTTTGTCAATCTGGGTAAAAATCACCTCTGAAAGCTGGTTATTATCGATCTCCATAGATTCTAAGCCTTTAACAAGTTCACGCTTATAAAACAAAGTTCTAAATGTTATTTCGAAATCAAACTCCTTCAGGCGAGTAAAACGGTTTAGACGCTTAATCAACAGTTGGTATGGAGCCTTGTAAGGAAGCTGATTAAAATCAATACGCATCTGAAAATGTTCTAATTTTTGCTTTAACCGCTGCTTAGAAATAAATAGATATGTTAGTGCGACTTTTTCTTCTTGGCTTAAAAACTTAGCAAACCGGTTTTCAATAAATGCCAGAAGATCGCCGAGAACATGGAGCAAATCTTCATAAATTTTATGTAATTCAGGATTCCCGTCTGGTAACTTAGATTTATTAGCAAATACCGTATCAATAATGTTAATTGTTGCTGAATAATACTTCCGTATTATTGCTTCTACCTCCTTCGTACTATTCGTAGCAAATACCTGTCTTTTTATCACCGATTGAAGTCGAGAACGCTCCTCTCGGAGATACTTCACAATATCCTCATACTGTTCAAGACTAAAAGTACGCAAATCCTCGACATTCGGATTTAATGTTATCGTTGCCAATAAATCAATAGACTCTAATGGATAACTATTTTGCATAATTCACAGGTAGATTAATTAGACAAACCGTTAACAATAATTTATTTACATAATTCCTAAGTAGGTACGGAAATATTGAGTTTCGTTACAAAAAAAAAATATTTTTATGCAGAAAATCAAAAATTTTATCTAATCTGTCTCCAAGTTAAATGACTGCTATAAATGCAAGAAAACAAAATTTCACATACCAAACCTGAAACCAACATATTTGGATGAGATATTTCCTGACTCTGCTATTTTTTATAAATAACCATTGGATTCCCATTTTTTATTTGCATTATTGAGTTATAGTTTTTAGTTCAAAATCCAATTAGAAAACTAACGTGTTTTTTAAGAAATCAGACGAAGATGCTTTTCTACAACGTTTAAAACGACATTCCGGAATTATCATCCGCGTGAGTCGTATTTATTTTGATTATGAAGAAGACAGAAAAGATTTAAAACAGGAGATCATTTATCAGCTATGGAAGTCTTTTCCATCTTTTCGGGGGGAAAGTTCCTTTTCCACTTGGATGTATAGAGTAGCTGTAAATACAGCACTAACATATCTTCAGCAGCAAAAAAAGGAATCAATCATTCACTTCTACGAAAAATTACCCGAAATTGTTGAAGAAAACGATACCGATATTAAAGAATTACAGACTAAAATATTCTATGATGCAATTTACAAACTTACACCAGTCGAAAAGGCATTAATCTTTTATCATTTAGAAGGACTTCCTCATAAAGAGATAGGAGAACAGCTTGGTATAAGTGAAGTGAACGCTAGAGTAAAACTAAACAGGATTAAAGAAAAAACTAAGGAAATCATTAAAAAGCAAGGTTATGAATTTTGACGATTTTAAAAATAACTGGAAGTCGGAACAGGATGAAATAGAAATACAATTCTCCAAATCATCAAATCACCCATTGAGAAGGTTACAAAAGACTTTGTACCGCGAGATAATTGCGCAGATATTGGGTGTTATTTTTTTAGCATTTTTCCCGTTACTGTTTTCATTTTCGGCTGTATTGAAGAATATATATTTTATTATTTATGCCATGATATTCGCATCTGCATGCTACTATCTTTTTTCTTTTAGAAATTTCTACAGAAGTCTGAATGTTTTACATCTCTCATCCAGTCAAACATTATCGGAAGTTTATATAGCATTGCAGATATTTATAGAAAGATATAAATCATTCAGCTTTTTTATTGTTCCATACGCCCTTTTAGCACTCTTAATAACGTTTCTGGACAAGTATTATGATCAAAAGCTTTTTCAATTTATAATATCGCTTGACAAGCTAGTAACAATAATCTTAATACTAACATTTACCACAGTCTTATTTTTAATCCTTATAAATTTGTATTGCCGTATAGTCTACGGTAAATATCTTAAAGAGCTGAAAAAGATAATTGACGATTTACAAACGTAATTCACATTATCTTAAATTTAATAAAAGGAACAGTATTCAAATTTCCTTTATAATATGGGTACTACCATTCTGTCTTTAGGTTCCACTGACCATTGAACTTGCCATACACGTCCGTCAATTTGGTCCAGCAGAATGAAATTATATATATTTGTTGTTGGATAGAGAAAAAATCTCCCATTCTTCTCCTCTTCTTTTGGAACGCGTGACACCAAGGATAACGCAACTTCTGACTCATTACCTTTAGTAGACCATTGCACGAGCCACATCTGACCATTTTTCGTATTCAGTTTAATAAAAATATTCATATTTTTTGTGGAGAACAGCCTATACTCAACATTGCTATCCGTCGAGATATTTTGAGTTGCTGTGTCAGCCCCACTTTGAGCAGAAACTGAGATTACTGTCAAGAGCATCATTGATGCAAAAAATATTTTTTTCATTATGGAGATCTGTTTTTAAAAGTTTTTTGTGGCACTATTGTCCTAAGCTAAAAGCTAACGCCACGCAGATTCGAACACAAGCTGCTAAATAAAGAAATATGTGTTACTAAATCGTAAAGATTGGCTTATATTTTCAGGAGGATAAAGCGAGCTATGGCACAAAACTAGTATTATACGTGATAACTTAGTTTAATTTTGTAATGTAAAGAAAAGGACCGTATTCAATTTCATTGTTTGCATCAGAAAAATATTTCACCTTACTTTCTTTTATTATTACATTATTCATTGTCAATCGTAAATTCCAATTTCCATTGCAAGGATGAAGAATTGGTTTCAGAAATTCTAAATTCTCATTTTCAATTTTCCAAATCCACTTAGGCTTTTGATTTTTTATTTTATATGGTTCCAAATTCCATAATTCAAGTTTATTTCCATAATCATTTTCGCCTGGTGTATTAATATCTATTAAGGAGATAAAGTAGGTCAAGTCAGGTTCTGAATACCCTCGGTTTGGGAATTTAATAAAGCCTATTTTTTTCCAAAACTTTTCGGAAGTAATCGGAGCGCAAAATAGCTTTATAGCTATTAAACCAATACTCTGATAGTAGTCAGCTACGCTCTCATAAAATAATTTTCCAAACCCCTTTCTTCTATAATTGGGTTTTATCTCCATAATATCAAGTGACGCATAAATTCCACAATTTCTCCATGTAATAAAGCCAATAATTAAATCATCATTTTGAAATATTAATAACTCTTCATTTTCATAACTCTTTTCAATTAAATTCCAATTACAATAAAATCCTTCATTACTAATTTTATGTTCTTCTAATAGCCAACTTTTTATCTCATTGAGATTATCTACAGTTGGATTTGTGTTAATATCAAAGGATAAGTTCATTTTAAAGGTTTTATAGCATTACACAAAATCCTGATAACGTTTATTTTACAAGTCAGAAATCGTTACTTCATTTTTATAAATTCTAATATTCGCTTCAATTGATAAAAAGTCTTTTTTTATTTCATCAGCATAATATACTACTCTGTAAAGATGTTCTACTCCGTCTTGCTTGATTAGATCAGCAAACGTTTTATCAGTTTTATCAGTTTGCAATTCTAATGATACTGTTTTAATAGCTGTTTCTCCAGCAGGTAGCTCAAATTTACTTTTAAATAAATCATCTGAAAGTGTTACAGGCAGAGCTCCCTGGTTCTCGATAGAAACCACGAAAGTTAACGTGTCATTATCTATTGTCAATTTATTGCCGAGTTCTCCACCTTCATATAGTGTTAAAACTAAAAATGGTTTTCCTTCTTCCTTCACTTTGCTCTGTCTGGGTGCTTTTTTCATTTCTAAATTATCAAATACTTGTCCAAAAGAAGGTCTGTTTTTGTCATTATATACTAATCCTTCTAGTGAACTTATTAACTCTATGCAGAAATCTGAAAAATTATTTCTTGACCATTTAATATGAATTGATTTTGTCCCTTCATTGAAATAAATGCCATAAGTTTTGGAAAAAGACAAGTTATTAGTTGATGTTGCCACTAATTTCACTCCTGCACCTTTTTCTGCTATTGTAAGAGCTCCCTCTTCAGTTAGATAAATATTCAAAGAATCTATTGGTTTAGCAATTGGCTTGTAAAGGTTGATATCAAAATTGTTTTCGGGTTGTATGTCAAATAATCTAATTAGCCCCGTAGCGGTAGGATCTCCTTCATACCGTAGTATTAGACCTCCACTAAACCCTAAAATGTCCTTGCCTTTTATTAACTCTTTAATTATTGATTCATTATTGTTGTCATTTTCCTTTAAGTCTATAAAAATTATCCCGCTACTGTAAAAAGGATTAAGTTGTGAACTAAAATCAGATGTTTGATTTAGTTTATTCAAGGCGTCAGTAATATTCGATTTGGTCAATCTTGATTTAACCTCGTAGACAGCGACAACGTGTTTTGCAGGAATAGCTCTGTATTTACCTTGCTCACTTTGATCAAAATTCCCTTCTGTCCATAAAATTGGAGCTTCAAGCTGATTGTAAATAATTATATCATAGTGATATAATTTAAAGTTATTACCATATAAATTGGGAATGATATAACCAGATGTTACTCCATATTTTTTGGGTAAAAATTCAGATAACCATTTTCTAAGATAAGCTTCCACTCCTAGGCCATGAGCAACTTGAATAGGTCGGTTTTCGGTTTGTTCAAGAATTTTATCTAACTCAGATAAGATATCTTTTCTATTTCTATTAAATTCTTTCCATCCATGCTGTCCAAAGCGATCTTCCATATCATATTTATATTTGATTATATTATCATTAGTGTTTTGCAACTTAGCGAGTGTTCAGTTTGCCATTCAGAAAATCGTCAATCTTCTCTTATGTTGCTTACATAATTAAATACTGTGGGATTGACGATCAACCAATAATGTAATTCTCCCTGTAAAAATTGCTTTAGCTTCTTTGTTATTTCCGAAGTTAACTTTTGAAATTCACCAACCCATTCTGTTAAGTCGTGTTCGTAAAGATCATAATGATACCCTTCTTTGAACTTCTCTCGGCTTCTTCTTTTCAGTTCACTCAATTTTGGAATAGGATTATCAATATTCAGATAAGTGCACAGAAATTTAAAATTTCTGTGCATAGCCTCAAAATAAATTAAGTCTTCATCTTCTATTCCTAAATGAAAATCTTGATTGTAATGTTCATTCTGGAAGTCGTGAAAATGTTGAAGGTTTGAAAGAAAAAATAGCAACTCATTTTCAAACTGCTGTCTATAATATTCATAGTAAAAAATGAATTTAAAAGAAAACACGCCGTCCTTTCCCTCAAACCTATTAGTTTTTTTGAATTTATAATTGAATGTTCTTTGTTCTACAAAAACACTAAAGTTTCTTTTGATATGGTAGTCAACAGAAATAAAGTATAGTTCCTTATTGTCAATATCAGCAAGGAAAATAAAAACAGGAACAGCAAATTTATACCAGTAATTAGAAGTCGCAATATCAACTCCCGTCAAGGTATAATAATCATCGGCTGTCCAAGGAATAGATTGTCTTGATTTTAGTTGAATTAAAGCAAGTTCTCCTGTTAGTTCATTGTCTTCATTTACAAGCTCTAAGTAACAATCAATTCCGTAGTCTCTCTCTGTAATATCTCGAATTATCCAATTGTCAGGGATTTTAGAAGAAAATAACTTAAAAGAAGCTGTTTCTGAAATATGTTGTGGAACTCGTTTAGGTAATTTCATTGTTGTTAGTGTTCATTTAAATTTTTCCGATTGTTAATTTCTTTAGCTATTCCAACAGCATTTTCTAAATATTGCATAAAATGATTGTAGTAGTTGTTTGGATCAACCACGTCAAATCCATCTCTCATACTTTTTTTAGATTTCAATATCATTGAAATGACTAATTCAACCAATTCCTTGGCGTTTTTATGATTAAGATTAATAATATGCTTTAAATCCAGTGTTTCAGAATTTTTAAAGTGAATGATAGATTCATTTCGTATTTTTAAATGTCTTTTAAATTCTGAAAATTCAGTTTCAAATCCAGGAATTAAATCTTTCCATTTATCGATGAGTGATTTTGAACTTACCTTCTTTTTAGACCATCCAAGAACTTTTGAACATTGAAGATTGGCAAAATCTTCAGCTGCGGTAATACTCAACAATATGGAAATTCTAGAGGAACTTCTATGAAGACGACCTTGTTTATTTTCGTACGCTCTTTTTGCTACAATATCAGCATACATATGAGCTTCTTCGAGTAGTTCCTTATAATTAGAATATCCACTAATTTCAATATTTGTTGAATTACTAGGGTGAATCCCATCAAACTGTTTATGCCAGTCATCAAGTTTAAGCCAGCTTTTTAGCTGAGAGTTAAAATCCTGACTTTTACCAAGAACTTCGGATATGGATTTGTCATATTCGTAAAGAAATTCTTCTTCGGTTAACGCGCAAATATTTGACATTAGTAATTCCACTTTTTTAAATACAGACAAATCTTTACCTAAATCTTTTCTCTTGAACATTATAAATGCTTTTTATATAATTGTATGATCTTTTAATTTGCACGAATTTCAGAAAGTAAAATATCAAATACTTTTTTTGCTTAGGTTAAACAAAGAATTTATTTTCTTTCCATGAAGAGAATTTTCCTTAATGAAAACACTGGTGTCTAGAAAAATATAATCCATGATTGCTGTGAATGAATATTGCTAAAATATTGTCTCTTGAAGTTCTGGCGTGATTTTAATATTAAATTCTAAAAATACGGAAATTTCCGTCTGAGTCAATTCAAACATATCATTAACCTCAAATGTTGTTAGAATTATTTTCGGTCAAGTATCTTGATTATTCCTCCTAACAACTTATCATTACTACTAGTATCTGCCCTATTTTTCTCAATTTCGACAGTACTCTCTCCTTTTTTCAAAACAAAATTTCTTTCAGTCATTGCAAGTTCTAACATTAAGCTCTTTACCATTTCTCTATCATCATATAATAAACTAGTTTTTATAGCAACAATCTTCATTTCAATATTCGTCCTTTCATTGTTAAAATATTTTATGTCTTCAAGATTGTTTTTATATAACCTTAAAAAAAAGAAAGAAAATAATTCTATTAAAACACTTAAAGAAAGTCTAGGCATAAAATGATAGATATATTCTGCCGGTGTGGTATTCTGTGTTTGAACTCCCAATAATGAATATCCAAGAAAAAATATAGCCAAAAAAGTAGTTATGAAACCAATCATTAAGTTGATATACCCATATCTTGCCAATCTCGCAGTTTCTCTTTCAATTCTAAACTTTATACTTGCAAGTTCATTTTCAATCAGGTCTAACTTCGACTTCGTATAAAGTTCGTTGGAAAACTTACTACTAATTTGTTGCACTATTTTTTCTTCTGAAAGTTTGGATACTTGCTGATTAATCGAAGTTCGAATTTCCTTTTTAACTTCATCTATATTTTTGAAGTCTGCCACCTTGGAGTAAAGTTCGGTCTTAAGTAATTCAAATTTTTCGTCAATTGAAGATTTATCACTTACGTACTCATACTTTTCATCAGTAATAATGGAGCTTGGAAAAATTGCTCCTCTAACATAAAGCATAAGGAATATAGAAATTCCACCAAGCATTAGAGTAATGGCAGATACCAAGAGAATACTTGGTTCAAAAGAAAAGAGATGGTAAAGGTCTTCTTTTATCAATAAAACCAATAGTCCGATTAAAACGTATGTAATCGAAGAAATCAACAGAACTCTGTTTTTTCTATTTCCCATTTTTTTAAGTCGATTTGTTAGTTGTAAAGTTTAAAGTATCCCATAACACCTTTTTTGCTTTCGGATCTATTTAAGTTCACAAAGTTTTAATTTTAATAACAAAAATAATCTTTACCTTTTCACGTCCCAATGCGTGACCCAAATGCTTTGTTAACAATTGCTATATTCTTTGCTGTGATCCGTTTTCTTTTTCATTTTTTCTTCTGAAAACGGCTTATCTGTTTATTCATCTTTTCCTTTGCACTGAATGCCAAAATATTCTTTCCGTCCTACATAAATGTCAAATCCCTATTGATTATTATCGTTTCGACCAATTTATCGAAATCGGTACAATTGAAAGACAGTATTACTTTAACTCACTCACCAATTTTGAGTCGAAATCATCAACCTGAACAAGCACAGCGCGATCACCATCATTATTCCAAATTTCATGGTCTAAATTCCAATAAACGAAATGTACCAACACACCTTCTTCACTCATTATTGATTCATTTTTACCCTTACCTGTAACAAGTACTACTACGTCTCCCTTAGAAACTTCTTTGCTACTGAACCAGTGGACGTGCCTCTCTTTGTTCGAAACTATACCGTTTTGATAAGTATTGTCCATAATAATGAAACGATGTAAATTCGTATCTGCCAATACTTCAAGAAGTATTCCTTCTTCATTATTCGTATTTTTGAAAACATGTAATATTGAAATATCCATTTTTTAGAATTTTAAACTTTAGAAATAATTTATGAACTTTAGCCAAGAAAGCATTACTTTCAACACCTCCGACTACAACAAAGTTAATTTCACTTTGACGCATAAAATTACGGAAACTGACAAACTGGTATTCAGTAGAAATACTGAAATTCTATCCTTACAGCAAATTGTTATTTTAAAAAAATTTCATTCTAAAAAATGTAAATCCTAACTTTGATATTTATAAGCCTAATTTTGACATGAAACGCCTCCAATCCATTGAAGAACTGGATCTGCTACCGAAGTTGCAGAATGGAGATCAAAATGCCTTTACTGCTCTTTACAACAAGTACAGTAATCGTATTTACAACATGTTGTTTAAACTCACTCAATCCCAGGAATTAACTGAGGAACTCTTACAGGACACATTTATTATCCTATGGAATAAAAGATCAGATATTGATCCCGATCAATCTGTAAAGAGCTGGCTACATAAGGTGGCACAGAACGAGGTTTATCAGCTTTATAGGAAAATTGCAAGAGATAGAAAGCTACAGGAACACGTTGTGTTAACTTTCGTTGAATCCTATTCGCATACCGAAGAAGGCATTTATTACAAGGAAAGCCAGGAGTTACTTGAGAAAGCAATGTCTCAATTATCACCACAACGTCGGCAGGTATTTCAGTTGTGCCGTATCGATGGCCACAGTTATCAGCAGGTGGCCGAGATAATGGGCATTTCAGTATCTACCGTAAGCAATCACTTGGTACAAGCTACCGGAATAGTACGTGACTATATCTTTAAATCAAAGGAACGAATAGCAATAATTATTGCTGTACTTCTTTGCAATTAGTATCTCTCTTTTTTTTAAGTTTCTAATTCTTCACAATTATATTAAATATCATATTTTTAATGAACTACAATTTTTTCATTAAAAATTGTAGTTCATTAAGCTCATTACTCTAAATCTATATTCCAAGTATTCTTAATTTGCTCCTTAATTTTTAAGTATTCGTAAGATTCTTTACTTAAAACAAACGCAGCAAGATCAAGCCCAGCCTTCATATTATTAATCGAATTACTTCTGTCTCCTAATTGAGAGTATCCAATACCTACGTTGACATAACAACTGATCTTCATATAATCGTGAACCTTTTCACTATTAATTATTTTATTGTACTTCTCAATTATCTCCCTAATTACCTGTATACTTGGTCTATCTTCTTCCTGAATAGAATCCATAAATACATTTGTAGTAGTTTCAGTAGTAGCCTTTTCTTTTGCACGAGGAGCTGTACTTTCCATAAAATCCATCAATGCAGTAATTTTCTTTAACTCCTTAGACCTTTCTCGTTTAGATATTAGTTTTTCTTGCTTTACCCTTCTAATCTTTAGTTTTGATTCTTTAAACATACTTTTAAATGACAACGATTCTTCATTAGACATGATTCTATTACCATCTTCCTCTTTCTTCAATAGCTTATTAAGTTTATCAATTGCCTTCGTAGATTGATCCTTTACCTCGTTATCAAAAAACTCTTCATTCTTTAGATTTTTCAATACTTTGCCGAGATCGTTCGATATCGAATTTATAGATCTTTGATCCATCTGGTTCGTGTATTTCGAAGTTTGATCACCCTCGTCTTTATCTTCGTTTACATCGAACTCTTGGAATATATACTTTACAGACGACAATAAATCCTCATGTTTAATAATATCTCTATAATTTTGGTTCCTATCACTAGCTTTCTTAAACTCATTTTCCAGTTCATCATAATTAGCAATCCTTATTTCCCTCATTTCTTCTTCAGAGATCTGACCATAAATGTCATCCAAATTTCCAGTGATGTCATCTTCCATTTCTAAACTAGAATTGTCACCATACATCAACTTCTTATCGTTGAAAAAATTCTCTATCTGCTGCTTCAACATATCAGATAGCTTTCCTTCATGCTCTAGCTTGAAATCCACTTTTCGTTCTATTCCAGCAAGACGAAACTCAAAATCAAAATTGAATAATCTTTTCTTATCAGATATTGCCAATGATGCTTCAAGTTTATGTATTAAAATCAACCAATCTATACCTTTTCCAATTGTAGCAATAACATCTGCGACTCCTTCGATTACCTCTTTGCTTAACTTTCCTGTTTTTGCAAGTAGATCATCCGCAATTTTAAGTACAGCTAATGCGGCTTCCAAAAGTAAAATCTGAGCAGCTTTATACGACCCCAATACCCCAATCTCAACACCAACCGCCATTATTCGAATTCCCAGTTCAACAAACCTGTAAGACTCATACCATGGATAATCAACTCTTTTTAGGTCTTCTAGTTCCCTAATTTTATCCTTGATGGAATGAGAAACATTATCTATATTCCGCTGATATTCCAATACAGTCCTTCTCGCATCCTCTAATTTCCCCCTCGCTTCTTTTATTGCTCTATTAATTCCCTCAGCCTTTTCGTAAAGCTTATTAGCTATGTACTGGGTAATATCGCCGAATCCGCTTGTTACAAATTGATAATATATCTCGAAGCTGGCCTTTTCGAGTGATTCCCAATTGCTATTTACCATAATAGCGGATTTGAAGCCAAAAACTTCACTGTAAAGCATAAAAGAGAACTGACTGTTGGCAAAAATAATCCTTGCACCAAATTGCATGAGTCCATCAAACAGATCTAATTTTGCTATCAATACAAAATGTCGGTTATGTTCGTAAGTTGATAACGAAAGAATTGGCCCTTTACTATTGTCATCAACGCGAGATAAGCTCAATACATTACCAATCTTAATGGATTGCTTCATTTCATAATACAGAAACAGTCCCCCTTTAGGATTGGCGTGAAAATTCACCAATTGCTCGACTCCAAGAAACTTAATATTACCCGAAAATGCAAAACCGGTATCAAAATGCCTTCCATTCATTTCAACACCCAATGGACTTAAACATCCATAAAATGTCACATACTTCGATAATGCATATCTCTGGTCATTATTAGACGAAAAAATCTGGTATTGCCTAAATTTGTCTTCATTCTCTACCAGATATGTCCCATCTTGTATCCAAGAATAGTCCTTATAGGATTTGAGCACCAGTTCTGACTTTGCAGTGTCAGGATCTATGTTCAAAATAGATTGATATACCTCTTCCGTCACTCCCTCTCCTTCTTCGGGTTCAGGAAGTACCGCTGGTAATATTTCTATTGGGATAATACCAATCGATTTAAAGATGTCTTCCAATCCAGGGTTTAGTTCGCCCACTATTCCTTCTGTAATATCATATAGCGTCAACCCACTAAATGTAACTGCAAGTAGCTGTTCGCTGGGCATGTTCGGGCTAATATACAAAGCAATAGATCCCGATACCTTCTTAAACATCAGATTCCCCATAAAACCTATAGCAAATGCCGGAGGCTGCAATTGCTGGTTAATGCTTATAAAAAGCTGTCCAAAGTTAAAATCCTTAATACCGAAGACATCTTTAAATGAATCATTTGATTGACCATAGAAAGACAGTTTTCTCGTACTGACCTTTAGTCCGCCTTTGGTAGAGAAAGTCCTGTTATTTGTTATAATTTGTAAGTTGCCAGTCTCAATTCCAAAGCTGATTTCCTTATTCCTGATACTGAATTCAAGTTTATTGCGCTCAATTTTAATTGCCTCACCAATAGCAATATTCGTAATCCCAACCATGAAACTAAAACTCCCGTCCGCAATAATGATTTCCATTTTTTCCAGATCGAAATCAAAATGCTTAGTGATGTCTGAATTCTCGGTGAATATCTGGATAAGATCGGAAAAGGAGAATTTGCTGATAGAAATCCTAATTTCTTTACTATCACGTCGGAAACTGGTAAGTAGACCAAAGAAATCAATACTACCGCTAATACTCCACTCCCGACCTTTGATATATTCAAACTGGCTAATCCTAAAACTTAAATACTTATCTAGTACTTCAACAGTAAACCCGGTATCTAAGGTAGATGACACAGTAAAAGGTTTATTACTGACTTTAATATGTTCAAATTTGGGAGCAACAATTTCTTTTGGTAATTCTATTCCGAAAAGTTTAAGAAATTTATTTGAATCAAGATTCCATATCTCACCACTAAATACAAATCCTTTCCCTGTTTTATAACTACCAGTGACAAGAATGTTAACTTCTTCATCACCATCTTGTGAATTCCCAGTAAGATTTGATTTAGTTACACTGCCATACAACGAAGCTTTGACAAATGTCCCCTCTCTGCTTTTTTCTATTTCAAAAGTAAAAGATTCTATAGCACATTTTAATTCCCCTAGATCATATGAGAATTCAGCATCTATTTCTGCAATTATAGAGTATGTTTTATTTGATGGTACAGCAGAGAATCCTAATTTTTCAATCTTTACATCCGGAAGAAATCCATAGTATTCTTTCTCCAAACCAAGTTTATCTAAAAAGTCATACACATTTATACTTTTTAAAATCCCTCCATATACAGTCATTCCTAGCCCCGACCTATATGTTAAAGTCAAGGAAAGTATGTACTCACTAAAAATTTTAATGTTCAAACCTAAAGAAAGGGAATCCAATTTATCATTTTGGCTTCCGAAATTTACTCCTACTGAAGCTTTATTAATTTCAATATTTTCTAGACCAAGCGTACTAGCCCAACTCTTCAACGTTTCAGGATCAAACCCCGGGATTATACTGGCTATATCTAACAGTGACAACTCTTTAGGAACGATTTCCAATTCCCAAATTGCATTACTAGAAAAATCAATCTTGATATTAAATAATTTCTTTCGAATATACATCTCCGACATTATACTCGCTTTGAAAAGAAGCATTAAAGAACCTGCTTTAGCATAAATTGATTGGAATACTATCCGTGGATCGTTAAATTTTATTTTCTCAGTAATACTAATTTCTTTTGCTATTGATGTGCCAACCGAGATAGTGGTTTGCGTCCTTTGTTTAAAATCGTGTGTAATCTTAAACTCCTGTATTGAGAGTTTTCCCAACAATTCAATTATAAAGCTGGGAATTAGATTAAGCACATCAGGATTAATAACTTCTATAAGTTTTAAAATTTCGATTTCTACGGACGAATCAGTGTTCATTAAATCAGCCACGCCATCAGCACTCACAACACCATTAAGCTTAATATTATTAAACGATCCTTCAAGAATAAGCTTATTACTTTTATTTATTAATAATGCATCACGCAGTACCGTATCTTTTGGCACTAGTACAAAAAGTTCAGGTATTTGACATTCATCATCACTTAGCTTGTTATATTTAGTTTTCTTAGGCAAGTAAGCTAGAAAATTGTCAATTGGAGATCCTACAGAGGCGGTTCCGAAGTATATTGGAACCACAGATATTATCTCTCTCGAGGAAAAAAACATAAATCCGTCTGTTAAACCTTGAGGTACAGGTAAAATATTTTTAATCTGATCTGCATAGAACCATCCTCCAAACACTAAGCGCTGACCCAGTGTACACTGCCTTATATTCCCAAAACCATAACCATATCCAAAACCCGCGAAAGCAAACCCTTCTATATGTTCATATCCTTCTTTTTGGTTTGTTAAAATTGTTTTTATCTCTGCGGTTTTGAGTCTTTTCAAAGTTTCAAAATTTGGATGGCCATGTTGACTTCTGAAACCACTTGAGCAAATAGCGAAAGTCTCAACACAAACTTTACCCCCCGTAACTACATACTTTTTTATACTATCTAAAAAAGGTTTCCGAGTTGAAGTTTCAGATCCATGATGACTAAGCTTAAAAGAATTAATATAATTAAATTTACTTTTATCATTAGCCATTTTTTTTTCTTCAACATGGCTAAGATCCCCTCCAGTATAGTAAATAAAATTTGCTGCTGTATCTCTAATCAACAATGCAATACTAGATTTATTCGTTGGTGTTGTGCCAATGGTAATTTGTCCATTAAATGGCATAACAACCCTATCAATTGCATAGCAATCGATATATATATTATTATCGAAATAAAATAAATTTCCTACGTTAATATTCCAAAAAACAAATGCATTTGGATTTTTCGTATCAACAGGGGGACGACTTTCTAAAGGAGAAAATAGCGGGCATTGAGCAACAAATAGTCTTTTGAGAGCAAGTTTTATAAGACTTTGAGGAAAATAATCTTTTGCACCACCTCCAAAATGATCAGCATCCCAATGTGAGATAAACAAGAAATCAACTTGCTTTCCAGAAAAATTAGATGCCCAATAATTAAAAACAACATCTATCGTACTTGCATTACCAACATCAATCAATATCAACCGTACAATCTGATGGTTTGCGGCATTCTTTATAGCGATAAATTGACAATCACCCTGCCCGACATCAACAGTATGAATTTCTAGGTAGTGCATAATTAAGTATAATTTGGTTTGAAAGATTATAAACATAGGAAAAATCAGCCAAAACATACATTTTGCGTAAAACAATAAACAATTTTGGATATTTTTGTTACAAAATGAGATTATACAACTTCAATAAATCTGCATTTTAAATTATTTTTTGTATTTTTAAAATACGAATCCTCCCAAATTAACCTAAACAGTATTGCTTATGGCCAGAATATATAAGTTGGTAAAACGTACCAATCGGATTATTTATTTTGAGACGTCTCTTGTTGCATTC
This sequence comes from Flavobacterium supellecticarium, assembly GCF_004801375.1. Classification (GTDB taxonomy): domain Bacteria; phylum Bacteroidota; class Bacteroidia; order Flavobacteriales; family Flavobacteriaceae; genus Flavobacterium; species Flavobacterium supellecticarium. Next base: position 393,596 of record NZ_SSNZ01000001.1, read on the forward strand.
GTATTGACTATTCTTTTGTGGAAAAAAATGGATCATCATTGGACATTTTTACTACTTACATTTCCAATCTTTGAGATTGTATTTATCCTTACATTCTTTCGAGTAGCATTTATGCGTTACCTGATCACGATTCTCTTTTCGATCATTTACGGATTGATTGTTTATTTTATAGGTAGGTGGCTACAACAAGATGGAGTTACCGTTTCCGTCGTCTTTTCATTTCTCGCCTATTTCTATAGCTTATACTTGCATAAAGACCATTTTGATTATATCAAAAACTCGGATGTGGTTGAGATTGAATATGAATAAATTAAAATTGACTTATGGAAAATAAACTACGTACTTTCTTTTTAATAGCAGGAACCCTACTGTTTTCATTTATTGTCTATGGCTTGGCCACATCCGATTACAAGTCGAAAAAAGCTAGACTTGCTCCCAATGCACAGACTTTGATCGGAACAAAGATTTATAAAAAACCTGATTTGAAGAGTAAGGTTATAGATTCACTTCCCGAAAATAAAGATATTCTGATCGGTAAGGAATACGGTAACTTTTACAAGATTATTAATGCAAAAGATCATCCTGACTCAAACGCAGGATTTATTCTTAAAGAAACTGTTGTTGAAACGAAATAACGGTAAAACTGGATAATCAGAGAATCGCATTATCGCTGTGCTTTTATGGAATAATTAAACCCGCGATACAACATTAACACCTTCATAATTAACTTATTAATTTTTTTTTTCGTATTTTTAGGATGTGAATCTCCCCAGATCAACCTAAATAATACAACTTATGGTCAAAGTCTATAGGCTGGTAAAACGTACCAATCGGATATATATTTTGAGACATCTCTTGTTGCATTCGCATTGACTATTTTTTTTATGGAAAATAATGGATCATCACTGGACATTCTTGCTGATTACATTTCCACTCTTTGAGATTGTCTTTATACTTACATTCTTTAGTGTAGCATTCATGCGCTATATAATCACCATTCTGTTTTCGATAATTTACGGATTGATCGTCTATTACATCAGTAGCTACCTACAACCAGATGGAGTTACGATTTCCGCCGTTTTTGCATTCCTTACCTACTTTTTAAGCCTATATCTGCACAAGGATCACTTCGATTATGTCAAAAGCCCAGATATGGTCGAGATAGAATACGAATAACTAAAAAGCAGAGATATGAAACACAAACAACAAACCATTTTTATAATAATTGGAACACTGCTGTTTGCATTTCTTGTTTACAGCTTGGCAGTATCGGATTACAATCCTAAAAAAACTCGCTTGGCTCCCAACGCCCAAACCTGAATCGAAACAAAGATTTATAAAAATCCTGATTTGAAGAGTAAGATTATAGATTCACTTCCGGAACACACGGACATAATCATCGGAAAGGAATACGCTAATTTTTACAAGATTATTAGGGCAAACGATCACCCTTCATCAAAAGCTGGATTCATTCCTAAAGAAACCGTTATTAAAACCAAATAACTCTAATACAAATTTACAATCCGCTACGTTTACCGAATACCGGTTTTAGTTTATCCCAAAACTGCTGTTCGATTACTTCTACCACAAACCTGTCTGGCATTTCACCGGAAGTCAAAACAACTTCAAAAGTCTGTATTTTGAGATCATAATCTAAGCCACAGTCCCATTTACATAGGTGTAGACTATATGTTCTATTTGCCATGACACCAAAGTGATGTCTCATTCGAGTTTCAAATTTGGTCGTCGAACTCCCGACATACAATACTGTAGACGAATTCATATTGTATCGAGAATGGTTTACCCTATCCTTATTTTTAATCCGCTTTATATTTGTCGCTCTAAAATCTTCAAAGGACCGAATCAACAAAGGCAATTTATCTTCGGATCTTACTTCAATGATGTAAATAAGTGGATTTTTAGTCTTGCTGATTTTAGCAATATGTTCTTTCAGAACTTCCTTAGTTCTGAAATCCGAAGAATTAAAATATAGTTCCTGAAAAGGTCTCACTGTACAGAAGGCAATCTTTTCTGCTAAATCCTGGACATAAACCTGTGATAACAATTGGATTTCATTTGTATCAATTTTCATAGGGAGAGGTTAACGTTCGTCATCAAAAGGCTTGCCTGTGATCGCCACGGGCATACTAACCTCCGTAGCAAATAAACGTTCAACAGTAGCACCACATTTTTGCGCGATTTTCAAAAGATCATGCCTGGCGATATGCGGAGTTATATCTCTCTTGACCAAAGTCGATTTCGGCAAATAATGCATCCCGTCATCCATGACTAACATTCGATCAATGTACCCCAGAGCAAGCATTTCTCTTTTTATCTCCTTATCTTTTTTTAAACCGAATTCCGGCTCTTTAATATCATACGTAATTAATACAGGCATAGCTACATAATTTAGAATATTGAAGATACTAAGTTCTTTTAAACCCACCGTCGAAAAATCGTCGAAAAACAACAAATTTTATTTTTTTTCATTTTCCATTAGTGTGTTTTTCCTCGAGAAGCATATTAGAATAAAAAGGACAATGGAAATACCTAAAGATATACATGAAGTTTACGACCGGTTCCTAAAAAATCAATGCACCGTAGACGAGCTACAAGAGCTGTTCCGATATTTCGGAACGAGTAGCGAAACAGAACTACTCGAATTGATAAAATCCAGATCAGCCGAACTGATGAGCAACGAACTTGCAGATGATCCTGAGCGTATAGAAACACTTGGCACTATCCAGAGCAAAATCGAAAAGAGATTATTTGGTAGGAAGAGAAAAGTGATCCCTTTCAAGTATATCGTATCGGTAGCTGCGGCAATACTCTTGACTATGGTAATCTCCTTGTTCTTAATTCGATACAAAAGGACACCCGTTATCAACGAAATCAACACGCATATAGTCCAGGAAGACATTCTTCCCGGAGGAAACAAAGCGACCTTAATTCTATCTAATGGAAAAACAATAAATCTCGATGAACAGAAACAGGAAATCATAATTGGTGATTCGAGCTTAAACTATGGGGATGGCACAACGTTGGCAACTACCGTCAACGTTGAAACAGCCATATTAAAAACTCCACGAGCTGGACAATATGATATTGTTCTACCGGACGGAACAAAGGTGTCACTAAATGCCGAGTCATCGCTTGAATACCCGGTTAAATTTACAGGTTCAGAAAGACGAGTTAAATTAAATGGTGAAGGTTATTTTGAAGTAGCTCACGACAAAAGTAAACCTTTCCATGTAGAAACAAAAAATCAGGATGTCCAAGTATTGGGAACCGTATTCAACATACAATCCTACACGGAAAAAGAAGCCACTACCCTATTTTCGGGTAAAGTACACGTAGAGAATACCACTACCAAAAAATCAGCAACACTAACACCTGGTCAAAATGCAGTCGCAACTTCTACCAGTTTGAACGTGCAGAACATCGATCTTCACGACTTTGCGATGTGGAAAAAAGGACGATTTGGCGGTTCGTCTAAATCATTAATAGAAGTGCTTACCGAGATAGAAAGATGGTATGATATAGATATAAAAATGAACAAAAATATTAGTAATTCTGAGCGAGCATACATCAGTATCAGTCGGAAAGAGAACCTTTCCGTTGTATTAGATGGTATCGGTCAGACATATGGAGTAAACTTCCAGATCAAGGGAAAGGAGGTAATCATCCAACCAAAGTAGTTTCTATGTTTAGTTCCCAGCTGACTTAAAAATGCCCGTCCAATTGGCGAATCGGACGGGCGGTTGTTGGGTAAATAAAATTTGATTTCGAACAATTTCTAAAAACTAACCAACACACAAATATAATGAATACATCCATTATTAAAAGTGCAGAGGAAACGACACTAAAGGATTTCTGCAAGTCGTATCATTTCGCACAGAAAAAAATTAAAAAACGGATCAATCCGTTACCCTATCTTTTGATAATACTATTCAGTGCAATTAGCCAGCTAATATCAGCACAGGAAGTAACTCTTAAATTCAACAGAACACCATTCAAAACGGCTATCAATGAAATTGAAAAGCAGACTGGCTATTCCTTTTCAGTCAACGACAGACATTTGGCAAATTCGGTTCCGGTCACGGCGACAGCGAAAAATAAACCGTTAAAGGAAGTTCTGAACGTAATCTTTCAAAAGCAGCCATTCGATTATCGCATAAATGGCAAATTGATTATCACTATTGATAAATCGAAAAACAACTCTCAACCGAGCGAAAAACAAAATCCGGTTCGTGGCAGAGTCGTTGACGAGACAGGTTCTCCCCTTGCCGGAGCATCCATCAAAGTTAAAGATCAAGATATTCAAACTTCGACAAATGAAACCGGAATATTTCTAATTAACAATGCACCAGAAAGAGCAACGCTAATCATCGGTTACATGGGATTCGAATCGCGCGAAGTCGAAAGTAACACTGATATTGGAACAATTGTACTATCTCGCACGTTTGCAACGCTTGATGTAGTCGATGTCACCGTTTCTACGGGATACCAAAATATCCCAAAGGAACGTGCAACCGGTTCCTTTGCTTTTGTCGATCAAAAAACAATCGAAAGATCTGTAACACCCAATATCCTTGACAGGCTTGAAGGCGTAGTTAGCGGTATGATCTTCAATAAAAACAGACCTACGGATTTACCAAAAAACTCCCCTATCACCGTGCGCGGCCGTAGTACACTTTTCGCTAATGCTGAACCGTTGATCATCGTAGATAATTTTCCATACGAAGGTGATCTAACAAATATCAATCCTAATGACATTGAAACAATTTCAGTTCTAAAAGATGCGGCCGCAGCATCGGCTTGGGGTTCCCGTAGCGGTAATGGTGTAATCGTGATCACAACAAAGAAAGGTGCTTTAGACAGTAAGCCGACTGTCTCTTTAACGTCCAACCTGACAGTATCTTCTAAACCGGATTTATACTATTCCCCACAGATAAGTACAGAGCAATACTTGGAAGTTGAACAATTCCTTTTCAATAAGGGCGCTTTTGACACCCGGATCAATAACGGTTACGATTACCTAACACCGGCAGTGGATATTTTTTTAGGTCGTAGAAATGGTACGATTTCAGTAGCAGATTCTTTAGCAAGGATTAACCAATTAAAAACCTATGATAGCCGGGATCAGCTATCAAAATATCTATATAGAAAAGCGTTCAACCAACAGTATCAGGCGAGTATTGCTGGTGGTGGATCAACAAACAAGTACTACTTTTCAACCGGATTCGATCAAAATAAGGGCTCAAAAGTAAACGATCAGATTGATCGTTTTACCTTAAACATGAGCAATACCTGGCTTTTGCTTAACAAGCGATTGGAACTTTTTTCCAATATCACCTATACATCAAATAATAATACGGTTGGTCGCTCAGTAATACTTCCAACGCCCTACAGCCAAATAGCTGATGAAAATGGGAACCCTATTAATTCACACTACAAGTTAAGAGAATCATTTATTACCGATATGACAGGTAAAGGCTTCTTAGATTGGAGTAATAAACCATTGGAAGAAATTCAGAATAACTACGGTGCGCGTAAAATGAAACTATCCGATTATCGTATTAATGCGTCCGCATCCTATAAAATTATCGAAGGCTTAAAGCTTTCTGGATTATATGGCTTTCAAAACGGCATTTATAACGAGAATACGTTAAATCAACAGGAATCATACTACACACGTGATTTGATCAATACGTATTCGCAGGTAGATCCATCGACGAAACAACTTAGCTATCCTGTTCCAATGGGCGCAATATTGGATTATGTCAACTCCCGATTAAAATCACACAATGGTCGAGTTCAGCTTAATTTCGATCAAAAATGGGGTAACCACTTGGTTAATGCTATTGCGGGAACAGAGATTCGATCAACCAAGTCGGAAAGAACATCGGATCGCTTTTATGGATTTGATGAAAACACAAAAGTAAACCTTAATAATCAGGTAAATTATAATGTCGATTACGCCTATTCTTTTGGAGGTGGTGCTGATCGGGTACCGAACTTTTCCATGATCGGTGAAACCACTAACAATTTTGTTTCCTATTATACAAATATAGGTTACACTTATTCCGATCGTTATTTAGCTTCTTTTAGTGCGCGAAAAGATGAGTCAAATATATTTGGCGTTAGTACCAATCAAAAAGGAGTGCCGTTATGGAGTGCCGGACTTGGTTGGGTAATCTCGAAAGAAGATTTCTATAACATCCCCGAACTGCCACTTCTAAAGATCAGGGCAACTTACGGCTACACAGGAAATGTCAATAATAGTTTATCCGCACTCTTAACTTCACGTTTTATAGGAAACAACAAATATGCTGTTCCTTATGGTGGTATAATAAATCCCCCAAATCCATCACTACGTTGGGAAAAGATCAAAAACATAAATCTGGGTTTAGATTTTAGCTTAATCAAAAATAGGATCAGTGGTAGTTTTGATTACTGGGCGAAAGAAGGACTTGATTTGATCGGTAACAGTCCTATTGCACCACAAACAGGAATCACTCAATACACTGGAAATACGGCGAATACGATGACCAAAGGAATCGATCTACAACTAAACTCAATCAACCTCAATGGTGCTGTATCTTGGTACACCACTCTTTTATATAACTATACAACCAGTAAGGTTACAAAATACATGACCTTCAATGGCTCTAACTATGACGTGATCACAGCCAATTACAATAACCCGCTAGAAGGCTATCCCTATTACTCAATTTTCAGCTTTAATTACGCAGGCTTGGATAATCAAGGTGATCCACAGGGATACTTAAATGGCGAAGTAAGCAAGAATTACAGTTTAATATCTAATTCAACAAATAGAGACGAATTAATCTATAACGGTTCCGCTGTTCCAACACATTTCGGAAGTTTAAGAAACACTATTTCCTACAAACAATTTGACCTATCGTTTATGATCAATTTCAAATTGGGTTATTATTTTCGTAGGTACTCATTGAATAATGGTGCAATCTATAGTTCAAGTATCCCAACATACCAAAATAATACCGATTACGATTTGCGATGGCAATCACAAGGAGACGAATTAAAAACTAGCGTCCCAAATCTGATTTATCCATCGAATTTCTTTCGCGACGGTATATATCTAAACTCAACGAATTTAGTAGAGAAAGCAGATAATATACGTTTACAGGATATACGATTGGGGTATAATCTTCCTCCTAATACTACGGGGTTAATAAAGCGATTGAATATCTATGCTTATGCAAATAATTTAGGCTTTATATGGCGTGCAAATAAACACAAGTTAGACCCCGATTATCCGGCAGGCATCCCACTTGTCAAAAATTTTTCTCTGGGTTTAAAAGCTGATTTTTAATATTTAATTCAACAAAAATGAAAAAATTAGTACCTATACATATCATTCTCACACTTCAAGTTTTCTTACTAGTAGGCTGTAGTAAAACAGAATTTCTAAATGAGAAACCAAGTGCTGACATTGAACAACCTACGACAATTCCCGCTTTTCAGCAATTATTGGAAAATACTACCATATTTAATCTAACTGGTGGGCTAGCACAGATCGGAGCGGATGACCTGTATGTTACCGATGCTAACTGGCAAACAGCAACTGCAACCGAAAGAAATGCTTACATATGGAACGATGTCATTTATGACGGAGATAAAAACATAACGGATTGGAACACGTTGTACTCGGCAATATTTCATGCAAATGTGGTTTTAGAAGGATTGGAAAAGAATAACCTAACCAGTACGCCTGAAGGAAAGTTTACAAAAGGGTGGGCATTGGTAAACAGGGCTTTTGCTTACTATGACTTAATTAATACATTTTGCGTTCCATACGATGTTAGCTCTGCAACTACTGACCTTGGTGTTCCACTTCGTCTTTCCGGTAATATTGATTATACCGAACAACGCGCTACTTTACAGAAATGCGTAGATCTGATCATAAATGATCTGATGACCAGTATTGATCTATTGCCTGCCACAAGGCCGGATAACAACCTAAATAGACCTTGGAGAAATGCAGTTTATGCAATGCTTGCAAGAATCTATCACAACCATCGAAATTACGACCAAGCTGAACTTTACGCCGACAAATCTTTAGATAATTACAGCGTATTACTCGATTATAAAACATTCAGTAAAACAGCCAACAATCCATTCACTAACAAAAATGGGGAAATCATTTACTATGCTAATCAGATCGGAAGCTATGCCACAACGACGATCAACACTGCCGGAACTAAAGCATTCGTCTCACCCACTCTAATTAATATGTATGAGCCTAACGACCCTCGAAAACCACTCTACTTTAGAGTACTTGCAAATGGCTTCTATGGAAAAAAAATAGGCTATCAAGGGGTTGGAAATTATCACTTCACAGGGCTGACAACAGCTGAAATGTATTTGATAAAAGCGGAGTGTCTTGCAAGAAAACAAAAAACACTAGAAGCAATGGACAAACTAAATATATTGCTTTCAAACCGTTGGGATTCGAAAATGACAGTTCCAGAAATGACATTTATACCAAAGACCGCAACCAACTGGCAAAATGCTTTAAACCAAGTTCTACACGAGCGTCGCAAAGAACTAGTATGGCGAGGACTTCGCTGGCATGATCTCCGAAGATTAAATAAGGAGGGCGAAAATATTACGCTAACGCGTACCGTTGATAATAAAACTTATACGTTGGCACCAAACTCTCCACGTTATACAATGCCAATACCGGATGATGAAATTCTTTTTTCCGGATTACAACAAAACATACGATAATGAAAAACTATATTATATTCCTAATTCAAATTATTGCATTTCAATTTGCCATCGGGCAAAATGCCAACATCATTATAAAAGGTCGCATTTCTAATGAAGCTCCAAGGAGTTTCTCCGATGACTTTTGGTTCTATGATGAATATAATTTACTTGCCTCTAACGCAGGCGACGTTTACCCGTTCCACCTAGATAATGGTAAATTTGAAGTAAGATTAGTGGCGAATGAACCTTATGGATACTTCCGCTGTCGCGCAGTATTTTTAACTTCTCAACTCCTCGATCTATATCTTATGCAACCGGGAGATAGTATCTTTATGGATATACAGGGAAATGATAAAGTCTTGTTTAGTGGAAAAGGGAGTGAAAAACTTAACTATCAAAGCTATGCGGCGAGAATAGCTAGTGATGCGAATTTTATATCGCATAAGGATACTGTAAAATACGGAAAATTAGATTATCCCTCTATGAAATTAAAGAAGATACAAGACGGGATAAATCTTTGCATCGATTCTCTTAAAAAACTAAATAAGATCGCAGATGATATGACTATTGAAATACTTAGAGTAAATACACTGTCAAACTTTAGCAAACTTTATGTTGCGAGTTTAGGAAGTATTTATCCATCTTCCAACGAAAAAGAGAAACAATTCATACTAAATTATTTACAAACCATTATACTCCAACAGCAAACTGCAACGATAAGCAACGAGAAAATTCTTAAAAATTGTCCGGCATATCAGAATTTACTATACTATACACAACTCTATTACGACAGACTGATTTTAAACAATTCAATTGTAAATGCTGTAAAAATCCATTCAACTTATAATTCCTTTGAAAAAAACTATACCGGTTTATTAAGAGACAAACTAATAACCGCTTTACTTATTCAGCAAGATCGAGATGATCAATCATTACCTCTTGCTGAAAATGCGCTCACATTTCTTACCGATCAACGTAGTAAATTCACGATTGCAAAATTTGTAAATTCAAGAAAGTCTGGCTTCGCAGCTTATCCCTTTATATTTGAAACAATTGACGGAAACAATATTAAGCTAGACGATTTTAAAGGAAAGCTATTAATTATTGATAGTTGGTACTACGGCTGTACGAATTGTGCAATTCTATCTCACAATTTAGCTCCAGTGGTTAAAAAATATAAGAATTCTGACAAAGTCACTTTTCTTAGTGTTAATGTTGATCGCGATAAAGTTAAATTCAAAAAAGGAATAGAATCGGGACTTTATGGGGAAAAAGGAGTTTTGCATGTTTGGACTAAAGGAAATGGTGAGAAAGATCCATTTATAAAACATTACCAGTACTACGGTTATCCAAATATCTTAATTATAGATGAAAATGGAAATGTACTTACCGCAAATCCTTTCGAAACAGGAGAAGAAGCCGCCAAAAAAATTGATGAAATCATTAAAAATAATATTTAAGATTGAGCACGGTAACTTTAAGTTACCGTGCTAACCTAAAAGAATATTCGTTAGTTATTGCCAAAGCCCCTTTTCTGAAGATTGATAGTTTGGCGTTGCCGGAAGACTATTAGCATTTAATGGATTACTTCCTTGGTCAGATGCAAATGAAATCACGCAAGGATGTGGTACCTCATTGGCGCATCTCTCTAAGTCAGGCATGGAGGATCCAGGAGCTTTGGTGTAGATACCCGGAGAAGTTAAAACATAATAAAAATTAGCTAGTGATTCTTTTTTCTGTTCAGCGGTTCTGAAAGCGGAAAAACCTACGGCAAGGCCAGAAATAGCTAGTCCTAAAGCCACTTTTTTAAAATTGTTCATAGTATTAAAATTTAGAATTGGTTACTGATTTTTTGTAGCCCCGGCATAGTATATCCCAATGAGACCTAAAATTATAAAGGCAAGATTGAACCAAGAATGTTGCACCCAATTGAGGGATTCGATCACTCCGCCACAATAGCACGGTAGTTTACTTCCGGAAATAAGTAAGTACAGTATAAATACCGTAAATCCGGTGATAATTCCTGTGAAAGCGTAGAGCCCCCACAGAATTGTTCTTTGAAACATTAACATAACAGCGATCAAAAACTCGCTGACAATAATGAATGCTGCTAAAAATGTGCTGTATGGTCGCAAGATAGCAAGCCTGGCTAGACCACTTTGAAATCGATCAAATTCGACCGCTTTCGTATACCCTGTATAAACGAACAGGAAAATTGCGAGCAAGGAAATAATCAAGACAATGGTTTTACCGTATCGCTCACTGAACGACACAGTACGGGATCTTACGTCGTACATAGTAGGTAATAATTTGGAAATACAATTCGGGCTTAATATGAGATTGATAAATTCAGATTATCGATCCCTTACTTCACTTTCCATACGGAAAGAGTTAATGATCAATCAAAGTGGTAAGACACTCACTTTCAAAACATAACAGTTAACTGATTTTGATAATGGTAAACTTAGTACAAATTGCAATATAGCGCAATACGGAAAATCGTAAAATACTACACACAAACACTTTAACTACCAAAAAAGCAAATGTTTACTACCCAAATCGCAAATTTACCCCCCGAAACAACATAGCTATTTTCGGAAAAAAGATTCGATTGTTGTAATATTATCTTTGGTAACGATTAAGTAAGTAGAATTGGGAATCAATTTTAGCATATTTTCATCTAAAGCGAGTTCCAGAGTATCTCTTTTCTCTCCAATCTTGTACGCAGTCACAAATGACATATTGATAATTACTCCCCTACTTATCTGACAGTACTTTAAAGATGTATATTTCTCACGAAGTGATGCAAGCGATAAATTTATCGGATACGACTTGTTTGTCAAAGTAAAAACACGCACCTGCTTATTAACAGTTGCAAACATGATAATGTCCTCAACTACATCTAATTGATAAGAACGACCATAATATTCAATTTCTAACACTACCTGTTCATCCTTATTTTCGGGAACCTCATTGGAATCAAAGTTATCAGATTCAAAAGGAACCGTTAATGCACCCGATTCCAATGCGCGTTTATGTAAATGCCTGTAAAAAAGAACTACCAAAAGCATATTCATTAAAATCACAAATGCGACTACAATAGGATAATCCACAAGCAAAAAACCGCTTTCAACTATATCCCTTCCAGTACTGGTAAATAGTATATAAAACAGCAAAAGGTCAAAAAGAGATGGTAGGATAATTCCAAGTACAATCTGTAATACTAACCGCTGTAAAAACTTATCAGTCCATAATACGATCCCATCGAGCCATATCATAAATGTTTGAATCAGCCAAATCATTCCATACGCAGCAGCAACGCTCGGAACTAAGGAAATATAGAAGTCCCAGCAAAGAATCGCTTCTCCAAAATTGATAGATCTGCCATGAAAAGTAATATAAAGTGCGGCAACAAATGAGATAGCGAGTTGGGAACTACGCTTTAAGTAGGTCGGTAACGGCATGCTTATCTAATTAAAGAATTTTAACAAGGAGTTAAAATACAATAAATTATTTACATTTAATTAAGTTTTTATGACAAAACAACCAATGACCCCTACTGGAGTCCAAGACAAAGTTGACGAATTGTACCTATTATCGGACACAGCATTGGATGCTGAAGCAGCAGCAGTACAAGCCGACTTCAAAGCCTGGATTAAAGCAAACTTTACTTTGACAAGTAAACAAGAGGATTACTTGGATGAATTAGGAAGTCAAATCTTAGGCTTCTTTGGTGCAAGTTGCTCGGTATCTTTTTCAAACAGACTTCCGATCGATTTTATCTACCCTGCCCCTCCAACAACGGAGTACTCAAAGTACACAGGTTGCAACAATGCATTAGCGGTAAAATCCGATGGTGGCAAACCAGTAGCCACTGGTACAATTTCTTTTGAGATTACTTACGCAGAAAAATAGTAATCAAAAAACAGGTAGACTATCCAGTCTACCTGTTGACTTTCTATAAAAAATTTCTAATTGACAGTGTTTTTTAGCTATAAAGGAATTGCATAAACTGCTTGCGCATTTGGTCAGGTATGACATAATTTATACCAGTTGCGGAATGTTGAGCAGTACTTCCTAGCATTTTCATAACTTGATGATATTTTTTCACGTTACTTTCGTTTCTGTTAACGAAATCTAAGTAATATCTCATTACTATTCCTGCAATTAGATCTGCTACCTGTAAAGAAACTACTTCTTTAGAATCTGCAAAATTTAATTTTTTGGAAGTCTGAATTCTAAACTTAACCAAATTTTGAATTTGTGTTCCTTTGATTAACCCATCAACTTCAACTTCCTTCATTTGCTTTAAAGCCGATTCAAATATTACATCAAATTGCTTTTGTTCATCATGGATAATATCAATTTCATCCGTACTATTAAACTTCTCTGCCCGCGCCAACAAATTTGTAAACGCATTAAAGTTAGGTAACAAAAAGAGTAATCGCCCCTTTGGATTGGGATCGGGAATGGGCAAGTAAAATTTTAATGCTTTCTCGGCATCGGTGTGCTTCAATTCATAATACTCATCGATGGTAGCTCTTGCATTCTTTAATAGTAATTGAAATACCTCTCCTTTCGAATTTTCTAAATGCTCAGTTAGCCTTTGATAAAAAATCTCTAAACTACCGTTGTTGTAATTTGTCATTGAATCAAGAAAACTCTGATAAATGCCCGAGTTTATATACTTATCTAAATTAGATGCTATGAACCTCTTCATAAAAATAATTTCGTCAGTGATCACAGGGTACGAATAATGAGGAACAAAAACATAATCTACTAAATGTTGATTTACAAAATACATTTTATCCATTAATTCAATAAAAATCGGAACTTTCTCCTTTACTAAATACATGATAAGATCTTCACAAAACTTAAAATTACTTTCGTATAGACTTTTTGCCTTTAGTTCATTTCCCTGAATTTTATACTTAACTCTTAATTCATTGACAAATGCTTCAAGCTTTATCTTGGCGTCTAGCCCTAAGATTAGTCCAGCTAAAACATACAAAGGCTGATCTTCAAAATTGCTAGTTGAATTTTTGAATTGAATTGGGCCTGTATTTCCACTTTCGTCGATATAAATCTTCATATTATTATACCTGTTAATTTTGAAATAACATTATTTTTTCCATTCCCACTTATCATCCAATTTCCCTTGATAATCATTATAAACGGAAACACCTTTCTTCACCCCTTTATAAATACCAACAGAAGTAGCAGCAGCAGCGACAGGTATTGCAGCTGTCACCGCTATACCAAAAGCCATCCCCCCTCCGATAACTCCTCCTAAAGCAGCTAGCCCTGAAGAAATTCCCGCTGCGGATAATCCGGCAGTAGTTCCTAAACCACTAATTACAGATGTAGCTCCAAAAACTCCAGCAGCAGCCCCTCCAAACTTAATTCCATCTATATACCTTTTACTTTTAGGCATTTTTTTGTAAGCTTCAAACCCTACTAATTTCAAAATGTCGACTTGCTGTATCATTTCCAAAGTAGGTAATGTGTCACTGTTCATCAATCTAAGAAGCGTGCTTTTTGAACAACCGATAGAAATGGCTAATTTGCTCACATCAATATTTTTTTGATTAGCATATTGCGTTAAATCCTTTCCGAATTTAAGTGCCTGTGTATAAAAGTCCATATTATAAAAATTATATGCATCAAAAATAGCATAACTGGGTAATTTACATCACGTAATATTACGTGATTATACTTAAAGGCGGCTGATATAAACAATATATAAATATCGGAATATCTATGACTTAAAAACACTTTTTAAACTGTCATGCTTCCTCTTTATTCTGAAACAATACTCAAAATTAAACCAGCATTTATATAATTTCTTGCAACATAGGATTCTTCTGTGCCTCCGTACTATAATTTTTGAAGAGTTAACAAAAGTTATTAACTGGCTTACTGAAAATTAAAAACAGCTTGCTGATGCAAGCTGTTTTCTTCTACTTCCGGACGAACTTTTACTAAAATTTTGACAAATCATCTCGTCAATCACTACTTTTTGTTATGCAGGATAAATATTTCATTTTCAATTATCCATAAGAGCATTGTAAATACTCAATGCAACATCCTTATCACTTAGGTATCCCTCTATACCATGCTTATTACTTGTAAAGTTATCGATATTCCCATTGTTCTCAATTGCAGGATTAATTTCAAAATGCGGTTTCTCTAATGGATACAATGATACGATATCTAATTTATCGTAACCATTATACCAACCATTTAAAACTGACCCCGGCATTTTTAGCGGAGCATCTAAATGTCTCTTTATAGATTTTACACCCAATGGTGAACCAACAGTGATAATCTTCTTTATATTTTTCGGTGTATGTTGACCAAGAACATTGTAACTGACAACCGATCCTAATGAATGACCTACCCAAACGCAATCTTCGGTAGGGATTTCATCTTTAACAAGCTTATCAATTTTACTCCTAACACCATAATACTTTAGGTAGCAATATACATCGTGTGTAAAAGCAGCCAACGCCTTTTCACTCCAAAAGGACTTTTTGTCTATAGCCCGCAAAAGCTTTAAAATTAGTGGATGATTTTCTAATCCCTTTTCTACAACTAATTCCTGATTAGCGTCTTGAATATCTTTCGGTTTAACGCCAGCATTCTGGGCAATCTCTTCTAATAATTCTAATAAAATCTCGTCATCTTCATCTTGGGTCTCCCCTTTTTCAATTACATTTTCTACATTTTCTCCTTCAGTTTTTTTAAGCTGTTCTAATAGGTCTCCATAATAAGGGAAAATAACGTCACTATCATTTGGTTGCCAAGTGATGTTTGATTTTGCTAGTCCAACTTGTAAAGCTTCAATCCATTTTTTTTTCAGCTCGCTTGGATTTTTTCCTTGTTGAGCTCGTCCGTGTAATAATACTAACTTCATAATTATATCTGTTGGTTAATAATTTTCATTAATATAGCAGTTCCTTCTGGCTTAAACATGGTCCATAATCCTGTATCTAAATACTTTGATGAATCTATAAACTCAGATGCAACACGATCCTTAAATAAATGTTGGTATGACCAACCTGCGGACATAAGTGGGCACTGCGATGCTAAATTATGTTCATACAATTCATTCCCCAACATTGCTACATCGAATAATATTGTGCTATTGTCAAAACGTAAATAAGTAAGTACGGATTTAATCTTATCAAATTTGCCTTCTTGTCTAAAAGCGTACGAAGCGTAGAGGGCTAAAGATGGATCCAAGGATTTTCCGATTCTTAAAAAGCTACCGGCGTCATCAAAATCAAATTGATTCTTGGAATTGAAAACATTGCTAAAGACTTTAGAATAATCGAATCCTTCGTTAGCAGCATAGGCTACAAAACTACGAGCCTCCTCAATTTTATCTATATTTTCCAAATAAGTACGGTACGCATGCTCATTTCTTTGAACTGGTTTATAATTAATTGTCAATAACCTTTCATCCTTAAAAACCAAAACTCCAATATACCCCTTTAAGATCGCTAAGGGCAATGAACAACCATTCTCAAGCACTAATAATCCATTACTGCTTTCAATATCTGATGGAATCAGGATATCGGTTACAAATATTTTATTTTTAAATATTCTCTCTTTTATCGTACATTTCCCCCCTTCTACCCATACTTCCTTTACTTTAATTCCCTTAACAGTGAATCCATAATCACTTTTCTGAAAAGGAAAGTCTATGCTGATAGAATTGTTTTGCCGATTACCGGCAAGCTTAAAAGGTTTGACTAACGCCCTATTATAACTAAAGTTTAGATCAACAGGTTCCCCTTTACTAATTTGTTCACTGATTTTATCAATCTTCTCTTGCTGGGTCTCTTCTTTTTCCACAGGTAAGAGTACAAGACCCTCAAAGGAAATCTTCCCAGGTTCCATCTGCTCAAGTGCTGTAACCTCATTAAAATTAGGCGGAGGAGGAGGTGCACCTCCTCCTGATTTCAATCCATTATTCGGCTTTTTATTGAATTTAGAAATTGGAGGTTTTGGATTTATATATTCCACAGTAACATCCGGTTTCTGATCTAACTTTGAACCTATAGCAATGACCTTAGCTTGAACCAAATCGGGCAGTGTTTCTTTTAATTCGTACGCAGAAATAAACCAGTACTTAGGGTCATCCGAACTTTCTTTGATACTTTTGGGCTGATTACCTTCTAATACGTCTAAAAGTGTTTCAGCAAACACTCCGTACCACTCTTCTTCCTTTACTTCAAGTGCAGGTTTTCCCGGCCGGCACGCATAAAGTACGTCTACGGTACTACTATTGCTTCCCATCTTAGATATAGGAAAAATATCTCCTTGACCATAGTTAAAACTCGATCCTTTAGTAAATGTTCGGCATGCGTCGGATATAATAAGAACATGGGGTATCCCAGCTTCGCGAGCCATATCTATGGTACCTCTGACATCAACCATTTCCGAACCATCATAATTAGCATCACTTAATAGCCACACCTCATTTCTTAAACTACGCATAACACCATGTCCTGAAAAGAATATAATGAGTTGCTCGTATTTCCGACTATCGAGTATACTTGCCATACGATCAAGTATCTGTCTTCGATTTACCTTCTTCACCTCACTATCGATAAATAGCTCTGTATCGTATTCCTGCTTCTTTGCCCATTCAGAAAACTTTCTTGCACTATCAGCAGCTTTATTGAGAGGTGTAAGTCCTTTCACAACATCCACACCAATACATAATGCGATTTTATTCATTATAATTTTAGGTCAATAATTATTACTTCGCTAAAAATAACAAAATAAATAAGGCAAAAATCACTTCTTTAGTACTTTGTTTAATAAAATCAGACAAAAAATATGCTTTGAGTAAAAAGTAATAATGGGTATTATATAAAAGCTATTAATTTCAGACGATAAAAGGTCAGCTTTAAACCAATATCGCTCCAACTCATTTTGGATGTCGATTTTCGTTTCATCATTTCTTCTTTATCTAAATTGAGTAATAAGCCATAAAAAGTTGAAAAGGATGTTCAAAAAAATTGTATTTTATCTGTAACTGTGTTTGATATTAAGAGTATCTTAGTGATACAGCAACAACAAAGATATCAAGCAATTTACGCTTATCTAATTGGTTTTTTAAATTCTTACACCCAATGGCAAATTCTTTATATGGAGAAACGAGGTTAAATGAATCACTTGAAATGGCTAGGAGAAGTAAAAGTATCGCTCCTGATATAAAGCATTGGTGTTCTCATATAAAAATAGTTTCCGAATACGGCGGTTTAATCGGCCAGATGGGCTTGCCCACAATGAACCACGTTTCTTGCCCGCAAGCAGACGGTGGTAGTGCAATGAATTTAGAATGGGTCGCACATGATTTCATAATTGCTAATTGTCAGGATTGTCAATTTCATACTGAAACCTTTCCAAAAAATTTTGGGCGTCGAACCTTGGAAGAATACAAGAAATATGTCGACAAGTTAAATCAGGATCGTGAAGAAGAACAAAAGATAATTGAGAATGTAAGAACGAAAATTAAAGGAAAAATATCAAACCGGTTTAAATTCTCAAAGACAACTGAAATTTCAATCTTAAAGTTGGTGGATAAATTGAGTGACAATCAAAACCAGTTAAAAATTGCTCAAAGTATCAAGGAATCAAGTAGATTGAAACCGGCATTTTTCAATTCACTTTCATTGGATTATTTAGTGCTTTTTTTCGATATGGAGGATATTTCACATGACATTGCAGACTCAGTCGTAAATGTTATACTAGCTGATCCTACAAAACTATCCGATTTTACTAAAAGTCGAATCCTGGACTCTTTTGCAAAAGGTCAAAACTTAAATACAATTGTCAGATTAGCACAATATTTAAATCTTAAACAGGAGGAAGAATTAGCGTTTGTGACATTATTGATCAATAACTATTTTAAGGAAAATTTTACGCGCCAAGACGATCCTTTCGAAAATTTTTCACCATTTATAATTAAGTATTTTCAAGACTATAGTTCCCGTCAGCAAGAAAACTTTAAAACAGTTGTATGCAATTCGTTAAAAGACGAAGATGCTGGTATAAGAAAAAATACATGCTTAATTCTATATCAGTTATATATTCTGGACAAAACGATTGCCATTCCTTTTCTGGAGAATATGATTCTTACATACAATATTGTTGAGGAAGAGGACAGTCGTGGCGGCTCAGATTGGACCGTTAGCAGAACTCTAATTAGATTTTGTTACACAGATATAGATTTGGTTTTAAATACTATTTCAAGCAAGTTTAATACACTATCTACAGGTGCGAAAGTGCAAATTCTAAAATTCTATGATAATTTTTTGGAAACGGACGATCTACGCGAATCATTTCCGGTCCAAAGCAGTGTATTGATTGATAAAATTATTGGCTTTGCAGCTAGTAACGAAATAAAAGATGATTTTGAAAACCCGTTCTCAATATTACGTAACCTCACCGGATCATACCCCACAAAGTTTAGTGACAAATTCAAAGTCTTCCTAGGTTTTCTAATTGCTGCACTTAAAGAAAAAAATACTTTCAATTGGAATAAGAATAATCTAAACTCGATCACCACTACTTTTAATCCACTTATTGGCCTGAATGTCTATGACATTATGGATTTAGAAACTAAAATTTCTACAAAGCTAAATAATGTAAAAGATATTTTAGTAAATCTAGTTCCAGTAGATGAAACATCAAATTTTGCAGAAATTATAACGATCATCCGAAATCTTGACTCTAAAAAGACAGAAGATGTAGATGTCAAAATTTATTTAATATCCGTTATACGCTCCTCCATAAAATCGAATATCAGCTTAGTACAAATTCTTCCTGATACTTACAACTGGCTACTGGACATCAATGCATTACCAGTGCGTATGGAAGCACTAAAGCTATTAGCTGTTCTTCTTAAAAATCATTTTGCTATTATACCGCAAACAATATTTGATTTATTGCTACTATTGATAAAAGACGACGATATAGTAATTAGGAAGTTCGCTATTGATGCATATGGACAAATTTTAGTTAAAAAACCTTCTTCAATTCCAAAAGAAGTAACTGATTATTTGTTGGACCAATACGATAGTAGGTACGTTGGCATTAGTCATTCTATGTCCAATCTAACATATCCTTTACTTAATATGCTACCAGTTGAAGAGCATAAAAAGTTATATAGAAAAGTGATTATGATGCTTGCTAATCATTATTCACAAAAGGATAAGAATAATGAATTTTGCCAAAAAATTTTAAAACAGGCTATATTTTTAAATAGAAAAGTTAATAGTGAAAACTTTATTCCTTACGAAAAAAACATCGTAGCAAATTATTTGCTACCAGATTGTAGCGATTTAGATTTCTATAAGGCTGAAAATTCCATTAGGCTACTTAACGATTTAAGGAGGAATAATGATGATTTAAATGATTTATGGCTCGCATCTGCTTTGACTTTTATCTATAAATATCCTCCACGTCGCCATGAAATGGTAATATCAAATTCCTTTCGAAAAAAATTTTACAGTGAAATGTACTATTTAAAACGTTCCGATATAGCTAAAGAATCTGAAGCTATTATGGAGTATTTAAAAAATCATTTGGAGGAAATAGATCTATATGACTATGATGTAATCAATGTATTAAACATTTTTGGCTATTTCTGCTTGCATAGTGCGGTTTTAAATCTATGTAATTGTATTATTGAAAATGTTCAGAAGGTACCTTCTAAAGATTATTTATTTCGTATTATTAACGACCATAAATTTTTGTCAGAATTGGCACTTGCTGGAAAAGATCATTTTTAAACGAATTCTTCTTAAAATATAAGCGATGGGAGCATTATTTGAAGCGGACATCATTGATGTTCAGAAACAGCTGCGTCAGAAAATAAGTGAAGTATTTTCTGATTTTAATATTAGATTTATTCCAAAAATTCAGAGTGAAAAACAAGCAATAGATAATTTGTTACTTGAATTAATAGCTTCCTCAGGAGGCAAAAAAGAAGAAGCTATTTTTAGAAATGAGAAGGTGTTGGTTGACGCCGTTTTCCTTCTTTGCGAGTGGTGTCAAATGGTATTAAATGGAAAAACGGGTGCAGAGGCAAAAAGAATTGCTGCTGGGGTCAATATTAATCTTTTCGAATTTGATGTATTTTCACATCTGGAATTATTTAATGATGGAGTAAAAGACCTCCAAGCACTTTTTAATAAAATAAACTATACTAATTTCGATGATTTAAAAATTATCATCGATAAATTTCTTGAATTGCAGCATCCTTCCATAGCATACTTACATTCTGATAGTTATATTCCAAAAAACTACCATAAAAACGATGATCAAGTAGAAATAATGCCTGAAACGATCGTAGTATCGCTAGAGTTTTATTTACATGATACGGCATGGGCTAATCCACAGGTTTTAAAAGCAAAAGAAATATATGTCATAAAAGGAATTTTAAGATTTAATAAATCCCCTGAAAACGTCAAAACGTTAAAGCTCTTAGCAGCAACAACATCATCCGATATATTTGAACTAAATATCAACGACATCATACTTGATGAAAAATTGGATTATAATGTAGAAGGAACGCTATTATTCAAATACAGTCAAAGCAATTTTGAAGACAATTTGTCAATTAAACTCGTTCCTTATTTATTGGGGTCGGAAAAAGAAGAATTGCAACCTGTAATAATTGGTTATGATGAATTGAATGCAAAAATTTTGGATCAAAATAACAACCTATTCAAAACGGGCTTTGAAACTATCGATAAAAAAGTTTTTGAGATTTATACGAATCCTCTCTTAGCACAAATGGAAATGCAGGATAGAAATGACTTTATTACACTACTTAATGGTATTACAAATTTTCAAGGTTATTGTCTTCAAAGCGGTCTGTACAAACATTTAACGGCATTGAAAGAAGATCAATTCAGGGATAAACTCATTCAACACTTAACGGCAAATCCTTTGATTGGAGGTGCTATAACTAAAGAGTCACACGTTGCTGGTGGACGTGTTGAGATTGCCTATAAAGGACATATTGCAGAACTAAAGGTAGAAACATCAATTTCAGATCGAGCAACTTTAATCAAAAAGTATTCATCTCAAGCTGTGGCTTATGCTTCAGGAAACGGAAAATCTGCTTCAATTGTATGTATTTTAGATTTAACTGAAAAAGTGATGCCGCCAGGTCCTCTCGCAAGTAACGTAATATTGCGATCAGCTATCACACATGGATTTGAGCAAACGGGGTCTGAGGAGCATGCACAAGTATTTATATTTATTGATGGGAATACGAAAAATCCAAGTGAATACAGTAAATAATTCTTTCCTCGTAATCATCTAAAATGAGTGCAGATCTATCCTTATCTTTAGGTAACGATTCAGATAATTTTATAAAAGCTATTCAAAAAATTGAAGCAAATTCACTTTAATTACATTCCTTTTTTCAACAGGGCTCATTATGAATTCCGAACAAATTCATGGTTTAATGATTTTGATTATTGAAGATCTTATCTCTCTACTAAATCTGGAATATCTTCCAAACAATAGTAAATTTTCAAACCTCGCTCTTTCGCAATCTTAACATCGTTATCTGCTCCTTTTGACACACCTTCAAGCCTGAGGACTGCATCACACTTTTCAAGAAGTCGATGCGCTGTTGGATACTGTATTTCATCCCAAATACTGTCACCAATTTCTTTTGAGCCTGCCAAGTGCATCAATGGTAGTGCTACCCATTCACCAATTATAGGAATATGTCCTTTACGGAATATTGGTAGGGCAACGGATTCAAGTTTGTCCAGATTCTTTTTTATTAATTCGGGATCATCATTGGTACCTCCTCGATAAGGACCTGCAATAAGTATCATCATAATTATAAAATATTATTGAGCTTTATGTATTGAAGAAGCATAATTGTTTTACCATCTTTAATCTCTCCTGATTCAATCATTTTCATTGCCTCATCAATTTTCAATTCAAGTACTTCTATGTTCTCTTCCTCTTGTTCAACTCCACCGCCCTCAGTTATTTTCATCTCCTTTGAATATTCAGCGACAAAGAAATAAAGGATTTCGGTGACAGACCCAGGCGACATATAAGCCTCAAAGATTTTTCGCACATCAGTAACCCTATAACCTGTTTCTTCTTCCGTTTCACGTCGAATACAATCTTCGGCATTATCCTTATCCAATAAGCCTGCGCAAGATTCGATTAGCATTCCTGACTCATTGCCATTTACAAATGTTGGTAAACGAAACTGCCTTGTCAGGATAACTGTTTTTTGATTTCTGCTGTATAGTAATATCGTAGCACCGTTGCCCCTATCGTAGGCTTCTCTGCTTTGCGTCACTTTTGTGCCATCTTTCTTGGTATACTCGTAAGTTATTTTTTTAAGTACATACCAATTGTCTGATAAAATTTTGGCATCTACTATTTTTATGTTATCTATCATGTAATATCGCTACTGTTTTTTTAGAATTAAATCACTATAAGACAATTCTTCAACTTGGTCAAGTTCAATCTTGAAATAGTCATAATAGAAGTCACATTGTTTCTTTAATTCATCAATATTTAAACTGTCGCTTGTGTCTATTGCTTCAACTTCTAGGAAAGTTCCTAAATTGTCGACTTCGTCGAAGTGGAATCTTACATTACCAATGCCATAAATTTTCCTTTTTTTATCAACTATTACTTTCACTCCAAATTGGTTTATCAGGATTTTTTTTAGTGAATCATCTTGTTGATGCTCATAAAAAATAATTTCTGATTTTTTACTTCCAGCAAAATTTTCTCTGTTATAATCAATAAGGCTACTATTTTTACCTTTAATTTCTCTAAGCTTAAGGCGCCCATTGGAGGTGTTAAAATATGTGTCCACTTGATGGTCAGTTCCAAAGCTTACAGGGGTCAGTTTTAAAAGCAAATTTTCATATTTATCAATTGACTCTACTTTCGCTTTAAACTCAAAGTTTTTAATTTTCATTGGATTTTTTATTTCTATTGTTGTTTTTCACCTCTTTCGCAAATTAATATCTTAAACTGTTTATAT
This sequence comes from Flavobacterium supellecticarium, assembly GCF_004801375.1. Lineage (GTDB taxonomy): Bacteria > Bacteroidota > Bacteroidia > Flavobacteriales > Flavobacteriaceae > Flavobacterium > Flavobacterium supellecticarium. The sequence continues at coordinate 417,411 of NZ_SSNZ01000001.1, forward strand.
TGGCAGTATTTCTTTTTAACAATATCATTTATAATATTTTTTCAAAACAGATACTACTTTCAACATTTTCATATTGCCCATAATTTTGAATAATCTTGTAATTACTCTTTTTATATAGTCCAATTGCTTCAAGCATTTTGTCTCCTGTTTCTAAAATACATTTTTTATAGCCTAGTTCTTTTGCCCACTTTTCCAAATCATTTAAAATGGCAATAGCAACCCCTTGACCACGCATTTCAATAGGTACATACATTCTTTTGATTTCCATTGTTGATTTGTCGTATGATTTCATAGCACCACAGCCACTTGGTAAGTTGTCATTAAATGCAATTACTACATTTTCAATGAGGTCAATTTTATTATACTGTGCGAAGAAATCATTGGTGTCGCCATTTTTTAGAGCCAAGTCTTTGTCAAGTTCTAAAACTAAACTTTGAAATTCTTTATTCTCTGAATTAGTTCTTTTTAAAATTATCATTTTAATTGATTGTTTGACTAGCAAATTTACGAAATTACAAAGTGCCTTTAATTATCATAATTGTAAAAAAAATGCCAACCGATCGGACGACTTTTATAGAGTTCCTGGTGAAAACACCTGATTTTCAGAACAAAAAAAAGGTTGAAGTTAAATTCAACCTTTCTTTGATTCATTTAGCGCCCAATGACTTTAACTTCTCACTGAGGTCGGTCAGTCCTGCTTTGGTCAGGCAGTCTACCGATAATGATTTAAGCTCTTTTAAATCGTCTTCCGGAACAGTACTCAGCAAGCCTGTTTTATCCTGCTCCTTCGCCTCTAAGCCCAACTCAATAACCTGATTCAGTAATAATACATTTTTTCGGGAAATCCTTAAATCGATCTTCACGACCTCCCCCATGCCTGGAATACTTAAAATTGTATCAAACACCTTCGCTACATCATTCGTCGTCATATCCATTCGGTTTTTATACATTAAACATTTATACAAAAATACGGCTAAAATGCGTAGGACACCTACTCAAAATATGGGGAGGTCCTGCTGATCTAGTCATATATAATTTTGCAATATAAATATGATAAACAGGTAGTATTACGTTAAACAATTGTATTAAATCTTTCAATATTTGTAAGTAACCTAACACCCTACTTTTTATGAACTTAGAAAATTGGTTTGATTTATTACAATTTGTTTGTGCACTAGCTGCAGGAGGTTTTGCTCTATATCTGTTCTACATATCTAACAAAGAAAGACGTCGCTCTTTCATGTTCAATATTTTTGAAAAGTTATATAACGATCACGAAATACGTGACGTTTTATACGCAGTAGACAAGAGACGAGGTTTTGAAGCTCTTGAAGAAAAATTAAATAACAAAACAATTGATGAAGTTCCATTGGAAAGGGCGCTTGATAAAACCCTTCGATATTTTGATTTTGTAGGTAGTCTGGTTCGACAAAAATTACTGGACAAATCTGATATTCAATCAATGAAGCTTGAAATATCAGAGGTAGTTAATTATCCAACAATAAAGCGATACATCGATTATCACATAGAAATTGGAATAAATTATAATGATCTATTTTACTTAAAAAAAATCTTAGACTGATTTTCTTATTCATTTTGTTGATCTAAAAAAATCGTCAGCATCTTCTCAGATACTGACGACATTTTATAACAATAATTATTCTAAACGCACCCTTCTTTACTTACCTTGAGCGACTTCGTTCTCCGGCATAAATTTTACGATCTTCTTTTTGATATGTCCGAAGTTATCTTTGACCGTAACCTCAAAAAAATGATCCGTATCACTGTGGGACGTGTACTTTAATTTAAAAGTTCTATCATTAAGTACATAATCAATATTCTGACCTAAGAAATCCCCATTTTCACCCTGTACGGTTCCCGTACCCATAAACTGAATAAAGCTAACTTTATACGTTGTACTTGGTTCCTGTCCAAGAGGAACGATACGGAACTTCAAATCCTGCGTTCCGTACTTGGCGATAATAGAAGTTCCCACTTCCATCGTAAGATTGAAGTCGAACCCGGTAACAACGGGTTCTTCCGGTCTGTAAATACGCATCTCATTTTTGTCGCATCCCGTAATCGTTAACGTGATCAAAACCACCAATCCTAAAAATAAATTTTTCATACCCAAACCCTCCTATCTATTAATCAAAAACCTTACACCTAATCCTACTTGACCATTAAATTTATCAAGCGCTTTGAACAACATCCGCTCTCGCCCGGTCGCGAAAACGATTACTTTGTCTGAAAGGAAAAACTCAACTTCTAATGTGGCTGCGCCTCCAAAAATAAAATGGTCCTGGTTCAACAGAATAGCTTGGTCATATAAAGTATGTCTTCCCCAATTGATCCGTTCATACCCGGCAATACCGCTTAAACCAGCGGAGATCACAAGATCCTGCTTACAGTCGTAAACCAATGGGAAATAATGGCCGATCTCACCTGTAAACTGCGCCAGCTTAATAGAACCGTCTTGATAATCATACTTCTTGTGGTAGAACTCGCCTCCCGCCACCCATTTGCTGTCAATTCCGGTATAGATATTAGCAGCAACTCCACCAAAAAATGTCGGGTTCTGCTGCTTACCAAAGAAATACCCATTTGCCAGACCTCCCCTGACTTCGATTGCAACTTCACCCTTTTCAAAACGTTGCGCACGAACAACGTTTGCCACCAGCATAAATGCCAGCACAAAATACATCATGTACTTTTTCATTCGATTTGTTTTTATGAATTTGTTAATAGACCTTTTCGGTTGATTAACGTGTTGTGGTAACTGGGAAATAAAAGAAGTGAAAAGAAAACGATGATGTTGATCCGGAATGAAGTGCATTCCAAAAAGTAAATAAAGAAAATAACCAAACCCCATCTTAACCTCCTAAACTATACTTTCTCTAATGAGCTGTTCTGCTCAAAAACTTATACAAAGTTATAGAGCCGAAACGAATTTATCCTAATCAAAATATGGGGAGGTACTTTTAACTCTACAACACTTATAAACTCTAAAATCTATCCAAGCCTATCTATGCAGATCTTTATTTGCTACAGCAATTAATATAAGTATCGAACAAATAACTAAACAGGCAATAGTATTACCAAAATTCATATTTTAGCTTTATAACCAAAAAATCATACTATGAATGAATCGCAAAGTACTTCCGAAAGTAAATTTACACCTTGGCAATCTTTAACAGATTATCGTCTTGAAACGTTGGAACTTATAATAACTGGCTTAGAAAATTCAATAACCTACTTAGAGTCTAAGATGGACGAGCATTCCTGGTATGATGGAGGTTGGTTTATTGATGAAAGTGAGGCTATTTATGGACTGGCATTTATAGCTTTTCAAAATTATATTAATTACACAATAAGCGATTTTTACGGAAATGAAATAAAGGATAAAACGGAAAGGCTTTCAAACTTCTATAATTTATCATTAAAAGAGAATCAGACACAAAGCCATATAAGTTTAATAATTGCAACAGCAAATTTCTACAAGCACCAAAATGAATCTCTTCATGGTTCAACAGCGAATCTTTTGGCAGCATTTAATATAACGGAATTGAATAATATCGATAATTCGCCTCTAGCACACGCAGTGCAGATTCTTAGCCCTAATGGTAAGCTAATGGATATAATCCAAACGCTAACAGAATGGCGCAAAGAATTAAGTGAATTTTACATTCAGTCAAAGAGTAAAATGAACTAAAAGACGAAGCTTCTGATTTGATCACAAATCAACGTTATGTCTCATTATTGAAACCAATATATTCAGATAATTTTAACCTTAATCGAAATCTATGAAATGCCTTTTCCCGTTACTGTTATTAACTATTATAGTGTCCTGTCAGAATAAGAAGGAAAGTGAAACGATTAAAACTGCTGTTGTAAAAGAGCCACAAATGACAGATAATGAATTTGTTCTAAAACTAATTGAAGTAGGCTTTTTTAAACATACAGAATCTACAATCGATACAACAAAAATGGACTCTCTAAATGTATATGACGAAAACACAAATAAGTTCGTAAGAATAGACGCCGAAGAACTTGCTGAGTTTAATTTTGATTCTTTTGTACCGCAATTAAAGAAAATATTAGCGAAGAGAAATGTTTCTTTATCGGTCGAAAAAACGGAAGAAATTGAAAAAACATATGAAATCAAAATAAACAATTTAAGAGTACAACTTTACAATGAATGGCAACTAAATGACGGAAGTTTTTGGAAAGCTGCAAGCACTAACTTTTTTAAATCATTGAATCAAATTCTTAAAGAAAATAAAGTTGAAGAACGATTTTATTTGGTTAATGGGGGAAACGATTTATCTGCTCTACTTCTAACAGAATCACAATATAAAATATTTAGTAAAAAGTATAATTCCATTCCAAATGATTTGCCAATTATGCCTTAGCGTAGCATATCTTTCTAAATAGTAATTGTAGAAAATCCATTTAGTACTTTCTACTATAGTACTTTGATGTATCCTCCACATAATTTAATGAGGTTGGTATAATATGCCCCAACCTCATTAAATTTGTTTTCTGAATTATTGTTGAACGAAATGAGATGGATTATGAATTTCAGTAAAACACTTCGCAAAGGCAAGATTTTAAGCTTACCCAATACTCAAGATTTTAAATCAGAATTGAACAGAAATTGCAGCACCGGCTGTTTCTACATTTTCAACCTAATTTTTATAATTGCCACATCCCCAATCATTTTAAATTCCCCTACCCCCAAAGCAACTTTTAAGCCCTTAATAGCTATAACCACCTTTAGATACTTCCCTGCTTTTAAAAGCTACAAATAATTTATGCATTCTTAGGGAGTTTGCAACGTTCCTGCAAACGGCCAGATGAACGGTTGTATCACAACCGCCTCTTTTGATCTTATACTCGGAACTCGTAGATCAGGACAAAATAACGTTAAAATGAAGCTTGAACGATTAAAAATGATAGGTGAAGATGGAAAATCAAGCAAAAACAAAATGGTTGCATGTACGGCTATCAGAGGAAGAATACCGTACAGTAAATAAACATTTCGGCACTTCGACAAGTCGAAAACTAAGCCAATATGTGCGCGACAAACTACTCGAAAGACCGATAGTGAAAACCTATCGAGACAAATCCAATGACGATCTAATGGCAGAACTAATCCCGTTACGCATAGAACTAAACAGGATTGGTAACAACTACAATCAGGCTGTAAAAAAACTTCATACGCTTAAAACCATTGGAGAGTTTAAAGCCTGGATCATACAGCATGATATCGAAAAACATACACTGTTTAATAAGATCGAGGAGATAAAAAACCTGATCCAAAAGTACGCGGAAAGATGGTTGCAATAATCAAAACAGGTCATTCCATTCATCGCATTTTCAATTACAATGAGAACAAAGTTAAGGATGGCGTAGCACAATGTATCGGAGAAGGAAATTACCCTGTGGACCTAGAGAATTTAACGCTCCCCATGAAGCTTAACCGTTTGTTGAAACAGGCTGAACTGAATGAAAATTGCAAACGAAATAGCGTACACATCTCATTAAATTTTGCCCCATCTGAAACAAACTTATCAAAAGAAAAAATGACGGATATTGCTCACGAGTATATGGAACGGATCGGTTTTGGAAGTCAACCGTATTTGGTCTATCAACACTATGATGCAGGACATCCACACATCCATATCATAACCACCAATATCCAGAACAACACTTCGAGAATCGACCTTCATCATTTAGGGATTCGCAAATCGGAACCGGCTCGTAAAGCTATAGAAGAAAAGTATGGATTAGTTATAGCTGAAGGTAGAAATAACAACCAAAATAATAAACTTGAACCGATCCCTTTAGGCAAGGTGAATTATGGAAAAATACAGTCAAAAAAAGCTATCGCTAACGTACTAAATCAGATCCTTACGAATTACAACTTTACCAGCTTAAAAGAACTTAATGCTGTTCTCAACCAATATAATGTTTTAGCCGATAGAGGCAGTGAAAACTCAAGAGTCTTTAAAGCAAATGGAATGGTGTATAGAATATTGGATCAGGCAGGTAATCCGACAGGAGTACCGATTAAAGCAAGTGATTTTTATAACAGACCCACCATGAAATTTCTGGAAGAAATATTTCAGGAGAATGCTAAAAAACGAACTCCTTTTAAGAGCAGGATAAAGAACGCTACGGATAAGATTTTGACGAACTCAGGTGTTTCGATTGATGAGTTTATAAAACTAATGTCAAAACAGGGAATCGCTGTCCTCAAAAGAACAAGTGAAGATGGCAGACTCTACGGTATCACCTATGTAGATCATACTTCCAAATGTGTATTTAATGGTAGTGACCTCGGTAAAAATTACAGTGCAAAAGCTATTCTCGAACGATGTACTGCAAAAGATAACCGAGCCACTGAACAGATTTGTAAAAAAGAGCCGGAAACAGAAATCCCAACGGATCGAAATGCAGCTCCACTTACGCAACCAGTACCGGATACAAACGCTGTATCCGACACTTCCATAACCGAGGACAAAGGACTAATTGACACCTTATTTGAAATCGAAAATGCATCCGACTTTATTCCAAACCAACTTAGGAGAAAGAAAAAAAGAAGAAAACGCAGGAGACGGGATAATAACAATAACTTTTAAAATCATAAAGCTATGGCACACCAGACAGGAGAGAATGAACAGGCGCTGAGGAAAATTCTGGATATGACACGGTTAATTAGTGTAGTAATATTAGTAATACACGTTTATTACGCATGCTACACGGCGTTCAAGAAATGGGAATTAGTCAGTCCCTTTTCCGATAAAATATTAAGCAACATCATTAAAACGGGATTGCTGACTGATTTTCATAAACCGAAGTTTATCGCTTTAGGTTTCTTAATTATTTCTTTGATCGGAGCGCGAGGTAAAAAGGACCAAAAGTTAAATCACAAAATAGCGTTCACCTATATAGTTTGTGGGCTGCTGATTTATTTTATTAGCTACTTTTCACTTTATATAGGCACAGATATTACTACCACAGCGGTGGTATATATAATGTTAACGGCAGTAGGCTACTTGTTGATTCTTTCCGGAGGTACTTTACTTTCGCGAATTATTAAAAGTAGCTTTAATAACAATGATATTTTCAATGCGGAGGCTGAGACATTTCCACAGGAAGAGCGCCTACTCGAAAACGAACTATCGATTAATTTACCTGCTCGGTACAGGCTCAAAAACAAATTTAGGGATTCGTGGATAAATATTATATCGCCTGTCCGCGCGACGATTGTGTCAGGCTCCCCTGGCGCCGGAAAATCGGCATTTGTGATCCGACACTTTATCACACAAGCTTTAGCTAAGCCCGATCCTTATACACTTTTTGTTTATGATTTTAAATTCCCTGATCTATCGCTCATCGCCTACAATCACTGGCTAAAAAATAAGCATAGGTACAAAAGTAAATCGGAATGCATTTTCATCAATTTTGATGATCTGTCTCGCTCGCATAGAGGTAATGTTTTCGATCCGTTAGGGATGACCGATATTACGGATGCTACTGAAAGTGCAAGAACAATATTGCTCGGATTAAATCGCGAGTGGCAGAAAAAAACCGGGGAATTTTTTGTCGAAAGTGCCATCAACTTTGTAACGGCCATTATTTGGTTTTTACGAAGGTATCAGGACGGGTTATTCTGCACACTTCCCCACGTGATCGAATTAATACAACTACCATATGACGACCTATTTACGCTCTTACGAACGGAAAAAGAAATCGAGGTGTTGATCAATCCTTTTGTCAACGCCTATCTCAATGATGTCATGGAACAGTTGGAAGGACAGATCGCGAGTGCAAAAATCGCATTGGCAAGATTGGCTTCTCCACAACTTTATTATGTTTTATCGGGCAACGATTTCACGATTGACCTGAACAATCCGGATAATCCAAAGGTCATCTGCATGGGGAACAACCCACAAAAGATACAGACTTATGGAGCCGTGTTGTCACTTTACGTTAACCGTATGCTAAAGGTTGTAAACCAGAAGAACAAACTTAAAAGCATGTTGGTATTTGACGAGTTCCCTACCCTCACAACAGACATAATTCCAACCATCGTAACTGGTCGATCAAATTTAATCTCGGTATGCCTGGGCATTCAGGATGCAAGTCAGTTACGCAAGGACTATGGCAGAGAACAAGCTGATGTGATAACCAATACAGTTGGAAATATAATTTCAGGTCAGGTCACGGGTGACAGCGCAAAACAACTTTCCGAGCGCATCGGAAAAATAATGCAGGAGCGAGAGAGTCTTTCTATTAACAGCGGCGATACATCCATAAGCAAAAGTAAACAGTTAGACTACGCTGTACCAGCTTCAAAAATTGCCGCGCTGAGTTCCGGTGAATTCGTCGGAATGGTAGCAGATACACCCAGTCAGAAGATAGAACTGAAAGCTTTTCACTGTCAAATACAGAATGATTTTGATGCAATACAGAGAGAGGAGAAAGCGTACGAAGAAATACCGGTTATCAGAAAGATCAATTCCGATATGATACAGCGTAATTATATGCAGATCAAACAGGATGTCCAGAATATTATTGATGCAGAAATACATCGAATGCTCAACGATCCGTCTCTTGCTCATCTGATCATCAAGAAGTAATTTCTAAAACAGAAATTTTGGTAAGCTTTTAATAACCAAAGCACAACTCACTAGAAATAAAATCATAATAAGCAGGATCGTACAAGAGGCTTCAATAAGTTTTCTTCTACTCATAAAAATTAATATTTAAAAAAGAACAGGGCTAAATTGCCCTGTTCTCAACCATAAAAAATCTGCTTTCAGGAAGCAAACAAAGCATCCACCCCAACCAAAAGGTGGATGTACCAAAATAACTACATAATCTTTTCGGTTAAATTAGGCTGTAGATTTCTAATGGCTAAGTTGTTTAACCATAGTCGAATTGTAAATATTTAAACTAATACCTTGAAACTAAGATTAGGTGTATAGAAAAAATCTGATCATTTTTAAACACGATATCCCTACCATGAAGTATAGCCATATCATCACAGAAATAAGTAATGCTAAGATCGGCATCATAATAATAGTAATAATTAGTCCGGCTATACCAAAATGAATATCTACATCAAGATTCTCAGGGTAGACACCACATAAATGCAGTATCATATTGAATAATACGAAAATGATATTTGCAAATAAAACCATTATATAGATTCTCTTAAAAAAATCATTCGGTCTCTCCGAATATCGATAGATCAATTCCTTCATATTGAATATTTTTTGTTTAGGCTACCAATCGCTTTTAAATACTATTTTTACTATGAAAGCGAATTACATTGTTGTTTCGTTCCCATACGGCTTCTCCTTGCTCGAACGAATTAATTATGCTTTGGGTCAAGTACCATCCCTTACTAAATTTTGTCTTCTTTAAAAATCGTCGTTTGAACAAAGTATAAAGACGGTTTGAAGCCTTCACAAAATCATCGCTTTTGTGAAGTAGGCTTTGACTGGTAAAGATCTTCTCGGTATAATACAACCGACCTGCTTCGATGCTTTTTCCATCTTCACGCTGCGCAGAGATTAAAAAATCAATTGCTTCTGAGTTTTCAGGATTTAAAAGATAATAGCCCTGCTTCTCAATATACTCGTATTCTAATTTTTTCGAATCACGAAATATTATTATCCTTCTATCGTGGGGGAAATTGATTTCTCTTAGTTTATTTAGGTCATCTACCTTATGAGGATATAGTTTGTACACATTACTTCTAAAAAAATCTAAAAACTCTTTAATATCTGATTCCGTATGGAAAAAGTTTATCTGCTTGGACATCATAATTTATTTTTTACAAATGTGGATTCTGAAACTCAAATGCTAACAGACATTAATTCTTTCAGTTTACACAATAGTGAGCCAATGGTTAATTTAACCATGACACAGGAAATTCGAAAAATAAAGGGAGATATTGCAGTACATAAATTTATACTGCAATATCATAAGGAAAAATTAAATGGAGTTTACATTATTTAGCCATTAATTAGGCGGTTACTGATGCAAAATGAAAAACTACAAACAAGCACCAGGATATTTAAAACTGTCTATTTTACTAAAGAATTGACGATATTATTAAATTCTTCAAGATAAAATCCGTCAAAATTATCTGTATAGAAAACTCGATACTTTTCAACCAAAGAATTATATGATGGATTTCCAACTAGCTTAGCAGCTATTATTCCTGTATTTCCGCCATACTTATATCCTGAAAATATACTTTGACCAACATCCATATTTAAAGCCCGATCTATTGCTTCTATTGAATCGTATTCCTCAAAGAACTTCAAAGCTATATCATAAAAAGCCTTATTTACTGCTTTTACAACAAAGTCCAAATCAGACTCCGATTTAAGAAGAAAACGATAGTATTCATCATTCATTAAATTCTCCAAATCTATACCTATCGTCGCTGTCGATTTATGATACTCAGGAGCAAAATATGAACCCTTATGAAAAATATTTTCAATTACATTTTTTCTAATTAATAAACCTATTTTGATTTCCCAATAGTCCTCAAAATCTAAAAAAATCAATTGAAATTTATGCCAGCCTTCTTTAGTACGGCGCGTAAACTCACTAAGTCTTTTATTAAGCCTGAAACTTTCGTTTCTTAACTGTTCATCAACTTTTTGTAACAAGAGTTCCTTTAATTCTAATTTATTCATTTAATCGGAATATTGAAAACATGAAAAATTGTTTTTTCTGCATTTTTATAAGAAACTCTTAGCGCAATTTTATTATTAACCACATCTTCCTTCTTGGGTGTTAGCTCAAGGGTTATTTGATTCTCTGGATTTGATTCTGTCTTAATTAATTTAATCCCCGGCGCAGAAAAAACCAAAGATTCTTTATTAATGTTTTCAGTTAAAACATTAACCAAAACAGGATTATCAACTTTTAAAAAAGGATCACCGTTCTTAAAGACTAATAAGATCCTTTCACTATCATTTCTAAAAATCAAACTGTGATCATCGGCTATCCTTTTTGAAGTACAACCAAAAAGCACCAGAATAATTAAAATTGTCATAATTTTATTCATATTCTATTTACCTTTTAAGGATATAACTAATCAAAAGTGCAATTCCACCTAATATTGCTATCGATAATGTAGCATTTATATAAGGATCTTCTTTTAACAACGAATCAAATGTTCTTCGCTTATGAAGAAACACCCATCTTATAAATGCGCCTGGATACCTAAAAAGCAATACAATTACGACTTCCAATATCATTTCCATAATTATTATTTATTTTTCTAAAGATTTCATTCCTTCTTTTATAGCGGTCTTGACTACTGTCTTAACAGCGGTGTTAATTAGCGGATTAGTAGCAGCTTTTACTGGTAGAGCTATTAGAGCTGCTGTATTATTAAGAACATCTTGCCCTTCCTTAAAACTCATACTACCTGTGGACGTATGACTTCTTCCCGACTCAATTTTCCAATTATTTAGTTCAAACGTATTTGGTAACAAAACATTATCCCTATTTCTTGCGCCTCCTTCATGTAAACCCTCATTCAAAATAATGTTAGCTTGATTTACCATAGGAAAAATTATATCTTGAGGAGTTTCAAAAATTGGTGCAACAATATCTGATGCCAATTTTAGAGCCTTTTCCTTTAAACTTAAATGAGAAACAATGTCTGACCCCGTTTGTCCTATCGCTAAACTTTCACCTTTAGCGTAACTTTTATTATTGACAACATCTTTGAAGGATCCATCATTATTAAGTTTATACTGATTTCCATCTCCTGTTGCTACATCTGTATGAGTTCCTAAATAATCATATCCTTCTTTAGCGCCATTTCCGTCAAACCATTCAATATTACTATTACTCTGATTTTGATACCAATCATCATTATCAATAGCTTGCATGCCATCGGGATCAATGAAATATACAGGATTATTATAGGCATAATTATACGGAGTCCACCTTCTGGAATTCTCAGCAAGCGGATCAATATTCATCCATCGGCCAATTGCGGCATCATAGTTCCTTGCTCCATAATCGTAGAAGTTCAGCCCTAGTTCATCCTGAAATTCTTTACCATTGTACTTATACTTGTAAGGGTTAACAGGTGTTCGACTTCCTTCCTGTACAAGTTCTGACCGATAGTAACCGGGAGCATTTTCAGCAGGAACAAATACATAGGATTGATTATTATATGCCTTATGCTGAAGACCGAATGGATAAAAGTGATTTTCCGTAACGATCTGTAATGCACCTTGTTTATCATTCCATGTAAAACTACTTCGGATATTACCGATATGATCTACGTAATTAAATACATAGTTAAAGAACGTCCCAGTTACATTTACATACCCTTCTGAATGCGGAAAGAATTTCAGGGTTTGGTTTTCATATTGAAAACCCTGCTGATAATCGGTTAAAACATTGCTTGTTGGTGTGGTTACTCTTTTCTGTACCTTAACTCCTTCGGCATTGTAAATATAATTAATTTTTCCTCCGCCATTAAAAACTATTTCGGATGGTAAATTAAGGTGATTGTAGTTAACAGCGGTAATACCTTTATTCTCATCTTTAATAAGGTTACCGAAGGTATCATAGGCATAATCGTTAGCGGTACTTCCGTATTGATTATCCTGAAAGCCCTCCGGATTGTTGGTAGCATCATTGACCCGCATTAACTGATTGCCATTGTAAACATAGCTCAGATCGTCAATATCAATTGCAAACAGCGGACTGTCAAGATTTCCTTTCCTTTTTAAACCTGTAATATTTCCGTTTTTATCATAGAATATTTCCTCATCATAGGATTTTGGTACGGGCACATTGCTAATCGGTTTTTGATAGAACGCCTTTAAGAGCCTGTTTAAAGCATCGTATTTATAGCCGTATTTCCTTAATTGGTTATCGCTCGCTGAAATCCAGAACGTTTCGGAAATATTCCCGTTGTACAAGGGTCTTACGTCCCCGTTCACACTACTTTGTGCGGTATTTATGATTCCGTTTTCACTCTCGGTTACCGTATTGTAATTGATCTTAAATCCAAAAAGATCACCTTGTCCCAAAGTAAAACCTGCGCTTCCAGTCGGTGCATCGTTGTTAATGTCGGTGAGCCATCCGCGGATATTGTGACGGTAATCGACTTTTTGTAATCCGATCGCGCCTGTAACATCTGTTCCGCCTACATTCTTGGATACCAACCGCCCTAAATCATCATAGGTGTTCTTTGCGATCAGTTGCTCAGCACCTCCGTTTATCCTGTGAGTATGCAAGAGTAATCGATCCTGATCGGTGTAGCTATAACTGTCTTTAACGGATAGTTCATTACTGCTAGAATTTAGTTTATGGAAGGTTTGTGTCTGCTCGACTTTTCCGTTAAAGTCTAGCTTATTATCCACTCGCGTATAACCACCCAACTGATTTAATGTAGTTGAACGGATAACACGGTACTTAGTGTCATAAAAGGTCTGGGTTTGCTCGTTCAATGTCTCGGAAGCCGAAGTCAGCACGCGAACCCAATTTCCCGTAGCCTGTCCGACAACGGAAACTGCGACATCCTGACCCTCGATCGAAGCAGGCGGAACAATAGCTCCCGGATACCCATAATCATCATAGTAGGTTACACTTAATAATTTTATTCCACTGGTAGGTACTACCAGATTGGTATAGGCTATCGCTACGTTATCTACATCTATGGTAGTCCCCGGACGTAAGCGTTTTTCCGAAAAATTAGTCGTCTCCGCATTGTACTGTTGTTGCAAAGAGATTCTCGGTGCTGTACTCTGTAACCATCCGGTATAAACCACGCGGTCAAGGCCATCGTACTTGCTGATCAAATATCCTTTTTCAGTACCACCAAATGGGGATAAAGTCAGCCCTGTTGCCACAACACGATCCAGTTTATCGTATATGATCGATTCCCATTGCTTACCCGGTAGTTTTTTCTCCACCATCCGGTTACGATGGTCGTATTTATACTGATAGCATAGATCATCCAACTGGCTAGCAGGATTCGTTACCAAAGGCGGAATCACATAGGTCTGGTTTCCATAGATGTCATATACGTAGTAAGTATCGTGCGCCCCATTGTTATAGGTGCGTTTTAATACCACTCGACCTTCTTTATCCGTAAATTCTTCACTGGTATTGTTGGTTCCCGACTTCCAGTTTTCGTCTCTAGTTATGGTTTTGTACAACTGGTTCGCACTGTAAAAACCTTTATCCTGTAACTGGATATTGTAAACACCACTCGCATCATCCCAAGTGGTTGCCGCAAAATAGTTTTTGACCTCATTGGTAATGTTCGTCTCATAAGCTGTTTTTATCGTATGATCCATTTCAGCATTCGGGTTAACCTGCCAGTCTGCTCCCGGTGCGCCAAGTTTTAACAGGCGCGCCGACGGTGAGGTTTCCAGTACCTTTTCGCTGTACGGATACTGACCGCTGTACTGCGGATAGTTCAGCGTAGCGGACTGTGCGCCCGTCTGGAAGCTCATATCATTGCTTGTAGCCGGATACGGCAGGTATTCTTTTAACTGACGTCCCAGATCGTATTCGATATGGGTGATCAGGTCTTTACCGTTGCCGGATTGCTTGTTTACGTTCTGCTGTACCGGACGTCCCAGACCGTCATAATAGGTGACCGTCGATAAGGGGCGACCGCTGTTAGCTGCACGGTACGTCGTTTTCTTTGACCAGTTTTGCGTATTGGTCTGCGCCACCATCAAAATCGGGCAGCACAATAAGAGAAATAATATTTTTTTCATGGTGTAGCCTGTCTTAGTTAAGTTTATAATTGGTATCATACTCTTCGATGATATTGCCATCGTGGTCTTTGATACGTTTTAATCGCAATAGCGCATCGTATTCGTAGTAGGTACTGCGGCAGTTTCCATCCACCGTACGGCGCAGTAAACGCGTAAACGTATCGTAATAGTACCACGTTACCGTTGCTCCGGGATAAATAGCACCCAATGTACAAGGTGCAGGTGTACCCGGCTCAAAATCAACAGGGATATTCGGTGCCTGATCGGGTACTGCATCCGATCCATTGTAATTTTCGATCTTGGCTTTTAGGTTATCATACCCGTCATATTCATAACGTATTCTTGCACCTTTATCCATTGTTAATAGGGTCAGATTTCCGCGGTTGTCATAGGCTTTGAACTGCACACGGTCTTCCAGTGGGCGGCTACCTTTTGACTGCTGGATCATCTCCGGCAAAATCAGATCAAGCGTTGTTCCCCAATTTTTATACAGTGTTCGGTTGGTCGTTACCAGAACCGGAAGGCTGTTATCAGTGCGATAGGTTTTTACCTCGATAGGATGATTGATTTTGTTCTTCTCAACCAGTTTAGTATAAGCGCTCAATTGATCTGCGGTCACCCCGGATAAGGTTGTGGCCTGATCTGCATAGGTATTGCGTACCTCGGTAAAATTATTGTTTTCACTTACGGTAGTCTTTACTTTTGTAGGTAAGCCCGGTAATCCATCATAGCTGTATTCTGTTACGGATGTCACTGGTTTATAATTGGCTTCAAATGCAGCATCCATCGTCAGTGGCATCGGTACAATAAACTCCTTTTGACTTTTGGAAATAAGGTTTACCTTTTTGGACATAAACTCAAACTTGGCGATGTCCAGATTGTCCGCACCATCAGTGGGATAACCGCAGTTCATATGCGCGTAACCGCCTATAACTCCCGTCATACCGTTTCCGTACGGAATATAATCGTATTCATATTTCTGTTCGCTTACTTTATACAGGGTATTACCACGTTTCATAATCTCCATTTCCGAAAGCAATGTGCCTTCATAGATATATTGCAGATTCCCTCTGTACATTGCGTGTTCATTCTGGAACGGACTTACATAAAACGGGTGGATTTCCTGATAGGTAGAGGAAGACTTGTTTACAAACTGCTTCTGTTTTCCGCCCAGTTCAAAATTATCACCACCATAACTTACCGTTACATACTCGTATTTCTGGTCAAAAGCACTGGTAAATACACTTGACGAGTACAGGGTACGTAACTTGATCTCTCCGGTACGGCTCATCCATCCGGGACCTAAAACACCGCCCGGACTACAGCATTTGGTCAGAAACAGCTCGGTCACATAATCAACGTTCTTTTTGAATGTCAGAAGTGAAAACGGATCGACATATACGTCCTTAGCCTGCGTGTAATAAAAGCGTTTGCTAAATGCCGTTTGGTCATTCTCCGTAAAATCCGTGGTACGCTTTACCCGTAGTCCACCTTGTTCATCCACCGTCTTAAACCCACGCGTATGGAAAAAGTAAGCGCTGGCTTCATACATCACCGGAGCCGAATAATTGTTGTACATTTCCACGGTATAGATATGATCCTTGATCACATTTACGGTAAACTCACGGCTAAAATTAAACTCGCCCGTTCCGATCTCCTGATTACCGTCCGGCATCTGTACCAGAAAGGACTGTACTGTCCCCGTGGTCTGATCTACAAGTCTAAATGTAATCCTGTCGGTATGTCCCATCTGGGCATCGGCCATCAGATCAACCCGTACTTTGATTTCTTCATCAATAACTGCCGAACTGGTTCCAAATGTCCCGTCAGGATTCGCAATAAAATCACCTAAAGGTATTGCTGTATTGGTTTTGGATGCAGGAACCCTGCCGGGACTGTTACGCCATATCAGCATGGAACGTCCCTGTCTGTCATAGGCTTTTGCCTTTGGTGTCTCGTATTCAAAAATGGTATATCCTTTGGTCGGATACGTAATTTTGACCAGACTTCCTTTGGCCATGTGTGCCGCGCTTGGGCTACGGTCAGCCAGATTCGGGTAATAGTTATGGAACAATAAATCTTCGTTCTGCGGCAATGCGGTCGTATTGCCAGTCTTACCGTTATAATATCCTAATAAATCCTTTGCTTCACTTCTACGGTTAGGCAGTCCGAGCGGATCATTATATTCCAGTATATATTCCTCGTTTTTACGTCCGTGACCACTACCGTAATTACGGTCTTTATCAAATTCTACTTTCGTTAGAAAGAACCGTTCGGAAGTCGTTTTGGTCTGTGGAAACAGGTAAGTAAATTCAGCCTTGCGCACCATCGTACTACCTTCCTTGACTTCTACATTATCCAGTACATATTTGTAGTTCCCACCGGAACCGTTACTGCGGTTGAATAGGATTTGTAGATAACTGTGCGGGCTATAGATCCGTTTCAGCCATTTACCGTTTAGGGTCACTGTCGCACTGCTATTGATCGCGTGTTGTCCTTCATTGGTCGGTGGACGTTTGCACAATTCATCTTCGCGTGTTTCCAGTACTTTTACCGTTACGCTTTCTTCCTGACTTGTCCACACCGAGTGCGTTACCGTATCGGTATCGTATTCAAATAAGATCACACCATAATCCGGGTGCTGGATCTTGTGCAGGTAAAATCCGGTATTGGCATAGGGGTTATCTCGGTGTGAACCCATAAACGAACTTTCGCACGCGCCCTCTCCGCCGAAATAATATTTGATCCCGTCAGGCGTGGTGATACAGAACTCCTGACTATTACGCAAGCGTTGGCGCATATCGGATTCGCTACCCACAATTTCGACTTTTAGCGGACTGTCCACTTTTGACAGTTTAGGCATAAAGTCTGCATCCAGATAAAACGTACCGGAATAATTTCCGAATGAAAAATTCCATAAGTCAGGTTTAAAATCATAATGCTTACGCGCGCCAACAAATACCCCGTTCAGGAAATAACTATGAGCAGAGCCATTGACCAACTGATTTGGAATGATCATGTCTGCTGTCAGACGTTTATCTGCCGATATGGATTCATCCGGCGCATCATTGATCGTACGGGAAATAACCCCACCTGCATTAAGTATCCAGTTGATTCCTGTCCAAGTAGCAGTTTGATTGACCTTAACACCCGCGGCGGAATAATTCAGGGTTATAGGCAATTCCAGTTTTCCGACCTTTGCCGTGTAGATCGGTATGGTAGCATTGACCATTCCCGAAAATTCATTGACAGGAATGTCACCAAATTTGGTTAAGGCAAAGGCTTGTGGCGATGGAACGGTAACATCGGGCTTAACGATCTTTCCGTTACCTTCATCCTGAGCCATAGTTGTCGCATAAAGCCCTAAAAGCAGTAAAGAGAGTATTATTTTTTTCATGTTTGTTTTTTATTTAGGTTGGATACCCTTGATCACTTTTACCGAATCGTATTGCACGTTGGTACGAATTTCCACAATATAGATCCCTTCCGGATACGAACTTAAATCTACCGGTACGGTACGACCGTCAATTGAAAATTGTTGAAGTTGTCTTCCCGATAAATCGAATACAGAAGCGATTCCGGTTTGGAAATCGTAGCCCACAATAATGTTGGTAAATTGCTGCGCCGGGTTTGGCAAGGCTTCAATAGCTGGCTTGTCCAGTTCTTTTTTATAGCGGTCTTTTAATTTAACTACCCAAAAATCGCTACCACCATTTCCGCCGTTTTTATCTCGTGACGGTTTCCCTTTAGAAGTTCCAGCTAAAAGGTAGCCGCCATCACGGGTTTCTACTAATCGGCTCAGAATGTCTTCACCGTCGCTTCCAACCGTTTTACTCCAAAGTTCTTCTCCCTTGTCATTGATCTTTAAGGCGATATAGTCATTAATATCCTTTTTATCTTTGTTACCCTCGTTAACCTCACTGTGGGCATAGCCACCGATCAAAAAGGTATGGTCGTCATTTTCGATAATTGAAGTTAGTACGTCAAATTTCCCGTAATTATAGGTTTCCTGCCAGATGGTCTGGCCGTCCTGATCCAAGCGAACAACCCAAAAATCGGTTCCTTTACCGTTAGCCTTACTTTTATCACGTGACGGATTGGAATTGGAACTGCCGCCCAAAAGATAACCACCTGCTTTACATTGGATCAGTGCCGATAAATGATCGTCACCGTCAGCACCTATGGTACGTTGCCATTCGATTGCTCCCTGCTTATCGGTTTTGATGATCCAATAATCACCTGCGCCGATGTTATCGTTCAGCTTATTGCCCGAAGCCGGGGAATTGGAATAACCACCGATGATATAGCCACCATCCGGGGTTTGTTCGACTGTTTTTAGCTGATCAAGGTTTCTTCCGCCATAGGTTTTTTGCCATTCGATTTTTCCATCGGAAGCAAGCTTAATAACCCAATAATCCAGATTCCCGAAGTTTTCTTCGGTCTTGTCTTCCGATTTACCCGATGCCGATGATCCGCCAACAATATAGCCACCGTCTTTGGTTCTGCGTATCGTGGCTACCTGCTCCTGACCGCTACCACCGATGGTGCTTTGCCATTGCTCGTTACCTTTGGCATCCAGTTTTATGATCCAAAGATCATCCTGACCTCGATTATCATGTTTTTTTTGATCACTCTTTGGTGAGTTTGAAATACCTGCCAAAATAAAACCGCCATCGGTCGTAAGTTGTACATTTTGCAAGAAATCCATACCGGAGCCGCCATAGCTTTTTTGCCATTCGGCGGAACCGTGTTCATCCATTTTCCAGAGCCAGTAATCGAAATTACCGCTCGAAGCCATTTCCTTGTTACCGTTTTTCTCGGATAAGGAACTTCCCGCCAATAAAAACCCGTAGTCGGGTGTAGGCAGTACGTCTGCTAAAAATTCGGCGTGCTTACCGCCGTACGACTTTTCCCAAAGTATATCCTGGGAAAAGCAGAAAAACGGGCAAACCAATAGCATAGCCAGGCTAATAAGCCGGCGCATAAATGAGTAAGACATGGTGAATAATTTGTAATAAAATGAGTACCAAACTTAAACCAATTTCACCATACAAAACAAGTCAAAACACAAAAATGGGGCTTTTCCCCCTATTGAAAATCAAGTCGTTACGTATAATTACGTAATGATTAATCAAAATTACGCATTGCTTTTTGCTCAATTGGAACACACAGGAATACAAGTATATTCTTGTAAATCCAATCATCTCCATAGCAGCCATTTAAGCATCGCTAAACTGTAATAAAGCTCGGAAGCAGTTTCTTCAAATGACATTTATTCAATGCGAAACGGACTAAAAAGCCAAGCTAAGTTAGCGGCTTTCGTTACGTTGGGCGCATAATGGCATTGCTCACAATGCCACCCTTCTGGACTTATAGCCCACCGTCAACGAACCTAGCCGCTGTCCACTTGCTTTCTTTTTTTTCCGTTTTTTTCTTTTGAATAAAAGCTTTTTTGGAAAAAAAAACATGGAAAAAGGGAGAAAAGAAAAAGTAGTAATAAACTAAAATCTCTTATCATGGAAATTACAGGCAGATTAACAGCGGACGTAATGGTACAAACCACCTCCGCAAACAAACAGGTAGCAAACTTCAGTATCGCAGAGAACAATCGCTACAAAGCTAAAGGCAGTACAGAACCTGTCGAAATTACGAACTACTTCGCCTGTTCGTATTGGATTAACCCTAACAGGGCAAAGAAATTACAGAAAGGCACTTTGATGCAACTAACTGGACGTGTAGGGATTAATACCTACCTATCAAACAACGGTGAAGCAAAAGGAACACTGACCTTTCATGTAACAGACTTCAAAATTTTGGCTTTTCCTAAAAAAGCACAAAACGAAACCCCATCAGCTCAACCGAACCTACCACAGGAAGAAATCGACAGTAATGACGGTTTACCATTTTAACCCACAATGAAAAAGTATTTAACAATTAAAACATAGAAATTATGACAGTTAAAGACAGAGAAGGAAATGAGTTAGAAATAACTGACCTAGAGAAAGCTATAAAACAAGCCGATACATACAGAAAATACAGCCATTACAATGAACACTTCGTAAAAGTAGATACTACACAATTGTACTGGCAGGATTTATACGAAAAATTGGTTGCAATTAAAACAAATATTGATAACAAAAACAAATAGTAAACGCCATGAGCAATACATTTTTTCAGTCCATTAACGCCCTTCAGATTGAGGGGGATTGGACAATTACAGTAGCACACGACAAAGAAAACAGACTTGTTGTTTCGGTACTTTTTTTCAATAAAAAGGCAGGTGATACCGTCAAAAAAAACATACTTCCTTTAATTTTAAGAGGTACGGCAGAGGAACTGGATAACGGCTTTTTCCAAGCCATTCAAAAACCTATACAGGACACTGCACAACTTTTTACTAATATGGAAGCCTACGTAAAGGAAAGGGATAAGATTAAAATCGGTACGGAACAGAAGAATACAAAAGCCGAGAAAACCGACATTGTTAGCCCTTACGAAAAGGCAATGAAAGAAGTTGACGAACTGGAAGCACAGGGAGAATACAAAACGGCGTGGATGAAAGTGCCATCAGTAGAAAAGTTCCCTGAGCATAGAGAAGAAATAAACAACCGTAGAGCAAGCCTATCGGCTCAGTTTGCTCCCGATTTATTTAATTCACCAAAAACCGAAAATCATGTTATCAGCTAAAGTACTTCCACGCCAATTTATCTTTAAAGATAAATCACAGGAGATAAAACTCTCCGACCCCTCGCCTAATTTCACACCCGAAAATGTATTGAATTTTTATGCGCAGACCTACCCTATCCTGACAACAGCTACAATAGAAGGTCCAAAAATCGAAAACGATACCATACAGTATAAATTCTTAACTCAAATCGGTACAAAAGGATGAGAACGATACGTAATGCAATACCAAAACTCGGAACTAAAAAATATCAGCAATGGAAAACTCAACAAAATATAGCAAAGTTCGTGGATGCAATGGACGGCATAAAAGATGCCGACCAAATTCTGAACACAAAATCAAAATCGGCTCCGCTACCGTTACTTCCAATGGTTTTTTAAAACACCGCTTTTTGCCTTTACTGGAGGTAGGCAAAAAGCTACCTCCTAAAGAATCTACGGAAAAGGATTTCTTTGATTCTCTCGAATTTCTAAAATCAACATATGGATTTCAAACCATTGATACGGATAAGTTCCCTTACCCTTATAATATCCTGATGGCTTACGAGGATACTTTTACTAAAGTTCAACGTGCAGAAGGTCAACTGGATGTTGACCTGATGATAACTGTATCTGAATATGGAAAAATAAGGCTTACTGCTGATATTGGATATTGTACAGGATACCGTTTATATTATATACCCGTTGCACCTGTTTACAGACTAATACGGAGCGGAAAGAATAAAAAGGCAGCAGAATTACTGCTATCTGTGTTTAGCTACTTATACCACATCGCAGGAATACCTTACTATCGGGAGGAAGAAAGTGAGCTTTTCAGATGGTACGAATTTCAGGTCGATTTGCTTGCGGATGGATGGGATGATGAGGAAGAAGTAGTACAGAACTATCAGGAAATTGACACTGCTTTTTACATAGGAGATGTTATGCTGAGAAAGATTTACAGCTACTATCATGTAGACAATTTTGGTGAACGCATAGACAGATTTATCCCGCATTCACAATTTGACAGAGAATGCCTTTTATTGGCAGAAAGGGCTTATCAGATGATGCAAAATTATCCCAAGCGAAAACTGTTCGATCATTTTACAACTTTCGAGGAAGATGATGACGATTACATTATTACGGGACAGCAATACGTTTCCTTTATCTCCGATAACACAGGTTTATTATTTGACAATATGTCGCAATCTATTAATGATGAATTGGGTAACTGCTCAGAGAAAGAAGAACCCCGTTATATCATACACTTTGACACGAACGAAATCGAACAGATTGATTTACAGTTTGAAGCCTTGATGTTTCCTTTTTTAGAAGATTTATGCACCCTTTTAACTGAAATGAACAATGAAAACAATAACTAATGATTTCGGCTCGCTTTACAAACCTGTAAAGGCTTTCGTAATTTATCGAATACCAAGAAAAACAAGTGCTGTCTATGTAGAAAGTTTTGATATGGATGAAAACGGCTACCCCGTTAATGCACATCCGTTAACAGCTTCGGAATGCGGAAACCTCGCAAAGGCATTGGATAAATCCGAACAGATGAACAGAAACTATCTAAGACCAAAAGGTTTAATGCCATCCAATGTACTACATATTGATCCTGACTATAACAGTCGCGTAATTTGGCATACTCCCGAAATGCAGACCGAACTTTTCTTCACCAAAAATTTCGGTATTACCGAAGGAAAGTTTTTTGTTCCGGCAATGGTTTGGAAGGCTTCAAAAGATACTCTTAGCGTATATGCTGTTGTTGAGGAAAATATAGAAATCACTACGGAACTATATAACGCACCATTCCCAAACATCGACAATAGCGGAAAAGTTTGCATGGGAAACGTAAAGATTGATATTAAACTGGGACACACGTTGGAAGATTTCATGCAGAATTGGCAGAACTATTTTTTTAACAGCTATTTCAGCCACTTCCTAAACTCAAAACCCGCCAAAGGAAACCTCATTCAGATTTGGCAGAGCCTTGTTAATACAAAGAAAAAGTTTCCCAAAAAGGCACTTTTAAAAAATGGTTTAACCCTAAAAAGCATCATAAAATGAAAACACAAACCGCAATGCACTACGTGGATAATTACCTCCTAAACCCCATGAACCCGATAACAGTCAATCTCATTGGCGCAGGAGGTTCGGGGAATACGATGCTTACGGCACTTGCCCGAATAAATCATAGTCTTATAGCTTTAGGACACCCAGGCATCCAATTAAATATTTTTGACGATGATACAGTAACGGAAGCTAATCAGGGACGACAGCTATTCGCAGAATCGGAACTGGGATTGTATAAATCCGTAGTACTCATTAACCGAATAAACCGATTTTTCGGAACGGACTGGAAAGCGATAACGTATCGCTTTGAAAAAGGCAAACTCCGTTCAATGCCTAATCATGGCAGGGCAAACCTGTATATTTCCTGTGTAGATTCGGCTGATGCAAGATTTGTTATTGCAGATATTCTAAAGAACCTACCATCAGGAAGAAACCAACGGGACACGCCCTTATATTGGATGGATTTGGGAAATTCGTTAAAAACGGGACAGGTAATACTTTCGACATTGGGCTATATCGAACAGCCGAAATCGAAACTGTATAAGCCTGTATCATATCTTCCAATGGTTACGGAGGAATATGCAGAAATTTTAAATTCACAGGATGAAACAGACATACCAAGCTGTTCCATAGCAGAAGCACTCGAAAAACAGGATTTATTCATTAACTCAACCCTTGTTAATATGGCAGGCTCTTTATTGTGGGATATGTTCCGAAATGGAATGACACCCTATCGGGGATTTTTTCTTAACCTTGCTTCCTTCCGTACCGAACCGATAAGAGTCCAATAAAAACACAAGCCTGTTTAAGGTTTCCGCAGTCGGATAAAGTTGTCCAGATTGTCGGGAACTTCTTTTCTTTTGACGCGCCAAAGAAAAGAAGCAAAAGAAAACCGCTTAATCCCATAGCTTACTTCAAATCCCTTTAAAGTCTCGACGAATACTAATCAACAACGAATTATTCCAATGTAAACCATATCAAAAATATCAACGGAGGTTAGCATATGCCACAACGCAAACTATATCCCAAAGAACATCAGATCAATTACTTCGCCCGAAAATTTACGACCATTCCAAAAAAACAGGTATAACTACTCGGTTTTAATTAAAGTGAGTTTCGTAATTTGGCATTTAATATAATATCCGCAGGGATTGATGCTTCCCTTCTACCAATCTCACAACATCAGTAAATCCATCCTTTCAATCGAATATTAATGTGAATATATAAAATTCACAAAATGTCTGTAGGCTTATGCAAAAGACTATTGAAGGACTTTTTCTGGGTTATTTAGAAAAACACAAAGGCGTATTGTTTAAAGTCATTAAAACGTATGCAAGAACAAAGCAAGATCAACAGGATCTTAAACAAGACATTATTTTCCAACTTTGGAAGTCGTATAAGAGCTTCCGGGGTGAAAGCCGATTTTCAACATGGATGTACAGTGTTGCAATTAATACTGCAATAAAAAGCCTAGAAACAGAAAGAAAAAAGCCTAAGCTTATTTTTCCTGTCCTTATCCCAGAGATAGGTATTGACGATCCACATAATGAAAAGGAAATTAGGTCAATAAGATTTATAAAGGTCTTTAAAATGTTAAAACCTATTGAAAGAACATTATTAATTTGCTATTTACGAGGTATTCCACACGTAGAAACAGCGAAGAAAATGGGGCTTTCAGAAGGGAATGTTAGAGTCAGGTTTATAAGAGTGAAAAACAAATTAAAAGTATTATTTAAACATTGAAAACTTAACCCCAAAATTCTTTAATAAGCTTTTGTAAACTAACGAAATCATTCAATAAAACGTCACCTAAATACAAGCACTGAACATTACTTATAAAATTTAATAGTAAAACTCAATTAATCATTTAAAATGCACATTATGACAAAAAAAACAGGAAAAAAAGGACAGGGTACTGCCGGAGGATGGCCTTCGACAACAGGCGAAAAATCAGGAAAAGGCAGAAGTAATCAGCCGCCTAAGCCGAAACCTGAGCCTAAGCCGAAACCTGAGTCGAAACCGAAACCTGAGTCGAAACCGAAACCTGAGTCGAAACCGAAACCTGAGTCGAAACCGAAACCTGAGTCGAAACCGAAACCTGAGTCGAAACCGAAACCTGAGCCGAAGCCGAAACCTGAGTCGAAACCGAAACCTGAGTCGAAACCGAAACCTGAGCCGAAGCCGAAACCTGAGCCTAAGCCGAAACCTGAGTCGAAACCGAAACCTGAGCCTAAGCCGAAACCTGAGCCGAAACCGAAACCTGAGTCGAAACCGAAACCTGAGTCGAAACCGAAGCCGAAACCGAAACCATCAACTACTCCTAAGAAATCTAAATAGAAAGCAAAAGTCGTGCAGTTTATAGATGTCACAATATCTAAGATATTTAGTTAAATATGATTTGAAAAATGATCTTAAAATAGATTCTCACATCGAGATAATGTGTATATTTGTTATGAGTTATGTGGTATCATATTGAAACATAGTGAAATAAGAATCGTTACTAAATCGTTACCATACAATTTCTTTTTTAGGTATAACATATTGTTTTTCAGTTAAATACACTTAATTGTAATCTTTTAAAATAAAAAATGGAAAATCGCGATACCTTTTTGATCGATCTCAGAGGCGAAGCCTTGGGAATGATCTCGGATCAATCTTCATCCGAAGAAATTTTTCAAAACAAAATCCTGCGTCCGATCTTACGACTGCAAAACGAACTTTTCATTCAGGTTTTCCTGAATTATGCGGTAAAACAGAAAAATGTTTTCTTTTCGCTCACACCCGAAAAAAAGATGGCCTATATCGAGAATGTTATCCAACGGGATATCAAATTCCGGAATTCATTAAAAGGAATGATCATCGGCCTTTTTACAGTGGACGAATACCAGGAATACATTAAAAACTCCTCGAACTTAAACAAAAGAATGATGAATGTGCTGATCGAGCGCCTGAAAAGTCAGGTGCAATTATTGGAACTGGATTAACGTAAACAAACGAAAGCTTTTTGCTTTACATTAATAAATTATAAGGACCGTCATAACACGGTCCTTTTTAGTTTTTTGAAAAGTTTTACTTTTCTTTATTAGAAAGACGCAAGCTCTCAAACTTGGCAATGAAATTTTCCCACGTCCAATCCGGGAATATTTTTGGCATCTCAGTTTTAAAGGTTTCTGTTTCTACCGAACCAATACCTACTCCATTCATATAGTATAATAATACGACTTGCCAATCATAAAACACACGTGCTTCTATTGCCATTTGCGTATAACCATGATAATCTAAATCCAGATAATCTAATTCATAGTCGTCAACGCTTTTATAATACATAGACTTTTCGATACTATCCGGTCTAATGATAAAACCACACCGACTTTCATTTGAGCAATAATCAAAAGGTTGAAAATATTGAAGGTCTTCTCCATGTACAGACAATATTTCTTCATCATAATATGCTTTCATATCAGCGAATAAATATTCCGTTTCTGCTAAATTCATCTTGCCTCCCAGACTTTTTTCTTTATTAGACCACCATTCTAATTCAAACCCATCACTTCTTTTTTCGTAGTACTCTTTGATTCCTTGATGAACAGCATCTAATTTATTTAAGCTTTCTAATTCGATTTCCATAGGAAGGTGATTCCATGTTTTAAAATCTTTAATTTTCTTTTCTTTTTTTGCTTTTAATAATAAATCGTCTAAATAATCATCAAAAAAAAATGTATAGCCCATATTATTTTATTACTGTGGTTAATGTTACGTTACTCCTATTTTTTAATTTTTTAACAGCTTTTATATTCAAAAAATGAATTTTATTATCCAACGCCAAAGTATAAAATTTTTCTTATAGTTTAGATTAAATTTTAAAGATGATTTAAAGGAAAAAAAGACAAACCGGATTGATACATTTAGGTATATAAATACCTGAATTAATGGAATAAAAAAAGGACAGTAAAAACTGTCCTTTTAAATTACAACACGAAGTAAGTATCCTTAACCGGCTGTATTTGCGAGATATCGACGGATTTCGGCTCCTCTGACTCGAATTCGTTTCGGTACTCATAAACCATCTGCAAGAGGTTTTTTTCAATATTGCTGGAGATAAGATTCATTGGCGTATCCGTTGGTCGGTTTTCGAATGGATCCTGTAAATGGATCGCCATCTTTTCGATTAAAAAGAAAGCCGCTCCAATGGTAGCTACTAATGGTATACGGAACCATCCCAGAAAATCGGTTAACCCAAATGGTAATAAGATTATAAACAGACATAGCGTAAAACGAATGTATAAACTATAGGTCGTTGGGAAAATCGTATTTTTAATACGCTCACATTTCCCCATCGAATCACACAAACGCGTTAAGGTATTGTCAATTTCCACTTGTTGGTAAACATTAATTTTACCTTCTTCGTTTGCCTTACGCAATTCTTTTACGTGTAACATCAAAATGGCGTTCGGTACGTGCTTGTGTTTTTTAACAAAACGTAGCTCTTCTTCCGTTAACAACGACTGAATCAGTTTTATAGGATCTTTTCCTCGTAAAGACTGGCTTAAACTATAACACCAGGCGGCCTGTCTTTTCGCAAAACGCTCTTTAAAATCGTTTGCCTGAGTTGAAAAATCCGGATCTTTATAAAATCCGATTACCTGTCGCAGTAACGAACGGGAATCGTTTACGATCGCGCCCCATACAATTCGGGCTTCCCACCATCTGTCGTATGCCTGATTCGATTTAAAGGCTAATAATAACGAGATAATGGTACCGATAATAGACGGTATCGCAATTGGAATTTTGGTAGGAACAGCCAGGAACGTATGATGAAATACTTCAAAAGCAATACAATAAAGTAAGATCAGTGCTAACTCCAGCTTAATTTTTCCCAAAACATATTTAAGAGGTATTCTTTTTTTTAGTAGCATATTTTTTATTTTTTCAGATTAATAATCAGACGGTTTCCTCATGCAAGGAAAGTATCGGTAGGCCCAGATTTTGATGAATTGGTGGCACCAGATTCTTTTTCAACCGTGTTTTTTCCGGTTTTCGGGTTTCTACCAATAAATCGATATTGTTTTTGGAGATGGTTTCCGATAAAAACGGTGTGATTTCTTCCGGACGTTCTTCAAATACCGATGCCTGACTTACGATTTTAAAAGTAAATCGTTCGCTTACAATTCGTTGTAATTCCTGTACTCCTATTCCATTGGCAGCACGTTCCAGATACAAGGCGTTATTAAAATGATGCTCTTCCGAATGTTGTCCCAGATGTAAAATCGGACTTTTACAATTCCCCAGTAATTTTAAAAAATGACGTTGGAATGTATTCGTTTCCGATCGGTAGCGTTGTGATAGGATAACCAATCCGATTTCAAGATGGTTTAACAGATTTTTTAATAAAGGAGCCGAAATACCAAACTGATGGCGTACGGTTAATGTACAATTGGCCGTTTCTTTAACAATAGCACGGCATTCGTCTACAAGTGCATATTGTGCTTCCGTCATTTCGGGAGACATACTGCGAAGTGCCGACAAAGGCGAAAACAAAGTGTCCGGTAAATCGCTGATCGTTACTAAAACGATAGTACAATTTTTAGTTTCAGCGTGTTTTACAGCCGTTTTTACTGCGTAAAGTGTATCGGCTTCAAATGCGGTTGGAATAAGTATGTTATGCATCGGTGTAATTGTTTATGATTTATATCAGCAAAACAACTACACCGGGATGAGAAGGGAATTAAATTAAAATTAGAATATTCTAAAAATTGACATTAGAAATTTTAATGTTGGCTTAATGCTTAAAAATAATGGTTACTATAGTACCTTTATCGGCTTCCGATTGTATGGATAATTCACCGTTATGCATACGGATAATCTTCATAGCCAGTGGAAGTCCGAGCCCATAACCCACATAACGGGATGCTTTTTTACCGCGGAAAAACGGTTCGTATAAATACGGAATATCTTCCGGTGGGATTCCGATTCCGATATCTGAGATTACAATTTTTAATTGTTCTTTATTAGCGGTAAGATTCACAAATACCTCTTCATTATCGGAATATTTGACACCGTTGGTGATGATATTTCCAATAGCAAGTTCTAAAAGCGGTTTATTACAGGGTAAAACCAATAAGGAATCTTCTTCCGGAATATCACTCATATTGATACTAACGCGGTTACCTGGATAAATTTTGTCGAGATCGCTTTTGACATCCAATAGCAAATCATCAATACGAACAATATCCTGAACCTGTTTTTTACCGTCGTATCCCGTTTGCGTTAGTTTTAACAAACTCTCGGTCAGGTTACTCAAACGGGATGCCTGTTTATGAATATTATTTAAAGTTGTAGTGTATTCCTCAGTATCCCGGTCTTTTAACAGTGTTACCTCGGCTTCGGCCATAATGGTAGCAATTGGTGTTTTGAGTTCGTGCGAGGCATTATTGATAAAATTGGCCTGGATTTCGAAAGAGGTTTCCAAACGATCCAGCATATCGTTAAACGTCTTCGTCAGATCGGCAATTTCATCCGAATCGTTTACTTCCGGTAAGCGGTTATGTAAATTAGAGGCGCTGATCCGTTTTACCTCACTGGTGATACGCGACACCGGATTGATGACCCGCAAAGCCAGAAAACGGCCAAAAAAATACGCCAGGATGATAAATCCCAAACCACACAACAACAAAATACGGGTAATAAAAAGCGTACTATCGCTACCGCGCAAATCTTTTGCAGAAATGATTACCATATAATTGGTGCCGGCTTCATTAAAAACCTGACCGTAATAATAAACACCGTCTTCTTCTATCCATCCGGAATGATTTTTCATAACCGAGGTATAAAACTCCGGTGGCAAATGCAATTCGGTATTGTATTCGAACGAACTGGCGCTGTTTATTTTTAAGACATATTCCCTTTCCTCTTTAAGTTCTTCCATTCCATTGTTTTTGAGCTCCTGATAGTATTTTGCTTTTACAGGATCCTGCTGATAATGGATGGATGCAACAATTTTGGCCCGGTCTTCCAGTCGCTTTCTAAAATAATACTGGTTGTTTTGACGAAACAGGACAAACACAACCGTACATAACAAAAGAGTGCTAAATCCGGACAGTGCAATATAGGTAACGGTTATTTTCTTTTTGATCTGCATATTATTCCTTTATAACATACCCCAATCCTTTTATGGTATGGATTAATTTGTGTTCGTATGGATGATCAATCTTTTTTCGCAAATAATTGATATAAACATCCACCACATTGGTATTCATATCAAAATTGATATTCCAGACATTATCGAGAATTTTAGCTCGGGAAAGGATTATCCCGGAATTTTTGGCCAGATAATACAGGAGGTTAAACTCTTTTGCTGTAAGCACAATTGTTTCCCCGTTTCGTTTTACCATTTTGGTACGAACATCAATCTCAAGATCGTCGATAGTTATTTTTTCAGCCGGTTTCTGATCTTGTCCAGCTCTTCGGGCCAACGCATTCAACCGGGCTTCGAGTTCTGAAAACTGAAATGGTTTCGTCAGATAATCGTCGGCACCGGCATTTAATCCGTGAACAATATTATCGCTACTACTAAGCGCTGTAAGCATAAGTATCGGAACAAAATTTCCGGCAGCGCGTAAACGGCGGCAAATTTCAATTCCGTTAATATCGGGTAGCATCACATCCAATACGATTACATCGAATTGGGTATACTGAATCATTTCCAGGGCTGTTGTTCCGTCTAATGCTGCACTTACGTCGTGGTTTTTTTCGGAAAGTCCTTTCCGTAAAGCCGAAAGCAGATTGGGCTCGTCTTCAACGATTAATAATTTCATAGTACGGGAGCGTTTTCACAAAAATAGAAATTAAAATCATAAGGATTCGTTAAACCCGATTCTCTTTTATTAAAAAAGAAAGAGTCTTTATCTTAAAGTGTTAATTTAGAATAAAGACTCAATTTATTTATTAATAATTAATTACGATTAATCTACTTTTTTAAATACCAATTTTAAGCCATCGGGATTTGACAGATATAACCTGTTATTTTTTATTTCGTAAGCCGTACTACTTTCGAGGGCTTTTACAAATTTAGCTTCGTTTGCCATTTTATCACAAGCCATTCGGGTGAGGCCGACATTAGTAAAGCGTAACAATTCCTGTTCTGAAAATAATTTTCCAAACATACGATTACATCCGGCAACTCCGCCAAAGGTCGCTTCCTTAGCTTTAATTTCCATAGAAGGCCGTTTGTTAAAATCGGAATCTTCTATTTTTTTACCTTCCATTTCTTCCAAAACCCAAATATCGTGTAATCGGTAATCTACAATATAATTGCCGCAACCGCTAAGGTCTTTAAATGCTGCTTCACCAGCTTTTTTTAAAGCAACCGTTACGGAATAATCGTGATCCATATCCGACATGCCGTCGGAGCATTTTCCGTAGGCAATCGTAATTTTTATTTCGCCAGCTTTCGATTTGCTTTGGTAGGTTTTGATATTCGCGTCCATTACACGAACCGGTTTTGTCGCTGGAAACAGGGTTCCTTCGGGATCTTCCGGTGTGGTATATTTAATCGTATTGTTGCTTATTTCCACACCCCAAAAAGGTTCCGTTCCGATGGCTTTAAAATAAACCCGATCGGGATTGGCAGAAACCGTTTCCTTTGCTGTCGTGTTTTCCTTGTTTTTTGTACTGTTACAGGCGCATACCAAAGCAAGTAGCATTAGAATTCCTATTTTTTTCATATTCTATATTTTTATACGGATCAATACGATGCAGAAATCATACCAGATTAATACAAAGGTTCACCGTTTAAGTTGGTGGACAAGACTTCGCTCATATAATCAAAAAACGGACGCATGGCCTGAAAGCTAGCTAGGACTTCTTTTTTAAAGTCGGGGCTTGTTACCTCTTTATCGGTAAAACTTCTGGAAAGTAGGTATTGTTTTTTGCGGATCAGATCAATGGCTGGATGTGTTTTGTCAAATCCTTTTGGCGCGGTTTTAAGCTCCTCACCTTCCAGAGTTCCGAAAAAGGCTTTAAAAGTCGGATCCGAAATAATACTTCGTATCTCTTCATCATCCATTTCAAACTCCTTGCGGATTCGGTTTAAGTCTTCCGCATTCGGATCCCAAAAACCACCGCCTACAAAACTGGCGCCCGGTTCGATATGCAGATAATAGCCGCCACGTAACAAGGGTTTGGTACGGGTAAAGCCTACGCTAAAATGATTTTTATAAGGCGATTTATCTTTCGAAAAACGAACGTCGCGGTAGATTCTGAAAACCTGCATTTTTTCGAGGCTATCCTGTTTTCCCAGTTCGTCATAGATCTCCTGAAAAAATGCTTTTGCCTTTTTTTCGTGTTGTTGAAATTCTTTTTTATGTTCGGTAAACCATTCCCGATTGTTGTTTTTTTGTAAGGCTATAAGAATATCGAGTTCCGCTTTCGTGATCATTTTTTCTTTTAAAAGTACGCTTTTTTTGATTGTCGGTTTACAATTTAGTGTTCCTTTTTTTAAGAATTTCGACAACATCCTGTAACTGAAATCCTTTGGCCTGTAATAAAATCAGATAATGAAAAAGTAGATCGGCACTTTCGTTTAAAAACAAGTCGGCATCCGAATCTTTGGCTTCAATAACCATTTCAACGGCTTCCTCTCCTACTTTTTGCGCTATTTTATTAATCCCTTTTGAATATAACTGACTGATATAGCTATTGTCCCGTGGTTCAGCTTTACGATTCCGGATACTTTGCTCCAATTCCGATAAAAAGCCGTAATCCGATTGGTTGGATTCGCCCCAACAGCTATCGGTTCCTGTATGACAAACCGGACCTTCCGGATGTACACGAACCAAAAGAGTGTCGTTATCGCAATCGGTTGTAAGGCTTACAAGATTTAAAAAGTTTCCGCTTTTTTCTCCTTTTACCCATATTGTATGGCGACTACGGCTAAAAAAAGTCACTTTTCCGGTTTCCAGCGTAGCGGTATAGGTGCTTTCGTTCATATAGCCTAGCATTAAGACGGTTTTAGTCGTTGCATCCTGGATAATGGCCGGAAGCAAGCCGTTTTTCGATTTAGAAAAGTCTGGTTTCATATGTTATACAATTCGTATTGGAATATCATGTTGTTTTAATACTTGCTTTAGCACCGGAATCGGAATAGTGTCGTAATGAAACACACTCGCCGCCAATGCTGCATCGGCTTTTCCACGATTAAAAACAGCTACAAAATCGGCTATTTTTCCGGCACCGCCTGATGCTATTATTGGAACGTTTACCGATTTATTGAGTTCCGCCAACATCGTATTCGCGAAACCTTGTTTTCGTCCATCGTGATCAATAGCAGTAAAAAGCATTTCACCGGCACCGTTATCGGTGACCTGCTTCGCCCAATCCAGGAGTTCCCATTCCGTTTCGAGCTTTCCTCCCATTTGGAAAACTTTCCATCGATCGCCAACAAGCTTGGCATCTATCGCCGCTACGATACACTGACAACCAAAGCGTTTGGCCAAATCCCTTATCAATTCCGGGTTTTCCAATGCCGCCGAATTTACCGCAACCTTATCGGCGCCATACTGTAAAAGCTGTTCTACATCGGCAACAGATCGTACGCCACCGCCAACTGTAAACGGAATATCAATCGCCGCCGCCACATCACGAACCATTGTAAACAAGGTTTTTCGTTTGTTTTCGGTTGCTGTAATATCCAGAAAAACCAATTCATCTGCGCCATCGCGAGCATATTTACAAGCCAGTTCCACCGGATCGCCGGCATCGGTCAATCCTTGAAATTGCACTCCTTTTACGGTTCGTCCGTTCTGAATATCCAGACAGGGAATTATTCGTTTTGTGATCATTTTTACACGATTAATTTTTCTAATTCTTTTAAAGATATTTGGTTTTCGTAAATCGCCTTGCCAATAATAGCCGCATCACAACCCAATTCGTCGAGTTGTAACAGTTCTTCAATAGCTGAAATACCACCCGAAGCGATCAGTTTAAGCTGCGGAAAGGTTTGTAGTAATTCGGAATATAAACCGACAGCCGGGCCTTCTAAGGTTCCGTCGCGTTTTATATCGGTACAGATCACATATTCAATCCCTTTTTTTATGTAATCGTCTAAAAACGGAACGATCGATAAATTGCTGTCTTCCAACCAACCAGAAATAGCCACAGTAGTATCTTTAACATCGGCACCCAAAATAATTTTGGCACTTCCATAGTTGCCTATCCATCTGGAAAAACGCTCCGGGTCTTTAACCGCAATACTACCGCCGGTAATTTGGGAAGCGCCGCTGTTAAAAGCGATATGTAAGTCTTCGTCCGATTTGATTCCGCCGCCAAAATCAATGATGAGATTGGTTTTTACGGCTATTTTTTCCAGTATTTTATAATTGATAATTCGGTTGGATTTCGCACCATCCAGATCGACCAAATGCAGGTATTGCATACCGTGTGCTTCAAATCGTTTGGCCATTTCCAACGGATCATCGCTATAAACCGTCACTTTTTGATAATCACCATTTAACAAGCGGACGCATTTTCCGTCGATAATATCCAGTGCCGGAATAATTCTCATTTTCATAAGCGTAAAAAATTAGTGAGTATTTGTGCGCCAACTTCCCCGCTTTTTTCCGGGTGAAACTGAACGCCGTAAAAATTCTCTTTTTGTATGGCCGAGCTAAAAGTGGCCTGATAATCGGTTGTCGCAATGCATTCCGGGATTAACGGAACATAATAGCTATGCACAAAATACAAATACGGTTCAGCGGTGATTCCGCGAAACAGATCAGATTTAAGATTAGTAATCGTATTCCATCCGATCTGCGGGATTTTAACCTGGTTTGAAAAACGAACCACATCCGCATCAAAAATCCCCAATCCGCTGGTATTTCCCTCTTCCGTATGCCTACACAACAACTGCATTCCCAAACAAATCCCTAATACCGGCTGTTGTAATTTCGGAATAACCCGATCGAGTTCAGTGGCTTTTAACCGCGCCATTGCACTGGACGCTTCGCCAACACCCGGAAAAATCACTTTATCGGCCGATTGAATCTTCTTAGCATCGGTTGTAACCCTAGCGGTATAACCCAACCGTTCCAAAGCAAACAAAACACTTTGAACATTTCCGGCGCCATAATCGATAATTGCTATTTCCATTTTATAAAAGCGCTTTTGTTGAGGGCAAAATCATTTTATCAGCATCCCGTTTTAAGGCCATTTTAATCGCTTTAGCAAAGGCCTTAAAAATAGCTTCGATTTTATGATGTTCGTTGTTACCGTCGGCTTTAATGTTTAGGTTCACTCTTGCTTCATCGGTAAACGATTTAAAAAAATGGAAAAACATCTCCGTAGGCATTTGTCCTATATATTCCCGTTTAAAATCGGCTTCCCATACCAACCAATTCCGACCGCCAAAATCAATCGCCACCTGCGCCAGACAATCATCCATTGGAAGTGTAAAGCCATAGCGTTCGATCCCTTGTTTGTTTGGTAACGCCGCTGCAAAAGCCATTCCGAGTGTAATTGCCGTGTCTTCGATCGTGTGGTGTTCGTCCACTTCCAAATCGCCAATAGCGTTGATTTCCAAATCCAATTGACCGTGGCGCGCTAATTGATTCAACATATGATCAAAAAAAGGGATTCCGGTTGTAATGCTACTTTGTCCCGAACCGTCGATGTTTAATTTTACCGTCACCTCGGTTTCCTCCGTTTTACGGGTTATTAGAGCCTTGCGTTGTGGTAGTTTTAAAAAATCATAAATCGCCTTCCAGTCAACGGTTTTTAAAGCAATCGTATCGTACAATTCGTTTTTATCGAACGAAAGTTCCGTAGCGCCCAGGTTTTCGTCTTCATTGATAAAAACGGCTTTACAACCCAGATTTTTAGCCAATTCGACATCGGTAAAACGGTCGCCAATAACAAAGGAATGCTTTACATCGTATTCCGGGTTGTTCAGATATTTTTGCAACATACCCGTTCGTGGTTTTCGATTCGGACTATTCGCCTCAGGATAACTCCGGTCGATATAAATTGCATCAAAAACAACCGCCTCGTTTTTAAAACTTTTAAGTATAAAATCCTGTATCGGATTGAACACCGATTCGGGATAATCGGCCGTTCCTAATCCATCCTGGTTAGTAACCATAACCAATTCGAAATCGAGTTCCGAGGCTATTTTTCCCAAATAACGGAACACCTCCGGGTAAAATTCCAGCTTTTCGAAGGCATCCACCTTATAATCGTTGGGTTCTTTTACCAACGTTCCGTCGCGATCGATAAAAAGTATTCTTTTCATAATTCCATTTTTTGAATTTTAGAGATAACCTCAAGTAATGTCTTGTTTTCGTCGGGCGTTCCAATTGTAATCCGCAAGCAATTGTCACATAATGGATACTGATTCCTATTCCGAACTACGATACCATTTTCCAATAATTGGCGGTATCTTTTGTCGGCATCGTCGACACGGATTAATACAAAATTAGCATCAGAAGGATATATTTTTGTTATGAAATTTACTTGAAGTAAAACTTTAATTAAAACTTCTTTTTCCTTTTGAATAATAACTATTTTATTTTTTATATTCATATCTGAAAGCACCACTTTCTCCTGTGCTAATGCACTGATGTTATAAGGCGGTTTTATTTTATGTAAAAGCATTGTAATTTCGGGTGAAGCAAAAGCCATCCCTAGTCGGACGCCCGCCATTCCATAGGCTTTTGAAAGCGTTTGAATCACGATCAGATTCTCAAAAGCGATTCCTTTTTTGATCCAGCTTTCCTGCGTTGTAAAATCGATATAGGCTTCGTCCAATACCACAATTCCGTTAAAACGATTTAAAAGTGATCGAATACCTTCCTCCGAAAACAGATTTCCGGTTGGATTATTCGGCGAACAAATAAAAATCAGTTTTGTATGCTCGTCAATCTGCTTTAAGATTTGAGAAACATCCGGCTGAAAATCGCTATTCAACAGCACTTCCCTGTTTTCAATTCCGTTTAAACTGGCCAATACCGAATACATCCCATACGTTGGCGGTAGCGTAATGCTATTGTCTTTTCCCGGATCACAAAAAACTCTAAAAATCAGATCCAATATCTCGTCGCTTCCGTTTCCTAACGTAATCCGATCTTCCGATATACCTTTTAGACTTCCGATCTTCTTTTTTACAGCCCATTGTTTCGAATCCGGATAACGGTTTAAACCATTTCCGAACGGATTCTCATTAGCATCAAGAAAAATCATCCCTTCCGTATCATCATTAAACTCATCGCGTGCCGACGTATAGGGTTTCATTTTCAGAACCGAATTCCGAACCAATCTATTCAAATCAACTTTTTTCATTTTGCAATGCTTTTATACGAATGGTAACGGCATTTTTGTGTGCTTCCAATCCTTCGGCGGCGGCCATAACTTCAATACTTTTACCAATAGCCAAAATACCTTCCGGTGATAACTTTTGAAAACTGATCGTTTTCTGAAAACTATCCAAAGTAATTCCGCTATAATTCCGGGCAAAACCATTGGTTGGTAACGTATGATTGGTTCCGGAAGCATAATCACCCGCACTTTCGGGAGAATAATTACCTACAAAAACGGATCCTGCATTTTGAATTCCTCTTATAAAAAAAGCCTCATTGCTAGCACAGATTATAAAATGCTCCGGAGCATATTCATTTATAAAATCGAGTGCTTCGATTTCGCTTTCCATATAAATAAATCGCGCCTTACGTAATGCTTCTTTTACAATTTCCTGTCGGGGTAAACCCGCTAACTGACGGGGTATTTCCCGGATAACTTTTTGCAGTAAGCTTACACTAGTGGAAACCAAAACCACCTGACTGTCTTTTCCATGTTCCGCCTGACTTAATAAATCGGCTGCAACAAAAGAAGCATTTGCAGTCGTATCGGCAAAAACGAGTAATTCTGATGGTCCGGCTGGCATATCTATAGCTGTTCCGAATTGCGTTGCGAACTGTTTGGCACCCGTTACAAACTGATTTCCGGGACCAACGATTTTATATACTTTAGGAATTGTTTCCGTTCCGAATGTCATTCCTGCAATTGCAGGAATCCCTCCGGATTTTATAATCGTAGTAACTCCACAAATATGTGCTGCATATAAAATGGCCGGATTAATTTTCCCCGATAGATCGGGTGGCGAACAAAGCACAATTTCAGTGCAACCGGCCAATTGCGCCGGAATAGCCAACATCAAAACAGTAGAAAATAACGGAGCTGTTCCGCCCGGAATATACAAACCAACTTTTTGAATTGGTTTTTTTTCGAGCCAGCACATCACTCCGGGCATGGTCTCGAGACTGATCGGAATGCTTTTTTGTCTTAGGTGAAAGCGTTCAATATTATTTTTTGCAAGCTGAATTGCTGCTTTCAGATCGGTTGAAACCTGTTGTACAGCTTCCTGTATTTCTGCTTCCGTAACTTTCAGATTTTCCAGTCTGACGCCATCAAAAATGTCAGCATATTTACATATAGCGGCATCCCCTTTTACAGCAACTTCCTTGAAAATCAGTTTTACAGTAGCTTCGATTGCTTCATAACTTTGTATAGGGCGCTTAGTTAGTTCTCCCCAGGTATTTCGTGTTGGATTTTTAATTATTTTCATAGTGCAATTTTTTCGATTGGACAAACCAGTATATCCTCAGCGCCACTGGCTTTAAGTTTATCAATAACATCCCAAAATGCCGTATCACTAATAACGGTTTGAACACTACTCCACCCTTTGAGACTTAGCGGAACAACCGTGGCACTTTTTAAAGCCGGTAGAATCTCGCTTATTTCCTGTATTTTAACATTTGGAACATTCATCAGCAGGTATTTGGATTGAGAAGCTCTTAAAACCGATTGTAATCGAAACAGAAAACGATCCATAATGACTTTATTATCCGGATTTAATTTAGGAGAAACGGCCAAAACAGCTTCGCTTTCGAGGATTATAGCTACTTCTTTTAAATTGTTTTTAGCCAGTGTATTCCCCGAAGAAACAATATCAACGATTGCATCCGCCAGACCAATATTAGGTGCTATTTCGACTGAGCCAGAAATCTGGTGCAATTCGATCGCGATATTTTGAGCTTTAAAATAACGACTGGTTGTTTCCGGATAAGACGTCGCAATCCGTAATCCGTTAAGATCGTTAATGGAATTGAAAGTAAACGATTCCGGAACCGCAACAGCCACCCGGCATTTCGAAAACCCTAAAGGCATTACTATTTCTATTGGAAATCCTTTTTCGAATAATAGATTTTGTCCGATGATCGCAAGATCGGCCACACCATCCATAAGGTATTGTGGAATATCGGAATTTCGCAGAAAAAGAATCTCCAATGGGAAATTTGCGACCCTTGCTTTTAGCTGACCATTTCCACTGTCGATGGAAAGACCACATTTTTTTAGTAAGCTAAGACTCTCTTCGCTTAGTCTGCCCGATTTTTGAAGGGCAATTTTTAATGTACTCATAAAAAAACAGGAATAAGTTTGAGTACAGCAAGGAAGGAGTAAAAATGAAAAACCCGTTTGATGTACTCAAACGGGTTAAAAAAATATATGTTAGCTACATACCATTATAACTTCGCTTGAGCGGAGGAATAATGATGATGATGTAATTGATTGCAAATCATTTCTCTTTTTTTGGTTTACAAAGGTATTGACAAATAAAACAAAAAAACAAACTTTTGTTTTATTTTTTTTTCAATCGCTATTTTTTAAAACTATACAATCACGCGAAGCGACTCTTGTAAGATTCTGATTTTAAACGTATTTTCGTTGAATTGGTAATACTCGCCATCCAATTGCATTGCTATTGTATCCTGATTGGAAATTTCCACATTGACTTCTTTTATAAGCTGGTGATTGGCTTTTTTAAAACGTTCGGTTTTGTTTAATAACACCAACGCACCAAAATACATTTGCTCGAGAATATTCAGTTTTGGAACAATCAACAAATCCAACCAACCATCCTGAAGACTTGCTTTTGGCGTTAAGCTCATATTGTATCCCATTTCGTTTGAATTGGAAATAAAAAACAACATCGGATTCGTTTCGAACGTTTTACCATTACACTCAACAATGGCCGTATGAGGCTTATAATTTGCCGCAGCCAATAGTGAAGCCTTGACATAAGACGACAAATTACGCGTAGGCATACTCTCATATTTCTGGATAATCTTGGCATCGATACCAATCCCCATATTACTAAAGAAATAGTGTCCGTTAACCATTCCGACATCAATAGCCGACGGTTGTCCGTTTTTTATCGTATCGACAGCCTTTTTAAAATCTTTCGCGATATTCAGATTAGAAGCAAGGCCATTCCCCGATCCTACCGGTAAAATACCCAATATAATATCTGTATTCACCAATCCGGAAGCCACTTCATGAATGGTTCCATCGCCACCACAAGCCACGATGATATCCGGTTTTTTAGCCACCGCATCACGGGTGAGCGTTATGGCATGCTTTTTATATTCCGAATATTCAACAACTAATTTATAATCTTCCACAGGGAAGAATTGTTCCAAATCCTGTTTCGCAATCTTGTGTTTTCCTTTTCCAGAAATAGGGTTAACAATAAAGTGGATGTATTTCATTAAAATTACCGATAGTGAATTATTGTGCAAAAGTATGGAATTTTAAGTGCAACTTTTTTAAAATTCAATATCGTACGGCTTTTTTTATATTTTTGCTAAAAACTATATTATGATTTCCTATCTTAAAAAGCTAACTCCTTTTTACAATTTATTGTTATTTTACATTATAGCAAGTATTATTTTAAGAATAGTCTTGATTTTTCACCCGATAACACAGGCAAAGTTTAGCTTTTTTGAGATCGTAAAGATATTTGGGATCGGAGTTATTTCAGATTTCTTTGTTTTTGTGATCATAGGATCTCTATTATGGCTTTATCTAGTTTTTCTCTCAAACTCAAAATTTTACAAGCCTTGGGGCTATCTGATTTTTGGTGCATTAGTCGCATTGCTGGCTTATGTTAGCTTTGGAAATACGATTTTAAACGAATACGGAGGCGTGCTTCCCGAAATTGGAATCAGTTTTGTAGCGTTAAAAACAGTACTGTTTGGAGCACTATTATTTTTACCCAAATACCGCTCTAAAATCCGATTGGCCTTATATTCCATTACGATATTCATTTTTGTCCTTTGTATTCTACAGAATACGGTTAGTGAGTTTTTCTTTTGGAACGAATTTGGTGTACGCTATAATTTTATAGCTGTTGATTATCTGGTTTATACCAACACCGTTATCGGGAACATTATGGAATCCTATCCGGTAGTTCCGCTTTTTACGGGAATCGGAATTGTTGCCGTACTGGTTACCTGGTTTGTGGTAAAAAGATCCCGAAACTATCTGGACAATCTGCCAACCTTTAAAGAAAAAATTGTCATTACTATTGGTTATGCCGTATTATTCGGCCTTTCAATTACCGCAATACCGGCATTGGCACGACTAGAAGATTCTCAGAATGTTTTTGCCAACGAACTGGAAGCCAATGGTAGCTATCGTTTTTTCCTGGCGTTTAAAAACAGTGAACTGGACTACTTTAAATTTTATACGAATGTACCCAAAGATGAGGCATTTGCCTTGCTGCGCAAACAAATTCCGGAATTAGCCGGAAATACGATGGAAAGACAGATAACCGGTAAAGGACCTGAAACGCATAAAAATGTTGTGCTAATTACTGTAGAAAGCCTAAGTGCTGAATTTATGAAAGCCTATGGTAACGAACAAAATATTACCCCTTTTCTGGATTCACTGGCAGAGCAAAGTCTTTTCTTTACCAATTTATACGCTACCGGAAACCGTACCGTTCGCGGATTGGAAGCCGTAACCTTGTCTTTACCTCCTACAGCCGGTGAAAGTGTTGTAAAACGTAAAGACAATAAAAATAAATTCTCTACCGGGCATATATTTTTAGAAAAAGGATATAACGTTAAATATATGTATGGAGGTGATGCCTATTTTGATAATATGCGGGACTTTTTTGGCGGAAACAATTATGATATTGTCGACAAAACCACATTTACACCTGAAGAAATTACCTTCCAAAACATTTGGGGTGTTTGCGACGAAGATATGTTTACCAAAGCAATCAAGGTTATGAACGACGAAGCCAAAGAAGGTAAACCGTTTTTCAATCATATTATGACGGTGAGTAACCATAGACCTTTTACGTATCCTGACAACAAAATTGATATTCCTTCCGATTCAAAACAACGGGAAGGTGGTGTCAAATATACCGATTATGCGCTTCGTAAATTCTTTGAAGCGGCACAAAAACAACCTTGGTTTAACAATACTGTTTTTGTAATTGTAGCCGATCATTGTGCTTCGAGTGCCGGAAAAACAGAGCTTCCACTTGATAAATACCATATCCCGGCAATGATTTATGCACCAGGTTTTATCACACCGGGTCAGAATAACATATTAATGTCTCAAATTGACTTGATGCCAACCTTAATGGGAATCCTTAACTTTAATTACAAAAGTAAATTCTTTGGACAGGATGTACTTCAAAGCGGCTACCATCCACGTGCTTTGATTGCTACGTATCAGGATCTTGGTTTTATAAAAGACAATATTTTAACCATATTATCACCGGTACGAAAAGTAAAACAGTTTTCCCTTGAATTACAGCCGGTAGCCAAAGGAAGCAAAGCCTTACCGTTATTTTTTGAACAACAACCACTTAGCGGAGAACGCAAAGAATTAACGCAGGAAACGATCGCCTACTACCAGATAGCATCCTATTACCTCCAACAACAATTGTATAACAACAACTAAATACTAAAAGAGCCACGCTTAGCGTGGCTCTTTCTATTATGATAAATAGCGTTCCTGATATACCCGGACATGATGGTTTTGATGCCCGATGATCATGAATCCTAAGGCACGAACCGACATCCGGTTTTGAGAAGCGATCCCCGATTTTAACAAATCTTCAGGAGTATAACTTTTAAATAAAGTAATAGTAGCTTGCCGTACGATAGTCAATTCCGTTAATAAATCCTTTAAATGACGTTTATTAGCCACCGGATTTACGACATCGGCAAAACTATTTTCGTCAAATCCGGGTAATTCCGTTTTGTCATTTCGGGAAAAACGCAAAGCACGGTAAGCAAATATTCGTTCCGTATCAATAATGTGCTGGATAATTTCCTTAATGGTCCACTTCCCTTCTTCATAGC
Organism: Flavobacterium supellecticarium; assembly: GCF_004801375.1. Classification (GTDB taxonomy): domain Bacteria; phylum Bacteroidota; class Bacteroidia; order Flavobacteriales; family Flavobacteriaceae; genus Flavobacterium; species Flavobacterium supellecticarium. The sequence continues at coordinate 461,155 of NZ_SSNZ01000001.1, forward strand.
GATAATCGAATTTATCCATAGGAATATCCTGGATAAACCGAATCGTACTGTAAAGGCTTATTTCCAGTTCGTCTATAAGATCAATAGCCGGATCAAGAGCATTTATATAGGTTTGGTAATACGGTGCGTACTCAGACGGATCTAATTCGATAGGTTTCATTGGTTCTGTTTTAAGGTTGGTGTAAATGTAAAAAGAAAAACCCTCAGGATTAGCTGAGGGTTTCTTAAAATATAGTCAAATATTACATATCCTTAAAGATAGTATGCATCAGACGTTTTTTGTCGTTAATACTTTCTTCCAATGAAATCATCGTTTCGGTTCTGTAGACACCATCAATATCATCAATCATAAAGATAACTTCTTTAGCATGTTTGGTATCTTTAGCTCTGATTTTACAGAAAATATTGAATTTACCAGTAGTAACGTGTGCTACGGTAACAAAAGGAATTTCATTAATACGCTCTAATACAAATTTGGTTTGAGAAGTATTGTGAAGGAAAACCCCAACGTAAGCGATAAAAGAATACCCCAATTTCTCGTAATCCAGTGTTAACGAAGACCCTTGAATAATTCCTGCATCTTCCATTTTTTTTACTCGTACGTGAACGGTACCAGCAGAGATCAGCAATTTTTTAGCAATATCGGTAAAAGGCACTCGCGTATTATCAATCAACATGTCTAAAATTTGATGATCTACTTCATCCAAACGAAACTTACTCATAAAGTTATATTTATCAATTTATATTCAAAATGCAAATCTACGACAAATTAACACTAATTCTTCAGTATAATTACTGAATTATCATTTTTTTAGCAAACCATTAACAATTTTCTGTTCATTTGCTATTAAAAAATCAGCTTTGTCATTAATTACCGGTATGGTTCCATTTGAATTCCGAATGCTTTCATTTTTGAAATCATATTCGGTATGACCATAATAATCCGATAATGTCCCTGTTTCTGCAATATACGCCTCGAAGACAATTTTATCATTTTCGAGGGTTTCTTTATATTGGGCTGCGAAATTAGTAATTTTTTGGTTATTAACAGCATCGATTTTGATATTTTTATAAATAAAATCAAAAAAGACAATCATATTTTGAGGAATATCGAAATATTCAGCTGTTTTATTGTTAACATGTTCGCTTTTTGAAATAGTTGTCAAAGCAACTAAATAAGCTATAAAAATATATTCCCGTGTCACCTCTCTTTCATAATCGCCGGGAAAATGCCCGGCCTCAAAAAGAATAGTTGGTGTTCCTAATGACTGAAAGCGATCTCCTATACAATTCATATTAAAAGCATCGTCAAACCGTCCTATTTGCCCTGGAATATACTTTTGTAGCGCGACATTCATAGCAACAATGATGCCAATGGCCTGTTCCCGTACTGAATTGATCTCTCTTTCTTCATTATAGGCGGGCGCCAAAAAAGAAACCGTAGCGGGTTTTCCGGTATTTCCTGCTCCAAAAATGGTACGCTGATCGTGTAAATTAAAACAAAAATCCGGTTGAAAGGTATCGTATAAATCCCGTAGTAATTTACTTTCCGGCTGACTTAAATTGAGTGCATCGCGATTTAGATCCACTTCATTCGCATTAACTCTTGTGTAAGCTGCAGCACCATCCGGATTAGCAATAGGAACAATCAAAAAACGAAACGTTTCTTTTAACTGAATGGCTAAGGGATTTGTACTATTTAATAAATTTATAAAGTCGAATACCGCTTTAGTCGTCGTTGATTCGTTACCATGCATTTGCGACCACATATAGATCTTATGATTCCCGCGACCTACTTCAACTGTATATATAGGTTGTTGTTTAACGGACACGGCCGGAGTATTCACTTTAAAATCGGATCCGAGATGTTTTAAAATCGGCTCTATAGCACTATTGGTAATATAGCGTCCTGAAAGTGTCTTTTCTTTAAATTGACCAACTATTTTTTTGAATTCCACGGTGATTGATTTTATTTACAAAAGTAAACATCTAATAAATTACAATTGTAAACAAAAAGAAATCTGATTGAATTTACGCCTGTAAACAATGGATTGATTACAGATGTTTACGACATTACCACCGGTTATTAACTGTGTTTATTTTAAATTAATGCAATTAATATCAATGTATTAATATTTTTTATATTAAGTATTACTATATATAATAATTGACAATTTACAATTGTAACCTCTGATTGTATTTTAAAAATATTTACATTTGTAATTCGCTAACTCAAAAGATGTTTTACAATGGTAAACACTGATGACTTTATCAAACGACTGGAAATACTGCTCGAGTATTATGGACTTTCGGCTTCGGCTTTTGCTGATTCAATAGGTGTACAACGCTCCAGTTTATCACACCTACTCTCTGGTAGAAACAAACCAAGTTTGGATTTTATACTTAAAATAATTGCGTATTATCCAGAAGTCGATCTGTACTGGATTTTAAATGGGAAAGGAGAATTTCCAAAACAAGAGTTAACGCCTGTTCCACCACCTACTGTTGTCGCATCCGATTTATTTACAACGCCAGAAGAATCCGTTGAGGCTGTATCGGAACCGAAACCGTATTTATCTCTAAAAGATGCCGACGAGATTGAGCGCATTGTAATCTTTTTTAAAAACGGAACTTTTAAGGAATACATACAAAAATAAAATCTCCGCTATCGATACTTGACTGACAACGGAGATCTATAACCAACCACAAACGTTAAAATAAAAACAAACTTTTCTGCCCTAAACTGTATTATTCATTAGCATTAATTCATAGCAATTTTTCCCCGATGTTTCCTCCCAAAAAACCGGAAATACAGTTTTATCCACTGCTGTTTCCCTACTCTGGGCAGAAAAGATGCCAATTAGTTTTGCCTGGTAAAAGCCTGAATTAATACCAAATCAAAAATCTAATTTCAGGGTATATACGAAAGAGGTAAATTTATGGTTTTAGAAAAGTTTATTTTTTTACGATTTTTTTTTTCGACACAAAGCTATATTCCGGAATTTTTCCAGTTACACCGACATAATTTTGTTCCAATATTTCAAAATCGTTGTCCCGGTTTCCTGTCGGATAAAATGGCTCGCCAATTTTTACCTCTTTTTTACCATAATCAAAGGCAACCGGAATTATAGGGACTTCTGCTTTTAAGGCGATATAATAAAACCCTGTCTTCCATTCGGTTACTCTTTTTCGGGTACCTTCGGGCGCTATAGCGAGTCGGAAAACAGCTTTATTTTCAAAAACTTTGGCTATTGCATCGACTTTATTTTCGTTTTTCTGACGGTTTAATGGAGCACCGCCCATCCATCGGAAATAAGCTCCGAAAGGAAATGTAAATAATTCTTTTTTAGCCACAAAATTCATCTCCTGATTCATAATTCCACGTGTAAAAACACCAAGGTAAAAGTCGTGCCAACTCGTGTGTGGTACCACTATCATCACACATTTTTTGATTTCAGGAGCAATGGTTCCGTTAATCGACCAGCCCATACACTTAAAGAAGATAAAACGATAAAGATTTTGTTTCATTTTAAAAAGTTTGCTGTAAAAATAGCATTATATTTACGAATAGAAAATGTTGCCAAATGATATCGAAGAAACTACTGAGTTACTTTATTCCGATTAAAATTCACCAAAAAAAATCAGCAATCAATAAAAACCTGGAAGTTACCTGGACCAATGGTCAACTGGTAATGGACTCTAAAAACACCAATTACTCTTACGGTAGTTTACAGCGAATCCTCCGAAAAGGACTGCATTATATCGGTTTCGAGAGAATACGTAATTTTAAAAGCATCCTTGTTTTGGGTGTCGCTGGCGGTAGTGTGGTTAAAACGCTAACGGATGAAATTGGCTTTAAAGGTCAAATTACCGGTGTGGAACTCGATCCGGAAGCGATAGCACTGGCGAAACAATATTTTCAAATCGATACGATTCCGAATTTCACCATTATACAGGATGATGCTTTTGAGTTTGTTTTAAAAACCCGTGAAAAATACGATTTGATCATTATTGATGTATTTCAGGATACGGTAATGCCGAACTTTTTGTTTGAAGAATTCTTTATAAACAGGATTAACTTTTTACTTACTGTAAATGGTTTTATTTTGTTTAATACCATGGTTTTAAACAGCGATCACAAACAACGAAACAGTGATTATCGTTCGCGATTTGATCCGAATTATTCGGTGCGGATGTATCCGAAAGTCGAGGATCACAACGAATTATTTACCATTAAAAAATTGGCCTGATTATGCTAACAAACACCATCGCACTTGAAATCAAAAAAGCGTCCAAAGAATGCACACCGATACTAATAATGGAAATTTCAATTGCTGATGAAAGTTGGCCGTTGCACACCAATTATTTTGCGATTTTATGGATTCATAGCGGTAACGGAATCGTAGAAACCGATCTGATGAAAGCGCCTTATGTCGAAAATGAGATTTACTGTTTTAATACCTATCAGGCATTTGCGCTACATTCAAAAGAGACAACCAAGGCTACACTCCTATTATTTCACGCTAATTTCTTTTGTATCGAAACGTATCACCATCAGGTAGGTTGTAATGGTGTGTTGTTTAATAATAGTTATGCGACATCTAAAATTGCGATTCCTTCCAAAGACCGTGATGAATTACGGACGTTATTTCAGAATATCAAAAGTGAAATCAATGAAATGGAATTGGCTTCAAACGAACTTGTTTTTTCCTACCTCAAAATATTCCTGATCAAATTAACACGACTCAAAAATGAAACGGAAACTCTGATTTCTCCTGATGTTCCGATGCTTCCCGATTACCTGTTACAATTAACCAATCTGATTGACGAACATTTTCAGTCGCAACACCAGCCGGCTTTTTATGCCGAAAAATTAAATACTACAGTTAAAGCCCTTAGTACGGCAACCAAAAAATATTATCAGAAAACCGTTTCGGCACTGATACTAGAAAAACTAATCCTAAAAGCCAAATGGGAATTATTGCACACCAATACGCAAATTAAAACCATTGCTTCCGATCTTGGATTTAAAGACGAATACTATTTTAGTCGGTTTTTTAAAAAACATATCGGACTTTCGCCCAAACACTTCCGGGAAGAAGAATGGAAAATCCGAAAAGGATTTTTGTCCATTCCTTAGTCCTTTTTGTTTATTTTCTGTTTAAACAATAAGCCGGATCTTTGTCTTATAATCTAAAAATCATTATTATGGATAAATTATTTGAGTATGCGGCCCGTTTGCAACAAACCGGAATCCAGTTAACGCGAATTGGTTTAATTGTGGTTTTAATCTGGATTGGCGGATTAAAAGCCTTTCGTTATGAAGCCAATGGAATCGTTCCGTTTGTTGCGAATAGCCCGTTTATGAATTTCTTCTATCATTATGACACTCCGGATTATAAAACCCATATGAATAAGGAGGGCGAATACAAGCCGGACAATATAGCCTGGCATAAAGAAAATAATACCTATGCTTTTTCGTATGGTTTAGGTGCTTTGATTGTTGGAATCGGAATACTGATTGCATTATATCCTGTTGCACCCGGCGTATCGGCTGTAGGAAGTTTTTTAGCTTTTGGAATGGCATTTGTGACGCTATCTTTTTTGATTACCACACCCGAAGCCTGGGTTCCTGATTTGGGTGATTCCGAGCACGGATTTCCGTATCTGAGTGGCGCCGGACGATTGGTAATAAAAGATGTTATTATGCTAGGTGCGGCATTGGTAACCATGAGTCAGGCGGCTCGTCGTTATCTGGATTTAAAAAAGAAATAAAATGTTTATTGATGTTCGTTTCTGGAGTCAATTTGAGACATGCTGTAAAAGACTACAAAAAATATAAAATACAAGCCACTTTGGTAAGCTTTTTGATGGGAATTGTTTTAAATAACAATAAAAACAAAAAATTATGATGAAAAAACCTTTAACATCGTTGGTATTCGTCGCTCTATTGTCGCTCACCGCCTGTAAAAAAACGGGAAATGTGGCAAAAGAAACGTCCGCTGCCGACAGTACACAAGTAACCAGAACCGTTTCGGGTATGTATGAAGGTGTTTTACCATGCGCTGATTGCCCCGGAATTGAGACAACTGTGGCTTTTAATGATGACGCCACTGTTTCGAAAACGATTCTGTATCAGGATCGGGATAAAACCAGTGAAACCGAAAAGGGAAACTGGAAATTAAACGGACCTTATGTAGAGGTTACTTTCGCGGACAATCAGAAAGAATTTTACCTGATTAAAACCGATAGCACCATAGCGATACTCGACCAGGATAAAAAAGAAGTGCAAACCGATTTGGCTTCCCATTATATTTTGTCAAAAGAAAAACCATTGGAACCGAAAACACTTAACGGAAATTATATTCAGGGTGAAGTTGGAAAAGGCTACTATCAAACCTTATCCTTAAAAAATACAACCGATAACGAATTTGATGTGGCGGTAACTTTTAAAGCAGCGACCAAAAAAGGCTGTGAATTTAAAGGCAAAGGTGTTTTGGTAAATAACCGAATCGAAGTCAACTTAAAAGATACTAATCCCAATTTAAAAGCCATAATGACCATTTCGTTTGACAGCAAAACAGCAACAGTGTCGACTTCTAAATTTAACGAACGTTATGACCTGATGTATTTCTGCGGTGGCGGTGGTACTTTAGGTGGTGATTACAACCGGGAATAAAGAAAAAAGAACAATACGATAACAAAAAAGGAGAAATTAATTCTCCTTTTTTATTTTAGGATCATTTTACGTGCTTTTTCCAAATCTTCCGGTGTATCAATTCCAATGCCAACATGGGTCGTTTCGACCATTCGGATACGTTTTCCATATTCCAGATAGCGTAATTGTTCTAATTTTTCAGAAGCTTCCAATGAGAGCATCGGCAAACGGTAGAAATCCAGTAAGGCTTCCTTGCGGAATGCATAAATCCCGATATGCTGCATATACCGTACGCCTACATTTGTTTCGCGCGGATACGGTATCACCGAACGGGAAAAATACAAGGCAAAACCTTTTTGATCGACAATAACTTTTACATTGTTCGGATTTTTAATTTCTTTTATATCGGTAATTTCCCGCATCACAGACGCCAGATCAACCGTTTTTTCGGTATCATTTCTAAAAATGTGCAGGACTTTTTCCAGCGGTTCTTTGTTGATAAATGGTTCGTCGCCTTGTACATTAACTACAATGTCAACATCCATGTTTTCAACCGCTTCTGCAATCCGATCGCTTCCACTTTCGTGTTCCTTGATGCTCATAATTGCCTTACCGCCATTTGAAACAATTTCCTGAAAAATAAGATCCGAATCGGTAACCACAAAAACATCATCAAATAAGTTTGTTTGCAAGGCACTTTCGTAGGTTCTTAAAATCACCGTTTTACCGCCCAAATCCTGCATTAATTTGGCAGGAAAACGTGTTGAGGCATATCGCGCCGGAATTACAGCTATTATTTTCATAGTATGTTTTCTGTTTAAATTCTAAAAATACAAATCAATCTTCAAAATACTCATCCTTAAAACCAATAAGATACAATTTGTCTTTGGCTCGTGTCATGGCGGTATACAACCAGCGAATATAATCCCGGTTAATACCTTCTGGCAAATACGGTTGTTCGATAAAAACCGTATTCCATTGTCCACCCTGCGATTTATGGCAGGTAATGGCATAAGAAAATTTTACCTGAAGGGCATTAAAATACGGATTGGCCTTTACTTTCTGTAATTTGCGATATTGTGTACGTTCGTCTTGATAGTCCAATAGTACTTCCTGATATAATAAATTGGACTGTTCATACGTTAATGACGGTGACTCACTTATGATCGTATCCAGGATCATTACGGTTTCGAACGGAATCTGATTTGGATAATCGACCATTCGGATTTTTACTTTGGCAAATTTGAATCCGTATAGTTCCTGAATTTTAAAAATTTCGAGAATCTCAATAATGTCGCCATTTGCGATAAAACCGGCTTCATCGGAATCCTTAAGCCAGAAATAATTGTTTTTGACCACCATCATAAAATCGCCCGCCGATAATTCACTTTCTTTGTCCAAAATACGCGAACGAATCTGCTGGTTGTACTGATTGGCTCTTTTATTGGAGCGTACGATAAATGCGGTATCTTCGATACTATAATTGCTGTAAGCCTGGTGAATCGCATCTTGTATATCATAACCATCCGTTAATCGGATAATATCTTTAAAACCACGTAATCGGAATTGAAACGACTCGATAAACTGCGATTTTAGAATTTCCCGTAATTCGGTAGCATTAAACAAAATTCCGGACTTCTCCTCCTGTCGCATTACTTCGTCCAGCTCGATATGCTGTATTTCCATGCTGTAATTCATCGCAAGCCCGTCGATATTTAAAGCCGGACTCACTTCCATATTTACCGGTGGCAACTGTGCTGTATCGCCTACCAGTATCATTTTGCATTTATAACCCGAGTAAATATAAAGAATCAAATCATCCAATAACGAGCCATTTTCATACATACCCGAATCACTATTCGCATCAGAAATCATAGATGCTTCATCGACGATAAACACCGTATTTTTGAACTTATTCGGTTGCATTGTAAAATGAACACCGCCACCACTTCCCTTTTTTGGAAAATAAATACGTTTATGAATCGTAAATGCCGGTTTTTGGGAGTAATTGGAAATCACTTTTGCCGCTCGTCCCGTAGGTGCCAGCAAAACATATTTTTTACTAACGTCTTTCAGTTGATTGACAATAGTAGAAATCACTGTTGTTTTTCCCGTTCCGGCATAACCTTTAAGCAGGAAAATTTCATCATCATTTTCGTTTATAATAAAATCGGCTATTTTCTGAAAAAAGATATCCTGTTTTTGCGTGGGCAAATACGGAAAGTTTTGTTTTAAAGCATTATAAAATTTACCGGAATTCATGAAAACCAAAATAACATATTGAAGTTGTAAAACCCGCGTGACTACTACAACGGAAAAGAAGTCCAAAGATACATACCTTTTTTATCCCAAATCGGTTTCCGTGGCAAAAAAAATGTAAATTTGCTATCAATTACGATTTCAGATAATGTCATCAACTGCCACGATAGCTTTGAAAAACTATAAAAAATTGTCCCTTAAGGTCGCTCCAAACGGATTTTCATTTTGTGTTACCGACACACTGAATGATCGTATTCTGGAATTAGAGTCTGTTGCATTTAATTATACCCAATCGCTGGAAGATCAATTATGGAGAACATTTGTGGACTATCCTGCATTAACGCGGCACTATGACGACATTGTGGTTTTGCACGACAATAATTTTAACACTTTTGTACCCAAGGCACTTTTCGATGAAAATTTTCTGGGAAGCTATTTGCAATACAATACCAAAGTATTTGAATCCGATTTTTTTGCTTTTGATGAAATCGAGGTTCACGAAATGAATAATGTATATGTTCCGTTTGTAAATGCGAATAATTTCCTGATTGATCAGTTCGGAAGTTTTGACTATAAAAATAGCAATACCCCCTTGGTTTCGGCTTTGTTGGATTTATCGCGAAACAAAGAAGAAAAACAGGTTTTTATCCATATTCAAAACACTCATTTTGAAATAATTATAAGTCATAATTTAAAGTTATTATTATTTAATTCTTTTGAATATAAAACACCCGAAGATTTTGTGTATTATCTGTTGTTTACCCTCGAACAATTACAGCTCAATCCGGAAACGGTAGTCGTAAATTTGTTAGGTAAAATAACCCTGAATCATCCCTGCTATGAAATTGCCTACCGTTATGTGCGCAATATAGCGTTGTTGGATACGCAGGCCTTGCAAAAACGCTATTCGCTTGAAGAAAACAGTATTTTAGAAAATTTTATCCTCCTCCATTCATGAGAATAATTTCCGGAAAATATAAAGGAAGACGTATCAATCCTCCGAAAAATTTACCTGTCCGACCGACAACCGATATGTCGAAGGAATCCTTGTTTAATATATTAAACAATTATTTTAATTTTTCAGAATTACGGGTTCTGGATTTGTTTGCCGGTACCGGAAACATCAGTTATGAATTTGCGTCCCGCGGTTCCGGTCCGATTACAAGTGTAGATGGCGATTATGGTTGTGTTACGTTTATCAAAAAAACTGCAAAGGAATTTGACTTTGACATTACAGCGATCAAAAGTGATGTGTTTAAATTTTTAGAAAAAAGCAAAGCTACTTTTGATATTATTTTTGCCGATCCGCCTTACGGAATGGAACAAAAAGACTTTGAACGCATTGTTAGTCTGGTATTTGAAAACGAACTACTGGAAGAAGATGGTATGATGATCATTGAGCATTCCAAACATACTCCTATTAGTCATATGGCTAATTTTTCCTTTTTGAAAAACTACGGCGGTTCGGTATTTTCTTTTTTTGAATTGGAAAACGATACGGAAGAAGATGTTACCGACGAGGAAGACGAATTTGACAGTTAAAATAAAAAAAGCAGACCTGTAAGCCGGATTCTGTATTCCGATACATCGGAACCCTTATCATTTATCTAGCCCCGACATTACTGTCGGGATCTATCTGCCTACCCCTCAACAACGGACGAGCAGCCCTTAAATGTTGATATACATGGCATTTCACCGCATAGAGTTTACCTGGTTTCACTACAGCATTACCTGTACATACTTTCTGTTGCACTTGTCCTAATCCCGATAAATTCGGAACTGACGGGTGTTACCCGCTATGCTACTCTGTGGTGTCCGGACTTTCCTCCCTTCCGAAGAATCGGAACGACGATAAGGCGGTCTGCGGCTGCAAAGATAGCAGAATATTCGTGTTTCAGGCATTTTAAACAACAGTACTTTAACATTGCTTTATAGTCTGTTGAGAATAAAATGCTTATCTTTAAAGTGTATCCTCAAATTTTAAATTATGATCCGTATGTATCACTATGCCACCGTTACCAAAGCTTTGGAAGAACTGGCCGAAAAAGGTTTTTCTGTCGATTTTAATATTCACGAACAGGATATTATTCAAAATCCATCCAATTACGAGATCGTTCATATTTACCGTTACGAAGGCCAAACCAATCCCGACGATGAAGCTACCGTATATGGTATTAAATCCATTACCGGAGAAAAAGGTGTATTTGTAGCCGGACAATTGGCTTCTTCCGAAAATGACATTGAAAAAGTATTAATTGACCTAAGTATAAAAGGCAGAACCGAATAGCGTGTTATCCCTTTATATTGTTAAAAACTATCTGCAGCCGGTTTTGCAATTTGCTATTTTTACCGCTATATTTGCTGTAATATAAAGTCATGGAACAATTCATCGTATCAGCCCGTAAATACCGACCGCAAACGTTTAAAGACGTAGTGGGTCAGCAGGCTATTACCAATACTTTATTAAACGCTATCGATAATAACCATCTGGCGCAGGCGTTGCTCTTTACAGGTCCGCGTGGTGTTGGAAAAACTACTTGTGCGCGTATTCTGGCTCGTAAAATCAATCAGGAAGGTTACGATGATCCATACGAAGATTTTGCATTTAATGTATTTGAACTGGATGCGGCTTCGAATAACTCTGTAGACGATATCCGTAACCTTATTGATCAGGTACGTATCCCACCGCAAACCGGAAAATTTAAAGTATATATCATCGACGAGGTGCATATGCTTTCCCAGGCAGCTTTTAACGCCTTCCTTAAAACATTAGAGGAACCGCCAAAGCATGCTATTTTTATCCTGGCAACTACCGAAAAACACAAGATTATCCCAACTATTTTGTCGCGTTGTCAGATTTTTGATTTTAAGCGTATTACCGTTAAGGATGCCAAAGAACACCTTGCCGAAGTAGCTAAAAGTCAGAATATTGTTTTTGAAGACGATGCACTCCATATCATTGCTCAAAAAGCAGATGGTGCAATGCGTGATGCTTTGTCCATTTTTGACCGTGTAGTTTCCTATTGTGGAACTAATCTGACACGTCAGGCGGTAACCGAAAACCTAAATGTATTAGATTACGAATATTATATTAAAGTAACAGATCTGATTCTGGAAAACAGGATTCCGGAATTATTGTTAGCTTATAACGATATACTGGCAAAAGGATTCGATGGTCATCATTTTATAGCCGGACTGGCCTCACATTTCAGAGATTTGTTGGTATGTAAAAATCCGGCAACTTTAGTATTATTGGAAGCTGGCGAAGTGGCACAGAATTTATACAAAGAACAGGCTCAAAAAACGTCTCAGGAATTCCTGTTACAGGGAATTGATGTGGCAAACGATTGTGATTTAAAATACAAAAGCAGTCAGAACCAACGTCTTTTAGTTGAATTATGCCTGATGCAACTGGCCTCCATTACTTTTGATGGAGAAAAAAAAAAGCTAAGTCATACATAATCCCTCCCGATTTTTTCAGGAATAATCCCAAACCGGTCGCATCAAGCCCGGAGGTGACTGCCATTCCACAAACTCAGGCGCAACCCAATCCGCATCCGGCAAACGTTCCGTCGCAGGAAGTTGCTGCTACAGTTGTTCCTGTTAATCCGGAACCTGTAGCGGTAAAAATGGTTACGCCGGAGATTAAACCTATGCTTGCTCCCGACCTGAATGCCGAAAAGAAAGTTTCTGCTTTTTCGTTGGCCAGTATCCGGGCCAAAAAGGAACTGGAAGCGCAGCAAAAAGCCAATGTATTACAACACGATGAACTTCCGCGGGAAGCCTTTTCCGAAACCGATATGTTGTTGCAATGGAATAAATTTGCACAACGTTTAAGTGATAAAGGGCAAAAAATTATGGCCACTTATATGCAAATCAACGATCCGGTTTTGGATGCCGATGGTACAACTATAAAACTCGAGTTGCCAAACGAAGGCTCCAAAGTTGATTTTGACAATAATAAAATTGAACTTCTAGGCTATTTACGCGGAAAATTACATAACCACGACATTGTTATCAATGTCCATGTCAATGAAGTTGTTGAAACCAAATATGCTTTTACGGCTTTGGAAAAATTTGACAAATTAAAAGCCATCAATCCGGCTTTGGAATTATTGCGTAAAACATTTGACCTTGATATATAATCTTTAGGCCAGTTTTTGTCCTAAACGAAAGGCTTTTTCCAACCATTTTTTGCGTTGTTCCGCATTTGACGTTTTTATAATTCCAAAATACGACACCTTTACCGGTTTTACGCCACAAAATTCCAATACGGCTTTTTTTAACTGATTGACACTCGGTTTTCCATAAACCAGCCAATAATAAAAACCCGGCTGATCCAATGTTGTTATAATTCGGGCTGTTTTTCCGTTTAGTAATTTATCCCACCAAACGGAATCTTTACGGTAGCGAAATGCCATTCCGGGTAAAAAAAGGCGATCCAAAAATCCCTTGGTAATCGCAGGAAGCCCGCCCCACCAAACCGGATGTACCCAAACCAAATGATCGGCTTGCTGAATTAATTCCCATGCTTTTTGTAAATCCGGTTCCAATTCCATCCGTTTTTGATAGCCAAAACGCAAATTCGGATCAAAATCCAAATCGGCTATCGTTACAACCGACACTTTTGCATCAGTTGTTTGCACTCCTCTTAGATACGCATCCGCTAAAGCGAAATTAAAACTGTCTTTGTTTGGGTGGCCATTAATGATCAGTATGTTTTTCATAACTACAAACGTTGTTTTACAGTTTAAATGTATTGATTTTAATCGTTTTATTAGTCGTCAGTGCGGTTATCATTTCATTTGGTTGATACAATTGATGACTAAAATAGATTCCATTCGAAAATGAGCAGTTTTCTAATTTCTCGATATGCAAAACCGTAGCAAACGCGGTTAATTCCGATTGTCCTTTGTCGCTTTGCAAAACGGTTTTTGACCTTCCGTTTGTAGTCGTCGCCAATACTTCAAAAGTAGTCTTATCCCCTTTTCCATTCGCACTAAAAAGCAATCTTCTGTTTTTTAGCGACAAAAGATCAAATAATCGGACGGATTGAAAAATCCCTAACAAAAAGGTTACCAATTTCGAACTATAGGTCATTTTAACCGAAACCGTCGGGATTTTTTCAATGGTATTCAGAATAAATAAATCCGGGACATCAAAATTGTAAACCTGTCGTTTTCCGATTTCAAAGGCAAAATCGTATTTTTCGGAATCTAAAAAATGTAGGAGCGTTACCGGTAGATTTTCTTTATAACGGAGAAACGGTTTGCTGACATTTTCGGCCATAAAATGTGCTGAACTTTCACCCGCTTTATCCTTAATCGAATAATACACGAATAATTCCACCGCTTTTGTATTTTCTAAATCCTGTAGTAAACCGGACATAACACCCGCCATCCATCCGGAGCTAAATACAATTTTACTCGATAATTTCTTTTCTTTAGAGGCAATCGAAAATGCCTCAGTCAAATCGGGAGTGGGTTTGGTAATGTCGATATAATCGATCTGATTGTCGATCGCATAATACAATACATTATTTAGTTTGTCATTTACGCATAATACAATCAGGTCGATTGCTTGTTTGGAAATTTCAGACAATGTGGAATAATCCATCACATCAATTGTCAACCGATTCGGGAAATTACTTTCTTTACGACTGCCTATAAACAGGTTACAATCGGGATTTCTGGATTTTAAAATTTGGAAAATGGTAGAACCGATCAGACCTGTTCCTCCAATGATAAGGATGTTTTTTTGCATAACTGGAATTGTTTTCTGCAAAAATATTGGAGGATTAAAGCGAAATTACCAGACATATGTCCAATAGTGAATTCTCCAGGAATTTAAAAACTTACACTACTTTTCGGATACGGCTCAAATGCCTTGGTGTAATTCCTAAAAATGAAGCCAGATATTGTAAAGGAATCAATTTGATATATAAAGGCTGTAATCGAAACAATTCTTCGTAACGTTCTTTACCGGAAAATTTCTGAAAGGATGCAATTCTTTTTTCCAGTTGCACATATTGGGTTTCGGCCAGAATACGCCCCACTTTTTGCCAGTTGCTATTCTCAAAATACAAGCGTTCGAGGTCGTCCTGATGCAAAACCTCCAATTCGGTATCAAAAAGTGCCTGAATGTTTTCATCTGTTGATTTTTTAGTCACAAAACTCGAAAAAGCAGACATTAATTCATTTTCAAACGTGATGCAATTGGTAATTTCATCACCATCACCATTGATATAAAAAGAACGCAGCGCTCCGGATTTAATAAAAACAATTTCATCACAAACGGTATTTTCCTCTATCAGGTATTCCCCTTTTTTTAAACTTCGTTCGGTAAGTATATCATCCAGCATATCCAATTCGGCTGCCGTCAGAATCCCCAGTTTTTTAAACAATGTTTTCATAAGAATAGTACTATTATTTTTGAAGCTCCATAGATAAAATCGGGAACGGTTTTCCATTAGGATCCAAAGGTTCTCTCTTTACCGTTTTAAAACCGAGATATTCATAAAAACCCACCGCCTGTACATTTTGTTCATTTACATCAACTTTTCGTGCATTTTGTTTCTTTACAGCAAAATCAAGCAAAGCTTTACCTACTCCTTTTCCACGATAATCGGGACGGATAAAAAGCATTTCAATTTTATCGTCATCTAACCCTATAAAACCCCTAATTTCGTTATGATCACGCGTACAGAAAAGGCTTACTGCTTTTAGATATTCATTTAAAATCAGCGGTTTGTAGTATTGAATATCGGCTTCCGTCAAAAAGGTATGTGTTGCACGAACGGACGCTTCCCATAGATCGGTAATCTCTATATAATCCGCTATAGAAGGTGTAACAATTGTCATCTCCATTTTTTAAATTTTGTCGTAATACATAGCCTTAACAATCCCATCAGATAAACCTATTTTTGGCACATAAATATTTTTGGCACCACTCCATTTCATAGCATTCAGATAAATTCGTGTTGCCGGGATAATGACATCGGCACGATCCGGATTTAAACCGATTTCGGAGATACGTTGTTCGTACGATAATGAATTCAGGTATTGATATTGTGCGTTTACATAGGCATACGACAATGGTTTTTCCTGTAATTTCCCGGAAAGTTTAAATAATTTATTGATATTTCCACCGGAACCGATCAATGTAATATGATCATACGGTTCCGTTTGTACTTTAATCCATTTTTCAATTTCCTGCCAAACCACCTCATTTACCATATTATTCAGCAAACGAACCGTACCGTTTTTAAACGATTTGGAAGCAACCATTTGACCTTCTGAGAACAACGAAAACTCAGTACTTCCCCCGCCAACATCCACATAAAGATAAGTCTGATCCGTTTTAATAAAGTGACGTAAATCGGAAGATGCTATAATTTTAGCTTCTTTTTTTCCGTCGATAATATTGATTTTTATATCGGCTTTTTTCTTGATAATATCAGCCACTTCCTGTCCGTTATAAGCCTCACGCATAGCGGAAGTAGCACAAGCCATATAACGTTCTACTTTATATACTTTCATTAACAGCTTAAACGCTTTCATCGCATCAACCATTCGCTCGATATTATCATCGGTAATTTCACCAACGGTAAAGGCATCCTGTCCCAAACGAATGGGAACACGAACCAATTCACTTTTATTAAATTGCGTTTCTTTACCGACCTGCTCCACGATATTGGTGATCAATAATCGCATAGCATTGGAACCGATATCGATAGCGGCATATTTTTTAATCGAAATCATATTATTCTAAAATCAGATTAGAGTTTTTTTTCAACGATCACTTCCATTTGGTTGCGATAGTAATTATAGGTTTCCAATTGCGCCCGGAACATTTTTTCTTTGGGACGTTTCCGGTATTTATTTTCCAGGTTTTCCGAATGCAATCGGGCCTTTACATTTCCTTTCCAACCGATATTAAAGGTTTCAATTAATTCGTTTTTAATATTCGAATCATAAATCGGGCAAGTTACCTCCACTCGGGCATCGAGATTTCGGGTCATAAAATCGGCTGACGAAATATAGACTTCCGGATCACCTTCGTTACCAAAAATATAAATCCGCGCATGTTCCAGATAATTGTCAACAATACTAATCGCTTCAATATTCTCGCTCATTCCCAATACGCCTGGTATCAAGGAACAAATACCGCGGACAATCAGTTGAATTTTGACACCAGCGCGACTGGCTTCGTATAATTTATCGATCATTTTAAAATCGGACAAACTATTCATTTTTAATTTAATATAGGCTTCCTTTCCTTCTTTGGCATTGTGCATTTCCCTTTCGATCAGTTTGATAAACTTCGAACGGGTATAATGTGGCGAAACAATCAGATGCTTGTAGCGATGCACGCGGTAATTCACATCAAAGAAATCGAAAATCCGATTAATATCCCTTAAAATCGGCTGGTGACTTGTGAGCAGCGTTACATCGGTATAAATTTTAGCAGTGGCTTCGTTAAAATTTCCGGTAGAAATAAAACCGTATCTAAAAATTTTTCCTTCCTCCACGCGCTCAATCACACAAATTTTGCTATGTACTTTTAGTCCTTTAACACCAAAAATCAGTTCAACACCTTCCGTTTGCATTTGTTCGGCATACGAAATATTACTGGCTTCGTCAAAACGTGCCTGTAATTCGATTTGTACAATAACCCTTTTCCCATTTTTAGCAGCATTGATCAGGGAACTGATAATCTGCGAATTTTTAGCCAGACGGTATAAGGTGATTTTGATAGAAGTCACTTTTGGATCCAAAGCGGCTTCCCTTAAAAATTTAATCAGATAGGAAAACGACTGATAGGGTGCATTAACCAGAAAATCCTGTTGTTTGATTCGTTCCAGAATACTTCCTTCCAGACTTAAACCAACGACCGGTAAAGGCGGATTTTGTCTAAAAAGCAAATCGTAACGTCCTAAATTCGGAAAATCCATATAATCACGACGGTTATGGTACCGTCCGCCGGGAATAAGACTATCGGTCGCATCGATTTTCATACGGGTAAGGAAAAAAGCCAGTGTATCCTTATCGATCGATTGATCATAAACAAAACGTACGGGTTCTCCTATTCTACGGTCTTTTACACTGGTTGAAATTTTTTCGATCAAACTTTTATTCAGATCGGAATCAATATCGAGTTCGGCATCACGGGTAATTTTAATCATATGCGCCGAGATACTTTCGTAATCGAATATATTAAAGATACTGTGTAGGTTATAGCGAATTACATCATCCAACAATATAATATATTGTTTGTCGTTACTGGATGGAAGTACCACAAAACGATTGATCGTTTTAGGAATTTCGACCACCGCGTAGCGCACTTCTTTTTTCTGGATAATTTCGGATTCCTCCGGGTTCTTGTTTTTGGGATTCATCACCAATTTTATCGCCAAATAACCGGATGTATCTTTTAACAAGGGAAATTCATCCAGATCGTTAAGGATAATTGTCACCAATTCGGGACTTACCTTCTGGATAAAAAACTCTTTAATAAAATTTTGTTGCTCTTTATTGGTTTCAGATTCATTAATGATAAAAATATTTTCACGTTCGAGCATTTTTTCAATGACACTGAGAATACGTAAACTTTCGGATTGTTGTTCGATTACAATTTCAGTAATATCTTTGAGTAATTGCTGGGCGGAAATGCCACCTAAGATTTTTTCACCGGAAATTCCTTCCATACTCAGCCTGCGTACAGCGGCATAGCGTACGCGAAAAAACTCATCTAAATTATTGGAAAAAATACCTAAAAACCGAAGTCTGTCTAATAGTGGAACGCTTTCGTCTGCTGCTTCCTGTAAAACTCTTGCATTAAATGCCAACCAACTTTTTTCTCTGTCAATATATCTGTTTTCGTGAGATGTCATACTTTTAACTGCCTTGGAAATAAGGTTTTTATTGTTTTTCCTTTATGAATAGTGTTCCATTCGTTTTGTTCAAAGCTTATTGAAACAAATCCTGCGGTGGGCACATTATCAATATAAAGGTCACCAAATTTATTAACAAAATCTGTGATAGCCTCGTTATGTCCAAAAAGAATTAGGCTATCGAACCTGTTTTCGCATTTCTTTATGGCTTCTTCAAGATTTTTACTATCAAAAGTATATAAGTTCTCATTTATAATAACACTCTCGTATGGGATTGACAGATTTTGAGAAAATATCATGGCCGTTTCTCTGGCGCGTTTAGCGGGACTACTCCAGACTAAAAACGTTTTAGGTAAGAAACCATTTAGCTGACTAAAAATGATATTGGCATCATGAATACCTCTTTGAGAAATAGGTCTGTCAATATCTTTACTCGGGGTTTCCCAGCTCGATTTAGCGTGACGGATTAGAATTAAATTTTTCATGATGAAAAAGATTTATTCTATAAAGTACGTCAAAAAAAAAGAAAAATGCCAGTCTGCAACTATCAAAAAAATGTTAATTCGAAGATAAAACAAGCCGTTTTATCGAAAAGTAAGATTCCTGTAAACCACATTCACTACATTTTAATAACTTTATGTTATATAAAACAAATATATAACCAAAATAATACAGAATAAAAATTTTATTACTGTTTACCATTTTAATTTCACAGTTTGTTTTAAATACACAAGATCAGGATATAATCAATCCGTTGCTAATCTAATTCGCTACATTCTGATTTTTAATAGTGTATTTAAAACCCTCTTATGTCTATAACCGCGACTAAGAGGATTTCTCCGGATTTTAGAATAATAAGCAATTCAGCATTAAACTCCCTATTTAATGCATGGAGATTCATATGTCGTCTTTAATACAAAAACAAACAAACGATGAACACTTTAAAAAAAAGATTAAAAGTCATATACCTATTTTTACTAATGGTAACAACTGTCCATAGTCAAACTTTTATATCCTATACTGATTTTATAGATACTCAATATGATAGTCGTCAAAATACAACCGGTATCGATTTCACCAAAATGGAAACTTATCTAAAATCGGTTGAACCCAAACTATATATCATAAACGGAATCGTAAATGACCGAACACAAAACAGCACGCTAAATTATGCAGAAGTCGACACTTCCTCAATAAAACAATTACTTTCAGAACGAGACACAAATCAACTTACAATACTCACACTCCGAATTACAAAAAACAATACCACTAAAGCTCATATTGCAGATCTTCAGAAACTCCAACACTTACAGTATATCCACCTGATCTGCGATAATGATTGTAGTTACCAAGACATTAAAAGTCTTTTTTCAGACAGTCGGCGCAATTATCTGATTATTTATTCACTTATCACACCCGAACAATAATCCTGCAAAAGTTTTAATATGAAAAATATTACTATACCCTTAAAAATTGGAGTTTCTATCCAAAGCGCCCTGGTATTTTTGTTTGTTATTACCGCCCTGGAAGCGTTTTCTCAGATAAGAGTACCATTTAAACAAAGAACCTCACAATATTCACCCAATAAAAAGATCTACAATGTAAAAGGAGATTTTTGCATGATTGGAAATACAAACTTAACATTGGCGAACTACACAGATAATACTAATAATAATAATTCCGAAATGATCTATGTAGATGTTGACAATGATATAACTACGTTGAATTCGTCATCGGCAACATTAACTTTTTCTACGGAAAACGGCGCTATTCCCAGTTGTTCAAATATTATTTATGCCGGTTTATACTGGTCTGGCAGAGCCAGAGCTACTGATGGAGTTAGCCCAAATACCTTTACGGTAACCAAAAATGTTACTTTACCTCCAACGCCAGTAAATGAAGATCCAATCATTCATCATGGAGAAAATATCATTTATACCCAAACGAACATGACAATTCGTAATAATGGTAGTATTGTGTACGAATTTAGAGGGAACAATTCCGTAGATTTTGAATTTCAAAATGAAATTCCTTACATCCGTTACAGGATCAATTCAGGTAACTGGATACTACCCGACAATCAACAGGAATTGATAGATGGAAACATTCGAAGCGTCCGCTTTACGCCTGTAACTATTTTTTCACAACCTTCGGGTGTCACCCTCACTATTAATGCTTTGGAAAGAGATATCAGAGACGATTTATCGTTAGCAGACTATAGGGCAACCGCTGTTGCTAATACAACTGTAAGGGGCTTTAGCAACACAACTCAAACAATAACAAAAAACTTTAACAAGAGAACAGTTTCCATAAAAGGCCCAGGAGCTACCAATTATAGTACAATCACTGCCAATCCCAACGATATTTATTACCCAACAGACACAGATTCCCATATGTATTCGGGTTATGCCGAAGTCACCAACTATGTCAAAGAACATGGTTTAGGGGAATATACAGTAGCCGACATTGCCACAACAGAGGGCTACGAATTTAATACTGGTTATTATGGCGGTTGGGGATTAATTGTAATCTATGAAAACTCTAAAATGAATTCCAGATCTGTAACTGTTTTTGATGGCTATGGATATGTAAGAGTGAATAATAATTTTGAATTGCCCGTAAGTGGATTTAATACTACACAAAATGGTCCTGTAAATATAAAAATAGGTGTCATGGCAGGAGAAGGTGATCGTACATATTCCGGTGATTTTTTCAGCATTCAGAAACAAAGTGACAATAGTTGGTTAAGGCTGAGGCATTCCGGCAATAATCCCAATAATTTTTTTAATTCTTCGATCAATATCGATGGCCCCCGAAATCCTAATTTGCTCAACAGTACCGGTGTGGATATTAGTGCTTTTATGGTACCTAATCCGAACAACAGTGTTATAACCAATAACCAAACTTCAACAAAATTCCGGTATGGTACCAATCGTGATTTCTATATTATCTTCTTAATAGCGATGGCAATTGATTCTTATATACCTAATCTGGAAGTTAATACGACGGTGGCAAATATAGATGGAACTCCGGTCGGTTCCGGTACGTTGAGCGTTTTACCAGAACAGGAAATTGAATATAAAATAAAAATCTATAATAACGGAACCGAAGCGATCAATAATACAGTGTTACATATACCGATACCTTTTATGACAGAATATGTAGAAGGCAGCGGATCAAATACTATTTTTTTTAACCCCTTACCTACGCCTAATACCCTAACATTTAATCCGAATGAAGGCGCATCTGGCTCTATTATATGGGATATAGGAACCTTACCTATATCAGCAAATACATCGGATATTTTAGGTGAATTAACCTTTAAGCTAAAGATAACGGATGATTGCAATATTTTAAAAAATTTAAATTGTATTCCGGCAGTTGTTATTAATGGTACCAGCTCCGGTGTTGGAGCCATTACAGGTATCCCGATAACAGACTTATCCTTTACCCAGGGATATACAACTTCGGGTTTATGTCTTGGTGAACCTATATATGAACCATTAAGTATTTCAATTATAAAAGATGATTACGTGACTGCGAAATGTCAAAACACCCCAGACCTATTGCATTTTGATTTTTGTGACACCGTAGGTTTAAATTTATACTCGCAATTAAGTCCCGTTTTTATTCCGGAAACACGTTTTTATAGCAACTACCCTGTTGATTCGGCCACAATCGAATACACCAGTGACAATCCATTTCCTGTAACTCCTGGAACCCAAACCTATTATGCTATTCCACCCGGTAATATTAGTTGCTATACTAATTTTGAAGTTACGATAACTTCAACCCCAGTAATTACAGCACCCGCTAACCAAACTATAGAAGGATGCGACACTGTTGCTATTACCGGATTAGTTTATAGCGAAACTCCGGTAACAATTAGTAATGATCAATTTTGGGCTGCAGGAGGTACAATCATTACCCTGCCATTGGATAACACAATTACTTATGTAGATACAAAATCAGGAACTTGTCCCTTAATTATAACCCGGACTTTTTCTAGCAATGGCATCTGTTCTACAAACCAAAATTATGTTCAGCAAATTACAATATCAGATACTATTCTACCTGTGATTACAACTCCGGCACAGCATATCACTGTAGCTTGCGACGCAACTGATACTTCTTTACAGGATTGGCTAAACAACAATGGTGGAGCTATAGCGACCGACAATTGCGGAGGGATAACCTGGACCAATGATTTTAATGCTTTGGGACACAACTGTTTTGATAGCGTAATGGTAACCTTTACAGCTACCGACTCCTGTGGAAATGCAACAACAACAGCGGCCAGCCTTAGTAGTACTGATACTATTCCGCCGGTAGCACCAATACCTCCGGCAGATATAACCGTTGATTGTGTGGGTGCTGTTCCACCGATGATCAGTCTAACAGCAATTGACAATTGTTCTGGAGCGATAACCGTTCCGGCTCAGGAAATGACCACTATAGCCATTTGTCCCAATAATTATATCATCGTTAGAACCTGGACTTTTATCGATGATTGCGGGAATACTTCGAGTGTATCCCAAAATATAACCGTAAACGATACTATTGCCCCTACATTTACCGTACCGGCTGATAGTACTATTTACTCCGATGCAAGTTGTAATTACGACGCTTCCCTTGCCATTACCGGCGATGTAACCGATGAAATTGATAATTGTGCATCCGGTTTGGAGGCGGTATTTACCGATACGGTAGCCGATGGAAACTGTTCCGGAACAAAAATCATAACCCGAACCTGGACCTTAACCGACGATTGTGACAATGTAAACACGCAAATACAAACCATTACCATAATGGATAACATTGCACCGGTAATTACAACTCCGGCACAAAATATCACTGTGGTTTGCGATACAACTAATGCTTCTTTACAGGATTGGTTAAACAGCAATGGTGGCGCTACTGCGACCGACAATTGTGGGGCGATTACCTGGACCAATGACTTTAATAATCTAACAAACATCTGTTTAGACAACACAATAATAACCTTTACGGCTACCGATTCCTGTGGAAACGTAACAACAACTACGGCCAGCCTTAGTAGTACTGATACTATTCCACCGGTAGCTCCAACGGCTCCGGACGATATAACCGTTAATTGTGTTGATGCCGTTCAAGAGATGATCAGCCTGACTGCAATGGACAACTGTTCCGGCGCCATCTCGGTTATGCCACAGGAAACAAGTATTCCTGGGAACAGTCCCGGATCTTATAGAATCGTCAGAACCTGGACTTTTACGGATGCTTGTGAAAACACCTCCAGCGTATCCCAAAACATTACTATTATGGATACGATTCCACCGTTGGCACCAGTAGGTCCAGCAGACATTACCCTGGACTGTGATAGCCAAATCCCGGAAATGATTAGTTTGACAGCAATAGATAATTGTTTAGGAGAAATAACAGTTGTCGGTGAGGATATTACAATTCCGGGGAATTGTCCGAATTCCTACACTATTGTCAGAACCTGGACTTTTACAGATGACTGTGGCAATACATCATATACGACACAAAGTATCAAGATTATTGATAGTATAGCTCCTGTCGTTCCAGCTGCTCCTGCCGATGTTTCACTGAGCTGTGGTGATGCAATACCGGATATGATCAGTCTGACAGCAATAGACAACTGTTCGGGTGAAATAACGGTAGCAGGTCAGGATACTATTATGCAGAAAAGTTGCCCGAATTCCTATACTATCGTTAGAACCTGGGTCTTTACGGATACTTGTGGGAATACATCCAAGATCACACAGTATATAAATTTCAAGGATGAAACGCCGCCGGTAATTCAAAACGCACCTGTGGATACAACCGTATCGTGTAGTAATGCTATTCCAATAATGCCTACTCTTACAGCGATTGATAATTGTTCCGGAGAAATGACCGCTTTAGGTACAGATACAATAACACCTGGAGATTGTCCTTATTCATTTATAATTACAAGAACCTGGATTTTTACCGATGCCTGTGATAATAAGTCTCATCATATTCAGATAATAACGGTTTCAGATGATGTTGCCCCTTCATTAACTTCTGACCTTGAAACAGCGATCGATACAGATTGTTCCAACATTCCACCGGTTCCCGAACTGACTTTTACAGACAACTGCGAAGGTGCTGTAACAGTAGCGTATAGTGAAAATACAACCGATCAAACAGCTCAAACCTATAGTATCTTTCGTACCTGGACAGCAAATGATACCTGTTTGAATACACAAATTTATACACAAACGGTCAATGTTGTGAATACTAATTTATCGACTAAAGTATCAGGTGCCTTATGTGTCGATGACGAACCATTGGATTTATTCAGTCTGTTACCGGAAAATACACCTCAAAATGGCACCTGGTCGGCTGATAATAGTGCTGTTATAGTAACAGACCATTTTTTAAATCCGAATTTGTTAGCGTTAGGTAACTATATAATCCGCTATACTGTTATCGATACGAACTGTCTGAGCACTTTTGAGATTCATATCGAAATACACGACCGGTGTACTATACAGCCAGCCCAATCGATCACTGTTTATAGTGCTGTATCACCAAATGATGATGGTAATAATGATGTCTTTTATATCGATGGAATCCTTTTTTATCCGCAAAACAGTGTTGAAATTTACAACAGATGGGGTGTATTAGTCTTTCATACGAATAGCTACAATAATACAACCCGTGTATTCCGGGGTATATCAGAAGGTCGCTCCACTTTTAGTAAAAAAACCGAGTTACCAGAAGGAACCTATTATTATATCTTGAAATATAAAGATAAAAATGGTGACGGACATAGCAAAACAGGTTATCTATATCTGGCTCGTTAATCTGTTTTACAATATAGTTCAATTTAATAATCAGGTGAACATGAAAACATATTTTAACATACTATATATATACATATTGATGGGAACCACCGGGTATTCCCAACAAGACGCTCAATATACACAATATATGTACAACACAATCATGATTAATCCGGCCTATGCGGGTTCGCGAGGCACAACGAGTATTTTTGGGATGTACAGACAACAATGGGTTGGATTAGACGGAGCACCGGTTACCGTAATGCTCTCAGTGAATACGCCGCATAAAAATGAAAAAATCGGTTTGGGATTATCGTTTACAAACGATAGAATAGGACCTTCATCTGAAAACAACTTTTCGATGGATTTTTCATATACCATACAACCTTCACAAAGGTATAAGATTTCGTTTGGACTCAAAGCCACAGCCAATCTGTTTAGTTTGGATATTAATAAACTAAATATACTACAGCAGGGTGATCCGCAGTTTCAAAACCTTAATATGGATTTCAGTCCTAATGTCGGCGCCGGAATTTATGTGCATTCCGATAACACCTATTTTGGCTTTTCGGTTCCTAATTTTCTGGAAACCAAACATTATAAAGATAATTCCGTTTCGGTGACCAAAGAACGACTACACTATTATTTTATCACCGGACACACATTTGATTTTAGCAGTGAATTAAAATTCAAACCGACACTGTTGGTAAAAGCAGTAGAAGGCGCACCGATACAAGTCGACCTGTCTGGGAACTTCCTGATCAGTGACAAACTTACCCTTGGTGTTGGCTATCGTTGGGATGCTGCTGTAAGTGCGTTGGCCGGATTTCAGGTATCCGATTCCTGGTTTATCGGCTATGCTTATGATGCCGAAACCTCGCGATTAGCCAATTACAATTCGGGATCCCATGAAATTTTTCTTCGATATGAGTTTTTCAATAACTATAACCGGGTGCTCACACCGCGTTTCTTCTAAATCGTATGATGATGAAAAAAAAAGTGATATTACTAATAGCCTTGATCAGTTATTCTGCTGCTTTTCCTCAAAAAAACAGCATCAACAACGCTGATAAAAAATACGATCATTATGCCTATATAGATGCTATTAAAATGTATGAAAAAGTGGCGAAAAAAGGGTATAAATCGGCAAACCTGTTCGAAAAACTGGGCAATTCCTATTATTTTAACGGGGATCTTGATAAGGCAGAAAAATGGTACGAAAAACTTTTTACGCTTAACCAGACTGTCGAACCGATCTCTTATTTTCGGTATGCTCAAACTTTAAAAGCGATCGGGCACTATGATAAAGCCAACCAAATGCTTTTGGTTTTCTATAAGAAAACCAACGATCCATTAGCTAATGAACTACTTAATAACCCGGATTATATTCAGAAATTACGGGAAGATTCCGGACGTTTTCAGGTAGAAAACACTGGAATTAATTCCAAATATTCCGATTATGGTCCGGCTTTTTATAATAACGAGTTAGTGTTTAGCTCTGCTCGTGATGCCGGGGGCATATTTCAACGGAAACACCAATGGACCAATCAGTATTTTACTAAATTTTATGTAGCACAGAACACTGGGGAGGGTTATCTGTCACCTACAAAAAAGTTTTCAAAAAATATTGATAGCCGTTTTCATGAATCGACCCCGGCATTTTCTAAAGATGGTAAAACAATGTATTTTACCCGGAATAATTATAACAATAGAAAAAAAGGGAAAAGTTCCGACCGGATCATCAAGCTTAAAATCTACAAAGCGACACTTTCCGATGGAAAATGGGACAATGTAACCGAAATGCCGTTTAACAGCAACAACTACAGTACGGCACATCCGGCATTGAGTCTGGATGAAAAAACACTGTATTTTTCGTCCGATATGCCCGGTAGTCTTGGAAATTCCGATATTTATAAAGTAACCATCAATAGCGATGGAACCTATGGAAAACCGGAAAATCTGGGGAAAACCATCAATACATCCGGAAGGGAAACCTTTCCGTTTGTTTCACAAAAAAACGAACTGTATTTTGCTTCCGACGGGCATTTAGGGATTGGCGGACTGGATATTTTTAAATCCAAAATTTTAAATGACGGTTATTCGACTCCTGAAAATCTGGGAAGTCCGGTGAACAGTCCAAAGGATGATTTTGCGTTGATCATGGACAGTCAGAAACAAATGGGGTATTTTAGTTCCAATCGGGATGGCGGACAAGGATCCGACGATATTTATAAGGTTAAAGAATTGCCTTGCGAACAGCTTTTAAAAGGAATAATCACCGATAAAGAAAGCGGATTACCGTTGGCCAATGCCAAAGTATCCCTTTTTGATGCTAATAGAAAATCAATTGATTCGCTCCAAACCGATTCCAACGGATTATACCGTTTTGAAACGATCGATTGTGATAAAATCTATTATATCAAAGCCGAAAATGAAGGATATCAAACCCTGGAAACCAGTGTGATCATACCGGCCAAAACAGGTAAAACCACACTAAATATCGAATTGGAGAAAAAAAGTGTTCCCATCAAATCAGGCAGTGATCTGACAAAAGTGCTTCCCCTCGAAACGATCTATTTTGATCTGGATAAATGGAATATCCGTCCGGATGCCGAAGTGGAACTTCAAAAAGTAATTACCGTTCTAAAAGAACATTCAACCATAACCCTCGATATTCGTTCGCATACGGATAGCCGCCAAACGCATCAATACAACGAACGTTTGTCCGACAGAAGGGCCAATTCGACCTTGGAATATATAGTAAAACATGGTATTGATCGCAATCGTCTAACCGTCAAAGGTTATGGTGAAACGCAACCGATAAACCGTTGTTCCGATCGTGTTCCTTGCTCTGAAGCCGAACACCAGCAAAACAGACGTAGCGAGTTTATCATCGTAAAAATGTAATCTTTTTTATTTAATTATATCTATTTTAAAACGACAAAAGCATCCTTTTTAAAAAAGGATGCTTTTGCATTTTGGGTATTTGGATTGGATTTTAGTAAAACTTTTATTTTTTATATAAATAGAGATGCAGATACAAAGCTAACCATTCCTATTCAATAGAAAAAAAACTCAGAGAAATTGTCCGTCTGATTAACCATAAAGTCTATTTAATTTAACAAAACCGCATACATTCTTGTGTCGGATTTTTATAAAAACAAGAAATATATAACAAATCAAGTCTAAAATAATCGTTACTTCACAGATAAAAAAAGTCCTTTTATCGAAAAACCTTACGAAAAGAAGTAATCCCGATTTTATTTGAATAATTTAGTATCACTAGAAACACGGCAAGGCATTGTTTTTATTTTAAGTAAATACCACTTCCGCTTAAAATACACACAATGTTCCGCGATAAAATCCGTATGTCTATTGCGATACCACTAATTTATATCGCATTTTACTTTTTCATTTCCTAAAACAGTACTACCCTTTTAATTAAGTCGCTACGTACTTTTTGTCGCTTATCCTGACAATTTGTTCCATGACTTTGTATACCGTATTTCTATAGGTGTTAGAACGCTACAGTTTTATCGCCCTGGGATTCCTTATGCCATTTGTTTCGCAACTAACTTAATTAAATATATTGATTATGAACGCTTTAAAACAAAAAGCAGCCGTACTGTTTCTGCTATTCCTCCTGGCAGAAACGGTACATTCACAAACTTTTATATCCTACCAGGATTTAATGACAAACAACGGGTATGGAAGTAAAAAAGAAGGTTCCGCTTTTGATTATGATCATGTAAAATCATTATTAAAAGAATTGCATCCCAAACTTTACATCCTTAATGGTAAAGAGAAAAATTTAACGCAAGGTAATTTGTATTATGCCGAAGTTGATGCGACTTCATTCAGGCAATTGCTCGCGATGGATAACATCGGTTCATTGGAAATGCTTACTCTTAAGCTCAGTGCCAATGACGCAGCAAGGATCGATCCGACAGCACTTGAAAAATTCAAGAATCTGAAGTATATCTATATTATCTGTGATTTTAAATGCAATCCGGATTATATCAAAAGCCTGTTTCTAAATAATCGTCATGATTATTTGATCATATACTCGATATCCATACCCAGTTAAATTTTATTAAAAGTCATCAGATTATGAGAAACTTTACCCAATTAAGTAGTATCATATCGGCGACATACACCAAATTCCTGCTAACCTCTTTTTTGATGTTTACAGCCATTAGTGTGTTTTCGCAAGTTCGGGTTCCGTTTACCCAACGAACCTCTCAGTATTCGCCAACTAAAAAGATTTATAACATCCAGGGCGATTTTACCATGATCGGGAATACCAACCTGTCATTGGTAAATTATGGGGACAACACGAACAACAGTAACAACGATATGCAATATGTAGATGTAGACAGTGATCCAAATACATTAAATTCATCTTCCGCAACACTAAACTTTTCGACCGAAAACGGTGCGATTCCTAACTGTTCCAAAATTATCTATGCCGGACTATATTGGTCGGCCAGAGCTTCCAATGGCAGTTCCAGTCCCGATACTTTTTCGGTGACTAAAAATTTTCCGGGCGCTCCACAACCTGTAAACAGTAATCAAACCGTTGGCCATAATGATGCGATTACGAATTCGCAATATACGATGAGTGTTTCGCGTCAGGGAAATAATAACAGCTATTATGTTCGCTATGATTTTAATGGTAACGGAAATACGGTTCAATTCGAATTCCAGAATGCCACACCATACATCCGCTATCGCATTAACAGCGGAAGCTGGATCAATCCAACCAATCAGGTTGTGACAAATAATGGAAACACCAGAGTCGTAACCTTTGATCCGGTTACGGTATACACCGAATCCGGAGGCATAACCCTTATCGTAAATGGTTTGGAACGTGACTCCCGACAAAACCAGTCCACAGCCCAATACCAGTCGACTTCATTTGCCTATACCAACGTTAGCGGAAGCATTTCAAGCACCGTTAGCGTAACCAAAAACTTTAACAAAAGAGAAGTTTTATTAAAAGGTCCGGGCGCTTCAGGTTATACACCGGTTACGGCTAATACCAACGATATTTACTATCCGAATTCCACCGATGATTTTATCTATTCCGCCTATGCGGAAGTAACCGATTACGTAAAACAATACGGCTTGGGCGATTATACCGTAGCCGATGTTGCGATGGTAGAAGGCAACGGAGGATCTGTAGGATATTATGGCGGTTGGGGATTAATTGTGATTTATGAAAACTCCAAAATGAAATGGCGTGATGTAACCGTTTTCGACGGACACGCCTATGTGAGTGGTAGTAATACAACCAGTTTTGAATTACCGGTATCGGGATTTAACACCGTTCAGACCGGTCCGGTTAATCTAAAACTTGGCTTAATGGCGGGTGAAGGTGATCGCGGTATTAGCGGAGATTATTTCAGTATCCAAAAACAAAGCGATAACAGCTGGCTGGATCTGAATCATTCCGGAAATACAACCACAAACTTTTTTAATTCATCGATACTCACCGGTGGCAACACCCTAAATCCAAACCTGTTGAACAATACCGGTTTGGATATCAGTATGTTTACGATACCGAATTCCGGAAACAGTGTTATCACCAATAACCAGACGTCTACCAAATTCCGGTATGGAACCACGCAAGACACCTACTCTATTTTTACGATAGCCATGTCGGTCGATGCCTATGTTCCGCAACCTCAGGGAATTTCGTCCGTTACCACGATAAATGGTAACCCTGTAAGCGGACCGTTAACTGTTTTACCGGGACAGGAAATCGAGTTTAAAATAAAAGTTTTAAACGAAGGATCGGAAGCCATTAACAATGCAACCGTAGAAATACCGGTGCCTTTTACCGCGAGTTATGTAAATGGTAGTGCTTCGGGTAACATCCTTTTTAGTCCGGCTCCGAGTCCGAATACCGTATCGTTTAACCCATCTCAAGGTGCAAACGGCTCCATTATCTGGAATATCGGAACACTTCCGTTACCGGCCAATCCATCGGATGTTTTAGGCGAACTTACGTTTAAATTAAAAGCAACCGAAGATTGTAGCATACTCAAAAATATGCACTGTAGTCCGGCGATAACCATATACGGTTATATAAACGGTGTCGGTGCTATTTCAGGAGTTGCCGTTACAACCAAACCGTTTATTCAGGGTTATACGGCTTCTGGAATATGTCAGGGCGAACCTATAAAAGATCCGTTGACCATAAGCATTAATTCGCAGGACTATGTAAACAGTCATTGTCAGAATACACCGGATGAAATTGTATTTAATTTTTGTAATGCTTCCGGTAGTATTGCGGTATCACAAGTGAGCGGAGCCTTTCCTCCGGGAACCCGTTTTTACAACAGCTATCCGGTTGGTTCCGGCACTGTCGAATATACCGCCTCTAATCCGTTTCCGGCTACTGTAGGAACACAAACCTATTATGGTATTCCACCGGGAAGCACCGATTGCTATTACACCTTCAAAATCAGCATTGCTACGAGTCCTGTTATTACAGCTCCGGCTAACTTTACACTCGAAGGTTGTAGTACCGGTTCCATAACGGGTCAGGTATATAGTGCAACACCAGTTAGCATTAGTCTGGCTCAATTTTTAGCCGCGGGCGGAAGCACAACAAACCAATCGTTAAACTATACCATTACCTACGTCGATACCCAATCCGGTACTTGTCCGTTGGTTGTAACCCGAACTTTTACGATTAGTACCGCTTGTGCAGCGAATCAGCATTTTACACAACAGATTACTATAAAAGATACTACCCCACCGGTAGTGCCAACGCCACCAGCTGCTATAACCGTAGTCTGCGGTAGTGCTGTTCCGGCGATGATCAGCCTAACAGCCAATGATAACTGTTCCGGTGCCATTACGGTACAAGGTGTGGATGTAACCACTCCGGGTAACTGTCCGAATTCCTATACTATCGTAAGAACCTGGACCTTTACGGATGCCTGTGGTAATACATCCAGCGTATCACAAAACATTACTGTAAATGATAATGTTCCACCAGTAGCACCAGCTGCTCCGGCAGACGTAACACTTGCTTGTAGTGGCGACGTTCCGGCAATGATCAGCCTAACAGCCAATGATAACTGTTCCGGTGCCATTACGGTACAAGGTGTGGATGTAACCACTCCGGGTAACTGTCCGAATTCCTATACTATCGTAAGAACCTGGACCTTTACCGATGCTTGTGGCAATACATCAAGCGTATCACAAAACATTACTGTTAATGATACTATTGCGCCAGTAGCACCAACCGCTCCGGCAGATATCACACTTGCTTGTGGTGGCGATGTTCCAGCGATGATCAGCTTAACAGCAAACGATAACTGTTCCGGTGCAATAACCGTACAAGGTGTGGATGTGACTACTCCGGGTAACTGTCCGAATTCCTATACTATCGTAAGAACCTGGACCTTTACCGATGCTTGTGGTAATACATCCAGTGTATCACAAAACATAAATGTGAACGATAATATTGCGCCAGTAGCACCAGCTGCTCCGGCAGATGTAAAACTTGCCTGTGGCGGTGATGTTCCGGCAATGATCAGCTTAACAGCAACTGATAATTGTTCCGGTGAAATCACGGTACAAGGCGTGGATGTAACCACACAAGGTAATTGTCCGAATTCCTATACTATAGTAAGAACCTGGACCTTTACCGATGCTTGTGGCAATACATCAAGCGTATCACAAAACATTACTGTTAATGATACTATTGCGCCAGTAGCACCAACCGCTCCGGCAGATATCACACTTGCTTGTAGTGGCGACGTTCCAGAGATGATCAGCTTAACAGCCAATGATAACTGTTCCGGTGAAATCACGGTACAAGGTGTGGATGTAACCACACAAGGTAATTGTCCGAATTCCTATACTATAGTAAGAACCTGGACCTTTACCGATGCTTGTGGCAATACATCCAGTGTATCGCAAAACATTACTGTAAATGATAATGTTCCACCAGTAGCACCAGCTGCTCCGGCTGCAATAAGCGTAGCTTGTGGCGGTGACGTTCCGGCGATGATCAGCTTAACAGCCAATGATAACTGTTCCGGAGCCATAACCGTACAAGGTGTAGATGTAACGACTCCAGGTAACTGTCCGAATTCCTATACTATTGTAAGAACCTGGACCTTTACCGATGCCTGTGGTAACTCATCAAGCGTATCACAAAACATTACTGTAAATGATACTATTGCACCAGTAGCACCAGCTGCTCCGGCTGATATCACACTTTCATGTGGCAGTGATGTTCCGGCGATGATCAATTTAACAGCAACTGATAACTGTTCCGGTGAAATCACGGTACAAGGCGTGGATGTAACCACACAAGGTAATTGTCCGAATTCCTATGCTATCGTAAGAACCTGGACCTTTACGGATGCTTGTGGCAATACATCCAGTGTATCGCAAAACATTACTGTAAATGATAATGTTCCACCAGTAGCACCAGCTGCTCCGGCTGCAATAAGCGTAGCTTGTGGCGGTGACGTTCCGGCGATGATCAGCTTAACAGCAACTGATAATTGTTCCGGTGAAATCACGGTACAAGGCGTGGATGTAACCACACAAGGTAATTGTCCGAATTCCTATACTATCGTAAGAACCTGGACCTTTACCGATGCCTGTGGCAATACATCCAGCGTATCGCAAAACATAAATGTAAATGATACTATTGCGCCAGTAGCACCAGCTGCTCCGGCAGATGTAACACTTGCTTGTGGCGGTGACGTTCCGGCGATGATCAGCTTAACAGCAACTGATAATTGTTCCGGTGAAATCACGGTACAAGGCGTGGATGTAACCACACAAGGTAATTGTCCGAATTCCTATACTATCGTAAGAACCTGGACCTTTACCGATGCCTGTGGCAATACATCCAGCGTATCGCAAAACATAAATGTAAATGATACTATTGCGCCAGTAGCACCAGCTGCTCCGGCAGATGTAACACTTGCTTGTGGCGGTGACGTTCCGGCGATGATCAGCTTAACAGCAACTGATAATTGTTCCGGTGAAATCACGGTACAAGGTGTAGATGCAACTACTCCGGGTAATTGTCCAAACTCCTATACTATCGTAAGAGCCTGGACCTTTACGGATGCTTGTGGCAATACATCAAGCGTATCACAAAACATTACTGTTAATGATACTATTGCGCCGGTTGCGCCAACTGCTCCTGCCGATATCACACTTACTTGTGGTGGCGACGTTCCGGCGATGATCAGCTTAACAGCTAATGATAACTGTTCCGGAGCCATAACCGTACAAGGTGTAGATGTAACGACTCCGGGTAATTGTCCGAATTCCTATACTATCGTAAGAACCTGGACCTTTACCGATGCCTGTGGTAATACATCCAGCGTATCGCAAAACATTACTGTAAATGATAATGTTCCACCAGTAACACCAGCTGCTCCGGCTGATATCACACTTTCATGTGGCGGTGATGTTCCGGCAATGATAAGCCTAACAGCAAACGATAACTGTTCTGGAGCCATTACGGTACAAGGCGTGGATGTAACGACTCCGGGTAACTGTCCGAATTCCTATACTATCGTAAGAACCTGGACCTTTACGGATACTTGTGGCAATACATCCAGTGTATCGCAAAATATAAATGTGAACGATAATATTGCGCCAGTAGCACCAGCTGCTCCGGCAGATGTAACACTTTCCTGTGGCGGTGATGTTCCGGCAATGATAAGCCTAACAGCAACTGATAACTGTTCCGGTGAAATCACGGTACAAGGCGTGGATGTAACCACACAAGGTAATTGTCCGAATTCCTATACTATCGTAAGAACCTGGACCTTTACCGATGCCTGTGGCAATACATCCAGCGTATCGCAAAACATAAATGTAAATGATACTATTGCGCCAGTAGCACCAACCGCTCCGGCAGATATCACACTTGCTTGTGGTAGCGACGTTCCGGCGATGATCAGTTTAACAGCAACTGATAACTGTTCCGGTGAAATCACGGTACAAGGTGTAGATGTAACGACTCAAGGTAATTGTCCGAATTCCTATACTATCGTAAGAACCTGGACCTTTACCGATGCCTGTGGTAATACATCCAGCGTATCGCAAAACATTACTGTAAATGATAATGTTCCACCAGTAGCACCAGCTGCTCCGGCTGATATCACACTTTCATGTGGCGGTGATGTTCCGGCAATGATCAGCTTAACAGCAAACGATAACTGTTCCGGTGCAATAACCGTACAAGGTGTGGATGTGACTACTCCGGGTAACTGTCCGAATTCCTATACTATAGTAAGAACCTGGACCTTTACCGATGCTTGTGGCAATACATCCAGCGTATCGCAAAACATTACTGTAAATGATAATGTTCCACCAGTAGCACCAGCTGCTCCGGCAGATATCACACTTGTTTGTGGTAGCGACGTTCCGGCAATGATAAGCCTAACAGCAACTGATAACTGTTCTGGAGCCATAACCGTACAAGGCGTGGATGTGACTACTCCGGGTAATTGTCCAAATTCGTATATAATCACAAGAACATGGGCTTTTACGGATGCTTGTGGCAACACGTCAAACAGTATCCAGATCATAACCGTTTCGGACGATATCGCACCATCGCTAACATCGACTCTCGATACTGAGGTTACTGCCGATTGTGCTAATATTCCACCGGTTCCGGAACCAACTTTTGCCGATAATTGTGGCGGTACGGTAACGGTAGAATATAGCGAAACGACAGCGAATCAAACGGCACAATCCTATAGCATTATTCGCACCTGGACGGTTAGCGATGTCTGCTTTAATACGCAAACCTACACACAAACTGTGAATGTTACGATTAATAATCCGCTTACAGTAGTATCAAAAGCGATTTGTATTAAGGATGAACCTGTTAATCTTTTTAGTATCTTACCGGAGGGAACGCCACAGGATGGCACTTGGTCAACAACAAATGCCGGAGCAGCCTTAGAAGGCAGTATATTTAGTCCTAATCAGGTAGCATTAGGTAACTATATTGTCCGCTATACCATTTCAAATGGAGACTGTCCGCGTATTTTTGAGATCAATATAGAAGTACACGACAGATGTATTGTACTACCGGCCTGTTCTATAAATGTCTATAATGCCGTATCGCCAAATGATGATGGTTATAATGATGTCTTTTTTATTGACGGAATTAGCTGTTATCCACAAAACAATGTTGAAATTTACAACAGATGGGGTATATTAGTATTCAGTACCGATGGTTACGATAATACAACCCGGGTATTCCGGGGCGTATCGGAAGGACGAGCTACCTTTAACAAAGGAGCCGAATTACCCGATGGCACTTATTTTTATATTTTGAAATATAAAAACGAAAGTGGTACCGAATTTACTAAAACGGGCTATTTATATCTTAACCGATAGTAGTAATAGCTTTATTCTTAGTTCAATTTAAAGTAAGGATACATGAAAACATATCTTATA
Organism: Flavobacterium supellecticarium; assembly: GCF_004801375.1. Lineage (GTDB taxonomy): Bacteria > Bacteroidota > Bacteroidia > Flavobacteriales > Flavobacteriaceae > Flavobacterium > Flavobacterium supellecticarium. The sequence goes on from NZ_SSNZ01000001.1 coordinate 498,239, forward strand.
TTATTCGCACTGATATTGATGGGTACCACCGGATATTCGCAACAGGACTCACAATATACTCAGTATATGTACAATACAATTACTATTAATCCGGCCTATGCGGGTTCGCGTGGCGCGATGAGTATTTTTGGAATGTACAGACGGCAATGGGTCGGATTAGACGGAGCACCAACTACAGCTACTGCGTCTATCAACACTCCTATAAATGATTCGAAAGTGGGTTTAGGTTTATCATTTATAAATGATCAAATAGGTCCGGCTACCGAGAACAATATCTCGGTAGACGTTTCCTATAGTATACAGGCATCAGAAGACTATACGGTTTCCTTTGGAATAAAAGGAACGGCTAATCTGTTTAGCCTGGATATTAACAAACTGAATATCCAGCATCAGGGCGATCCGCAGTTTCAGAATCTCAATATGGATTTTAGCCCTAATGTGGGCGCCGGAATTTATGTGCATTCCGATAACACCTATTTTGGTTTGTCGGTCCCTAATTTTCTGGAAACCAAACATTATAAAGACAATTCTGTTTCGGTAACCAAAGAGCGACTACACTATTATTTTATCGCAGGACATGTGTTTGATTTTAGCAGTGAATTAAAATTCAAACCGGCCTTGTTGGTAAAAGCGGTAGAAGGCGCACCGTTACAAGTTGATGTATCCGGAAACTTTCTGATTAGTGACAAACTTACCCTTGGTGTGGCCTATCGTTGGGATGCTGCCGTAAGTGCACTGGCCGGATTTCAGATATCGGATTCCTGGTTTATCGGCTATGCTTATGATGCAGAAACTACCCGATTGGCGAACTACAATTCGGGATCCCATGAGATTTTCCTCCGTTTCGAGTTTTTCAATAACTATAACCGGGTGTTAACGCCTCGTTTCTTCTAAATTTTATGATCATGAAAAAAATAGTTATACTTCTGTTCGCTTTTATCGGTACAACTGTTTCCTTCGCCCAAAAAGCCAGGATAAACAACGCCGATAAAAAATACGACCACTATGCCTATATAGACGCGATCAAAGTTTACGAAAAAGTGGCGGAAAAAGGATATAAGTCCGCAAACCTGTTCGAAAATCTTGGAAATGCCTATTATTTTAATGGCGAATTGGATAAGGCCGAAAAATGGTATGGGGAGCTTTTTGCTCTTAACCAGACCATCGAGCCGATCTATTATTTCCGCTATTCTCAGGCTTTAAAATCAGTGGGGCAATATGACAAAGCCGATCAAATGTTGGCCACTTTTTATAAAAAAACCAATGACCCGGCGGCTGGTGAACTACTTAATAATCCGGATTATGCTAAAAAGTTGCGTGAAGATTCCGGACGTTTTAAAGTGGAAAATTCCGGAACCAATACTAAATATTCGGACTATGGCCCAGCGTTTTACAATAACGAAGTTGTTTTTGCTTCAGCCCGCGATACCGGTGGTGTGTTTCATCGCAAACACCGATGGACGAATCAGTATTTTACTAAACTTTATGCGGCTCAGATATCCGATGATGGTTACCTCGCTCCTGCTCAAAAGTTTTCGGAAAGTATCGACACCCGTTTCCACGAAGCGACGCCGGTATTTACAAAAGACGGTACTACGATGTATTTTACCCGAAACAATTATAACGATGGTAAAAAAGGAAAAAGTTCCGACCGGATTGTAAAATTAAAAATTTATAAGGCGGTACTCTCTGACGGAAAATGGGATAATGTGACCGAAATGCCATTTAACAGCAACAATTACAGTACGGCACATCCGGCATTGAGTCCGGATGAAAAAACACTGTATTTTTCGTCCGATATGCCCGGTAGCCTTGGAAACTCCGATATTTATAAAGTAGCCATCAATAGCGATGGAACCTATGGCAAACCGGAAAATCTGGGAAAAACCATCAATACGTCCGGTAGGGAAACCTTTCCGTTTGTATCGCAAAAAAACGAATTGTATTTTGCTTCCGACGGGCATTTGGGAATTGGCGGATTGGATATTTTTAAATCCAAAATTCTAAAAGACGGTTATTCAACTCCTGAAAATCTGGGAAGTCCGTTAAACAGTCCTAAAGATGATTTTGCGTTGATCATGGACACTGAAAAACAGATGGGTTATTTTAGTTCCAATCGGGATGGTGGACAAGGATCGGATGATATTTATAAGGTTAAGGAATTCCGTTGCGAACAGCTTTTAAAAGGAATGATTACCGATAAAGAAAGCGGATTACCGTTGGCCACTGCCAAAGTATCCCTTTTTGATGCCACTATGAAACCTATGAGTTCTGTCCAAACGGATTCCGGCGGATTATATCGTTTTGAAACAATCGATTGTGATAAAACCTATTATGTCAGAGCCGAAAATGACGGTTATCAGACACGGGAAGTTAGTGTGATGATACCAGCCAAAACGGGTGAAACCATAGTAAACATCGAGCTGGAGAAAAAAGCTATTCCTATCGAACCGGGTATCGATCTGGCTAAAGTACTGGATATCGAAATCATCTATTTTGATCTGGATAAATGGAACATCCGTCCGGATGCCGAAGTGGAACTTCAAAAAGTAATTACCGTTCTAAAAGAACATCCGACGATAACCCTCGATATTCGTTCGCATACCGATAGTCGACAAACACATGCTTACAACGAACGTTTGTCCGACAGAAGAGCCAAATCGACTTTGGAATATATGGTAAAACACGGAATTGATCGCAATCGTCTAACCGCCAAAGGTTATGGTGAAACCCAACTGGTAAACCGTTGCTCCGACGGTGTTCCCTGCTCTGAAGCCGAGCATCAGCAAAACAGACGCAGCGAGTTTATCGTCATAAAAATGTAAAGTGTTCATTTTATTATATTGCTTTAAACGACAAAAGCATCCTCTTAAAAAAAGGATGCTTTTGCATTTTTGGTACTGGTCAGTTTATTTTTTAATAAAAATGTTTGTAATGTACATAGTCCCGTTGTTGTCTTTTCGAACGGCAACGCCAAAATTTGTATAATCCCCTTCAATATTCATCCGGTGCAAATCGCTGTTTAGCCAGGCATTAAAAGTGGACGAAATGGTTTCGTAACCATAGGCAATATTCTCGCCTACTTTTTTAGCGCCCAGTGTGGTTTTCAGGTTTTGCTCCCGTTCATTGAAATAGGAATGATCCACAATTTTAGTGGTAATCATATATTCGTCGTGCCCTTCAGACAGATACGAAATATGATTGATCTTTTCTAAAGGTGTTAGACCTTTACTAATCCGATACTCGTTAATTTTTTGTTCAATCTGTAATTCTTCCTGATTGTACGTAAAATTATTTACTACCTTATAATCCGTAGGGGTTTCATTGGCACTTTCTGTCGAACAGGAAGCCATCATCAAAAAGCACATCAAAATCGATGCGCCACGCAATAATCTCATAAGCATTAATCAAGTCTATTAAACACAGGGGCAATCTTTTACATATAAAAGACGCTACAAATGTATTTTAATATCGATTACGCGCAAAAAAAATCGATGAAATGACTTAAAAATTAACGTTTTTGACTTAATTGTCTTATTTTTAGGACGAAAGGCGTTCTATTTTCCAGTGGTAATCCGCTTCCAATGAATAGCGGATACGATCGTGAAGTCGGTTGGGACGTCCTTGCCAGAACTCTACAGCTACCGGGCGAACCAAAAAACCACCCCAATGTTCCGGGCGTGGAATGGTCTTCCCTTCGTAGGCTTTTTCGAGATCAGACAGTTTTTGTTCGAGATAATCGCGGGATGGAATCACATCACTCTGATCGGACGCGATCGCTCCTAATTTGCTACCATCCGGACGACTGTCAAAATAATTATCGGATACCGTTTTGGAGGTTTTTTCGGCAATCCCTTTAATGATCACCTGTCTTTCGGCTGTAGGCCAGAAAAAAGACAAACAAATATGCGGATTGGCTGTTATCGCCTTTCCTTTTTCAGAATTATAATTGGTAAAAAAAATAAAACCTTCTTCGTTGAATTTTTTAAGCAGTACAATACGCGATTTCGGAAAACCATCCAAACCAATCGTCGACACCGTCATGGCATTCACTTCTTCAATACCGCCAAAATCTTCCACTTCATAAAACCAGCGCTGGAAAAGATTGATTGGATCTTCCGGAATAGCGGTTTCGACCAAAGCCGATTTTTCGTAGGACTTTCTGTAGTTGCTCAAATCACTCATGGTATCGGTATTATAATTAGCAATGCTAAATTAGAAAGTTTTAAAATGCGGATTAAAAAATCCCCGTTAAAATTCGAACACTTTTCCATCATCACTCAACAACACATTTGGAAAAATCGTTTCGGCTTCCTCGCGGAACAGACTTATTTTTTCATATCGGGTTGAATAATGTCCCAATAAAAGCTGTTTTACGTTCGCAAGTCGGGCGATATTTGCTGCCTGTTTTGCCGTAGTGTGCAGGGTTTTTTCGGCCAGATGTGCTTCTGACTCCAGAAAGGTGCTTTCGTGGTAAAGTACTGTAGTTTGTTCAATCTGAGGAACAAGGGTTTCATCGTACACCGTATCGGAACAAAAGGCATAACTTTTTGGCGGTTCCGGATCGGTTGTTATTTTTTTATTGGGGATAACAGTACCATCGTCTAACGTGATATCCCCCCCATTTTTAATTTTCTGATAGTAACATTGATCAATCCCGTAATTCAAAATAGCATTAATGTCCAGTTTGCGTTCTTTTTCTTTTTCCTGAAAATGATAACCATTCGTATACACACGGTGTTTTAGCGGAATGGTTCGCACCAAAACTTTATCGTCTTCATAAACCACTTCACTTTCGGTACTTTCCAGTTCATGGAAATAGAGGTTATAACCGGTAAACGAACCGGACAAACGCAATTGTAGCAGGATGACTTCTTTGATTCCTTTTGGTCCGTAAACATGTAGATCGGCCACCCGGTTTAGGAGCATAAAAGTGGAGATTAATCCAACCAAACCATAAAAATGATCGCCGTGCAAATGGGAAATAAAAATATGTTCGATTTTTGAAAACCGAATTTTATTTTTACGTAACTGCACCTGCGTACCTTCGCCACAATCGATCAGGAACATCCGGTTCTGGATTTCTAAAACCTGTGCGGTCGGATTGGTAATAGTCCGGGGTGTGGCTGCATAACAGCCTAATATGGTTAATTTCATGAAATTGCGGTCGGATTAAAAGCCTAAATCGCGTTCGATCTCTTCCATTTCAATCATATCATGCGCTTCCAACAGTGTCGGAACGACCAAAAGAGAAGCCGGAACACTATTAAAATCGATAGCATTGGCGACTATTACAAAAGACTTTTTCCCTTTTTTATGGATTTTTGACAAAGGGGAACATAATTTTAAGGAGGCTATGGTTACACTTTCATCCTGAGTTACATCCAAAACCAGGTTGTGATTTTTGTAACTATTGTGCTGATCCGTAACTTTTTCCAGAAAAGTCTGGATGTTTCCTTCGGTATCTTTGATGATAATGGTATGACCTTTCTCTTCTACTTTCATTCGTTATACTTAATATAAATGCTAATTTACAGTATTTTTAGAATACTGTACGGAAATAAACGGACTAATTGGTGTACATTTCAGGAGTGATCCTGATTTTAAATAAAAAAGCACCTGTTTTATCACGATAGGAGTAAATAATCTGAACTTTATTGTCCCGAAAATAGCTCATATCGGGATTGGTTTTGATATTGCTGATCAAATTGGGTTCGATTACTTTTTGTGCCTGATCAATATCAACCTGTTCTTTATTAAGATTGATCAGTGTATAATTGTACTGGAATACTTTATTAGGCAATACCATCGAATTATCAAGTCGGGTTTCACGATCGACCGGAATAGGACATTGTTTATTGATTTCATGCGATACCGTAGTCAAATAACTTTCCAACGACGGTTTCATTAAATTGTGTACCGCAAAAAAGATCGCTATAAAAACGATAACTCCTATAACGATGCCAACAATGACCTTTGTTTTATCATTATTCTTCATCCTTCTTCATTTTTAAATCCAGACAATACACCACACTCATAAAGCTGGGTTTATACACTTCTTTTCGGGCTTTAATCTTTTGATAGTCCTTACCCGGCAAAAGCGTATTGATTTTCATTCCTTTAAAGTTAATTTTAAAACGTTCCAGATAAACCGTACTCTGCGCCGGAACCGTAAACACGACTCTATTGTTTTTAACAGATTTTTTCCAGGTTTTAAAATACCTTAGAAAAGAATCACTTTTAATCTCGTTTTCCGTTAGTAACCAGTTTTTGATTTCAATCTGAAAACCGTGATGAAATGATTTTTCAGGAAATGAAATCTGCATGGGTTGGTTGGTATAGTTCCGGATGCAACAAAATTCGGCCAGTGTACATCCTGACAGTATAAAAGAAAGCAATACTAACGCAAACCATTTTTTCATTTTGGGCTATTTAATTTTTGAAGCCAGCAAATAGATAACCGCCATTCGGATAGCGACACCATTTTCGACTTGATTCAGGATAACCGATTGTTGTGAATCGGCTACATCTGAAGTGATTTCAACACCGCGATTAATCGGTCCCGGGTGCATGATTATAATTTCTTTATTTAAGGAATCCAGTAAGGCTTTATCGACACCATATTGCTGGGCATACTCCCGCGTAGATGGGAAATAATTCACATCCATTCGTTCGTTCTGAACGCGTAGCATATTTGCTACATCACACCATTCCAATGCTTTACGTAGGTTTGGTTCAACTTTTACACCAAGACTTTCAATATACTTCGGAATTAGCGTATTGGGTCCGCAAACTTTAACTTCGGCACCTTGCATTTGTAGTGCAAAAATATTCGATAAGGCTACTCGGGAGTGCAAAATATCCCCTACAATTACGATTTTCTTTCCGGCTACTTCACCTAGTTTTTCGCGGATGGAAAAACTGTCCAGTAACGCTTGTGTCGGATGTTCGTGTGCACCGTCACCGGCATTTACAATACTGGCGTTTACATTTTGCGACAGAAAATGTGCCGCGCCCGGATTACTGTGCCGCATAACTACCATATCAACTTTCATCGAAAGGATGTTGTTTACCGTATCGATTAACGTCTCCCCTTTTTTTACTGACGATTGTGCTGCGGAAAAACTGATTACATCGGCCGATAAACGTTTCTGCGCCAATTCGAACGACAATTTTGTCCGGGTACTGTTTTCGAAGAAAATATTCGCAATAGTCACATCCCGTAAAGACGGAACTTTTTTAATGGGTCGGTTAATTACTTCTTTAAAATGATCTGCCGTTTCAAAAATCAGATCGATATCGTTTTTATTGATGTATTTTATTCCAAGTAAATGATTGACACTTAACTCTTTCATTGTTGTGTTGTTGCTTAATTAGTTGTTGGTTGTTGTTTTAGACACTAATAGGACTTCATCGGCTCCTTCATTCTGTTTCCAGTTTACGATCACCCTTTCGTTGTTAATCGCATCCACCTGTCGTCCGCGGTAATCCGGTTGGATTGGTAAATGACGGCTAAAACGACGGTCGATCAATACCAGTAACTCAATTTCCGACGGTCGGCCAAACGATTGAATTGCGGTTAAAGCCGATCGGATACTACGTCCCGTATATAAAACGTCGTCGATAAAAACCACTTTTTTGTCTTCCACCAGGAAATCAATCTGGGTTTTATTGGCTTCCAGCGGTTTTTCATTCCGACGGAAATCATCTCTGAAAAATGTGATATCCAAAAAGCCGAGTGCTACGTCTTTTACCTGATATTCATCTTCTAAAAGTGCTTTGATTCGTTCTGCTAAATACTTCCCTCTGGGTTGAATCCCGATAAGAATAGTGTTTGTAAAATCAAGATGTTTCTCGATTAACTGACAGGCCAAACGGTGCAGAATGATATTGACTTCTTTCGAAGTGAGCAATATTTTTTGACTCATAATGAAGTGTTGTGTTTGGAGGGTAAAAGTACAATAAATTTGTGTAAACTGCGAAATGCTTTTCCTAAAAAACAAATTTTAAGAGAAAGGATACTGCTTTGTAACGGAACCTTAAAAAAGTCTAAAATCGGTCTGTTTCCCGGAAAAATATAACTATATTTGAATATGACAGCCGCATTACCCAATCTGAAAAATTACCTGCAATCCAAAGCCGGAATAACGGAAGAACAATTCGAAGCGCTTACCCAAAATCTAAAAACAGCCACAATTGAAAAAGGAGGAATACTGTTACAACAGGGCGAAATTTGTCATCATTCCTTTTTTGTAGAACAGGGTTTGCTTCGCTCCTATACTATTGATGATTCCGGAAAAGAACACATTATACAATTTGCCACTGAAAACTGGATTATCAGCGACCGGAGTAGTATTTTTTTTAACGAACCGTCCGATTTTTTTATCGATGCAGTCGAACCGACCACTTTTGTTTATCTCGACCAGCAATTTATCCACAAGGCGTCCGAAATAAGTGCCGCATTCCGTATTTTTAACGAAAAGGCACTGCAAAATCATATCCGGCATTTACAAAAACGAATTAACCTGTTACTTGCCGCCACAGCCGAACAACGGTATCTCGACTTTATAAAACTGTATCCGGATGTAACCCTACGCGTTCCGCAATGGATGATCGCTTCGTATCTGGGCATTACGCCCGAAAGTTTAAGTCGTGTACGGAAAGAACTCGCCAAACGCAATTTCAAACCCTATTGATTGCATTTCTTATCCTAGATCAATGCCTAAACAATGTTCGGATAGTAATTTTGTACTATAACTTTTAAAAAGGAACAATCATGGCAACAAAAAATATTGAAATCGTAGTCGCACCTAAAACCCCGCATTTTGTAGGCGACGGTTTTCGCGTGCACAATTTTATTCCAAGTGGCTATCATTTGGATATGGAACGTATGAGTCCGTTTATTATGATGGACTATAATTCCAAATACCACTTTGCCCCTTCCGAAATCCCAAGAGGCGTTGGCGTTCACCCACACCGTGGATTTGAAACGGTTACCATTGCCTATAAAGGAAAAGTAGCTCACCACGACAGTTCAGGAAACAGCGGTGTAATTGGCGAAGGCGATGTACAATGGATGACAGCTGCTTCCGGGGTATTACACAAAGAATACCACGAAAAAGAATTTAGTAAAACCGGTGGCGAATTCCAGATGGTACAATTATGGGTAAACCTTCCGGCCAAAGACAAAATGTCGCAACCGAAATACCAGGGTATTATCAATGATCAGATTGAAAAATACATTTTACCGGACAATGCAGGATTAATTGAAGTCATTGCCGGAGAATATCAAGGCGTAAAAGGTGCCGCTTCTACATTTACACCGGTACACCTGCAAAATGCAAAATTAAACAAAGGCGGAAAAGCCTGGTTTTCATTTCCCGCAGCCTATAATACCGCTTTATTGGTTATTCAGGGCAGCATAAAAGTGAACGAAGCGGAAGAAATCCCAACGGATCATTTTGTTTTGTTTGAAAATGAAGGAGAAGATTTTTTGATAGAAGCATTGGAAAACGACACGATTGTATTAATTTTAAGCGGAGCCCCGATTAACGAACCGATTGCCGCACATGGGCCGTTTGTGATGAACACCCGCGAGGAAATTATCCAGGCTTTTGAAGACGTTAATATGGGACGTTTCGGTTATCTGGAAGACTAAAAAAACTAAAAAACAACATAAAAAATGTCTAATATTCAATTAATCATAGAAGAGCGCGCTGCCAATATCGGTAACTTTATGGTAGGGCGCCTCTTACCCTTTCGCGAAAAACGAACGGTTGGTCCTTTTGCTTTTATCGACCATATGGGCCCGGCCTATTTAAAAGACTATCAAAACCTTGATGTCGCGCCGCATCCGCATATTGGCTTATCGACTTTAACTTATTTGTTTGAAGGCAGTATTATGCACAAAGACAGTCTGGGGTCGGAAATTGAAATTCAACCGGGTGCCGTAAACTGGATGACTGCCGGAAAGGGAATTGTACATTCTGAAAGAACACCGCAGTATTTGCGAACATCGGATAAAGTATTACACGGATTACAGATTTGGGTCGCTTTGCCTAAAGAACTGGAACAAATGGAACCGTCATTTGTACATGTCGACAAAGAAGATTTGCCGCATTGGGAAGAAAACGGACTTTCTTTTAAACTAATAGCCGGAGAAGCTTTTGGTCGCAAATCAGGCGTACCAGTTTACAGTCCGTTGTATTTTATAGAAATTAAAAGTACTTCAGCACAAAAAGTAAGTATCGGAAACGATTTATATGGAGAAAGCGCCCTATACATACTCGAAGGTAGTATTAAAAGTGACGGAAACACCTTTGATCCGAAACAAATTCTGATCGCAAAAGACAGTACGCTTTGCGAATTTGAAATGGGTGAAAACACCACCGTTTATATTTTCGGCGGAGAAGCCTTTCCGGAAGAACGTTTTATTTTCTGGAATTTTGTCGCTTCCGACAAAGCCTTGATCGAAGCAGCCAAGGAACGTTGGGAAAAACAGGAATTTCCGAAAGTTCCGGGAGAAACTGAGTTTGTTCCGTTACCGCCACCACCTAAATTTTAAGCCTATGGAAAGGATCACGGCACAAATTGGAAAAGATCGTTATACCACGGCAATAACCGCCCGGAAGCACCGTCTTATTTCGGACGAACCGGAAGATATGGGTGGACAGGATCTTGGATTCGCACCACAGGAATTATTTGCAGCTGCTCTTGCCAGTTGTACCATTATTACGCTTCGAATGTATGCCGATCGTAAAGGTTGGGATGTCGAAAGTATTGCTATCGATGTTACTTTCGATCGTGATGCGGCTGCCAACGTCACCCGGCTGGAACGCAAAATTGAGTTTACCGGAAATCTGGACCAAACTCAGAAAGAACGTTTAAAAGTGATCGCCAACAGTTGCCCGATACACAAAACATTAACCAATCCTATAGAAATTACAACAACCGTACAGTAAATACAATTATGACCATAGAACAAATCAACAACGACAAAAAAGGATTTTTTAAAGCCATTTCCGATGGAAAAGAAGCCGGATTAATGACTTATAGCTGGGCAGGTTCGGACAAAATTATCATCGATCATACCGAAGTAAATCCGGATTTTAAAGGACAAAATGTAGGGAAAAACATGGTGATGGAAGCCGTAGCTTTTGCCCGCAAGAATCATATTAAAATCATGCCGCTGTGTCCGTTTGCGAAAAGCGTTTTTGATAAAAACACGGATATCCATGACGTATTATTCTAAAAATCAAACACCTGTCTGGTTTTAAAAACCGGACAGGTGTAAACTATTCTATATCAAACCGGATTAGGCTTTGTTTTTAAAGAAATCGGAATATTCTTTTTTGTCAGCTCCAATAAAACAACGTCCTTCCGACTTATCATTAGCAACATCAAAATACTTCCAGGCATCATCTTTTCTTTCTAAATGATATAATACCCTGCCAGCCATATATTCCCGGTCGCCATCATCATGTCTGTCTAAAGCACTTTTGATAAGTTTTTTTGCCACTCTAATGCTTCTTCATACTTTTCCACTTTATTAAGTGCAAAAACCAATGAATTGGCAATTAAGTAACTTTCGGGCTTATCCGTTTTGGGTTCCGGTAAAACATCCCAGGCATTTTTAAATAAAACAATTGCATTTTCTGTATTTCCAGATTTGAATTCGGTCAAAGCATCTTTTTCAAATTGCTTAATTTTTATTTGATAGTCTTCCATTTTTTGTTCGCTTGCTAATTGATAAAAATTTTCTTTAAAATGTTTTTGTTTTTAAATATAGAAAAGTCGTAAATTACTTACATATTTGCACATTCTTAATTTGTATATTTACTAAAACCTTCAGATATTCGGGCGCTATGCACAAGTCTGTCACAGACTCTGAAACCTAGCCCGGTTTTTAAGACAAAACTGCCTGTAGAACAGATAACAATTAGCCATATCACAAAGTGAAATATCCAAATAAATTTAATCAATAATTATAAAAAAATGATTTACGATTTAGCAAACAAGTTCAAAGACTTAAAAAATGAATTAGACAATAATGACCATTTTGATGTATATGCACGATATGATGATAATGAAGATTTGATGCAAGCGCAGCTCAATAATCAACTCATAAATTTAAACGGAGATGATGAGGACGAAGACGAAAGTTATGTTCCGGAATACACCTTCGGATTAGATGATTCCTTTAAAGAATTGATCGAAGCAACCTGGAAAAACATGATGCAGTATGAATGTTCTTTCGAAAATCAAAGTTTTTATGGGTCCTATTCCTTTAATCATCCTTATGTTTTTATAGATGAAAAACCTTGGCTTACTGATTTGGTAGAAGAGGATAATAAAGATTATGAAATTATTAAAAACTTAAGAGTCTTTGACAATACCAATGTAAAGTATCAATTCGGATGCATTAATTACCAAAAAGGTGCTTCAAAAGAAATTTTTGAAAAAGAAATCTATTTATTTCACGATGAGCACTTGATTCACCTTAATTTGACTTTCGAAGAATATTTAAATAATTGTGTAGCATTAATGGCTTGTGAAAACTGGCAAATGCTATTTGCTGATCCGAATGAAGTTTCAAGATATTCAAAAGAATTAAACCAACTCAAAACAGCTTACAACGTACTTTCAAAAATTTTCCCTGAAAAAGATTTTGAATTGTTTAAAAACAAGCTTTCAGAGCATAAGCTTTTATAAATACTTCAAAAATAGCGAAGTGTCAAATATTATATAAAAATGAAAACAGCAGTTTTAAAATTAAATGGCATTTTTAATATGTCTTTTGATAAAACATTTTTTACGGGTGAGGCTGAAAATTTTGATGCTATTTCAGGTAAATCAAAATGGGATATTTTTATTAATGATGTATTTTATGACACCATCGAATTTGAGAATGAAAACCTGCCATTGCATAAATCAGATCGTAAATCAAAAAACAGATCTTTTACGTACAATGGTATTTTTAATAAAGATTTATTAGATTTTAAAACTCAGACTATAATCTTGAAATTACAGGAATAGCGATATACACGATCACAAAAATTAAGATTTAAAAGCTTCGTATACAACCGACACCGTTTTTTTATAAAAACTTTAAAATAAAAACTCCTGCAATTGCAGGAGTTTTCGTTGTTTACCTGGCCCTTATATAAACAATCCACTATTTAACGATAAGCTTGGCAGTAAACAATTTTCGGGAATGAATTTTCAGGATATAAACACCGGTTGGTAAATCCTGAGTGATCAATGAATATTTATTGTTATTGACGTTTTTCGTCGCATACATTAGTTTTCCTTCGGTATTAAAAACCTCGATCAGATCGATCGGATAATCCGACTGAACAATCGTCTGATTCGTATTATTCGTTGGATTCGGATACACTTTTAATCCGTTGTCGATCTTAAATTTATCACCGCCTAAAGTACCATCAACTACTTCAAACGAAACGCGGTTGGACACTTCGTTATACGAATCGTTGGTGAACATTACCAGAAAGTAATTTCCGGTTTCTGTTGGTAAAGCCGTTCCGGTTAACGCCAGGGTTCCTTCCGCCTGACCGTTAAAATAGGTATAACTTAATAACGGATCGATATTTGGATTTTCTCCTTCGTGGTAAATTCCCAACCAGTCTTTTACAATCCCCGGTGCATCGGTCCAGGAAGCTACAATTTGCTCTCCTAAATCGTAAACCGGTTTGTTAATCCACAATTCGGTAACCAGATTTCCAACTTTAAAGAAAGCTTTATTTCCAATAGCATTATAACCATCCTGTAAAAAATATTCGGCATAATAATACCCGGTTGGTAAATTGGTAAAGATCTTTGCTCCGGAAGCCGTTGTCACATATTGATAGGCCGTTGCCGTAACTTGTCCCGGAATATGTCCCATTTTATAAATTCCGATCCAGTCATTTGCCAATTGCGGTCCGTTAGCAAACGTAACGGTAACCGGCATTCCGACAGCATATTCTTCCTGATCGGTCGTAACTGTTGGAATCGGTCCGACATAAAAATACTGACGTGGTGCGATTTCGGTATAACCGCCATTCGAAAAAATAGCCGCATAATAACGTCCTTTATTCGGTAAACCATTCGTAAAAGTGATAGCTCCATTTGGATTCCCATTGGTATACTGCCAGGTTTGCGATGGCGAAGATGACCCCGGCGTCTGACTGTCTTTATACAATCCGATCCAGGTTGCCGTACTGGCCGGTGCATCGGTATAGTTTACTTTGATTGTGCTGTTTTGTGCATAGGTTGTCGCATCCGTAACAATAGCGGTATTTACAACATTACTTCCGGTAATCGTAAATGTTTTGACATCACTCCACGGTGACCATTCCAAATTGCGATCACGGTAACGTAGCTTCAAATAATATTGTCCATTTGGAATCGAATTGGCACCTAATGTCATTTTAGTAATATCAACACCTAAATTGCGATCAACGGTAGAATCCCTTTTGGTTTGGTACATTCCGTATAAATTTTCAAAATCGCGGTACACTTCTTTTGTGATGATATTAAAATCGGCGGTTTTTGAAATCTGGAACTGTGTGGTATTCAATAACTCGCCCGAAGTTGTCGTATAAGCGCTTCCATTTAACGTTAACGGTAAGGTTACGCTTCCGGTAAACGTATTCTCGATACTCGGTTTTTCGGGAGCCGGTTTGTTTTTATAACGGTGAAATTCGTCCATCAGCTGGTTGTTTTTCCAACCGTCAACACTTCCGATCGAATAACTCTCCACATCCATTTTACCATTAACCACATCGATATCCACAATTTGATAAATCCAGTTACAAATGGTCTTCTGTACATCTTCAAAATCCTCTTCGGAAGACATTCCCCAATACTGATCCCAGGCCGTTCCACCGGATATAATATTATAAGCCGGCGAATTTTTTAACTGACCACGATGGTATAAATGATGGTGCGCCCCGATATGCATAATATATTTGGACGAAGTGGTTAAAAACGGCACCGCAGTATTGCGTACCCAGGTTGAAATATCCCCTACGTATTGTTCTGCCTGGTACGGACGGTGACTTAACGAAAAAATCCAGTCCACCGTAGGATCGGTATTTGCAGCAGCAACAACCTGTTGTAACCAATTCATCTGAGCGGCTCCGGTATGTTCCGAACTCATACTGATAAACAATACGTTTCCAGCTTGTTGCGCATAATAATTTTCCGTTCCGGATGAAATTCCTTTATAGGATAACTCACTGATATAGAAATGATCATAATACGATTGCATTCCCAGAGTACCATAAGTTTCGTGATTTCCAACGGTAGTCTGAATCGGAATATTACCCGACAAACCGCGATTCTTTTTAAAGTGAACATGCTCATAATGATCCAATGTTCCCACATCCACCTGATCGCCCACCATAAATGTCATCGCGATATTATCTTCCGGTGATAGGTTAGCACCCCATTTTTCACGTACCTTACGCTTTGCAGCCGAAACCAGTGAATCATAACGCGGTACGGCTTTTAGCTGATTATCACCCATAATCAGGAAACGGATATGGCCGTCAGGTGTAGCAGCTTGTCCCGGATTAGGAAGCGTTTTAAACGAATACACGTCCGAAACGGAAGTACCGGTTTTAATTTTGTAATAATACTTGGTGTTGGGCGCTAAGTTGATCAACTTAACATTGTGGTAGAAATAATTTCCGGGATAGCCGGAATCGGTAAAAATGTTGGTATTTCCGGTAACGGTAACATTCAAATCGTTTGCAGCCGTTCCATATTCTACAATCGATTCCGTATTACTTTCGGTTTTCCAGGTCACATAAACCGAGTTGGGCGTGACGTTCTGTAAATACGGATACAGCGTTTGCGCCCCGGCAGTCAGGCTGACCACCAGGAGCAGTAACAAGTACATTTTTTTCATAAATAGTGTGTTTCGTTAGACGCTGCAAAAGTATCTTTCCGATTGGCGATTTCTTTTAAACCAAGGTTACCCTTTCACCCTATTTTTTTACTTTATCGTTAAAAATGTTAAATTATTATCGCTACTTCGCTTTATAATACAAAAAACCGTCTTTTCGGGCATAACAAAAGAACTTTCCGTCATTATCGATCAATCCGAAAAGAAGCAGTCCTTTTTCTTTTTGATAATTCCGGTCGTAAAAACCAATTTTATACGGAAAAACAGGCTGTACGATATTGGCCTCTTTAAAATCAGCACCTAAAACGAAACCGTATAATCCGCCTTTTTTAAGGCTTACAAAATCATCCTGATGTCCCGGAAAATGAGCCGTATTCCACTCTATTTCATCGTATTCTGCGGGTAATACAATGCCGTCATAAGCCGTTATAATACCGTATTTACCATTCTGTTTAAAACGCCAGTTTTTATTATATACTCTAATGTCGGTTCTGGTCTTTGAAAACGATTTAACCAATCCAAAAGGATCCAACTCCTCATACATTAGTGGAAGGATCACTTTTTCATCCGAGTCGATAAGACCATATTGTATTGTTTGTGTCGTCACATCTTTTTGACCTACAACAAATAACAACTGGTCCTGTCCGGAATGTGTGAACTTTATCGGGCTAATACTATCATATTTACACGAAATCATACGCTCCTGAGAAAGTAGCATTCCATATAGATCACCACTTTTAAAACGGATAATATTTTTCTGTGTGACTCTTTTTTCTTCAGTATCCTGCGTTGTACTCGTATAAGGAAAACTTTCAAAAGAATAGGTTTGTCCGGCTGGCACTGGAGGCATTGGAAATTCCGTTTCCGTTTTAGCTTCTTTCTGACCTGCGATTAGCTCCTTCAGAAAAAGTTTTTCGTCTTTTATTTCGAACGTATGGACAATATATTGTTTCACTACTTTCGGTCTCTTTTTTTCAATAGCATCATTAGGAACAGTTGCGTTTACTCCTGTTCCATAAGCCGGTGGTGGTGGCACTGCTTCGGTAGTATAATTAGGTTTACCGGTACCGCTACCATACTCCGGATCGCCTGTAAGTTCTGTGGTTCCATATTCTTTTTCGAACCGTTCCTTAACTCCTGGTCGGTATTCTGTAGTTAACGGTTGTAATACAAATTTCCCATCGATATGGTTTACCTGCATCGACATTGGGCTATCCGATTTCGCTTTTGAAGCCGTTAAAGCAATAGATTTACCAGGAACGGTTAATCCTCTGTCTAATTTGATTTTATCATAATCCTTTAAAAGCCATTCTGAAATTTTTTGCTTATCGCAATCATATACAAACAAGCTAAACTGATCGTCAAAATTAGTCGTGGCCATTAAGGCAAATCGGGCTCTTTTAGCACCGGTAGCACTAACACCAGTGGTATCAACAGGAATAATTTTCTTAAAATTATCCGGATAAATAGTCTCCCCTTTCAAGTTAAATAAAGCATAGCCTTCCCGGTTTCGTCTTTTAAAATCGTTGTATTCTTTTTCATTTTTAAAGGTACTCGTTGAACGACTAACACGATTTCTTTTTAAAACAGCAATGATAAATTTATTGGGTTCTATCCCAAATTCATCGTATTCCGGTCCGGAAACCAGCGTTTTACCGTTATACGCCAGTCCGTTTTCTTCTTTATTTTTAAAGGAAAAATAGCCTTTGGGCATCTTGCGGTTGTAGCTTATCTGATCAAATTTATTTTTATTGACCAGCTTACCATTATAATCTGATATTCCATAAACATTACCAACGCGAAAAGGAATAGTAACCTCCTGACTAAAAGCCTGAAACGAAAAAAGTAAGCCGAGCCCAACGTGTAAAAATAACCTCATAGTAATTTTGATTGATGTTCAAATATAGTATTTATTGCCATTTTAAAAATCATGCCTTTCCGGTTAAACACAAATTTTAAAAAAATGGTTACAAAAACGGTATAAAAAAAGCTGCTCGAAAAAGCAGCCTGTATCTATTTTTTAAATTTTAAACCTGACAGGTTTTGGAAACCTGTCAGGTTTGTCATCCGTTATACGGTATACATTTTTTGTCTTAATTCTTTGATTTTTGGATCATCCAGATAGTCATCGAACGTCATATAACGATCGATTACTCCATTTGGAGTGATTTCCAACACACGGTTTGCTACAGTTTGCGCAAATTCGTGGTCATGCGTAGTAAACAATACGGAACCTTTAAAGTTTTTCAACGAGTTGTTAAATGCCGTAATTGATTCCAAATCGAGGTGATTCGTTGGTTCGTCTAACATCAATACGTTTGCACGCAACATCATCATTCGGGAAAGCATACAACGTACTTTTTCACCTCCGGATAAAACGCGACCTGTTTTTAAGGCTTCCTCACCGGAGAAAATCATTTTTCCTAAGAAACCACGAACATAAACTTCGTCTCTTTCCGGTTCAGTTTTGGCCCACTGACGCAACCAGTCCACCAACGTAAGATCGTTTTCAAAGAAACTGTGGTTATCGGCCGGTAAATACGATTGCGAAGTGGTAATTCCCCATTCTACTACTCCGGAATCAGCGGTCATATTTCCGTTTAAAATCTCATAAAAAGCCGTAGTAGCACGAGAATCTTTTGAGAAAACCACGATTTTATCTCCTTTTGCCATATTTAAGTCAACATTCTTAAACAAGGATTCTCCTTCAATTGACGCGCTTAAATTTTGTACGTTTAGGATTTGATCACCAGCTTCACGCTCCTGATCGAAAATGATCGCCGGATAACGACGGCTTGATGGTTTGATTTCATCCAAATTTAATTTGTCGATCATTTTTTTACGGGAAGTTGCCTGTTTTGACTTCGCAACGTTCGCGCTAAAACGACGGATAAACTCTTCTAATTCGGCTTTTTTCTCTTCGGCCTTCTTATTTTGCTGTGCTCTTTGTTTGGCCGCTAACTGACTCGATTCGTACCAGAACGTATAGTTACCGGAATAATGATTGATTTTTCCAAAGTCAATATCCGATACATGTGTACAAACCGCATCCAGGAAGTGACGGTCGTGAGATACAACCAAAACCGTATTGTCATAATTAGCCAGGAAATTTTCCAACCATCCGATGGTTTCAAAATCCAGGTCATTCGTAGGCTCATCCATGATCAGAACGTCCGGACTTCCGAATAAAGCCTGTGCCAAAAGGACACGTACTTTTAATTTGGCGTCCATTTCGCCCATTAGTGTATAATGATATTCTTCCGAAATACCTAAGTTCGATAACATGGCAGCCGCATCCGAATCGGCATTCCATCCGTTCATTTCCTCAAACTGCACCTGAAGCTCACCAATTCTTTCGGCGTTTTCATCTTTGTAATCCAGGTACAATTCGTCCATTTCCTTTTTAACGGCAAATAACGTCTTATTACCCATCATAACCGTTTCAAGGACAGTATGCTCATCAAACATATTGTGGTTCTGGTTTAAAACCGACATCCTTTTCCCCGGCTCCAGTATTACGCGTCCGGATGTAGGATCGATCTCTCCTGCCAATATCTTTAAAAAAGTTGATTTTCCTGCTCCGTTAGCCCCGATGATCCCGTAACAGTTACCTTGCGTAAAGGTTACATTTACTTCGTCGAACAAAATTCGTTTACCAAACTGAACGGATAAATTTGAAACTGTTAACATTTGAAATTGATTTTTATAAAATTGTTGCAAAAGTAGAAAAAATAGTGCAGTTTTGAACTATCTAATTTAGAATCTGTAAAGCTTTATTTTAACTGTACCTTAACAGCCTGTTCTATAATATAGAAATACTTTTGTTTAGAGATAAAATTGTTTGAATGTTTGCCCATATAAAAAACGTACTCCTCCCGCTATCTACAGTGCTGATTTGCTCCCTTACTTCTTGTAACAAGAAGTTTGAAAGCGATAATTATACAGCCTATTTTGGAGGGGAAATAATCAATCCTCTTAGTCGTTATGTCCTTTTGTGTAAAGATAATAAGGTACTTGACACGCTTATCTTAGACGAAAAAAACCGTTTTTTCAAGAAATTCGACTCTTTAACACCGGGTATGTATACGTTTCGTCACGACCCGGAATACCAATATATCTATTTTGACAAAAACGACAGTCTGATGGTTCGTATTAATACGGGCGATTTTGACAATTCGATTGTTTTTTGCGGACGTGGCGATCAGAAAAACAACTTCCTGATGGAAATGTATCTGAAAAACGAATCGGATAAAAACAATATGTTCGATCTTTTTGACAGAAATTACGATCAATTCTCAAAAAGTATTGATTCCATTTATGCCCGTAAAAAAGCCTTTTACCTTCGCAAAAAAACAGAAATCAACTGGGATGATAAATTCGATCTGTATGCCAAAGCGAGTTTAGACTTTAGCCATTTGGCCAAAAAAGAAATTTATCCGTTTGCACACGAACGCCGTACCGGTGAAGCAATAAGCACCAAATTACCAAAGGATTATTACAACTTCCGTAAGGAAATTGACTTTAATAATGCCCAGCTCACCAATTATTCGCCTTTTGTACGCTATCTGACTGCCATGTTAAACAATGTAGCCTATTCGGAAGCCGATAACACCTTTAATCTGGAAGAAACGGCAATAGAAAACAACATCAAAAAACTGAATATTGCCGATACCTTGTTTAAAAACGAGAAGATTAAAAATAGCGTACTAAATAACATTGCTTTTATGTATCTGTTGGAAGATCAGAATATGCACAACAAAAAGAAATTTTTTGACCGCTATTCACAATTATCGACCGACAACAGTGGCCATAATGAAATCAAGAAAATTGGTGATGCCATCCAAATGCTGACGGAAGGAAAAAAATTGCCCGATGCGGATTTAATCAACGAAAAAGGTGAAAAAATCGACCTGAATTCGATAACCGATGGTAAACAGACGGTACTGTTTTTCTGGACATCCAATGCCAAAGCCCATATGGTAACCGTACACAAAAAGGTAAACGAATTAAAAAAGAAACATCCAAACCTGCATTTTGTTTCGATCAATGTGGATGATTCCGAACAGGAATGGAAACAAATACTATCGCAATATGCCTTTGAAAACACTACGGAATTGCATTCGGCAAATTTCGAAGCTTTAAAAGACCATTGGGTGATTACGAAAATACAACGTACGATCCTACTCCAGCCAAATGGCATGATCAAAAATGCTTTTGTGAGTCTTTTTGATTCCGATTTTGAAAAGAACCTCAAATAAACAAACTAAACATAAAAAAGGCGGTTTCAAATTATTGAAACCGCCTTTTTGCTTGTATACTATAAGGAGTATTATTATTTGTTTCCTTTTTCGTAGTCGGCTAAAAACTGCGCCAAACCGATATCAGTAAGCGGGTGCTTTAAAAGTCCTAAAATTGACGACAATGGTCCTGTCATAACATCAGCTCCGATCTTCGCACAATTTACAACGTGCATCGTATGACGAACTGAAGCAGCCAGAATTTGTGTTTCATACGCATAGTTATCATAGATCAAACGGATTTCATCAATCAGGTTTAAACCATCTGTCGAAACATCGTCCAAACGACCTAAGAAAGGCGACACATATGTTGCCCCTGCTTTGGCCGCCAATAAAGCCTGACCAGCAGAGAATACTAAGGTTACGTTTGTTTTAATACCGCGATCTGAAAAATATTTACACGCTTTGATTCCTTCTTTGGTCATTGGGATTTTCACCACAATCTGTTCGTGTAGTTCCGCCAATTCTTCGCCTTCCCGAACCATTCCTTCGTAATCGGTAGCAATTACTTCAGCACTTACGTCACCGTCTACAATGTTACAAATGTCTACATAGTGTTTTAAAATATTGTCTTTTCCGGTGATTCCCTCTTTGGCCATTAGCGACGGATTAGTTGTTACACCATCCAATACTCCCAAAGCTTGCGCTTCTTTAATTTGCTCTAAATTAGCCGTGTCAATAAAAAATTTCATCTTAAATATATTTAATGATAGTTGTGTTAAAATTCGGATTACAAAATTACAACTTATAATGGTTCATTAATAACTTTTCGTATACTTTATCCGGAAGTATCCGTTTTAAAACAATCGAAAACTTTTGCATAAAAGCACCCACCTTATAATGGATCTTCGGATTTGGATTTTGAAGAATCGCATATACTGCTGCAGCCATTTGTCCGGGATCACTACCGCTATCGACATGATCATTCATCATACTTAACGTATTCCCATACGGAACTTCATAGGCCGATCCTTTAACCAACGGTGCATGATAACGTCCTGAAGCGATATTGGTGGCAAAATCGCCTGGCGCTACATTGGTGATCTGAACCCCAAAAGCTTTTACTTCCATACGAAGCGCTTCTGTGATCAATTCCAATGCACCTTTTGAGGCCGAATACACACTTCTGTACGGCAATCCCATATAACCGGCAATGGAGGTTACATTAATGATCAATCCAGATTGCTGCTTGCGCATCGAGGGCAAAACAGCCTTCATCACTTCGATCGGACCAAAAAGATTGGTTTCAAAATTATTGCGGATTTCATCGCCAGGAATTTCCTCCAGCGGACCGGTAATTCCCACTCCCGCATTGTTGATCAACACATCTAATCGCCCTTCTTTGGCTACGATGGTGTCGACAGCCATACGAATGGTATCCGCCTGACGCACATCCATTGCTAGTAACGGAAAAAGCGTTTGCTGTATCTTTTCGGGGTTTCTGCTGGTTCCGTAAACGGTATATCCTTTTTGAAATAATAATTCGCCTATGGCTTTTCCGATGCCTGACGAGCCTCCGGTAATTAAAACCACTTTTCCCATAGTATCCGGTTCAAAATTTGAGTTGCTAAAATAAGGAAGAAAAACGTTACAAAAGTTCTAAAACAAAAAAATCTCCCAAAAGGAGATCAAAGAAAAAATGGCAAGCGACCTACATCGCACCGCTACAACCACATACCTTTGCTGTGTTCCCACCCTGGAGGAGTCTGCAGGAGCTGGTCGTGTAGGACTTGCCGGTGCAAATATACAATCTTTTTATATTTTTGCAAGGCAATTGCGAGATATAAAATACAATTGTATATTGTGGTATCCAATTTTAATAACCATGAAAAAGTATAATGCATTCGCATTCATTTTATTAAGCTCTTTTTTCTTTTCGTGTGACAACGGAAAAAAAAATGAAGAAAATTTATTTAGCCTCGATACAACCGACTTAAAAGAGGTATACCAACCCAATGAAAGCCTGGGATTGGGTATAAAAAATGCCGAAAACAAGCCTGTCGACTCTATTGTTTTTTATATCAACAACAAAATTGTAGGCCGTGTTAAAGGAAGTGAAAAATTCGCTTTTGCTCTAAAAGAACAAAAACTGGGGTATCAGAATATTAAAGCCTTGGTTTATTCGGAAGGAAATACCAATGAAGTAACCGGCCGTATTGAAGTGGTATCGGATGTACAACCCAAACTTTTAAACTATAAAATCCTAAACACCTACCCGCACGATAGCAAAGCCTATACACAGGGATTGGAATTTTACCGTGACACTTTAATTGAAAGTACTGGAAACGGTGCCGGAAACGGAACCGGATTGCGCGGGATTTCCAGTTTGCGCAAAACCGATTATAAAACCGGAAAAGTATATAAGATTGTCGAATTACCTCAAAATGTATTCGCAGAAGGTACAACCGTATTAAACAATAAGGTATATCAACTTACGTATCAGAATAATGAAGCCTACGTGTATAATGCCGACACCTTTAAAAAAGAAAAAACCTTCCCTTATTTTAAACAAATGGAAGGATGGGGATTATCGAACGACGGTAAAAACCTGCTAATGTCAGACGGAACCGAAAAAATCTGGTTTGTAAATCCGGCCGACTTTAAGGAAGTGGACTATATTAATGTGTATACGGCCGGTTCTAAAATTAAAGCGGTAAATGAAATGGAATGGATCGACGGTAAAATTTATGCTAACATTTATACCAAAGATGCGATTGCGATTATCGATCCGAAAAATGGTGCGGTAGAAGCGATTGTAAACCTAAGCGATCTAAAATCGAAAGTAACGGCACATCCGGATCTGGACGTTTTAAACGGAATTGCCTACAATCCTAAAACCAAAACCATTTTTGTAACCGGTAAGAACTGGGATAAAATGTTCGAAATTAAAATCGAAAACTAATTTCCTGTAAATGAAACAAACCGAGGATTTATGAACCACGGAGAAATCAACAAGGAAGTAACGGAACGATTAAAGCAAATTTACGCTCCTTATTTCGATTCGGAATACCTTGATCAAAACCTTGAAGTGCCACGAATCTATACCGACAATGTTCAAAAATTAGACGTTGGCGATTTATATAGTCTTTCAAGAGCATTATCCAACACCGAATCATGGACAAAAATGTTTGACGATGAATTTTTGGAACGACGGGATGCCAACCAACTTACCAAAAATGATAAACTATTTCTGGTCATTGGTGAATGGGGATCGCATCATGAGTTCCTACTATGTTGTGATAAGTCGTCAGAAGATTTTGCTAAAATATTCGACTTCAATGATGCTCACCCATGGTGTGGGCATCATAATGAAGTGGAATGGGCTGACTTTAGAGAATTTCTCAAAGAAGATTTTAAAATTGACTTAGAATAACCGGAAAGGCTTACTCCTATCTAATGATCAACTGAAATTTTTTACCTTAAAATCCGTCCGGATAAAGGACAAAAAAGAACATAACAAAATGGAACGACTCACAAATGATGACCAAGCCGTATATCAGGCGGCCCAAATTGAGATTGACCAATTTGATTTGAAGGAAGGAGAAAAAATTATCGCTTATTTTTCAGAAGTACCGCCAATTCGTGGTTTTCCATATAAAATAATTATAATTGAAACCCCAGACGGCACGATCCTTTCAAGATTCAGACAATGGGACACCGAATACAACTTTTCACAATGGATCAACGGGATTTACAATCTGGACCGACTTCGAATCATAACGGATGAAAAAAAGCTTTCCGAAAGCGACATTGCACTATTAAAAGAGCAATTGTTAAAACTGAAACAAATACAATTACCCGAAAGCATACGGAATGAAAAAGCAATCATTCTGGATTGTTCCGAATGGAAATTTGGCTTCCTTTTGGCCGATAAAAACATCGATTATACCTGGAGAGCGGCAACGGAAGCAATAGAACTGTTTGTCCCGATAATTGAATTGATCCGAAAACAGCACCAATTCAGATAATAAAGACGGTTGCTTTTGGTGCCTGCCTCTCAAATTTCAAAATCATTACAATCATTTACTATTTAAATCCGGAGAATTTGAGTTGTTCCAATATGATCAAAAATGAAGAATACGAAGTTAAGTTTGCCGATTCGGGAATACGAATACTTATTCCGCCGGCAGCTCATTTATTCGCAGAAGGCAATAAAGTAAAGCATCAACCGGATCGTATTAATGTCTTTTATTTGAACTATTTTGATTTTTGGAGTCAAACGGTTATTGATAAAATGAGAATACGATTGCTGTTTATGCCGGAACCGATTATTCTGCTTCTATTGATAACCGGGAATTTAATGATGTCGCATCCTTTCTTCAGAAAAGATTGATCAAATAAAAGAACAATTGATCACAGTGTATACCTTGATATCACGGATTACAAATCCGCGAGATCAGATTAAATACGAATATTTTAAAAAATTTCACAAAAAAATGAAATAAAACGATATGTTTGTACTTCCAATTACAAACAGAAATGGGAACACTACATGAAGTCTATCAGTTGAAACCCAAAGTCATAAATTGTGGTGCCATCCTACGGGTTCGAAGAGAAAAAGAGACTGCTTTTTTAGAAAAATACACCGATCCTCAAATCGATTATACCAATGACGGGCACGGTATTTTTTCCAATACATTCGTCATAAACGCTCCGGATGGAAAAGTGAGAAGATATGCCCTTTATGCCACAGAAAGAATCATCGATTTTAAAGAACCTGGTATTTATATATCCATACAGGATAGCAGTAAAAATGGTTTCGGAAGCGATTTTGATGTGCTTATAAATGAGATGGCTGCCTATTTGGAAGATTCCCTATTCTACGTGATCTGGGATTTTATAATCGATCGGTATGAAATCACAAATGGAACATTGTATCATAAAAATACTCGTGATTTTAGTGTTTGGAATTATAATTTTGGAAAATACTTAAAAGCAAATTATACCGATGCCGAGCCAATTATTGGCGATTATTATGCTGATCAAACATACGAAATGCTAGTACGGCATAATGAAATGATTGAAGATGGCGAAAATCCAAAAGATTTGTATGATGTAGACGAGTATGAAGAATTACTCGATAGCCTTTCAAATTACAAAAATACGATTACGATAGAAGAATTTAATGTCTTAAAAGATTGGCTAAAAGTTCAAATAGCGGATTACGATTAAATAATTAAGTATGAAACACTTTGAAATAAGACAAGAAACCGATTCGAAGATAATAGGTAAATATCCTCAGGTAAAAGAATTAAAAATCGGTTTTCATGAAGCAAGAGCTTCGCAATGGGGTATCATAAGCAAATGGAAATCAGAAGATGATATTCCCGACCTTAATAATTTTGTTTTGCATAATAATTCGAGGCTTTCAGACTGTGTTTCTAATAATTTTGTCATCACATCCAGTGGTTTATTTCTCAGTGAAAAATGTTCTCAGATTTTAGAAGCCTTTACAATAAACGGTAGTTTTCATCCCATGACTATTTTCCGACGCGGAACGCCTCATCCCTACCGTTTTCTTTGGTACGAATATGGCGCTATAAGCAAAATAGATTTTAAAAAATCAGAATTTATTGAATACAACGATATTTATGAAAAATCGGGAGCGATAATAGCTGTAAACGACTTTGAAGATTATAAAGCTAAATATAGAACATTATTTGATGACAATGCGGATGAAGTCGGTTGGGATTTAACGTCGAAATCTTTAAAAATCGCCGGGTGTTTTGATATCACTCCCGCTTTTGGAATAGGCTTAATCTGTAACGAAAAAGTAAAAAATGCCATTGAGGAAAATAAACTGACCGGATTTGATTTCCGCCCTATTGATACCGAAATTTTATTTGACCAAAGCGTCTACTCCGGATGGGTAAGTCCGAAAGTAAATTAAACCTAAAAACGCCCCCTAATATCCTAATAATACAAAATAAAATGAGCGAGTCACTTACACACCTTGTAGTCAATTGGATCGATATTGACAAAAATGTTATTTTGGTTGGCGCGACCGACAACCTACGATGGAAATGGGATACCGAGTTCGGAATGTCCGGTGATGATGCCAAAACTATAGCTATTGTAACGTTAACCGATAATGGTAAAGGCTATGCCGTTTCGGAACGAGCCGAATTTTTTTGTTCAATGGAGGAATCTACCCGATTCCTCGCAATGGCAAATCTATCCGGTTTGTTTGAAATTGCCTGGATCATCAAAAAGGAAAAACTCACGTACGATCATGCACGAGATCGATTCTTCGGAAAAAGTATTGGAATGCCCCTAATTTAAAAGCAACAAATGGGAATAACAAACGATCTGTATCAGCTTAAACCAGGAATTATTAATTCCGGGACTATTTTGCGGGTTCGTAAAAATAAAGAAGCTGCTTTTTTAAAAAAATATACCATCGTCAATCAGGGAAACAATACCAATGCACAAGGTATTTTTTCCAATACGTTTATCATAAACTCAGAAGACGGGAAAATTGAGCGAATTTCTCTTTTTGCAACAGACCGGATAATCGATTTCAATGAACCCGGTATCTATATATCGCTACAAAGTGGCAGCAAATCGGGCTTTGGTAGCGATTTCAATGATTTTTTTTCGACTATGGCGACCTATTTGGAAGATGCCTTATTTTATATACTCTGGGATGACATAATCAGTCGGTATGAAATTATAAATGGAACGTTAAATTTCAGAAGTACCCGGGACTTTACGCGTTGGAATTGCCTTTTTGAAGAATACGTAGTCGACAACTATGCTGATTCCAAACAGCTCCTTGCCGATTTTTATGTTGAAAAAGCAAATGAAATGATACTACGTCATGACGAAATAATCAGTGAAGGTGAGGATCCAAAAGAACGGCATTACGATGTAGAAGATTATCAGGAATTACTACAGCAGATTTTAAATTACAAAAGTCATATTGCCCCCGAGAAATTAAAACAACTAAACGATTGGCTGGAGGCGCAAATATATGATACCATTTGTATAGAGTTGGTTGTTACGGCTTCACAATCGATATATGATGAGAACGAGGTCTATATGCAGGGAAAATTTGAAATCCGGATCAACGCTGAAAAGCCCTATGCAGAAAGCGACATCATTGATATTTCGGAATTTCTAAAAAGTATGGTACAGAATGGAGAATACTTTATCTTTTCATGTTGCTGTGGCGTTCCTTCGTGTAGCGGATGGGTAAAAGGTATTCAGGTGGAACATTTCGATACAACCATTCGTTGGACCAACCTAAACACCTGGAAAGAATGGTATTTTGAAAAGCACAGAATTGAAGATGACATAAAAACCATCCGGGAAGAAGATAAGGTTTACGAAAAATTTTTCGCTAAAAAAGAAATCGAATATATAGGCGTTGGCGATTATTGGAATACAGACGATGAATTAAAAAATTAAACCTAAAATGAACAATACGTTTACCATTGATGATTTACAAGACTTATGGCAAAAAGTTAGTATTTTACATAGCGGACAAACCTATGGCGGGCAAAATAAAGGCGAAAAAATCGAATATATCAATCATATCGGTAGTGTTGTATTCGAAATTATAAATGCTTCAAAAAACACTTTAGACTTCGACGTAGCGCTTGCCGTAAAATGTGCTCTTTTACACGATACCATAGAAGATACCGATCTTAGTATCGAAGAATTGGAAAAAGACTATGGGAAACCGGTTCTGGAAGGCGTACTGGCCTTAACCAAAAACACGCAGCTTGAAAGAGAACTTCAAATGGTCGATAGTTTAAACCGGATAAAAGCACAACCTAAAGAAATCTGGGCGGTTAAAATGGCCGATAGAATCTGCAATTTATATGCGCCACCCTATTATTGGGACCAATCGAAAAAGGAAAAATACCGGGAAGAAGCAAAAGTTATTTATACCTATTTAAAAGACGGCAACGCCTATTTGGCAAAAAGACTATTAGACAAAATAGATCTTTACAAGAATAAATACTAAATGGATTCAACTAAAATAAAAATATTACGGAGTAGAACTGCAATTCCATTGGACGTTGCGATACAACTTTTAAAAGAAAATAACGGTGATATTGACGCCAGTGAACAAGCATTTCACCACAACAAAATAAGAGCAATAGTATTTGAAGCAGAATGTGATTATGAAACCGCCAAGGAGTATTATGAATTATGTAAATATGACACTACTAAAGCGATCGAACGAATTAATGATAGAACCGTACGAATCTCCACAAGAGAAAAGCCAACATCTCGAAATGAAATCGGGTTTAGTATATGGCCGGCCGATAATGACATAAATTATTATAAAACCAAAAAGCGAAACGATGTCTTTATTGCGGACTACGATTTTGACCTTATCCTGGACGAATTCAACTCCGTTTTTCCTATCCAAAATCCATGGAATAAACTGATCGAAAACTCTTTAGATCATTGTGGTTATAATTATTTTGACAATCCAACTTGCCAAATAATACTGGAACGAATAAAGCAATCAAAAACAGACGACCCGAAAGTACTGGAATTTAAAACGCAATTTATAACATGGTTTGAGGATAAACTGAATTATGCCACTTATATAGTGGTGTTTGGAACTCTTTAAAAAATAACAAACCAGCGCGACGCTTTTTATTATCAAAGAATGCGTTAAAAAGAAATAAAACCCAAAAAAAGACATCCTAATTGAATGACAATATCACAGAAATAGGCTTATGACAATCATTTCTTAACAAGAAAATGCTTTTTTAATTCATTTTTGTTGTAAATTAGTTCAATGTTTTTTGAATCTGAATAGTAGTAATATCCTAATATTCAGATTCTTTTTTTTTTACGGCTGACGCAGCGTCAAAATATTAAGTATTTTTTAACGCTTTCACAAAGTTCGGTTGGTTCGGTTTTAACCAAACTAATCGTATCTTTGCGAACCAAAATCAATCCCCATGAATAAACAGCAGGAAGAAAAAGAAGAATTAATAGAACTATTCGGGATACACTTTGAAACGTATTATCATCTACCGCCCTGTGCGGCCCGAATATTAGGATTATTAATTATGAATGCCCGCGATAAGGGCATGACATTCGAAGAATTGGTCGATCAGGGATGTGCCAGCAAAAGCACGATATCGACCAACATCAATTTATTACTCAAGCTGGGAAAAATCAGTTATTACACAAAAACCGGTGATCGTAAAAAGTATTTTTTGCCCTCCCCTCCCAACGAACGCATTCAGAATCATCTGAAATTTATTGAATCCGAGAAAAACATGCTCAACCGTGTAAAATCCTATGAGCTCACCTATCCGGCAGAAGATAAAGCCCATACGGCTTTTGTTGTGAATGCTTTGAATACCTATATGAATTATCTGAGCAAATTTGAAAGTATACTCACGGAATGTATGAAGGAAGAATCCTTATCCAAAGACGAATTTTAAAACTATTTACAATTATATATAAATATTTTACCCTATGAAGAATAAAGTAATATTTAGCATGTTGGTCCTGTCGATGGTATTGGCATCATGTGGAGACAAAAATCCGCAACAGCAGCAACCTGGTGGTCCCATGCCCTTTCCCGTTCAGAAAGTAGTTAAAGAAAATACCACAACCTATCAAGAATATTCCGCCAATTTACAAGGTCAGCAAAACGTTGAAATCCGCCCGAAAGTAAGCGGTTTTATCGAGCAGATTTTTGTCGACGAGGGACAAACGGTGCGCAAAGGACAGGTACTGTTTAAACTGGAAACCAACACCCTGTCGCAAGATGCCGGTGCGGCCAAAGCAGCCGTAGCAGCCGCTCAGGTCGAAGTAGATCGTTTAATTCCGTTAGTGGATCGTAAGATTATCAGTAATGTAACGTTGGAAACCGCTAAAGCCAATCTGGCACGTGCGAAAGCCAGCTACAACAGTATTGCGGCAAACATCAACTTTGGAACCATTACCAGTCCGGTAGACGGTGTTATTGGAAGCATTCCGTATAAAGTAGGAAGTTTGGTAAGCGCTACTACAGCCGATCCGTTGACCACTGTATCGGATATCCGTAATATTCGCGCTTATTTTACGATGAATGAAAAACAAATGATCCAGTTTAGCAGAACCTTCCCGGGTGCTACATTATCGGACAAGATCAAAGCGATTCCTTCGGTAGAATTAATCCTTGCCGACAATTCGGTATACGAGCACAAAGGGAAAATCGAAACTGTAAACGGATTAGTAAACGCCCGTACCGGTAGTACTGAGTTCCGTGCACAGTTCCCGAACCCGCAATCGGTATTGCGAAGCGGTGGTAGCGGGATCATTCGCTTACCGGTTGAAGCCAAGGACGTAATCCTGATTCCTCAGAATGCGGTTTACGACATGCAAGGGAAACAAATGATCTATGCGGTTGGAAAAGACAACAAAGTACATTCGAAAATTATAGAAACCAACGGTACTTCCGGTTTGAATTTTATCGTAACCGGTGGTGTTGAATCCGGAGAAGTAATTGTGGTGGAAGGTGTTACCAAATTGGCCGACAATCAGGAAATCGTTCCACAGGAAGCTGGTAAAAACGCACAACCGGCAGCAAATGCGCCCGTAAAAAAGTAAACTTATGATTAAAACATTTATAAACAGACCGGTACTTTCTACCGTAATCTCCATCATCATAACCATTCTGGGTATCCTGGGATTAACGTCGTTACCCATCGAACAATACCCGGAAATTGCACCGCCAACCGTGCAGGTTAGTGCTACCTATACCGGAGCCAATGCCGAAACGGTTTTAAACAGTGTTGTAACGCCAATCGAAGAAGAAATCAACGGTGTGGAAGGAATGACCTATATGACGTCGACATCGGCAAATAACGGTGCGGCCAACATTAGCGTATTCTTCGAATTGGGTGTCAATCCCGATATCGCTGCCGTAAACGTACAAAACCGTGTGGCACGTGCCACCAGTAAGCTACCACAAGCGGTAGTCAATACCGGTGTAACCACGATTAAGAGTCAAACGAGTGCGTTGATGTTCTTCGCTTTATATTCAAACAATAAGGATTATGACGAGACGTTTATCCAAAACTACGCCCGTATCAACCTGGTACCGAAATTACAACGTGTAAAAGGGGTTGGACAGGTAAACGTATTTGGTGCCAAAGACTACTCGATGCGTATCTGGATCGATCCGGAGAAAATGGCCAACTACAAAGTGGTACCATCGGATATTCAGGATGCGTTACGCGAACAAAACTTAGAAGCCGCACCGGGTAAATTCGGTGAAAACGCAGATGGTGTTTACGAATACGTAATCAAATATAAAGGACGTTTATCTAAAATTTCCGAATACGAAAACATCATCATCAAATCTACTGGAAACGGAAACTTCCTACGATTAAAAGATGTAGCTACTGTCGAATTGGGAGCCTTTAACTACGGTGCCAAAAACATGGCAATGGGTAAAGAAGGTGTAGCCGTTGGTATTTTCCAGACTTCCGGATCGAATGCTCAGGACATTATGACCGAAGTAATCCATATTTTGGAAGAAAGTAAAGGTACTTTCCCTAAAGGTATTGATTATGTAATCCCTTACAACTCGAAAACCTTCCTTGACGCGTCGATCGCGAAAGTAGTTTCGACATTGATAGAAGCCTTTATTCTGGTATTTATCGTAGTATTCGTATTCCTACAGGACATCCGCTCTACATTGATTCCGGCCATTGCCGTACCGGTTGCGATTGTAGGTACGTTCTTCTTCCTGCAATTATTCGGATTCTCGATCAACATGCTTACCTTGTTTGCAATGATTCTGGCGATTGGTATCGTAGTGGATGACGCCATCGTGGTGGTGGAAGCCGTCCACGCCAAGCTCGACCACGGTATAAAAGACGCCAAACAAGCGACGATTTCGGCTATGGACGAGATCACCGGAGCGATTGTATCGATCACCCTGGTTATGTCGGCGGTATTCGTACCAGTTTCCTTCCTGAAAGGACCATCCGGAGTATTCTACAAACAGTTTGCGATTACATTGGCCGTTGCGATTGTGATTTCGGCGATCAACGCCTTAACCTTGAGTCCGGCGCTTTGTGCCCTGTTCTTAAAACCACATGACGATTCGGAACATGCTAAAAAAGGATTAAAAGATCGTTTCTTTACCGCGTTCAACACGGCATTCGATTCGATGAACAACAAATACAGTAAGTCGTTAAACTTCCTGGTTAAAAGAAAATGGATCACCGGAATCTCTTTATTAGCAGTAACGGGTATTACATTACTATTATTCAACACCACTCCATCCGGGTTTATTCCGAATGAAGACCGTGGTATCATTATGGGTGATTTAACCTTACCTCCGGGAACCACTTTAGAAAAAACACAATTAGCCGTTAACGAACTGGATTCTATTCTGGCCTCTATGGACATTATTGAATCCCGTATGAGTGTGGTTGGTTTCAGTTTATTAAACAACGTAAATGGTGGTTCATATGCCTTTACCGTTATCAAATTAAAAGACTGGGCGCACCGTAAAGAAGCGACCCAATCGATTGAAGCGGTAGTTGGTGAACTATTCGGACGTACAGCGCAATTTAAAGATGCCCGAGCATTATTCTTTACACCTCCGAGTGTACAGGGATTTGGTACGGCAGACGGATTTGAGTTTAAACTACAATCCAAAGCAGACGACGACTGGGCAACCATTAGTAAAGTGACCGGTGAGTTTTTACAAGCCCTAAACCAACGTCCGGAAATCCAGTATGCGATGACCAACTTTAACCCGAACTTCCCACAATACCAATTGGACATTAACATTGAAAAAACGAAAGATGCCGGTATCAGTGTATCCGATATTTTCAATACGCTACAAGGGTATTACGGAGGATTATATACAACCGACTTTAACAGTTTCGGTAAACAGTACCGTGTAATGATTCAGGCAAAACCGGAAGATCGTGCTACGGAACAAAGTTTGGATAAGATTTATATCAAAAACCGAAATGACGAATTGGTAGCAATCAGTCAGTTTGTGAGCCTTAAGAAAACCTATGGCCCGGAATCGGTTACGCGTTTTAACTTATTAAAATCGGTTAACGTGAACGGTAAAGCCAAACCGGGATACAGTTCCGGGGACGCGATTAAAGCCATCGAAGAAGTAGCCGCGCAACATTTACCGAATAACTACACCTACGAGTTTTCCGGTATGACCCGTGAGGAGATTGCTTCCGGAGGTCAGGCGATTGGCGTATTCCTGTTGAGTTTGATTTTCGTATACTTCCTGTTAAGTGCACAGTACGAAAGTTATATATTACCATTATCGGTAATCCTATCGTTACCGGTGGGTATTGCAGGAGCCATCGGATTTGTAAAACTGGCCGGTCTGGAAAACAACATTTACTTCCAGATTGCACTGATCATGCTTATCGGATTACTCGCGAAGAATGCCATTCTGATCGTAGAGTTTGCCATCCAGCGTAGACGTCATGGCATGAGCCTGTTCGAATCGGCAGTTGAAGGCGCTAAAGCCCGTTTACGACCGATCCTGATGACTTCTTTCGCCTTTATCTTTGGTCTGTTGCCACTGGCTTTAGCCAACGGAATTGGAGCCGTAGGTAACCGTTCCATTGGTATGGGAGCTGTTGGAGGAATGTTAGTCGGTACCATTTTAGGGGTATTCTTTATTCCGGTATTGTTTGTGATCTTTCAGGGACTACAGGAACGTATTACCGGAAAAACAGCAGCCCAAAAAGCGGCCGAGCAGGATTCTGAAAATGTTGCATTATAAAACTATGAAAATGAAATATCAAAAATCATATAAAATAATGGTTGTCATAGCAGCTGCATCGGTGATGCAGTCCTGCTTTGTCGCCAAGAATTATGAGCGCCCACAGGTAAAAACTGAAGCATTGTATCGTACCGATGCTACGACTACCGAAGGTGCGTCACTGGCGGGTGTTTCGTGGAAAACACTTTTTACCGATCCGATCCTTCAGGGCTATATCGAAAAAGGACTACAGAATAATTACGATATCCGTATCGCCATGCAGTCGATTGTAGCGGCAGAAGCAAATCTGAAACAAGGCAAAATGGGCTACCTGCCTACGCTTAGTGTGGGTGCCAGCCTTACCCACCAGCAATTGGCCAAAAACAGTCAGTTTGGTTCCTTTTTTAATGGTTCGTTAGACCAGTACCAACTGGCCGGAAACTTATCATGGGAAGCGGATATCTGGGGGAAAATCAGAAGTAACAAACGTGCGGCCAATGCTTCCTATTTGCAAACGGTAGCAGCCAATCAGGCAGTAAAAACACAATTATTGGCCAGTATTGCTTCGACCTATTATCAGTTGTTATCGTTGGATGCACAGTTAAAAGTAGCCGAAGAAACCTTGCTCAACCGTGACAATAGTGTTACTACGATTAAAGCGTTAAAAGACGCCGGAAACGTAAACGAAGTAGCCGTAAAACAAACGGAAGCACAGAAATATGCTACCGAGTTGATTATTGCCGATTTGAAAAATAACATCACAATCATGGAGAACACCCTATCTATTTTATTAGGACAATCGCCCGGTAAAATCGAAAGAGGAACCCTTGCGGCTCAGACTATGAATGTAGATGTAAACCTTGGTGTTCCTGCCGATTTATTAAGCAAAAGACCGGACGTAATGGCTGCCGAATAC
Organism: Flavobacterium supellecticarium; assembly: GCF_004801375.1. GTDB lineage: Bacteria > Bacteroidota > Bacteroidia > Flavobacteriales > Flavobacteriaceae > Flavobacterium > Flavobacterium supellecticarium. The sequence goes on from NZ_SSNZ01000001.1 coordinate 534,082, forward strand.
AATCTGATCTCTAATTTTGAGATGACGAATGTAGCGCGTAGTAATTTCTATCCGTCGTTTACAGTAACGGCTTCCGGAGGTTTCCAGAGTTTGGAGTTAAAAGAATGGTTTAGCACCAATTCCCTATTTGCAAATATCGTAGCCGGATTGACACAACCTATTTTTAATCAACGTCAGATTAAAACCAAATACGAAATCGCAAAAGCCAATCAGGAAAAAGCGTATTTACAATTTGAGCAATCTCTGTTAACGGCTGGAAAAGAAGTTTCGGATGCATTATCGCAATATAAAAACGAAACCGGTAAGCTGGTAATCCGCGAAAAACAAGTGGATGCGCTTAAAAAAGCAGCCAATTATTCCGATGAGTTATTAAACCACGGTTTTGTAAACTACTTAGAAGTATTAACGGCTAAGAACTCCGCTTTAAGTAGTGAATTGGATCTTATCGATAATAAATACCGACAGTTTAATGCCATCATCATGCTATATAAAGCATTAGGTGGCGGAACGCAATAATATAATACTGTTTTACCTGACAGGTTTTAAAAACCTGTCAGGTATAGCAAACCAAAACAAAAGGGAGCACTTAATAATGCTCCCTTCTTTGTGTTTTATTTTAACAGGTGAATACCGTCTTCTTTAATTTCGATCAGCTTTTGTTTGTACAAAACACCAATCGCTTTTTTAAAGGTCTTTTTACTCATTTTCAGTACGGTTTTAATATCTTCCGGGTGACTATCGTCATTGAGTCGTAAAAAACCTCTGCTGGCTTTTAATTCGTCTAAAATATACTGGGAACTCGGCTCTAGTTTTTCAAAGCCTAATTTGGTCGCCGAAACGTCAATTTTACCATCGGGACGGATGTTTTTAATATAACCGATAATACGATCGCCCGTTCTTAGATCGTCGTATACTTCGTTTTTGTATAATAAACCTTTGTGTTTTTCATTGATAATCACATTGATTCCGACTTCGGTAATATGCGAAATGATCAGATCGACTTCCTCGCCTTTTTCCACCGTGATCACTTTGTTATCCAAAAACTGGTTCGTTTTACTGGAAGCTACCAGTCGACCGGTTTTTTCATCGATATACATATACACCAGGTACCGTTTTCCCTGTTCCATAGGACGTGCCTGCTCTTTAAACGGAACAAACAGGTCTTTTTCCATACCCCAATTCATAAACGCACCAAATTTATTGGTGTAGTTCACGCGTAAAAGGGCAAACTCATTTAAAAAAATATACGGTTCTAACGTCGTGGCAATAGGGCGTTCTTCGTGATCCAAATAGACAAAAACAGCAATCTCGTCGCCTATTTCATATTCTTCCGGGACATATTTATTCGGTAAAAGTATATCCGCGTTACCGTCTGTCAGGAACAAGCCTACTTTTGTATCTCTGTCGATTTTTAAGGTGTTGTATTTTCCGATCTCAATCATGGTATTCTGTGCGATTATCAGGCACAAAGGTACACATTGCATTACTTATTACACCAGCAATCTGAAAATATATTTACTAAAAGCAAAAAGACTCCGAATTGGCTTCGGAGTCTTTATGTTTATTGTGATATATATTATTTTATAAATTCAATTTTTTGCACTTCTTCGGCGTTTACGCTGTCGAAAAAACCTTGTTCGTTCATCCATTCATCGCTAAAGATTTTGCTCATATAACGGGAACCGTGATCCGGGAAAATGATCACCACATTACTGTCTTTGGTGAATTCGTTTTCTTCGGCAAATTGTTTCACCGCCTGCATCGCTGCTCCGGACGTATAGCCTACAAACAAACCTTCTTTTTTGGCAATCTCTCTCGCCGTATGCGCACTTTCTTCATCATTTACTTTGGTGAACTTGTCGATCGCGTCAAAATCGGTTGCTGTTGGAATCAGGTTTTTACCCAAACCTTCAATACGATACGGATAAATCTCTTCACTATCGAACTCCTTCGTTTCATGGTATTTTTTCAACACCGATCCAAAAGCATCCACACCAAGCACTTTAATCGCCGGGTTTTTCTCTTTTAAGAAACGAGCCGTTCCGGAAATCGTTCCACCAGTACCGGAACAAGCCACCAAATGGGTGATTTTTCCGTTGGTTTGTTCCCATATTTCAGGGCCGGTTGTATTATAATGTGCATCGACATTCAGATCGTTAAAATACTGGTTGATATAAACCGATCCTTTGGTTTCTTCGTGTAAACGTTTGGCCACGTTATAATACGAACGGGGATCATCTGCAGATACGTGTGCCGGACATACATATACTTTAGCACCCATCGCCCGTAACATATCTATTTTATCTTTGGAAGATTTTGAGCTAACTGCCAAAACGCAGTCATAACCTTTAATAATACTCACCATCGCCAGACTAAAACCCGTGTTACCGGAAGTCGTTTCTATAATTGTGTCGCCAGGTTTTAGAATTCCTCTTTTCTCTGCTTCTTCAATTATATATACGGCAATTCTGTCTTTTGTGGAATGACCCGGGTTGAAAGCTTCTACTTTAGCATAAAAATTACCTTCTAATCCTTCTGTAATTTTATTGAGCTTAATTAGGGGAGTATTACCTATTAATTCCAATACATTATTATAGGCTTTTATGTCTTCTTTCATAAAATATAAATTAGTCGAGCGATATTACTTACAGTAATTAAGTAACCTCAGAACACTGCAAATTTAACAAAAAAATTTTATCTACTTTTTAATTCCTTCTAAATCTAACAAAAAAGTATACTCTTTGGCTACTTCTTTAAGCGATTCGAAACGTCCGGAAGCACCACCATGGCCTGCATCCATATTGGTATCCATATATAACTGACTATCTCCCACTTTCATAACGCGCAGTTTGGCAACCCATTTGGCCGGTTCCCAATATTGCACCTGCGAATCATGAAGTCCGGTTGTGACCAGTAAATTCGGGTATTTTTGTTTTTTAACATTGTCATATGGCGAATACGATAGCATGTAGTCGTAATACGTTTTGTCGTTCGGGTTCCCCCATTCGTCATATTCTCCGGTTGTTAACGGAATCGAATCGTCCAGCATGGTTGTGATTACGTCTACGAAAGGTACCTGTGCAATTACACCGTTGTATAGCTCCGGTGCCATATTGATAATTGCTCCCATTAGTAATCCGCCGGCCGATCCGCCTTCGGCATATAAATGCTTCGCGGAGGTGTATTTTTCGGCAATTACAAATTTGGAACAGTCAATAAAGTCTGTAAATGTATTTTTCTTTTTAAGTAGTTTTCCATTTTCATACCATTCCCGTCCAAGATCTTCTCCTCCACGGATATGTGCTATAGCATAGATAAATCCCCGATCCAGTAAACTCAAACGTATCGATGAAAAATACGGATCCATTGAAGCGCCATATGATCCGTAAGCATAAAGCAAGAACGGGTTGTTACCATCTTTCTGGATACCTTTGCGGTATACAACCGAAATCGGCACTTTAGTTCCGTCCTGAGCAGTGGCCCAAATACGTTCTTCGATATAATTGTTTTTATCAAACTTCCCACCTAAAACTTCCTGTTCTTTTTTGACTTCCTTAGTCTTGGTTTTCATATTGAAATCGATAACAGACGACGGAGTGGCCATCGACTGGTAACCGTATCGTAAAATATCGGTATCAAAGTCAACATTGGTAGTCGTATACGCCGTATAGGTTTCGATTTCAAACGGAAGGTAGTACTCTCCTTTTCCGCTCCAAGGCATAATACGGATTTTGTTTAATCCATTAGAACGCTCGGAAACCACCAGGTAGTTTTTAAAGATTTCAATATCTTCCAGTAAAACATCTTTACGATGGGCGATCAGATCTTTCCAGTTTTCTTTTCCGGTTGCATTTTCGGGCGTTTTCATTAGTTTAAAATTGGTCGCCTTGTCTTTGTTGGTCACCACATAAAAACTATCGCCAAAGTGTGAAATACTGTATTCCAATCCTCGTGTACGTGGCTGGAATACTTTAAATTCGGCATCCGGTGTATTGGATGGAAGAATACGGAATTCGGACGTTAGCGTACTTGTAGAACCGATTACAATATATTTTTTTGATTTTTCTTTATATACAAATACCGAAAAAGTATCGTCTTTTTCTTCAAAAACAACCTTGTCATTTTTAGGATCCGTTCCCAGTTTGTGTTTGTAAATTTTATCCGAACGAAGCGTAACCAGGTCTTTACGCGTATAGAACAAGGTTTTATTATCGCTCGCCCAGGTGGAACCTCCGGTTGTTTTTTCAAGTTTTACCGGTAGAATTTCTCCGGTTTCAAGGTTTTTGATCTGAATGGTATATTCTCTTCTGGAAACGGTATCGATTCCAAAAGCACACCATTTGTTGTCTTCACTGATGCTCATTCCGCTTAACTGAAAATACGCATGTCCTTTGGCCATTTCGTTACAGTCGAACAGGATTTCTTCTTTGGCATCCAACGAGCCTTTTTTACGGGCGTGAATCGGGTAATCTTTTCCTTTTTCGTAACGGGTGATGTAATAATACCCGTTATACAGATACGGAACCGAACTGTCGTCTTCTTTTATCCGCGATTTCATTTCCTGAAACAAGTCCTCCTGGAACTGTTTCGTATGTGCGGTCATTTGCTGGTAATATTCGTTTTCTTTTTTAAGGTAATCGATAACTTCCGGGTTTTCTCTTTCGTTCAACCAATAGTAATTATCTGTTCGTATATCGCCGTGTTTTTCCAATTGTTTTGGCTTTACGGCTGCCATAGGCGGTGTTAGTGTTTTTACCATATCGGGCTTTTTATTTTGTGCGTTTCCCGTTACAAAAATAAGACAAACGCAACTCAAAATAATTTGATTTTTCATTTAGTTTTGTTTACTAATCAATCTGCAATTTAATAATTTTGCGGTAACATTAATCATTAATTTTATTAACATGTTCGGAGACATTATGGGAATGATGGGGAAACTAAAAGAGACCCAGCAAAAAATTGAAGACACTAAAAAACGTTTGGATACGGTTTTAATTGACGAGCAAAGTAACGACGGGCTTTTAAAGGTAACGTTAACGGCTAACAGAACGATAAAATCCATCCAGATTGACGATTCTTTATTGGACGATAAAGAACAATTGGAAGACTATCTGCTACTTGTTATTAACAAAGCTATCGCAAAAGCTACAAATGTAAATGAGGTAGAATTGGCCGCAGTGGCTAAAGACGGTATGCCGAATATTCCCGGAATGGACCTTTTCAAATAAAAAACGGATCTTTCTATCATAAAAAATAGGGCTTTAAGCCCTATTTTTTTATTTTATCCTATTTGTAAACACTTTCTTTTTTAAAGTGAACCGTCAACAAGTAGTACACTACCGCTCTGTATTTGTTTTTATTCGAACGGCCATATTTTTCTATTACGGCATCAATGGCTTTATCCAGTTCCGGACCGTCTTTTAAACCTAACTTTTTGATCAAAAAGTTATTTTTAACGGTATCCAACTCCGATTTCGAAGTCCCCGAAACCGTAGAAGAATCTGCATTGTAAATAGAGGGACCGCAACCGATAGTTACTTTTGTCAATAAATCCATATTCGGAGTTACGCCACATTTATCTTTTAAATCAGCCGCGTATTTTGCAATAAGTTCATCTCTTTTACTCATAATAAATTTGTTTTGTGTTACTTAATTGATTTTTACACTCTCTCAAATTTAACAAAATAAAACCAATATGTCTTATTTTTGGCAATTATTTTCTTGCTTATTCCGTTAAGTTTTTAAAATATTCCAGTAAAATTTTATCGTTAATCTCCGTAGGCGTATGGATTTCCAATAGTGCCGGTTGTGCTTTATCACTAAAGAAAACCGGTAGTGCTTTTTCCAGTTCCGACTGCTCTTTTACCGCCGTATAACGAAATCGGTACATCGCTGCCAAATGTTCGGCGGTGTACTGATGTTCGGTTTCAAAATAGGTGTTAAAAACCGGTGTTTCCTGATGTCCGGGAAGAATTCTGAAAATACCACCACCACCATTATTGATCAATATGATTTTAAAGTTATTCGGAATATAGGCATTCCACAAGGCATTACTATCATATAGAAAACTGATATCACCGGTAATCAGAATGGTTTGCTTATTTGAAGCAATGGCCGCACCAATCGCAGTCGACGTACTACCGTCAATACCACTGGTACCGCGGTTACAAAAGACTTCAATTGATGGATCTATCGAAAATAACTGCGCATAGCGAATGGCCGAACTGTTACTAATTTGCAGCTGGCTACTTTCAGGTAAAGCGGGTAAAAGGGTTTGAAATACCGTAAAATCAGAATACGGAATACGATTCGCGTAGGTTTCGTGCTTTTCGGCCCGTAATGCTTTTAATGCCACTATTTTGGGCAAATAATCGCTGGCAACCGGTTTATTTTCCGCTAATAGCATTCCAAAAAAGGTATTGGGCATAACTTTAAAGTGCTGCGACAAACAACCAAAGGTATCATATGCCCGTAAGGTGTCGACATGCCAGTGTTCCTGAGGCGGATATTTTCGTAAAAAGGCTTTTACCCTTTTCGAAACCACCATTCCACCTATTGTAACCAGAATGTCGGGTTGAAAACCGGTAAAATCGGCATCGGTAAAAGGCGTTATAATCGTATCGATATTCCCGATAAAATGCGGATGATGAATATTGGATGTCACCTCTTTCATTACCACTACCGAGTCATCGTTCGCCAATTGATCGATGATCTCTGGTGCTATAGTCTCCGGATTGTTGGTCCCGATAAGAATCAGTTTTTTCGTTGCCTTATTCCATTGCCGGATAAAAGGCTGTACATCCGGCAAAACGCTTTCCAACAGTTCGGGCTGGATTACTTTTGGTACTACCGAAAGGTTTTCGGTTACTTCATATAGCGGTTCCTCAAACGGAGCATTAATATGGACCGGACCTTTTTGTAGTATGGCTGTATTGATCGCTTCATTGATCATTAGATCGTTTTCCGCTGAAGCCTCTTCTGTAAGGTTAGCATTATATAATATATGGTTAGCGAATACATCCCGCTGTCGAATGGTTTGTCCGTCGCCAATATCGATTTTAGAGGTTGGACGATCAGCAGAAATGACCACAATGGGCAACTGACTATAAAAGGCTTCGGCTACCGCTGGATAGTAATTCAACAAAGCCGAACCCGAAGTACAAACAAGCGCGACCGGTCTTCCGAGTTGTTGCGCCATACCAACAGCCATAAAAGCGGCACAACGTTCGTCGGCAATACTATAACAATTAAAATCTTTTGTACTGGCAAACCCAATGGTTAAGGGTGCATTACGAGATCCTGGAGAAATAATGATATCAAGTAGTCCTTTGGCTTTACAAAGCGCAATTATACTTTGCGCCAAAGGTATTTTAGGGTATGCCATTTTGTAGTAGTAGTTTAAATTGGGCGTCCTGAAACGCAGTAACAAATTTAAGGTAGTCTACTGAATTTCCTTCAAAAAAAGTGTGAAACTTTCTATCTTTGACTTTACTTTCTACAACACACGATACTATGTCTGTTATCATCCGACCTGTAACCGAAGTCGATATTCCGGAAGTACTGGAAATCATCAATTACGAAATCCTGAACGGTGTTTCCATTTACGATTATGCGCCGCGAACACTGGAACAACAACAAGCTATAATTCTCGAAAAAGAGACTAAAAACTTCCCGTTTCTGGTAGCGGTTTCCGATGGCGCAATCGCCGGTTTTGCAACCTACGGTGATTTCCGTTTTAAGGAAGGCTATCGCTTTACGGTGGAACATTCGGTTTATCTGCACCACGAACATCAGGGAAAGGGTTTGGGTAAACTATTGTTGGGAGCATTGATCAAAATCGCAAAAGAACAACAAAAGCATACCATGATCGCAGTGATCGATGCCGAAAATGATGGCAGCATCCGGTTTCATCAAAAAATGGGGTTTGAAATCGCCGGAACCTTACGGGAAAGCGGTTATAAATTTGATCGCTGGCTGGATTCGGTATTTCTGCAATTATTTTTATAAAAAAAACCTCCGTAAAACAGAGGCTTCTTTACTTTTTATATGTCTTAGCTTTTAATCCAATCGATAACTTCTTTGCTATCCGGTAGTGTTTTCGGGCTGATCACTTTAACCAAATGTCCTTTTTCGTTGATCAGGTATTTCTGAAAATTCCATTCTACCTGACTATCCTGGTAACCGTTTTTGGATTTTTCGGTTAAAAAGTGGTACAATGGTGCCATATCATCCCCTTTTACCGATATTTTTTCCATCATCGGGAATGTCACTCCGTAGTTTTTCGAGCAAAAAGTCGCAATTTCCTTATTCGATCCCGGTTCCTGTGCTCCGAAATTATTAGCCGGAAAACCTACTATTATAAAGTTTTTGTCTTTATACGCTGTGTATAGCTTTTGCAACTGCTCGTACTGTGGCGTTAAACCACATTCGGACGCAGTGTTGACTATCATTACTTTTTTCCCTTTTAATTTCGAAAAATCAAAGGTTTTCCCTTCAATATCTTTTACTTTAAACTGATAAATGTTTTCTGCATTCATAGTGGTTAATTTTTCGGTTGATGCTGTTGCTGCTTTATTTTGCGCCTGAATCTGGCCACTAAAAAGTGCCAGTACGGAACAGGCCAATAGTAGTTTTTTCATTTTTCTTTTTTATCAAAAGTAAACATTTTATACATCCAAAATTATTAAACATTTCATAATTAATTTCCGACTCAAATCGATTTTAGTCCAGTGCCAAAGTAAGCGTCGGAACAAAATTGACGGCCTTCCCTTTATTGCATTCGTATATAAAATCCCTAAGACTTTTGCCTGGATATTGGTCAAAATCGCCGACAATGGCGAGTTGTACACGATAGTTCGAAAATTTTTGCAGAATTTCTCCTGCCATTTTGGTTTTAAGGTCGAAAAAATCCGGATGAAGATTTTGAGCATACAGGATTACCTTGTCAAACTCCTGATAATACAAATCGACCAATAATTGCAAAGCCTCGTCAGTAGTGTTTACAATACATTCGTCGGAAATAACCTCCGCGATTCGGATATTGTTTACTTCGTGTGTTACTATTTTCATTGAACAACTGTTTGCGGTAGCATTTTCCGTATCAGCGAAATCTGCCCCAAATGGTAATGCGTGTGTTCGATGATTCCGGTTATATTCCGATAGTAATTGCCGTATTTTGATTCGATAAATTCCTCGAAAAAACGTGTATCGTCCAGTTGTTCGATTCGGGCTGCAAATTGTTCCGCTTCGGAGAATGTTTTGTTTTTTAACGCTTCCCATTCGGCTTCCGAACTAATTGGCGGCAGATTAAAGCTCAATTTATCACTGGCGTCCAATGGTTCGCCTTCCAAAACTTTTAAAACAGCACTAACATAGTAATTCACGTGATAGACCAAAACGGCTATCGTATTCAGATCATATACCTTTGTTGTCGCCTGTTCCCAGTTAATGTCTTCCAAAGCCTCTTTAAGACTTACCGATGTCCAGTTTCCGCCAAAATGTAAATCCCGGAAATGCTTTGCTATTTGTTTTGAAAGTGCATTTTTCATACCTATCCTACTTTATAGATTTTCAATTAATCCGCTCAGACCAGTTCAATCCTTCGGGCAACGTTATATTAGAAAACTCAATATGGATCACCCTTCTTTTTTTATGGTTTGTAGTCCTATTTGAACCGTGTAACAATAATGGCTTCATAATCATTATTCCTCCTTTAGGAACGCTACAAATCGCTTCGGTTTCTGTATTCCAATCAATAGTTTCCGGGCGATAAATTCCTTTTGCATGCGATTTTTCAATAACCTTTAGCGCGCCGTTATTTTCGTCAGTATCATCAAGATGTATTCTGACAGTAAAAATATTTTCCAAAATAGATAACGGTGGTTGCACTGCAAATTGATTTTGCTTTACCGTCCACGGTCCAAAATCATTAATCTCTATTTTTTGATCAACCGAAATCGTTAAATCCTGATGGTAAGCAACATACCAATTGGATGTTTCCGGTTTATCAAAATAAATACTTTTTACCACAAAATAGTCTTCTCCAAAATAATTTCTGATAATATTTTGCAAGTTTTCATTAAAAACTAGTTCATTTATATTCGGAATCTCCTTTAAAAACTGCCGAATCGCAAACAATTCTTTCGATTTTCTAAAAGTATCCCTTGTGGTATCTGTCTTTGTTATCAACTGTATGATTGCATCGACCTCATCATTAGAATATACTCCTGGAATAGAGCTAAATCCTAATTCTGAAACAGCATTTTTGTGTGTATTTTGTACTTCCATAATTCATGATCTATTTTCTAGCTTCTAATACTCAAATTATTTGAAATATTACAACTTACATTATAAAGTCCAACGGAATTTCCAATCCTTCTTTTACGATATCCAACGTAACAATGGTTCGGAAACTTTTGATGTTTTTGTTACTAAAGAATAATCGTCGTGTTAATTGTTCATAGTCGTACATCGACGGGGTTACGATTACCAGTACAAAATCCGTTTCTCCGGTTACATAGTAACATTGTTGTACTTCGGGCGCGGATCGGAAGCTGTTTTTTGCTTGATCAATTAATTCAATCTTTTCGCTGTCCATCTTTACCTCAACGAATAGGGTGATCATCCTCCCTACTTTTTCCCGGTTGATCACTGTAATATCGGCCGAGATCACACCAGTTTCCCGCATTCGTTTGATCCGTCGTTGTACTGCGGCAGCCGACAATCCGATGCTTTCTCCTATCGTTCGTTGCGGTGTAAGATTGTCTTTTTGCAGCACTTTTAAAATTGCTAAATCAAATTTATCCAGATTTTCCAAATGAATGTGGGGTATTAATGAAACAAAATTGCAAATCAGACCCTAAATTTAAAGAAAAAACACATGCTATTTGATCTATTTTTGCACTTTATACGCTCAAAAAAATGACTGAAAAAGAAAAAATGCTTTCCGGAGCCTACTATACCTATATTGATGCCGAACTGGATGCCGAAAGAGATATTGCCGAAGATCTTGTAACCGATTACAATCGCCTACACCCAAAAGAAGAAGCGGCACGAGCCACAATTATTCGCAAATTGTTTGGTTCTACCGGGGAAAAATTCAGTATCAAGCAACCGTTTTATTGTGATTACGGTTATAATATTCATGTTGGCGAAAACTTCTTTTCGAATTTTAATTTTACGGTTCTCGACGAAGCGGAAGTCCGTATTGGTGATAATGTATTAATTGCTCCCAATGTGAGTATCTATACCGTAAATCATGCGACTAATATCGAACAACGCAATGCCGGAATCGAATACGCCAAACCGGTTCATATCGAAAATAATGTCTGGATTGGTGGTAACACAGTAACTTTACAAGGGGTTACCATTGGTGCGAATTCCATTATTGGCGCTGGAAGCGTAGTCACCAAAAGTATTCCGGCCAATGTGATCGCAGCCGGAAATCCGTGTCGTGTTATTAAAGCGATCCCAGAAAACGAATTATAATTTTTTTCCTTCCCCTATTTTATGCCATCATCGATTATCAAAGGTTTTTTTCTGGCTGTTTTAGCCGCTATGTTATGGGGTGTTTCCGGTACATTCGGACAGTTCCTTTTTCAGCAAAGAGGTATTAATGTCGAATGGTTGATTACCCTTCGAATGCTTGTATCCGGTACAATCCTGTTGCTTTTTGCCCGATTTGGCGAAAAATCGGATTTATGGGCAATCTGGAAAAATAAAAAAGATGCCATTCAACTATTGATTTTTAGTACTACCGGAATGTTGGCGGTACAGTACACCTATTTTGCGGCAATCAAACATTCGAATGCGGCTACTGCTACGGTTTTACAATATGCCGGACCGGTATTTATCGCGATTTATCTGGCGGCAAAAAATAAAAAACTCCCACGTCCTATTGAATATCTGGCCATCGCTTTGGCTGTGGGCGGTACTTTCTTACTGGTAACGCACGGTAATATCCATAGTCTGGCGATATCCGGAACCGCTTTGTTTTTCGGATTGGCATCGGCTGTAACCCTTGCCATTTATACTCTACAACCGATCGCATTATTAAGTCGGTATAAGTCATCGGTCATCATCGGATGGGGCATGTTATTGGGCGGACTGGCCTTTTCCTTTATAAAAGCACCATGGAGTATCGAAGGACAATGGGATGCCCAAACCTATCTTTACACCAGTTTTATTGTTCTTTTTGGAACTTTAATCCCTTTTTACAGCTACCTGACTGCCGTACAAATCATCGGTGGACAAAAAGCCAGTTTATTAGCTTCTGCCGAACCTTTATCGGCTACCATTATGGCCGTACTCTGGTTACAGGTTCCGTTTTCTACAATCGATTGGATTGGAAGTATTTGTATTATTTCAACTATATTTTTGTTGAGTAAGAAACCTAAATGATATTAACACGTTCCTTATTAACGTCCTAATAAAGCAACTATAAATTCTATAAAGCCAGGATCCGGCAGTGTTTCCTTTCGCTCGTCTTGGCTTTCTTCCTTTTCTTTTTTAGTTTCGATAAGTGTTCTGATATTTTCGAGCTCTTCGTCTGTAAATTCGATTCCTCGCTCTTTTAAAATTTGGAAAGCCAGAACAACCGCTTGGGCTACAAAACCATTACCGGGCACAAGATAACTTTCCAATTCCCGATTACCCATTTTTTCCAATACTTCCCTTTTGACTTTCATATTCACTGTTATTCTATCAGACGCTGAAGTTTTTCGTATCCGCCACATTGCCCGAAATCACTTTGATCTTTATCTGTTCCTACGATATGAAACAAACGACAATCAAAACAGATTTTAGCAAAACCGGTTATTTTTCCTTTGTTTTTAAAAATGAAAATATCCCTGTAAATAGGTTCACATGCTGCTGCAAATCCATTGGCACATCTTGTCACACGAAATACCTCGCGTATTGCTTTATGTTTAGATGGATCCATTATTGTTTTAGAAAAATGCATTTTTTCAAGCATCCGTCCATAACTTTCATCCGGCAATATTGTAGGCGTATGCCCTCCGATTACCTCCAAAAGCATCTCTTTTTCTTGTGATTTCTTTTCTCTATTCGCTTTGTCTAATTCATAGACATCATGCTCAGCAATATTCAGATAAAAATGCTCGACAGTATCAAACTTGAAATATGTACCATCACTTTCCTGAGTAACTACCTCTTTCTTTTCTTTTTGGATCATTTTATTTCGTTCCTTATTACAACTCAGAAGAAATACGATCGAGAATACCACAGTCAATTGACTTAAGACTCTTTTATACATACACTTTAACTATCAATAATACAATCTAAAATCCAGCAGCTTACATAAAGCATAATGTTTTTCGTGTAAGGTTTCGACAATTTCGACCAGATTGTCATCGTCTTCAAACAAGCTAAAGAAAACCCGGTCGAGATTGCTACTGCTTATCGTAGGATGCATGTGTCCATAACCCGAAATAGCTCTTGCTCCGGTAATATCCAGAAAATATTGCGCTTCGTCGTCGTTTAAATCGAGAATCTTGGCATTGGCAAAGTGAATGATTTTGCCTTTCATTTTTCCTTCGAAAAGCTCGGCGATTTCTTCAATGCTGTAATAATATCCGTTTAAACAGATATTATTTCCTTTTCCCTGCATGACCAGATAGATAATTTCATAATTCTTAAAGTTATGATCTTCATACAATAAAGCGCCCAGACTTTCTTCCAGACCTTCAATTGAATCGCAAACTTTATAAATACTGTCTATTCCCTGCTCGGCAGCTAGTTTTTCGAGATTTTTATATACTTCGGTCGCCCTAAATATCTCGATATCCGGGACCGCTTCGAGGCAATAAATAAATTTATCGTAATCCATATCATCAGGTTTTGCAATCGCAGCAAAAATAAGTTTTATTACGTTAAATACTACCGCAGCACTATGGTTTTAACGCATTGAAAGCAATCTGTCAATCTGCAAAAAAAGTTCGAAAACCGCAACGGTTATCTTATCTTCGCATTTTACATTACAAACTTAAAATGAGTACCACTCCAATAGCATATCCTGTAAACGGTAAGCCATTGCTAATCTTTAGTATGCTGATTTTGCTATTTTCAGTATTGCTTCCCGGTTGTCAGAAAAAGGATTTTAACGAATACCGCTCCTATTATCGTGCCGTACATCATAACGACACGGCACTATTGGCCATCGAAACTCATAAAGATCGTTTTTACGGAAACTATCAGATTTATTACGGAAGCCGCGTGGTAAAAGATTCCGGGAATATTGAAGGTATTATTTCCGGCGATACCTTACGCGGGAAGTACCGCTACCGTTCTTTTGGCGGTGGTATCAATGTGGTACCGGTAATTTTTTTAAAGCGCAATGGGAAATTAATACTGGGTAGCGGTATTGCCGCCAGCTATATGAATTTTGTGTATTATAAACCGGAATTTCCGATTGTGTTTGAAAATTCTAAGTTTGTTTTTGATCAAGTGGAACAGACGGAGGTTGAATGATATTATGAAAATGTTATTCTAATTTTTTAAGATTTATATAATAATATATCTCTTTATTCTTTTTTAATTAATCCAGAAAACTTTGTTCTAGTCCCATTTTTCTAACATTTTCAATCCAGTCATAAATCATCGATTTATTATATTTCGGTTTTCCATTCTCATCTTTTTCTTTTTCCAAAGCAATTGCCATTAAGGCGTATTCATTTTCTAAAGAAGTAGAAAATATTCCTGCATCATCTGTGTTTATAGAAACTGAAATTTGAGGTGACTCACTAATTTTTCTGTGGTCGTATTCCAAACCTAAATTATGCCATTTTATAATAGGGTGCTGTATGTATTTCGATATTGGACCAATTAAATAATTTGATGTCGGATTCGTTTCAATAGCTATATTTCTCTGCAAAATACATTCCACCATACATTTTTGGACAGCTTCTACAAGCTTTATGTAACCATCAGTAATCTCAAATTGCTTTATTTCATTTCCTTTATTCTTCACCGATGGGTTATAATGATATTCATAATACAATCGAGAAATTTCATATCTGTTCCTTATCTGGTTGAGTCTGAAGTCCCCCTCATTTAAACGACATCTGTCCCAAAAATCATTGTTTATTAATTCATTAAAATAAATAGCCAGGTTAATGTGTGTATACTTATTAAAATAATCATAATAAACATTTGGATCGTCTCCTCTAAGCTTCCATGCATCATAATAATCGTGATAAGATATATGTCTTATTTCAGAATCTATATTAGAATTTAAATATATCTCGCTAAATAGTTGCTTAAATATGTCCTCAAGCTTTACCATTTCACCAAGATGTTCTTTTAACCCAAACTCTTTCGTCTTTGCTAACAACCATACAATATTATCCAGAATCATATGTTTAGTCATCATTATTTTTCTACATTTCAGTTCAAAATAATCATGAACATCAACTCCAATAGCAAGTGCATGTCCGAATCTATCACCTTGTCCCATTCCTAAAAAAAACATACATTCATCGATATAACGCATACCATCTACAATATCGAAA
Source organism: Flavobacterium supellecticarium (assembly GCF_004801375.1). Lineage (GTDB taxonomy): Bacteria > Bacteroidota > Bacteroidia > Flavobacteriales > Flavobacteriaceae > Flavobacterium > Flavobacterium supellecticarium. Next base: position 549,609 of record NZ_SSNZ01000001.1, read on the forward strand.
AAATCTTCACCCGCATGAAAAGTAACACGTAATGGTTTTATGCTTTTTATTCCTTTAACAAATATTTCCTCTTGTTTTAATGTGTGCTTTTTAAGATATCTAAAAGCCAAACCAAAAACTTCAGGTCGCGCTGCAATTTCACTTGAAGCGGCATCAATCCCTCTTACTTTAGTCGCAATAGCATAATTCTTTCTTAACTCTATAATACTATACGCATTCTTCTTTACTTTATGTCTTAGTGTTTCATCTCGCGATTGCTTAACCTGTTTTATCCATATGTAATTTTTGGTATTGTTTTTTTTATTATAGACATTACAATCTCTTTTAAAAAAATGTAGCACAAAAAATAATTCTTCACATTTCTCTTCCTTATTTTCCTCTTTAAGCTGCCTAATATATTTAATAGAATCACTAATTCCTAATAAGTATTTTTTCCAGTCTGCTTCTGAGTTTTCTGATCCTCTAATCTTTATAATACCTTCAAGACTTTCCTTAAGTTCTAAAACCTTTTCATTTGGTCCTATTCTAACTTCATGAGATTTAATATTCATTAATTCCCTGTTATAATTTAAAGCCATGTCAAGAAAAAAAGTATTATAAATAGTTTTGTGTCCAATAAGAGAATATTTTCTGTCCTGATAAGCTTTAAAATTTCCAAAGCCATATCGTTTGTTTAACTGTATAATTTCATTTCTAAAAGCATTCTTTATCAACAAATAAAAATGTAAAAATTTTTCCAGTATAACAACATCCTTTTTAGTATTTAAACTTTGATATAAATTCTTAAACGAATGATATAGTATATATCGCTCCCCAAATAAAAAATAACATCCTGAATAATTTTCCGGATGCATATTTCTTATAGCTGCATAATCGTAAAACTCTAGATTACTTTTGTATGGTAGTTTTATTGCCTGCTCATTTCCTAAAAAGTTAATTTGATTTTTTATTTTTTCAAAGTTTAAACCGAGTTTAAACGAATCAACTGTATTAGCGTTTTGAAACAAACAATTAATGTCGAAATCTAGTTTATCATTAAAATGCTTTTCTAAATCACTATCTTTTATGTCTTTATTATAGTATTCGATCGCTTCAAATAACAATAACCGAATAGCTATTGCTTTTTTTATAAGTACTAAAAATTCAACTTTCTCATTATTAAAATCATACAAAGCTTTCCCAGCAAGTCTTCCTTCTTTAAGAATTTTTTTAAGATTATTTTTCTTTAAATCATATTTGTTCATCAAAGCGATCCAACTCACATCAAAATTTAAACTCGATGCATACAAATGGGAATGATTTTCAGCAACTCCTCTTTCAAGTATTTTTTTTAAACGTTTATTATTACTGAACAAAATAGGTCTCCAAGATAAATAATGTCGTTTCCTATTTGAGATTACATCACAATACGCCAAATGTGACGTAGAAAACACATCCTCTCCAATTTCAAATGTTAAATCACGCCATTTTAATAAATGTTCATAAACTATAAACGGTTCTTTACCTTCATCCGTTATAACCTGATTGGTGAAATGTGAGAGAAGATAAAAAGGTGATCTTACACCATTGTTCTTATAGGGTGAAAAACTCCAATCTTCTTCTACCTTACGGCAAAGATTATTTATTTCATCTACACTGTTATTATCAAATGTTCTTTGTGCGAATGCTGTCTTTTTAAAGACAGCACGATCATTAACATATTTGCTGTTAACCAGATTATCTTTTCCTTGTAATTCTTTTAGTACGCTATCGGGATCCAAGCCATTAAAAAAAAGCTTTATTGTTTTACGTAGATTATCCATTTTTAGCTAATAATTTCTCTAATTCAATAATTAATCTATCTCTATTAAATACTGCTTGCTTATTACCTCCAGACTTAAACAATGAATTAAAATGCTTTGTTTCCATAATAATATTTCTGAGATCTGAATCGACATCTCTGACATATTTTTCTAATGTTTTTCTTTCAAAGCTTACATGCTTCCTGTTTTTAAGAAACTGTATTAAAGATTTTAGCGCATCAATATTATTTACAGACTCTATTTCATTTATTCCACCTGGAGTTAATGACATAGATCTCACAATCTTATCTCCTGATTGCTCTTCATATATATGATTAATAATTCGTTTCAAGTCAGCATTATCTTCTTCAACAAAAATTTTAGCATAAGGAAATGCTTCATAATAATCTTCTATTGATAAATCTAAATATGAATATTTATCATTAAGATTTTTAAATGCTTTTTTCAATCCTTCATTTAAAAGAACTTTTAAAATATCATAATAACTAAGATCTTTAAATTGTTTGTCCTTACTCAAACCTTTATAGCTTTTGATAAATTCATCATAAAAATTCATAACAAAATCTACATTATTAAAAAGGTAATAAAACTTTGATTCAATCCAAATTTTATGATTTTTCTTTAAGTCACTATTGTCTTTTATGCTATAATTATTTGTCAATTTATGTAACAATGAATAAGGCGCAGAAAAAAACGAAAATAGGGAAAACTGTAAAGTTGAAACGTTCTCTAAACTTACATCAAAAATATTATGATTTAAGGCTCTAAATGATTCTCTAAATTGTCCTAAATTCACAATAAAAGCAGCTAATATGCTTTTATCGATATCATTTAGATTTGATATTATCTCAAAGATTTCTAGATTATCAACTTTCTCTGTAAATCTAAAATTATCTCTACTACGCCTCTTTTCATCTTTAGGCAGAACATCTCTAATAAATTTAGTATTTATTAAATCAGATTGATTAAAAATGTCCAATTCAAAAGAATCTGAGACTTGAGAAAGCTCAATTCTGTATAGTAACTGTCTAACTATATATAATAATTTAAACGATTGAAACCAGTCGTAATTAACATCATCATCTAATATTTGGGTTTCAATATTAAAAAAAACCCCATATACATCACTATTTTGGATTAAATTATAATTTTTAATATTCGTAATTTCATTTGGTATTTCTGAATAAAAATATAATCTTAGAGTTTGAATAACTCTAAAATTAAGTAGATTAATATCAGATTGTAATATTAAATCTATCTGATCTAAATCGAGAAAATCTAATAAAAAGTCTCTAATGTAATTTTTAAATTCAATAACGGCCTCATAATGTTTTAAAGAGTTGTTCTTATAAAAATATTCTATTTTATTAAGCCTAACCAAGAGCGAAATCAAACTACGTAAATTAGCTTTTAGAAAAATTGACTCTTGATAATCTTCTTTCTTTAAAAACAAACTTAAACGATCATACAACGTCTCTAGCACAAGTGTATTTGCATTCTGAAAACCACTATTTTTTTTCTCTAATATTTTTTTCAAGTCTAATCTCGAGACATCTGGTAAGTTAATTCTTCTACTATCAGGTATAAGTTTATCTACATACTTAACTGCTTTACGTTTTATTTCTTTTTCATCAACTACGTTGAATAATATCTGAGAATTTCCTTTTACCTGAGCGAGGTATTCAGAATATATATTAGCTTCAACTGCTTCTTTAAGTTGTTCCAGTTTACAGGCAATAAACAAAATAATATTTTTTGTAATTAAAAACCGTCTTATATCTTCTAGCATATCATGGACACCATCGGTATTTAAATCAAAATCATCGATCGCAATAATAAGATACTTATTATCTCCTATAGACATAACCTCTAAGTACTTGTCTACTAATTTTTCAAAACTCTCTTTTAGATTACTACTCGTTGATAATTTAATTAAAGCATCAAGAGAATCTTCTGTATAAATGCTTTCTCTGTTATTGATATATCTTAAATTATTAAATACTTCTTGAAATAAATTCACTAATTGCCTTCTATGATCATCCTGTATATTTATATTACTTCTATTTTCAAGATTGCACTTGAATTTGGAAAACATTTTTGCTAAAATAATTTCTAACAAGGTTTCTTCACCTTTAAATAAAGAAGGATCAATTAATTCGATTGTTGAGAAATTTACCCTTTTTATTTTTTCTTCATTAAAGAACTTTTCATCATTACTAGTATTTTTTTCAATAAGTGCCGTTAGAAATGAAATCATTGATGATGATTTACCTTGCCCTCTTTCCCCAGCAAAGCAAATAATATTATTAAAACTATTATTTACAATTTCAGTTTTAGCAGAACTATTTTCAGCATCGTTTAATATCTCTAAAAGATTTGCCTTTGCTGCCGTATAAACCTCTTTAAATATTGAATTTTTAAATTCAAAGCTTTTTTCAATTTTTATTCTATATGAATCTGTTAAGTTGATTCTAATACTATGTGCCATTTATATATGATTGTGTTTTACTTACTAACCAAACAAATTTTATTCTTTACAATAATAAAATTTGTTTGGTAATATATGTAGATCCATATAGAAAAAAAATAAGTGTTTATACCTAATTTATTTTAAACGATATTAAGTAAATTCTGAACTAGTGTTAAGAAAGAAAAATGAGTTATTATTCACTCATTAATAACAATGATAAAGACCGGTTTTTTTATGATATAGAATAAAATGGCAAGGTTTTAGATATGCAGGAATCCGATTACAATGACGATTTCGATTTGTCTACTTCTTAAAACCTATAAAAATTGTACTATGTCAAAACTATATTTTAAATTACTTATCCTATTGCTACTGGTAACCTCTGCAAACTCCTATGCGCAGTTTTATGAAATTTATGAGGCTGTAGCCATTGAATCGTACCAAGGGAAAAAATTCACTCTTGAAGGGAAAATATATTACAAAGATCCGATAGCCAATGATTCCTGGCTCGTACTGGCGGCACGTTCGGTAGATGCTAACGGTAAACCGATAAAAAATGCTTTGTATAACGAAAATGCAGGTGATTATCATAAAAAAGACGACTGGAGTTCGTATGTACTGAATGGGAAAATTGAAAAAAATGCCAAATTCCTCGCTATAGGCGTTGCCATTGCCGGTCCCGGGAATTACTATCTGGACGATTTTAAATTATTTATAGAAGACGGTAAAAACAGAATTGAAATTCCGATTCACAACTCCGATTTTGAAGGCGATTCGTTATTAAACTGGAAAACGATGACGATGGATAAAAACACCAGTCTATCATTATCTCAAGAAACCGTTTTTTCCGGAAAACAAGCACTGTTTATCGATAATTCTAAACTTACGGTTGCGCCAACATTAGGAAGCAATACCGAATTAGGAAAATATATGGATGTTAACGGTGTTAAACTCTATTACGAAGTATATGGAAAAAGGGAACCGCTTTTGTTGCTTCACGGTAATAATTCATCCATGGGTAGTTTTAATAAACAATTGGAGGCACTGAGTAAAAAGTATATGGTCATTGGTCTGGATAGTCGCGGGCAAGGAAAGTCGACTTCCGATGGTACCAAAATCACCTATGAACTAATGGCGGAAGATGTGAATACCTTCCTTGAAAAAATGCAACTAAAAAATGTGAACATCTTAGGTTGGAGTGATGGCGGAAATATCGCAGTAGTATTAGGAATGCAATATCCGGATAAGATCAATAAAATGGCCATTATGGGAACCGTTTTGTATAACAATGATAGTTCTGTTACTTCTGAAACCAATAAACTAATCCGTAAACAGGTAAAAGAAATGGAAAGCAAAGGAATTCCGGAGACCAGTATGGATTATCGTTTAAAAATGCTGTTATTAACCGAGCCGAATATTAATCCGGATGCTTTACAAAAAATCCAGGCGCCTACTTTGGTTATGGCCGGACAATATGATGTTGTAAAAGAAAAACACACCAAGTTGATTGCCGAAAAAATTCCGCATAGCAAACTGATCATCTTTAAAGGTGGCGATCACGAAGCACCGGCAAAAATACCGGAATTATTTAATGAAACGGTTTTAACTTTTTTTGATCAAGTAGAGCGATAAACGGTATCGTTTAAAACGGTAGTGTCTCACTAACTGTGTAAGTATAAAAAATAATGGGGTTTTAAAACCCCATTATTTTTTTGTTTAATTTTAAATGTTACACAGTCTTATGAAAAAAGAAGAGTTATTATCAGAAGAGTTTTTAAAACAGTTCAAAACAGGTGAAGACTTAAATGGTTTTCTTGCCCAACTACAAAAACGTGGTTTAGAAGCCATCTTGAATGGTGAGTTAGATGCTCATTTAGGTTACGATAAACACGAAAAATCAACGACATCCAATTCTAGGAACGGTTATTCCAACAAAAAGGTTAAAACCTCATTTGGAGAATCAGAACTTCAGGTTCCCAGAGACAGAGAAGCTTCTTTCAATCCCATGATAATCCCTAAAAGGCAAAGTATGGCTGACGGATTGGAAAATGTCATCATATCGCTTTATGCCAAAGGAATGAGTGTTAGCGATATTGAAGAGCAGATAAGAGAAGTTTATAATTTTGATGTATCTACCTCTACTATATCAAGGATTACAGAATCGGTATCCAATGATATTATTGCTTGGCAAAACCGTCCATTAGATCCCGTTTACTTAATTGTTTGGATGGATGGGATTGTGTTTAAAGTTCGAGAAAGTTCCAAAGTTATTAATAAGACTATCTATTTAGCTGTAGGCCTGAACAAGGATGGTAAAAAGGAAGTTTTAGGAATGTGGCTGGGTAAGAATGAAAGCGCCAGTTTTTGGTTGGGAGTATTAACGGATTTAAAAGCCCGAGGTGTGGAAGATATTCTCATTACTGCAACTGATAACCTCAATGGCTTTACACAAACCATTAAAAACGTATTCCCGGAATCTGAAACACAAATCTGTGTTGTTCATCAAATTAGAAACTCGGCTCGTTATGTGGTTTGGAAGGATAAAAAAGAATTTTCAAGAGATATGAAGCAAATTTATGACGCGCCGACCAAACAGGCTGCCAAAAGTGCATTGGAGGATTTTACAGGCAAATGGAATCATAAATATCCTTATGCGGTTAAATCATGGCAAGAAAACTGGGAGGAGCTTACTGTTTTCTTTGACTTCCCGATCGAAATCAGAAAAATCATTTACACCACAAATTTAATCGAAAACCTTAATGGAAAAATTAGAAAATACACCAAAAATAAATTATCATTCCCAACGGATGACGCCGTTTTAAAATCCGTATATTTGGCTTTAAGGGAAGCAACCAAAAAATGGTCAATGCCAATCCAAAATTGGGGATTAATTCTCAACCAGTTCTTAACTATATTTGAAAAAAGGGTTCAACTTTAAGTAAAAAGTCAAACCCTATTATTTTTAAACTTACACACTTTTTGGGATAGTGTCCTTGATTTCAAAAATTACACGTGTAATGCTCTGTTATCGGTAGCGGCTAAAGCTGCTTCTTTGATTGCTTCTGCAAATGTTGGGTGAGCATGCGACATTCTGGAAATATCTTCCGCCGAAGCTTTGAATTCCATAGCCGTAACTGCTTCCGCAATTAAATCGGCACAACGAGGCCCAATCATGTGTACTCCTAAAACTTCATCCGTTTTAGCATCGGCCAGGATTTTTACAAATCCGTCGGTATCACCTCCGGCACGCGCACGTCCTAACGCTTTGAATGGGAAACTTCCCGATTTGTAAGCTACTCCTGCTTCTTTTAACTGCTCTTCCGTTTTACCAACAGCAGCTACTTCCGGCCAAGTATAAACAACACCCGGAATTAAGTTATAATCGATATGTGGTTTTTGTCCGGCAAGGTATTCTGCTACAACCACACCTTCTTCTTCTGCTTTGTGCGCCAACATTGCACCGCGAACTACATCACCGATAGCATAAATATTTGACGCCGTAGTTTGTAAATGATCATTTACTTCAATCTGACCTCTTTCTGTAATTTTCACACCGGCTTTATCAGCGTTTAATCCTTCTGTATACGGACGACGACCTACTGAAATCAACGCGTAGTCTCCTTCAAGAGTGATCACTTCACCTTTAGCGTTCTCCGCTTTTACTGTCACCACATCTCCGTTACGGTCAACCGCCTGAACTTTATGTGACGTATAGAATTTCATTCCCTGTTTTTTCAACACCTTTGTCAATTCTTTCGACAAACCGGCATCCATTCCCGGAATGATACGATCCATAAATTCAACCACAGAAACCTGAGCGCCAAGACGTAAATACACCTGACCTAGTTCCAACCCGATCACACCACCACCGATGATCACTAAGTGTTTCGGAACTTCTTTTAATTCCAATGCTTCTGTAGACGTAATGATTCTTTCTTTATCAATTTTAATAAAAGGTAAGCTCGATGGTTTTGAACCGGTAGCAATAATGGTATTTTTTGCTTCGATTTTTTCAACCGATCCGTCTTTTTTCGTAATCGCGATAGCTGTAGCGCTTTCAAAAGCTCCCACTCCTTCGAATACGGTAATTTTATTTTTATCCATCAGGTATTTCACCCCTCCGGCAGTTTGATCAACAACAGCTTTTTTACGGGCCACCATTTTTTCAAGGTTCACTTTCACCTCACCACTCACTTCAATACCGTGATCTGCAAAATGAGAAATTTCTTCGAAATGGTGGGAAGAAGCCAACATCGCTTTAGACGGGATACATCCAACATTTAAACAAGTACCTCCTAAAGTGGAATATTTTTCAATAATGGCCGTTTTCATTCCTAACTGGGCGCAACGGATTGCCGCTACATAGCCTCCAGGACCCGAACCAATAATAACTACGTCAAATGAACTCATAGTATAATTATATTATGTTGTGTTTTTAAAAATTTCATTACAAAATTAAGCAATTTTGTTTAGACGAAATCGGATTATTTTTAAAATAAAAGTTTACTAAAAATGCTTCAAAAAGCAAGATAGTTAAAAACGGTTGTAAATAAAGGTTTTACAGCCGTTTTGCATTTTTAGGCAATGAATTAGAATGCAGTAAAAAGCAAAGAAAAACCAAAGTTAGGTTACTAAATCGTTACCTATATCACCTTTGGCTACACCGCGATAAACATCTGTTTTTCAGCATTCTGCACTATCCTTCATCTTGTTTCCCAACTCACGAAAATTTAATTTTAACATTAAGCGTAGCGAGTTATGGAAACGACAAAAAGATCAACGTTTAAGGTATTGTTTTACCTTAAAAAAAACGCACTAAAGAAGAACGGAAATGTGCCGATAATGTGCCGCATCACAGTAAATGGAAAGCAATCGGCATTCAGTGCCAAGCTTGACGTTTCGACATCCAATTGGGATTTGAAATATGGTAGGGTTTTAGGGAAAAGTAAAGAAGCACAAATCCTTAATACGAAACTGGACAAGATACGTTTGGATTTAGAACAGTACCATACTAAACTACTAAAGAATGAGGGCACGGTAAACAGCACAAAACTCAAAAATACCTATCTTGGGTTGAGTAGCGGTGAATTGACATTTTTTAAATTCTTTGATCAGTATATTGATGATTTTCAGAAAAAGGTAGATAATGGGATCAGGCAGTATAATACATTGACCAAATATAAAGTTCTATTAGGACACCTTCGCGCTTTTACAATCAAAAAATATGGATATTCCGACCTGTCTTTTAACGATCTTACCTACGATTTGGTACAGGACTTTGATTACTACCTGCGCGATGATAAAGGCATACAACATAACAGTATCTGGTTATATATGATCGGTTTTACTACTGTATGCCGCTTAGCAATAAGTAGAAAGCATCTTAGCTTTAACCCCTTTTCCGAATACAAAAACACAAAAGAGGATAAAGACCGTGGCTATTTATTGCGCAGTGAACTTGAAGAAGTTATCAGCTATGAGTGTAAAAGACGAATTGATAAATTGATTAAAGACTTATTTGTATTTAGTTGTTTTACAGGACTTTCTTATTCAGATATAAAGCGTTTAGAACACAGCCATATTCAACAGTTTTTTGATGGTAACCTGTGGATCATCATCCGCAGAAAGAAAACGACCACATCCTCAAACGTAATGCTATTGGATATGGCAAAGATGATCATTGAAAAATATGCCGGATTAGCAAGAAATGGAAAACTATTTCCTGTACCATGTAATAGGGTCTGTAATGATTTTCTATTTCGATTATCTCAGGCAATACCCAGTCTTAACAAAAAAAAGATTACTTTCCATGTGGCTCGCCACACTTTTGGAACCCTGTTTTTAAGCGAAGGCATTCCGCTTGAAAGTCTTAGTAAAATGATGGGACACAAAAATATTGCCACCACACAAATTTATGCCAAGGTACTTAATGAGAAAGTCGGAAAAGATATGCAGAAGGTAGCGAATAAATTTAAGACTATGGAAAATTCTTTTGTGACAAACCTATAAACAGGTTCATACCCATAAAACCAATCAGCCCGTTGCCAAAAACAACGGGCTGTTTTTTCTCCATTTAATACGATCAAAATTTAACCAAGCTATCGCTTATAATTTTGCTCCAGTACTTTGATAATATCTGATTCCCGAAAAAGAATTTTCCTTTCGAACTTGATATAAGGTATAAGGCCATCATCCCTATACTGTTGCAACGTCCGTTTGCTAATATGTAACATAGCGCAAACCTGTCCCCCACTAAGATAGATTTCTCCCTTTAATAATGGCTGAAAATGTTCCCTGATATGAAGTAGTTCGTTTTTAATTCCTACCACTACTTCCAGCAAAGCAAGCATCTCCTGATTTGAATCTCCGATTTGCTTCATACCCTATGCTTTTTTAAGGATAACTTAGTCTGCATTAACTTTTCCACGTCAACCGCTTTAAAGAAATTCTTACGGTTGATCCGCGTTGCCCGTAGCACTCCTTTTGCCCTATAGGTTTGAAGGGTTCTTTTGCTTACACCGAGCAATTGACAAACTTCCTGCTGATCCAACCATTTACTTGTCTGCTGTAATGCCCTGTGCGGTGCTGTAATCTCTCTCACCAATCCCGAAACTTCTCTTATTTCCCTACATAATGCATCCACGATCTGAATGTCTAAAACTGTTAATTCCATATCTCCCTCATTTTAATCCCACATCCTAAATGGTATGCCCAAAAATTACATCAAGCGGCTTTATCACCTCTTTAACATTTATTCTTTACTACATTTTACAGCACAATAAAATTAAATATTTAAAGCGTTCGTACCCTAATCAAAATATGCTCAGGGTTAGCCCCTTTTTGTCACTTGGGTGGTTGCCGGTGAGCTATTCTAAATTAATGCTAAACGAAATATCAATATTAACTAGCTGTCCTGAAACTTTTATAGTCCTTTGTCTCTGATAGGTACTGTTTGTCTGACTAAGGGGAATCACTTTTATATCATTTCCAAAAGAAAAACGAAAAAAAGAAAGCCTTTTCAAAGCAGACGTAAAAGCAACCGAGTGCTATAAGTCCCAAAGGGTGGTACAGTTTTTGGTTGCTCCATTATGAGCGCGTAGTTACACGCATCTGCTAATTTTGCCTTGCTTTTATTGTTTTTGATTTCAATCCTATATACCCATCCCCGAATAGTTTTCCAGCTATTATTTTATTTGTTGCGGTTTACTATATAATGCGCCTTAATTCACCGTATTTATCTACAACATCCTGTCAACTAATCAATTAGTTTTATCTATTCAACAGTAATTAATCAATTACAAAACATCGTAGAATATTTAAACCATAAGATTATGATATACAAGGAAACGGTAAGTGAGGAGTTATGGGTACAGCTACAAAAGCTAATGAAAGATGAATTGCTAAAAGAATTTGTTTTAGTTGGAGGAACAGCATTATCCTTAAAAATAGGACATCGTGAATCAATTGATATAGACTTATTTACAAATAAGGATTTTAATGTAGAAAATTTAGTAATCCATTTACAGAACAACTATAATGCTATTTTGAAAAGATACACTAAAAACTCAATAAACGCTTATGTTGAAAAAGTTAAAGTTGATATTATTGCCCATAAATATCCTCTGTTAAAACCCATTGAGGATATCATGGGAATCAGGATGGTTTCAAATGAAGATATTGGCGCAATGAAACTTCATGCGATTGTTCAAAGCGGTAGTAGAATAAAAGATTTTATTGATATGTACTTTTTATTGGAACATCATCCCTTAAAAACATATTTAGATGCCTATGAACAGAAATACGAGGGGAATGCAAAACTTGCAGGGAATGCTTTACTATATCACAAAAATATAGCCTCTTCACAGATGGTTAAGATATTAAATGGCAATGAAAGAAACTGGAACAGTATGAAGGATCGCCTAAGAGAAGCCGTATTTGAGCCTACTAAAAATTTTACAGAAACCAGACTAACCAATACGAGAGAAATAACCCAAAAAAAGAATACAAAAGGATTTCGTAGATAAGGTAAATAAGATAATAGTAAAAGTTTGCTTAACTTTATAAGTATGAAAATCAAAAACATAAATAAGGATGTCCCTAATCTCGATCCAAAATTCTTTTGGGAATATGATTTTGATAAAATGGATTGGGATGAAGCCTACAAAATGGTAATAGGCAGGATTATAGAACGTGGATCACAGCAAGAAGCTGATGAATTAGTACGCTTTTACGGTTATGAAAGAGTAATAAAAGCACTTCGCGATGAAATCTATTTCTTACCAAACTATGGGATTGATAGCGCTATAGAATTTTTTCCTGAATTAAAAAAAGAAGAAATGTATTGCTACCTAAACAGACTAGGTAAACCCTACGATTGGTTATAAAACTAAAAATTTAAGTTAGAAATTCTAAAAAAGCAAACCATTAAAAAGACCGTAAATGTACATTGGAAAAGCTTATGACAATCCAAAAGACTACACCATAATGGCTTGTTCGCACACTCACAAACCACCCCGAAGGGGGCTTATTGCGTTTCCTTTTGTTTGTCCACTTCTTCCAATATATTTAGATCACTTTCTTTTTTCTGTTTTTCTTTTGGAAAATATATAGTGGAATGGCTGGTAAACTATTAGTAGTTCTAATACTAATAGAAAGAGAGTATTTAACCATTTCCCTGTATAGCCCTATTTATAGGTGTTCAATATTTTTCTCAATAAATGGTAACGATTTGGGATCTAAATACTGTCATCATTAGGCTGCTATTGTCAGATCTTTGACATAAACGACTCATTACAAATATAATAATGTTATCAGATCAAAGCTACTCATTGACACCTTTCTGATCCACTCGGGCAAAAACATGCGTAAAACTAAAGAAGACCTAGTTTGTCAAGAGTCGGAAAATTTTCATATGAAATGAATAAAAAACTACACAACTATAAAATGCAGCTTAACTTTTTCTCTAGTTTTTGTTAACATATCCATTTTGAGTTGAGCAACCTAACAAAACACAATAGTAAAAGTAATTTTTCAAAATGACAATAAAGCCCTGTGGCTTTGCGACAGTTGCGGAAATTGGGGCTAAGTACTCTCCACCGGAACAAAACGAAGTTATAAAGTCTGAACGAACTTTTACAACTGAAATATCAATAACATAAAACTGCTGTTAGTTGTAATTAATTATTTCTGAATAGTTTCTCGCCAATTTAAATCTTTCTTTATTTTCAGGAAAATCCTTTATCATAAAAAATATGTCTTTATGTTTAGAATAATATTTTTGTTTAGTTTTATTCAGTTCCTTTTCAAAATCTCTGCCAAACTTTCTTTTTTCCTGTCTCGACTTAAAAGTTAGATTATTTTCAAGAATAGCATCTTCGATACGTTTTTTTATTCCTTTTTTCGATGTATTTTCTTTAATGTAATTTTTATATACCGTCATAAATGTTTCCTCTGTATCTATAAAAGAGAATTTATTATTATCAATGTGGTTTGCTTCAAAAAAGATTTTCAATGAAGTAGATAGGTCGAAAGAGGTAAGGAACTCATTGTAAAACCCTGTATATCTATATAGTATATCATCATTATTTATAGTTTCGAAAGATCCAATAAAGCCTAAAAACGGAGCAGGTTTATTTATTTTAACTGCGCCTAATAAGTAAGCTCCATGACACACAGCAAGAGTGAGAAATAAATTGTTTCCTATTTTTATATTAATTTTAGATAAATCTTCGGTTAACTTTGAATAAGTTATTGTCTCATTGTTATTCAATACTAAACCTGACTTATTACTCAATCCATGAATTTCAAAATGTAAAATTGGAAATATACCTTTTTCACATTCCTTTTCAATGTGAGCGATAAGTGTTTCGTACTCTACTTTATTATTAATGGGTTTATATTCACAAGTAAACTTATTATCACTCGACATTTGTCTCCATCTAAGAATGTCATCATATAAATCTTTTCCCGTTTTTTGTTCATCTTTATCTAAAGATTCGATGACATATATCTTATTAAATCTAAAATTTCTCAAGTTAGTTTATTTTAATTACAGCTAGCAGTTTACGTATTGGCGATGTCAGGGAATGTGAAAAACGTCAGATCAACATTTGTACAAATGCCTTATAGAATTAAGTAATGTTGAATTTATAACTGTCAACTCCTCTATTGCCAATATGATGTAGTGGCAGTTTTAGTTAAATCTGATAGGTACAGCAAGCTGCAAAACAACACTAAAATTGTTATTGAAATAGTCTGTCTCTTTTGATTTGTTCAACTGGTTAAATTGTCCTGTCACTGAAAAACTTATAATATCTTTGGCTGGCTTATCTAGATTGTCTTTGTCAAGTTTCTTGTCTTTTAGATTAACATAAAAGCCTGTATTACCATTTATAATGTAATTATCATTACCTATACCATAATATGTTAATCTACTACCCAAATATAAACTGCCATATTTTTTACTTTTTATTAAAGGTATAAAAAGTTCTCCAAATGATGTCAAACCCTCTACGGTAATTAAATTTCCAATAGCACCAGATGTTGTTTCAACAACTGTTTGATAGGCTGTTGAATCTTTATTGTGAATTAACTTACCATCCTCTAATGTTCGTTTTTTCAAAGATGAATAGTTGTTTGTTTTGGCATACCCCACTCCAATAGAGGCTATGCATCTTTTCCATTTATGCTCTGAAATATCCGAGTGAAAGTATCTATTTAAACTAATGTATAAACCACCAAGTTGTCCATTAAGTTTCGTAATCAAATTACCATATTGTCCCGATGGAGTAAAAATGTTGTAATTGACTTGTTCTAAGTTTCCAATAATATTTATCCAAGTCATACCTTCTGACGAATGAGCATTTTTTCCATAAGTAGCAGTGTCAGTGTATGTCCAATATGTGTGTCTTATTACTCGCGAAAAACCTGCAGTCAAACCATATTCTAATGGAGGATTACCACTTTTATAAAGTGTTGTTATACCATTTGATGCTTTAAAGTTCGCTTGAACAAATCCAGAGTTTTTCAAATTTCTTGTTGAAGGTACGTCTTTAAATAGAGATGGAAAACCAAGTTTTAGTGATATTTTACTGTCGGTAAAATTAGCTGTTACATTGCTTATTGCAGAAGGGTCTAAATTAGAACCATTAATGGCAGATGGGATTTCAAAATAGTAGAATCTACTGATTTGTCCTTTGTCATCAATAATAGGGTCTTTACTTTCTTTATTCTGCCCAAACAAATTAGTTAATGAGAAAGACAAGAAAATAATTGGAAGTAATAGTTTTGTCATATTTTGAATTTGTTGATGTTGTTCGTAAAAATTGCCCCTAACAGTGTTTTTCACGAAACTTTCCACTTATTTATTTCGTAAAAAAACTATTTAATAATTGTAATACTGTTAAACTCGAAAGAACGTAATTTATAGACAACAAAACAATACGTATTTTCACTCAATTTATAGACAAGGAGTTTTAAAGTATTGAATTTGAATTAGAAATAAGAGAATCGCTTTATTTACTAGAGAAGAATTGCACAAATTATGTATGATAAAAAAATCTTTTATCTGAAAGATATTACAATCGAACACTTGATGCCACTTTTATTGTACTTGAATAAACTTAAGAGATTGAATTTAGATTATACTCGTTTGCGTTCAACCGGGTTTTCTAATTTAGATTAAGAAATAGTAATCTTTAATCACGTTTACAAAATAATAAGTCTTGAGATTAAAAATCTTAGGGGGCAAATTTGTTTTTTCTTCATTATTCAGAAGATAGTCGCAGAGAAAGAGGATTCATACAATATTCCTATTAACCAATTAGATTAATGTTTGATTCTACACTTCAACGTACAAACATAGCTACATATAGCCGTACAAACAGTGGTACACAAGTACCACCGCTCAGCTACTTTAATATTTAACGGTAAGCTAATCCCACAAGATCCGAGTATAGGGATAAAATTCCGGTTGTTTAACAACTGTTCATCTTGCCGTTTGCAGCAACTGGGCAAACTGCTACCTTCTTACAAAGAAAATCTCAGGCTTAACAGCTAGATTTTATGCCCTGATCTCATCCAAATATTTGATATTTCTTTTATCAATTATTGGTTACCACGAAGTAACAGCAAGGTGTGTTTTGAGCATCTTGAAATACTTTCCGCTGCATAAAACTCCTTGCTACTATCGTAGTATTTGGCTCCGAAGTCGTAAATTATTAAGAACCATTTTTATTTATTTATCAGGCATTAGTAATTACCATTAAATGACTGAAATTATTAAGTATTTATACATAAAGTATTTGTTGGAAAAAGGGGAAAAATCCCCATTTTATAGCTATTATTTGCTTTGTATGAGGCGTTTTGTATATGTTTGACACTTATAAACTCTTAAAAAGAATACATTATGTCTTACTTATTTATGTTCAGGTTTTATTGCCTGTCCCTGCTATTGGTATGCACATTTACTGGATTTTCTCAGGATATACGATGGGAAAAATCTTATGGCGGCAAACATGCCGAATTCCTAGCAGATGCACTGCCCACACCCGACTATGGGTTCCTCTTAGCAGGCAGTTCCTTATCCGACAAAAACGGAAACAAAGAAATGGCTTCCAGCGGTAATTTCGATTACTGGCTTTGGAAGATGGATGAACACGGCTCGCCCGAATGGCAAAAAAGCTATGGCGGATCCGGTATGGATTTTCTACAAAGTGTACAACTAACAGCCGATGGCGGCTTTATTCTGGCCGGTGTTTCGGATTCCCCAAAAAGCGCAGGTAAAAAAGACGACTCCAAAGGTCACGATGACTTCTGGATCGTAAAACTCGACGCTAAAGGAGCCGAACAGTGGCAACGTACGATTGGCGGAAACGGTCAAGAGCAACTGACTTGTATCCGACCTACCAAAGACGGCGGTTATATTGTAGGCGGTTCGTCCGCATCGGGTAAATCCGGTGACAAAACGGAAGAAAATTTTGGAAACCTGGATTACTGGGTGGTCAAATTGAACTCCGAGGGTACCATCGAATGGCAAAAGACCTACGGCGGAAAATACCTTGATCAGCTTAAAACGGTTGAGCAAACCCCGGATGGCGGTTATATTATTGGCGGCTATTCGAATTCTCCAGCTTCGGGTAACAAACTCAACGACAATATGGGCGCGGGTGATTACTGGATCCTTAAAACCGACAAACAAGGAGCTATCGAATGGCAACGTACGTTAGGCGGCAATGGCGACGATAACCTGACTGCGTTGATTCAATGTAAAACCGGCGGCTATTTATTGGGCGGAAGTTCCAATTCGAACCCTTCGAACGATAAAAGTAAGGCCAACGGTAAAGGAACCGATTTCTGGGTAGTGCGATTAGACACCGACGGACAAACGATCTGGCAGGAAACCTATAATTATGGTAAAACCGACTTGTTAACTTCCATTATTGAGAATGACGACCATACGTTTTTGATTGGCGGTCATGCGCATACCGAAGTCGGTGAAGGCAAAAAAGATAAAAAAGACATCAACGATTATATCGCGGTAAAAATCAACGATAAAGGTGAAGAAGTATGGAGCAAAACCGTAGGGAGTGATGGCGAAGACATCTTAGGTCGCTTGATCGAAACCCGCGATGGCGGTTACCTTTTAGCTGGAACATCCAAAGGAAAACCGTCCCGTAATAAAAGTGGCGGACATGGCGGCAGCGACTTCTGGGTGGTAAAACTCAAAGACCGTTATAAAAAAGAACTGGACAAACCGGCCATCGAAGCCCTGCCAAACCCGGCGCAACAATTTACCAACATTATTGTGGGTTACGATTTCCAAACGGGAACAGCCGCTATATATGATCTTTCGGGACGTCAACTGCAACAGTTTTCGATCGACAGTCGCACCGTACCGGTGGACTTAAGTCTGTATCCGGAAGGCATCTATATCGTAGAAATCCGTACCAACGTACAGCATAACTCGGTAAAAGTCATCAAGGGTATCCAACCTAAATAAGAAATCACATGAAAAAAATACTATTCACCTTACTGCTTTTAGGGCTTTATGGGATAACTATGGCCCAGGAAGCATTTCCGGAAAGCCCCACAGCCTTGGTAGTTCCCCAAATTACCAATCCGTCTGTCGATGCGCAGGCGATCACCAAATTTGGCGACATTCCAATTAGCGAATATACCGGGATGGTTAATGCTGCAATCCCTCTTTATACTTTAAAATCCGGAAACCTTTCTTTGCCGATTAATTTAGATTATAATGCGGCCGGTGTTAAAGTAAGCCAGACAGCTACCTGGACCGGAATAAACTGGGTGTTAAATGCCGGGGGAGTTATTACCCGTACCGTTCATGATAAAGGAGACGAAGCCGATAATCCCGATGGAAGGATGACGGCCGATACCATCGTACCGGCAGGTTTTTTAAACGGTTCTGCATATGCGGGCTGGATTAATCTGACACTTGCCAAGCGACGCAAATTAGTAGATATCAAGCCCGATATTTTTTACTTTAACTTCCCGGGTTATTCGGGTAGTTTCTTCTTGGATAAGCAATTTAAACCACGATTGGTAAAAGCAGATAGCAACCTTAAAATAGAAATAGTAGGAACAGATTCGAATCTCAGAACACGCTTACGACAGTCCAATGAATTTTGTATCACGACTCCTGAAGGGGTTAAATACTATTTTGGTGGTGATAACGCCACCGAAACCTCCTTTTTAGGAAATCGTATCGATAACCCCTATGTACCAACAGGGTATTATCTGACAAAAATTCAACATCCGATAAGCGGGACCATTACACTGGAATACCTGAGTGATAGCGTAAACCGTAATATTCGGCTGGAAACCAATGAAAGTGTAACCGTTAAAATAGCGGGACTACCGACTGAACATCGGGATTGTATACAACCGGCTTATTCAGAAATGAGTCACGACATTAACACGTCGTATAACATCATTGCCAGTGGTAAAACATTATCAAAGATTAAGGGAAATCAAGGAGCGACTGAGATTACTTTTAATAGTACTCCCGGTTCAGCTACCCATTATAGAAAAGTACTAAACAGTATTGTTATTAAGGAGGATAATACAATTCTCAACACCATTGATCTGAATTACTATTTTCCTCAAACACAAAGCACCTCAGAACGATTTTTCCTCACCAAAGTAGAGTTCAACAAAAACAAAAATTATGGTAGTGGACGTAAATATGAACAATACGAATTAGAATACTTCGAACCAAATGAACTCCCTAATCGGGATAGCCAGGCTAAAGATGTATTAGGCTACTACAATGGCAAATGGGGTAACACGATCGCACTGCCAAAAAACTTTGATCATTACTTTCATAATTACTATTCCAATTTTGCTGACCGCAGTTCCGATCTGACATATGCTGTTAAAGGTGCTTTAAAGAAGATCATTTTTCCAACCAAAGGTTATTCGGAATTTGAATATGAGATGGTGAAATCAAAAGAACTGGATTATGGAGGTGGAGTTCAAATGAACATTTGGCGTAATAATCCGGGAAGAAATCCGGTTAATAAAACCTCGACAACCGCATCTATGATGGGTGATTCGTATCAGAATCCGGACGGAACATTTGGCTTTTTAGGGGTTTATATGGATCAAACTATTAAAGGAATTGCTAATATTATTTCTAATAGTCAGATGGGCCATACCGATGTAATTGTCCTGAAAATTACCGATATCACCGATAACACGGTACAGAATTTTACCTTTCGAATGCCGGATGGTAACCAGGAAATAGGAAGCGGAAGCTATAATTTTTCTATTGAGTTTACATTCGATATTAGAAAAGACCATAAGTATTCGCTACAGTTATCCAACAATTATCAATTTTCTACTACCCAGTTTGATGCCGAAGTTTATTTTGCCTATGTAAAAGGAGTGCGATTGGTCGATGATGGCCCACTTCGGGTAAAACGGGTTACTGATTATAACGCCGAAACCGAAAATGCTTATATCAAACGATATTATTATAGCAGTTTGGCAAATCTGAACAAAAACCCTTTAGAACTTGCTGTCTTTAAAAAGAACTATGCCTATACGACCGATTGGGCATTAGTACGCTGTTGTAGTGGTGGAAGTGAGGGATCATTGTTACACGATCAGCAATGGGGACTTGGCTTTCGGACATTATCATCCCAATCTCAAATACCGCTAAATCAGCTTGAAGGAAAATACGAAGAAGTAATTGTGAGCTTTGGAGGTGACAATTTTGAATTAGGTGGAAAATACAAACGTTTTTATAATGTACCGCTGGCTATAAATGAAGATTTACATGTAGCTGATGGTAGCGTATTCCAACAAGAACGCAATATTTATTTTGGAAATGCTGAAGATATCTATCACGGAACCCTTATGGAAGAGACTGATTTGATCAAACGTGGAAATAGCCTGAATATGGTAAGACAGCAAACCTATAAATACCAATATGAGGATATAGCCAATATATCAGGTATAATTGGCGGTTATTGTTATTACAATTGTTTGTTTCCGGCAAGTAGTGCAAGTAGTTTTGATTTAGCGAAGTATACTTTGATTGCCCGTAAAAAACAGTTAATTCAGAAAAAAACAGTGGATTTTGTTGGACCGACATTAAGTACGGCTATTACTACAACAGAAGATTATCACTATGGGAGTTTGATCGGATTGCCGACTTCGATTATCAGCAGTACCAGTGAAGATGGCTTGGTAAGTTATGTTAACTATGTTTATGCCGATCAACCGCATTTGATAACCAATGCAACACCTATTCAAAATGCAGCGATGGCCAAGTTATTGGAGCTTAATATGATCTCGGAACCGATGATGGTGAAAACCTTCAAAGGACCTAGCGACGGACTTCCAACAGCAGTAGGAACCAAGGTGACACTATTTAAAAGCTGGAATAACAATCCGAACCGGATTCTACCGGAGATTGTTCGTTTTTCAAAAGGAACTGGTGCTTTGGAAGACCGTATCCTGATTGAAAAATACGATGGATTTGGAAACATGGCGCAGGTACGACAAAAAGACGGCTCCCGTACCTACTATCAGTATAATGGCCGAAACCAGCTGATGCTTAAAATAGAAAATTATATACCAGTGGATTCCGATGATACAGCCAATCCGATTCCATTACCGGAACTGACACCGGGAAGCCCATGTGGATTAAGTCAGAGCTATCCGGGGAGTATTGTAACCTTTTTCTATTACGATGCGGTTACAAAGTTATTAGCGCGAACTGTCGATACGAATTGTCGTAATACCTATTACGAATACGATAGTCTGTTACGTCTAAAGCGTATTAAAGACCATGACGGAAATATCATCGAGGAGTATGATACCAATTATCGAACCAACTAAAACCAGTAGTATGAAAAAATTACTTATCGCTCTATTGTGCGCACCAATTTGGATGGTGGCGCAAACGAACTCACAGAACTGGACCAAAAAAACAACCTATCGGGATGCGAATAGCGGCCGACCAGTTTCGACCGTGACTTATTATGATGGTTTGGGACGCCCGGTTCAACAAAATATAAACAAACAATCCGGAAACGGAAAAGATTTGATCACCCATATCGAATACGATAAGGGGCGACAGCTAAAAGAATACTTGCCGTACCCGGCTACGAGCAACGATATGAGTTATCAGGCTGGAGCGCAGTCGGCAACTTTAAGTTATTCGCAATACAGCGGACAGTATCCCTTTAGCGAAAAAATAGTAGAATTATCCCCTTTGGCGCGTATCTTAAAACAAGGCGCCCCTGGGGTAGACTGGCAGGTAAACCCGAATGCGAATACCGATCATACCATAAAAATGGACTATCAGACCAATGGTGCGAATGAAGTAAAAAACTATTTTGCGTTAACCAATTGGGATAACACGAATGGAGTCTATGCGATCCAATTACAGGATAAAGGATATTATAGTGCGAACAGCTTATATAAAACGGTAATCAAGGATGAGAACTGGACATCGGGAACCAACAATACAACTGAGGAGTTTACTGATAAAAATGGCCTTGTAGTCTTAAAACGCAGCTATAATGATGGTGCTCATGATACTTATTATGTCTATGATATCTATGGAAACCAAACATATGTCCTTCCGCCATTGGTTACCAACCCGACGGCTCAGCTGGACGATTTATGTTATCAGTATAAATACGATTCCCGCAACCGTATGGTCGAAAAGAAATTACCAGGCAAGCAATGGGAATTTATTGTATATGATAAAATCGACCGTGTGGTGGCCACCGGGCCTGCCTTATCGCCTTTTGGCAGTCCGCAAACCGGATACCTGATCACCAAATACGATGCATTAGATAGAACGCTGTATACGGGTTGGTTACAAACGAACTCTACACGAGCGACCTTACAGGGGCAATACAATGCTGCGGCAACAATTGTATCGGAAGAACGTACCAAAGTGGGTGTAACAGAAACCGTAGATAATATAGCAATTAGTTATACCAATCGTGTTCTACCAACCAGCGGGATGAAACTGCTTACCGTGAATTATTATGATGATTATAGATACATAAATGCTATTACACCACCATCGTTAATAGAGGACCAAACGGTAGCCACATCGGTAACCGGGCAGGTAACCGGAAGCTGGGTACGCGTGTTAACTACAGCGGAGGAAACTTTAAACGAGCAAAGCTATACGCTATACGATCCGAAATACCGTCCGATAAGTGTTTGTACCGCCAATCATTTGAGTGGCTACACCCGAGTGGATAGTAAACTGGATTTTAGCGGAAAGATGTTGTATAGCCAGACGTTTCATAAACTTTTAAGTAATAGTGCATCGGAATTGAACGTAGTAGACTCCTATATTTATACCGAAGAAGACCGGTTGTTGTTGCACAAGCATAAGATTAATGATGAAGCAGAACAGTTACTTACAAAAAATACGTATGACGAATTAGGGCAACTTGTTTCCAAGAATGTTGGTGGTAGTGATATAACGGGTGCGGTTGGACTACAAAAAGTAGACTACCGTTATAACATCCGTGGGTGGATGACCGATATCAATAATGATGCTCCAATAGGTAGTGCTGAATTTCAATTAGGAAACGGCGATCTGTTCGGATTTAAAATCAATTACAATCAGGTAACGGAAGTTGAAACGGCTCGTATCATTTATTCGGGATCTAGTGTTAATGGTGAGGTTAAGCCGTTGTACAATGGGAACATTGCAGAAACATTCTGGCTATCGTTTTCTGATAACCAAATCAGAAAATATGGTTACCGGTACGACGCTTTAAACAGACTACGAAAAGCATACTATCAAAAGCCGCTTAGTACTGTTCCAATTTCGAACTCTTATAACGAAGAAGCAAAGTATGATAAAAACGGAAACATTACAAGCTTAAAACGAAATGGAAATCTTGATAATCCATTGTTTCCTATTGAAATAGACGATTTAACCTATACCTATAACGGGAATAAACTACTTCGTGTAGATGATGCAACCAACAATCCAGAAGGGTTTAAAGATAACGGGTACGGAAATACCTATGATGATTACACCTATGATGTATGGGGTAACATGACTAAAAACCTGAATAAGGGAATCAGTAACATTATCTATAATCATTTAAACCTGCCAACGGAAATTCTTTTTAATGACGGAAATAAAATTACATATCTTTACAATGCTGAAGGTGTCAAGTTACAGAAAAGGGTAATCACTTCAGAAAGTAACATTGTTACTGATTACCAGAAAGGTTTCTATTATGTGGATCAGACCTTAAAGTTTTTCCCACATGCAGAAGGATATGTAAACGTTACCGAAGGTAAGTTCTTAAATTATGTATTCAATTATGTAGATCACCTTGGTAACATTCGCAGTAGCTGGACATGGGATGATAAGGTAGGAATAGTACAGGCAATCACTGAAAATCATTTTTATCCGTTTGGAGAACGGCATAAATCTTATAATAATCAGTCCTATGTCTTTATTCCTAGCGAGAGTGGTCCCTCATATTACAGTGCTGAACTGATTGAGGAAGGGACACGAACTCCAACAAATTTCTATATGTATAAATACAATGGAAAGGAGTTGCAGAATGAGTTTGGACTTAGTATTACGGCGATGGATTTTCGTCAATATGATAACACTTTAGGCAGGTTTAATTCACAGGATCTTTTATCTGAATCTTTCCCTGATAGTAGCCCGTACAGTTTTTCATTTTCAAATCCAGTAGCTTTAAGTGATCCGAGTGGACTGTGTCCTGAATGCCCAGATAAAAATAATGCAAAAAACGGGGATACTTATCTTTCAACCGGAGGAGGGAATTATTCCTTTAATAATGGTAATTGGACACGAAATGATGGGGATCTGAATGAGATCGTAATTTCGGTAAACAAACCTGAAACATCAACCAGAAAGTACGGTGGAGATGGAAGTGGTAGTGCTTTAGATATTAGTGCACGTATTGCTGACGGAATCAATCAATTTAATCCAATTGCTGGGCTTTGGGACGTTCTATCTTACACTTTTACAGGGAAGGATCGATTTGGGAATAAAATGTCCACGCTTGAAGCTTCAGTTACTGCAGTCAGTATTGTTCCTGCATTAAAAGGTGTTGCACAAATAACAAAATCGGGAGCCACAGGTGTAGTTAAGACGGGCAGTAGAGTTTTTGAAGTTGGTTCATACAATAAATTAAGAGGTGTTGAAGTTGGTTTGGATGCTCACCATGCAGGTCAAAAAGCTCTAATGAGTAAATTTGTTCCAGGTTATAATCCAAGTACTGCTCCATCAATTTTGGTACCGAAGTTAGGACATACGCAAGGAGTTGGAGTTCTATCGAGAAACATGTCCGGTTTTTCAAATGCGCGCCAAGTTTTAGCAAGGGATATTTTCGAATTAAGACGCGTATATCCAAGTATTCCTTATACCTCTTTAAAAGAATTAATTCAAATGAATAAAACAATGTATCCACACGCTTTTATAAAATAATAAAATATGACTTATGCAACATTAATAGAAGAAAGATATGCCGAGGCAGTTAAAGGCATCAAAGAAGAATGGTTTAATACCCAAAGTACTAAATGGTATGAGTATATTATTGGGCTTTCTGATGATTTAAAGATCTGTTATTCAACTGTTGTTTTTCATAATCAGATTTTTAATGGAGGTTTTCATCAGTATTTTGTAAATGGATATGGACAGTTTGCGCAAATAACCATTAATTCTCTTAGAACAATAGGTGCTATTAAAAAAGCTACTTTATTAGAAAAAGCGATAGGGATTGTAAATTATAACCATTATTCGGATGAAGTATTTAGACGTAAATTATTGAATAACCAAATTCCGAAACTTTTTGATGGAGATGATCTGTTTGAGCCACTAGATGAGTTGGATGTTATTTATTATAATTCTGAAAATGAAGATATTGAGCGGTTGTTAGGGATTTATTTGAGTCCTAAAAAATAAATACTGGATAAGAGCCTACCATAAAAGAAAAAACTTTTGAAGACTTATTAGCCTTGATGAGATATCAAGCTAAGATTTTTTTAGAGGAATCGGGAGATTTTTTTCTTATGCTTCAGTATTAATAAATCAAAGTATTCTTGAAACTGTAGGAATAGTTAAAACACTGATGATCCTGATTTTGATGCTCTGAAAGCTATCGCCACATTCGAAAATAAGATTGCAGAACAGATTAAAAGCGCTGAAATTTTTATTGGAGCAATCAGTGTGGATGTTATCATTTCCTAAACTAATCAGAATACTTTAATGATCAAAGCAAGTGATGACGGGATTAAATGGCAAGAACGAAGCTATTCCTATTACATTTCAGGAGTAATTATTTTCATTAACGATACAGTAAATAATAATGGATGATCTTTTAATCGGTCTTAAAGGGGACATTTTTTAAAGAGCTAAATTATTTATTGATGATATGTTTTTTTTGCACCATTCGGCTCAAAGCTGAAAAATGGAGAAAGTGATGAAGTGGTTATCATGGATGAAAACTTTCTATTGATGGTTTAAATTGGTCAGAAGATCATTACCCCTATTATATTGTAAATGGAGAATGTGTTTCGGGAATTGAACCATAAAACAGAAAGAAAATAAAGCAGTTTGCCTCGTTCCTGCAAACGGCAAGATGTCCGGTTGTTAAACAAACCGATTTTTCAAGCCCTTAACTCGGAACTCGTTGCTAATATAGAATTAAGATTATTTAATAGTTGACAATGATTCTTACCATAATTAAGAATTGGTGTCATAAATTAAGATTAATGATTTGGAGTATAAATTATCCGAAAAATTAGATTTAACAAATTATTAAAACAAGAGTCTGTAATCTTATTTTACAGACTCATTTCGATTTTTTACACTATTTAACTTTAGCTCTACACGTAATGAATCCAATTCTTTTTCTAATTTTTCTATTCTTTCCAATTTTGAGGTGTCAAATATTGAAACTGCTACTGGAAATATAATAGCGATGATAGAAACAGTCAGTGGAATCAAAAAACGGTTGTCCTTATACCATAATTTATTTAGATATAACCTGTCAAAATGTGCTTGTTCTCCATTTTCAGTAATATAATATCTTACAATGTCGGGTTGACCATCATAAGAGGTTAATTGTATAAAACCTAATGTGTAAAAATCATCGCAGATTACAGAAATATCTCGCATGGGATATTTAAGTCGATCATTTATCTCTTCTGCTGATAAAGAAAATTCTAGTTCATCATATCTTATAGGGCGCAGAGAATTCTCACGTTTTAAATCTGCCAAAATTTTTAGAATCTTATACTTTTTATAGCTACTCATGTTTATCTCTTTTATATTTTAATATACAACTTTTTATATAAACAACTTAAATATGGAAAACAATTTATTTGAACTTTTACTCTATTTTTGATTGCTTTTTCATATTTAAAACAATATAAAATGGAAAACTTAGAAGCTGTATATGGTTATTCCGATACATTTAATTTGACATTACCAAATGATGCCTTTGGATTATTGCGAAAATATTCAACAAAAAATATCTTAATAAAAATTGCTCATATCAATGCTATAATATTTTCTGAAAAAAATAGAAATTATAATATAAAAATTTTTGAAGAGGTTCTTTTTGGTCAAATATTAATAGTAAAAAGGCTAATACCTAACCTTGATTACAAGCTAAATAAAGGAAACTTTTTTGCGTCACCCCATTTATCTGAACTTATAAAAGAAGTATTAAATAACTATAGTGAAAATGAGGAAGATCATTTAGCCTATGAAGAATTTTCAATCGACTTTTTCATTACGATTCTTATTTTCAATCAAAAATATAACAATAAATTAGCAGCCACAAGCAATTTAACCAGTTTTCATGATGTTTTCGCTTTGAGCGTTTTGCAACAATATTATATACGTACAATAATACCAGTTACATATCTTGTCAAGTTTGCATTTATTTGCAATTTCTTAAGTAAAGACTCTCAACTACGGGATGTAACTATAAGTTTTTGTAAAGATTATGGAATTGGTTCTCCTTGGAATATCAGCAAATTTTTAATCGACTTATATAAAAATAATTTCAAATTTGTTTTAGAAAAGGCTATTATTCCAGCTGCCTTTCTAAAAGATTGGACTTTGAATAAAGAATATATTAAGCGAAAAAAGAGCCTAACATTGAACTTTGAAATAATCCCTAGGCCTTTGTTCGAGAGTAGTAAAAATGAACTTATTGTTCTTGATTATAATTTTTTTCAATTTACAATTGATCAAGGATTTTTTTATAGGATTTTTGAAAAAACTTTAAAAGATTCTAATACCAAATTAAAAGATTTTAATAGTTACAAGTCATATATTGGAATAAAATATTTCGAAGATTTCCTTTGTAAAAAATTGATTTATAAAACATTTGCTCATAGAAAACAAATAATATACAGTGACAATAAATATCAAGATTTTCTCGTTAAAACAACTTCAACTAATTTACTTGTCATTGAAGCTAAAATGACGGAAATAAATGCTAAAACATTAGAAGAAGTTAATTTTGAATCTTTTAAACAAAAAATAGAGGATAATTTTCTTAGCAAAAAAGAAATTAAAGGGAAGAATAAAGGCGTTTATCAAATCTTACATCAGTTACATCAGATTTGTGACAACCAAAATCATAATGAGGTCTCAAATATTCTTAAAATTAAGAGCACAAAGAAATTGAATATATATCCTATTTTACTGACTTCAGACACAAATTATAATATTTTTGGAACAAATGCTTTTGTTAACGAAAAATGTTTTGCTGATTTTGCCGAGTTTAAAGGGCAATACCAAACTGTTAAACCTGTATTAATTCTAAATGTAAATACTTTAATAGAATATTTTGGTTATTTCAGTCGTAATAAGGACAATTTTACAAACTTAATTAAAGCTTACTTTAAAGAAATTGACAGGCAAAAAAAACTTTTTCATTCCAATAAAAATATATACAACTATTTAATGTATTCAATACCTTTCGATATTTATATTCAAAAAAAATTAAAGAACGAAACCTTAGTTGATAATTTTGATATATTTTCAAAAAGTTTTTCAGATGAACTTTCAAGTCTAGATTTTTCATAAGAAAGTTATCATATTAAAAAAAACTAAAGAACCATTTAACATATAAGATAATGCCTATATTTGTAATGAGTTATGTGGAAACATATTGAAACACAGTGTAATAAGAACCGTTACTAAATCGTTACCTAATTACTTCTACAATCGACACAACATGTTGATTTCCAGCTTAAAGTATTAATCCGTAAATTTTTAAAATAAAAACGCTTTTAACGTTCCTTTAAGGAGCAACGGATTTCGAAGCGGTATTCGTAAAAACAAGGCCTAAAAAAAAACTGAAAATTCAGGATTTCACTAGTTTTTGTTGTTGGTGCATGATATATTTTCTCCCGATCACTCAGATTTACTTTGTCCGTTCGGTTAAAACCCAGGGTCAAGTACGTGTAATCAAAACTAAATTTATACTGCCTTTTTATTGGTATATTCATGAGGCACGTTTCAAAACTATTTACTCCCAATACTAATGCCATTTTTGTCATCAATATAAAAGCCTATAATTTCTGCTGCTCGCATAAACTCTTCTTGCGGGCGGGCGGTAAGCACCACTGTTTCATTGCTTACAGGATGTGTAAAAACCAACTTTTGAGGATGAAGTAACATGGTATTCATCTTAAATTTTTCAAGCTATATTTTATTTTGCTTGTTACATCCATGAGGACGGTCACCAATAATTGGATGTAAAATATGAGCCATATGCTTTCGAATCTGATGCATTCTACCTGTTAGCGGTGAAGCCTCCACAAACGAATATCGGGATGTATTGTGTTTACCCGAAGGAATATTGATTTCTACTTTTGCTAAAGTTTTAATCATTGTTTGTGCTTCCTGTAAAGTCCCGTTATCCTTGTATAAAGCATAATCTATAAGCTGCTCATCGGGAGTATAACCTCTTACAATGGCCCAATACTTTTTTTCAACAGTTTTTAGCGTTAACTGTTCCGTAAGATTTTTATTCACTTCTTTATCCAATGCAAAAAGTAATATCCCTGAAGTTTTACGATCAATTCGGTGAACCGGATATACTTTTTTATCAATTTGATCCCGCAACAACTGAATAGCAAATTCTGAAGCATCTCTTGCAATAGGAGATTGATGTACTAAAAGACCGTGTGGTTTATTGATGGCAACTAAATAATCGTCCTGATAAATAATCTCTAACATATGCATCTGTAAAAACGCCTAAAAGTAAGTGATTTTTTGATATTGACTTAGTCGGAGCAAAAGTATTTATTAGTCCTTTTTTAAATAAAAAACAACCCGACAAGTCATTAAATCGCTTGTCGGGTTTGTTATTGTAAGAGTTTGCAATTATCGCTTAAACGCTAATTATTTCGGCCATACTTTTAAATTAAACAAAGGGATGTCGATTGCAATTCCAAAATTGTAGCGCCACGAGACGGGTTTAAAATTATCATTAGTCGGTATCGTCTCCATTCTATTCAGATTGGGTACATACTGCACTCCTGCTAATAACGTAAATGGAGTATCGCCAATACTATAGGTAAATACACCTCCGGGGGCGATGATATCTCCCAATTGTATTTTACTACCTTCGGGTAAAGCAGCGCCATCCCCTTCCTTAATATAGAAATTAACCAAAGCACCGAGATCAATAACCTGTAACATAAACCCTAAAGCCGACGGTGAATCCTTACCATTAATAAACCCTTTGTTGATACTGATTCCTATCGGAGCCGTAACACCAAATGTTGCAATGGATTTATTTTCAGTACTGCCACCGTTTACTTCTTTATAAAATGCCTGACCACCAAATGCCCCTACAAACGAGTTTACCGTAAGCGACCAATTCGAATAGCGTTTCGCCCGACTACTACCAACAGGTAAAACAGACGCTTCAATAGCCGCTTTAACTTCATCCGAATTCTCAGCATTGGCGACATTAGCGATCAGCGTACCATAACGTTCAAACCTCGTTAAAAACACATTCAATCCTTTGCTTTCGTTTGCTATAAAATCCTGAAAATCTTTATCGTTTTTTAACTGGTCAAAATTGATATTTTCCTGATGTATTGTTATTTCTTTTTTACCATTGACTTCTGTAACCACAATTACGTTACTATCTTTTAATTTTTTAAAAAGCGCTGATTTTTCGAGATATTTCGACTCATAGGCGTTTCTAATATACCCTTCCAAAACAGCATTCCGAGCCGCTACATCTAATAAAGAAAGCTGTTCGATACTGATGCTATTCTTAGAATTACTTAAGAGTAATACGAAATCCTTTATCGCCAGATTATACTTTTTGATTTGAATATTATAAGCGATATCTACCGCTGGTGTGATATATTTATACAATATAGCTGTATCAAAAGCGATATCATACCCCAATATTTTTTGCATACCGATATGAGACGAAATAATAGTGATGTTCTCTTTAAAAACATTGAAGATATTGTACGAACTCTTGATCACTTGATCCGTAGAACTTCCCTCCCATTGCTTTACCGCCTGATCTACCTGGAAATAAGCCGTATGTAGATTACGGATCAGGTTTTTTAGATTTGACAGGTTTTTAATTTGCTTGTTAGAGTCTAAAAATTTTTCTTCTACCAGTTTTTTAAATGTTTTATTATTAAAAACAATTTTATACTCTTTGAGGTCACTTTTGGCCAATACTAAGCCAATATAGGTTTGGAATAATTTTTCATCCGTCAAAAGTCCATTCAGTTCTTCTTTTGTAACCCAATAACGATTTGAATCACTCGATAGCAAGCTATTGGAAATAAGCTCTGCCAATTTAATTCCGTTTAAAAGATTTCTTCCAGGCGATAAAGAATCTAATTTATTTTCAAATTTCTTTAGCGCGTTATCATTGTGAACAAAATCATAGAATAAATCCTTAGGATTCAAATGACCATCATTCACAAAAACAGATTGCAATCCATAATTAATCCATTGCCCCACAGCATCATTTTGCAGATAATTGTTTATCGATTGCAGATACGGCATCGATTGCAATGCCGCGACATCCTGCGTCGTTAAATAGATATTACGGGGTAATTTTTGTATGTCACTCTCAAACCTTGCCTTTAAAAGTTCCAAATCCAGATACAGACTCTTACTATCCCTATAATGTTGTAAAACCAGATACGATTCCGGGAAATAAAACTGTAATTCCGGGATTTTTTCCATCTGTTTGGACATCTCCACAAAAAAACTTTCGTTTAATTCTTCTTTGGCTCTTTCCGCTAAAAAACGCGCCATACCTGTTGCCAAATTCGTTACATCGGCCTTTAGTATTTTTTCTCCCAATTTACCACTACTGGAATGTTCGGTATCAGTATTTATCTGTGATAAAAAAGGATCAGTATTCTTGGCACCGTACATTTTTAAAATTGTCTCTTTTTTCTCCTCGTTTTTACCATATAACAACGTTTTCGCATCAGCAAGTATATTCTGTCCTTCAATAAACTCTGCAATGACTGTTTGCTTTGATGACGGCATCACTTGTTTCAGAGTATCCGGTTTAGGATCTACTATCGTTTCCTTCCCGTCCAAAAACTTTATGGTAGCTATAACTTGACCCTTATTATTTATTATTTTAGTGGTGGATGTAGTCGTAATCCCAATTTTACGAAAATCAACCTCCTTATTTTCATATTCATAGTTGCTAATATAATTTTCATCTGCAAATACGACCAAGGCGTAGTATTCTGGTTTTTTCCCTTTTTTAAGCTGTTTTTTATTCAATACAAGGCTTTTTTTACCGCAAACAAGTTTAATGTATTGGTATTGATTAACCAGATCGGCTTTCAAATTGATAATGTCACCATTTCGTACCTTTATAATCTCCTTATGTGGAAAACTATCGATATAAATATTTTCAATTGCGAAACAATACACGTTTAGAAGTAATGCAATAACTGTAAAAATAAATCTGTTTAGCATAATGTATAGTCTTTAGAAATTTTACTGTTTTTATTCTCAATTTTTAAATATTTTACACAAGCGGTATTCCCCGTTCCCAGATACATACCATAAAGTTTAGAGTTATTCGTTTTATTAAAAACCGGTCCACCCGACATACCATACTCTCCTCCATTACTGAGTCCAAAGTGATACGGTGTTGTATCTTCTGATGAATCTACAACTGCACTTTCAATCACTTTTTCCTCGTGGCCAACCACTACTACCGGAATTTTATTTTCAGGGATCTCAGCAGAATGAAACGAAATTCTATTATTCCAAAGATCTTCCGGTACTTTTTCCCCTATTTTTAATATTGCAGCATCATTTTTTGAGTCTATATAGTATTCCACAAACTGTAGTGGAACAACATTTTTTTTATCCCTAATGAGTCGATATTCTTTCGCTCCTTTTACTTTTTTCAGATTGTGCGCTGCAGTAAGTATATAGTACTCATTCTTTTTGCTTAAAATACAACAGAAGGAACCTTTTGGGCTGTCTTCATTAATGGTTCCATTACTATTGAAGCCATTCCCGTCACAATCAAAAAAATACGTGGCCTGAGAAGAAGTACGATAGTTTGGAACAGTTAAAATGTCATGGTCTAGAAATATTTGACCACTGTATTTTAAGCCGATACTTTTGGTAACATTTTCTAGCAGTGGAAAACCAGCAGCAACTTCTTTTGTATTTCGAAGAATCATCTTCTCTGTTAGTTGCGCTGTAGAAATTTTGATCAACTCTTTTTTCAGATCTACTTTAGCATAAAACGAAACCAGGTTGTTATTATCATCATTAGGATGATTGTACAAAAAGATATACTCCGTATAAACCTGATGTTCATTGTTAGAAACTAATAATGCCTCCACTTTGATTTCATTGCCTAGCAATTCCTGAAAAATCTGTTGTTCCTCATCGTTTGGATGTCGATAGGGCGTCCATTTATTTTTTTTCATATTATTTTAAGTTTTTGGTTTTTTAAAATAAAAATGTTGTGCTATCCTTTTAAATAGCCATTGATTTTGTAGCGATATTCGTAAGCCTAGATATAAAAAAACCCTGAAAATTCAGGGTTCCTCTATTTTTTGTTGTTGGTATTGGTTACATTACTTCCAGACAAGTATACACTTGCGGGCAAGCAATATATTTGCGGCAATACACCGGTCCGGTTACAGAACCACTGCACGAACATCCGCATAGGGACAGATCCGGGTTAATAATTTCAAGTTGCTCTCCGGTAATGGCTTTTTGGTGTTCTTTGGTTAACACCTGTACACCGGCAATGTTTAAAAGATTAGTTTTCATAGTTTTGAGGTTAAATAGTTAGGATTCTAATTATACTTTCGTTTCACCACAATTGTACACCTGTAAGCAACCTATATAAAGGCTACAATAGGCTGGTCCCGTTACCGAACCACTACAAGAACATCCACATTTGGACAGATCATGCGGTTCTTCCACCAATACCTGTCCTAAGATTTGTCTTTGGTTTTCTTTCGATAAAACCTGAACACCTGTAATATTTAAAAGATTGGTTTTCATATTAAATTGATTTGGTTATATTATACCTGAGGACAAGTGTACACCTGAGGACAAGCAATTAAGCGTTGGCAATAAGCCGGTCCGGTTACGGCACCGCTGCAAGAACATCCGCATTTGGAAATGTCACCAGTTTCTTCCACAAATACTTGTCCGAAAATTTGTCTTTGGTTTTCTTTAGATAAAACCTGTACACCTGAAATATTTAAAAGATTTGTTTTCATACTTAAATCGATTTGATAGTATTTAAATTATCTTATACTTCACCACAAGTGTATACCTGAGGACAACCAAAATAGCGATCACAATAAGCTGGTCCGGTTACGGCACCGCTACAAGAACAACCACATTTCGATAAATCGATTGGTTCTTCAACGAATACTTGTCCAAAAATTTGTCTTTGGTTCTCTTTCGATAACACTTGTACACCCGAGATGTTTAAAAGGTTTGTTTTCATAAGTTATTTGGTTTGATTAATTATTTGCCAAAATAAGAATTTATTCGCAATATGCAACACAAATAAATATAAAAAACAGGTTTTAAATCACAAAAGATGTAGTATTCTTAACCTGACCAATCATAAAAGTACTATGAGTACTACCAATATGTTGCAACGTAGTCAGTTTTGTAACCATAAACTCCCGGTATTCCTCCATATCCTTTACACATATTTTAAGGATATAATCGTAATCGCCACTCACATGAAAGCACTCCAGGACTTCGTTTAGCTGTACCACTTCTTTTTCAAACTGACTGATAAACTCGCGGGTATGTTGCGTTAGCTTTAAATGACAAAACACGACAAATCCTTTTTCGATCTTATTTCGATTTAAAAGTGCTACATAGCGCGAAATAATGCCTTCTTTTTCGATTTTCTTAATGCGTTCGTAAACGGCCGTAACCGATAGGTTCAGTTTTAGCGAAAGTTCTTTATTGGTCAGCTTACAATCATTTTGCAACAATTGCAGCAATTTTTTATCAATGTTATCGAATTTCATACGGATCGTTAGTAGAATTAAAAAAATTTGGTCAAAATAGTATAAATCACTTTAAAACAAAAAATTAAACTACAAATATACATTTTAATAGTTTTATTATCTAAGTTTAAAAACTATCATTGACTTTTTTTCACCAATAACTTTATTTTGACTTTTATATTACATAGTATAACACAACTAACTATAGAAGCATGAAAAATTTCAACCCTGCTGATAAAATACAGGACTTACAGTATTTTGGCGAATTTGGAGGCGTTAACCCATCTATCTCCGATTCGTCTACCTATACCTTCCTGTCGGCCAAAACCATGTTCGATACTTTCGAAGGAAATGCCGAAGGTTGCTACCTTTATTCCCGTCACTCTTCCCCTAGTAACTTATATTTAGGTGAAGCGTTGGCTGCGATGGAAGGAACCGAAACGGCCAACGTAGCGGCATCCGGAATGGGCGCGATCACCCCAACCCTTTTGCAACTATGTCAAAACGGAGAACACATCGTATCCAGCCGTACCATTTATGGTGGAACGTATGCTTTCCTTAAAAATTTCGGACCTCGTTTAGGTATTAAAACAACATTTGTAGACATTACGAAACTGGACGTGGTAGAAGCCGCTATCCAACCTAATACAAAAGTGTTGTACTGCGAAACTGTGAGTAACCCTTTATTGGAAGTAGCCGATATTGAAAGCCTTGCCAAACTGGCTAAGAAACACAACCTTACTTTGGTTGTTGACAATACTTTTTCGCCGTTATCGGTAGCGCCTGCGAAATTAGGAGCTGATGTGGTGATTCACAGTTTAACAAAATACATCAACGGAAGTAGCGATACAGTTGGCGGTGTGGTTTGCGGAACACATGACTTTATCAACGCCTTAAAAAATGTAAACGACGGAGCCAGCATGCTTTTAGGCCCGACAATGGACAGTTTGCGTTCGGCCAGTGTTTTAAAAAATCTGAGAACGTTACATATCCGTATGAAACAACACAGTCATAACGCTATGTATCTGGCTGAAAAATTTGAAAAAGACGGAATTAAAACCGTATATCCGGGATTAGCAAGTCACCCGAGCCATGAACTTTATAAAAATATGATCAATCCTGAATACGGATTTGGGGGTATGTTAACGATTGACGTAGGTTCGTTGGATAAAGCCAATGCGCTTATGGAATTGATGCAAAACCGTAATTTAGGATACCTGGCCGTAAGTTTAGGGTTTTACAAAACCTTATTCAGTGCACCGGGAACATCAACATCTTCCGAAATTCCATTGGAAGAACAAGCCGAAATGGGCTTAACAGACGGATTAATCCGTTTCTCCATCGGATTGGATAACGATATTGAGAGAACCTATCAGATGATGAAAGATTGTATGAAGGAACTTTCGATTTTAAATTAAGTTTTTAGTTTTTTTTAGTTTAAGTCCGTTTAAGATTTTATGTCTTAGGCGGATTTTTTGTTTGTAACAAAATGGACAATCCTGCAACTAATGCTAACAGTAGTGTTTTTTGTGTCGATGTTAACACGATAATCCTATAAGATTAAATAAATTTAGCCTTTTAAAATTCTAGTACTAAATGAAAAAGTTCACTTTTCTGTTTCTTTTAGCCGGTTCGATGACGTATGCGCAACGTAACCTGACGATCGAAGAAGCAACTACAGGCATGCGTACGTATGCACCGAAATCGATGTTGGCCACACAATGGCGAAAAGACGTAAGTGCGATTACGTATCTGGACAACACCTACCAGAATCTGGTAACCCGCAACGAAAACAACCAGTGGAAAGAAACCACTTTATTGACCAAAGATGATGTTCAGAACGCTTTACGCGCCAAATTCCCACAGGACGAGTTCAATCTAAGAATGTTCCCGTTTGCCTATGAGTGGAAAAGCACCAATATCATGGCTTTTGAAGTAGCCGGTAAAAAAGCAAATTATATCGTCGAATTTGACGCGACACAAAAGAGTATTTCCAAAGCCTTATCGATTCCGTCTGATGCCAGTAATCAATTGGCAACTGATGCTAAAAATCGTGTAGCCTGGTTAAACAAAAACAACATCCGTATTACCGATGCAAATGGAAAAACCATTGAAGTAACCAACGATACCGACAGCGGAATCGTAAACGGCAGTGACTATACACACCGTCAGGAGTTTGGAATTCACCAGGGAATGTGGTGGAACAAATCCGGTGATAAATTGGCGTACTACCGCAAAGATGAAACAATGGTAACCAATTATCCGTTGGTTGATTTCGGAACCCGCGTTGCCGAGGTAAAAGATATCAAATATCCTATGGCCGGAATGAAGAGCGAAGAAGTTACTTTAGTAATTTTTGACGCGAACACCAATACTAAAGTAACACTTAAAACAGGTGAACCTAAAGAACAGTACCTGACCTGTGTAACCTGGGATCCAAATGAGAAATTTATCTATGTAGGTTTATTAAACCGTGAGCAAAATCATTTGAAGTTAAACCAGTATGATGTGGTTTCCGGTGCGTTGGTAAAAACCTTATTCGAAGAAAAAGCCAGCACTTATGTAGAGCCACAACACGATTTGACGTTCTTACCGAACAATCCAAATCAGTTTTTATATCAGACCGAAAATGAAGGTTATAACCAATTGTACCTTTATAATACGGATGGAAAACTAATCAAAAAATTAGGCTATAAAGATGTAGTGGTAAAAGACCTGCTGGATTTTGACGCCAAAGGAACGAAAATCAGCTATATCGGAACAGCAAACAACGGATTAGACCGTCAGTTATATGAAGTAGATCTTAAATCGGGAAAAACAACTACGTTAACAACCGTTAGCGGAACACACGCCGCAAGTTTAAGTTCAAACGGAGCGTATTATTTCGATCAGTATAGCAATACAACCACGCCAAACGAAGCAGCTATTGTAAACGTTAAATCTAAAAAAGCGACTTCATTGATCAGTGCTGAAAACCCATATGCCGGTAAAATCAACATGCCGAAAATGGAATTGGTAACAATCACTTCTGCAGATGGAAAAACGCCTTTAAACGGACGTCTGATTTACCCTGCTAATTTTGACGCTACTAAAAAATATCCGGTAATGATATATGTTTACGGTGGATCACACGCGCAGTTGGTAAACAACCGTTGGTTGGGTGGTGCCAATCTTTTCGACAATTATATGGCACAACAGGGTTATGTGGTATTTACATTGGATAACCGTGGAAGTGATTCCAGAGGAAAAGATTTCTGTCATGTAAACCATAGAAAATTAGGTCAGAATGAAATGGCAGATCAGATGAAAGGTGTTGAATTCTTAAAATCAAAATCATTTGTAAATCCGGATAAAATCGGAGTTTACGGATGGAGTTTCGGAGGATTTATGACCACTTCATTACTATTAAATCAAAGCGAAACGTTTAAAGTAGGTGTAGCTGGTGGACCGGTAACCGACTGGAAATATTATGAAGTAATGTACGGTGAGCGTTATATGGATACGCCACAGGAAAACCCTGACGGTTACGAAAAATCGAGCGTGATCAATAAAGTAAACCAATTAAAAGGAGATTTATTGGTGATTCACGGAGCGCAGGATCCGGTAGTCGTACAACAACAAAGTATGGAATTTATCGAAGCGTGTATTAAAGCCGGAAAACAAGTGGATTATTTCCTTTATCCGACGCACGAACACAATGTCTCCGGTAAAGACCGTATTCACTTAAATGAAAAAATCGCCCGTTATTTCGATTTGCATTTAAAGAATAACTAATAGTTGCTACACCTGACAGGTTTTGGAAACCTGTCAGGTGTACTATAGTCAAATAAAAAAGCCTTTTCACTGCACAGTGAAAAGGCTTTTTTATTGTAGGACTATTATTCTTATTTCAATTGTCCGGCATACACCGCAAGATCAATTAATTTAGAAGAATAACCGTATTCGTTATCATACCAGGAAACGATTTTATAGAACGTTGAATTCAATTCGATTCCGGCTTTAGCATCTACTATACTGGTGCGCGTATCGGACACAAAATCCTGAGAAACCACATCGTCTTCGGTAAATCCGATAATGCCTTTCATTTCATTTTCAGACGATTTTTTTAATACGTCCATAATTTCGGCATACGACGTTTCTTTTTGAAGTTTTACAGTCAAATCAACCACCGAAACATCCGCTACCGGTACACGCATCGCCATTCCGGTTAGTTTCCCTTTTAATTCCGGGATAACTTTTGTTACCGCTTTGGCTGCTCCGGTCGATGCCGGGATGATGTTTACCAAAGCCGAACGTCCCCCGCGGAAATCTTTTTTAGACGGACCATCAACCGTTAACTGCGTTGCCGTAGTCGCGTGAATCGTTGTCATTAATCCTTCTACGATTCCAAAATTATCATTTAAAACTTTTGCTAATGGCGCCAGACAGTTTGTTGTACAAGACGCATTCGAAATAATCGTATCCGCAGCGGTCATTTTATCGTGATTGACACCCATGATAAACATTGGTGCATCGGCCGATGGTGCTGAAATCACTACTTTTTTAGCACCTCCTTTAATATGTGTTTCCGCTTTTTCCAGTGTTGTAAAAATACCGGTACAGTCGGCAATAACGGCTGCTCCAGCTTCATCCCATTTTAATAACGACGGGTCTTTTTCGGCCGTTACACGGATAAAT
This sequence comes from Flavobacterium supellecticarium, assembly GCF_004801375.1. Taxonomy (GTDB): domain Bacteria; phylum Bacteroidota; class Bacteroidia; order Flavobacteriales; family Flavobacteriaceae; genus Flavobacterium; species Flavobacterium supellecticarium. The sequence goes on from NZ_SSNZ01000001.1 coordinate 589,596, forward strand.
TTATCGTTTACATATAACTGGCCGTCTTTTACTTCTACTTTCCCGTCGAAACGACCGTGAACCGAATCGTATTTTAAAAGGTAAGCCAAATGATCCACAGCCAGTAAATCGTTAATTGCTACAACTTCAACATTATCTCTTTTAATGGTTTCTCTAAAAACAATTCGTCCGATTCTTCCGAATCCGTTAATTCCTAATTTTACTTTCATCACATTCTTTCTTAAAAATTATTAAATCGAAACAATTTCAGAAACACGTAACAGTTCCCTGTCGATTTCCGAATGTCCCTTCACTGCTTGTTCCAATGGCGTCAGTTCTACTTTATCGTTGAGCAACCCAACCATAAAGTTGGATTTCCCTTCCAACAGGGATTCTACAGCTTTTACACCAAGTCGACTGGCCAATACCCTGTCAAAACAGGACGGTGATCCACCGCGTTGCATATGCCCTAAAACCGATACGCGAACATCGTATTCCGGCATATTTTCTTCTACATAATCCCCTAATTCAAAAACGTTTTTTCCGATTTTATCGCCTTCGGCGACTACTACAATACTGGACGATTTTCCGGACGTCTTGCTTTTTCGCAGCGATTCCAGTAATCGTTCCAATCCCAGGTTTTCTTCCGGAATAAGAATATCCTCTGCTCCGGCACCGATTCCGGCATTCAAAGCAATATGACCGGCATCGCGCCCCATTACTTCCACAAAAAACAGACGGTTATGCGAACTGGCGGTATCGCGTATTTTATCGATCGCTTCCACCACGGTATTTAAAGCGGTATCAAATCCGAGGGTATGACTGGTTCCGAAGATATCGTTATCGATAGTACCGGGAATTCCCATAATCGGGAAGTTGTACTCTTTATTAAATACAAGTCCGCCGGTAAAACTTCCGTCACCACCAATAATCACTAAAGCATCAATTCCGGCATTTTTAAGGTTATCGTGGGCTTTTTTACGCCCTTCGGGTGTCATAAATTCTTTTGATCGTGCTGATTTTAAAATCGTTCCGCCTTTATTTACAATATTGTTAACCGATCGTGGTCCCATTTCTTTAAAGTCACCTTCAATCATTCCCTGAAAACCGCGGTAAATTCCGGCACATTCAATATTATGGTAGGCACAGGTACGCACTACGGAACGGATGGCTGCATTCATACCCGGCGAATCCCCACCGGATGTAAGCACACCGATCTTCTTTATTGTTTCTGACATCATATATTCGTTTATTGTAAATTTAATAAATAAACACGAGATACCTTACAGAATATAGGTATATTTAGCAAAAACCTAACATTCGTAACGCAGCAAAAATGTTGTAAAATAAGAAGTGTTGTTGTTTAGTTGTTGGCCGTTATTTTAATCGACTTCCGGCACGCGTTGCTGTTCTTTTTTCGGTTCATCCGCGTTTTTGTTCTTACGATCTTCGATAAACTTAATAAAGTCCGGTGCGAGATCCGAATCCGGTAAACGGTCGGTCGGATTGGTGGTGTCTTTTTCTTTAACTTTGGTAAAGATTTTACGCCATAATTCCCGCATCGTATCGAAATCGACCTCATACGAAAGTCCGATTCCCTGTGTATAACCGATACCTTCTCCGATATAATTAATATCATTTTCACGATTAAAGGCTCTGGCTTTTAAGGATCCGTCTTTATTGAGTCGTAACTGGAGTTCGACATCACCTACAATAACCGATTCCTGATTACCGCCAACCGGTACCCCAAATTTACCATTAATTGTAATACGATCGTCGATCTGAGATGACACCGTCACGCCAACTTTACCCTGCGTTTGGGCAAATGGCGTCCTGTCGCCCTGAACAAAGTTAAAACCGACTTTCACTTTATCGTCACTACCCGCAAAAATATCATCAAAAATAGAACTGGCTCTTTCGAATAAACTACCGTAAACCGAGCTCGAAGCACTTTCGGCCGAAAGAAAACCACCGGTTCCCAACAAAGCCAATGCCTGTGTCTGGCGAATATCCCGGTCGCTAAGTTTATAATCGATTTCCGACTTCAATACCGAACTCACACTCGGAAATTCAATTCGGAAATCCGGTTCCGGGTTACTCAGGTTACCGTTTAACATAATATAAACTTCCGTAGGCACCTTACGGCTAAAGGACGCATTGTCCAAAATAACCGCCGGATTGGCCTCGGTTTTATATACCGCCTGAAGGTTTAAAGCCGCATTCATCGGATTTCCATCCCAACGAATGGTTCCGTATTCTTTTACTTCAAATTTCTTATCGATTAAGCCCAGGTATTTAAAGTTGTATTCTCCTTTATAGGTCTGGAAATCGCCCCACATATTAAATTTACCCATGGTATTGATTTCCATCGTGATAAATCCTTCTCCTCTTCCTTTCATTCCGTGACCGGTATTTTTGTCGAGAATGATTTCGATATCGGCATCACGGGTGATCCGGAATTCGAATTTAAGTTCAATTCCTTTAAACTTGTTCAGCACCACTTCTTCCAATCCTTTTTGCTTGGCCTCTTTTTCCTTTTTACTCAGGAAGTGGATAAACGAGTTATTTCCGATACCTTGTGCATCGTTTAATGGGATCTTGATATTGGTTCCTTTATTCGACTCCGCATCCATTTCGATATAGAGGTTGTTTACCGGACCGGTAATCGAAGCTTCACCTTTGATAAAAGCCCTACCATAATAAATCGCATCTTCGTGATCCTGCGTATCAAGTCCGAGTAGGTTATCTGATCGTAACTTTAAGTCCAATTGCCAGTCTTCGAGTTTTTTATGTCGGATCGTGCCGTTAAGTGTTCCTTTGGTTTTTTCCTTGGTATCGGTGAGTTCGATATTCCTAAAAATAAACTGGTCCTCTGTCAGGTTGATCAGGGCATTTTCCTCGAAATTATAATCCACACCGAGATACGGGACTTTCATCCCGGCTTCATTGAGGTAAAGGCTACCATCTACTTCCGGATTTTTGACACTTCCGGCAATCGACGCCCTACCCGAGGCAAAACCGCGCATATCGGAAAAAATACTTCCCAGAAGCGGCCCGATCGGACTAATGTTAAATCGGGTAAAGCCGGCATTCAACGCTAGTATGCTTTCTTTATTGATGATCTCGATATTACCGTTCAGGAAGAAATTCTCCACGTGATCATTAATAATTGAGGAATTGACATTAAACTTTCGGAATGAATCTTCTCCGGTTACTTCCAGATTCAGATCCCCCATCATGACTTTATTTACGCGAAGGGAATCGACAGTTAAAGCCGCTGTTGGCAAATAAATGGCTTTGTTTTGTTCGAGATTGACTTCACCGTTTAATTTTCCACCAAACGACATATTCTCCAGAGCCGGTGTGACTTTTTCCAGATCGACATCGTTAAACGACAGGCGCAACTGTTTGTAGGTCGAATCTTTTAAAACACCTTCCAGTTCCACTTTCTGGTCATTATGCGACAAGATGACTTTTTCGATCGAGAAATCCGTTAATTTTTTATTGAAAACAACCTTATTGTCTTTGGTATCTTTTTCATTCAGGAACCACAGATAATCCCTGAAATTGATTTCCGATTTTTTAAGCCCCACAACCGACTGGTTCTTTTCATTGATCGTATGATACAGGTTCAGGTTAAAGAAATCCTGATTTTTCGGTCCGCCTTTAAACTCCGAACGCACAAAAAGCGTATCGTTCATCGTCACATTAATCAGGCTAAAATCCGAGATTTTATAGCCTTTTGTCTTAATACTGTCCAATTCGACATAAGCATTATACAAGGGGTTTTTATTATCCACATCGATACGGATATTTTCAAACGTATTGTTATAGGCCACCACACTCGGCGATGAAAAGTCCAGCTGGAAATCGCCTTTATCGGCATCGATTTTTCCTTTTAGAATGGTGTTTTCACTAACGATTACCTTTGGCAGGAAGATTTCTACAATTTTGTTATAGATTGTAAAGTCAAAGTCCAGAAACTGTCCGGGTTTGAGTTTATTCGGCGAATAGTTGGCATACAAACTTCCCAGCGCATTTTCGATAATCTTACGCACCTGTTTGATTTCATATTTACCCACCACTTTCCCCTGAATAATATCAGGCGAATTGATGGTTATCGTTCGTACCTTTTGTTCGTCAAAAACTGACTCCACCACGAAGTCCTGAAAGAAATAGCTATCGGTACTGTTCTGATAGGATGCATTGATCACATTTAATTTCCCGGCCAGATCGTCGAGTGTATTTCCTTTGGCGTTGAATTTTAATTCCCCTTTAAAAATAGAAAGGGTATCTTTTTTCATAAAATTCAACATATGCAGATCAGCATAATCGATTTGCGCCTGAAAATCATAATTTTTCATACGCGAACTCATATCCACCAATCCATTGAAATCCATTTTCAGATTCGGATCATTACTGTTCAAATAGCCTTTAAAGTAAGGCATTTTCATTTCACCGTCGATCGTAATATTCCTGTAGGTGTATTTGTTATATGTCAGACTCTGAACCTTTCCTTTAAGTTTGGTATCAAGATATTTTTTATTAAATCCTTTTCCGTTTACATCCAGATCCAATGTCGCTCTTCCCAGATCTTTTTCACCGGCAAGCGTTCCGATATCGAAATTATTCAGGGAAATAACGCCTTTATAGGTTGCATTATTGATATTATTGATGTTGGTCATGGCCAACTGTGTGTTTAGTTCGCCCAATCCGGACATCAGATAAATATCGGCATCAATCTTTGTTTTGGTCAATTCAATACCCCCAACCAAATCCACGCGCCCCAATTTGTGGAGTGTTTCCGGCAGACTTTTCCCCAATACGCGCGGCAGAATTCCTTTTAAATTGGTATAATTGGACGTCACCCGATCGAAATTCCCTTTCATATAAAACTCCCCTTTTTTATTAAAAAGGTTCTTAAAGTTGACCGTGCCAATAATTTCGGAATCGTTCGTATCCAACAATCGAAGGTCGTGTGTGGTAAAATTATTTAGTGTTCCCGTAAGATGTGTTGAAAGATAGAAACGTAGGTTTTTCCCGAATTCATTATAGAAATAATTCAGTTCGTTCGACGAAACGGAAGCTTTTTCCATATTGACATCAAACACAACTCTGTTATTAAAATCCGAGAAGTCTTTCGGTTTGTATTTCAGGATCACATCACCTACCAAAGTTGATTCCTTGGTTTTCAGATTTAGTTTTTCCAGACGGATATTTTCTTTGGAATAGGTAAAATTCGTCACCATATTTTCCACCAGCAAACCTCTGTGATCCAACAATGACAGTTGTTTGATATCGGCAGTAACCACCGGACCTTTGATTTTAAAGAAATCCAACTGACCGTTAAGCTTTGTAAAATCGAGTACTTTCGGATGTTCCAGATTTTCATCGATCAGACGGAAGCGACTGGACGTTACATTCATCTGTGCCACTTTCATCAGGAACTTTCCGGTTCCGGGTTTACCATCGTCGAAAGCTGCAATAAATTCGTCAAGGTTGGTTTTATCCTCGCCTTTGTATTTTTTCATTTTCAGATTCAAACCGTCAATACTGGTTTTTCCGAAAATCAGTTTACCATTGGAAAGTTTTTTAAAGTCGAGAATATTCGTCTGTAGTCGGTTGATATAAAATAGCGTATCCTTGTGCTTGTCGGCCGCATAAATTCCTTTGATTTTTACGCCTCCAAAAACAGTGATGGCAATTTTATCGATATGCATATCGGTTCCAAATTCCTTATTTAGTTCTTTGGTCGCATATTTTGCTATTTCGGTTTGTACAAAAGGTAGTGACAGGGCAATACCCAACAGTAGTAAAAACAGGATTAAGCCTACAATTACACGAAATAGTATTTTTTTTAATTTTTTGATAGTCCTATTTGTTTTAAATTTGTCGGATCGACTCGTAAATTTAAGCAATTCGTAGGAATAAAACTATTATTTTTTTATTGCCCGAATTTACATTTCAAAGATAATACAGTCGATGGAAAATACATTCAAATTTCGTGCCTTTTTTATGACAAAATCACCAGTATATATACTAGCTATCGAGAGTTCGTGCGACGATACCGCGGCGGCTGTTTTAATGGACAATAAAGTCCTGTCGAATGTCGTTGCCCGACAGTCGGTTCACGAAGAATATGGCGGTGTGGTTCCGGAGTTGGCTTCGCGTGCGCACCAACAAAATATTGTCCCTGTAATCGACGTGGCGCTAAAGAAAGCCCGCGTTGAAAAAGCACAGATTTCGGCCGTAGCCTTTACCCAAGGTCCCGGACTTATGGGATCGTTATTGGTAGGCAGTTCCTTTGCGAAATCGCTGGCCATGGCATTAAATGTTCCGCTGATTGCCGTGAACCATATGCACGCCCATATTCTGGCGCATTTTATAGACGAAGAAAACTACGATAAACCGGAATTTCCGTTTCTGGCCATGACCATTTCGGGCGGTCATACGCAGATTGTCCGCGTAGACAGCTTTTTTGACATGACCATTATTGGTGAAACGACCGACGATGCTGTAGGTGAAGCCTTTGATAAAAGTGCCAAAATCCTGGGATTACCCTATCCCGGCGGCCCCCTGGTAGACAAATATGCACAAACCGGGAATCCGAAAGCCTATCCGTTTACCAAACCCAAAGTGGATGGATTGGATTTTAGTTTTAGTGGATTAAAAACGCAGATCTTGTATTTTATACAAAAAAACGTCGCGCAAGATCCTGATTTTATCGAAAAAAACATCGAAGACATCTGTGCCTCGATTCAGTATACGATTATTCAAATTTTGATGGACAAGCTTAAAATGGCTGTTAAGGAAACCGGAATCAAACAGGTAGCCATTGGTGGCGGTGTATCGGCCAATTCGGGAATCCGAAATACTTTGAAAGAAGCCGAACAAAAATACGGATGGAAAACGTTTATTCCTAAATTCGAATATACAACCGATAATGCCGCGATGATTGGAATTGTGGGCTATCATAAATTTTTGGAAAACCAGTTTAACGATGCTTCAGTAGTATCGAAAGCACGGATCGAATTTTAATATGCAGTTATTCTATACTCCCGAAATAAACGCGCAACAAAAAGAGTTTTCTTTCGACAAGGAAGAGAGTAAACACATTGTTAAAGTTTTGCGCAAACAGGAAGGTGCTATTTTAAAAGTAACCAATGGTTTAGGGTATTTATTTACAACTGAAATCATACTCGCTTCCGATAAAAAATGTACCGTAAAAATTACGCATTCCGACTTTTTTGAACCGAACCGGTTTTATATCCATATGGCTGTCGCACCAACCAAGATGAATGATCGTTACGAATGGTTTTTGGAAAAAGCGACGGAAATTGGCGTAAACGAAATCACTCCGATTATTTGCGATCATTCAGAACGAAAAACGATCAAAACCGAACGCTTTGACAAAATCATACAGTCGGCTATGAAGCAATCGTTACAGTTTCATTTACCAAAACTAAACGAACCACTACCTTTTAAGCAGTTTTTAGCACAAAAACATGAAGGGAATTTATGTATTGCCCATTGTGAAGAAACCAGCAAAACATTACTTAAAAACACTATCAGGCTCAACGAAAAATACACCGTTCTAATTGGTCCGGAAGGCGATTTTTCGGAAAAAGAAATACAAAGCGCACTGGAACTGAACTATATGCCCGTTTCATTGGGTAATACGCGACTACGCACCGAAACAGCAGCTATTGTAGCCTGCCATAGTATTGTATACGCTAACGAATAACAGCGATTGGGATGAAAAAATTATTCTTACTTTTAAGTATCGGATTTACAACATTGGCTTTTTCGCAGGAAATCGCCGTTTTAAAATACAGCGGCGGCGGCGACTGGTACGGGAATCCTACTTCCCTACCCAATCTGGCTAAGTTTTGCAACCAGAACATCCAGACCAAAATAAACACAAAAACGGCTGTGGTCGAAGTGGGAAGCCCGGATCTTTTTTCATATGCTTTTATTCATATGACCGGTCACGGAAATGTTGTTTTTAGCGATAATGATATTACCAATCTTCGCAACTACCTGACTTCCGGTGGCTTTTTACATATTGACGATAATTATGGTATGGATCAATATATTCGGAAAGAACTAAAACGGGTTTTTCCCAATAATCCTTTAACGGAAATCCCTAACAACCATACTATCTATCAGCAACCTTTCCCATTTCCGAACGGTTTACCTAAAATACACGAACACGACAATAAACGTCCGCAGGCTTTCGGTATTTTTATCGACAACCGTTTGGTATGTTTATACACTTATGAAACCGACCTTGGTGACGGATGGGAAGATCAGGAAGTCCATAACGATCCGTTCGAAGTACGCCAAAAAGCCTTAAAAATGGGTGCGAATATTATCAATTACGCTTTCAAAAACTAAGCATGCAGGAACAACTCACCCACGAAAACACCTCGTTTCAGCAAAAAACATTCCCCGTAACCGTAGTTTGCGATGCCATTTACTTTCAGTCTAATATTGGTTCCATTTTTAGGATCAGTGAAGCATTTGGCGTAGCGAAAATTATCCTAACCGGCGAACTACTGGTATTTTCATCACGAAAAATCAACAAAACCTCTCGTAGTACACACCATATGGTGCCGTATGCAATAATCGAAAAAGCTTCCGATGCGGTAACCTATTTAAAAGACAACAATTACCAGATCATTGTTCTTGAAATTACCGATAAAAGCATACCACTACGCTCCCTTAGTCTGAAAACCGATACCCCAATTGCTTTAGTTATTGGTAACGAAATTTCCGGCGTTAGTGAAACCTTTCTTTCCAATTCCGACCAAACCATTCATATTGAACTATTTGGAAAAAACAGCAGTATCAATGTCGCTCAGGCCACCGGAATCGCACTTTTCGAAATAACCAACAAACTATAGATAAATCACATTTTTATAGATTTTTATATTTTTTACTCACTTTTTTAAGATAATCTTTTTATAATATATTTTTTTGTTATATTATTGTGTTAATATTTAACCAAATCTCATAACTATTTAACAATTTTATTATGAAAAAACTATTATTATCAGCAGCCATGCTGTTATTCTTAGTCTCGTGTGACAAAGAGGAAGCGAGTGTAAACAACACTACATCCGGAGCAAAACTAACCGAAAGAGGATGTGCTTCGCACCAGGTTTTGGAAGAGCAATTACGCAACGACCCAGGCCTGGCAATTAGAATGAATGAAATTGAAGAGTTTACACAAAACGCCGTACTACAAAACCGACTTGTAAACGGAAAGATTGAAATCCCGGTAGTGGTAAACGTATTGTACCGTACTACCGCTGAAAACATTTCACTGGCACAAATCCAATCCCAAATTGACGTATTAAATAAAGATTTTAATGCCACAAACAGCGATTTCGGATCCGTACCAGCATTATTTTCCGGCGTAAAAGCCAACGTTGGTATTTCGTTTGTATTGGATGTGGTGAATCGTAAATCGACTACCAAAACCTCATGGGGAACTAACGATGCGATGAAAAAAACGGCACAGGGAGGACTTAATCCTACATCTCCAACAACCAAACTGAACCTTTGGGTATGTACTATTGGTGGTGGAATCCTGGGATATGCCCAATTCCCGGGCGGATCATCTGCAACTGATGGTGTAGTAATCGACTCTAAATATTTAGGAACAACCGGAACCGCAACCGCTCCGTTTAACAAAGGTAGAACGGCTACTCACGAAGTAGGTCACTGGATGAACCTGAGACATATCTGGGGCGATGCAACCTGCGGAAACGATTTAGTAGCCGATACACCAACGCATAACGCACCAAACTACGGTGTTCCGGCTTATCCACACTACAGCACCTGTTCGGGAACTCCGGTTGAAATGACCATGAACTATATGGATTATGTAGACGATGCAGCAATGTATATGTTTAGTAACGGTCAGAAATCGAGAATGCTGGCTACTTTTGCCAGTGGCGGACCGCGTAACTCGTTTGCACAACCGTAAACTTCCGATTTAAAAAGTTTAAAACTCGCTGTAATAGCGAGTTTTTTTTTATCTTAGTTTTCCTAATAAAGAACGCTATGGACGCAAAAGAAATCTCCAATGGAATTGTAGGTGCCGCGGTAAAACTGGCCCTGATAACCTTATTGTTATTTTTTATCTATCAGGTACAATCCGTGTTTATATATCTGTTGGTAGCACTGGTAATCAGCCTGATCGGAACGCCGATTATGAATATCTTAAAAAAGCGTTTAAAATTCCGTCATACGTTGGCCGTGGTAACCACGATGATCATTTTTATTCTGATCGCTGTGAGTTTGATCATGATGTTTGTTCCTTTATTACTGTCACAAGGGCAAAATCTGTCTCTTTTGAACACCGCTTCGATGGAACAGGATTTTAATAATCTTATTTTTCAGATCAGCTCTTATCTGAATGATCATAACATAGATGCCGGAAAACTGATGGAAAATTCAAATTGGACTTCAAAAATCAACTTTGACCTTATTCCGAATTTTTTAAATTCCCTGATTGGGACGCTAAGTAGTTTTGGTGTTGGCATTGCGTCGGTATTTTTTATCACCTTTTTCTTTTTAAAAGACCAGGATCTTTTTATTTCGATTTCAAAAAAAATACTACCGGATCAACATGAAGACAAAATCCTGTCGTCGGTAGAAAAAATCAACGAATTACTTTCCCGCTATTTTATTGGTTTGTTATTGCAATTGTTTATTGTATTCGTTTTATATCTGATTGTTTTATTGATTTTTGGTATCGAAAACGCCTTTGTGATCGCGTTTTTATGTGCCGTATTAAACATCATTCCGTATATCGGTCCGCTAATTGGAACCGTGCTTGCGCTTACATTAACATTGCTTAGCAATCTCGGAACCGATTTTAAAACCGAAATGCTGCCAACCGCGATCTATGTCATGATCGGATTTATGGTCGTACAGTTAATCGACAACAATATTAGTCAGCCGATAATTTTTTCAAACAGTATTAAGTCGCATCCACTCGAAATTTTCCTGGTAATTCTTATTTTTGGGCTACTTTTTGGGGTATTCGGAATGATTGTAGCAGTTCCTATTTATACCGTTTTAAAAGTAATCGGGAAAGAATTTTTTCCGGATAACCAGATTATTAAAATTTTCACTAAAAACATTTAGTATTGATAGCAGCGTTGTTACAACCGGACGTACAGGATTTTATCAACCAGAATTACCTTGCGGATCTTAAAAAACTGGCATTGCGCCGGAACCCGTTTCCGGAAATCAGCTGGCCGGATCTTTTAAATCAGTTACAAGCCAAAAGCAAGGCAAAAGATAAACTACCGACCTGGTTTAGTGCTAAAAATATCATTTATCCGCAAAAAATATCGATCGAGCAAACGTCATCGGAGCAAACTGCCGCTTATAAAGCAACCCTGATTCAAGGCAATACACTGATCGATCTGACCGGTGGTTTTGGTATCGATGACTATTATTTTGCGCAACACTTTAAACAGGTTACCCATTGTGAAATCAATCCGGAATTATCGGAAATCGTTGCGCATAATTATACACAACTTAATATAAAAAACATTGATTGTCAACAAGGTGACAGCCACGCTATCATTCAAAAGTTAAATACCCGGTGGGATTGGATGTATATTGATCCTTCCCGTCGTAACGATGCCAAAGGCAAAGTATTTATGCTACGGGATTGTTTGCCAAACGTACCCGATTCGCTGACGTTTTATTTTCAATATAGTGACCATATACTGATCAAAACAGCACCTTTACTGGATATTAAAGCCGGTTTATCCGAACTGCGCTTTGTACGCAAAATTCATGTTATTGCGCTCGACAATGAAGTAAAAGAACTGCTATGGGAAATTGAAAAGGACTATACCGGTCCGATTGAAATCCATGCCGTTGCGCTTTCAAAAGATCGCGAAACCGTCTTTAGTACTATTTATGATCAATCAATGCCGGCAACCTATTCCATGCCGACACACTATTTGTACGAACCCAATAGCGCGATCCTTAAAACCGGTGCTTTCGATGCGGTTAGTGCTATTTATAAAATCGGAAAATTACATCCGCATTCGCATTTGTATACTTCCGATGCGCCACTTGATTTTCCAGGACGTCGTTTCCGGATTGAAATGGTGATACCCTATCAGAAAACCGAAATCAAAAACCATATCGAAGGCAAACAATTAAATATCACCACCCGTAATTTCCCGTTATCGGTCGAAGAACTCCGTAAAAAATGGAAGCTTAAAGACGGTGGAAATGCGTATTGTTTTTTTACTACGAACATCGACAATGAAAAAATTATAGTAATTTGCAGCAAAATTTAAGATTACCATGAGAAAACTTTTTCTAAGCCTGTTCTTTTTCCTAAACCTATACTCCTATTCGCAAACGATTAAATGTGAATACGATTACGATGAAAAAACGGATTCCACGTTGATCAAAAAAACGCCGGACTACCTGATTCATGAAAACGTATTTGGAACAACCTCCACTTTTGTGTTTTTCTCATTAGTTAATTCGGACGGAACGCCTTATTTAAACCTTCATATTCTTAAAAAGAGTAAAGATTTTATCAAAGCGACCTGTCTAAATGCTGCTTCGCGAATTTTTATACAATTGTCCAATGGTAAAATTGTTACATTGATCAATAGTTCGGATGAAAATTGTAGCAACCTGACTTATAACTCGGCCGAACGCGATAATATTTCGATTCTCAACAGTTATTTCCTTTTTGCAAAAGACGGTTATGAAGATCTGAAAAAATACCCGATTACTTTGGTCCGGATTAAATTTGCCTCCGAAACCATCGATTATATCATGCATAAGGAACTCCGATCAGACGCTTTTAAAGAGACGGTCTACAATCCCGAAAATTATTTTATAAACTACCTGAAATGTGTAGAATAGCAAAAACCGGCAGTGCCGGTTTTTTTATTGTAATACCATCAGATCGTTTCTATTTTTTAGTTACACTTTATCCGTCTGCTGCGGTTGTAACTAGTGTCGTCAGTAAGAGCTGGAAATACGCTTAGGTTTGTATTTTAAAATATGAAAGAAGATCTTTTTATAGCAAAGCCTTTTGGCTGTCAGATACTTTTCTAAAAGATAAAGCTGTTTTACATTTTAACACAAAATATGACTTTTTGTTTTAAAACACTTCGATCTACCTTGTAAAAACCTCATTTTGCGAAATAAATAAAATTTAAAAATCGCAATTCGTTTAAAAATAATTAAAAACAGGTAATTCTACGTTACCTCTTTTTTTAAAAGGATTCTACATTGCACTAGCAATAAGCGCTCAAATTTACTCTTTTAACATCGCAAATCGTGGAGTCCAGAAACCACTTAAAAAACGGGGCGTTACTGAAAAGCCTTACGAGTAAGAATCAACCAACAAACACAAAAAAATTATGGCAACTTATCCTTACACCCAAACATCAATGCTAGTAAACAGTATTCAGGCGACAACAACAGTATCCATTCAAAGTGGAATGCAGGTATCGAGTACTGTTTTTTCGTCAGCAGCAGGTAATTTAGGCACCATTACACTTTCTCCGGTACAGCCAACGGCTAAAAATGTTGAATTTAAGTCCGGGTTACAAACCTTACAAATCGATTCCATGACTTTTACGGCACAATTCGGATTTGACGCCGGACAAGTATTTGCCAGTGGACGTGGAACCGATCAATCTGGTGAGAACGAAGCTGCTTTCTCTAAACAAATCGCAACCTGGTCATAATCCTGACTAATATACCGGATAGTTTCCTGGGTTTTGCAAATGTTGTCCACTAAGATCACAAAGCCTGTTGCTAACAGGCTTCATACTTGTGTCTTTTGGGTATTGCTTTTGGGCATGCTCACAGGCTTGCCTTTGACTACCACAGCTCAGGAAACTTCCTATACGTATCAGGATAGTACCGCGATTAGTAAACCCGGTACGGGAGGCATTCGCTATTTCGGCGATCTTTCGATACAATACAATATCGACAGTACCGGTAAAATTGTAGTATGCACCTTAACACTCAATACGGTAATCGTTGGAATCGTTTCTTTAACCGGAACCAATCCTGTTTACCAATTTAACGTAAAAGCCGGACTTGGTTCGGCAAACGGAACCCTAACCCTTAATCTTGTTTATCCTCCGTTAATTGCCACTTTAAAAGGTGATTTTAGCTATTCCGTTTCGGCCAACAATACCCGTTATCCCTTTATGGGCGATCTGGTAGGCTGGTATATTCCAAACTGAATCGCAAACAAACTTGCCGGAACTAGCGGACTATTTTTTACTTAACCTAAGTTCATTACCGATATGGCAAGTTTACAATTTACCAATACCTCATCCGGAAATGCCGCTTTATATGTTGCCAGCGATAATTCGTACTGGTTTGCCTATTTACTGGCCAAAGGTGTTTCCATTCCGGAAAGCAATACCCTGACTCTGGAAGAATTATCCAATTATAACGGCTACTTTTTATTTGCTTATAGTAGTCCAACACTGGACGCGAACACGTTCGTAAACAATGTCTACACCTTTTTAGGCCCTTTACAAACCTATCAATCGGCTTCGGTAGTCTGGTTTAAAGACCCGAATGCCACTCTTACAACCAGTAATACCACGCAACTTATATTAACAGGCGGCACCAATGGTGCTTATTCTGTTTTAAGTACTTACAATTTTAACTTTGGGAACAACTATGCTACCCTGTATATTAGTAATAGCAGCGTAGCACTCAACATAGATTTTACTACCAATACATTTGTGATATCCGGACCGGTTAGTATTACCAATTATACCTTCCGTCCGAATAACAAATCCTCATCGTCCCAGATCATGAGCACTATCGAAATACCACTCACCGGAAAAGGTCAGGGGCATTTTCGCTTTATATTCGGATTTTATGCCGCTTCCGATTTTACGAGTTTTAACGTCGCCCAACAGTATTGTTTTTTAGACAGTTCCAATAATAATACCCCTACCGTGATCAATTATTCGCAAATCGTTCCCGGTAATATGAATGACCTGATCCAGATGCAAGCCAGTATTTTCCCTTGTGATTTATTAAACAAAAACGGATTAAACTCCTATCTGGCCTTTTTAGGAACCACCTATAATACCAATACAAAAGCCTCCCGGCTTACATCACTTTCTTCCTATTATCAGACCAATTTTGGCTATCCGATACAATTGATTCCGTATACCAATTTTTCCGATATCGGCACGTCCAAAAACTATCCGGAAGCCAATTGCGGCCTACTCGTTTTTAGTGAGCAAAGCCCCGGTAACCAATCGGCCATATGGTATATGGTGCCACAGGGCGCCCTTACGTTGACATTGGACAGTGCTTACAAAACCTATGCAGACACTCAGGGACAAATGCAACTCATGTGTGGACTTAGTGCTACGGAAACCATTAGCTTTACCCCGCAATTTATAGATGCCTCCCTCGCCGTAACCGGAACCGGAGACTGGCTGTATTTTATTCCGAATCAAAGTGCTTATGCGCCTCAGTTTCCCATTCAGGCGACGCAAAATGTCGTTGGAAGCAACACCACTCAGGAATGGTTGTCCTATCTATATGATACCGCCTGGAGTGCGGTTGTAATGGCAAATGCAAATAACACCGCAATTGTATACCATGCGCAGCCTCAGGGTTCTGCTTTATTCGCACCGACACAGGATAGCAGTTCTCCGTTATTTGATCATCTTGTTACCGGTTCCGGTGTCTTATCCGATGCTCAGGAAACCATTTACGTCCCGATGGTTCCATACGGAAGTGTACAAACCAGCTCATCGGCCACCGTCGATTATTCGTTATTTGAAAAACAAATCTTAAATCCCACGCGGAAAAACCTCATTGCACAGGCCATGCAAAAACAGAATATCCCCGCTTCGCCAAACGGATTACACAGTGCTCGTGCGGCCACCGAAGACAGTGGAATAGACTCTACAAGTCCGCAGGGTTTTTATGTCAATGTAAACCAACAAACCGGCGTTTGGGATGTATTGCAACTGGCCAGTAATCAGTTTATGACCTCGGCCGGTACACTATCCAAAATATTTGACCTACAGTTTACGCCGGCGAGTTCGACCTTACAAACCGCTTTGCAATCCAACCAGCTATTTCTGGTGATCTCCTACAATGAAAAGCTCGAAGATGGCAGCTATGTACTGGATAATTTCAGTAATGAAATGGAAATCGCCGAATGGCCTTTTATTCTTAACGTTCCGAAAGAACCGGCCAACGGAAAATACAAAAACGTATTGATTTTTAAATTCTGTACCGGCACACTACTCGACAAAGTGCAAAACATACAAGGTTGGAATTCGCCCGATACGTTTAACGACACCAGCAATAGCGGCCTTCCCAATCTGAGTATGTGGCTGCAACAATACATACAAAGCGGTATGGATCAATATACCGTTCGGAACGATTCCGATTATTATAATTTTTACAATATCGCTACCAATCCCGATTGGCAAGGCGTCATATCCCTGGCGGTAGACATTAGCGTACAGGATTTCCCGGTGGAACTACAAGGCTTATTAGCCGGAATCGACCTGAATCGTTTTTATGCCCATCATTTCGGAATCGACATCAGCATTGTCAACAACGATAACGGAAAAGTAGCCATGCAGCCGAGTAGTTCGATGTTTGCGCTGATCGACTATCAGGATCAAACCTTTTACGGACTGGGATCGAATCCGGATGTCTATAAAGCCAAAGCGCCTATTAACGGTGCAGTCGATTATGATTTTGTTGTCCTACAATTAAAAATAGTCTTTACCAATAGTAAGATTTACAACTATAACAGTTATCTGGCGCTGACTGTCAATAAATTATTTGGCGAAAAAATCGATTCCAGTAATCGAAATAATTTGATCATATTAACCGGAACCTACGAAAACAGTAATGGTGTACTGTCGTATACGTTTATGAATACGTCCGATAACATTCTGAATCTGGTTAACACCAACATCATTACCGAAGTCGAAATCATAAAAACCACCTTTGTAACCGTAGTGCCACAGGACGATGAAGGCAGTAGTACCGTGTACTCTAAATTCTCCTTCTGGGGCTTTATCAATTATAAAAAACTGGATGGCTTTGATCTGTTTTCTTTTGGAACCGACGACAGTAAGAACAATCATTTTAAAGGACTATCCTATTCCAATATGTATATTGACCTGACGTTCCAATTGGAAACCCCAACGGTCAAAACATTTACCTTCGACATCGGACAAATGGCCTTCGACATCGGACAAAGTACCCCTCGTGCCGACAGTTTGTATTCCCATTTTCCGTTACAACTTTCGGGAATCAGTTGGGGTAACAACAGCGATACGCCAACGCAACAGGGTTACCTCAATGTCTCAATGCCGGAATTACAAAACCAGCAAAGTGTGAGCGGCGAATGGTATGCCCTGGTCTTTAACCTCAATATGGGGACATTAGGAGCTTTGGCCAGTTCGGCCGGTTTCACCTCCTCCTTTATGATGGCGTGGTGCGTGGGAGCCAAAGGAGCCTGGGCCGGTGTAAAACTCCCGGGCGTCAATCCGCAGGCACCGTCTTTTAGCTTACAGGGTGTACTGAAACTCAATATCGGCTCGATCCTGCTACAAACGGCTACCGGAACCGATAGTATCGCCTATCTGATGAAAATAAACAATATCGCTTTAGACGTCTTTAGCCTTTCGTTTCCACCGGGTGGTAACATTAGTTTTATGCTATTCGGAAATCCGGCCTCCGATGCCAAACCTGAAAGCTTAGGCTGGTATGGTGCCTATGTCAAAAGTTAAATAATTAAAACAGAACCCCATGTCTTTAACCGACCAAATAAAAATATTAGTTGACAATGTTACTGCTATTTCTGAAGACAGCGCACAGGAACAACGCACGTTAATAGCCGATTTTCTATCGAGTACCGACAATCAAATAATCCGGGTTTATGTCACCGATACCTCCGGAATGGGACATCAGTCCAATACCGTGATGATCATGTATCGTTTAATCCAACTGGGTTTTAACCATAACTTCGAAGTCGTCTATGCCGAAAGTGAAGGAGACAATCTAACTGCCAATAAACTTTCCAAATTGATTCCCGGATTTATGCCGGATGGCAACAATCCGGTAACTGTAACCTTAAGTACCGATCCCAAGGTAGATGCCTCCATGATTCCCTTAACTTATTTTAAAACGAATATTGCCGACTACCCGATTAAATATTTTGGATTTACCGGAGGTTATGACAAAAAAAGTACCAATCTGGCTAATGCTCCTACAAATACAGATCCGGGTGTGAATGTAAGCTTCTTTTTAAAACTACAACCGTATCAATGGCCACAACAAAATACGATCCAACGTTTTGGTATAGCAGACCCTATCTTACTTGAAACGGTAGCTGTATTAGGAGCTGCTACATATCAAAAAAAAAGAGGTTATTTCATCAATCCGGCACAACCGCCACCGCAAAATGCTTTTACCGGAACCAGCCAAGACAAATATGTTCCGTATCAAACCATCATAAACGCTTCCAAATCAACTGAAAATCCAATTAACCTGCTACCGGTCTACGGAATTGGTGGAAGCGAAGCATCGGGAGTAACAGATGCCAGCCCGAATATCCGATCTCAAAATGTATTATTCGATCTGATTACAGCTGTTCGTTATGCACAACGTTTTGGCTCCGGAAATCAGCAACGAGGTGCTATTATTGTAAACATTGCCAACATACCGGATACGGCCTACGACTCTTTAAATGAACTCTTAACCGGAGCAGCGCCAGACCTTACCACCTTAAATGAAATGGTAACACAACTACCGGCCATTCAAGGGGATTTAGCAACCCATTCGGTTGAAATAATCGACTATTTCAATCCGGCATTAGCCGATAAAATAGCACTTTTAAATGGTACTGATGGTACCTATAAAATACTGGTGGTTAAAATGGGCGGTATTCCGGTGAGTGCTTTTAATTATATGTATTCTCTAAGTACACTCCCTTGTGTACTGGAAGGAAAGGCAACAGCCAATATGGTATTAAATATGAATATCCCCTATCTCAACATTTTAAAAGATAGTAAAGTCGTATATCCTACGCTACCGTTAAACGCAACAGCAGATTGTCAACAGGCAAAAGATTGTAATAATGTTTCTGCTTCGTTTAAAGTAACGCCCGCAACAATGAATACCAAAATGGAAGAAAATCCATTTAGTCTCGATCCGCCATCCGATGGTTTTAAAACCACCCCTGCCTATATCATTAGCGACTATATCGCAAGAATATACAACACCTCTGATGCCTTGAATACCTATTTTACCGACTTACAAGCATTTTTCCAAAACCAGCAGCAGGATAAGTTATATCTGGGACTTCTTTATTTTATCAGTTATAAAGACTCCCTAAACACCATTTAAAGCACTACCATTATGGATACGCAACAACTACAACAACTCTATACCGGCTTACAAGGACAGGTTAACAACGATGATCAACTTTACTTTGTAAATGCCACTGCTGCGCTCGATCTTCCGATCACCTCAAACAGTTACAAACAATTTGTACCGGACGGACAATTAATTATCAATGCCGTTGTGATTGCAATGCCAGACGAAAACACTATTCTTATAAAAGGAGTAACGTCCTCGTTCCAGATACCCGACTGCGATTGTTTTGTAAAGTTTTACATTGAAAATGAAATTCTTAACTCAACCTTTTATATCACGCTTTTAGGCGAAACCATAGCCTTACCGGGCGTTAACTGGTTTTCGGTTACGCTACCGTATTACGAGCTTTGTATTGCCGAAGCCGAATTACCCGTAGTGGGTATCGTTGGCGGAACCATCAACACCGGAGTGACGCTACAGGTCGCTATGGGCTATCCTGTTACCGATAATATCTGGATGTTTCAAGGGCTTTTTTCCGATCCGTATCCGAGTATTTCCAATTTTTACCAGTTGGCCGGCGGAATTAACCTTACCACCGCTTTACCACAACCTTTTAGTACGCTGAGTACCTTAGGTTTAAAATCGATCGATATCAGTTACGATTCCGCTAATAGTATCGTCGACTATATGGGCATTGAAATCAGTACGCCGCCCGACTATATCTGGCAGATCTTACCCGGTGTTGCCATTACCGGTATCGATATTTACTGTATCGTTTCCGGTTTTAGTACGTCCAGCGCCAGCAGTACCGATTTTACCATTAACGGAACCTTTACCATCGGGCCACCCGATTCCAATACGATAGCCCTTACGGCACATTATCCGAATTTCACAGCCAGTGTCCAACTCATTGAAGGAACCATCCAACTGGGCGATTTGCTTACGATGTTCTGGAGCGGAACCACAATTGATCTGGAATCGGAAATACAGGTTTTAAATATCGAAATCGACCCCGATTCTCAAAATTATACCCTCAATTGTTCCATTGTGAGCAATTGGGTTTTCTTTACGATAAACGATCCGAGTCTGAGTTTTACCATGACAGGACTCAACTTAGATGTCAATAGTCTACAGGGAACGACTACCGGACAGATTGCCGGTTTTTTCCATATCGGACCAGATGATCAATCCGGTGTTGATCTCACCATTTACGCCGGATACGATGCTACCGCCTGGACTTTTGGCGCCAGTACCGGTACCGATCAAACCATATCGTTGGGATCGATCGCTTATACGTTTCTAAAAGCCTTTGGCATGGCCGACATTCCAAGTTGGGTAACCGATAATTTACCGAACATCAGCAATGTCAATTTTGTAACCGTTGTTCCGGACGACAAAACCAAAGTCACCACCTACGATGTGAGTGGCGACGTCAACTGGCATTTGCAATACAGTTCCTTCGATTTGGAACTCGACGCCAATGTGGCGATAAAATATGATGAAAACGGTACGTCGGGAACCATTGCCGGAATCGCCGATGCCCGTCAAATGCTGGGGCTTACCTTTGAAGTCGGTTACGAATTTGGTACCGCAGACACGCAGGTGTACCTCAACATGCCTGAATTCGCCTGTAAGATCACTTATATTGGCAACACCGACTATGACAGCATCGACATCAAATTCGATAAAATTTCACTGGGTGAATTGATCACTACGTTTGTAGGCACTTTTAGCCCTGGATTTTCACTGTCGGCGCCGTGGAATTTACTCGATACCATCGATTTGTCCGGATTTGAATTTACCTATACCCGTTATAAAGAAAACAACAAAAGTAGTATTGTAGCCACGATCCCGCTTCATATCGATCTTGGGTTTATCAATATCGAAACTTTAAAAATCACCAAAGATGCGGAAAATGCCAGTAGCAGCGGTGTGTATCTGTACTTTACCGGAACCTTTTTAGGACTGCCAATCGAACCCGATTCGCCGTTACAGGAAGACGGAAAAGGTAGCGATGCCACACAAATGCCACCAGTACCGGGAATGGGAGAAGAATTTTTCGATTTAAAACTTCTGGCCATGGGGCAACACGTATCGCTCTATGATTCGCCGGAACTCAACTCGGTTGACGAAGCCATCACGGCACTGGAAGAAGCCTTTACCACGACTTCCAATACCGGTGACAGTACGATTCCGGTTCCGGCCGCAACACCCGATACCAAACCCGGTACGCTGGTATTTGATCAAAACAGCAACTGGCTAATTGGCGCCGATTTTACCGTGGCTAAATTCTATCGTGTGGCGACTGTTTTTAACGATCCAAATCTCTACGGCTTGTTAATTGGCGTTAGCCCGGAATCGAATTATTTTAAAAATTTACAATTTGAAATCCTTTATAAAAAAATAAATGACTCGATCGGAATGTACCAACTGGATTTACAATTGCCGGATGAATTCCGACATTTTGAATTTGGCGAAGTATCCATCAGTTTACCGATTATTGGCGTACAGATTTACACCAACGGGAACTTCTATCTCGATTTCGGATTTCCGGCCAGTATTACCGATTTTTCGCGTTCGTTTTCCATACAGGTATTCCCGTTTTTAGGATACGGAGGTTTCTACTTCGGATACCTCAGCGGCGCAACGTCCAATAGCGTACCGACGACAAGTTGTGGAAACTTTAACCCGGTAATCGAATTCGGACTTGGCCTTTCGCTTGGTGTAGGTAAAACCGTAGACGAAGGAATCTTAAAAGCCGGACTATCCCTTACCGCTGTTGGAATTTTTCAGGGCGTATTAGGATTTTTCAGCGCGAATCCAAACCTCGATACCTACGACGACACCTACTATAAAGTACAGGGAACTTTTGGTCTGACCGGACATATTTACGGAGAAGTCAACTTTGCGATTATTTCGGCCAAAGTGGATATTATGGCCTATGCCTATATCACGATGACGATCGAAAGCTATATGCCAATTCCGATTACCTTTGAAGCCGGTGTTTCGGTAAAACTAACCGTAAAAATCCATTTGGGATTGTTCTCCATCAAAGTATCCCTTCGATTCAGCACCACCATCAGCGCTTCATTTATAGTAGGAAGCGACACTTCGGCCTCTGCACCGTGGAACCTATGTCCGACAAAAGATTCGTTGGCCAAAGGCGCATTACCGCAAAACTACCGAAGTCTGCAACGTTTAAGCCTGGCCGAAACCACTCCGGTTGTTTTAAAATGGCAACCGTTACAAACCACCACCAAGGTACCATTGGATTTAATGTTTTTCCCGCAATTGACCGTTTCCGGCGAAAGCGGCGCCTCCGGTCCGCAATATATTGCCATGCTTTATATTAACACCGATCCGGACAATAACAGCCTTTTTGGCGTAACCGAAGGGGTTTTATATTGGGCAATCAATGCCTTAATTGGAAATACAGCAGACAATACAGGACTGGATTGGCTTAAAAATCAAACCATCACTGCCGACCAGATCAACAGTATGCTCTGCTATTTTAATACGCGTCCGAATCACGAACCGCCGTTTAACTATAGTAATGCGGCTCAGGACGATATCAAAACCTTTTTCAGTACCTATTTCGAATTAAATATCCGCGCGGTCGATGCCAATACCGAAGGCACTATGGATGCCGCCGTATTCCCGGTTGTTCCGGAATTATTGCTGAATACCATTTTAAACGGAACGGCCGGAAACCCGATCGACTTTGCCACGGAAAGCATGACTGGCGATCAGGACTATATTAGCGATATCACCGCCTTACTGGCCTCGACCAGTGTCGATTACCAATCGGAAATGACCGCGGATTACTATGCCCCAACCGATTGTGAAAATATATCCGATCCGACCTACGAGGAGCAACATAATTTATCGTTTCCGACGTTTATGTTTACCGATTTCGTAGCCCTACTGGCCAAACAAGCCTTACAATCGGCGTTGGACTACCTGAACACTCAGGAAACCTTCTCCGGAACGGTGAGTGATGTCGTAAATCATGCGGTAACCGACAGTATCGACGGTATCAGCGGTATGGCTTCGCGATTTATGTTACACGGAATGCGTTTACCGGCACCACCGGATGCAGCAACCGGAGTAACGAAACCACTTTATGTATTAACAGGTCAACAACTCGCCATTCCGAGTACGTTACAACAAGGTGATGTATATTCTATCGTTTTGGAAAACCCGGACGAATCCTGGATCAATATGGTATCCGGAACTGACAACAAACTTACCGTTACCATCGACAACAACGAAATACAGCACATTCACGATATCGCTGCCATTTCGCTTAGTCCGGTGCTAACCTATGGTCCGAGTCCGTTGATCAACTATAACGATACCCCGCAAACCTTCTCGTTGGGAAGTCCGGCCTTATGGCAATATCCGGGCGATTATTATCCGGACGTTACCAATGAGCCGTATATCTGGAAATTACCGTCCAACCTGACGACTATTTTCTCCGAACAAGGCAACAACTGGCAATTTGTAGTCAAATCGCTCACCACAACAGCCAGCGGAACCACGCAGGCTGATGTGCAAAATTATACATGGGGAACAACGATTAACTTTACGCTACAAAAAATAACGGCACAATCCGGGTTGGTCACACCACTTTCCGGAAATATGTACAATCTGGTAGGTGCCGACGATGCGAGTACGGTTTACTTACAGGAACTCCTTACCTATCTAAACACCATAGGCGATACCGACGGAACCCGTACAATACAACAAATCCAGGTTATCTACCAACCGGATCCGACACAAAATAGCAATGGCGGCTATCTGTCCGATGCCAATGGCGACTATAAAACGGCTATTATTCAGGCGAATCTTTCCACCGAAACCAATCCTGCCGAAAGTATGATGCGCATGATGGTTATGGAAACAACTCCGGAAGGCACTTACAATACCTTAAATACGGCCGGTGATTTTGTCAAACTATTATGGGAATGTAGTACCGTTCGCAGTGGTGGTTACTATTTCTACTATGAAAACAATGCCACTAATGGCTTACCGGATTCCTTATTTGCCGGAACCGGCGTGGCCAATCTTGCGATACAAATTACGTATAACACCCTAATTAACAGTCCGTTTGTAAATAGTGTAATTATTGGTGATTCGATTGATACTTCCATTACTTCCGTATTCGTACAATCGCCGGTAACAGCACCTTTGGATCAGCAGTATACCACCCGTATTGCCACATTACTACCGGGAACCGTCGGCTACGAAGTCTCCCGACAAAATCCGGGTGATTATGTGCCAACACAACCGGTACCGACATTAGCCGAAGATCAGGTTTATCTGGAAACCCAATTCAACCTGATAGGTCTGGCGGTACCTGCTATCCCGGATTATATAAACCCGACTCCGGCCGGTCCGGTCGATTCTACCGACGACGAAGCCGTTTCCAACACCGAAGATGGCAACACCTCCGACAACGACGATCTGGAAGATTGGAACTATAATGCCGTGATTCCATATTACAAATACGTACAACCGGAAGGA
The DNA here is from genome assembly GCF_004801375.1 of Flavobacterium supellecticarium. Taxonomy (GTDB): domain Bacteria; phylum Bacteroidota; class Bacteroidia; order Flavobacteriales; family Flavobacteriaceae; genus Flavobacterium; species Flavobacterium supellecticarium. Next base: position 614,502 of record NZ_SSNZ01000001.1, read on the forward strand.
ACCGATCCGTTATATCCGAATCCATATGCCGGAATTGGCGATACGGTTGAAATGGTTTTAAACTGGCAGGATATGTTTGGTAATATTCCGCCAAACGATACGCAGCCTTTACATACTTCTATGCAAGTATTATACAGTGATGCGATCATCGCCCTGAGTCAGTGGCCATCGGTATCGGTATCGTATTTATTTAGCTTACTTTCAGGTGCGCCAAATCTAAGTCTGACCTTTAACTTTAACACATCCCGTTATAAAGGCGAAAGCGCGCAAAACAACGCTCAGATCGATTTACAGACCTATATGAACCTGTATTATCAATTGGATAGCCCGAATATGGCACTTCGTTATACCACTACCGTAGAAGACACTGTTGATGCCCAAGGCAACACCACGCCTATGGTACACGAGCTGGCGAATTCGGTACTGCTGACACAATTTATCAATCCGATAATCGAATATTTAAAAACCGTAGTGGCCGGAGAAGCCGCAGTAGCTGTACAGGCCTATACGCTCAATACGCAAATGACCACCACAAACCTGGTTAGTCTGCCGGAAATTGCGTTAATTACAACCCGTTTTAGTATGGTTCGTACGGCCTATCTCGATCCGAACTTTGTGGGTGTAGCCGGTGTAGCCGAAGCGACAACTCAAATTCAGCCGCTATCCGACAACAGTCAGAACAGCATGTTGGCGCTGACTTATTTTGCACAACAATTTGAAATGGCCTTCCTGAATCAGCCTTATACCGGTATTATTTTAAAAGCCGCAACCGGAGCGAACCTTACCAAAGGAAACAGTGATACCACTGCCAATGCTCCGCTATGGATGGTCCGTTTTGACAGTACGGGTGCCAACGGATTGCGTTTTGGATTTAATAAAGACCAAACCTATTATTTTGCACCGGTTCCGCTGGCTACAAGTTTACAATCCTTCTCCGCTTCGATTGTCAGTTACGACAAAGGCGTTCCGGACGGTAGTGTGGTTAAAAACTTCAACAGCATCGATATGGATAGCTGGGGATTACAATTCCTTCAGGCGGTCGATAAATTCCTAAGTCCGGCCTATTCCGTTCCGGCCTTTTTACTAACAGCCTATAAAGTATTCCCGGACGATCCGGACTATCTGCAACAAATACTCGATGCCAAGCAAACCATTGCCGAAGCTATCGAAGGCACCATCGACTTTATCATCGATCCTTGTAGCGGAGAAACATCGCCACCTTGTACGGCAAAAGACCCGTCTAACATTGGCAATGCGCAGGAAAAATGGAAACAACAAATCCTGATTCAGCTTTCGAATGCTTATCGTTATGTCGCTTCCGTACAAACCACAGCCAGTATCAGTTCGTCGTATAGCGGTCCGGAATATGCCGATGCGAACAATGATCCGCCACATGCGCCATTTGTACCGAATTTATATGGAAAAATGCTGGGTCTCGATCCGACACTTTCGGGTACGGACGAAATTCCAACATCCACCGAATATTCCTTATCGACCGCAAAAGTACCAACCGCAAACGGTGCTTCCTGGCTAACGTATATGTTTGAAGCCAAAGACAGTGCCGAAAGCCGTAGCTTTACTTTTGGCGATATGCAATACAACGTAAGTCATATGGAATTTGACATCACGGAAATTCCGGATCTGGACAATTATCTGGCTTCCTCATGGCTGACGTTTATCGTTCCGTTAAGCGGTGAAATCAATTCCGAAGTCACACCATTGGCACAAATGGGCGATGTGGGCGAAACCACCATTCCGGTTCCGTTGCGCTCCTATCCTACGCCGCCATCGGTTACGGCTCAGAACTTTAATTATCCGGCCAACGACGATGCTTCACCAACGATTGAAGAAGCCCGTCAGTGGGTGTATTACTACACCTATCAGAACACTTCGGCAGCACAGGATACCATTGTAACGGAAGTTCAGTTTAATGTGACCGATGAAAACCAGAGTGATTATACGATAATGAATACCAAAAATCTGGGCATGTATCAGGCTTTGGCACAGTTTATCGATTCCTATCCGTCATTAAATGCCGATTTTGACAACTGTCTTGCGATGCTAACGCCTGCCACCATGGATGCAAATTCGGAACTGGCTCAGGATGCCCGTTATGCCATGCTTGCCTTTATTGACATCATCAATCAGGTCGCTGCACAATGGTCGGTTACCAACCAGGTAAATCCAAGAAAAACGGTTAACAAGGCTATGCAAGCGGACTTTACTCCGGCACCGCCGTATACATTAGGCTATACAATTACCGAGAGTTATGAGGAAGAAACCGATTATCTGATTATAACCATTATTCCGGAAGATCAGAAATCAGCGGATGCCAATATCACCGTGACGATCGATAATTATACTAACGAATTGATTCCGGGTGATACACTTGCCTATCGTTATTACCAACTGGATAACAACGGACAGCGTGTTTATCTGTTGTATGAAGACCGAAACACCAATCCTTCGCGAAATGTAGTGTTGGACAATCTGGATATTCTGAGTGCGCAAAATGCATGGAGTAGCGTTGCTGTAATCCGAAATGAAGAATTACTTCAAAATAAAGATGGTAGCTGGCAAACGACCAATCCGTTGTTTATTTACCAGACGCCGCAGGTGATGTTCTACAACAAACTTATTCCGTTGTTGAATACCGATAACGCGATCAATATCGCTCAAATCACAACACCAAGTTATCCGGCAGCACCAAGTCGAACGTTACAGAATCAGTTGCTGGCTTTATTTGACGCTTTAACACTCAATATTGATGCTTCGATTACCGCGTTTAACATCAAAATGCAATGCGATTATACCTATAGCATACCGGGAACAACCTTTACGATCGATGTTCCGGTGGTGATGTTAACGCCAACCGCAGTAGATGTAACCGCGCATGGTGCTAACATAGCCAATATGCTAACCGACGGTATTACAAACTGGATGAATAGTACCAGTCCGCAACAGAATAACGGTATCTTTAGCTTTACACTTACAGCTTATTCGGTTACCGATGCCTATGTTCCTATTTTACAAATACCACTTATACTATCTTTGACTGCTATTACCGATTTGTAATAGCATAAGAATCTCTCACAGCCTGTTTCGATTTATCGGAGCAGGCTTTTTATTTTATAGTTATCTAAAAATAATTTTTCTATTTTATTGTCCCGGATTGCTCCCAAGGCTTTAGCCGAACTGACAAAGTAAATCCACGACATCTGGTTGTCACGGATTGCAAATACGCGAGATCGTGTAGTTTAGTCCGCAATTAATTTGTTGTCTTTATAGTAATATTTTCTTTTTTTCATTTTTATATAGCCATCCATAAATTCAACTTTAAAACCCTCTAAGTTTTTCAAGTTTATTAGATTTTGTACTAAAGTTGTCCTATCTAAATTGATTAGCTTTAAAAGCTGAAGCTTATCAAAATCAAATAGAATATAGCCATTTATTATTGTCGCCTGCGTTTGATTACAATCGGGACAACCCACTCTTGTATAGGAAAATTTTACAATTAATTCCTCACTTTTAAAGTTGTCGAGTTTACATCTTTTTACGTCAACAATTTCCAGAGATGGTTCGGTTATCATCCTATACGCCTTACTTTTCTCCTTTGCATTTAAAGTATCCATAACATAACCATTTGAAAAGAGTTCATAGACGTGGAACACTTCGTTATTTTTAATCGCAATGGATAGTGTTCCTATTTTGTTGTCAAAATTTCGTATTAAATACGCTTCAGGCTTCGATATGGAATCAATTATTTTGTAAGTATGGATTTCATTTACGGGTATGGATTTCCCTAATGTTTCAACATTTTGGAAACGTAATTCTTCAGTAGAAAACGCCGCATTATTTTGACTGAAAACAGCATTCAACAAGAAAAAAAACAGCACTATAAAGTAAACCTTTTTCATTTCTGATTTTTATTTAGTTGATTTTGATTGCGATAGTAAAAACGTTCTCAGATAACATCCTTTCAAAAGACAAGTGCAAAATTTACAATTTACGTACCATTTTATAAAACCTTTGGCATCACTCGTTTTTTATTACGCCATTTTTATATTGAAATTCCTGAATGGTATCGGATTCGTTCTCTATATCGTGAAAAAGCATCGTCCCATTTCCATTGCTGATTGTTCCGCAATCCAGTACATTTTTACGGCTGTCGAAGCACGATTTTATTTCCATCAGTTTACCATCGACATACCAACGTTCGGTATATAAATTTCCGTTTTTATGGTACCATTTCCATACTCCGTTTTGTTTGCCATCGACCAGTTCTCCCATTCCCATAAATGATCCGTTGTCGAAATAATACTGCCAAATTCCATTTTGTTTGCCGTTTCGGAATTCCCCTTTTTGATGCAACTTCCCATTATCGTAGAAATAGCTCCAATCGCCATTTTTCTGATCTTTTACAAACGTTCCAACAGCATCTACTTTTCCCGCTTTATAAAACGTCCACGTTCCGTTTTTTAGTCCGTTTTTTAAATGCCCTTTGGCTTCTTTTCCGTTTTCGATTATGGTTGTTTGCGTTGCTCCACAAGATAGTAGTACTAGAATGGGAATAAAAGTTAGTACTTTATTCATTAACAGTGTATTTTTTTTAATTATAGATGGTTTTCTTGATGTCACGGATTACACCCGAGGCTTTAGCTGAACTGACGAAGTAAATCCGCACTATCAGTATTGTCACGGATTGCAAATCCGCGACATCTGGATTTAGCGCAACAGACGAAGTAAATCCGCGACATCGGTTCTAGACTACTATATGTTTTTGACCTTTTTCAAACGATGTATTGAAAGTCTTAAGATGTGAATTTAAGGTATCGACATCACATTTCGGACAAATTGTTTGTGGTTTTACTTTTCCGGTTAGCTTTATCATATTTTCGTTACAAACGGTACATTTCATTATGTTATCATACTTATCTGATGCAATATGATAGGGTTCAAAGTCATAGCATTTGGCATTTGGCAAAGCACCTTTTAGATAGGCTATTTCCTCTACTTTAAAGTTTATTGCCAAACCAAGCTTTTGTAAGTTTTTGAGATTTGCAATTAATAGTAAGTTATTTTTATTAACGGAAACATTTTGTAAATCCAATCTGAAAAGGTTTAAATTTTTTAAAAAATTTAAATTCCCTACTTTATAGCTACTGGAAACACCACCTTCAATTCTTAAATTATTTAAGGTCGTAAGCGTTTCTATTTCATCGTAATGAACCAGTTTTTTGTTATTTAGTAACGATAGGTATTCTAAATGCCTAAGGTTTTTTATACCTTCTAATGATTCTAAACTATCAAATCCATCAATATTTAAATAGATAAGGTTTGGAAATTTGATGAGAAAATCCAAAGACGAACAATCGTTACAATTGATCATTAAATACTTTACGGATGAAAGTAACGGAAACTCATTAATTTGATCATTTGTAATTCTAAAACATTTTATGGTTTCAATTGACTTAAAATTTGAAAGCAGATTGATATTATCTGCATCTTGATTTAAACAAATACCTTTTACATTTTGATCATAATCTGTAATTTTTAAATCATAATTAAATGACGCTATTGAATTGTGAATATATTCTCCGTATTCTGTTATTTTATAGTGTCCCATAATTTTTATTCGCGTTTCTGATGTTTGGTAAAATAGTTTCTAACACACCTGATGTCATGGATTTATCGTATGTGTAATTACGCGTAAATCTCAAGTGGTTTTAGTGCAATTTTTGCTACATCAATGGTAACCGTTTTTTCTAAGTGCATATAGAATTCCATCCAACCCAGTACGTTTTCGTCTTTAAGCGAATAAACATTTATTTTCCACGTGCCAACCGGTAGAGCTATCAAAGGTAATTCATATTTAAAATATTCTTCTTTGGTTTTCTCGAAGCCCGGGTTTAAAATATTTTTAAGTGTCAACGAGCTGTCTACGAATGCTTCTAAATCCCCTTTATAATGATGGCACATTTGCGTAAAATCGGCATGAGAAATTGCCCGGATTTCATCCCCTTCGTCTACTTTTAAATAGTTGTACGAATCGTGATAGTCCCACATATCCAGATCGATTTCATCCGTATCAAAGGCAAAATTTACTACTTCAACAGCTTCATCTGTGGTAATAATATGTACTATTCCTTGTTGTACTAATTCGGATAATCCTTCCGGATAATTATAATCAAATTCTTTATCCGAATAATACGCTTTACACTTGGTAATATTGGCGAAAATAAGTACGCCTTCGGTATTCAATCCTTCCAGAGTCATTTTTTGGTTTTGTTTATATTAAAAAAATCATTTTTGCTTGAACCTCATCGGGTATATTATACGATTTATTCGTTCGTATAAAACTCACAGACGATGCGGTCATCAAACCAAACACCTGTAATTCCGGCTGCTTCTATGGCTGTTTTGAGTTGTTCGGAAACCAGAATATTGATATCATAAGGAGCACAAAATAAATCCGGAGCTTCCTTTAGACATAATTTTCTGGGGCGTAAAAACGGATCCCTTTGCTCTTCATTTTCTACAGTAACCATTTGACTTGTCTTTAAATCTTCAAATACCGATTGCTTAAAATCGACAAGATCTGTTTTATGAATCAAATTCAGATAATAAAACTGAAATACTTCCGGTTCTTTTCTTTTTTTAAAATTTTCATCGAACGGAGCAAGTAGCTTACAATCGTAAAACCGACAATCTTTTAAGGCAAAATTCCCTATAAGCGTTTTAAATTTTTCATTTACGAACATACCGACATTTCCACCAACACCCGGCATCTCCGCACTGAGTACATCTGTCCGTTTCGCTATGTTTTTTAATGTAAAATTATCAAGATTAGGTACCTCTTCCGGAAATTTCCGGAAATCCAATACTTTATCATAATTATTCGCGACTTTCCAATAACGTCTCGGCGGTTCCAATTGTGGCCAACAGCCCACTTTTTCCCTTTCCGTAGCCTCATGAAGGCTGTAATACACTAATTTTTTCATGGCTTAAACGATTATTTTTCGTTTTATCTTTCTTCTAAAAGTTTAAAATAACGGTTATAGTCTTTATCCGGAAATGCTTTTTGTAAGGCTACCAATGCTCTTTGAAGGTTTTGATAAATACCGTCTGCTTTTAAATCGTCTGCGGATACTTCGGTAAAAAGATACTGCCAATCGGCTATACCTAAGAGATCCAAAACCGCTTCGTAATAGCCGTTCAAGGTTAGATTGGTTTTATACGCCAACGCTCTATTGATATAATAAATGGTCGGTTCATTTGGTGGTGCAACACCCTTTTGAATACTGTAAACGGCCAATTTACCATTGCCAATTTCCGGACGCGTATCGAATATACGAAATGTCTTCCACAGTGCTATTTCTTCGGGTGTTTGTCCTTTAAACCAAAGTTTTTCATCATACTCTAATAGCGATAAACCGGAATACAGATTTTCCATATGAAACTCCAACTGAGAAGCAAAATCAGCTACTTCAAACCACGCATGAAAATGAATCTTATCAATATTTAAAACATCCATAAAACGCTCCGACACGTGTTCGTAACCCAGTTTGGTAAACTTCTTAATCCTAAAGGCAACCGTCTCCTCATCAGGAATAAAGATTTTAGCGTTTATATTTACATCTTCTAAAGAATCGGATTTTGTTGTTGTTTCTAAATTTTGAAACCGTTCGGTTATTTTAAATGCCATGTTTTTATTTATAATTCAGACTGTAAAGAAGATTTTATTTCTTCCTGGTAACGCTCTATTTTTTCACTTCTCGTAATATTGATATTCCGTAAATAATACATTTTCAAATTGTTGTTTGTCAAGACCGTTGTAACTATAAACGACAGTAGGATTTCCATATTGATCATATTTTTGCACTACCTGTATTTGATACGTAATCGTTTTTTCTCCATCGTTGTAATCGGTTATCGTTTCCTTAATTTCCCATACTTTATTTTCTTTGTAAATCCGTTCAAATTCCTGTGTTACCTGAATTTCATTTCCATTTTTAAATACGATTTTACTTAGTCTGTAGTCTTTATCTAAAGTAATAAAGGTTAAATAAGGGCTTTTATCTGTAGCGGCAATAGTATAATGGCAATTATCCGACCAATCGTATTTATAATTCAATTCCGTTGCTGCTTCCTCTTTAAAATGCACTATATCTTTGAAAGAAATAGCTCTCCCTTTACCGGAATAAATGCTCAATGACTCCGATTTGCCCAATTCCCCCATATCCCATTGATCCTGTATTTTCAGTGCATTACCTTGAATATCAAATTGTTTTATCATTTTTCCGTAGTATTTCGTTTTATCTGTCGGAATATTTCCATTTTCTACTTTACAGACATACGTAGTTGCCTCTTTTACAGAGCCTTCGAGTCCGAATTCCATTTTCTGAACATAGTCAGTTTTAGGACTTTTCGTACTTTGTCCGTTACAGGAAAAGAAGACTTGCAGGAATACAAGGAGTAGTATTGTTTTTTTCATAGTTCAATTTAGTGTTTTTTTGGCGGTTAAGGTTGTCTTCAACCCCTACTATACGAAACGACTTTTTTCATGGATTAAATCTATTACTTCCTGCATTTCAGGAACGCCACCTTCCAATGTACGTTGCGCTACCTTTAATGCGGTCCATCCATACTCATTTTCTACCGTTACATCTGCCCCGTAATGAATAAGCAACTTTGCTAATTCAATTTTAGGTAAGGGTTTATTTACTGCAGATTTGAGTAATGTATTTTTATCTTCTCTGGCTTTTTCATCGGCATAATCGGGATTGGCACCTGCTTCGAGTAGTATTTTTGCAAAAAGGACAGCCGAATCCGAATGGTTGTTTCGTACATGATCCATCGCTCTTCCAATGGTGGCCCCTTTATCTAATAATGCCTGTAAAACGGTACTATCGTTTCCGAAATTAGCAACCCGCTCCAAAGCGGTTTGCGTAGAATCCTCTAATGGTTTATTGACATCCCAATCGCTGTTGATGAGCGCTATTTGTTTTTGGGAATCGCTCCCGCCAAATAAATCCAACAGATCCTCTTTATCATCTATGGGTTCTTCATATAGTGAATCCAGAAAACCCTCCAGATTTTTAGCGATTTCATAAATGTTTTTCTCCCAGGGCTTTTCATTTTCACTGACTTCGCCTTCGTGGTACCAAAAATAGATTTTGCCCAATTTCTTTTCGTTTTGTCCCATCAGAATGAGATTTCCCGATACGTCGGAAGCAATCGCAAAGTAATGACCTGGGAAGCGATTTCTTTTGGTATAGGTAGTTTGTATATAGTCCAGACCACGTAATCCTTCATGAATGCCAAAAAAGGCATGAAAACCAAACTCGCCGGACATCTTTTTAACTTTAAACGTATTTTTAGCACCGGTACTTCCTCCGTTTTGTTGTAGCAAAAAAGCTTTGTATGGCTCTGGAATCGTACTATTGCTACGTTCCCATTGCTTTATTTCTGCCAAGGTAAGCGGACTATATTCAGATGTGATATTCATTTTAAGTATTGCTAATGTTTTTCTTATCAGTTGTCAATAAAGTGTTAACCATTTAAATAACGGTCATTTCGCAATCGAACTTCTTGAATTGTAAGGCAATCGCTTTGATGTCTTCTTCACTCTCGGCACTGGTCAAAAACAACGGTTTGTAAAAAATAAACTCCCCATCTATTCTTTCGTAGCTTTCATCCATTTCCTTTTTAACGGTGTGAAAGAATCGTACGGCTTCTTTCTGGTCTATCTTTTTTATTTGCTGAATCAAATCAACGACCGCTGCTACGTCATTCCCTCTTGTTTCGAGAAATAAAGAATAGTTGCTTCTATTTCCAAGTACGACGTTATGATCTGTCAGAAAGGCACGTGTTTCATCATTCAACGCTACATTTAACGGCGTTCCTCCGCTAAAGGTTTTGGTTTCGTAATGCGGCCTCTCCAATGTTTGGTTTAAAAAAGCTCCTTTTTCAGATAATAATTTTAAACATTCGAGATTTCCCTTCAAACTGGCTTCGAAAACAGCCGACCATTTTTGGTAGTTGGGATTAAACTCAGGCGCATTTTTAACCGATTTCTGTTTTAGCAGGTACTGTAACATTTTTGGATCTTCTGCAAACTTGGCAAGTTCTGTAGTTTCCATGTTTAAAATTTCGGTATCAAAAGTAGCTCCGGCAGCCAACAACAGGTCTATAACTTTCTTTATTTGGGGCTGATAGCCTTTTCCATACTCATTTCCATTCCAGCTGCAATAACGAACCAACATTCTGGTCAGAGGCGAGTTACCCATTTTGTTTTTGACATTCACATTAGCACCACGACTGATTAACAGACTGCAATTTTCAGGATTGGTATCGGTACCGTAAATCGGTGTATCATCAAAATTATCTTTGATTTCGATATCCATTCCCTGATCCAGCAAAAACGCAATAAACGGAATGCTGTTATCCTTTTCAACCGCTTTGTGCAGTACCGAGTTCTGGTATTGATCTCTAAAAGTAAGATCAGCTCCATGATCAATAAGCAACTGACAGATTTCTATTTTTTTATCGTTATTGGATACTTGTGCTAATTCAAGTAGGGGTACAAATCCATATTTGCAAGCTTGATTGACCGTGGTTAGCTTCTTTAAAATTTTCTTAATCGTTGTCACATTTCCACTTTCGATTGCAGCATTTAAATCGCCAATTAATGCGGATTCGTCTTTTTCATTGGATTTAAAAACAACATTTTTTATAGCCTCCTGAAAAGCCGCATCATTCCAGTTTTCCTCCGCATATTGCACAATCAAGGCTTCCACACTTGGATCCAGCGTATAATATTCGTCGCTCAATTCATTGTGTAACTTTTTTAGCGTTTTATCAAAACCACTCACATAAGCATAGTCGCTATAAAAGGATGTTTTGTGTTTGTCTGTCTGGTGAATAAAATCAAGGAACTTTTGTACAATTTCCAAGCCTTTTTCACTTTTGATATTTTGCAGCACTTCAATCAGATAATCAGTAGTAAACCCTTCGCCCAGATTGGAGAAAAGCTGTTCAATGCCTCCATTTTTAATTTCCCCGTCGATTCGTATTGTCAGCCAGATTGTACGTGCTATTTCATTCTGCTCTTTAAACCGATCGGAAGAAAGACCAATTTGATGGTGCATATATTCAAACAACGGATAAAGGTTTGAAATGGAATAAATAGGTATATTTTGATTGGAAACCGTGCTCATTAAATTCGTATTTTTATGGGTTTGATAATATTGTGTTTAAAACCTGAAACGAAACTTTTAAAATAGAAATTCCGTTTTAAAAAAGGATAGGAATGGCTTAACCAAAAGCGTTTGCCAGTAGTTCTAAATTCGCTTTTAATTTTACTTTTTGGATGTTTCTAATATCTTCATCCCCACCATGAACTAAGGCGGGAATAAATGTCAAGCACTCGTCTATGGCTACTGGTCCGTATTTTTCTAATGCTGGAATTTCGATCAGTCCATATGCCTCTGTCTCACTATGATATTTATTTCCTGCCAATGTTGTAAAAAATAACGTGAACTCATAATCAACATATTTATATTCTTCTGTATGAATGTTATAGAAAGCGAGACAAACTTCGTCGTCTACTTCGCCAATTAAATAAAAGTTTCCCATAGCCGTTTTTGCAAATGGCAGAATTGACTGCGCTTTTAATTTTGGAAATTTCTTTAATGGGATTTCATAATCCATAGGATTTATAAAAGCAAAAAAACCTTCTTGATAAACAGCTTCTCCATAGTGTTCCAGATAGTCTAAAAGAACGGCACTGTCTTCAAAGTGGCTTAATTGCTGTTCAAATTTTTCTTTTAATATGGCGATGTCTATTTTGCCAATTATTTTAGGTTCTCCTAATACGTTACTAAAACGTTGATGTATCATTTTAAACTACTTTTAGTGTTCCGTTTCTTAGGAATCTGTCTTTTTAATTTATTATCGTGATGTCGCGGATTCTATTCAGCATTATAATCCGCTAAACTATTCGTTTCCTCCGGAGCCTGATATTTTTCAACAGCTATGAGATTGCCCGGATTTTTTACCTGATTTATTTTTAAATCGTGTGAGTGGCGCCATTCAGGGACATCACTTTCATAGCGTATTTTATAGATAATTTTCAAACCTTCATTTGTTTGTGCTACATAAAACACTGTAGCATAATCAAGAGGTAAATCATTATTTTCTGTATAACTCGTATAACATGCAAAAAGTTCATCATTAACCAGCCATCTTTCTAATCCTTCTCCTACTTTTGGATTTTTGTATTGCTTAATTTGAAATAAAGTACGCGGTATTGCTCTTACTACATTTTGAAAATATAAATCCTTCATTTCAATAGTAAGCTCTTGCACATCATCTTCCTCCAAAGCCCTCCAATATTCATCAATATTCACGGTATGAAAATGATCTTCCAATTTTAATCTCATATTTTCATATTCCTCATCAGAAATAGAAAAATCATAATTTGCTTTATTGCAAGCATATTCATCCTTAATAAAAGATTCAATAAAATTTTTAATGTCTTCCATGTAGGTATTATTTTTTTGTCATATTTTATGTGCAACCTTGGTGATTCTCACGATGTCGCGGATTATTAAAATCAAAACGATTATCCTTTGTTGTAATCTGCTAACCAGGTAGGATGCTCCGGTTCAAAAACTCGTAGCGTTTCTACTAATGTACCCTCTTTTTTAATCGTGATGTCGTCTATATAGACATTCGATCGTTGGTTATAAACCCATTCGATAACTTCTTCATTTCTTCTTTTTTCAAAGTCAAGCCCTCTTGAGGATATAATTTTTACGTCACCATTAACAATTCCTACACTCACATTAGTGGGATATACTTCTGCTCCCATTTCAACATCTTACACTCTGATATCATATCGACATGTATTAAACGTTATCCTTGTAATGATTGTAAAACTCTAGTTGCTCTTTTAAAACTTCATTGATCGCTGTCCAACCCTGTTTTTCTGACAGGTCGATTGCCTGTTGCCATGCTTTTTCTACAATATCCAAACGTTCTCTCCTTCCGCCCCAATAACTCGCACTTAACAAGGCATTCCATGCCGCAACAGGGTCTTTGTATTCTTCTTCCAGGCGCGTAGCGGCGGCAAAGTGCTTTTCGCCTGTATAGTCATAGTATCCCTCAAACTTGATGGTTTCTGTCGCTTCAAAAAGTGGGTGCTTTTGTACTTCTTCCGGAAACATGGCATATTTGTCTTCCCATTCGGAATCAAACACCTCAGCAATATCCCGAACAAAAGAACCAGAATTCCCTAAGCTTATCACATACTTATGAAACCCGTTAGTGTCACAATCGAAACCATGGGGTAACTTGACACAATGCCAATAATGTGGCCATTTATATTCATCTTCCATGTTGAGTAGTTCATATCCTCTTTGGGCCAGAACGTTTCCTACATATTCATTCCAAAGACCATAATCGGCATGCTCATAACTGGGAAAATAGGTTCTTTTTTCCTTCAATTTCTCAAACAGTTCAAAAGCCTTCTTTTGTTCGGGCGTATCATAATAATGATCCCAAAATTCTTTGAAAAACGCATCCTCAAAATTGGCCGCGTCTTTCAACCGTTCCTGATTAGCTTCCGAGAGCAAGAACTGCTTTAGGAAATCGAGGTCTCAGCCGCCCAGATAATCAAAAAAAGGCTTCGATAGAGTAACGGCTCCTTCTATCTTTTCCTGAAGTTCTGCTATAAGTTTTGGTTTGCCCATAAATCTTAAGTACGACATCGGAATGATGGCCTGTAAATTTGGTGCGAATGTATAACATTCTTGGTAGGTACCATTATAAAACACTATCGGAGATTTTTTTAACGGCTTTTCGGGCGTTAATCGAATGGCTAATATATTATCCGAATAAAAGCCCAAAGGGGCAACCGACCAAAATCCCATTTTCAGAAGAGTAATGAGTTTTTCATTTTCATCCTCATTCTTAAATTTGAAGAGAAATGCACGGTCGCTCTCTTTTTTGTCCTGGTATATTTTTTTTTAAATCTGAATGTATCTTGTTTATTTCCATAATTAATTCAACTAATTATTTATCTTTCAAATACTCTTTAAGTGAAAAATTATCCTGACTATTCGGTTCAGAATAACGCTCTGTTGCAACAAATTTGCCCAATTTTTTAATATCTAAATCAGAAGGATTATAAACACTTCCTGTCCAGCCCATAACAGCCATAGTTGAACGACTTAGTTTTACCTCCATTATTCCAATGATTTTAAATTCGTTATCAATTTCACTTATAATAAAACCATCTACAATACGACTTGTATTGATTTCATTTCTTGGATTAGTTATTGAAACATACGCTACCCATATATCTCCATAAATTTTATTTTGATAACTACTGAGTTTAAATAAATGACGTGGTTTATATGTTACTGGGTTATCATCTAATACTAATTCCTTCTTATAATAAATTCCCAAACCTTCGTCAAGATCGTCAATAGCCATAGCATATAGCGCTTTAATGGATTGGTTATAATCATCCAAATCTATTAATTGGCGTTTTGTCCAGCATTCGGCTTCTTTATCTAAAAATTTTAAAATAAATTCTTTTATGTTTTCTATTGAATAATTCATGGTTGTTACTTTATTTTCTCTCAGTCATGCGAAATTTAAAATAATAATTTTGATATTTTTTAACCGAATCTCTATTTATTTTTCAAATACGCGCCAAGTTAAAAATTATCACGATTATCTGATTACAATAGTGTTCTGTAACAACATATTTTATCATTACGGATTACAAATCTACTATGTCGCGTTTAGAACCATCGTTAGCCTTTGTCCAAAAAAAAAGAGAAAACCAGTTTCTCTTTTTATAATATGCTTTAAAATAATAGCTTTATTCGGTTTAGTATTTTTCCAGTTCTCCGCGTTGTACTATAACACTGTCTTTTATTACAAAAACACCATTGGTAATTTGCGGCTTTTCACTGGCGTCATTATGGAATGCAAATTCATACTCTTCGATAAAACCGTTATATAAATCTCTTGATGTATTGCTTGCAATCGCTTTAAAGTAACCCCGTCTTGGAACGGCTACTAATATCTCATCCGATTTTAATAGGGTGTGCAATTCGTTAAGAAATGGCTTGTGTAATAAAAATTCACTGCTAAACTCATGTCCGCAGGCATTCACTTCAAAATGGTCGTTGTATTGGAATACTTCATACGGAACTTTTATGGCTTCCAGATTTGCTTGTGCTTCGTCGTACATCTTGTTAAGCTCCTCATAATGCGTCCCTGTTTTATAAGGAACGTAAACTAAATTATTTGGCATATCATGCGCTAATGCGATGACAATTTTAGGGTTTTCAAACGTTCCGATTAAAGGTGTAAACAAGGCACCGTTTTGTATACCGATCCAGTCACCATTACGTAAAACGGGATAGAGTTTGCCTCCTTCACCCGCCAGTATTTGGTTTAATTCGTTTTGGTCCTGAAGCTCACTGCCACTCTGGCCGTATACTTGCTTAAAATCGTTGTCCATACTATGTTTTAAATTTGTTTTAAATAAGGTTTCGAAGATCGTCCGGGTTACAATCCCATTCTACAATAAGGATAATCCGGTTGAGGTATTGCCGGATATAAATAAAATCGTTGTCATTGAGATGAAAACATTTGAATTTTTCCATTGTGTTATGGAGGATATCCAGCAACATCAGGCGATCGAGTCCTTGCTCTATTTTTGAATAAATTTCGAAAATACTTCGGTCGATGATTTTACTGAGTTCGACTCGTACCATTTCATTATCCAAACCCGGATAATAAATGGAAAGCGGCATAGTAAATTTGGGTTCTTTACGTAGCTGCACTAATTTTTCTTTAATTGATTTGTGGGGCATAAATCAGTTAATTGTTAGTGCCATTGCAAAAAAATAAAAGCGCCTGAAGACAACAACGCATCGTAGGTTTTACGGTATTGTCATGCAATTTTTCGGTGGTACGTTTTTGGATCGGGTACTATTGTTATTACGTTACACACGATACTCCCGTTTCTATATTTTTTGGTGGCTGGTTGTTTTTTTGAGTTGTTTAATTCGTCAAACTTAAATCATTTTTCAAGTACTATACAAACTAAATTAACAAAATAAGTATTTATACACAACCCAAATTAACGTATTACATAAAAACGCGTACAAATGTTACGAAAATAAAACTTTTTGTAAGAATTATAATAGTGTTAAACCGATTTAATACTTTATAACCACGTTCAATTGCCGCCCTTCCTGTAGTGCTTTTTTATCCCTATTTGTACCAACCGCAATTCCGATTGCCATACCAATAGGAAGTCCGATTCCCAACAAGCCCATATTGCCCAAACTCAGTCCTAATACTGTTCCGAGTGGTATTCCAAAAGCCGACATTCCAATGGCCAACCAAAGTGTCATATAATATTTTTGCGGTACGATTTTTACTTCTTTTTCAACCAATTGAACAATTTTTGTCTGCTTGTCTTTCAACAGCTTTCGCAATTTGTCATCCGTTAAAGTGGTTGTATTTAGCACTTCAATATCCTGATTAATGGATTCGATAAGTGCATCGGGTAATTCCTTTTTTCGTAATTCTTCCAGCAATTTTTGAAATTGCGTATAAAGCGGTGGCAGTTTACTGTTTTCCGAAGTGTTTTGAATTTCTCTTAATTCGATTATTTTCATATTTCTTATATTCCTGTTTTCGTATAACAAAATTTTAATACACCCTAGGAATCACATTTCCCTCTTTATCGCGCTGTCTTTCTAAAAACGCTAACTCGTAGTCTGAGAAATAAGACGAATTAATAATCCTGTTTTCTAAAAACACAGGTAACTTATATTCTTTTTTTAAATCTTCCATAAAAGCGTTTTGTCTATAAAATATATTCGTAGAATCACCATATTTATCGGTATAAAATATATTTCTGACTTCTCGAATGTATTTTTTATACGTTTTAACGGAAACATAGAATACGATAATTTCAGACGCAATGTCTTCTAGGGCAACATTAAATTGTTTGGCAAGAACCGCCTTACTAATGATTCTATTTTTTCCTTCATTAGCATCGGAGGGTGTAACCACATATTTACTTTCAAACAAACAAGCCATCCGAACTCCCTGAGTGGTCGTATCGTCATAGGTATATTCATCTATTAGATCATCAATATTTTCAATCCTGGGAATGAATCGAATGTCTACAAAGTGATTTAATAATAATGTAAAAATTCCTTTTGCTAATTTTTTCGTATAATCTCCCTGATCTGCTTCCTTAACGTATCCAATTCTAAAATCATATCGCGGTATATGATGCATCTGTTTCTTTTATTTTTAATTGTTTATCCGATTGCTACATTGTAACATAATATAGCTAAGCAATCTGTTTTTAATATAAATGCTATTTTTATATAAATGTAATGCTATTCTTTCAATAAACTTTTTAATTTTTTTCTTCGATATCAATTAGCCGTTTACCAATATAAATAAAAAACACCCTGTGGTGAAACCGACAGGGTGTTTTTGTCATCTTACAATGGCAGATTGTAAGCTTTGTTTATGGTTCTAAGGGAGGACAATCTCTGGTTAGCAACGGAACTTCACAACCAAAAGCTCGGGTAAGTTCCGGCGGTCCCATCGGGTCAATACAAATCATTACCGATTGGGTGTAGGTAAAAGGTAATGCAGGACCTACTCCACCACCGTTAATAGCACTTTTTTCGCTATCGGTTAACACCGAAACTACTTTCTTTCTAAGGTTAAGCTTTTTCATTATATACTTTTTTAGGGTTATCATTTATTATTTTAAAAATAACCAATTAAATAATAACCACCTACCCTTTTTTAGGGTATTTTGCCCTATTTTATATTTATAAAAAAACAAATAATAAGGCAATATGCATACAATTAACCTATAAATTTCTTTTTCAGTCCTTTTTGTTTATTGTATTGCAATTTTAAGTTCTAACGCTTCCATTGCCGTTTCTACCGTTTCGCCATGAGCAAAAAAACCGTCTTTTTCGACTAAAACGGTTTCTGTCAGATCAGGAATTCCTTCGTTACATTCATTGAAAATAAACCCGGTATAAATTTGTATTTTATTTAAGATTTTGGTGTTTTCGATAATGGTTAACAATCCATCGGCAGATTTTACAGTATAATTATGCGTACCGAATTGTACTGTGGTTAGCGCGTCACAAGCCCTAAAATTGTAATTTCCGATTGTGATCAGTTCGGGAGCCCCGAAACGGGCTAACGCATCACATTTTATAAAATTATCGTCTCCAAGGAATACCAGTTCGGGTACCTCAAAGTGCGTTAATGCGTAACAATACCTAAAATTAAAATCTCCAATAGTCTTCAACATAGGAGCCTCAAAATGGGTTAACGCTCTGCATTTTTTAAAATTGTCGTCTCTAATCCATTTCAGTTCAGGTGTTTTAAAGCTTGTTAGTGCATCACAATACCAAAAATTAAAGTCACTCATATCCCTCAGCGTAGGAGCTTCGAAATGAATTAGCGCGTCACATTCGTAAAAATTTTTGATTCCCATGTCCATCAACATCGGAATCACGAGATCGGTTAATGCATCACAGGAATAAAAATTATCGTTTCGCATGGAAATCAACATAGGCGCTTCGAAGGAAATTAGCGCCTTACAAAAACCAAAATTGTCACTTCCGATAGTCGTCAAAACCGGAGCGCTAAAGTGAATCAAGGCGTTACATTCTCTAAAAATATGGTGTTCTACAGACATCAGCATGGGTGATTCGAACCCGGTTAGCGCATTACATTTATAGAAATTATAAGTCCCAATAGTCTTTAATCTAGGCGCTTCGAAGTCGGTAAGCGCACTACATTCATAGAAATTTCTGTTTCCGATAGTCTCCAACAGTGGCGCTACAAAATTCGTTAGCGCACTACACTCATAGAAATTATCGTTTCCGATAGTCTCCAACAGCGGCGCTACAAAACGGGTTAGCGCCTGACATTGGTAACAATTTTTACTTTTGAGAGCCATTAATCCGGGTGCAACAACTTCAACCAGTTCCGGCTGATTTTGAATAACCGCTTCTCCTATTGATAGTATCGATTTCGGTAAATAAAGTACGCCGTCTTGTATATCCCCTGAATCAATTTTTTTTAAGATGCCATATTGTATTTCCATAATTCCGTTATAACTATTCTAAATGCTTTCAAAAGTGATTAATGCTTTGAATTGTTCCATTCCATAAGCATTCGTTTTTTCGAGAATCGGCAACAGTTCTTTTGCGGTAAGGGATTCCACGGTAATATTATTTTCTTCCCGCCAGTTTTTGATTCCCTGTTCGCAGGCACCGGTAACCGTTCTATAATACGTCTCCGTTATCAAGGTATCTTCGTAGATCGGTTCTTTTTTTATTTTTTCGACTGCGATTTTAAACTGTAAATCTTCCATTGCTTTTTTTACCGTTTCGCCATGGGCAAAAAAACCGTCTTTTTCGACTAAAAAAGTTTCGGATAGATAGGGAGCTCCTCCATTATAGCTATTAAAAATAAACCCCGTATGTATTCGTATTTCATTTCGTTTTTTTGTCTTTTCAATAATGGTTAGTACTCTATCTGCTGATTTTACAGTATAATTATACTTGCCTAATCGTACATTGGTCAGGGCATCACATTCTTCAAAATTTCCGGTTTCCATAATAGTTAGCTCCGGTACCTCAAAATGGGTTAGCGCGCAAGCGAAAAAATTATCCCGCCCGATAGCCGTGAGCATAGGAGTCTTAAAGTGCTGTAATGTAATACAGAAAGCAAAATTATCATGCCCGATAGAAGTCAGCATGGGAGCTTCGAAATCGGTAAGCGCCTCGCATTTGTAGAAATTATCGTCGTCAATTGCAGTCAGCATAGGGACTATAAAGTTGGTCAGTGCTTTACAGGTTCTAAAATTCAACTCTCTTATCTCTGTCAGCACGGGAGCCTCGAAGCGGGCTAGCGCATTGCATTCTTCAAAATTACTGTATCCAATTAAAGTCAGTACAGGAGCCACAAAGTCGATTAGCGCATTACAAAATTGAAAATTAGAGTAATTGATAACATTTAGCGCAGGAGCTTTAAAATGGGTTAATGCATTACAATGATCAAAATTATAGCTTTCGATAGTAGCCAGCAAAGGAGCCTCGAAATGCATTAACGCATTACATTGATAGAAATTTCCATCCCCAATAGAAGTCAAAACGGGAGCCTCGAAGCGGGTCAAACCATTGCAAAATCTGAAGTTATAGCCTCCAATAGTTTTCAGCATGGGTGCTTCGAAATGTGTTAGCGCTTTACATTCGAGGAAATTTTCATTTTCAATAGTAGTCAATCCGGGCGCGACAACTGTAACAAGACCAGGCTCATCTTTTATCACCCAATCCCCTAGTATTACTACCGATTCCGGTAAATAAAGTACGCCGTCTTTTATGTCGCTTGAATCAATACTTACTAATCTGTTGTTTTGTATTTCCATAATAACGAATGAAAAAAAGTGTTGTAACGATTCTAGCTAATCTCAAAAGTGATTAATGCTTTGAATTTTTCAATTCCATAAGCATTTGTTTTTTCGAGAATCGGTAACAATTCTTTTGCTGTAAACGATTCCTCGGTAATATTGTTTTGTTCACGCCATTGTTTAACTCCTTGTGTACAAGCACCGGTAATGGTTTTGTAATACGCCTCCGTTATCACAGTATCTTCGTTAATCGGTTCCCTTTTTATTTTTTTGGCTATAATTTTAAACTGTAAATCTTCAAGTGCTTGTTTTACCGTTTCGCCATGGGCAAAAAAACCGTCTTTTCCAACTAAAAATGTTTCCGATAGATCCGGAACGCCATCCATACAATCATTAAAAATAAATCCGGTATGGATTTCTATTTCATTTAAGGTTTTGGACTTTTCGATAATGGTTAATAATCCATCTACCGATTTTACGGTGGTGTATCGATGTTCTCCAAACTGTACGTCGGTTAACGCACTACAATATCTAAAATTGTCATATCCGATAGTAGTTAACATCGGAGCCTCAAAACCGGTTAGCGCGTAACACCTGTAAAAATTGTCTTCACCCATAGTGGTTAGCACAGGAGTTTCAACATCGGTTAGTACCTTACACTCATAGAAATTTTTATCCCCAATTGAAGTCAATATCGGAGCCTCGAAACGCGTTAACGCGTCACATTCTTTAAAATTGCTTCCCTCCATAGCCAATAGCACGGGCGCCTTGAAGTTGACCAGCAGATCGCATCTTCTAAAATTCTCTTTTCCCATAGCCGTCAACGCAGGAATCTCTAAGTGGGTAAAACTATTCGATCGGAAGAAATTGGTGTCTCCAATAGTGCTTAGCATAGGAACCTCTAAGTGACATAGTGTCAAACAATTGTTAAAATTCAGATTCCCCATAGCAACCAACGCGGGCGCCTGGAAATGGGTTAGCGCATCACAATCGTCGAAATTGTAATTTCGCATCGTCTTCAGCATCGGAGCCTCGAAACTAGTTAGCACGCTACAAGACATAAAATTGGTGCTTCCAATAGACGTTAGTATGGGAGCCTTAAAAAAGGTAAGTGACCGACAAAATTGAAAATTGTTTTTTCCGATTGAGGGCAACACAGGTGCCTTAAAGCCAATTAATGCGTCACATTCATAGAAATTTTTGTTTCCGATGGAAGTCAACTCAGAAGCTTCGAAATTGGCTAAAACATTACAATATCTAAAATTGCCATTTCCGATAGTCGTCAGTGTAGGATTGTCGAATCCGATTAATGCATTACACTGGTAAAAATTATTATCTCCGATAGCTGTCAATACAGGAGTTTTAAAGTTCATCAGCATGTGACACTCATAGAAATTTTTATTTCCGATAATAGCTAGCATCGGAGCTTTAAAATCGGTTAATGCATTACATTCATAGCAGTTTTTATCCCCAATTGAAGTTAAATGAGGGACTTTAAAGTTCGTTAATGTGTTACATTCATAGAAGTTCTTATTTCCGATAGAAGTTAGCATTGGAGCCTCAAAAACGATTAACGCATTGCATTCATAGAAATTCTTATTTCCGATGGAAGTCAGCGCAGAAGCTTCGAAATCACGAAACCCACATTCGTAAAAATTCCGATCTCCAATAGACGTCAGCAAAGGAGCTATAAAGTGGGTTAATCCACTACAGAATCTAAAATTTTTGTTTTCGATAGCTGTCAGTATCGGAGCTTCGAAGTGGCTTAGTTTTTTACAACCGTAAAAATTGTCGTTTCCGAAAGCTGTCAGTACCGGAGCTTCAAAGCCGCTTAGCGCTTCGCATCGATCGAAATTATCGTTTCCGACACCTTCCACCATGGGTAGTTCAATCTCGGTTAGTGCGGTACACCGTCCAAAGTTAAAGTCACCAATAGAAGTCAGTTCGGGAGCTTCAAAGTCGGTTAAAGTAGTACACTGGTAGAAATTCTTGTTTCCAATCTCATTCAGCAAAGGAATCTCCAGGCGGGTTAGCGCACTACATTCGTAGAAATTTTTATCTTTTATATTTCCCAGTATAGGAGACTTAAAGTGGGTTAATGCTTTACAATTGTAGAAATTTTTGTTTCCGATAACCTCCAGCTTAGGCGCTTCAAAACCGGTCAACGCTTTACAATTATAGAAGTTTTTATTTCCGATTCTATATAATTCGGAAATTTCAACGTTCGTTAAGCTACTACAGTGGTTAAAATTTTTGTTTCCGATGGATCGCAATTCGGGAGCTACTAATGTAGTTAGTGCATTACATTCGTAGAAACTTTCATCATATATGGACAATAACTCCGGAGCCTCCAAGCGGGTTAACGCATTACAAAATCTGAAATTGCCGGTTTGAATAAAACTTAACCCGGGTGCTACAACTGTAACCAGATCCGGCTGATTTTGAATAACCCAATCCCCTATTAATACTACCGATTCCGGCAAATAAAGCACACCATCCTTTATGTCGCTTGAATCAATATGTACTAAAATGTCGTGACATCCAGGTTCTTTTTTTATTTTCATGATATTATTTTCAATGAATAATTACTCCTATATAAACCCGTAACATGATAATCCTGATTGATAACAGAAATAGAGTATCTGAATATCCTTTTTTTCTTACAGATTAAATAGTTTGTAATTTTACAACTATTTTCAGAATAGGCAATAGAAAAAAGAGTAGTTCTATATCAAAAGGATATAAAATACATTAAATAGAGAATTTCAGTGAAGTCTAAAAACAAGAAAACCACTGAAAAATCAGTGGTTTAACCTGTGATCACGACAGGATTCGAACCTGTGACCGCCTGCTTAGAAGGCAGGTGCTCTATCCAGCTGAGCTACGTGACCTAAATCCGGTGTTTCAATTCAATTGGGATTGAAACTTGTCGGGGTGGCAGGATTCGAACCTGCGACCTCCTGGTCCCAAACCAGGCGCGATGACCGGGCTACGCTACACCCCGAAAAAAGCGGAGAGACAGGGACTCGAACCCTGGCGACGGTTACCCGTCGACAGATTAGCAATCTGCTCCGTTACCACTCCGGCACCTCTCCTGCTTAGTAAGGAAATACTTCCTTGTTTGCGGTTGCAAATGTAGAACAACATTCCATTTCCTGCAAGTATTTCCGAGTGTTTTTTTTATTTTTTTTACTTTTTTCTGAAAACTATTTCACTGTCAACAACATAGAAATTACAAAAATTTTACAATTTCATTACCCGGAGCGATTTTACAGCATTTATAGGCTTCCGAAAACATTTGTAAGTAAAGTATTCGGTGGTCAACCCTAAGAAAATAACGGCACACTATATATATCTGCATAAAATTGGTTAAATTCGCAACTTCAAGTATAATAACAAACCAACAACTAATAATCATGAGTAAAAAAGTAGTAATCGTTTCAGCGGTTAGAACCCCGATAGGAAGCTTTATGGGTGCTTTATCTACTGTAACAGCACCTCAGTTAGGAGCTACTGCAATAAAAGGAGCCTTAAACAAGATCAATTTAGATCCGAACCTGGTTGACGAAGTAATAATGGGTAATGTAGTTCAGGCCGGAGTTGGTCAGGCACCCGCACGTCAGGCTGCGATTTACGCCGGACTACCGAATTCCGTAGTTTGTACAACTGTAAACAAAGTATGTGCTTCAGGTATGAAATCCATCATGCAGGGTGCGCAGGCTATTATGGCCGGTGATGCTGAAATCGTGGTAGCCGGAGGTATGGAAAACATGAGTTTGATTCCACACTACGTGCACTTACGAAACGGATATAAATTTGGCCCGGCTTCTATGGTAGATGGTATGCAGAAAGACGGTTTAACCGATGCATACGATAACAATGCTATGGGTGTTGCTGCCGATTTATGTGCTACAGAATATAAAATCACACGTGAAGAGCAGGATGCTTTTGCGATTCAATCGTATGAGCGTTCAGCAAAAGCTTGGGATGCCAATAAATTTGACAATGAAATCGTACCGGTAGCCGTTCCACAACGTAAAGGCGATCCGATCATGGTTACAAAAGATGAGGAATATACTAACGTAAAATTAGACAAGATTCCTACTTTAAATGCCGTATTTACAAAAGACGGAACTGTAACGGCCGCAAATGCCTCTACAATTAACGACGGAGCTGCTGCAGTGGTATTAATGAGCGAAGACAAAGCCAACGCTCTTGGTTTAAAACCACTAGCTTATATTAAAAGTTATGCCGATGCTGCGCAAGAGCCAAAATGGTTTACAACAGCACCTGCAAAAGCATTACCTAAAGCATTGGATAAAGCCGGAATCGCACTTTCTGACGTTGATTTCTTCGAATTTAACGAAGCGTTCTCTGTAGTAGGATTGGCGAATGCTAAAATCTTAGGATTGGAAAACGATAAAGTAAACGTAAACGGTGGTGCCGTATCTTTAGGTCACCCACTAGGATGTTCCGGAGCGCGTATCGTAGTGACGTTATTAAACGTTTTAGAACAAAACAATGCCAAAATCGGTGCAGCTGCTATCTGTAATGGTGGTGGTGGTGCTTCAGCCATTGTGATCGAAAGAGCTTAATTAGAATTTATAAATGATGCGTTTTAAATCGGGCGGGTTTCCCGGAAAGATTTAAGGCGCATCATTCACTTTAAAATCAATCTGAATGTTTGCAATTTGTAATCTTGCTATTGTACCATTACGTGCCGAATCCAACGACAGAAGCGAATTAGTTTCCCAGGTTTTATTTGGGGAACATTTCAAAATTTTAGAACAAACCACCAATTGGGCTAAAATTAAACTGGCATTCGACGGTTACGAAGGTTGGGTTGACAATAAACAGTTTCAGCTAATTTCAGAAGAACAGTATCAGGCAATCTCCAATTCGGCAGCCATATTAAATGCCGATCTGATTGAGTACATTACCACTCCGAATAATTTTCTGATTCCAATTCCGATTGGCAGTTCGCTGTCGTTTTTGGATTTTCCGGAAATCAACACGGCTCAGTTTGCATTTGAAGGCGTAAAAATTTGTGGTATCAAACCTAAATCGGAACTGATCAAAACCGCTTTTATGTATCTGAACGCACCCTATTTATGGGGCGGCAAAACACCTTTTGGAATCGATTGTTCGGGTTTTACACAAATGGTGTACAAACTAAACGGCTATTCGATTTTACGGGACGCTTCACAACAAGCCACGCAAGGCGAAGCGTTGAGTTTTATCGAAGAAAGTGAACCGGGCGATTTGGCTTTTTTTGATAATGAAGAAGGAAAAATTATCCATGTGGGAATGATTATGGAAAACAACTATATCATTCATGCCCACGGAAAAGTTCGTATTGACCGACTGGATCATCTTGGAATTTACAATGTCGACACCGGACGGCATTCTCATAATCTCCGTGTCATCAAAAAAATAGTATAAAAAAACCGAAACTTTACGTTTCGGTTTTTTAAATTATTATGTCAGTCACTTTTATTTCTGTGCTTTTAATGCTTTGTATTTCGCATCCATTTCCAACACCTGATAAGCGTTTAACAATACCGCTTTGATATTTGGTTCTTTTGGTTCGATTTGCAATGCTTTTTCAAAATACGGTAAAGCATCCGCATACATTTTATTACGTTTTGCTTTTAACTCGTCAAATCGTTTGTTGTCTTTTGGAGTGGTTCCTAAAGAGTTCATTTCTTTTACCATTTTGTCCTCTCCATGCAACATCAATGCCCCTAAGTTATTATAAGCATTAAAATAATTCGGATTTACCGCTATCGCTTTTTTATAATAACCTTTAGCTTCTTCGATATCACCCGAATTCGAACTGATAACCCCTAAGTTAAACAACAAATCGGCATCGTTAGGATCTTTCGCTAAAACTTCGGTGATCACTCGTTTATAGTTGGTAAAATCTTTAGCATCCAAATATAAGTTTGCTTCAGCCAACATCAAACTGGTATCACCAGGATTTGCCGCTTGTGCTTCGCTGATTGCTTTTTTAGCTTCATCAACTTTTCCTTGGTGTACCAAGATAGAAGCGATATTTTTATAGATCTCTCCTCTTTTCGAAGGCACTTTTTCGTCTCTTGGCTTTTCGTGTATACCTAATTTCATTGACGCTTTACGATCTGCATCTGAATTAAAAGACTCTTCATTTCCGGTCGCTTTATTTACAGCATAGTACATCGTTCCTTCACCGGAATAATTGATATTTTTTAACTCATACAAATATTTTAACGCCAAATCAAAATCCTGAGCCTGTAATGCCAAGATCGAAGCATTGTATAAATTTCCTTCGTCTTTTTTATCCAGATTATAAATCGCTTCAAACACCTGAGCCGCTTCTTTAAATTTAGAAGCCTGGTTTAAGGTAATCGCATAATTAATCAAAACCGGTTTGTATTCCGTGATTGTTTCGTTAATATCGTCGGTATACACTTTTTTACCTGATTTTTTCTCATAATCAAGCGCTGCATTTAAACCGCCAGCCATTTCATTAATTTTAGCCGGTGAGAATACTTTAGCCAAAGCCTGCGCATTTGGTGGCGCTCCGGTAGCAGCCGACGCGGTCATCAACTCCAACAAAGGCGTCATCGATTTATAGAAATTAGTATACACCTGATCGGCTTCAACCAATCCGGACATACCGCTTAATTTATTTACTGCCGATTTGTATTCCGATATATCCGAAGTCGACAACATATCTTTTGCATATAATTTTTTTAGCGTTTTCAATTCATCTTTCTGTGCAAATGAAGCCGCAGAAAACAACATTGACGTTGCTAATAAAGCATATTTAATTTTCATCTGTTAGTTATTTAGGTTGTTTATTTATTCTTGAGATTCGGTTATTTCTGAATTATCTATATCCTCATTTTCCGATCCGTCATTTTCTTCGCGCATTACTTTGGTAACCGCTGCAATTGAATCGTTTCCTTTAATATTAATCAAACGCACCCCTTGTGTCGCTCGTCCCATAACTCTCAAATCGGAAACCGCCATACGAATCGTTAATCCGGATTTATTGATAATCATCAAATCATCGGCATCGGTCACGTTATTAATCGAAACCAGACTTCCGGTTTTATCGGTAATATTAAGTGTTTTCACCCCTTTACCACCACGGTTTGTAATACGGTAATCTTCTAATGACGAACGTTTTCCGTATCCGTTTTCCGAAACAACCAAAATTTCACTTTCCATATCATTTACAGAAACCATTCCGATTACTTCGTCTTTTTCGTCGGCCAATGTAATACCGCGAACTCCCGAAGCACTTCTTCCCATCGGACGGGTTTTTCCTTCTTCGAAACGAACCAGTTTTCCGGATTTCACTGCAATCAGAATCTGACTTTCTCCGTTGGTTAGTTTTGCTTCCAGTAATTCATCATCTTCCTTAATGGTAATCGCATTGATACCATTTTGACGCGGACGGGAATATTGCTCCAACGGAGTCTTTTTAACCTGACCTTGTTTAGTGGCCATGATCACATAATGACTGTTGATGTAGTCTTCGTCTTTTAAATCCTGCGTACAGATAAATGCTTTTACTTTATCGTCGTTTTCAATATTAATAAGGTTTTGGATCGCACGACCTTTGCTGGTTTTGCTTCCTTCCGGAATTTCGTAAACACGCATCCAGAAACATTTTCCTTTTTGCGTAAAGAACAACATATATTGGTGGTTGGTCGCTACAAACAAATGTTCCAGGAAATCCTGGTCACGCGTGGCCACACCTTTTTGTCCTACTCCACCTCTGTTTTGTGTTTTGTATTCCGATAGCGGTGTACGTTTGATATATCCGGCATGCGAAATCGTGATTACCACATTTTCATCGGCGATCAAATCTTCGATACTTACATCACCACCGGCATATTCGATAACCGAACGACGCTCGTCTCCGTATTTATCGCGTATCTCCGTTAATTCATCTTTGATAACACCCATTCTCATTTCCTTGCTTGCCAATAATTCCCGTAAATAAGCAATCAATTTCATGATTTCATCATATTCCGCGCGTAACTTATCCTGTTCCAGTCCGGTTAACTGACGTAAACGCATTTCTACAATGGCACGCGACTGGATGTCTGATAAGTTAAAACGTTCTACTAATTTTTCTTTGGCTTCATCGGCATTTTTAGATGCACGAATCAACGCGATTACTTCGTCGATATTATCCGAAGCAATGATCAGACCTTCTAAGATATGGGCTCTTTCTTCTGCTTTGCGCAAATCGTATTCCGCACGGCGGGTTACCACCTCATGACGGTGTTCCACAAAATAGTGGATCAGATCTTTCAGGTTTAACAATTGCGGACGTCCTTTTACCAATGCGATATTATTCACACTGAACGACGACTGTAATTGTGTATATTTATAAAGGGTATTCAATACGATATTCGGAACCGCCTCGCGTTTTAACACATAAACGATACGCATACCGTTACGATCCGATTCATCACGGATGGTCGAAATACCTTCAATTTTCTTTTCATTTACCAGGTCGGCAGTCTTTTTAATCATTTCCGCCTTATTCACCTGGTATGGGATTTCCGTTACGATAATTGACTCACGACCGTCTACTTCTTCGAAGTTGGCTTTCGCACGAACCACCACACGTCCTCTACCGGTTTTAAAAGCTTCACGAACACCCTCGTAACCATAAATCACACCTCCGGTTGGGAAATCCGGTGCTTTAATGTACTGCATCAGCTCATCTACCTCGATATCGTTATTATCGATATACGCCAGCGTACCGTCTACCACTTCCGTTAAATTGTGTGGTGCCATATTGGTTGCCATACCTACCGCAATACCGGAAGCACCGTTAATTAACAGGTTCGGGATTTTGGTTGGCATTACTTTAGGCTCTTCTAAAGTATCGTCAAAGTTTAATTGGAAATCAACTGTTTCTTTATCAATATCGGCAAGAATTTCTTCCGAAAGTTTTTTCATTCTTGCTTCCGTATAACGCATAGCTGCCGGACTATCGCCATCGATAGAACCGAAGTTCCCCTGGCCGTCCACTAAAAGATATCGCAAACTCCATTCCTGAGCCATACGAACCATAGCATCGTAAACAGAGCTATCCCCGTGCGGGTGATATTTACCCAGAACCTCTCCTACGATTCTTGCGGATTTTTTATGTGCTCTATTCGATAATACTCCTAATTCATACATTCCGAACAATACTCTTCGGTGAACCGGTTTCAAGCCATCTCTAACATCAGGAAGCGCCCTTGATACAATTACTGACATCGAATAATCGATGTAAGCAGATTTCATTTCGTCCTCAATGTTAATAGGAATTAACTTTTCTCCTTCAGACATAAGTTGTTATATTAAAAAATTATAGTTATTTCAAAACGTGCCAATATACATATTTTTCCAGTAAAGAATCACATTTTTCTGTATAAATTTCAGCGATTTATCAACAGTAAAAACCACCGGAATGCTTAAAAATTGACACTTTTTAACTTTTATATGTCATTTTTTTTTTGTCAATTAGCATAAAGGAGATCCCTTAAAATGTCAGGTATGGTTTTTGCTTTATCCTACCTGAATTAGTAAATTTACAGTATCAAAGTATTTTTAAGTAATGGACGATAATTTTTCACCAAGAGTTAAGGACGTAATTAGCTATAGTAAAGAAGAGGCTTTACGATTAGGACATGACTTTATCGGTACGGAACACTTAATGTTAGGCATTTTAAGAGACGGTAATGGAACCGCAATTAATATATTAAATAATCTGGATGTAGATTTAGAGCATTTACGCAGAAAAGTTGAAGTATTAAGCCCCGCCAATCCCACTATCGATCGCAGTAACGAAAAGAAAAACCTACATCTGACACGTCAGGCAGAACGTGCTTTACGAACCACTTTTTTAGAAGCTAAAGTATTCCAGAGTACTTCGATAAGTACCGCTCATCTATTGTTGTGTATTCTCCGAAATGAGAACGATCCGACAACAAAGCTTTTAAACAAATTAAAAATTGACTACGAAATAGTTAAAGAACAATTTATTGCTATGACATCAAACGAAGAAGATTACCTAGATAACCTGCCAAAAGCCGAGTCGTTTAATGACGATTCCGGACAAGATGACAGTTTGCGCGACACGGGTTTTAATAATCCGGGGACAGGCAAAACCAATAAAAAATCGAAAACACCGGTTCTGGACAATTTCGGACGTGATTTAACCGAATTAGCCGAAGAAGGCAAACTGGATCCGGTTGTAGGTCGGGAAAAAGAAATCGAACGGGTTTCACAGATTCTAAGCCGTCGTAAAAAGAACAACCCCTTATTAATCGGAGAACCCGGAGTGGGTAAATCGGCCATTGCCGAAGGATTGGCGTTACGCATCATTCAGAAAAAAGTATCCCGTATTTTGTTTAACAAACGGGTCGTAACACTGGATCTTGCCAGCCTTGTCGCCGGAACCAAATACCGCGGTCAGTTCGAAGAGCGTATGAAAGCCGTGATGAACGAACTGGAGAAAAACGACGATATCATTTTGTTTATCGACGAAATCCACACCATTGTTGGTGCCGGTGGTGCTACCGGTTCGCTCGATGCTTCCAATATGTTTAAACCGGCGTTGGCACGTGGTGAAATCCAATGTATTGGTGCTACGACGCTTGACGAATACCGCCAGTATATCGAAAAAGACGGTGCTTTGGAAAGACGTTTCCAGAAAGTAATCGTGGAACCTACTTCGGTAGAAGAAACTATTACGATTCTGAACAATATCAAAAATAAATACGAAGATCACCATAACGTAATTTACACACCGGAAGCTATCGAAGCCTGTGTAAAATTAACCAACCGTTATATGTCGGAACGCTTCCTGCCGGACAAAGCGATCGATGCTTTGGATGAGGCCGGTTCCCGCGTTCACATTACCAATATCGACGTACCGAAACAAATCCTGGATTTGGAACGTCAGTTGGAAGAAGTACGCGAGTTAAAAAATTCGGTAGTTAAAAAACAGAAATACGAAGAAGCGGCAAAATTACGCGACGATGAAAAACGCATTGAAAAAGATCTTGCTGCCGCTCAGGAGCAATGGGAAGAAGATGCGAAAAACAACCGTATTACCGTAACCGAAGATAATGTAGCCGACGTCGTTTCGATGATGACCGGCATACCGGTAAACCGTATTGCACAAACGGAAAGCAATAAACTGGCGCATTTACCAGATTTGATCAAAGGTAAAGTAATTGGTCAGGATGAAGCGGTTTTAAAAATTGCCAAGTCTATCCAACGTAACCGCGCCGGATTAAAAGATCCGAACAAACCAATTGGTTCTTTTATCTTCCTGGGACAAACCGGGGTTGGTAAAACGCAATTGGCCAAGGTAATTGCTAAAGAATTATTCGATTCGGAAGATGCTTTGGTTCGTATCGATATGAGTGAATATATGGAGAAATTCGCCATCTCAAGATTGGTTGGAGCACCTCCGGGATACGTAGGCTATGAGGAAGGTGGACAACTTACCGAAAAAGTAAGACGTAAACCGTATTGTGTTGTCCTTTTAGACGAGATCGAAAAAGCCCATCCGGACGTTTTCAACATGATGTTACAGGTATTGGACGACGGACATTTAACGGACAGTTTAGGTCGTAAAATTGACTTCCGCAATACGATTATCATTATGACATCCAACGTAGGAGCGCGTCAGTTAAAAGACTTTGGTCAGGGTGTTGGTTTCGGAACCACAGCCCGACAGTCGCAGGTGGATGAAAATTCAAAAGGTATTATTGAAAATGCACTTAAAAAAGCATTTGCTCCGGAATTCTTAAATCGTATTGATGATGTAATTGTATTTAATCCGCTTGAAAAAGAACATATCGACAAAATTATCGATATCGAGTTGGAAAAACTATATGCACGAGTGGCCGATTTAGGATACAAATTATCCTTATCCGAAAAAGCAAAAGACTTTATCGCCGATAAAGGATTTGACAAACAATTCGGAGCCCGACCACTAAAACGAGCGATTCAGAAATATGTGGAAGATACGCTGGCAGAAGAAATCATCACCTCTAAAATACACGAAGGCGATGAAATCTTTATGGACCTTGAAGAAGGCAGTCAGGAACTCACCGTAGCCATTAAAAAAGCTGAAAAACCTACTAATTAAGTAGGTTTTTTCTTTTTTAAGCAAATGTGTTTGGCATTTCAAAAAAAGTAGTACTTTAGAATTACAAATACAAACAAAGAAATGCTAGACAAAGTTATTGTAGGTAGTGAAGAATGGTGCTCTTTCCCTGCTCTTGGAATTCCAACCATCAAAGCCCGGGTTGATTCCGGGGCAAAAACTTCGGCATTGCATGCCACCAACATTGTACCATTTGAAAAAAATGGTGAAAACTGGGTAAAATTCGATATTAACCCAATACAGAATAACATCAAAGCCGTTATTCATTGCGAAGCACTTTTAATTGACAAGCGTGTGGTTAAAAGCTCCAGTGGTTATCGCGAACTGCGTTATGTGATCCGTACCGTACTGGAAATCGGTGGTAGCGAATGGGATGTGGAACTAACACTAACCAATCGTGACTCGATGGGATTCCGTATGCTTTTGGGACGGGAAGCCATGTCGGGACGTATATTGGTAGATCCGGAACAAAAATACCTTTTGGGTCATCCAACAAAAGAAAAAATCAAAGAATACTATTATAGCGAAGATACCGCCAAAAAAGGTCTTCGTATCGGTTTATTGGCCAGTAACCCGGAACTTTATAGTAATAAACGTATTATAGAAGCCGGAGAAATGCGCGGACACGAAATGCATTTCTTAAACCTGAAATACTGTTATATGAAACTGGATGCTACGGCTCCGGAAATTCATTACCGTGGTGGTAGGGTTTTAAACGACTTTGATGCCGTAATTCCCCGAATTCGTCCCAGTATGACTTATTACGGTTGTGCCTTAACGCGACAATTCGAAGCACTAAAAGTTTTTAGTTTAAACAGCTCCGCAGCAATCAGTCAATCGCGCGACAAACTGTTTTCCCTGCAATTGCTACTTAACAATGGCGTTGATATCCCAACTACGGGATTTGCCAATTCCCCACTCGATACCAATGACCTTATCAAAATGGTTGGCGGTTCACCTTTAATTGTAAAATTACTGGAAGGAACGCAAGGAAAAGGTGTTGTATTGGCTGAAACTAAAAAAGCAGCAGAAAGTGTAATCAATGCTTTTAAAAGCTTAAATGCCAACATCCTCGTACAGGAATTTATCAAAGAAGCCAACGGAAAAGACCTTCGTTTGTTTGTAGTCGACGGAAAAGTGGTTGCCGCCATGCAGCGGGAAGCTTTACCTGGCGAATTCCGGGCCAATATCCACTTGGGCGGAACGGCATCAGTTGTAAAAGTAACGGCCGAAGAAAAACGCATTGCAATCAAAGCAGCTAAAGCAATGAATTTAAAAGTTGCCGGAGTAGATATTATCCGTTCGTCAAAAGGACCGTTATTACTGGAAGTGAACTCCTCGCCCGGATTGGAAGGGATCGAAGGCGCGACACAAAAGGACATTGCAGGTGAAATGATCAAAGCCATCGAGAAAAACTTTAAATGGAAATAAACACCTGATATGGAAGCCTACCTGGATATAATCGTCAGAAGTTCCGCCGTATATATCTTTATGGTGGTAGCGCTCCGTGTATTTGGTAAAAAACAATTATCGCAGCTCAATACGGCCGATGTCATCCTGATATTACTGATCAGTAATGCTGTTCAGAACGCCATGGTTGGAAGTGATTCCAGTCTTTCGGGAGGATTAGCGGCCGCATTGGTGCTGTTTATCATCAACTTTATCTTTAAAAAGTTACTGTTTAAATACAAAAAACTCAGTAATCTGCTACAAGACAAACCGGAAATCCTGATCCATAACGGAAAACTGGAATTCGACACCTTAAGCCGACTCGGTATTACATCCGACGAGTTATATGAAGCCATCCGCGAACACGGAATCGAGCGTTACAAAGACGTCAAACTGGCCATGCTGGAAATCGATGGAAACATCAGTGTAATCTCCGGTGATCAGAATTTACGTCAAACCCATCACAAACGCAGGATTCACAAAACCCTGCGCAACGAAAACCTTTAAATCCTCCCCTATGAACAAAACCCGACTGGAAGCTTTTAGCGACGGCGTACTCGCCATTATTATTACCATTATGGTTTTGGAAATCAAAGTGCCGCACGAGGTAAGTTTTAGTGCGTTAAAACCTATTTTGCCAGTATTCCTGAGTTATGTTTTGAGTTTTATCTATGTAGGCATCTATTGGAACAACCACCACCATATGCTGCATACGGTAAAACAAATTTCGGGTGGTATCTTATGGGCCAACCTGCATTTATTGTTTTGGTTGTCAATGATACCCTTCGCAACCGCATGGATAGGCGAAAATCATTTTGCTCCTATTCCAATGATGCTCTACGGAATCGTGCTGTTATTATGTGCATTAGCCTATTTTATACTGCAATATCTGATCCTGAAAAAACACGGTCCGGATTCGGTTTTATCCAAAGCCATCGGAAAAGATAGTAAAGGAAAACTATCCCCCGTTTTTTATATCTTAGGGATAATCGCCTCCAATTACAACGGACTAATTGCCGGTGCATTTTACGTTCTGGTAGCCATTATGTGGCTCATTCCGGATAAAAGAATAGAACGAATACTGGATCATTCCGAATAACCTAAATCCAAATCTCTTATGACGTTACTTTCAAAGATTATTATCGGATGTATAGCCTTACTGCACCTTTATATCGTATGGCTGGAAATGTTTGCGTGGACTACGCGTGCCAAAAAAGTTTTTAAATCGGTACCGGAAGAAATGTTTGAAAAAACCAGGCAAATGGCCGGAAACCAGGGATTATATAACGGATTTCTCGCTGCCGGTCTGATCTGGTCGCTACTGATTTGCGACTTGCAATGGAGTATTCATATTGCTACTTTCTTTTTGGGTTGCGTATTCGTAGCCGGAGTGTATGGCGCAATCACCGTACAAAAATCAATCTTAATGGTACAAAGTGTTCCCGCTGCTTTAGGATTACTAAGCCTGTATTTCTTATAATAAAAAACACCTGACTGTATATGCAATCAGCTGCTTTTATTCTATAGTCACACCTGACAAGTTTCGAAAACCTGTCAGGTGTTATACAATAACAGCATTTACCCGCTGATGATTTTTATTTTTTTCGAAAATGACAAAACACGAAATTCTGAATCGTGTCAAACGGTGTGTCATGATCAACTATAAGACAGCTCACCGTTTCAAAATCCGTTTGAAATAAAGTAGTCATACTTTCTTCCGAATATTGCTTAATTGGAATACCGCTACATTTTTCAGGCCCTTGTTCCGAAAATGTTCCAATGATCATATTTCCGTTTTGAGCAATCGCTTTGGCTGTCGTTTTCAGATACGTATCCACATCTTTCTGATCGGTTAAAAAATGAAATGCCGCGCGATCATGCCAGAAGTCATACTGTTCCGTGGGATCAAAATCGGTAACATCGGCTACAATCCATTTTACCAAAGTGGCTTTAGTTCCCAATCGGGTTTTGGCTCGCTCAATTGCCGCTTCCGAAATATCCAAAACTGTAATATTGGTATAACCCAATTCTAACAAATGATCCACTAAAAAACTATCACCGCCGCCAATATCAATAATCTTAGCTGACTTTGGTAAATGAGCTTGTTCTATAAAATATAAAGATGTCTCCGGATTGGGCTGGTACCAACTTACGGTTTCCAACGGTTTATTTTCGTAAATGATTTCCCAGTGTTTTTTTCTATTAAAATTTTCCATTTTATTATTTAATTGAACCGTAATATGAAAACACCTGACAGGTTTTAAAAACCTGTCAGGTGTAAAAAATTATATAGCCAGATCTGACGTATTACTCAAACAATACTTCATCCATCTGGAAGCTGTTTAAAAACGCTACCGATTTTTCGATATCATAATGTAAAATTCGGTCTTCTGTTACTAAAGGTACTTCTTCGCGGTATAATTTCAGGAAGCTTTCGATAAACTCACTTGACTGTAATGGTCGTCTGAATTCAATAGCCTGAGAAGCATTCATTAACTCAATAGCCAGAATACGCTCAAGGTTTTCCATAATTTTCAACGCTTTGGTAGCCGCGTTTGCTCCCATACTCACATGATCTTCCTGACCATTAGACGATACGATACTATCGATACTGGCCGGAGTCGCATATTGTTTGTTCTGACTTACGATACTTGCAGCGGTATATTGCGGAATCATAAAGCCGGAATTCAAGCCCGGATCGCTAACCAAAAAGGCCGGTAAATCGCGTAATCCTGAAATTAACTGATACGTACGTCTTTCGGAAATATTACCCAGTTCGGCTAACGCGATTCCAAGGAAATCCAACGCCAATGCCAATGGCTGACCGTGGAAGTTTCCACCGGAAATAATTTCATCCGTTTCAATAAAAATATTAGGGTTATCGGTAACCGAATTGATTTCCGTTTTAAAAACACGTTTTACATAATCGATCGTATCTTTTGAAGCACCGTGTACCTGAGGAATACAACGGAACGAATACGGATCCTGAACATGTTTTTTAGGTTGTGCTATAATTTCACTGTCTTCCAGTAACTCCTGGAAGCGTTTTGCCGTATTGATTTGTCCTTTATGCGGACGAACCAAATGAATCAGTTCGTTAAACGGTTCAATTCGTCCATCAAATCCTTCCAGAGAAATGGCTCCGATAAGATCGGCCAGATACGCATATTTACTCGCTTTTAGTAATACATAAGCACCATAAGCACTCATAAACTGCGTTCCGTTTAACAACGCCAATCCTTCTTTGGATTGCAATACGATTGGCTCCCATCCCATTTTTTCAAGGACTTTTTTAGCCGGTTGGCGGAATCCGTCCAGATACACTTCTCCTTCTCCGATTAACGGTAACGACAAATGCGCCAGTGGTGCCAAATCGCCGGATGCACCTAACGATCCCTGCGTATAAATCACCGGTAAAACATCGTTGTTATAGAAATCGATCAATCGTTCAACGGTTTTTAACTGTACACCCGAATGACCAAAGCTTAACGATTTGATTTTAAGTAACAACATGATTTTCACAATCTCATGCGGCACTTCATCACCGGTACCGCAAGCATGCGATTTTACCAGGTTTTCCTGTAACTTAGACAGGTTTTCATTTGAAATTTTCACATTACACAAAGAGCCAAAACCAGTGTTAATTCCGTAAATCGGCTCGCCATGCGATTCCATTTTGGCATCCAGATAGGCGCGGCATTTTTCGATGTTTACACGTGCCTCTTCCGACAACTCCAGTTTCCTGTTTTGCGAAATGATTTCCTGCAGTAACTCCAGTGAAATCACATCGGAGCTTATATAATGTATTGTGTCCATTTTTGTCTAAAAAATTAATTGCTCAAAATTCCATAAAATATGCCTAAAAAACAAACTATATTATACCTATTTCGGATGTTATTATACAAACAACAATCCTTATATTTGAACTCCTAAAAAACCAACTAAAAACTATTTTCAATGAAAAACACACTTTATTTGTTGATGCTCCTTGTATTGTCGTCGTTTGCGCTACCGGCAGAAACGATTACGATATCCGGAAAAATCAGCAATACCGAAGAAAAAAAGATCAAAATCAAAGGCGAAAGTTTTTACAAAGAGATTACGTTAAAATCCGACGGTTCGTTTTCAGAAACTTTCCCTATTTCGTATAGCGGTTCCTATACGTTAAGCACCAAAAACAACCGTGCTGCCTTATATCTGGCTAAAGGAACCAAACTAAACATTACCGCCGACGATGCTAATTTTAATCCCTCACTTGCTTTTTCCGGAAATGGCAGTGTTGAAAATCAATATCTGGTTAAGAAAAGTCAATTGGTAAATAGCATGCTTGGCAATCCACAGACCTTTTACAGTCAGGACGAAACTACCTATCTTAATAAAAACAAAGCATTAAAAAATGCCGTATTGGGATTGTATAACAGTACCAAATTTACCGATGCCGGTTTTAAAAAGAACGAGCAAAAAAGTATTGACTATTTCGAACAACTTTTATTGTTAAACTACCCGGCGTATCATGCGCATTATGCCAAAAAGGAAAACTTTAAACCTTCTGAAAGCTTCCCAAAATTCGATACTACCCTTGATATGGATAGCGATACCGACTTCTTGTTTTCCAATCCGTACAAACAATTGATTGCTGCGCGTTTTAATCAGAAAGTATCGGAAAACAGCGCAAATATGACCGAAAAAGAATTAAGCGATCGTATTTTAACGGAAATCAAAAAAATAAAAAGTCCGAACATCAAAAACAGTTTTCTACAAAACTTAGGCTACCAGATTCGTGCCGGAAATACCGAATCGGAAACCTTGTACAAAGAAATCATGGCGTTGTCTACCGACACCAAATTCAAGGAAGACTTAACTGAAAAATTCAACAAAATCAAAGGATTGATCCCTGGAAAACCATCGCCTAAATTCAATTATGAAAACTACAAAGGCGGTCAGACTTCATTAGACAACCTAAAAGGTAAATTTGTATATATCGACGTATGGGCAACCTGGTGCGGTCCGTGTCGTCAGGAAATTCCACACCTTCAAAAAGTGGAAGAACAATACCACGGTAAAAACATCGAATTTGTAAGTATTTCGATCGATGCCAAAAAAGACTACGACAAATGGAAAAAACTGGTAGATGAGAAAAAACTAGGCGGTATTCAGTTATTTGCGGATAACGACTGGAGTTCACAGTTTATAAAAGAATACGGTATTGAAAGTATTCCAAGATTTATCCTGGTCGATCCCAACGGAAACATCGTTACGGCCGATGCGCCACGACCATCGGATCCGCAACTTACCGAACTTTTCACCAAACAAGGTGTACAATAACAAAAAACGCTTCCGGATCGGAAGCGTTTTTATTCATATAATGTATGGAACGCTTTCCCGAGATACGCAATGCTATCGGAAGCCACAAAAGCATGATAGCCCAATTCCGGCAAAGCAATATCGGCCGTCAGCCCATGAATAAAAACGCCGGTAACAGCC
This sequence comes from Flavobacterium supellecticarium, assembly GCF_004801375.1. Classification (GTDB taxonomy): domain Bacteria; phylum Bacteroidota; class Bacteroidia; order Flavobacteriales; family Flavobacteriaceae; genus Flavobacterium; species Flavobacterium supellecticarium. The sequence goes on from NZ_SSNZ01000001.1 coordinate 654,107, forward strand.
GCATCCACCGGATCATAAGCCTGTGCCAACAGGCCGGTTATAATCCCCGTTAAGACATCGCCGCTTCCTGCAGTTGCCAAAGACTGGTTCCCGGTTGTGTTTTCAAAAACCTGATCCTGATAAACAATGCGCGTTGGTGCCCCTTTAATCACCATTACAATATCGAATGTTTTGGAAAGTGTTTTTACTTTTTCCATTTTATCCGCTTCGTTTTTCCAGGCACCTATTAGTCGTTCCAATTCTTTTACATGCGGTGTCAAAATGGTTTTGGCTGGTAAAAACTCCAGCCATTCTTTGTTTTCTGATAGAATATTAATCCCGTCGGCATCGATTACCAAAGGCGCTTTATTTAGTTTTAAAAAATGAAAGACAGCCTGATGGGTTTCCAGATGCTGACCAATTCCGATACCGATTCCAACCGCCTGTATTTTTAGTTTCGTCTCGATTGCCCGGATATGTGTCGGATAATCGTCGGTTTCCACCATAACTTCCGGAAGTGCCGTCTGCATAATTTCATAACCACATTTGGGAATATAAGCCGTTACCAATCCCGCGCCCGATTTCAAACAGGCTTTGGCCGACAAACAAGGCGCACCAATTTTGCCATAACTTCCACCGATGATCAAAGCATGTCCCTGTATGCCTTTATGCGAAAATTTACCAATGGGATGAAACCGCTGTAGTACTACGTTTTTATCGACTTTTATCAGATTGTCCATATATTAACCATTTTTGACATCCTATAAATTTACAAAAAAAGCTTTTTCTAAACAAAAACTTCTATATTTGTAACAATGCTAACAGCTAATAGAAAATATAAGTTCCTTATAGCAACCGAATCTTCTTCGGCTGTCATTTCTATTATTACCACTACAACAACCACTACTACCCCGTTCGGGGTATAATCATTTCATATAGTCCAGTGTAGCTACGTGTTATTTACTAACACCACTAAGTCGTTTATTTTCAAACGAATCCATTTCATTTTTATTTTTTAATCCTATGCCTTTCACTGGAAACAGTTACAGGCCCTAATTCTATAGTACTATGAAAGTATTAAAATTTGGAGGTACTTCTGTCGCAAACGAACAGAATATCAAAAAGGCTATTGCAGTAATACAAAATATACCCGGAAAAAAAGTAGTGGTTGTATCGGCTTTGGCCGGTGTAACCGATTCGCTATCGGAAGCCATTAATCAGGCTAAAAACCGTGACCTTCGCTATAAAAACATTCTGACCGAACTTCAAAAAAGACATTATGAAGTCGTACAAAAGCTACTTCCGGATCAGGATAATAGCGAACTACAATCCTATATCAAATCGGGCTTTGTGACTATTGCTTCCCTATTAGACGGTTGTTTTTTATTGGGTGAACTATCGGCTAAAACAAACGATACCATCCTGTCGTATGGCGAATTATTTTCATCCCGAATCCTATTTGCAAAATTACAATCCAATACCGGTAAAGTTGCCTATTGCGACAGTCGGGAACTCATCAAAACCAACGAACAATTTGGAAACGCCGCAGTTGATTTCGAAACCAGCAATTATGCCATCCAGTATTATTTCGATAAAAACCAAGCCAATAGCACCATACTTCCCGGTTTTATAGCCGAGTCCCATAATGGGCATACTACAACGCTCGGTCGTGGTGGCTCCGATTATACTGCCGCTGTGATTGCGGCTTCTTTGGATGCAGTTGAGTTACAAATATGGACTGACGTGAATGGTATGTACACTGCTAATCCGAAGCTCGTAAAACAAGCGCGTGCCATTGCCGGGATCAGTTATAAAGAAGCCATGGAATTGTCTCATTTTGGAGCCAAGGTTCTGTATGCGCCTACATTACAGCCGGTGCTCAACAAAAACATTCCGGTTTATATTAAAAATACATTTGATCCGGACGCACCGGGAACGCATATCGCTTCGGATTCCACTTCCAGTAACGAACCGGTAAAAGGGATTAGTCATATCGAAAATATCGCCCTGCTAACGCTGGAAGGTTCCGGGCTGATTGGCGTGGCCGGAGTTTCCGAAAAACTGTTTGGAGCCGTTGCCCGCGAAGGAATTAATATCGTGTTTATTACACAGGCTTCTTCGGAGCATTCTATTTGTATCGGCATACAGGAAGAACAGGCACAACGCGCCAAAAAGGCAATCGATATGCTCTTTCAATACGAAATCCGATTGCAAAAAATCAAACCGGTATATCTGGAAAAAAACCTTAGCATTATTGCGTTGGTTGGCGAAAACATGAAAAATCACCAGGGACTAAGCGGTAAAATGTTTAGTACACTCGGAAGAAACAACGTCAATGTTCGCGCTATCGCTCAGGGTGCTTCCGAACGCAATATTTCGGCTGTTATCGATAAAAAAGATGTTGTCAAAGCACTGAATGTACTGCACGAATGTTTTTTTGAAGATGATATCAAACAGTTGCATCTCTTTATTTGTGGCGTGGGCAATGTAGGCGGAAAATTACTCGAACAACTGCACCAGCAAGCGGATTATTTACGGGATAACCTGAAATTAAACCTCCGTGTTGTTGGGATTTCCAATTCCCGTAAACTGCATTTTGATGTAGATGGTATTGCGCTCGACAACTGGAAAGCCGCACTGGAATCGGGCGAAGACAGCAACCCGGAACACTTTATAAACCGGATTGAAGCATTAAATCTTCCGAACAGTATTTTTATCGACAATACCGCTTCCGAAAAAATAGCATCACTTTACAAACGATTCCTGGCGCAAAACGTCGCTGTGGTTACCTGTAATAAAATTGCCTGTTCCTCGGAATATTCCGAATACGAGCAATTAAAAAAGCTATCCAAAAAATACAATGCGCCTTTCCTGTTCGAAACCAATGTCGGTGCTGGATTGCCTATTATCGATACTTTAAAAAACCTAATTGCATCGGGTGACAAAGTACATCAGATTCAAGCGGTTTTATCGGGTAGTTTAAACTTTATCTTTAATAACTTTAAATCTGGTAAAAGCTTCCATGATATTGTCCTTCAGGCACAACAGGAAGGCTACACAGAACCCAATCCGAAGCTCGATCTGAGTGGTATCGATGTGATGCGGAAAATCCTGATTCTGATTCGGGAAAGCGGTTATCCGATGGAAATCGACGCAATTGCAAACGATTCTTTTTTACCGGATCCTGTTTTACAAGCCGAATCAACTGCTGCGTTTTTTGAGTCCTTACAACAGCATGCTTCCCATTTTGAAGCCTTATATAACAAGGCCGAACAGCAATCCTGTCGTTTAAAATATGTCGCCCGATTTGAAAACGGAAAAGCCAGCGTAGGGCTGCAATATATTAACAAAGAGCATCCGTTTTATCATTTGGAAGGCAAAGACAACATTGTTTTGTTTTATACCGATCGCTATGCCGAACAGCCGTTACAGATTAAAGGCGCCGGAGCCGGAGCCGCGGTAACCGCATCGGGAGTTTTTGCCGATGTCATACGAATTGGAAACCTTTAAAACGAATGGACATGAAAACTATACGCCTGTTTTGCCCGGCAACCGTTGCCAATGTATCCTGCGGATTCGATGTATTGGGCTTGTGTCTCGACACCATCGGGGACGAAATGATTGTGACACAAACCACCCAAAAAGGTATCCGCATCATCGGGATAACCGGAGCCGACTTACCACTGAAAGCCGCACAAAACGTAGCCGGAGTGGCTGCTATGGCTTTATTGGAAGTCCTACAACCCGATTGTGGTTTTGATATCGTAATTCATAAAAAAATCAAGGCTGGAAGTGGCATTGGCAGTTCTGCCGCAAGTGCTGCCGGAGCCGTTTTCGGCATCAATATGCTATTGGGTAATCCATTCAGCACAAAGGAACTTATTCCATTTGCCATGAAAGGAGAAGCCGTAGCGAGTGGTTGCGAACATGCCGATAATGTTGCTCCGGCACTTTTGGGTGGTTTTACACTTATTCGCGGTTACGAACCATTGGATGTGGTAGCTTTACCGGTACCGTCCGAATTATATGCCACTGTTATTCATCCGCAGATCGAATTAAAAACATCCGAAATGCGTGCCGTATTACCAACCCAAATTCCGCTAAAAAAAGCTATTGCCCAATCGGGAAATCTGGGCGGATTAATTGCCGGTTTGTATACCAGCGATTACGAACTGATACGTCGTTCGCTTCACGATCGGATCGTTGAACCTTTACGGGCAGGTTATATTCCGGGGTTTGATCTGATAAAAGAAACCGCATTGCAACACGGTGCTTTAGGCGTTGGAATCTCCGGATCAGGGCCTTCTGTTTTTACTTTAAATAAAGATCTTGAAACAACTCATAAAGTAGCTTTTGCAATGGAACAAAAATATACCGAAACCGGAATACCCTTTGAAGTTTACGTATCGCCGGTTGCAACCCGGGGAGTACAATTAATTAACAGTTAAAAACAGTATTATGAACTATTATAGTCTTACGAACAAACAACACCGCGTCGGGTTTCGGGAAGCCGTTTTACAGAGTATTGGCCCCGATGGAGGTTTGTATTTCCCGGAAAAAATAACACCACTACCCGGCTCTTTTTTTACGGCATTAAACAAAAGAGACAACCCGAGTATTGCCTATACAGTTCTGGCACCTTTTATCGGAGATACCCTTCCGGAAAATGAGTTACAACAGATAATCAACGAAACCTTTTCATTTGACTTTCCGGTCGTTCCGATAGAAAAAGATATTTATACTCTGGAACTTTTCCACGGGCCGACACTCGCATTTAAGGATGTTGGTGCGCGTTTTATGTCGCGTTGTCTGGCGTATTTTAACCGGGAAAACAACCGGAAAACAACCATTCTTGTCGCTACTTCGGGTGATACCGGTGGCGCCGTAGCCAATGGTTTTCTGGGCATAAAAAATGTCGATGTGGTCGTGCTCTATCCCAAAGGAAAAGTCAGTCCGATACAGGAAGCCCAATTAACCACTTTGGGACAAAACATTAGCGCACTGGAAGTTCAGGGGTCGTTTGACGATTGTCAGGCGATGGTTAAAAAAGCATTTCAGGATAGCGATCTGAAAACCAAAAACCTAACCTCGGCCAATTCAATCAATGTGGCGCGTTGGTTACCACAGATGTGTTATTTTTTCTTTGCGTATAAAGTTCTCCAGGACACCGGAAAACCACTATATGTTTCCTGTCCAAGTGGTAACTTTGGCAATATCGGTGCCGGAATGCTGGCCAAAAAACTCGGCTTACCGATCGCCCATTTTATTGCGGCCACTAATGCCAACGATACCGTTCCGCGCTATCTGGATAATGGGATTTACCAACCCAAAGCGACGATCTGTACCGTTTCGAATGCAATGGATGTGAGCGATCCCAGTAATTTTATCCGTATACAGGAATTGTATGCTCGTGATCTGAATCAACTAAAAAAAGACTTTTCGTCCTATACCTTTAGTGATACCGAAACGCGAATCGCAATGGAATCGGTTTTCCAAAAAGTGCAGTATATCATGGATCCGCATGGTGCGGTTGGCTACCTCGGATTGCAAAAAAAACTAGCTCATAATCCCGATATAACCGGATTATTTCTCGAAACAGCCCATCCGGTAAAATTTCTGGGCACCGTTCAATCGTATTTAAACCACGGCTTGCTCATTCCGGAATCCCTTCAAGAAATGATGGACAAACCCAAACAAAGTATTCTGATTCGAAATTACGAAGAACTCAAAGATTATCTCAGACAGTAAAACACTTTGCCACTCCGTAAAAAATCAATACATTAGCGGCCTAAAATAAATATACAGCACAAAATGAAAAATACAGCATTAACGCACGTTCACGAAAGTTTGGGAGCTAAAATGGTTCCGTTTGCAGGATATAACATGCCTGTTCAGTACGAAGGAGTTAACATTGAGCATGAAACGGTTCGTAACGGCGTAGGTGTTTTTGATGTGTCCCATATGGGTGAATTTTTCCTTCGTGGCGAAAATGCCCTGGCTTTGATCCAAAAAGTAACGTCTAACGACGCTTCTAAATTAGTGGATGGAAAAGCACAATATTCGTGTCTTCCCAACAACGAAGGCGGTATTGTGGACGATCTTATTATTTATAAAATTGCCGATAACAACTACCTGTTAGTCGTTAACGCTTCCAACATTGAAAAAGACTGGAACTGGATTTCACAGCACAACGATTTGGGTGTGACTATGGAAAATGCATCCGATGCCTATTCGTTATTAGCCATCCAGGGACCAAAAGCAGCCGAAGCGATGCAATCGTTAACGGCAATCGATTTGGCTAATATGCCGTATTATTCGTTTCAAATGGGTGAATTTGCCGGTGTAAAAGACGTCATCATTTCGGCTACGGGTTATACCGGATCAGGCGGATTTGAGATCTACTTTAAAAATGAAGATGCCGAAACCATCTGGAACAAGGTATTCGAAGCCGGAGCGGCATTCGGAATCAAACCAATCGGATTGGCTGCCCGTGATACCTTACGTCTGGAAATGGGCTTCTGCTTATACGGAAACGACATCAACGATACGACTTCCCCATTAGAAGCCGGATTGGGGTGGATCACTAAATTCGATAAAGCGTTTGTGAATTCCGCAAACCTGAAAGCACAAAAAGAAGCCGGAGTTTCCCGAAAATTAGTCGCTTTCGAATTAACCGAAAGAGGTATTCCACGTCATGACTATGAAATCGTAGACAAAGACGGCAATGTAATCGGCGTAGTTACCTCCGGAACCATGTCGCCATCGCTAAACAAAGGTATTGGTTTAGGCTATGTACCGACTGCTTTTTCGGCAGTTGACAGTGAAATTGCGATCCGAATCCGAAAAAATGATGTAGCTGCAAAAGTGGTTAAATTACCATTTTACAAAAAATAATCACAGGAAAAGGGACTTTAAAAAAGTCTCTTTTTTTGTTAAAGTGCTGTAATAATTTTATTTTTGCAGGCTGTTTTTACAAACTATAAACAAATACAATATAACTCTTATGGGAAGAGCGTTTGAATTTAGAAAAGCAAGAAAAATGAAACGTTGGTCGGCAATGGCCAAAACGTTTACCAGAATTGGGAAAGATATCGTAATGGCGGTTAAAGAAGGCGGACCAAACCCGGAGACCAACTCCCGTTTGCGTGCGGTGATGCAAAATGCCAAAGCGGCCAACATGCCAAAAGATAACGTAGAACGTGCGATAAAAAAAGCATCCGATAAAGATACGGCCAACTATAAAGAGGTTTTATTTGAAGGCTATGCGCCACACGGAATTGCGATTTTAATTGAAACAGCTACCGACAATAATAACCGTACCGTAGCGAATATCCGTAGCTATTTTAACAAATGTAACGGAACACTGGGTACACAGGGTTCGGTAGAATTTATGTTTGATCATACTTGTAATTTCCGAATCCCGGCCGAAGGTCAGGATGTAGAGGAACTGGAATTGGAAATGATCGATTTTGGTGTGGAAGAAATCTTTGCCGATGAAGACGGTATCATGATGTATGCGCCATTCGAAAGTTTTGGAGCGATCCAGAAAGAATTGGAAAACCGCAATATCGAGATCCTTTCGTCCGGTTTTGACCGTATTCCGCAAGTAACCAAAACCCTTACTGCCGATCAGGTAGCGGATGTGGAAAAACTATTGGAAAAAATTGAGGAAGATGACGACGTGATGAACGTGTATCATACGATGGTAGAAGCCGAATAAGCTTACCTCATTTACAATAAAAAAACTACGATAGCAATGTCGTAGTTTTTTATGGACGCATTTATTTAAACACCTGACCCGTTTTGAAAACGGGTCAGGTGTTTTTTTATTATAAGCCTCTTTCTTTTAGCTGTTCTTTTAACGCAGTGTATTTTTTGGTGTTCTTTGTCGCAATAGGGATATAGACAAGCGGAATAAAGGTAAATATCCCAAATCCGCCTTTAATGGTACCATAACAGGCTACTCCTATTAAAAAACCAATAATCCCGGCATCGTAAAATCGGGTGGTTTTCATTTTTTTTATTGCCTGCACTAGCTCCTCGTTTGTTAAAGCTCCTGGTTCTTTTTGTTCCATTTTTTATAGTTTTTGGTTTGGTTTTGGGGTTGTATCTGCTCTTCTATTCCATCAAGCGGATTATTTCGATACGAATGTAGTAAAATTTCTCTTTTGTGGGTAAAAATAAAAAACACTTAAAGTAGATACTATCAATTATTAAGGCAATGAATTCCTTTCAAATTTTTGTAGTTTTATCGAATACGATTCCAACATTTAGTAATCATAGTAGTTTTACCTACCCGTTGTGAATTCCTTTCAAATTTTTGTAGTTTTATCGAATACGATTCCAACGAAGCTACCGATTTAATAACGGGCGGACGAGTTGTGAATTCCTTTCAAATTTTTGTAGTTTTATCGAATACGATTCCAACTTGGTATTAACGTGGCCGGCTCGCCAACTTGTTGTGAATTCCTTTCAAATTTTTGTAGTTTTATCGAATACGATTCCAACAAACGTTCGTTCGTGTACGATTGGCGGTGAGTTGTGAATTCCTTTCAAATTTTTGTAGTTTTATCGAATACGATTCCAACAACCGACACAAGAATGGTATAGGCCAACTTGTTGTGAATTCCTTTCAAATTTTTGTAGTTTTATCGAATACGATTCCAACAGACAATAAACCAGTTTTGAACGTGACTGTGTTGTGAATTCCTTTCAAATTTTTGTAGTTTTATCGAATACGATTCCAACTTGTCACCTTTTTTAAATGGCTTAGTGCTTGTTGTGAATTCCTTTCAAATTTTTGTAGTTTTATCGAATACGATTCCAACCTCTTTGGAAACCTTGTAAACACAAGGGTTTTGGTATAATCTACAAAATAAAAAAATAATAAAAAATGCCTGATAAAATGAATTATCAAGGCATTTTTTTATTTCTATTAAAACAATTCCAATTGTTGCGGTATAGTAGGTAGCCTAGCTTCTTTTTTAGCAAAGAATAATTCCATTTGCTCAAATTGCTTATCGGTAATCGACAAAATACCAACCTTTCCTTCATTAGGTAAGCTTTTTTTTATTCTTTTGATATGAACTTCTGCATTCTCTTTACTTGGACAATGTCGTAAATAGATCGAAAACTGAAACATATTAAATCCATCGTCCAATAATGCTTTACGGAATTTAGTAGCAACACTCCGTTGCTTTTTCGTTTCTGTTGGCAAATCAAAAAACACCATAATCCACATAATCCGATAGGCATTAAAACGGCTAAAACTCATCTAAAAATAGGGTAATGAATCACTCTACTTACTCCCATATAACAGCGGCATAATGAACTCGTCGTAATGCTTAGCGCTGTCATTAATGGTCGCTGTAAACCATTGATGTAAACATCTCGTGTCGCCAATTGTAATAAATGGGATTTAGCATTCTTATCCAATTCATGTGTTGCTATTGGATTAGCCATCCATTCCCAAACCATCTCGTCTACATAAGGTCGGTAAGGCTCCATTATATCGTCTGCAAGACAATATGCATTGTACTTATTTCTGTGAAAAATTCCAATAGTAGGATGTAAACCGCTACACACCAAAGCACGTGCCACCATGCTTCTTAAAATAGCATATCCAAAATTTAAAAAATTATTAGGAGCCTCTCCTTTTCGTTCCCGTAAAAAATTATCAAATAATTGGCTCCAATAATATTGAGCTGCTATGCCTTCCATATTTGTACTATCTCCTGACTTAACATCATTCATATATTTACTTAATGTATCATGTGGCAACTTCAGTTTGCGCAAAAGCTCTTTTTGTTGAAAAATTTTAGATTCGACCGTCTGTTTCCAAAGCTGTTTTCGTAAAGGCTCCGAAATTGCAATCTGGTGTTTTAATCGTTCTGAATGTTCCACATGCCCACTTATCGGTAACATCAATCCCAAAGGTAAATGCGATTCATCACAACTAATAATAGCAACATTATACTGCTGCATCATCACAATTAAAGGATTAGAAAGAGTTATTTGTGGATGATCCAATATTAAAAAACCAATATCTTCTATCGGAATAACCCCTTTTATTTCTTTCGATAAAGGCTCTTCTATATACAACTGATTATCTTTTACTTTCAGATAAGAAAGATTGCCGATATAGATAGTACGTTTTAACATTACTTAAGCTTTAAATATATTTCCCAATCGATCTACTTTCAATTTGATGCATTTTTCTTTTATACGAACCGAATTATCCATTGTTACTTCCAATTTATTTAAACTACCAAACTCACCAATCTTACTTTTAGAATCATAATTTTTAATTAACGTAGCAACCCTTGAATGAATAAAATGACATTCACTACCAGTACTACTTACCATTTTATATAATCGGTTGACTTGTTCTTTATTCAAATTATTAAAGTTAATTCCGGAAATATCTTCTTCATCCATTGGTACATAAACCAAATCATTAGGAGATAATGTAAATAGCAATTGATGTCCTTTTTCATTTATTTCTGGAACGGACGGCAAACCTTGTTTTTGTCTTTCAATAACCAGATTTAAGGCGATAGTATCATAATTTCTTTTACCACTTTTATCCTGATAAACCGCAAAAAACAAGTTAGTCCCTTTAGCTGCTTCTACATATTTTTTTGTTTTATTACCCGTTTCTCCTAATTGAAATTTACTCCCTTGCTCGAAAACCCTAACTTTTAAAATAGGTTGGTGTAATTTACCTTCATTATAATCCCGTATATTCTGATTCATTTCTTCTATTCCTTCAGGCGAAAAAGCAATTTCCGAATCGTTGTTTTTACTCTTGAGGTAATTACTTACTATTTTTTGAATTCCAGTATCCGTTATTGTTTCTATATTGTTTTCATTAAAAGAGCTATCCAACGATTTTCTTGTAGCGGTTAAAATCTTTCCCTTCCCTACTTTTATACGATCTAAACTTATTTTGCCCGAAACAGTTTCTTTATGCAATGGTTTTCGGATTGCCCAATTAATACCTTCCTGCTTCACTGTTTCTTTTACCTTTTCTCCGTTTTTATCTATCCATTTTTCATAATAATTGGTCGCCTTATTGATAACACGTAGATTTTGTTTAAAACTTACCACTATTCTTTCTAATTCATCTTTACTATCGGTTGTAAAAGTTTCCCATGGCTTTTTAAATACCCATTTATAGTTTTCGGAAGAGCCATTATTATATTTCTTATCACACAATTTGGCTCGTAAATCAAAACGGAATTTTTGTTTTTCTTCTTTTGTTTTCCAATTCTTTAACGCATGCTCGTTATTCATAAAGTTTATATGATCTCTTGTTGCACAGGCAATAATTAAAGCATCTAAAGCATGGTGACGATGATCAATCCGTTTTTTAGAAAAGTTCTTCGAAAGTTCAAGCGGAACCGTTGGCAAATGCTGCTGGTAATTTTCATTCCATGATGTAAAATCGGATGAATTGGTTAGTTCATTCATTCGTTCAAATCGTGGTAAAATCAAATCATTCCAAATATCATTTAATCCCCAATCCTGTTTTAAAGCTGTTGTAATTTTACCATTTCCAGAAATCAGGTTTTTAGAATTAACACCGTCATCGTTAGATTCTGAACGAACAATATTTGACAGAATTCCGGAAATATATTTACTGATATAACGGGTATCATTTAGCTGACGTTCTATCATTTTTTCCGGTATATCTTCCATTAGCAATTTGTTTCGTTTCGCTCTGTTTTTAGCATAATTTTGGTTTACAAATTCCTCGTAGCCTGACACTTCGAATATTTTCACTTGTTTTCCCATTCCACAATCCACAATCTGTCCATGGAATTTTTTAATAAACGCCAACCCGATAGTATTATCTTTAAGCTTATTAACAGCTGCCTCACAAATAATTTTGTTACTAAAACTATCGTCAAAATAGATGCTTTGCGGAATGATATGTTCTATCTCATATTCCGGTGTAAATAATTTGTTTAACGGAATAATTTGTCCGGTATAAGGAGAACGATATTTTTGTTCCAGCCAGAGCTTATATCGCTTTAAATCGCTACTGGAAGGTTGTGCTGTTTTACTTATTTTTAAAATATCTTCTTCTATATCCATACCGGAATTTAAAACGCCATCTTCATAAATCCGTAGAATTTCCTGTTGTGAAGGAGAATACGGCCGAGCATTTTCAACGGCTTTATCCAAAGCCATTTCAGCCAATAACGCTTTGATGCGTAGACTCGTATTCTCATTTTCGGTAACCATAGTCGTGATGCGTTCCCGTTCTTCGGCAGTATTTTTCAGATCACGTCCCAATTCTATATGAATTTCATTAAAGAAATCTTTAGCTCCTTTACCATATTGTATCCAAATATCACGAACTACCCGTAATGTTTCCAAAACAATTTGCTCCACAATAGGATTACGTAAAGAATGTTGTTTAAAAGAGGCAATATAGTTTTCCAGGTCTTTTACAGAGTACCATTTATCGGTATTAGTTGCTTCAGAATGACGTCCGTATACTACATATTGTGCCAGCCAAAGTGGTAATTGCTGAAAGTCCGTTTCCGTTGTTAAGTGTTGCGCTTTTTCACGAACCCGATCTGTTATTTCTTTATCATATTCTCCTGTGATAATTTTAGAGATACGCTCCTGAGATTCTTTATCAATCTGATTCCAATCCCAATTTTTCCCAAAACGCATTAACGGAAGTAATTTTAAAATTGCTTTTTGAGAAAAACTACCGTAATCACTTTTAAACGGAGGGAACTTCCGGAAGGCTTCAAAAAATGATTCTTCGTTTAATTGATGTTTGCGAGCAAATGTTATTAATGCTTTGTTGTATTCTTCTTTATCGGTTACTGAATAAATAAGATGCCATAAATTCAATTCCTGATGGAAACTTAAAAAATCAGCAGGTACATTATCAACTTTACTCAAGCAAGAATACAACATTGCTTTTGTCTCGTTACATGGATATTTTTTATCCATCACATAATTCCAACGGTATTTTTCTATTTCGGTTGTTAATGCTCTGCCTTTAAAACCTTTCTTCTCCAACAGAAATCGAATCAAAACCTTTTGTTCGATTTCTTTTTTATGGTTTAGAAAATCGAACAGCTCATCCTTGTTTTCTATAGTTTTAAAAAATTCGTCCGATACATTTACATCATCTTCCTTTCGATAAATAGCTAGATTATGAATCCATTGTAAAAGTCTGAATTCCTGGTAATAAGGATTTGATTTTGCGATAACCTTTAACGGTCGCACTATACTTTCCCCCTTTTCATTTTTAGTCATTCTAAATTCTAAACTACAGTTAGAAACATTGGATTTCTGACTATGTAATGGTCGTTGGTAAAAAATAATATCCTTTAAAAACAAATACACAAAGTCTTTTGAAAAAAGTTGTTGTTGTTGTGTTTTATTATGACGGTACAATTCCTCTATACATTTTTTCAATAAAAAAGTATCTTGTAATTCGACATGAAAAGACTGTTGTGTTTTTAAAATCTGTTCTAATTCTTCCTTATAAAATTTTCGTTCGATAGTACGAACTAATTTCCCTTTTATTTTTTGTTTCGGATTTAGTAATAAATGATCATAAATATAGGTTCCAACAGTTTTCCCCAATTGACCAATGTCTTGTTCCGTTTTTTTCTTAATCAAGGTCCAATCGTCGGAACCTGGTGCCCGGAAACTGCGTTTCACATTTCCGTCTTTATCTTGTTTCTCGGTTCCGTCATCATTTAGATCTGTAGTAACGATAAAATCGCGTACTTTATCTTTCCAATCGTACAATTTGGTCTTACTGGATCGTCGATAAATCCAGCCATTTTCCAAATAAAGAGAATACCAGGTTTCCCCTTTTTTATTTTTCTCTTCATCGGCCACAACATCCAATACTCGCAAGGAATGAAAGACAACCAATTTATTCGGATTCTCTTCTTCTTCTTCGCCACGAAGCTGATAATAGCCCCTTTTTTGGTTAAAATTCAATAAAATCCAAGCCAGTTCTTCTTTTGCTATTTTTTGCGTTAACGCTTTCTTTCTCAAAAAATATATAGTCCAATCGTAAGGAATCAAACAATCGTTCCCTTTTTTATCTTTTAAAAACTCGGGCTGATGTTGTTTAAAATCGGCCAGCATTTCAAGGAAGGAATCTTTAAATAAAAACTCATTTTGATTATATACCAATTTAGGTTCACTACCACTAAAGAACTTTCCAAAATGCTTTTTAAAATCAATTTGCTCATCATAATGTTTCGGTAAAAAGCCCAAAAGATGTAAAACCCGATGCAAACGTTCTCTTCTTAAAAGATGACGTTCTCTTAATCGTCTTGTACTGCGATAGCCGGTTCGTTCTGCTGTTTGAGAAATTGACTTTCCTTTTCCAAAATCGCTGATTATATCTTGCGACATAGGTATAATACGTGTCCCCAATCCCAAAATACGACCATATTTATTTTCAAAATGTTGTTGTATTAAGCTCCAACCAATAGAATTGGTTCCTAAATCTAAACCTATTATATATTTTTCCATATAGAGATGCTTTTAATTTGAAAATTAAGAAAATAATTCTTTTAAATTTTATGGTTATACGTAATGTTTATTTTATAAAAAGTATTTAATTTGTACTTGAAAGGAATTCACAATAAGGATTATTCCGTTGTGAAAACATTTAGCGCCTCGACTATCTTCGGGGCTTTTTTTATTTATAGAAATACAATCTTAAACCATTTGACACTTCCTTTCATTTTTTTATAACTTTATCAAATACAATTCCAACATACGTCAAAATCTCCTCTTACAAGTAGTTGTTGTGAATTCCTTTCAAATTTTTGTAGTTTTATCAAATACAATTCCAACAAACAAAGACTTGAAAGGCTTCGTGCTGCAGTTGTGAATTCCTTTCAAATTTTTGTAGTTTTATCAAATACAATTCCAACGACGCCCGTTGTGCCGCATAGGGCAAATGGGTTGTGAATTCCTTTCAAATTTTTGTAGTTTTATCAAATACAATTCCAACAATCGAATTTGATTGGAACCAAGATCAAGAGTTGTGAATTCCTTTCAATTTTTTGTAGTTTTATCAAATACAATTCCAACTAGAATTAGCTGCAAGAGCGGGACAAAGGTGTTGTGAATTCCTTTCAATTTTTTGTAGTTTTATCAAATACAATTCCAACTAGCAGCCGTTTTACAAAATCCCGCATTGCGTTGTGAATTCCTTTCAATTTTTTGTAGTTTTATCAAATACAATTCCAACTGAAAAGTTGAACGTTTGCCAGCTCTAATGGTTGTGAATTCCTTTCAATTTTTTGTAGTTTTATCAAATACAATTCCAACATTCAGCAATTAAAAATCAACCTGATCTTGGTTGTGAATTCCTTTCAATTTTTTGTAGTTTTATCAAATACAATTCCAACAGGCTTTCGGCATGAAAGGAACTGTTGCGGGTTGTGAATTCCTTTCAATTTTTTGTAGTTTTATCAAATACAATTCCAACAAATTTTAGGCGAATTACCTTTAACAACTCGTTGTGAATTCCTTTCAATTTTTTGTAGTTTTATCAAATACAATTCCAACCTCTTTGGAAACCTTGTAAATACACGGGTTTTGATATAAACCACAAAATAAAAAACAATAAAAAATGCCTGATATAAAAAGTATATTAAGGCATTTTTTTATTTCTATTACTCTTTTTCACGATTCAGCACACCTAAACCTGTCAGGTGTTGCTGCGGGTGTGTTGCGAGTGTGCTGGTGTGCTCTATCGTTGCAAATAGGTATTTTTGGTAGTGTCTACCGTTATAATCAGTTTCCGATATTCGCAGCTTATTTTTACTTTCATTGTCGTTTTAAACCCGGCCTCTTGAAGCCATTTTCCGGCCAATCGGATTTCGGGATAATATACATACCGTCCATAGGCACGTGGAAAGGCTTTTCCGTATACCGAAACCAGGCGTACCGGGAATTTTTTTTGTTTGTTGCGGTTGCGGCTTGGTGTTGAATTTTTCATAATCGGGCGTTTTATAAACATAAAGTTCGTCCTGTAAAGTTGACTATTTCAGTACTCCAATAATTATCCTATTCCTTTTTCAGGTTCTGTTATAGAACCATATTTTTACTTATATTTATACCGACAATTTTTAAAAATCAGTAATATGTCACATTTCGATACGCCAGACAAAAAAGTACACCAGGGAAGAAACATCAAACGTTTTCGCGAAATGCTGGGCATCAAACAAGAAGCACTGGCTATAGCCTTAGGCGAAGATTGGAGCCAAAAAAGAGTTTCTTTAATGGAACAACGGGAAACTATCGAAACGAACTTACTAACACAGGTAGCCGAAATATTTAAAATACCGGTAGAAGCTATCGAAAATCTTGACGAAGAACAAGCTGTAAATATAATTGCTAATACATTTGATAATGGTTCAATTGGCTATCAAGGCAACCAGAATTGTACCTTCCATCCTATCGATAAATTAGTTGAGCTTCACGAAGAGAAGATTGCGCTATACGAGCGTATGCTCAAGGAAAAGGATGAAATCATGGCGCGGCTGGAAAAGCTAATTGAAAGTAAATAAACCATAATCGAATTATAAACACCTGACAGGTTTTGGAAACCTGTGAGGTGTTATAACCCTCTAATCTTCGATTTCAAAACGATACTCATCAAGATACCAATCAAAGACATAATAGGTCATCATGCTAGTATGAGAAAACTCGATTAAACAAGGTTCATATGATCTAACAGCATCTATTCCCTTTTTAGGATCGATACATTTACCATTCTCATAATAAAAATTACAGAAATAACGTGCGTTCGGCACATTTGGATCAATTACTTTATACTTTATAAATTCCTGTAATTGTGCTGCTGTTACTGGATTAAATTCACAATTTTCATATATCTCAAAATACATAAACGCTTCATTTATATACAGTATAAATTCTTCGTTGGTAATTACCTCAATTAATTTTCTAATGGTCGTTATTTCATTCTTATTGCTTAAATAGTGTTGAACGGCCTCTGTTACTTCTGGTAGCAAGCTATAGTGTAATTGCGCTAAATCGATCGCTATTTTTCCAATAATCATTGTTTCTGTTTTTAATGTATTATACCAACTACCATGTAGTTTGAACTTCTTCTCTTCTAAAAAAGTCCGGACTTACAATCCATGCCATAAATATATTGCACAATTTGTAAATATATTCACTATTCAAAAACTCTTCCGTTTCTTTATCCGTTATATGAATTCAATCCAATATTTCCGAAAAATTGAAGATGATGAACTTAGAGGAGCTTCTTATGAAGGAGTCCGTGAGATCATAACTACCCAGCTGGAAAATTTGAGATACCAAAACTGGATATAAAGGCAATCATTTAGGAATACATATAAAAAAATCAAACAATTTGGATCACTCTGTCTGATAATTAAAGATAATGCCAAATTTCTGAATTTGATTGAAAACAAACTAAATGAATTAGAAATAGAATATCAACATGGCTTTATTGAATACTATAATAAAAAAGTAGTAATCGTGAGGTTAGCCTATTTGAAAAACCAAATGAGTTTGAATATCAGAAAGAATTTCGTTTTTATGTTTCGAGCGAGTCACCAGAGCCTTTTTATTTTTCAATAGGTAGTTTAGAAAATAGTACAGAATTAGTCAATACTAATGATGTCGTTGATTCTCTCAAAATAATACGAAATAATCGTTGCGTGTAACAGGTAAATATATGGAACAAAAGATAATTATTCAATAAAGTACCTTACTACGAAAAAGGCTCCTCACTTTACAATAAATAAAACCAAAAAAGGAGCTGTCTGAATGAATGAACTGCTCCTTCTTTTTTGGTTTTACTAAGTCCAATTTATTTTTCTACGATAATAAAATCAGAACGACGGTTCACCGCATATTCCACTTCGGTACATTTTACTCCGTTGCGGCATTTGTTTTTTGGTTGGGTTTCGCCATATCCGATCGCGCTTAAAACTCGTTCCGGCTCAATTCCGGATTCGATAATATAGCGTTGTGTCGCTTTGGCACGATTATCTGATAATTTCAGATTATACGAATCACTTCCTCTGGAATCGGTATGCGATTCGATTTTGATTTTTACTTTCGGGAAGGTACGCATTACATAAACCACACGGTCCAATTCGGTTACCGCTTGTGGTGTAATATCCCATTTGTTGTAATCAAAATAAATCGGATTCACATCAATTTTCTCATTTTTACCATCTTTTACAGTAAAATCTTCCAGTTTTGCCAGTTCGAAGTCTACAGAAAGTTTGGCTTCGTTTTTACTATTGGCCACAACCGGCTTGTTCTGATTCGCAAATCCTTCTTTCGAAGCATCGAATTTATAGGTTGCGCTACACGGAATCGTGATCTGGTATTTACCATCTTCACCCGTAGTGGTTTCGGATTTTAAATCGCCAAAGGAATCGTACACTTTTATCGCCGCACCGGCAATAGGTAGTTTTGTTTTGGCACTTACAACCGTTCCGGATACAAACTGGTTGCATTCGGCTTTCGACTTCGTAAAGAAATAAATATCGTCATCGCCTTTACCTCCGTCACGATTGGACGAAAAATAACCATATTTGGTTTCCGGATCAATGATATACGAAAAATCATCCTTATTACTGTTAATCGGTTCACCCAGGTTTTTAGGCTCGTCAAAATTTAACTTACCGGAATGTTTGCTTTCGTACACATCCAATCCACCAAAACCGTAATGTCCGTCGGATGAAAAATACAGGATTCCATTATTGTAATACGGAAACATTTCCCGTCCGATCGTATTGATTTTTGGTCCCAGATTTTGCGGTGTATTAATACTTCCGTCGGCAAAAACTTCGGCTACATAAATATCGGTTTCCCCATATCCGCCCGGCATATCCGACACAAAAAATAACCATTTCCCATCCGGACTTAACGACGGATGTCCAACGCTGTATTCATAACTGTTAAAAAACATTTTTTCGATATTGATCACTTTTCCGTTTTCAATCGTTCCGCGGAAAATCTGGAAGTTGTTTACCCCTTCCTTATCAATCTTCAGTTTGTTTTTATTCTTTTTGGTCGCATTGGTTGTAAAATAGATCGTTTTTAAATCCGGTGAAAACGTTAAGGTCGCATCGTGATAATTGGAATTGATTTCTTCGTAAAAAGGCTTTTCGTTAAACAAAGCACCTGTCGACGCATTTCTATCGGCTACATAAAACGACAGGAAAGGTTGTTCGTTCCAGGAGTATAGTCGTTTGATCAGCTTTCCTCCTTTTTTACTGGACGAATACACCAACTGGTTTCCATAGAAAGTCGATCCGAAATCGGAATAAGACGTATTAATTTCCAACGGTACAATTTTATATAGCGACGGTTTCTGTGCTAAACTGTCATTGTATTTTTGTTGGGCGTTAAAACTAGCAATCATCTCCTGATTTCCTTTTCCTTTCAGGTAATCTTTGGTCGTTTTATTCGCATCTTCATAATCGCGTACGCCACGTAGTGCCTGCGTATAGCGCAACATATAAATATCGTTCAGGTTTTGTCCCTGTACCGTATATAATTTCTTATACCAGGTCAGAGCTTTACGCATATCGTTCAGATAATAGTAGGTATCCCCTACATTCATTAAGGTTTGTATCGACGGATTAGGTTCTTTTTCCAAATATTCTTCGTATGCTTTGGCCGCTTCTAAATAACACATTCCGTGAAACAGTTTATCGGCGTCCTTAAGCTTTTGCTGGGCATAGGAAAAATGGATACAAAATAACAGGCTGAAAAATAGTATTTTCTTCATATACTTCGGTATTAGAAAAATCGTGGTGATTTAATTGCTGATGATTTCGGTGGCAGTTGGAAACGCAGGATGATTTCATGTGTTCCATCGTTGTATTTGTTTAATTTGGTTGTGGAATAATCGAATGCATATCCGATAAAGAAATGATCCAGGAATTGCAATCCGGCCATCGCACTCACCGAGTCGTCCCAACGATAGGAAGCGCCCAACGTTACTTTTTCCTGAATCAGGAAATTTGCCGATAAATCGGCAGCCAACGGTGCTCCCGAAACCGCTTTTAACATTGCGGATGGTTTGAATTTAAGTCCGTCTGTTATATCAAACACATATCCTCCGATAAGATAATAGTGCAGTTTGTCGGCCATTACCGATTCCTGAATATCATCATAATAATCCTGTTTGATGAAATTCGGAACAGAGGCACCCACATACCATTTTTCGCCATACAAGTACAAACCGGCACCGATTAATGGCATGATCTTATTGGAAATATTATTGTTTAACAGCACATCATTACTATCTAAATACCGCCCTTTGGACCAGTCGACATTTAAAACCCTGGCACCGGCTTTTAAACCGAATGCCAATTTGGCTTTATAGCCCAGATTCAAGGTGTATGAAAAGTTTCCGGAAGCGGAAGTCTCCGTAGAGGGTCCGATTTTATCAGCGATTACATTAAGTCCCAAACCGATTTTATCGGATATAGGCGAATGTACACCCAACGTTCCCGTCCTTGGAGCACCATCGATACCCACCCATTGCGAACGGAGTAGCAAATTGGCTTCCAATACTCCGGGCGAACCTGTATATCCGGGATTAATTGTGATGGTATTGTACATGTACTGCGTATACTCCGGATTTTGTTGTGCTTTTGTCTTTTGAGGCAGCAAAAATGCCGCTCCTAAAAAACTTATGGCTATTAGTTTTATATTGATTCTCATATTGCGTCGTGTTTAATTGATAAAAAACTTTGGAAAGGTTATATCATGATTATCTCATGATATAAACCCATCCGGTTTTAACAGTACCTGTATTGTCTCCCGTATCAAAAACATAGTAATATGTCCCTGTAGGTAAAACGGATCCGTCGAACGTTCCGTTGACATTCGAAATTCCTTTCCAGTCGTTTTGGTAATATCTTGTTTTATAAACCAGATTACCGTAACGGTTGAATATTTCTAAGGAGTTATTCGGGAAATGTTCGGCACATTTAATCGTGAATACATCGTTGGCTCCGTCGTTGTTAGGGGTAAATTCATTGTATACCACCAGACATTTCGGTTCTACTGAAGCACTGGCAGTATTGTTGTTCACATCTACATCTACCGGGTCGGAACTCGTTATGGTAGCCGTATTCAAATAGTCGCCTGAGAATAAAACTTTAACAGTAAGTTGTAACGTCGCCACCTGATTGGCATTTAGCGTCGGAATCGTCCAGATTCCGGTATTGTTGTTATAGGTTCCGTGGGAAACTACCATACTCACAAATGCATAGCCATTCGGGATTGCTTCGTTTACAATAATATTCTGGAACTGCGCCTGACCGGTATTGGTAACGGTAATCGTAAAGACTACATTGTCATCAATAAACGGTGTCGGATTGTCTACCGATTTGGTGATGGTAATATCCGAACAATTGGTTACATTCAGATTCATTGCAGCCGAGTTACTGGTGCTACATCCGTTGGCATCGTTGTAGGATACGCTAACAGTATTGGCTCCAATCTGATTCCATAGTACGGTAATTGTATTGTCGGTTGTTGTTCCACCGTTTACAATCTGTCCGCCGCTGCTTACTACCCAAACATAGTTCGACATTCCGGTATTGGTTGTATACGTCACCTGATCCTGAATACAAGCGTTTGGTGAACCGCCTGTGATGGTTGCCTGTGTTCCGTTAAAGAACTGCACCGCAACAGCCAATCGGATGGAACTTTCACAACCGGTAACCGGATCAACCAGTACGCCATAATAGGTTCCTGCCGTTAATGGCGTGTTTGATGCCACTACGGTTCCGCCGGTTGGCGCATTGTACCAGATTACTCCGGTTTCGTTTACCTGAATCGACGCTACCGTTGGATTGGCAGTCTGACAAAAATCCTGAGTTGCATCGTTTGTAGTTGGCGTTGGCGCATCGTTTACCTGAACCGCTACCGCTAAACGTACCGAACTCTCACAGCCCGAACTCGGATCAACCAAAGCCGCATAATAGGTTCCTGTTGTTAATGGCGTAGATGAAGCTACGGCCGTTCCGCCGGTTGGTGCATTATACCAGATTACTCCGGTTTCATTTACCTGAATCGAAGCTACTGTTGGATTGGTCGATTTACAGAAAGCCTGACTGGCGTTGTTTGTAGTTGGTGTTGGTCCATCGTTAACCTGTACTGAAACAGCTAAACGGATCGAACTTTGACATCCGGATATCGGATCAACTAACGATCCGTAATAGGTTGTGCCACTTACTAATGGTGTTGTAGAAGCAACTATAGTACCACCGGTTGGCGCATCGTACCAGATTACTCCGGTTTCGTTTACCTGAATCGAGGCTACTGTTGGATTGGCAGTCTGACAGAAGCCCTGAGTCGTATCATTGGTAGTCGGTGTTAATGCATCGTTTACCTCAACAGTCACCAATAAACGTATAGCGCTTTGGCAACCCGATGTCGGATCCGTTAATACGCCATAATACATTCCGGTTAACAATGGTGTAGTCGCTGCGATTATGTTACCTCCTGTTGGTGCATCATACCAGATCACTCCGGTTTCATTTACCTGAATCGAGGCTATCGTTGGATTTGTTGACTGACAGAAGTTTTGTGTCGCATTATTCGTAGTTGGCGTTGGCGCATCATTTACCTGAACCGCAACGGCCAATCGGATGGAGCTTTCACAACCTGAAGTCGGATCAACCAATACTCCGTAATACGTTCCGGTTACCAAAGGTGTTGTAGACGCTACTATTGTTCCGCCGGTTGGTGCATTGTACCAGATTACTCCGGTTGGATTCACCTGAATTGAGGCTACGGTTGGATTGGTCGACTGACAGAAGTTTTGTGTCACATTATTCGTAGTTGGCGTTGGCGCATCATTTACCTGAACCGCAACGGCCAATCGGATGGAGCTTTCACAACCTGAAGTCGGATCAACCAATACACCATAATACGTTCCGGTTACCAAAGGTGTTGTAGACGCTACTACTGTTCCTCCGGTTGGCGCATTGTACCAGATTACTCCGGTTTCGTTTACCTGAATCGACGCTACGGTTGGATTAGTCGACTGACAGAAGTTTTGTGTCGCATTATTCGTAGTTGGCGTTGGCGCATCATTTACCTGAACCGCAACGGCCAATCGGATGGAGCTTTCACAACCTGAAGTCGGATCAACCAATACACCATAATACGTTCCTGCCGTTAATGGCGTGTTTGATGCCACTACGGTTCCGCCGGTTGGCGCATTGTACCAGATCACTCCGGTTTGATTCACCTGAATCGACGCTACGGTTGGATTCGCAGTCTGACAGAAGTTTTGTGTCGCATTATTCGTGGTTGGCGTCGGCGCATCATTTACCTGAACCGCAACGGCCAATCGGATAGAGCTTTCACAACCTGAAGTCGGATCAACCAATACTCCGTAATAGGTTCCCGTTGTTAATGGCGTAGTCGGTGCTACCACCGTTCCACCGGTTGGCGCATTGTACCAGATCACTCCGGTTTGATTCACCTGAATCGACGCTACGGTTGGATTCGCAGTCTGACAGAAGTTTTGTGTCGCATTATTCGTGGTTGGCGTTGGCGCATCATTTACCTGAACCGCAACGGCCAATCGGATAGAGCTTTCACATCCAGAAGTCGGATCAACCAATACACCATAATAGGTTCCCGTTGTTAATGGCGTAGTCGGTGCTACCACCGTTCCACCGGTTGGCGCATTGTACCAGATTACTCCGGTTTGATTCACCTGAATTGAGGCTATAGTCGGATTAGTCGACTGACAGAAGTTTTGTGTCGCATTATTCGTAGTTGGCGTTGGCGCATCATTTACCTGAACCGCAACGGCCAATCGGATGGAGCTTTCACAGCCAGAAGTCGGATCAACCAATACTCCGTAATAGGTTCCCGTTGTTAATGGCGTAGTCGGTGCTACCACCGTTCCACCGGTTACCGCGTTATACCAGATCACTCCGGTTTGATTCACCTGAATCGACGCTACGGTTGGATTCGCAGTCTGACAGAAGTTTTGTGTCGCATTATTAGTGGTTGGCGTTGGCGCATCATTTACCTGAACGGCAACGGCCAATCGGATGGAGCTTTCACAACCCGAAGTCGGATCAACCAATACACCATAATAGGTTCCCGTTGTTAGTGGTGTCGTTGACGCTACTACCGTTCCTCCGGTTGGCGCATTGTACCAGATTACTCCGGTTTGATTCACCTGAATCGAGGCTACAGTTGGATTTGTCGACTGACAGAAGTTCTGCGTCGCATTATTGGTTGTTGGCGTTGGCGCATCATTTACCTGAACCGCAACAGCCAATCGGATTGAACTTTCGCAATTCGTGGTAGCATTTACCAATACACCATAATAGGTTCCCGTTGTTAATGGCGTAGTGGATGCTACTACCGTTCCTCCGGTTGGCGCGTTATACCAGATTACTCCAGCTTCGTTGACCTGAATTGAGGCTATAGTCGGATTAGTCGACTTACAGAAATTCTGAGTCATATTATTGGTCGTTGGTGTAGCGGTATCATTGATCTGAATTACAACATCCTGTAATGTTCCCGGCAAATTCTGACAGGTTGTATTACTTGTTACCGCTACATAATATGTATACGGACTGTTTGCCGTTGTTAATCCGGTAACGGTTAACGTTCCGTTAGCCGCTATACTATAGGTAACACCACTCACCGTTCCATTGGTAATCGGTTGGGTGCTATCATTTGTAAAATACCAGGTAAATACCGGATTCGTCAACGTACTTGTAGGTTGAATCGTTATCGGAGCCGGATTAACCAGACAGTGTTGTACATCACTTACCGTAATATCAGCAGCAGTCGATGCCGGTAAAATGGTAAAGGTAACCGATCTTCTTTCGGCCGGTAAAGTAGCACAGAATTGATCGGAACTAACGCCTACATAATAGGTATAAGTTCCCGGTATCAATCCAGTTAAGAATAATGTTGCTGTCGATTGTCCGGCAATTAAAGTCTGATTCGTTCCATCAAAACTATACCAGTAATAGATCGGATTGGTTACCGCTGGCGTACTGTTTAGTTGTGCGGTTAAGGTTACAGCGCCCGTAGGACTACATAAAATTGTATTCGTTCCGGAATTGATCTGTATTCCGGTTAAAGATGCTTGTGGAGAAGTTGCACGAACTGTTATTGTGATTTGTGTTCTTTCCATCACTTCACATCCGCTTCGTACCGGTTGCAGGTAGAAATTATGACTACCAACCGTAAGACTATATGGAATGGTATAGGACGTTCCGCTAGTTACCAGATTACCTCCGGTTGGCGCATCATACCAGTTAAAAGTCGTACAGTCGATAGGGGCAATTTTCACCTCATCGCCATAACATACTTCGATAATACGATCACCACCACTATCCACAACGTCAATCGCTGCTTCACGGGTAACGGAGTGAATTTGTAATGCATTTAAAACACTGGCCACGCCTCCGAATCGAATACGAACACGGTCAAAGGTTGGCGATTGTGCATTGGTGACCAAAACGGCTTCCGTTCCGCCATTTAATAATTGCAAGGTTAACAAGGTTCCGTTACCATCTAATAGTGGTCCTACCGGATTGTTCCCCATATAACGCTGGATGCTAAAACCAGCTATAAGTCCAAGATTAAGTATGGTTCCCGGTCTGGATAAGCGCACTTTGACAACATCACTTGACTGAGACGGTGATCGGAATTTTACCGTTAGTTCCGATGCTGCCAATACGCCTACACCAGTAGTCATGGTGGCAAAAGTAGCATCGTTATTATCCACCGCGTTCCACGGATTGGTTACGCCAACCGTACTGGTTAAGGCTCCGATTCCTAAGTCGATATTACCGTAAAATACGTCTTCCACATCACCCGGTATACAAACTACCGGATTGGCTACTTTATGATAATAGGCCTCATAAATACGGGCACTTTGTGCCACACTTAATACCGATCCGATTTGGATTCGAATACCATCATAGGCTTTCGGTCCTGTAGTATTGGACGGTACAAAGGTGTATTCGAAGTTATTTTCACCCGGTAACAGATTGAGTACCGTTCCGGATAATTGTTGTAAGGTTCCGATGTCAATCGGGTTCCCCAAACCATCTCTTTTGGTTCCAATAACCGATACCGCTCCCAGTAAAGCCAATCCGCTAAATTCGCTTCCTACTTTAACAGTAACCGGTGTTCCGGCCGGAATGGTCGTATTCCACTGTATATTTTGCCAGGTTGTACCGATTCCCAATAATCCCAAACCAGTTGTAATGGTCGAGAAAGTCTGAGGATTATGATCAATCGCTAATGCGCCATTCATAACTCCTCCGGTAAGGATCGATCCGGAAGTTTGTGTATCGGCATATACACGATCTAAAAACACCGGACAGTTAGCCGGGTCAATTACGTTTACCGTTACAGAAAGGTTTACCGAACACAGTCCGTTATTGGCAACCGCTGTAAAGGTATAATAACCCGCTGTTGTAAACGGTCCGGCTACGTTTGACGGTAAAGCCGTTCCACTTTGGTTGTACCAGGTTACCGTGGCATTGGACGTCGCTTGTAAGGTTACCGAATCGCCCAGGTTAACCGTATAGGTCGCCGGGTTTACCTGTAAGGTTGGAAGCGGATTAACCGTTACCACTACCGGTTTACGGGCAGAAGCACAAGCATTGGCCGGATTAAAAGCCTCGATATAATAGGTCCCACTCGATGTAATATCGCCCGCAACCGCAGCGGTGATTGGGTTGTTACTACTATCATAGAAGGTATAGGTTGTCGCTCCTGACGTATCAAAATTGGTGATCGCATCTCGCAAGTTGACAAAACCACAACCGGAAATGGAAGCCAATACCGTTAGTGGTGTTTCCGATCCAAGACCTACCGCTACAGCCGCCAGTGTATTGACTGCGTTTTCACACAGTCCGGCGACTTCTATCGAGATATAATAATTTCTCGGTGTATTCGACGCATTAAGACCACTGATGGTCAGCGCGCCGGTTGTCGCATCTTTAATATAGGTAATCCCCGCGTGTCCGGAGAATCCGGTGGTAATTTCCTGTGTTTTTAACTGATCGGTATAATATTTAAAAACACCTCCCGTTAAACCCGTCGTCGGTGCTAAAACCGCTACTCCGGTACAGGATGCGTTTACAGTGGCATTAATGGTGACATTCGCAGCGGTTGGCAAGGTATGTACCGTGAGTTGTATCGGAACCCTTTCCGAAAGTCCGGTACATCCAATTTGACGGGTGGCTACATAATAGGTCGCACTAGCCGTTACATTGTTCAGAACATACGGAACATTATAGGCCGTTACGGCTAACGGAGTTGTCCCCATTAAACTATTAAACCATACCAGCTCGTTTGTCGAAGCCGTCGAAGCGGTTAGATTTACCGTTTGACCGCTACAGGCCGTAATCGCCTGATTTCCGGCGGTTACTGTTGGCTTGGCTGGCGAACGATAGACATCGAATATTTTTACTGTTTTGGTCGCGTTTAATTGTACCAAAGAAGAAATCGTTACTTTAACCCGGTCGAACGATTGCCCCGGACTAAACGCAACATCCGTTTTGGCTCCGGAACTGAGCAATCCCAATAAATCGAGGTTGAGTAAAGAGCCCAAACCGGTCGAATAAACGACCGATGTTCCCCGTAAGGCTTCGATCTTAATACCGTCGGATACCCCGAGATTGAGCAACGACGGATCATCGAGTTGTAGAACCAGGTGAAACTGATCGGTAGCCGCAGATGGTGTCGAAAAATATATCGTCTGACTAATGGTTCCCGCCACGGTCAATACGCCCTGACTTACCTGAGAAAAAGTAGTATTACTATTATCGATCGCGAAATTCGGATTGGTAACTCCGGCACCACCCACTCCTAATATATCTACCGTACCACCGGTACCATCATAGGAAGTCGCAAAAGGCGGATTACAAACATCACTTCCCGAAAAATGAAAGGCACTGTAAACCCGTAAGGTATTTAGTGTCCCTAATAATAAGGTATTCGTAAGATCTTCTATTTCGATGCTATTATACGCTACACTCGGCGTAATCGCGATGTAATAATTACCGTTAACATCGTATACAAGCCGGGCGTTTTCGTTTGCAAAACCATTAATCGACGAAGCTGTAAAAACAGGCGTTGCATTACCCGTTTCTTTTGCCCGGACTTCAAAATAATGATTGCCAAGTGCAAGTGTTCCTGTAAGATTTGCCAACGCACCTCCTAATCCACCTCCAAGAAGTGTATTTAAAAGTGTGGCATCGGTTTGAATTCTTACATAAGATGTGGTTCCTGCCGGGACAGTAGTCGGGAATCCCAGCTCTATCCTACCGGTGTACGAGCCCAAATTAATGGCTATACCACCGTAGGATTCCAGTGTAGCGTAATCGGTTGTACTAACCGATACCGCATTGCCCGGTGCAGCAACATGGCTGTTGTTACCAAGCAGTTGATTGGCATACACATAACTTACCTGTGCATGGGAATCAACGTGAACGAAAAAGAAAAATGCCAAAAAGAGCAGATGGAGCCTTTTAAAACATTTTTTCAAGGTAAAATTCCAATTCATAAGCAATAGTTTTAAATTAGGTTGTGCAACTATATAAAGAACTATCTGACAACTCACAGGAGCTGCCGGAAAGTGATTAATCTTTCATTTATACTGTCTTGTTAAGTGTTAAATAGCTACTTATTCAAACAAAATGGCGATTACTTATAATTTTGGGATTTTGGTTTTTTAGTACCGGATCAAAGGATTCTCTTTCTAAAAACATTAAATATGTCATTTTCCGCTTTAAAATAATCCGGAACAAATGAAATCAACACAGTCAATAAATGTAACTTTTTAACACTATTAAAATAAAATTCTAAAAACATAAATAACATATATTGTGAACTTTTCTTCATTTCCATAAAAGTATTACACATTTTGAGAATACACAAGAAAAAAATAAACTTATATACCCAATACTAAATAAACTCCTACATATTTCGGTAAATACCTGTAAAAGAATACTGTATATTTTAAAATTATCGGCTAATTCCTTACAAAAATCACCCAAAAGTCAATAGTTATAATATTCACATATTGTGAACATCTTACAAAAAAGATTTAAAAATGCGAAAATTAAACAAAATGAGATATTGTTATATTTTTAAGAATACTACTTCCTCTCACACGAAACGAACAATTTTTATTATTTTAGCCCTATGATTAAAGTGTCTATTATTGGTTCGGGCAATGTAGCCCAACATCTGATTACGGCTTTTCTGAAAAGTGAAGCGATAACACTGGTTCAGGTGTTTGCCCGGAATAGCCAATCGGTATCGCATTTGGTACCGGAAAATCGTATCACTTCCGATAGCTCCAGGCTTAAAGCAGCCGATGTTTATATAATTGCCGTATCCGATGATGCTATCCCGGAAGTTTCGAAACAACTCAATTTTACCAATAAATTAGTAGTCCATACTTCGGGTAGTTCCGGAATGGATGTTTTGGATCCAAAAAACAGAAAAGGAGTTTTTTATCCGTTGCAGACTTTTTCAAAAGACAAAGCGGTCAATTTTACCGAAATCCCATTATGTCTGGAAGCTGAAAGTGAGGATGATTATGCGTTTTTAGAAATCATCGCTACAGCACTTTCGGATAAAGTTTTCCGAATTAATTCTGCACAACGTCAAAGTTTGCATGTCGCTGCCGTATTTTCGTGTAATTTTGTAAACTATCTCTACCAAATCGGAGACGAAATTTGTCATGAAAACAACATCCCTTTCGAAATCCTTTTTCCACTGATCCGGGAAACAGCCAATAAGATCAAAGACCTTTCACCAAAAGTGGCACAAACCGGCCCGGCTATCCGTAGGGATCAGAAAACAATCGAAAGGCATCTGACCTTTTTACAGGATAATCCCGAACGAATTAAATTATACCAACTACTAACAGAATCCATACAGAAAAATAATGTCTAAGAGTTACAAAGAATTAATGAACGACATCACTACTTTTATTTTTGATGTCGATGGTGTTTTAACCGATGGTACCATACACGTAACCCAAACCGGAGAAATGCTCCGCCATATGAATATCCGCGACGGCTATGCAATGAAAGCTGCCGTTGAAAATGGTTATACCGTTTGTATTATTTCCGGCGGAAGCAACGAAGGAGTACGAATTCGCCTTCGCAATCTGGGAATAACCGATATCTATCTGGGTGTACCGGATAAAGTAGAAACCTTTGATGAGTTTACCGATATCTATAAAATCAATCCTGAAAATGTCCTCTATATGGGCGACGATATTCCGGATTACCATGTGATGAAATTAGTCGGATTACCAACATGTCCGCAGGATGCCGCACCGGAAATCAAAGAAATCAGTCGTTATATTTCGCATAAAAACGGAGGAAAAGGCGCTGTTCGCGATGTAATCGAACAAGTCATGAAAGTTCAGGGGAAATGGATGGAACATTTTGATGCGCAATACGACTAAAATTTAAGTTCTTTTATATGATGCACTTTTTAAAGTTAATCCGCTATCAAAACCTGCTAATGATCGCGCTGATGCAGTTGTTATTTCATTATGCCTTTTTAAAACAACAACCCGGACTGGTATTAGCCTTATCCGATTTTCAGTATATCCTGCTGGTAATGGCGACACTTTGCATCGCTGCAGGAGGCTTTGTGATCAATAATATTATGGATCAGGACACGGATCGTATTTCCAAACCCGAAAATGTGGTGGTTGGCAAATCTATTTCCGAAAGTATGGCCTATAATATCTATATCGGTTGCAATATTGTGGGTGTTACAATCGGATTTTACCTGTCGAACCTGATTGGAAAAGCCGGTTTTTCGGCCTTATTTATCGTAATCGCAGCGACTTTATATCTATACGCTACCAGTTTAAAACAAAGCCTGCTTATCGGAAATATTATCGTGGCACTATTACTTTCGGTTAGCGTCATTATAGTCGGAATATTCGATTTATTCCCGATGATCAACGACACAAACCAGGCGCAATTAAGCATTTTATTCCGAATCCTTTTGGATTATGCCGTATTTGCATTTATGATCAACTTTATACGGGAAATCGTTAAGGATATCGAAGATATGGATGGCGATTATAATTCCGGCATGAATACCTTACCTATTGCTATCGGAAAAGCACGTGCAACCAAAGTAGCGTTTGCATTGGCGTTTATCCCTATTGTGAGTTTGCTCTATTATATCAATCAGAATCTAATGGGCTTACAATTTGTTTTGCTGTACCTGTTGGCTTTTGTAATAGGTCCACTACTCTATTTCCTGATCAAAATATGGAGCGCCAAAACAAAAATGGAATTCCGCCATCTGAGTATGGTTTTAAAACTGGTTTTATTGTTCGGAATCCTTTCCATACTTGTGATCACACTAAACATGCACTATCATGGTTAATACACTTTTTAAAAACTACAATATTATCCTGGCGTCCGGTTCTCCCCGACGCCAGAATTTCTTTAAAGAATTGGATCTGGATTTTGAAATCCGTTTAAAAGAGGTCGAAGAAATCTATCCGGATACGTTAAAAGCCGAGGAAATTACCGACTATCTGGCCCAATTAAAAGCAAATGCCTTTACCGGCGAACTGGCCGATAACGATATTCTGGTAACTAGCGATACCATTGTATGGCACGAAGGCAAAGCGTTAGGAAAACCCAAAGATTATAACGATGCCTTTGAAACACTGCGGTCACTTTCGGGAAAAACCCATGAGGTGATCACCTCTGTTTGTCTTACAAGTACGACAAAACGGGTAACCTTTCATGAGTTTACCAAAGTCACTTTTAATCCGTTGCCGGACAATTATATCAAGTATTATCTGGATCATTATTCGCCTTTTGACAAAGCGGGTTCCTACGGTATACAGGAATGGATCGGACTCGTGGCTATTGCCCGTATCGAAGGTTCGTATAACAATGTTGTAGGGCTTCCTGTAGATAAAGTCTTTCAACATTTGCTTATCTTTGTAGCATAAAGCCTTTCGATTATGATAAGTAATGAGTACACCGCCCAGATTATCAGTTCAATAATTGCGTTACTGTTTTTTGCCATTGTCCGCTATCTGGCGACCAAGATTGTAAAGCGTTTCACACTGCTTTCGCATACTATGGAACGCCGCAGCAATTTGGTGATCAAATATATCAGTATCCTGATCGGAGCTTTAAGTGTGCTTTCGCTTACCGTAATCTGGGGCGTTAAAGCCGACGATATCCTTTTGGTTATTTCGTCTATGTTTGCCGTGATCGGTGTAGCCATGTTTGCACAATGGTCGATCCTGAGTAACGTCACGGCTGGAATTATCCTGTTTTTTTCGTTTCCGTTTAAAATCGGCGATATCATTAAAATCCATGATAAAGATTTCCCAATCGAAGCCGAAATCGAAGATATTACCACTTTCCATGCGTTACTAAAAACAAAAGATGGCGAGCGAATTACCTATCCGAATAATCTTTTACTCCAAAAAGCCATTTCGATTATCACCCATCAATCCGAAGAAAAAGAATTTATGGATTAATTTTAATAAATTATAAATAACTAAAAATCAGTTAATTGCGATTTATTTTTATTTTTTTATTGGCTTCATAACACCCTGAATTATTTTTGGCACAATACTTGGTTTTAGTTAAACAACCCAAATAAATTGTTTAATTAAAAATTCGATTATCATGAAAGCTATACAAATATTGGTGTTGGGAATGTTGCTGTCCATGTCAAGTATGAACGCACAGGTTTCCGTAAATGTAAACATTGGAACACCTCCCGCCTGGGGTCCTGTAGGATATACCGATATCCGCTATTATTATCTGCCGGATATTGAAATGTATTACGATATAAACACAGCGATGTTTATCTATTTCAGCAACGGCGGATGGGTGCGCACCGCTTATTTACCAAGACGTTACAGACACTATGATCTGTATGGCGCTTACAAAGTATGCTTACATGATTATGGACCAAATCCTTATATCTATTACAAATCACACAAGATAAAATACTATAGAGGCTATCGCGGTCCGGCTCAGGTAACCTATCAGCCAAGACCACGAGGAGGTGTTGAATACCGTGACGTACGGGTAGTACAACCGGTTGTACGCGATAACGATTATCGCGAACGACGTGAAGAACGACGTTATAACGATTACCGAATGGACTACCGAACTGCCGATAACAATCAGGGTAATGGTAAAAGCTTTGAAAGAGCCGAAAACCGTAATAATGGCAGAGGCTACGAAAGAGGCAATGATCACGGAAACGGAAAAGGTAACGACCACGGCGGACGTGGCGGTGAAAATGGAAATGGCAGAGGCGGCCGACGCTAATGATCCTTATAAATTCAAAGGCAAAGACAATTTTAACGTCTTTGCCTTTATTTATAACAGTTAGGTACACTATATTTGGAAAGCCAACCTTAAAATTGATCATGACAAAAAAACTACCCTATTATTGTATACTATTACTACTATTATTTCAACATTCTTTTGCCCAACAACCTAAAAAACCAACCGCATCTGAAATTTACAACCAGATTGAAAAATTAAATTTTTTAGGTTCGGCGCTTTATATTGCGGCGCACCCGGACGATGAAAATACCCGGTTGATTTCGTTTCTTGCCAATAATACCAAAGCCCGTACGGGCTATCTTTCGTTAACCCGCGGTGATGGCGGTCAGAATCTAATTGGAACCGAACTCCGCGAACTTCTCGGTGTTATCCGTACGCAGGAGCTAATTGAAGCCCGAAAAACCGATGGTGGTGAACAGTTTTTTTCCCGTGCCAACGATTTTGGTTATTCGAAAGTGCCTACCGAAACGCTTGAAATCTGGGACAAAGAAAAAGTAATGAGCGATATGGCCTGGATTATCCGAAACTTCCAGCCGGATATCATTATTAACCGTTTTGATCATCGCTCACCGGGAACCACACACGGACATCATACATCGTCGGCTATGCTTTCGCAGGAATTATTTACACTGGCCAACGATCCGAAGTTTGAACCGTCGCAATTACAATTTGTAAAACCATGGCAACCGAAACGTTTGTTTTTTAACGTTTCCTGGTGGTTTTTTGGAGGAAGAGATAAATTTGAAAAAGCCGATAAATCTAAATATATCAACCTGAGAACTGGTGTCTACTTCCCTTCTCTTGGGAAATCCAATCAGGAAATCGCCGCGTTAAGTCGTAGCAAACACCAATCCCAGGGATTTGGTTCGACCGGAGTACGCGGTGAAGATATGGAATACCTGGAACTGATTAAAGGCGACGGAATAACCGATCAGCAAAATCTTTTTGAAGGTATCGATACCTCCTGGAAACGGGTTAAAGGCGGTGCGCCAATTGGTGAAACAATCGATTTTATTCTAAAATGTTTTGATTTTAAAAATCCCTCCGCATCTGTTTTTGATCTGACAAAAGTATACCGCCAGATCGAACAACTGGAAGACAGTCACTGGAAAAAAATAAAGCTGGAAGAAGTTAAAAACATCATTGCCAACTGCGCCGGATTGTATCTTGAAGCCGTTGCTGAAGAACAATCGGTTACACCCGGAAGCAATCTCAAAGTAAAATGGGAAGCCATTAACCGCAGTCCGGTCGAAATGAAATTACTGGCGTTACAGCTTATTCCTCAAAACGAAACACTGGAACAGAGTTATCCGTTAAAAAATAATCTTTTCGAAAGCGAAACCATCACGGTAAAAGTACCGAAAGACGTTCCGTATACGTCGCCTTACTGGTTAAACGAAAAAGGAACTACCGGAATGTATACTGTAAATGATCAGCAAAAAATAGGCTATCCGGACATTATCCGAAACCTGAAAATCACTTTTTCTATTTTGGTCGAAGGCATACAAATTCCATTTACCCGCGAAATCATCTATAAATACAATGATCCGGTAAAAGGAGAAGTCTACCGTCCATTGGACGTAGTACCAAAGGTAACGACCGAAATCCTGAATAAAGTTCAGTTATTTAAAGACAAGAAAAAACAATCGGTTGCAATAAAAGTAAAAGCCGGCAAAGACGATTGCAGCGGAACGATACAATTGGAATTACCTGCCGGTTGGGTAGTGACTCCGGAATATATGCCGTTCCAGCTTCATAAAAAAGGAAGTGAAAAAACCGTGACTTTTGAAGTAACGCCTCCTAATTATGCTACGGAAGCCACCGCCAAAGCCATTGCGATGATAGAAGGAGAACGTTTTGATCATCAACAAATCATTATCGATTATCCACATATTGCCTTACAACAGGTATTGCTACCGGCTGAAGCAAAATTTACCCGTGCCGATGTGGAAACCAAAGGAAAGAATATCGCTTATATTATGGGTGCCGGCGATCAGGTGCCACAAAGTTTACAACAAATGGGTTATACCGTTACGTTGTTAAAACCGGAAAAAATCACCAGTAGTCTATTGGAAAAATTTGATGCCGTGGTGGTTGGAATCCGTGCCTATAATGTTGTGGAAGCGCTACAGTTTAAACAACCGCTTTTATTTGAATATGTGCAGAATGGCGGTACCATGATCGTACAATACAATACCACCGGTAATTTGATCACTCAGGATATCGCACCGTATCCGTTGGAAATATCATCCGACCGGGTTACAGAAGAAAACGCGACCGTTACATTTTTGGATCCTAAAAACAAAGTACTGAATTATCCGAATACCATTACGCAAAACGATTTTAAAGGTTGGGTTCAGGAACAGGGTTTGTATTATCCGGACAAATGGAATAGCGAATTTACGCCTATCTTACAATCCAACGACAAAGGCGAAACGCCTAAAAAGGGTGCCTTATTGGTTGCCAAATACGGTAAAGGCTATTATATCTACACCGGATTGAGCTTTTTCCGCGAGTTGCCCGAAGGCGTTTCCGGCGCTTTTCGACTGATGGCCAATTTAATTGCCGTCGGAAAATAGATTTTTAAAACGTTACTAATCAAAAAACGAAGACCGGTTTTTTGTATTTTCGAAAACCGGTTTTAAAAACATAACCCCATGATAGACAAACCCACTTCCTGGAGAAAAAGCTATACGCTGGTATTGATCCTAAATGCGTTCTATATACTATTGTTCTATTTTTTAATGCAAATGTACGTTTAAGCCATGCAGAGTATCGACTGGATCGTATTATCGGTTACCTTATTATTTATTGTGATCTATGGTTCGTTAAAAACCAAAGGGAGCAAAAACGTCGAAGAATTTATTCTCGGCAATAACGAAACCCCCTGGTGGACCGTAGGTTTGTCGGTTATGGCTACTCAGGCCAGTGCCATCACATTCCTGTCCACTCCGGGTCAGGCGTATCACGACGGAATGGGATTTGTCCAGTTTTATTTCGGACTACCTATTGCCATGGTGGTGATTTGTATCACGTTTATTCCGATCTATCATCGTTTAAAAGTGTTTACAGCCTACGAATTTCTGGAACAGCGGTTTGATGTTAAAACCCGTTCACTGGCGGCATTATTATTCCTTTTTCAAAGAGGATTGGGAACCGGACTTACCATTTATGCTCCGGCGATTATCCTTTCTTCGCTATTGGGATGGAATCTGACGCTGATGAATATCATCATCGGATTACTGATCATTATTTATACCTTTTCCGGCGGTACCAAAGCCGTGAATGTGACACAAAAGCAGCAGATGTTTGTGATCATGAGCGGAATGTTTATTACATTTTTCCTGATTTTAAGCTATCTGCCGGATGAACTTAGTTTTAGTAATGCCTTAGGTATTGCCGGAGCCAATGGCAAAATGAATATTGTGGATTTTTCGTTTGATCCGGAAACCCGTTATACGTTTTGGAGTGGTATTACCGGTGGTTTTTTCCTGGCACTCTCCTATTTTGGAACCGATCAGTCGCAGGTAGGACGTTATTTAACCGGAAAATCAATCAAAGAAAGTCAGATGGGACTTATTATGAATGGGCTTCTAAAAGTACCAATGCAGTTTTTTATATTACTGATCGGTGTTATGGTTTTTGTATTCTTCCAGTTTCATTCGGCTCCTTTGCATTTTAATCCGAACAATATCAAAACGGTCAAACATTCGCCATATAAAGCGGAGTACCAAAAACTGGAAAAACAACTGGATCAGGTTCAGGAGGAAAAAAAGGAAATCAGTATGCTCTATGTAGGACAATTACAACAGGATTTTGACAATCCTATTTTACAGCAAAAAATGGTTTCGCTATCCAGTAAAGAAAAAGACCTGCGCGAAGAGGCCAAAGACCTAATCACAAAAGCTGATCCGAAAACGGAAACCAACGATAAAGATTATGTTTTTATTCACTTTATTCTGAATTACCTGCCTAAGGGATTAATCGGACTTTTACTGGCGGTGATCCTTTCGGCTGCGATGTCTTCGTCGGCTTCCGGACTAAATGCTTTGGCATCGACCACGACCATCGATATTTACAAACGAAATCTGAAAACCGAAAAAGACGAAAAGCACTATGTAAATGCTACGCAGTTTTTTATTCTTCTATGGGGGTTGATTGCCATTCTTTTTGCCTGTGTGGGAACCTTGTTTGAAAACCTGATTCAATTGGTGAATATTGTTGGTTCAATTTTCTACGGAACCGTACTGGGTATTTTCCTTATCGCTTTTTATATCCAATATATTAAAGCCAAAGCGGTATTCTGGGGCGCCACTTTTAGTCAGTTGCTTATTTTTTATATCTATTATCTGGATGTGGTGAGTTTCTTATGGCTCAATATCATCGGAGCCGTATTAACCATTGTATTTGCTTCGTCGATCGAAACCTATTTACGTATGACACAAAAAGAAACCGCATAATCCTTTTTTATGGAATACGAAAAAGCCGCTCTAAAAACCAGAGCGGCTTTTTTATTGGTTTGCAATTACTTATTACTTAGAATAAGATTCCAATTACGAGCACTGGAATACCTGTGAGATCAGTTGGTGTTTTTCCGAATAAAACAGGTACAATGTACCAAACATATTGCTATGATCCAGCTGTGCTACAAATTCCATTTTTTTTCCATCAGGGTCACGTGGCGTTTCATTGCTTTGTACCCAATTCGGTTTGCCAAGTCGTAGTTTTCCTTCGGTCTCGTTTTCCTTAATTTTTACTTCCTGTACAACGCGCTCAATGGCGTTTTCGGTTGTAGTATATACAAAATTAAACAGCACAGGGTTCGTATAACCTGGGGTCATAACCCTGTCGGAAATTCGTTGCTGTTCAAAATCATCACACCATAAATAGCTTTGTGTTCGTATCATCATGATAACCTGTTGTAAGGTATAATGTCCTGAAAGCATAAAATGACCTGTACCAAACCTATTTTCGCTGGTTACCTGTATCTCATTCCCCAGATGTTCAATGGTATGTTTGTTTCCCCATTGTTCTATGATGACTTTTTTCTCCGTCTTTTCGAGGTAATTTAAAGACCAGTTGTCGTTTTTCTCAGAACAACTAAAGGTATATTCAATGGTATCGGGCAACTCGTCTTTCCAATTGACTTTGACAGGTATCTCTCTCTGATTTTCGATTTCGCAGGTATATTTAAGTAAGCCCGAATTCATATCATAGAAATGATTAAAGGCATGCAGGTGTATTAATTCTCCCTGAGCGGCAAGACGATTTTCTTTTTCCTTACCAATAATATACCGTCCTCCGATGGTAACATTCCAGTCGGTTTCACTTTCCTTAAATACGGCCGAAAAAGGTAGTCTTGTGTAAACATATCCTGATTCTTTATCAACTACCGGAAGATGATGTGGGGCCAATTCCTTGGATGCCGTAAACCCTTTACGGGTCTTTTTGTATACTATTTTTTCGGTTATTGTGATATCGCGTGCCGGTTGGTTCGTGGTAGTCTTGTCTAAAAAGCCATCGGAATCATAATCGTAGGTAAATATTTCCGAGTCCAGCCATTCCCCGTTGCCCAAAAAATATTGGATCGTCTTGGTAACCGGCATCGGCACTCCGTTAATGGTCACATAACTATAGGCAATACGCCTGTTGGGATCAAGTGAAAACGATCCGGAGTGTTGCAACAAACCATCTTTACTATAGCGGTCTACCCGCTTATAATCCAGCTCTTCGACTTTGTCGGCCGTGGTTTGCAGGTACTCGCGCTTTACATCCGATTTATCATATTCTTCCAGTTTTCGCAGCTTAAGCGGAGTAAGTAGCTTGTATTTGCCCTCTTCCAGTTTAAAGTCGATACGATCTACATCTACATTCTGGAGCATAAAGGTAAAGGGTAGCCCTTCCCATTTTTCATCAACTACTCCGCCGTCCAGTTTTACTATGGGCATTAATTTTTTTTTGAATTCCTTAGCCTCTATAAGACAGTCTTGAAGCTTAGGAAAACCTTCTATTTTCGATTTCTTTTTGGAGTGAGAAAGGTTAAGTTTTTTTTTCATTTATGTATTTTATTCTATTACTAGCCTTACACGTGTAACGCCTTCTTCGTCGTTATATTCCTGATTGTATACTCTTTTACCAATAATAGCCGCAGTCGCCGCTTTAATGTCTTCCAATTCGCCGCTCAATTCGATTGTAACGTTACGGGAAGTAGCAAAGTTTTCTTCATCTTCAAAATCAGAAATGTATAAATAAAATTTATCTAATATATCTTCCAACGGATATTGTGAGTCTTCCTCTTCTTCCAGCTCGTAGCGAAGTCCGAAAAGATGCTCCTCGTCCGGTCCCTGGTAAATGTTGTCAGCTACCATGCTATAATTGGACGTATCGTTGAATTTATCAAAATGGGCGAATTGTATGTTTTTCATATTGCTTTACCGTTTTATTTTATTCTTCCGAAAACATCCAGTTACCGATGGTATCATAATGCGTTTCGTCCCTATTTTGTGAGGAATAGACCGGGGTACTAAAAGTGTCTCCTGATTTAAAATGTTGCAGGTGTTCCGGTTTAAAAACCTTTATGGCTACTACGCCACCCGGATGGTCGGATTCCACATTTGTAAAATCGAGCGTATCATCGCTATTCATGGAAATCGCATTACTCCAGCGGTCGTAATCCCAATCGTCAAACGGAAAATTGTTAAGGCTTAACAGTTTGATATTGGCTATAAAATCAAGACTGTAGTTGGTGATCCAGCGTTCATCAAGGTAGTTGTCTACGCTTATTTCTTCTGCCAACGGACAGTTCGCCACCTGATTATAGTCGTCGTCATATTTATATACGTTATCAGGACTGCACAACAAACGCAACGCAAATTCTTCGTCGGCAAAACAGCCAAAACTGTCATCTGCTAAAAAAACGGCTACGGTTAGGGTATCTTCTTCAACCGATTGAACTCTTATGTGATAATTGGCACTCATATTTTTTTTCATTAAAAATGCTGTCCGCTAAAAGGACAGCATTTTGATTATTTTATTAGTAAACGTAAACGTTCTTTAAGGGGTTCCGGAAGCCCTTCCCTATGCTCTTCCTGAGTATATTCATGCCCTTTTTTCTTATAACTCAAAGCAATTACCGAATCAATATCGGTGTGCTTACAGTTTTTAAGTACGGTTGCAAGATCACTGTAATCCTGATCTTTAACCATTTTTTTTAGTTTCGGATATACCGTTTTCTTATCTGAAAAACGCAATTTTTTGGAACGACATGATACCGAGAAAAACGTAGCTAGTGCATACTCCATATAAATAACAAAGTCGCACTCGTGTGGCGTGTCATACGAAGCACTGTGATCGTCGCCAAAAGCAATTGTAGGATTACCGTTTTCAAGTATTATACAGGCGTCATGGTAATAATTATACCCGTCTATATAATGCAGTAATCCTCCGTCACTTTGTACCGACTCACCCAGATCGGTTTCCTGTGGTTCGCCATATAAATAAAAACCTTGTTGGGTGGCCAGACATTCAGCCGAAAGGATCGAAATCCAACCTTCTTTATAATCGTCTTCGTCTTTGGCTATAGGAATTTCTCCGTCGGAATCCTCTTCGATTTCGGCTTCCGGGAAAATAACCGAATGCCATGAAATATGAAGACCATTACTGCGTTTGTAAAATTCTCGTATAAACGGATTAAAAACAAAAGGTTCGTCCGGTGCCTGAGCGTCATAATCTTCGCTGTTTTCCAACTGCCTTTCATAGACTTGTGTTTCGGCATCGACCAATTCTTCCTCCGTAGCCCCGGGATATTTAATAACGTTAACCTGACTTACCAGATCGTGGTTTCGCAATTCTTCAATGGCTTTGTCCAGTCGGCTAAAATAGCTTTCTGCCCATTCCTGTGCTTTTTTATTCATTTTTTTGTTGGGTCGCTTTTTTGGGGATATCCGTTTTTTAATTAAATTCAAGTAATAGCTAATTCCGCGTCTTTCACCAAAATGTAAAGCCAAAACTTAGTACTTAAAGAAAAAGAATACTACCGCAGCCCATTCTTTTTTTACCCCTTTTGCATAGCCTAAAGTATTGTGGCTACTGCCTTCTACCGTACCATCACTTTTAACATAACCGATGGTACCGTGACTTTTATTTTCTACCGTACCGTCACTTTTTACATATCCTACAGTACCGTGACTTCCGTTTTCGATAGTACCATCACTCTTAATATAACCTATAGTACCGTGACTTTTGTTTTCTATAGTTCCGTCATTTTTTATATAACCTATAGTGCCACCGCTACTGTTTTCAATTGTTCCGTTACTACTAATCTTTGCTATCGTACCGCCACTTCTTGATTCGATAGTTTGCGCCTGTGCAATAGTACCGCATAATGCTAAAGCGGCTATAAATACTAATTTTTTCATAATGATATTGTTTAATTTTTGTTGGTTTATTAATAAAAGCTCCCAAATATAAAATAAAAAATAATCACAACGTCGAGAAATTATCAAACGTAGCTTTTTAACACAAAAGCGTAGCTAAATTGCATTTATTCGTTTTTTTTCGGAGTAGCTATTTGCTTGTATAGATGCGCTTTTGCTCTCAAAAACACACTATATTACCATTCACTTCCAGACTATTTTGCAAATAACAGAGTCATTTTTTACTTTGAATTTAAAAACGTATAACCTAAATTATTTTAAAACATATTTTTGCAATATTCATTATAATAGCACTATACAACATGAAGATTATCGATTTATCCAAGCCTATTCAGTACAATAAAAAAGATCCCTGGTTTATGAAAGTCCGGATCCAACACAAACCGCATCGAAAGTCGAAACTACTGATTCGCTTTTTAGGTTTACCAAGCCGACTTTTCCCACAGCATTTCTCCGGATGGGCCGATGATACTATTAAATCGATGGGCGTACACGCTACAACCCATATTGATGCCCCCTGGCATTATGCGCCAACCTGCGAAGGGAAACCGGCCAAAACAATTGATCAGATTCCATTGGAATGGTGTTATGGAAAAGGCATCGTAATCGATATGAAACACAAAGCCGATTTTGATGCGATTACAACCGAGGATATTCAATCGTTTCTTACACAACATCAGCTTACACTGGAACCCAATATGATCGTGCTGATTAAAACCGGTCGGGATATTTATAACGGAACCGAAAAGTTTCACGAAATCGGAACCGGAATGAGTGCCGAAGCCACACGTTGGCTTATCGATCAGGGAATTAAAGTTATGGGAATTGATCAATGGGGCTGGGATTTACCACTACACTATCTGATCAAACAAGCCAAAAAGGAAAATAATCGTGATCTATTCTGGGAAGCCCATCTGGTTGGATACGAAAAAGAATATTGCCATATCGAACAGCTGGTCAATCTGGACGCTTTACCCTATACCGGTTTTGACATTGCCGTTTTCCCGCTTAAAATTGTAGGTGGTTCTGCTGCGCCGGCACGCGTGGTTGCACTTTTCAAGGATTAAAATTCAAACCTGACAGGTCTTTGAGACTAATAAAAA
Organism: Flavobacterium supellecticarium; assembly: GCF_004801375.1. GTDB lineage: Bacteria > Bacteroidota > Bacteroidia > Flavobacteriales > Flavobacteriaceae > Flavobacterium > Flavobacterium supellecticarium. The sequence goes on from NZ_SSNZ01000001.1 coordinate 697,034, forward strand.
ACCTGTCAGGTTTTTGGAACCTGACAGGTTAAAAAAAGGGTTGTCGCAAAAAATGCAAACAACCCTTTTATATTATCGCTTTAAGCTAAAATGCCCTTTGACTTCCCTTCCATCCGGCAAAACCAATACATACCAGTAATCGGTAGACGGTAAGGGTTCCCGGTTATAGATTCCGTCCCATCCACCGGATGCTTTCATTTGGTATACCATCTTTCCATATCGGTCGAAGATAGTTACCATGGCATCTTTATAAGGACTTATTGTCGCGCCTTTAATACGCCATAAATCGTTATAGCCATCACCATTTGGTGTAAAGAATTTCGGGATTCCCAATACGGCGATACGTTTTTTAACCGTTCCGCAACCGTGGAAATCTTTTACATATACCGTATGAACACCCGCTTCTACATTCGCGAAAAAATGACTGTCCTGATACGGTCCTTCTTCATCATCCAAAGCATATACGTAATGATCACTAGTTCCTGTTGCATATACGGCTACAGTATTATTATCGTTATCTGATAAATCATTTACTTCTACAGCAGTGATCACCGCGACATCCGAAGCAATTACCGTAATCGTACGCGTAGCCGAACATCCGTATACTTTGTCGGTTACTTTTACGGTATAGGTTCCCGCTGTATTTACCGATAAAAGCGGTGTTGTGGCTCCATTGGACCATAGGAAATCGTAACGGTTTGCATCGGCAATTCCGGCAGATAACAGTATTGACGTATGCGCACATAATATCGGAGCAAAATCATCGGCAACCGGAGGAAGTGGTCGTACGTTTAATTTTATTTCGTGTAATCCGTTACAATCGTTATTTGTCTCGATACGGGCGTAAATAAACTGAGTGGTAGGAATGGTATTCGTAAAAGTGGTATTCAACTCGTTTTGTTCCAGTAAGGCATCCGTAAGTGTGGCATAATACGCTACATCGGTTCCGGGTGCTTCCAGCCCGGTGTCTGTTAAGGTAAAAGCAGCATAAGCCGTATCCGAACAGGCATTTAGTTCAAAACGTTGTGTTGGTGTGAGCGTTACCTGTAATTCCAGTGTCGTGGTTGTATAACAACCGGTCGTCGTATCGGTTACACGTACCGTTAGCATTTGCGGATTGGTAGTATTGGTAAAACTAGTTGCTAACGGATTGGTATTGCTGGCTTCATCAGTCGCATTGTTAAAGAATGTCGTCACGAGGTTGGCATTACCACTGGTAAGTGTCGCATTGGCTTCCATCAGGTTAAAAGTTGTTAATCCATCCGGGTTTAATCCGAAATCACATTGTACCAAAATGGCCGGAGTTGCTACCGGTAAGGCATTTACTTTTAAATGCATACTTGCCGTAGTATAACAATTCGGATTGTTTTTGTTTTCAATACGGATAAAAATCTCCTGGTCATTAGGAGTCGTATTCGTATAATTATCCGGTAACGGATTGGATTTTGTATCGGCTTGTGGCTGGTTTAAATGAAAACTGATGTTGTAATCTGCAGTATTTTGCGTTCCCAATATACCGGCTACTCGTGTTGGTAAAGTAAACGTTTGGATACCATTGGCCGTAGCATCGTCGCATAACACATAATCGGCCGCACTAACAATCTGTGGTTTTGGTGTTACCGTTACATCAAAATCAGTCAACGCATAACAAGCCGCATTGTTTCGGTTTTGAACGCGCGCGTAAATTGTAAATGTTGCTGTTGTATTCTGGAAAGCCGCCGCATTGACCGCATTGGTATTGGAAGCAGCATCTGTTGCAGACGTAAAATAGCGCACTTCAAAAGTAGCCGCGCTTTGTCCGTTTAAGATTGCATTATCCTGTTGTTGCAAATCGATTGTCATTCGCCCGTCGCTATCGGTATCGCATAAATGCATGTCCGTTGCCGGAAAAGCATTCGGTACTTCATGTATGATAACATTTTGTGTAGTGGAAGAACTTTCCCCGTTTACCGTAATGGTTAACGTAACCTGGTAATTTCCGACAGTAGCATAAACGTGTGTCGGCTCCGTTACACTTGATGTCGGAGAACCATCCCCAAAATCCCAGGTTAAAGTACCTGAATTGGCCTGATTCAAAAAAGATGGTGGTAATGTAAATGTCGTCGTATCACCCAGACAGGTATTCGCTACCTGAAAACTCGGGTTAAACACCGATGTTATAAAAGGCGGTAATCCTAAGGTGGCTAAACCATTGGCCAACGTAACGCCATTGGGAACAAAGTCACACTGAAAACCCGATTCTTCCGGATCATTAATAACACCTAAAGTAGTCGAACTAACATTCGAAAAGTATATTTTTTTATTCGGGCCTAATTGTAAGGCACCTGTACTGCCAATACCTCCGACGACTGTTCCTGAAGCCGGAATATTGCTTTGTTCCAGATCGAACTGCATCAGAACATTTCCATTATCAGTTCGCATAGTGGCATATAATTTTTTCGACTGTGCCGAAAACTCCACACCATAAGGATTTACCATCGTTTTTACAGCCAATGGATTGGAAACTATACCGGTATTTCGATCGAAGTCATATAAATAAACCGACCCGTTATTCTCTGTTCCTCCGGTAAGCGATCCGTTTTGGGAATGGGCAATGGCAAGTTTTTCGCCATTTGGTGAAGCTTTCAGATACCCAATTGCATTACGTCGGTAACCCGATGTGGTAATGACCGGATCTAAAGTCGATATAACCGGGGTTTGTCCTACACCGGTCGAAGTAATCCGGAAGGCATAAAAACGATTTACAAAATGAGTGATTACCCAATAGCCTCCGGAACCATCTCTAACAGCTGTAATTTTTTCGGAACATTTGTATTTGATTTCTTCACCGTTTGGATTCGGATCATACGTAATCAGGTGGGTGTTTCGGGTGGTTACATTTCCAATACTTCCGTTGTTCCCCACTACCGAAAGGTTTACAATGGAGTAATTAAAACCGTTATTAAAACCATCGTCTTCATCCATTGTTACTGCTGTATTTCGGTTCGGATAGGTCGCTGCATTTTCATGATGTGGTTCATCTACCGTAAAAATATAATAGACATCCGGATTTCCCGGTTTTGGAATAATGATACCCGATTGGGTACTGGATGGATCTCCAAATAAACCCCGGCCGGCAAAATAATCGCCATTAGGCATTTTAACATGATTGCGATCCCAAACCGTACGCCCGTCGGTATAAAATAATAAATCGCCACTGGCACTGGAAATCGAGCTGCAACCTTCCGTTGTAAAAATCTGTCCGTTGGGAAGTGAGGTTACATTTCCGTTAGCGTCAAAATGAAGTCCGGCACCATTGCCAAAAAACCAGTTGTTCGCTTCTCCCTGCCCGTAGATACTGATACTGGACAAAATCAGGAGAATAAAGTATTTTTTGATCATATATTAAGAAAAAAACAGACAAATATAGATAATTAAAAGTCGATAAATCGTTAAATTATCAAAAAGAGCACCTAAATAAATGCAAGTGTTAAAAAAACACGTTACGCATTAACGGATAAAAAATACCGGGTTTTTCCCCTATTTTGGTATTAAGGGATCGGCTACATTTGCCTCTATATGTAAAACAATACTCAAATGAAGGCAAGATCTCTATCTGTTATTTACTTTTTTATGGCGATTTACTCCTTTACACAGTTGTATTTCTATTTCGATGATCTGGATTTTACAACTGAGTTGTTCAAATCATTAATTATCCTGCTCACCGTGATCATTGCCATAGTCATGGTGGGTTCTTATATCAGTTTTTATATCACTAAAAAACGACGCTATATCAATCGCAAATAATTAAAGCGTCAAGGCCGTAATATTCCAATTGGCACCGGCCTGATATCCCAAATACCCTGCTGCCACTATCAGCGGGCAATCAAAATTATTGGTATAAAGACTCCCTGTCCCCAGTCCCTGGGGCATTTTATTTTGTAGCGTATAGGTCCATTGCGCTATCGCATTTAAGCCGATATTGCTTTCCAAAGCCGAGGTAATCCACCAACCGATACGCTCTTTTTCGGCCAGATCAATCCATTCCTGTGTACCGCGGAATCCGCCAATCAGGCTCGGTTTTAAAATAATGTAGTGCGGACGAATGGTTTGCAACAGTTTTTCTTTTTCAGTTTTTGTAAAAACACCGATTAGTTCTTCATCCAGGGCAATCGGTAATGGCGTTTCACCACACAATTGTGCCATGGCAGCTATATTCCCTTGTCGGATGGGTTGTTCGATACTGTGTAAGCTAAATTCCGAAAGTTTTTCGAGTTTCTCCAAAGCGTCTTCTTTTTTAAAAGCGCCATTAGCATCCACACGGATTTCAATGGTTTCCGGATCAAAATTACTACGGATAAAAGCCAACAAGTCGATTTCCGCCTGAAAATCGATGGCTCCGATTTTAAGTTTGATACATCGGAATCCCTGTTCCAGTTTTTCTTCGATTTGCTGTTTCATAAAGGCTTCGTCGCCCATCCATACCAAACCGTTAATCGGAATTTTTTTTTCCGAACGGGTAAAATCAGACGGAAACAACACAAACGGATCGGCAGCTTCCAGTGATCGGAAAGCCATTTCCAGTCCGAATTGAATCGATGGAAATTCCTGTAAACGCTCCCATAGTATGCTTTCGCCTAAATGAATATTTTCGCAGGTCCAACGGAGTTTTTCTTCATAATCTGGTCGGTCGTCGATACTCAGACTTCGTAAGATTCCACACTCGCCTATTCCGGTTTTACCCCCTTTTTTAAGGATAATAAACCAGGTTTCTTTTTCGGTTAATATACCTCTGGAAGTTCCGGAAGGTCTTTTAAACTCTAAGGTGTATTTTTGATACGTTGCTTGTACTATGGCGTCGGACATAACCGGATGGTTTTAAATTAAAATAAGATTTACAGTCGGCAATTGGTTTCCTTCCATAAATCTTATTTGTATCTGTTTTCTTTTCTCTTTATTCTTTCGTCTTTCTTCTTTTCTCTTTAAAGATCAATAGAAGCTCCGATTTCGAGTAGCATCAAATCTTTTCCCCGGTTAAAGAATTTACGGATCGCTTCCTCATGATTAATTTCAATATAACCGAATGTATCAAAATGATAGCCCAATACTTTATCACAGGCTACAAAATCGGATGCAATAATCGCATCATCCACATCCATGGTAAAGTTACTTCCGATTGGCAGAATAGCCAAATCCAGTTTGGTACGCATCGGAATCAGTTTCATATCCATTGTAAGCGCCGTATCACCGGCAATATAGATGTTTTTGTGTTCGCCTTCGATTACAAATCCGCCCGGCTGACCGCCATAACTTCCGTCCCCAAAAGAACTGGTATGAATTGCGTTCACATATTTTACCGTTCCGAAATCGAATTTCCAGCTTCCGCCATGATTCATCGGGTGATATTGAAACCCTTTGTTTCCATAATGCGAGGCAATTTCGTAGTTCGAAACGATTACAGCATTTGTTCTGGCAGCAATCGCTTCCACATCCAACGTATGATCATTATGCGCATGCGTTAGTAAAATATAATCGGCTTTTATCGCATTGATATCAATATGGGCTGCTTTCGGATTTCCGGAAATAAACGGATCTACCAAAAGGTGTTTTCCACTTACTTCAATTCCCAAACAAGCATGTCCGTAAAATGTAATTTTCATAATTTGTCGTTTAAAAAGTTAATACTACAGATAGTAAAACAGAAAAAAGAAACGTACTTAAAGCTACTTTTTTCAGTTCGGGATCCAATGCTTTCGGATCTTTATTATCGATAACTGTTTTCAGATGTTTTAAAAGCGGAATATAGGCCACTACAAAAAGGTACTGTTTCCCTTCAAAGTCAGACCAGATAGCAAATACCAATCCCAATAGCATGGCGATTAGCACAATCCCGATATGGTAACGTTTAGCATTTTGAGCGCCGATTTTTACGACTAATGTATTTTTTCCGGATTTTATATCGGATTCGCGATCGCGCATATTGTTTAGATTCAGTACTGCTACACTTAGTAAACCGACACTTATCGCCGGTAAAAACAACTTCAGATCTAACGATTGGGCATACAGGAAATTAGTTCCGAGTACGCTCACCAATCCGAAGAAGATAAACACAAACAGGTCACCCAATCCTCTGTAACCGTAGGCCGATTTCCCAACGGTATATTTAATCGCTGCCGTAATCGCCGCTAATCCCAGGACAAAGAAAAATAAGGAAAATCCGAAATTGTCACTGCCAAACGACGCATAAATCAGCGTTATTGCAATAATTAAAGTGGCTACCGATACGATAATGATTCCTTTTTTCATCTGTTCAGGTGTGATCGCACCACTTTGTATGGCGCGCTGCGGACCGATCCGATCTTTATTATCCGTTCCTTTTACACCATCGCCATAATCGTTGGCAAAGTTCGAAAGCACCTGTAGTCCTAAGGTTGTAAGGAATGCCAAACCAAAGATAATCCAATAATTAGGACTATCCGAATAGTGTTTATAAGCATAAAAACTTCCTACCAATATTCCGGAAATGGATAACGGAAGGGTTCTCAATCGTGCGGCTTCAAGCCAGATTTTGGCACTCATAGTATTTTCTTTATTCTTTTCTCTTTATTCTTTTCTCTTTATTCTTTTCTCTTCTGCTACATCCAACCTTTCGGCGTGGTTTCCACCTGATAAAGCCATACATTTACCAGTTCCTTTATTTTTGAAAAATCCCCTAAATGGAAGGAAATCGTTCCGCCGGCCGTATACAAAGTAATACTCCCGATATCGGCATTTTTATGCCAGAATAACTGACTCGTACGGATGGCTTGTATTTTATGCGGCTCGATAATCTGGTGTTCGATGTCCCAGACGCCTTTTCTACAGATGATAAATTCGTCGGTCACAAACAAACGGTTGTTTCGAAAACCAAAATACAACAACAAACCGGTGAAAACTATATATAACGGTACAAAAATAAGGTATTCCGCTATAGGTAACACCGTATAGGTATACAATAAAAACAAAATAACAAGCGGAACAAACAGGTAGAGGATAATACCTACCAGTAATCGTCTGATATTCGGTACTAAAGCAACGCCCTGTTCCGGAATTTTATGAAACAGCAATGCCATAATACGATCGCGTTCGGCTTCGGAACAGCCCGGAATGGTAATTGCCTGTTTGTCGTTTTCCTCCTGATCGGCATTCCCGGAAGCCTGTCGTATTTTCAGGGTAAGCGTATCCATTTTCTTTTGCAGATAATTCCGACTGGTGGAAACGATCTGTACTTTTTCCGGGCGGATGATCGTATTTTTAGTATTCAATAATCCATACGACAATAACAACGACTGATGTTGCCGGGTTATTTTAAAATCGAAATATTTGATAATCGTTCGTCCGAGGTTTAAAAGCAATAATATTCCCAAAAGAATAAGGATAAAAATCGTAATCGAATACATCGCGAGTCCTTTATCGATATAGGTATCGAATTTTTCACCATCGATTTCATTCGCGCGCATATAACTTTGAACATTTTCATAAATGGTTCCGAAAAAAGCGATTAGCAGCGCAAAACTGCGGAGGTAATTCGAAGTAATTCCAATCTTAAACAAACTGGAAAAACTGATTTTGATAAAAGGTTTGGTTTGCTCCGTATCGATGGTTTCGGATTCGTTATTTTTTTCGCCTTCCAGCAAACGCATTTTTAAAGCCTGCGCCAATTGATGCGAAACGGCACGAACTACGGCTTCTTTTTTCTGAGTTCCGGCAGTATCGACATCCAGCGCATAAACGCCTATCAGTTTCTGTATAAACGATTGGTTGATTGTGACCTGCTGGATTTTTTGCAGTTTGATCGCAATCCGCGTTTTGTTCAATACACCTTTATGAATAATAAACTCTTCATTCTTATCGTCTATATAAAACGTAAAATTCCGATATTGCAAATAGGCTACAATGGCGACAAACACAAATAGTCCGACAATTCCCGAAACAACCAGTGCTTTATTGAGTTCGTTAAATTTAAAAAGCCAAATCACCAAAATCGGCCATAGTCCGCGTACGATACGCTGAAAGGTATCCGTAAACATAACCAGAATTCCGACCAGTGATTGACGTTGTGGTTCATTAAAGTTCATCATCCGTAAGTTTTACCGGTGGAACCTCGTTATTTTCGGATGCAATCGACGGTATTTCTTCGATTAATTTGACCATGATCAATTGTTTGATCCGATCGGCCTGTTCTCTTCGAAGTCCGGCAATACGAATATCGCTTCCACTACCTCCTGCTGTAAAGATTTCGATTGTGGCAAGATCCAGTTTCCGGGAAACCGGTCCTTCGTGTAACGCCACGTGTTGCACCCGATTATACGGGATCACAGTTATGGTCGTGGCAATTACACCGCTTTTAAACAAGACATCATGTTGGCGAAAGGCAAATCCTTTTTTGCGAAAAGAAACCAAGGCAATTACCAGCGTCATTATAATAACAATTACAATCGCCAAAACACCTATTAATAATACGGTTCCAAAAACCATATCCGGGTTGATCAGCAGAAACGCACCCAAAATTCCGATCAGGATCAAGGCAAAAACTGCGGTATTAAAAAAGATCACTTTTTTATAGTCGGCCTGTAGTGGTTCAAAGTCAACCGCTTCAAATCGCGGTAACTGACGGGTGTCAATACTAGTATTGGTAAACGATTCCATAGTAGCTGTGTTTCGGTCGGTATCTATTTCTATAGTTTCAAAAATAGGAATTTGTTCCGAACGATTTTTATAGTGTTCCAATTATTATTACATAAAAAAGTAGGAGAAACCCCTACTCTTTTACGGCATCCGAATGCCAATTGTATTATAGGTTATCCATTACGGAATCCATTTCTTTTCGAAGTTTGGTTTGCGTTTTTCCAAAAAGGCATTTCTTCCTTCTACCGCTTCATCGGTCATATAGGCCAAACGCGTCGCCTCACCGGCAAACACCTGTTGTCCTACCATTCCGTCGTCGGTTAGGTTCATTGCAAATTTCAACATCTTGATAGACGTTGGCGATTTTGCCAGAATTTCCTGTGCCCATTCATAAGCAGTATCTTCCAATTCCGCATGCGGAATTACGGCATTTACCATTCCCATTTCAAAAGCTTCCTGAGCCGAATAATTACGACCTAAAAAGAAAATTTCTCTTGCTTTTTTCTGTCCGACCATTTTCGCCAGGTACGCCGATCCGTATCCACCGTCAAAACTGGTTACATCGGCATCGGTTTGTTTAAAAATAGCGTGTTCTTTACTCGCCAGTGTCAGATCGCAAACCACGTGTAAACTATGTCCGCCACCTACAGCCCATCCCGGTACTACGGCAATAACCGCTTTTGGCATAAAACGGATCAATCGTTGTACTTCCAGAATGTTTAAACGGTGCATGCCATCTTCTCCAACATAGCCCTGGTGTCCTCTTGCTTTTTGATCACCACCACTACAAAATGAATAAACACCGTCTTTAGACGAAGGTCCTTCGGCCGATAATAATACGACACCAATGGACGTATCTTCCTGTGCATCGTAGAAAGCCTGGTATAATTCACTTGTTGTTTTCGGACGGAAGGCATTGCGTACATCCGGACGATTAAACGCGATACGGGCTACCCCATTGCATTTCTTATAGGTTATGTCTTCGAATTCCCGAACAGTCTGCCAGTTTATCGTACTCATATTTTTAAATTTTAGCGTAAAAATAAACCATTTTTTGCATTATCTTGCACTTCCAAAAAATTATAATACAATGAAAAAGATTTTTGTTTCAGCAGCCTTACTGGGTTTAATTTTTTCAGCTCAGGCTCAAAAATATGAGTTTCAAACCGTTACCGACCTAGAAGCCTTACCGGTAATCAGTCAGGGTAACACCGGAACCTGCTGGAGTTTTTCTACTTCTTCTTTCCTGGAATCGGAAGTGATTCGTTTAACCGGAAAGAAAATCGATTTATCCGAAATGTATCAGGTACGCAACACCTATCCTAAAAAAGCGGACAACTATATTATGCGTCAGGGTAAAGCACAATTTGGCGAAGGTGGATTGGCACATGATGTGATCAATAGTGTAGCCGATTACGGTTTGGTTCCGAATAGCGTTTTTACAGGACTTAACGGAACATCCGAAACCTTTAACCACGCCGAAATGGTAGCCGTAATGGAAAGTATGCTAAAAGCCTATGCCGAAAATCCGGGAAAAAAATTATCGCCAAACTGGAAAAAAGCCATCGAAGCGATGCTGGATATCTATATCGGTAAAAACGTAACGGAGTTTACCTACGAAGGGAAAAAATATACCCCGAAAAGCTTTCAGGCGATGACCAAAATCAACCCGAAAGACTATGTAACGATTACTTCGTTTACGCATACGCCCAATTACGGGACGTTTATCCTGAATGTTCCGGATAACTTTTCGAACGGTAGTTTTTACAACCTTCCATTGGAAGAATATATCGCAAATATCGATAATGCACTGGCCAATGGTTTTACCGTGGAACTGGATTGTGACGTGAGCGAACCTACTTTCTCCGGAAAATATGGTGTGGCTGTGATTCCAAATGATGAGGCCGATACGAAAACTATTTTAACCGAAATCAAACCGGAAAAAGCGATTACACCGGAATACCGTCAGGCGGAATTTGAAAATTTAGCAACTCAGGATGATCACCTGATGCATATTGTTGGAAAAGTAAAAGACCAAAAAGGAAACGTATATTATAAAGTAAAAAACTCATGGGGTACCGATCCGAATCGTGTTGCCAACGGTGGTTATGTTTATATGAGCGTTCCGTATATGAAACTAAAATCGATTTCAGTTTTGGTTCATAAAGATGCCTTACAAAAAGATACCCGTAAAAAATTGGGATTGTAAATAATACATCAAAAAAGGACTACAAAAGGACTGTTTTTAAAGTAGACAGTCCTTTTTTTATGGCTTTCAGAATCTGTTTTAGCAAAAAATTTTAACAGAAATAATTCCCCAATGCATTTTATAAATACTGTGTGTTATTTATATTTGCCTTTTACTAAATTTTACCCCGGAACGCATTAAATGAAACTGAAACAATATATACCCCTATTTTCCATATTATTATTAGTCGCCTGCAATAAAAAAGATAATTCCCGAGATTCTGACAATAACCCTAACGATACTGCCTTATTAGCCGGTGATTTTTCGATTAAATTACCCAAGGTTTCCACTCGTTTTATTTCGGATAACAAAGCTTTTGTTGAGCGCTTTTACAACAAACACTATAACGCCAGCGATTATAGCGGTGGTTTTTTGGTGGCCAAAAACGGTCAGATTATTTACGAAAATTATAGTGGCTATGCTTATAAGGAAAAAGGTGCTAAAATAACCGAAGACACACCGATCCATATTGCTTCGGTGAGTAAAATGATCACGGCTGTAACTGTAATGAAACTGGCCGAAGAAGGAAAAATCAAGTTTGACCTTCCTGTTAAAAATTATCTTCCTGAGTTTCCATATGAAAAAACCACGGTACGGATGTTGTTAAACCACCGTAGCGGATTGCGAAACTACGCCTACTTTACCGCTGATAAAGGCGTTTGGGACAAGAAAAAAACCTTAACCAATCAGGATGTGCTAACTATACTGGCGACTAAAAACGTAGGCTTGGAATCCCAGCCGGGTACCCGTTTCGGCTATTGTAATACAAACTATGCTTTACTAGCGTTGATCATTGAAAAAGTAACCGGAAAAAAGTATCCGACAGTCATGAAGGAAATGATCTTTGAACCGCTGGGAATGACCCATACGTTCGTTTTTGACGATCTGAAAAAGAAAGACGAAGTAAGTCAGTCGTATAAAGGAAATTACCTTCGTTTAGCTTTTGAATTTCTGGATCAGGTATATGGCGATAAAAATATTTATTCCACACCGCGGGATCTTTTAAAATTTGATATCGCGACCTATAACGACGATTTTTTAAGTCAGGAGATGAAAGCCGAAATGTTTAAAGGCTATAGCTACGAACGCAAAGGAACCCGAAACTACGGATTAGGTGTGCGTATGCTGGAATTCGAAACCGGTCAGAAGTACTTTTTCCATAACGGTTGGTGGCATGGAAACACATCATCACTGGTAACCCTGCGTAAAGACACGGTTTCCATCATTGCCCTTTCCAATAAATACACCCATAAGACATATCAGACCAAAAAGCTGGCACCTCATTTTGGCGATTACCCGTTTAAATTCAGTAAAGAAGAAAGTGACGAATAATAAAAAACTCCGGTGCTATATCGGAGTTTTTTTATACGCCAATTTTAACCGACGTCATCGTTAACGAACCGCCAACCGCCTTATCGTTAAAAAACGTGGTCGGATCGTTACTATCCTGTAATCCCAGCGTATACAACAACGGATAATAATGATCCGGTGTTGGAATAGCTAGTTTTGCAGCTTTATTCAGGTTTTCATAAGCAATCAAAGCTTTATGGTCACCATCGGCTATTTTAGCTTTAAAAAGCGTGTTCATTTCCACCGCCCAATCGTAACCATATTCCGGTTCGGCCAGTTTGTCCCAGGCCACCATTCGCAGGTTGTGTACCATGTTACCGCTTCCAATGATCAAAACACCTTTTTTACGGAGACTCGCCAATTGCTTCGCCAGTTCATAATGATATTGTGGTGGTTTGTTATAATCGATACTCAATTGCAAAACGGGAATATCTGCATTGGGATACATATGGCGTACCACCGTCCAGGTTCCGTGATCCAATCCCCAATCGTGATCCAATCCGACATCGGTCGTCGTTACCAGTCCGGCGGTAGCTTTGGCCAATTCCGGACTACCGGGAGCCGGATATTGTACATCGAACAACGCCTGTGGAAATCCTCCGAAATCGTGAATCGTTTTGGGATGGTTCATCGCTGTAATATGCGTTCCCCGAGTAAGCCAGTGTGCCGAAATAACCAAAACCGCTTTGGGTTTTGGAATATCTTTTCCCATTTTGGCCCAGGTTTGCGAAAATTCGTTGTCTTCAATACCATTCATCGGCGAGCCATGTCCGATAAACAAAACCGGAAGTTTTATATCTTCTTCCTTTAAATCTTGTGTCCAGTTATAAAACGGATATAATGTTGCCATACCTGCTCCTCCTATTATAGTTTTAATAAAATCCAGTCTTTTCATTACTATACAATATTTGTATATACAAATATATATCTTATCTCATTCATACCGCTTATTTTTTTGATTTTTAACATTTTACCTTTAAAATCTTAAAATTAACAATTATAAAATAAAAAACATATTACTATATACTTAAACTATTCACTCTTTTTACCCCAAAAAAATAAAGAAACTCATTTTTACCTGTTAATTATTTTTAAAAAAGACATAAACTACAAAAAAATTATTTAGCATTAGTCTAAATAAAATAATGATGGTATTTTTGTGCCATTAAAAAAACCAAAATAAAGTGAGGTTATTATACGTCATTATACTACTCGCCTTCCAAACTGTAGTGGCACAAAAACACATTAACGGACAGGTTTTCGATCGTGATACCAAAGAACCGTTACCAAGTGTATTTGTTGTGAATCCCGAAACCAATGATTGGGCAATTACCGACGAAACGGGCACATTCCAGTTGCGTATGCCCAATACTAAAGAAGTAAGTATTACCTTTAGATTATTAGGAAAACAGGAAACAACCTTAAACTATAAAAAAGAAAATCTAAATACAAAGATTGTTGTTTTCCTTCAAAAACAGGATTTACGTCTGGATGAAGTGGTCGTTACGGCTCGTAAAGGAAAAAAATTCTCCGAAATTACCATTGGCCGAGAGGTTATCGAACAGGTACAGGCCTTCTCACTTAATGAAGTACTGGAGCAATTACCCGGACAAGCCATTACCAATTTTACCTTAAACGAATTCAAACCGATCGCTTTCCGTACGGTACGCCCTTCTACCGCTGCTAATACCGGTTTTGGAAATAAATCATTCGGAACGGCTATAGTTGTCGACGGTATTCCAATTTCGAATAACGAAAATATGCAGTCCTATGGCGGAAATTACGGCCCGCCTTTCTCCCCTAACTTTTTAGGTTTTGGCGATCCGTCGTCGTCGTCCGGATTTAACGGTTATTTTTCGAATGCCAATTTTGGTGCCGATTTACGGGAAATTCCGGTGGATAATATCGAAAAAGTAGAAGTCGTACAAGGAGTTCCATCGGCCAAATATGGCGATCTGACATCCGGTTTGATCAAAATCGAACAAAAAGCCGGTAAATCTCCGTATCGCGTCTATACTTCCTTACGCGACGGAACAACCGAATATGGCTTTGCCAAAGGTTTTAAAGTGAACGATAAAATCGGTTTTGTAAACCTTACGGTTAATTATTTAAAATCGAATGCCGAACCGCGTGTTTCCTATACCGAATACGAACGGATTACTACAAATTTAATGTGGAGCTGGACGAGTAAAAGTAAAAACATCCGCAACTCTTTTTCGGTGGATTATGGTTTTAATAACGATAATGTGAATTACGAAGAAGAAGATACCGATAATAAAATTGTAAAAAACAAAAAGAAAGACCTTTCCGTTTCCAATCGTTTTAAATGGAAATTCAGCGAAAACAGTTTTTTCGATAATCTGGATATCAACGCGAATTTCAGATATAGTGATCAACTTACATATGAATCCAAGTTTGTGAATATTGGTGGTAGTATTGTCGGAACCAGTACCGAAGAAGGTGTTTATTCCGGAACTTATACCCTACCGAGCTATACATCCGTTAAAGCGGTAGAAGGTATTCCGATTTCCTCTTTTGCGTCGGCCGATTTATACAAAACATTTAACACCGGCGATTGGTCGCATTCGTTATTATTCGGTACCTCTTTCCGAACCAGCGATAACAAAGGACGCGGGCGTTTGGGCAGTCCGGAAACGATGATCAGTGCTTTTGCCTCAACAAACGGTGGTTCCGGTCAGGGATTCCGACCGTATAATTATGGCGAAAACATCCGTGCCGAATACCAGTTTTCGCTATACGCCGAAGACAATATCACCCGAAACTGGGAAAACAGCACTTTTTATATGAATACCGGTGTGCGTTTGGATAATCAATTTGGTTTTACAACACTGGCACCGCGTATTAACAGTTATTATCAAAACGATAATTTTAAGATTCGCGGTGGTTTCGGAATTACTTCCAAAGCACCTTCATTAAACCAGATTTATACTGGTCCGCGTTACTATGATGCCGTTTTGGGCGATTATCGTTACCCGGGTTATTACAACCTTGGAATCGTACAGACTTTTATTGATTATGCCAATAATAAAGATCTGAAACCAACCAAAAGTATACGTACCGAATTGGGATTTGATTACAAACTACCTTTCGGAAACCTTAATTTAACCGGTTTTTACAACAAAATGTACGATGGAATTACCAATGAAGGTATCCCAAGTGTACGCGATATGGCCATACTTGACATACAGTTTAACGGTACACAAACACCAACCTATCAGGTAACAGGTTATACGCCTTTCTATTATTTACAAAGTCGTTTGGTCAACAAATTCGAATCGAAAGACCGGGGATTAGAGTTTTTTATGAGTTTTGAAAAAACACCATTTAAAAATATCACCTTCGATATTCAGGGAAGTTATACTGAAACAGTTAATACCGATACCCGCGATTCTTTCGAGCGTATCGCCAGTACGACACCAAGACCGGAAAAGATGGCCGTTTTAAAACCGTATGACGAAAATTCTAAAAGCTTCCGATTGGGCGCGAATATCAATTACCACCTTCCAAAAGTGGGATTGGTAATTGCTGTTCGAAGCGAACATTTTATCATTGATAATACCAATTATAGAAGCGGTAACCGTTTATATGCCTATATCGACGAAAACTTAAACAAAATAATTATCCCGGAAGCCGAAAGAGATACGCATCCGTTATTACCGTTATTAGCGCAAAACAATGCATTAATCGACCGGTCGTTACAAAAAGTATTTCACAATTTTCACTTACGTGTTTCCAAAGATTTTAAAAACGGATTCCGTTTTTCATTCTATTCCAATAATTTCCTGGATCTAAAGCAAACGGAAACATTGATCGACAACGGCGTACCGACCCGACGTCCAAAAGCAGGAATGGTACAACTATCCTTCGGAACCAAAATCGAATATCAATTTTAATAATTAATTTATAATCCCCCTTACATGAAAAAACTTCTTGTATTACTCAGTGCAGCATTAGCCTTCACATCCTGTTCGGATGATGATTTCGGTAATGCTAATAACGGACTACAACCGGTAAACTTTTCGGTAAATCTTAAATACGACCCTATCACGTTTAACGGACAATCGGTTAACGGTGGTTCTGTAATTTTAACCAACACCAATACCGGCGATACCTATACTATCGAATCCGGAACCAACGGTATTGCAAATTTCCCTGCAGTAATCCCAGGAACCTATAATATTACAGCTACTAAGACGCTAACCAGTACTGAATTTAACACACAATTCGGATATACACCGGAAACACAAACCGTATTATTTAACGGTGCGCAGGAACAAGTGATCATCAATGCTAATGTAAACGCTACGGAATTGAAACTAAAAACGGTTCGTATTGGAGACTTAGTAATCAAACAAATTTCTTATGCCGGTTCGCATGCGCAACAAGGAGCGGTTTTCAGAGATCAGTTTATTGAAATCTATAACAACTCGAACGAGACGATCTATGCGGATGGTTTATGTATCGGACAGCTTTACGGAAAAACATCAACTACAACGGCTGCTTATACTTTAGCTAGCGGTCAGTTTGACTGGAGCAAATCGATTGGTATGACGGCTGGTTCATCGGCGAATACTGATTATGTATATGCTGATTATGTGATCCGTATTCCGGGTTCGGGAACAACCTACCCGATTTTACCAGGTGAAAGTATCGTAATTGCACAAACCGGAATCAACCACAAATCGCCTTTAGTAGACAACAGTGGTGAACCGCTTACCGTACAAAATCCGGAACTAACTGTAGATTTAAGTACGGCTGATTTTGAAGTATATTTAGGTGACTATAGATTAGCACTTGGAGAAGACGTATACCGTTTTGACATTCAGAACCCGGCAGTAACCGATATGGAAATTGCCTATTGGGGAAGACCAGGTTACAGCAGCCCGAACAAAGATTTTCTTATGGATAACTTAGGCCGTGACAGCTTTGTAATTTTCCGTGGTGACGATTTAAACAGCTACCAGAATTTCCCGGATCCGTCTATTGCTTCGATTACAAATACGACAAAATTCTTTGTTCAGATTCCGAACAATAAAATCATCGATGGGGTAGAATTACAACACTACAACCCAAGTAGCCAACGTCCAAAAATGCTACAATCCCAAATCGATGCTTCATCTGTTAACTGTGACGCTGCTTATAACTCGCAAGCGGTTTACCGTAAAGTAAAATCGATCGTAAACGGACGTAAGATCTTAGAAGACACCAACAACTCTTCTAACGATTTCATAAAACAAAAAGCAAATCCAAGAGGTTTTGCAAACTAGTCTGATACAACAGACTTTTTTATAAACGTTTCTTATTTTTTAAGAACAAGCTTTACAATATGACTTCAAAAAAAGTACTATTCTATTTTATTCTGTTAGTGAGTTGTGCCGTTCAGGCGCAGCTCACTGATAGTTTATCGGTACCTCAAAATGTATTCTACAACGACATCCGCCAGCAATTCTGGAAAAACCCGTTGTTTTATACGACACAACATTTGAATGACTTTACGTTGACACAAATCGAATTCAGTCAGAAAAACCTGAATTTAAAACGTGTTCAGACGGCCGACAAAACAACGCAGTACCGTTTCTCCACTCAGGGAATATATAATGTAAAACCCCGACTACGTTTATTTGGTGGTTTTACATTCGATAAATCGTCTGAAAAAGGACTGGGTTATAACTTTTCGTCCCAACGAACGGAAAATCAAAACGTATTGTCGCCCAATTATTTCTTTGCGCCCCGAAAAGGAAACTGGGACAATCAGGAATACAATCTTGATGGTGGTTTTGCCTATCAGTTTGACAATCACATCCTGTTAGGCGGAAAAGCATTTTATAAAAACGGTAAAAACTACCGTACCAACGATCCGCGACCGGAAATCGAACTGAGTAACTATGGTGGTGAGATTCAAACCGGATACCATTTCCGTAACCACAGCCTGATCGTATTTGCCGGAATGTCCAAAAAAACGGAAACCGATAACATTACGTATGTAAACGATGCCGCAAATGCCCCCGCCTATCCGGAAACCTTTACCCGTTTTTCATCCGGTTATGGCCGTATTATCTTTAACTCGTCATACAACCGTTATATTTTTAATACGATCGATAAAAACTTTGGCTTTGGCTATCAATACCAAAACAACCGAAACAGCTGGAATGCTTCCTATCGTTATAATAAATCGCTGGAAAGCTTTTACGGCAAAAATGCACGCGGTTATGTGTATATTGATGACGAACTAAAGCAGTTTATGTACCGTCTGGTTTCCCATACCACCGACCTGAATTATTTCTATGACGGTGTGGAAAAAGACTATAAACTTCGGTTTGGCTACGAAAAGCAAAAAGGAGATAACTTTTCGGTTGTGGAAAACGGACAGAATTACCGTATGAATCTGGATATTTTCTCGTTTAACAGCGGTGTGATCAAAAAAGATAAAAACCGTGTCGTTTACAGCTTTGAATTCGGAGCCAACTATATGCGTCATAAATACGTCGATTTATTGGGAAGTACCGACAAACGATTGAATACACTGGAACTTTCGGCTGCTTTTAACAAAGACCTCTTGTCGAAAGAGAAAAATACACTAAATCTGGCTTTAGGTGTACAACACTATCAGGCGTTGGGTGAAAGTCTGCTTTTTATTCCGATTTCCACATCGAACCTGTCGTTTGCCAATAATGTGATCCAACCGGATCAGGCGTATGATGCCACTTCAAAATTACGTTCCAATATTATGCTGCAATACCAATACAGCCTTTCTAAAACTAAAAAGTTACGTATTTTTGCAAACTATAATACTCTTGTTGCAATAGGTGATCAATACAAAACCTATACAACGGATTACAATACCACAGCGAGTACCTATTTTAACGGTGGGATCTCGATAATTTATTAAGTATGAAAAAGATTATTGGATTTACAGTCCTTAGTTTTTTATTCGTCGGACTGGTTTCTCTAAAAAGCAATAAAGACGATGAAAAGTATTATTCGATAGCCGATCTGAAAAAAATATACAGCAGCGGCGATGTGAGCACATGGCCAAAGCCAACTGTCGATAGTAGCGTTGTAGATTTTCAGGATTTAGGTGTATTGCCTAAGGTGAAGTTTCCAGCCGAAAATCCGTATTCCGAAGCCAAAAGAGACCTTGGAAAAATATTGTTCTTTGATCCGAGATTGTCCAAATCCGGTCAGATTTCGTGTGCTTCCTGTCATGATCCCGAATTAGGATGGGGCGACGGAAAACGAGTATCCCACGGACACGACCGTACGCCGGGAACCCGAAACTCCAAACCGATCATCAACGTAGCCTACTCCACTATCTTTTTTTGGGACGGACGTGCGGCCAGTTTGGAAGATCAGGCGCGTTTCCCGATTGTCGATACCAAGGAAATGAACAACCACATGGATATTGCGGTTAAAACGATCAAAAAAATAAAAGGGTATCAGCCGCTTTTCCAAAAGGCTTTCGGCGATGAAAAGGTAACCGAAGAGAAAATTTTTAAAGCCATTGCCACTTTCGAACGCACCGTTGTGAGTCGTAAGAGTCGTTTTGATAAATTTATCGAAGGCGATTCAACACAATTATCCGATAAGGAAGTAGCCGGTTTACACCTGTTCCGTACCAAGGCCCGATGCATTAACTGTCATAATTCGGTTTTATTTTCTGATAATCAGTTTCACAATGCCGGTTTAACGTACTACGGTCGTAAATACGAAGATTTAGGACGTTATAACATTACCAAAAATGCCGACGATGTGGGTAAATTCCGAACGCCTTCCCTACGTGAAGTTGGAAAAACCGGACCGTATATGCACAATGGTCTTTTCCCGGAACTACGCGGTGTTTTAAATCTGTATAATGCCGGTATGCCCAATTTAAAACCAAAAGGCGAACAGGTAAACGACAAACTGTTTCCGAAAACCTCACCTTTACTGAAAAAACTGGAACTAAATAAAGAAGAACTCGATGCTTTGGAAGCGTTTCTTCAGAGCATCACTTCTGTGATCTACCGGGAACCTGCACCGGAAAAACTGCCGGGATAAAAAAGGAGCACTTAAGACTTAACCACTTTTGATAATGGTTATTTAAAAAAATAAGAATTAGATTAATTAATAAAAATTTGAATGTAAAAATAGTTTTAATAAATACAATTTATTTCGTATAATCCGATAAATAATAGTATAATAACCAGCCTATAACATTACTCAACTAGAACATCGGCAAATACATGGCCACCAATACGCCCACAAAAACGATAATAAGCGGTTCGAGTACGATCGACATTACTTTCGATTGCAGAATGACTTCCTGATTGTATTGTTCGTTTAATTGTTTAAAGACATATTCGGTCTGATTGGTCTCTTCTGCCACTTTAACCAGTGAAATAATCCGACTGTCGAACATTCGGTTTCCTTTTAGACTGATACTTAAACTATGTCCCAGAAGAATATTTTTTTCTACATTTTCCAATGCCTCTTTTAGCGGTACAAAACCGATCATTATTTTCACCATCTGAATACTATTCAGAATCGGAACCTTCGAAGCGGTTAATAACGCAACCGCCTGCGTAAACTGTGCCAAATAAACCTTACTGATAAAAGGTCCTAAAAACGGGATTCGCAACGCTAAATAATGGATTGCTTTTGTATAATTTTCATTTTTCCGAAGCAGTCTTCCAGCAAATAAAGCCGATAGCATTAATAGGACAAAAAGAAAACCATAGGATTTTACAAGATCGGATAAACGGATGATCATTTTAGTTAAAAAAGGTATTTGCTTAAAGATATCCTGAAACATCGGTACCACATAACTCAACATAAAAAATACAACGAGGATGGCCGTAAAAAACACCCAGTTCCCGGCAAACCTGTGCAATCGTTCCGGTTTCCTTCCCTATTTTCAAGGAATAGAATACATACTCGGAAAAGTTTTTCGAAGTATTTATCGCTTCCGAAAACGGTTTTCAGTTAACCACATCGGTTATTTCCCGATCATTTCTTTATCCGCCGGTTTTTTAAGTGATTCAATAATCAGCGTAAGCCCTTCTTTTAGGGTAATTCCGGCTTTTAACAACACGGCCAGCTCCTGATAAAAAGCCTGTTTCTTTTTGGTCGTAAAACCGCCGCCAAAAAGCACAATCTTTTTTTTAAGAGCGCCTGTAAGTCGCTTTGTCCTTTATCTACCGTTTTCTGTTGTCTATTTTCTAACTTAAAAGCCATTGGTGTTGATAAAAAAAGTTACATCGTTTCTTTTGGAAACAAAAACATTATGATTCGGTAAATTCGTTTCACCCGATAATGAAATGGCATCAACCGATCCGCCGCTGACCTCTCTCCCTTGAAAAAACAATTTTTGCAACAACAATTTCGGTTGTATCGTATCGGTATTTCTTAACAGGGATTCTCGAAAGAAATAACGGGCTGTATCGGTTTCAGATACCATAAAAAGTAGTTGTTCCGCCGATTGGTATTCGATATGCGGATGTTTGGAAAAATCCTGCCATAACTTTTGTTCAAAAAATGCCAACGCAACCTGATTGTCCAAATGTTTCTAAAAGCCAATGATCTCTTTTTGTACCAATCGCAAGATGCTAAATGCTAATCCGACCACAATGGCAGTAAGTACCATTACAATAAGTAATTCGGCTAAGGTAAAAGAATAGAGTTTCTTATTCAACATGACAGCTTTTTCGGGTTATTACTTTACTGTTGGTCGTATTTACCACATTAATCCGGTACCATTTGTCCTTTTTGGCTTCGGGTTCGATACTAATAGTCCACGATTGCCATTCTTCCCGATAGGGCATTCGCAACATATTATTCTGAAACAGGCATTCCACTTCATTCGGTTTATTTTCAATCGGATTTGTATTTTTAGAAAACGTATTTAACAACAAGTTATTTAAAATAAGACTGGCGATCATAAAAACAATTACAATCAGTGCCGTAGCAACCAATACTTCTACTAATGTAGCCGATCTTATTTTTTTAGTACAACCATTTCACCACAATTTTGTCCTGATCTTCCAAAAGCATTCCACCGTAAAATCTGGTATATTTTGATTTTCAACAACACCGTTAAACAAATGATTCAAATAAATCGACCCACCCTGATTGGTGAGAAAATATCGGGTATATACCGATCCCGAAACAGTACCTTTTAATTCCAGATTTCCGTCGCAAAATACCTGTCCTGCGATTTTGGCCGAGGTTTCCACTACAATTTGCGGATAAAAATCGGTTAGCACTTTTTCAAGTAAACATCCGACCACTCCTTTTACCTGCGCATTTTCATCAATAAAAAGCTGCTTATCGTGTAAATATTGCTGCGTATTGTTTTTTAACGGATCCTTTACTAATAACAAAGCCGACGGATAGGCCAAGACACAATTCTTATTCACTTTAATCCGTTCCGAAGCAATAACCTAAAACGTACCGATAGTTCCTTCTTCAATTTCAACAATTGGGGCAATCAGGATAATGTCTTTTAATGCCGAAGTATTTTTTACTACAATCAGCGAATCCGACCGAACGATAAAATTTCCGGTAAGCCTAACATCCGCCAGTAGTTGCGGATCGGCCGAACGAATTACTTTCGTTTTTTCTCTAAACGAGCAAACTGAATGCTTCTGATTTAGAAGTCCTGTATTTTCGTCATTTTTATTTTTCGAAAGTATCGCAGTAAGCATTTTTAATGCATCGCGGTAACTTGAATATAATTTTGGTAATTCGCCCTTACTGCGTCCGATGCTTCCTGCTACCAATTGTTTTCCGTAAAAACTGTTTCCGGCAATATAACCGGGTCGTATTCCTTGTTCCGGTAAAACCGCTTTTCCTGTTATCTTTGTATTTCCAATGACAATCAACGGCGTATTTTCATCACTCAAATAAAGCGTTGGCGATTCGACACGGTCGAGTTTTGTTGCCAATAATCCGACTTTATCAAATCGTTTTTTCCGATGTGCCGTAACCACATAAGCTTTTTCGAAAACGCCCCAGAGAGAAGTGATAGCCCGAACCGATTGACCTTCAGCTTCCGATGGAATCGTCAGCGTATCCTGTCCCGGTTTCACATCGGACGTCAACAAATAATCAAAACCGCCATCGGCTATTCTTACATTGGCTACTGCCGCTTCCGACTGTTGTTTGAGGTAAACAAAGGTATAGGCATATAAAATGAGTCCGGCCTATCGATAAATTGGTTGAGCTTCACGAAGAGAAGATTGCGCTATACGAGCGTATGCTAAAAGAAAAAGACGAAATGATGGCGCGCTTGGAAAAGCTAATTGAAAGTAAATAAACCATAATCGAATTATAAACACCTGACAGGTTTTCGAAACCTGTCAGGTGTTGTTTATTATACCAATGCTGCTACTAAAATGATTTCGGCTTTTAACAATTGTGAAATTGGACAGTTTTCTTTGGCATCCAAAGCAGCTTTTTGGAACGCTTCTTCCGAAATTTCCGGTACGCTGGCTTTAACGTCCAATTGTACCTGAGTGATTTTACCATCTTCGAAAACTACTTTGGCATTCGTATCGATGTTATCGGCTGTAAATCCGGCTTCATTTAATACGAAACTTAACTTCATTGAAAAACAACCGGCATGCGCCGCACCAATCAGTTCTTCGGGATTGGTTCCCACACCATCTTCAAAACGGGTTTTAAACGACAAATTGGCCTTGTTTAATGTTGTACTTTGCGTGGATACGGAACCTTTTCCTTCCATACCGCTACCTTTCCAGTTCGCACTGGCTCTTCTGATTAATTTCATAGTTGTTGTTTTTTAGCTCCTATAAAGTTAACGATTTCATATAAACAAAAGGTTAAATCTCGGTAGCAAGTCATTTATCCTTTTTGATAAATCGCTGGAATCGGATATTTCAGCACTATAATTCCGACTTTTATTCTCCTTCTGTCGATACAACCACGCCAATTGCATCTTATATTATAGTAACCTTATTTAATGATTATTCTTTCATTATATACACATTAAAAAATGCATTTCGTCGGTAAAATATGACACTTTATCGATATGTTTGTTTTTTTAATGGTATAAAATTTTAGAATCAAGAAAAAAGTATAATTTTATAAGAAACCCCCCAACAATTTACCGGAATAGTACAATATGTAATTATTATTGTTAAAAATCAAGTGCTATGTATACAAAAAGAAACAAAACAATTAGCAAAAAGTTTATATTTTGGCCTAAAAATATTGGTTACGTATTAATTTTCTGGGCTGTCATTCAAACACTTTCATACCAGTATCTTGACTTAAAATGGATCACATTACAGTGGATCCCCGTTGCGATTATCGGTTTGTTATCACTTATTGTTTTTAGTCTGAAAAACATACGAATCCAAAAACACCGTTCCGAAACCGATATGCTTTGGAATACGATTATTCGTACAAGTACTACATGGGCCTCTTTTTTGCAAAACAGCTTTGCAATAAAAGCAGAAATCTATCAGGAATTAAAAAACAGACATCAGGCATGGCTGCTTGTACTTCAGAATCAGCTGAACTCACAGCAAGAAAACGAAATCCTTAGCCTAAAAACCGAATTGGAGCCCTTGATTTCACAAAATGAAATCGACTATATCTGCAATCAAAAAAACAGTGCCAAACAGCTCATGGCTTTACAATCGCATCGGGTAAAAGAATTATTCGATCAAGGTATTATCGACAACAACCAGCATTTGACCTTATTGGGACATCTGGCCGATTATTACGAACTGCAATTACGTTGTGAAAAAAAGAATCAGCATTCGGACAACTCCCTATTGGCGACAATCAGCCTAATACTGATACAATTATTTATTATACTACTGCCCTTTGGACTGATCAATGCGTTTCAAAAAATAAAAAGCGACTATGTATTGCTCACAATTCCGTTGTGCTTACTCCTTTCGGTCTTCTTTATTTTTACCGAACAACAGGCACAAAAAAATCAGAAAGTTACTCCGGTCTCTTTTTAGCCCATTATAAAACAAGCAGAAGCACCATAAAGGTGCTTTTTTTAATACCGCTACTTTTTAAAAAAGTTAATTTTTTGCCAAATACTAAATCGCTACATAAAAAGCAGTACTTTTACCGACTGATTAGTCGATCTAAATTATGGACAAACAAAAAGAAATCCTTACCACTGCTTTAAAACTATTTGTAGACTACGGTTTCCATGGAACAGCAACCAGTAAGATTGCCAAAGAAGCCGGTGTAGCCAACGGTACTTTATTCCATTATTATAAGACTAAAGAAGATTTGATCATCGCACTTTATATCGATATTAAGTTACGGGTAGCCCAACATATTGAAAGCTATCGTGACGAGCATACCGAATATAAAGAACACTTTAAAAAACAATTTATCGGTCTGATGTTATGGTCATTGGAAAACGATTATGAGTTCCGTTTTATTCAGCAATTTTACTTTTCGCCTTATGCTTCGCTAATGGATTATGAAGAAATTCAGAAGTTATCCAAAAAAGGATGTGAAGAACTGGAAGAAGCTATGGAACAAAATCATATCAAAAAACAACCGATCGATTACCTTATTGCGATCGTGAACAATTACGTTTTCGGAATACAACAGTATTTACGACAATCGAAACTAACTCCAGAAGAGAAAAAAGAAGTGATCTATAACTCCTACGAAACCCTTTGGATTATGATTCACTAATTCTTTTTTTTAAATACTGTAGAGTGATTAGTCAATCTAAACTATTTTAAAAAAACATGCTTTTACGAAAAATTATGATACCCCTTTGCATCTTAATCCTATCCCTTACTCTTGGCGTTTATTTGTTTTTACAACAACCCAAATTTGGAAAACTTCCATCGGGCGAACGATTGGAACGCATAAAAAAATCACCAAACTTCCATGACGGACAGTTTCAGAATAGCAGTGAAACACCCGATCTAACCGAAGGTGCCAGCTATTTTTCGGTTTTAAAGGAATTTATATTTAAAGAAAACACCCGGGTAAAACCAAGCTCGGAATTACCGGCCGTAAAAACCGACCTGCATAAAATCGCTCGAAATGAGGATGTCTTTATCTGGTTTGGACATTCCTCTTATTTCCTGCAAACCAATGGTATTAAATTCCTGATCGATCCGGTTTTTAGCGGAGCCGCCTCTCCTATCCGGATGACGACCAAAAGTTTTGGTGGTAGCGATCGTTATACCACAGCCGATATTCCGGAAATCGACTATCTGATCATCACGCATGATCACTGGGATCACCTTGATTATGAAACGGTAAAAAATCTGAAAAGCAAGGTTAAAACCGTAATCTGTGGATTGGGCGTAGGCGAACATCTGGAATATTGGGGTTATGACAAATCCCGTATTATCGAAAAAGACTGGCATGAAACTATTGAGTTGATCAATAATACAAAATTACATACCACACCGGCACGTCATTTTTCCGGCAGAGGATTGTCCCGAAACAAATCGCTATGGTTGTCGTTTGTACTGGAAACACCCGATAAAAGAATTTTTATCGGTGGCGATGGCGGATATGATCATCATTTCAAGGCAATCGGAGATAAATTCGGCTCATTTGATTTGGCCATTATTGAATGCGGACAATATGATAAAAACTGGAAATACATTCATTTAATGCCCGAAGAAGTCCTGCAGGTCGCACAGGATTTGAATACCGAAAAGCTGATTCCGGTTCACTGGAGTAAATTTTCGCTGGCCAATCACAACTGGGACGAACCCATTTCCCGTCTGGAAACCTTAAACGACAACCCGGCTTTACGTCTTTGTACTCCTATGATTGGAGAAAAGATGAATCTCGATGCCAATACAACCTTCACCCAATGGTGGAAAAATGTAAATTAATCCGATGCTAACTATGTTATATATCTTTAAAACAAGCGTCCAAAGTCAAAAAGACGCCAGAGCCATCAGTCGTATTTTCGAAGCAAACAGTAACATTATCCATTTTAATTTTGATCTGGAAGATTGCGATAAGATCCTTCGCGTAAAAAGTGAAAGCCTAAAAGCTCCGGAAATCATCGCATTGGTTTCCCATTTAAAACATTCCTATGAAGAGCTTTAGCATTAAATAAACAATAAATATTTTGTTTTATTTATCAATTTTTATTCATAAATATCAATTTTTATTATTTTTATCGCACCAATATGCCCTATAATGAGCCACGATAAAATACGCGATCACATTGACTGTTTAAATTGCGGAAAAATTGTTACCGAAAAATACTGCCCAAACTGCGGTCAGGATAACACCGAATCCCGAAAGTCATTTCACTATCTGTTTACGCATTTTGTAGAAGATTTTACGCATTATGACAATGCCTTTTGGAAAACCATGAAATATTTGTTGTTTCGTCCTTCGCGCCTTACCCGTGAATATTTGGCCGGTAAACGAAAACACTATGTGGCTCCTGTAAAGCTGTATATTTTTATCAGTTTTATAACTTTTTTCCTACCTGGAGTACTTCCGGAAATTGATCACGATAACGAAACCCAACGTGAGGTACGTAAGGCAGAAGCCCACAAATATGATTACAACTACGAAGAAGCCGATTCGATTCTAAAAGCAAGCACAGGTAGAAAAATCCCAACCATAGGCAACTATAGTTCGGTAAAAGAATACGATTCGATACAAAAGACGCTTCCGGCAGCCAAAAAAGGTTCCGGAATAATGGGAAAATTTGAAAAAAGGGTAGCCGAAATAAACGAAAAATATACTACAAAAGAAATCATCGAAAAATTCAAGGAATCATTTATTCATAACCTTCCAAAAGTACTTTTCCTCTATCTGCCGTTATTTGCTTTTTCGCTATGGCTTTTTCACAATAAAAAGAAATGGTACTATTTTGAGCACGGTATTTTTACGCTCCATTATTTTTCATTCCTGCTACTCAACACCATGCTGTTTCTAACAGTGAGCTGGTTGCTGAAACTAATGGGTGATAATGGCTTTTTAACATTTTTAGAGTTTATACTAACCTGTATTTATCTGGGTTGGGGCTTTACCTACTTTTTTAAAGCACACCGTTTTTTTTACGGCGAGAAACGTTATATCTCAAATCTAAAGAGTTTGGTTCTGTTTTTTGTCAATTCGTTCCTTATAACGGTTGTACTGCTACTGTTTATCATTTATACCCTATTATACCTTCATTAATTTGAATTTATTCTAAAAAGTACGACGTTTCATTTTAATGAAATAGTCGTACTTTTGTGTATCTTAAATATTTTAAAATGCAACATATTATTGATCGTTTTATCAGTTATGTAACTGTTGACACCGAATCTGATCCGAATTCCGATACCACTCCAAGTACAGCCAAACAATGGGATTTGGCCAATCAATTAGTTGAAGAGTTAAAAGCCATTGGTATGGAAGAGGTAACCATCGACGCCAATGCGTATATCATGGCTACCCTACCGAGTAATGTGGAACACGACGTACCGACTATCGGTTTTATTTCGCATTTTGATACCACTCCCGATTTTACCGGAGCGAATATCAAACCACAGATCGTAGAAAACTACGACGGAAAAGACATTATCTTAAACAAAGAGCAAAACATTGTATTATCACCAGGTTACTTTAAAGATTTGTTGCAATACAAAGGACAAACGCTTATCACTACCGATGGAACGACGCTTTTAGGAGCCGACGATAAAGCCGGAATCACCGAGATTGTAACCGCTATGGAATACCTGATCAATAATCCGGAAATTAAACACGGAAAGATTCGTATTGGCTTTACACCGGATGAAGAAATTGGTCGTGGCGCGCATAAATTTGACGTTGAAAAATTTGCTGCCGATTGGGCGTATACGATGGACGGAAGTCAGATTGGCGAACTGGAATATGAGAACTTTAATGCTGCCGGAGCCAAACTTACTTTTAGCGGAAAAAGCGTTCACCCGGGTTATGCCAAAGGGAAAATGATCAACTCAATGTTACTGGCAAACAAATTCATTTCCAAGTTACCAAAACACGAAACGCCACAGGAAACCAAAGGCTACGAAGGCTTTTTCCACGTAACCGGGATTAACGGTAGCATTGAGGAAACCAAAGTAGAATTGATTATCCGTGATCACGACCGTAAAAAATTCGAAAAACGCAAAAAGACCGTTGAAAAAATCGCGGCCAAGATCAATAAAAAATTCGCAAAACAATTCGGCGGACCGATTGTTAGCTGTGAGATCAAAGACAGTTACTATAACATGCGTGAAAAAGTGGAACCGGTCATCCACATTGTAGAAGTAGCCGAAAAAGCGATGAAGGAATTGGGGATCAAACCGATCATCAAACCGATTCGCGGGGGAACCGATGGTTGTCAGTTATCCTATATGGGCCTACCATGTCCGAATATCTTTGCCGGTGGTCATAATTTCCACGGAAAATACGAATATGTACCGGTAGAAAGCATGCAAAAAGCGATAGAAGTTATCGTAAAAATAGCCGAATTAACGGCCGCAAAAAAATAAATCCGAATGGATGAAAAACACAAATGGGACAAAGTAAACCAATGGGAAGAAGAATTGGATTATTTAAAAACAATCCTACTTCAAACCGAGTTGGTTGAAACCACCAAATGGGGTGGCCCGACCTATACCTGTAACGGCAAAAACGTACTGGGAATCGGCGGGTTTAAATCTTATGTTGGCATTTGGTTTTTCAACGGAATCCTCCTAAAAGATCCGCATAAAGTTTTGGTTAACGCCCAGGAAGGCGTTACCAAGGCTTTACGCCAATGGCGCTTCCAATCGAAAGCCGATATGGACGAAAAACTGATTTTACAGTATGTCCAGGAAGCCATTGCAAATGAAAAAGCCGGTATCCATTTTAAGCCGGAAAAAAAAGAAGCATTACAATCGGAATACCTACAACAACAATTGGCACAGGATACGAATCTACAAAATGCTTTTTCTCAATTTACCCCTTATAAACAAAAAGAATTCATCGAATATATTGCTACTGCCAAGCAGGAAAAGACCAAATTAAGTCGGTTTGAGAAGATCAAGCCTATGATTTTAGCAGGTATAGGACTAAATGATAAATATCGTTAAGATATCTTAAATTAACCTAAAAGATTTAATATAAACATACTAACCATTTTATTTGTTTAACAAAAAAGCAAAATATTATTAATTTTATTATAATAATACAATTGTCTTACAAAAACACGTAATTTTACCTAATATCAATCCTGTGCGTTTGCCTAGTTTTGTATAAACTTAACCACAAAATTTATATTTATGGAACAAATTATCGGACAAATCCAGGCATTTGCTTTTGGTTTTGCACCTGCGCAATGGGCATTCTGTGATGGACAAATCATGTCAATCGCACAAAACACCGCTTTATTTTCATTAATCGGGACAACTTATGGAGGGAACGGACAAACTACATTTGCCTTACCTGATTTAAGAGGGCGTTCTATCGTTCACCCGGGAACCGGACCAGGTTTAACAAACATCCAATGGGGTCAATCTGGAGGAGCAGAATCAATTACTTTAACAACCTCTAACATTCCACCTCACGTACACCAATTAGTGCCGGGAACAGGAGCCGGACAGGTAAATGTTCAAACGGTTATTCATACTAACCCTGGAAATCCAACCAACGAATCCGACAACGGAGGCAACAGTTTTGGTACAGGTGGAGCTGCGCCAAACACCTATAGCGAGCCGCCATTTAGTGGTGCAGATAAAGTAGGAAACATCACTACATCTATTAGCGGAACTACAGGTATTGCCGGAAGTGGTTTACCGTTTTCGATTCGTAGTCCTTATTTAGGAATCTATACCAGCATCGCATTATACGGTATTTTCCCTTCTCGTAATTAACGAAAAGTAAACAGTTAATTTCTAGGAGAGGAAGAATACGTTCATCCTCTCCTATTATTTTTATACATGAGTATACCAACAAAAATAGGAATCCTGATCCCGCAGTCCAAACAGTATAAAACCTTGGATCGGGATTTTATTCGTGGTATCAAGCTGAACAACCTAAACGTTCAATATTATGTTGAAAGTATCGGAATCGGCGCCAACGAACAATTGATCATTGATAAAATCCAGAAGCTTTATTTCCAGGAAGGCATCAACATTATTATCGGTTTCTTCGGACATCACAATATGCAACGCGTATATGAATATGCCTCCGATAACGACATACTGTTACTGGCTTCCGATATTGGCGCTACGGTACCCTATGCAATGAAAAAGCAAAAAGGTATCTGCATTAACTCGTACGGTCTGACCGAATCCTGTTATCTGCTAGGACAACACTTTTCGGACAAACAATACGACAAAATTGCCAGTGCCACTTCGTATTACGATTCGGGTTACGGAATGTTGTCAGCAATGGAAAATGCTTTAAGCAAAAGTGATATTACCATTTCCGGACATTATATCACACCTTTTTATCCGCGTGAAAATGAAGCGGAATGTATGCAACTTACCTTGGAACATTATAATCCGGAAGTTGTTTTTGCCTTTTACAGCGGTTTATATGCCGAAGAAAATGCTTCTTTTATCAATCATAACAAAGTTTCCCGGAAATACACCTTTTACACTACTCCATTCGCCATAAACGAAACCATCGTAAACGAATACCAGAACAACAACCTGCCACTCTATGTAGTGGCTTCGTGGTTTGAAAACTTTGCCCGTACTTCCGATTGTACTTTTCACGAACAGTTTAAAGCACAATATGACGAACCGGCAAGTGTATTTGCGATGTTAGGTTATGAAAACGGAGCCGTATTGGCTAAACTTCTTGAAACAGTTGATCAAACAGATACCCGTACCCTTTTACAGTATATCAACACGATACAAGTAGAAGGTCCACGAGGCATGATTCAATTCCATCCGGAAACGAATCGTACAAGATTTGATCATTACATATACAAATTGGAACGTCACTCCGACGATCAGGTATTTTTCGACCGTGTAGAGACACTTGTAAACGAAGGACACTTTATCGAAGAAGTAACGCAACAAGAGATGCCCCCAAAAATCGGTGGATGGCAAAATGCCTATTTATGTCATTAAAATTTAACCTCAATTATTTATTCACATGAAGCAGAGATTACTCGCAACCCTCGTATTCCTCTGTACATTTTTTGTACAGCAGAGTACCAAAGCGCAAACCCTCGGCCCTGGAGACATCGCCTTTATTGGCTATGATTTCGGGACAGTCGATGGATTTTCATTTATTGCGCTCAAACCCCTTCCTGCCGGAGAAACGATTTACTTTTCCGAACAGGGCTGGACAGCAACAGGCTGGGCCACAAGTACGGAAACCCACTTACGATGGGTTATCCCTTCTACGGTGCCTTGCGGAACGATTATTTCGATAATCGAAACTGGGCCAGATTCTTTTACCGTAACCGGTACTTCCGGGGTAACTATCGCTCTAAATTCGAACTTTAACCTATCGGCTGGTGACCAGATTTTGGCTTACCAAAGTACTAGCGGTGTAGCGCCAGCAAACCCTATCTTTATTGCTGGTGTTCACGGTGACTACAACAGTACGAACTACGACCCGGTTACAACCTGGAATGCTTCAAACGTAGCCGGTACAGCCGAAAGTATTGTTCCTACAGGACTTACCAACGGTGTAAACTGTATTTCGCTTTTCCCGGCTCCGGGTCCTGAAGTTGCTAACAGCAAATATACAGGAACCTTAACCGGAACAGCTGCGGCATTAAGAGCCAGTATCAATACGGCTTCCAATTGGTCAAATAATGGTACTGCTTCACTTGGTATCACACCATCTGGTTATGCTGCGCCAAACGTTAACTGTACGGTTGTGGTAAACCCAACGGTAACCACAACTGCAGCAACCAATGTAGGGGCTGTAAAAGCTACTCTAGGAGGTAACGTAACTGCCGACGGTGGTGCAACAGTTACTGAAAGAGGAATTGTATGGGCTACATCGGCCAATCCAACGACATCAGACAACAAAGTTACTATTGGAAGCGGAACCGGAACCTTTAGTTCGGTTATTTCGTCGTTGCCATCTGCGACGACCATCCATTTCAGAGCGTATGCTATTAACTCGTCTGGAACGGCTTATGGAAGCGACTTAACGTTCACAACAAATGCGACTTTATCCGCAACTTCATCATTCACTACTGTTTCTTGTAACGGTGGTGGTAACGGTACTGCTACAGTAGTAGCTTCCGGTGGTGTAACACCATATACCTATTCATGGGCTCCTTCAGGAGGTACAAATGCTACTGCTACTGGTTTAGCTGTTGGCGTTTACACTTGTACGATTACTGATAACGAAGGAACTGTTATTACTCGTAGTGTAACAATCACACAGCCAACAGCGATGTCGGCAGTGACTTCAAAAACCAATGTTAGCTGTAATGGTGGTGGTAATGGTACCGCTACAATAGTTACTTCAGGAGGTACGCCACCTTATACCTATTCATGGGCTCCATCGGGAGGTACAGCTGCAACAGCAACCGGTTTATCGGTAGGAAACTATACAGTTACCGTTACCGATGCTAATGCATGTACGATCACTCGTGGTTTCACGATTACACAACCATCAGCTATGGCGGTTACCACTTCAAGAACTGATCTTACCTGTAACGGAGGTTCAAACGGTATCGCTAGTGTTAACGTAACCGGAGGTGTTCCTCCTTATACGTATTCATGGGCTCCATCAGGAGGTACTGCTTCTATGGCCACAGGTTTAGCTGCTGGTACATACACTTGTACCATCACCGATTCAAATTCATGTACGGCAACAAGAAACTTTACAATCAGCCAGCCAACGGCATTAGTAGTTACTGCATCTTCACAAACGAATGTTGCCTGTAACGGAGGATCAAACGGTTCGGTTACTGTAGCTGTGTCCGGAGGTGTTCCTGGTTATACCTATTCATGGGCTCCATCTGGTGGAACAGCTGCAACAGCTACTGGTTTAGCAGCAGGTACCTATACCTGTACCGTAACCGATGCAAATGCTTGTACGAAAACTCAAACTTTTACTATTACACAACCGGCTACTTTTACTGCTACCAGTTCCTTTACTTCCGTTTCCTGTAATGGGGGTTCTAACGGAACTGCAACAGTAGTTCCTTCAGGAGGAACCGGACCGTATACGTATTCATGGGCTCCATCAGGGGGAACAGCGGCAACAGCTACCGGTTTAGCTGTAGGGGTTTATACTTGTACCATTACGGATGCGAATGCATGTAGTATTACAAGATCAGTTACCATCACACAACCGACAGCTCTAACTTCTACAGCATCTACTACAAGTGTTGCTTGTAACGGTGGATCAAATGGTGTTGCTACGATTAACGTTTCTGGAGGAACTGCTCCTTATACCTATTCATGGGCTCCATCTGGTGGAACAGCAGCAACAGCTTCTGGTTTAGCGGTAGGAGTTTATACCGTTACGGTTACCGATGCGAATGCGTGTACTTTAACAAGATCATTCACAATCACGCAACCAACGGCTTTAACGGCTACTACTTCTTCTACAAATGTTGCTTGTAATGGTGGTACTAACGGTACTGCAACGGTTAACGTTTCAGGTGGTACTCCGGGATATACCTATTCCTGGGCGCCTTCAGGAGGGACCGCTGCAACAGCTTCTGGTTTAGCTGCAGGTACTTATACCTGTACCATTACGGATGCGAATGCATGTAGTATTACAAGAACATTTACAATCACACAACCGGCTGCTTTAACAGCTTCTGGTTCAACCACAGCTGTTTCTTGTAATGGCGGTGCCAACGGTACAGCTACTGTAACGCCTTCAGGTGGTACAGGACCTTATACTTACTCATGGGCTCCATCAGGAGGTACAGCAGCTACCGCTACTGGTTTAGCTGTGGGTGTATATACCTGTACGATTACTGATGCTAATGCTTGTACTACTACAAGATCCGTTACCATCACTCAGCCTATTGCTTTAACCGCTTCAGGTTCTGCCACAGCTGTTTCTTGTAACGGTGGTTCGAACGGTACAGCTACTGTAGTAGCTGCAGGTGGTGTTGGACCTTATACCTATTCATGGGCTCCTACAGGAGGTACAGCAGCTACCGCTACTGGTTTAGCTGTGGGTGTATATACCTGTACGATTACAGATGCTAATGCTTGTACCACTACAAGATCAGTTACCATCACACAACCAACTGCTATGGCTATTACCACTTCCAGAACAGATCTTGCTTGTAACGGAGGTTCTAATGGTATCGCTAGCGTTAACGTAACTGGAGGTACTGCTCCATATACCTATTCATGGGCTCCGTCTGGAGGTACAGCTGCAACAGCTACCGGTTTAGCAGCAGGTACTTATACTTGTACAATCACCGATAACAATGGTTGTACAGCAACAAGAAACTTTACAATCAACCAGCCAACGGCATTAGCTGTTACTATATCTTCACAAACAAATGTTGCTTGTAACGGAGGAACTAATGGTTCGGCTACTGTTAGCGTAACAGGAGGTGTTCCTGGTTATACCTATTCATGGGCTCCATCAGGAGGTACAGCTGCAACAGCTACTGGTTTAGCCGCAGGTACTTACACATGTACTGTAACCGATGCTAACGCTTGTACTAAAACACAAACAGTTACCATCGTAGCGCCAAATGCAATAACTGCCACTACTTCATCTACCAACGTTTCTTGTAACGGTGGATCGAACGGAACAGCTACTGTTGTTGCTGCAGGTGGTGTTGGACCTTATACCTATTCATGGGCTCCTACAGGAGGTACAGCAGCTACCGCTACTGGTTTAGCTGTGGGTGTATATACAGTTACGATTACTGATGCGAACGCTTGTTCTATCACTAGATCGGTTACTATTACACAACCGACTGCTTTAGTTGCTTCGGCTTCTTCGCAAACGAATATTGCTTGTAACGGAAGTTCAACTGGATCAGCTACTGTAGCTGTAACGGGTGGAACAGCTCCTTATACTTATTCATGGGCTCCTTCTGGAGGTACTGCTGCTACCGCTACTGGTTTAGTTGCTGGTACGTATACTGTGACGGTTACTGATGCTAACGCATGTACAGCGACTCGTTCATTCACAATTACACAACCGACTGCTTTAACTGCTACTTCTTCTTTCACATCTGTTTCTTGTAACGGTGGATCGAATGGTACTGCTTCTGTTACTGCCTCTGGTGGAACAGGACCTTACACGTATGCTTGGGCTCCTTTAGGAGGTACAGCTGCTACTGCTACTGGTTTAGCTGTGGGTGTATATACAGTTACGATTACTGATGCGAACGCTTGTTCTATCACTAGATCGGTTACTATTACACAACCGACTGCTTTAGTTGCTTCGGCTTCTTCGCAAACGAATATTGCTTGTAACGGAAGTTCAACTGGATCAGCTACTGTAGCTGTAGCGGGTGGAACAGCTCCTTATACTTATTCATGGGCTCCTTCTGGAGGTACTGCTGCTACCGCTACTGGTTTAGTTGCTGGTACGTATACTGTGACGGTTACTGATGCTAACGCATGTACAGCGACTCGTTCATTCACAATTACACAACCGACTGCTTTAACTGCTACTTCTTCTTTCACATCTGTTTCTTGTAACGGTGGATCGAATGGTACTGCTTCTGTTACTGCCTCTGGTGGAACAGGACCTTACACATATGCTTGGGCTCCTTCAGGAGGTACAGCTGCTACTGCTACTGGTTTAGTTGCTGGTACTTACACTGTAACCATTACAGATGCTAATACTTGTTCTATAACAAGATCAATCACGATTTCTCAGCCTAGTGCTTTAGTAGCTACAGCTTCGGCTCAAACTAACGTAGCTTGTAACGGTGGAACTAACGGTTCGGCTACTGTTGCCGTAACAGGTGGTGTTGGACCATATACATATGCTTGGGCTCCTACAGGAGGTACTGCTGCTACTGCTACTGGTTTAGCTGCGGGTACTTATACTGTAACGGTTACCGATGCAAACGCATGTTCTACTACACGTTCATTCACAATTACACAACCAACTGCTTTAGTAGCTACAGCTTCGACTCAAACTAACGTAGCTTGTAACGGTGGAACTAACGGTTCGGCTACTGTTGCTGTAACAGGTGGTGTTGGACCATATACATATGCTTGGGCTCCTACAGGAGGTACTGCTGCTACTGCTACTGGTTTAGCTGCGGGTACTTATACTGTAACGGTTACCGATGCTAACGCATGTTCTACTACACGTTCATTCACAATTACACAACCAACTGCTTTAGTAGCTACAGCTTCGACTCAAACTAACGTAGCTTGTAACGGTGGTGCTAACGGTTCGGCTACTGTTGCTGTAACAGGTGGTGTTGGACCATATACATATGCTTGGGCTCCTACAGGAGGTACTGCTGCTACTGCTACAGGATTAGCTGCGGGTACTTATACTGTAACGGTTACCGATGCTAACGCATGTTCTACTACACGTTCATTCACAATTACACAACCAACTGCTTTAGTAGCTACAGCTTCGGCTCAAACTAACGTAGCTTGTAACGGTGGTGCTAACGGTTCGGCTACTGTTGCCGTAACGGGTGGTACTGGTGCTTATACTTACGTTTGGGCTCCAACTGGTGGAACTGCTGCAACAGCTACAGGATTAGCCGCAGGAACTTATACAGTTACGGTTACCGATGCAAATGCATGTTCTACAACGCAGTCATTTACAATTACACAACCAACTGCTTTAGTAGCTACAGCTTCGGCTCAAACTAACGTTTCTTGTAACGGGGGTACTAACGGTTCGGCTACTGTTGCCGTAACGGGTGGTACTGGTGCTTATACTTACGTTTGGGCTCCAACTGGTGGAACTGCTGCAACAGCTACAGGATTAGCCGCAGGAACTTATACAGTTACGGTTACCGATGCAAATGCATGTTCTACAACGCAGTCATTTACAATTACACAACCAACTGCTTTAGTAGCTACAGCTTCGGCTCAAACTAACGTTGCTTGTAACGGTGGTGCTAACGGTTCGGCTACTGTTGCCGTAACGGGTGGTACTGGTGCTTATACTTACGTTTGGGCTCCAACTGGTGGAACTGCTGCAACAGCTACAGGATTAGCCGCAGGAACTTATACAGTTACGGTTACCGATGCAAATGCATGTTCTACAACGCAGTCATTTACAATTACACAACCAACTGCTTTAGTAGCTACAGCTTCGGCTCAAACTAACGTTGCTTGTAACGGGGGTACTAACGGTTCGGCTACTGTTGCCGTAACGGGTGGTACTGGTGCTTATACTTACGTTTGGGCTCCAACTGGTGGAACTGCTGCAACAGCTACAGGATTAGCCGCAGGAACTTATACAGTTACGGTTACCGATGCAAATGCATGTTCTACAACGCAGTCATTTACAATTACGGAACCAGGTGCTACTACCGTAACGGCTCAACCTACCAACAGTACAATCACTGCTGGTGGAAATGCTACGTTTACAGTAACAGCTACAAATGCAACTTCTTATCAGTGGCAAATGAGTACTAATGGTACAACTTGGAATAACATTAGTAATGGTGGTACTAACCCTGTTGTTTCTGGTGCTACAACCAATACATTAACATTAACAGGAGTACCAGCTTCTTACAACGGACACCAGTTCCGAGCTGTTGTTGCTAACGGTACTTGTGCTTCTGTAAATTCAAACGCAGGAACATTAACTGTAAACAACTTGGCTATCCTTGCTGTTAACGATGACTTCTCTGCGAATCCGGTAGTAAATGCTACAGGTGGTGTTGCCGGAGATGTTACCGCAAATGACCTTTTAGGTGGTGCGCCAGTTAACGACAATGACATTACAATTACTTTAGTCAACAATGGTGGATTAACCGGAGTGACTATCGGTGCAAACGGAAATGTAAATGTACCTGCAGCTTCAGCTCAGGGAACATATACATTAACATATTCAATCTGTGAGGTTGCTAACAGTACAAACTGTAGTACAGCTACTGCAATTGTTGTTGTTGCTCCTCCAATGGGTATTGCTGATTTCAACTCGGCTTCTGTGAGTATCTTCCCTAACCCGGCAGTTACAACAGTAACCATTAAAATGATGAATAACTACTCTAATGCAAGTGTGACTGTGTTCGATATGAACGGACGTCAGGTGATTCGCCAAAACTTACATAATGAGGAAAGCAGCATCAATGTTGATCAACTTGAAGCAGGAGTATATATCTTTAACATCGTAACCGATCAAGGTAAAACGACGAAGAGAGTAATCAAAACGAATAAATAATCCTGATTCGATTTTATAAAAGAACATCCGCCAAATGGCGGATGTTTTTGTTTTTGGAGGTTGTGTACACGATCTCTACACTCAAAATAAACGTTTATTTCAAACCGGACAGGTTTCTATACATAACGCTTATAAACCTGTCCGGTTTTACTAAAATATAAAGGGGCTGAATCACTTTAGAGTCCACCTTTTTTTGTTTCATTTTGAAAGCCTTAGAATATTTTAAACAACATTCGGATACTGAATACAATAACTAAAAATGCTACGGCCAATATGGCTGTTTTTTGTGGTAATTTCCCGGCCAGTCGTGCCGCTAATGGTGCCGCAATGGAACCACCAAAAATCAGTCCGACTACAATATACCAATGACTGACGCCCAATGAGGCAAAAAACGTAGCCGAAGCCGCCAGTGTCACAAAAAATTCGGCTAAACTCACTGTTCCGACCACATAACTGGATTTTCGACCTTTGGCCAATAAGGTCGAGGTAACAATTGGTCCCCATCCACCGCCGCCAAAGGCATCGAAAAGACCTCCTGAAAATCCGAGTAAACCGGTATTTTTTATTTTTTTCCGAACGATTTTTTTCCGTAAAGCGATCAACACCAAACGTATCCCGATGATCATGGTATAGGTAGCCAAAACAGCATACGTAATCGTTTCGTATTTATTTCCGAGGTAAATCAACAGCAAGGCACCGCTAATGGCGCCAACTACACCCGGAATGGCCAACCATAGTAATAATTTTTTGTTCACATTTCCGAATTTGTAGTGCGAAAAACCACTGATTCCGCTGGAAAACATCTCCGCGGTATGGATACTTCCGCTAATTGCCGGTAACTTAATTCCGAACAACATCATACTCGTCGCACAGGTCACCCCATATCCCAAACCAACAGCACCATCGACCAATTGGGCAAAAAAGCCAACCAGTACCATTCCGTAAAAGGCCGGTGGAATTTCTCTGATATAGCCATTTAATTCGGCAACCGAAATGATCGACGACAAACCATAACCAAAAAACACAGCCAGGAAAACCACGGTAATTTCAAACGTCAGTTCCTTGTATTTTTTCCCCTCTCTTTTGTCCGTTTCCTTTACCAGTGCTTCCGTTGCTTTGTTTAAGGAAGTCAGCTTGGCCTGAATATCGCCTTTATGTTGTTCGCGAAAAGCATTAAGATTTTCAATACTATCGCTGATCGTATCCGGAATAGCCTCTTCCAGATGCTCGCGTAAACGACGCGCCAATACCGGTGATTTTCCGTTGGTTGAAATTGCAATTTTAAGATAGCCTTTATTGACAATCGAACCAAGATAAAAATCACATAAGTCCGGCTGATCGGCCGCATTGACCCATATTCCTTTATCATTGGCTTTTTGTTTGATATCCCGGTTTAAAGCGGTATTATCGGTGGCAATAATCAGAAAATCGGTGGTATCCAGATCGTTTTCCTCAAAAGACCGCTCCCGAACAATCAATTGCGGGTGTTTTTGCTGTAACTGACGTAAACCGGAGTTGATCTTTTGTGCCACGACCGTTAAAGTGGTCAACGGATTTTGCCGCAATAAGGTTTCGGCTTTTTCCAATCCCACATTTCCGCCGCCAACAATCAGAAACCGATACGAGTCACTTTTTAAGAATATTGGAAACAAATTATTTTTCATGCTTTTTAGTTTTTAATGATAGCGTATGGAATACCGAAAAACGGATGATATCCCGGTCGTAATAGTCCGTTCCGGAAGCGCGTTGCTGGTACCAGTTGAGATAACCCGCTTCTACAGCAAAATCCGGATTGATCCGATAATTAAGTCCCGCATACATTCTGTTTTGATCAAAAGTGTTTTTTACAATTTTACTTCCCGAATTAAGCATTATTTCGTCTTTTAATCGTAGGGTTAACCGTTCTTCCCGGGTGTCTTGCTGTCGCCATAATGGAATATCCAATCCCAATTGGTATCGAAAACGGAAATTCGAAAAACGATAGCCACCGGTTAGTTCGTCATTCGTAAAATCGTGCATAAAACGCGCTTCCATTTTATAGCGATGCGAGATCGTCATAAACGCTAATTTCTGCTTATTGTCAAAACCGATATCCGGACGCAATTCGGGAACAATCAGGTTACTTTCAGATTCCGGATCCTGTGGACTTTGTAAAAAATAGGTCATCCCTGCCGAAACATTCCAGTTTTCGATTAATTTCCGCTGAATCGTACTGCGAAATACCAATTGGTGTTGTGCACCGGGATTAAAAAAACGCCGCTCCTGAACTTCACTCAGCAACGTCCAGTTTTCGTTAAACCGGATCGTATTATGATAAGCAAACCACACTAATTGTTGGTTGGTTACTTTTTTCTGAGCCACGAGCAACAGGGGAAATAACAGGGTTAAAAAGAGTATTCGTATCCTGTTTTTTTTAATTGACGGAAAAGTATTTCCGAAATGTAAAATCCCCAAATGTCTCATCGTGTAAACGTTCTTTAGTATACTGATCAAAAAGTATATCGAGTTCTGTTAGTATTTCGTTTTCGTTTAATTGTTTTTTATAAATCTGATTCAGGCGATTCCCCAAACGGTCGCCACCCAACATCAGATTATACTGACCCGGTCCGGTACCAACCAATCCGATTTCCGCCAGATACGGTCGCCCACAGCCGTTCGGACAACCCGTCATCCGGATACTGATTTCGTCCTGATCCAGTTCGTATTTTTTTAGAAACGGTTCGATTTTCGTAACCAGTTCCGGCAAATACCGTTGTGCTTCGGCCAACGCAAGCGGACACGTAGGCAATGCGACACAAGCCATCGAACTTTTCCGCATCGCACTATCGCGTTCCTCTATCTGATATTTGGCAAGTAATGCTTCTACCCTGTTTTTAGCCGCTTCGTCAATATTTCCCAAAATCAGGTTTTGATTACAGGTAAACCGGAAATCAGACAAGTGTAATTGTGCCAGTTCCAGAAG
Organism: Flavobacterium supellecticarium; assembly: GCF_004801375.1. Lineage (GTDB taxonomy): Bacteria > Bacteroidota > Bacteroidia > Flavobacteriales > Flavobacteriaceae > Flavobacterium > Flavobacterium supellecticarium. The sequence goes on from NZ_SSNZ01000001.1 coordinate 739,501, forward strand.
GAATTGCTTCTGATAGGGTTTAATCACTCCATGTTCGATAAATAAGGTATAAAACCATTTATTCTCATGGTTTTGTTGCCATCCGTAGCGATCATTTCGTTCGGTAAAAGTATAGGATTCTTCCGTTAATAATTCGAAACCAATCCGTTTTTCCAGTTCTTTTTTAAACGCATCCACGCCAAGTTTGTCTACAGTATATTTTAAGCGGGACAACTTGCGGTCGCTGCGGTTTCCATAATCCCGCTGAATCGTCAGAATCTCATATACCGCTTTAAGTGTTTTTTCTTCGGTATCGGTAAAACCAATAATAGTAGCCAGTCGCGAATACGTATTCGGATTTCCGTGTGTGGTTGCCAATCCACCGCCAATCGCGATATTAAATCCTTTTAATTGTCCGTCTTTGATAATGGCAATCAGTCCGATATCATTAGCAAATACATCCACATCGTTCGTTGGCGGAATCGCGATTGCAATTTTAAACTTTCTCGGCAGGTAACGGTCTTCATATAATGGATCGGCTTCCGAGGATCGTTCGTATGCTTTTTCACCATCGATCCACACTTCATAATACGATTGCGTTTTAGGCAATAACAAGGTTGAAATCGTATCAGCATAATCGTAAATCTGCTGGTATAAGGGCGAAACCTGCGGATGTGAACTACAAATTACATTACGGTTAACGTCGCCACAAGCGGCAATCGAATCGAGCTTTGCCAGTAGAAAACCTTGTATGGTAGGTTGTAACTGGTGTTTTAATAAACCGTGTAACTGTAAGGTCTGACGGGTTGTGATTTTAAGGATTCCGGTACCGTATTCTTCGGAAATCGCATGTGTTGCCAACCATTGATCGGCCGAAATAACACCACCCGGAATGCGTAAACGGATCATAAACGAATACAGTTTATCCAGTTTTTTTTCGGCTCTTTCTGCTCTTCTGTCACGGTCGTCCTGCACATACATTCCGTGGAATTTGACCAGGGCTTCATCATCGGGACGTACATTTCCGGTATGGTTATCCGTCAAACTCTCTTTTAAAGTCCCGCGAAGTCCGTCACTATTCACTTTAATCGTTTCAATCGGGGATAATTTATCGTTACTCATAGTATCGTTCAATTTAATATTTGCTTAGTAGACGTCTTTTAGATAACGTCCTTGTGACTCAAGGTTTTCCAAAATTGTCTTTGCCTCGGCACTACTGATGTTTTTTTCAGAAGCGATAATCTCCAGCAAGGTATTTTCGACATCGGTACTCATCGGTTCTTTTTGACCGCAGATATAGAGATAGGCACCATTATCCAGCCATTCACTCACTGCTTTTGCCTTTTGTTTTAAGCGGTCCTGTACATAAATTTTATGTTTCTGATCTCTTGAAAAAGCCGTATCCAGTCGTGTTAGCACTCCGGTTGCGAGCCATTCCTGTATTTCGGTCTGATAATAGAAATCGGAAACAAAATGCTGTTCACCAAAAAACAACCAGTTTTTTCCTTCGGCTCCGGTAGCATCGCGGTGCGCCAGAAAACTACGGAACGGAGCGATTCCGGTTCCGGGGCCAATCATAATGATATCTTTATCCGGATCGGGCAATCGGAAATTCGGATTTTTATGAATGTAAAACGGAAGACTTCCCTCCTTTGGAAAATCCGCTAAAAACTGCGAACACAACCCGGATTTTGGAATACCGTCTACTGTAAACACATTGCGATTAACCGTTATATGGATTTCTCCGTCGTGTGCTTCGGCAGCCGATGCAATCGAATACAAACGTGGCGCGATAGGTAATAATAATGTGATAACCGCATCGAAAGTGACTTTTGCATCGATCGGATATTTTTGTAGAATATCCAGTAAATCGGCTTTTGTTTCGGTAATTGACACACCCAATAGGTTCGAAAGTGCCTCCAATGATTTTTTCGAAAGTCCTCTGATATTTTTGGTTTTCAGTTCATCACTACGGGAAGCGGCTTGTAACAATGTTGCAATTTCCAATGTTTCCGTAGTTGTGTTTTCCGGATAAAAACCGATCGCATCACCCGGTTCGTATACCACCGGTTCGTCTGTTTCGATTTCAATATGATGGGTTTCTTTATTCGAACCGCGATCGTTTAAAACGACCTTATGCCGTACAATACCAGTATACGTTTTCTTGTGCGTTACCGGAGCAACAATCGATGAAGTTATATCTGTTTTTCCAATTGTTGCTTGTTGTAGACTTTCCAATATTTCAGCAAACCATTTTTCGGCAACCGGAGTAAAATCCACATCGGCTTTTTGAAATGGCACTGCGCGTTGTGCGCCAAGTCGTGCGAGTTGCTCGTCTATAGCTTCACCCGCTTTACAAAACAAGGGATAAGACGAATCCCCCAATCCCAAAACTGCAAAACGGGTTTTCGAAAGATTGGCACTACTATTACTGATATTGTCAAAAAATTTAACCGCATTTTGTGGCGGATCACCTTCGCCCTGCGTACTCATTATTACAATCAGAAAGTCTTCTTTTTCCAGTTTTTCCACCGGGTACTGGAATGCATCGATCACTTTCGACTGGATTTTATTTTTTTTTAAAACCGTTTGTAACTGCGTCGCCAGTTTTTTGGAATTCCCTGTTTCAGTACCGTAAATAATGGTTGGTTTTACCGAAACTGGCACTATCGTTTCTTTTGATTCCCTGGTTTCGTTTTGCGCCAGAAGTCCGGCCAGATACCCATTGGTCCAGATAATTTCTTCACGGGAATACTGTCGTACCAGATCTTTTAGTATCTCAAATTTATTTTCAGCTAGCATGTTGGAAGTTTATAATATGATTATCGAAATACGACGTGTTTTTAGATTGTTCCCGGAACCAGGCAAACTGTTCGTGGAGGTTTACTACTTTCCCGACCAGTAATAAGGTCGGTACATAACCAAACTCGGGAAATTCCTTGGTTTTTAATTCTGCAAACGAAAACACTCTGGTTTTTTGATACGGTGTTGTCGCTTGTTGAATCACGGCCAGTCCTTTAGTTTGATCAACATTGTTAGCTAACAGATAACCGGCCAATTGTTGTAATCGTTGGCCACTCATATAGAAAACAAGGGTATCGTCTGTCGTTCCCCAATCGGCCCATTGCTCCGGAGTGACCGATGCCAGATCGAATAAGGTCAGGAAACGTACGCCACGCGCCATTCCTCTGGCGGTTAACGGAATACCGGTATAGGCAGCCGCGCCAAAAGCCGCCGAGATTCCGGGTACAATTTCATACGGAATCGCATTGGCTTTAAGCACTTCCAATTCGTCCAGTATATTCGAAAACAACGATGCATCGCCACCCTTAAGTCGAACGACCAGCTTCCCCTGTATTGCAAATTCTACCATTAACGTATTGATATCGCTTTGCGGCGTATGGATTCCTTTCGAACATTGTTTTCCAACATAAATAATGATGGCATCCTTACGCGCATTATCGGCAATTAGTTGTGGCGCAACCAGACGATCAGTCAGGATTACATCTGCCGTTTGCAGATACCGGATCGCTTTTACACTTATTAAATCGGGATCACCCGGACCGGCTCCGGCTAAAATGACTTTCCCTTTATTTTCTATACTCATTGTTTTTTTTAGTTTTCTTAGTTTATTTCGGGATTAATACAGCCCTTCGATCGAAAGATACCGTTCGCCTGTATCATAATTAAAGGTGACAATTGTAGCTCCATCCGGGATTTGCGGGATTTTTCGGGCTACAGCCGCCAATGACGCTCCGGTTGAAATTCCAACCAAAATTCCTTCTTCTTTTGCTACCATACGGGCATAATCAAAAGCTTCGTCTTTGCCAACCTGTATAATTTCGTCCAGTAATTCCGGTTGTAAAACCGAAGGCACAAATCCGGCTCCGATTCCCTGTAACGGGTGTGGTCCCGGTTCGCCACCACTTAATACGGGCGATAATTCCGGTTCGACAGCGATTACTTTTAGTTTTGGAAATCTGGCTTTTAAAACTTTAGCAACACCGGTAATATGTCCGCCCGTACCGACTCCAGTAATCAGGTAATCGATACCTTCCGGAAAGTCCTGAAGTAATTCCTGTGCCGTTGTTTTTTCGTGAATGGCTACGTTAGCCGGGTTATCAAACTGTTGTGGCGACCAGGCATTCGGGATTTGCGTTACCAGTTCATTGGCTTTTTCGATCGCACCTTTCATTCCTTTTTCCCGTGGTGTCAATTCAAATTCGGCACCATAGATTTCCATTAATTTCCGACGTTCAACACTCATCGATTCCGGCATGACCAGAATAACCCGATAGCCTTTAACGGCACCAACCAAAGCCAGTCCGATACCGGTATTTCCTGAAGTTGGTTCGATAATAACACTACCCGGTTTTAAGATTCCTTTTTGTTCCGCATCTTCGATCATCGCCAGCGCGATACGGTCTTTAATACTGTTTCCCGGATTGTTTTTTTCGAGTTTGATCCATACTTTTTTGGAGTCTCCGAAAAGCTTCTGAAGTCGGACAACCGGTGTATTTCCTATTGTTTCTAAAATGGTATTTGCTTTCATGATTCTATTTTTTTAGTTGTTTTATATGACAAAATTGATGGGCTCCGGAAAGGGAGCTTTGTTTTTAATGACGATCTCACTTTTGTGATACACCAGTGATTTTTTGGGAACCGATTGCGTGATCCATACATTTCCGCCGATAACCGCATCATCGTCAATATGCGTTTCGCCTCCCAAAATGGTTGCATTGGCATAAATGATCACATTGTTACCAATTGTGGGATGTCTTTTTTCTTCGGCTTTATCTTTACTCACGTTTAAAGCGCCCAAGGTCACACCCTGGTAAATTTTAACATCGTTACCAATAACAGTCGTTTCTCCAATGACCACACCTGTTCCGTGATCGATAAAAAAACGAGCTCCGATTTTTGCGCCCGGATGGATGTCGATACCTGTTTTTCCGTGTACATATTCCGAAACCAACCTTGGAATCACCGGTACGTTACTTTTCCAGAGCAAATGTGCCAGACGGTAAACTGCGATGGCAAAAAAACCGGGATATGCCGCGAGTACTTCATTTCTGGATTTTGCCGCCGGATCGAAATTAAAAATGGTTTCCAAATCGGCTTCCAGTAAGTCGTGTACGATTTCTAGCGATCCAAAAAAGGTATTCGTTACGGTTTGGGCTTGTTCATCTGTCAGTACATATTTTACTATTTCGGTCAATTCTGATTGTAATTCCGTTTCTTTTTCCAAAAAGACGGTATAATTGTCCAATTCGGCATCGATCGAAAAAAGCCAGTTAAACAGCTTTTCAATCCATATTCCGGTTTTTACCTTATCGGGAATCCGTTCGTGGTTTCCCTTATTTTTTCGGTATAGTGGATGTTCCATTACGTTAAAGTAAAAACATTAAAGCACCGACTGTATTAAACGTTGTTTCATCGATCAGAATCGCATTTCCGTTTCGGGAATTTTCCGCAAAAGGATCAAAAAACAACGGCTGACTGGAACGTAGAGCAATCTGACCAATGTCATTAATTCCAAGTTCATGCGTCTGATCGAATTGCCATTGGTTGACATCCCATTTCCGGTCGACCGCCTGAATTTTTACACGTACCGTTTTAAAACGATGTTGCAACAGATAGGTTTTTCCGATTTGTAATGGTGCCGTATCCAACCAGCAAATCCAGGCTTTTAATTCATTTGACGTAAGTGGTAACGCATTGGCTTGTACAATCGTATCACCTCTGCTGATATCGATATTATCAGCCAGATGAAGGACCACATTGTCACCAGCCGTAGCCTGCTTGACCACTTCCTGGTGTCTTTCAATTTTTATAATTTTTGTTTCAATTCCCGAAGGTAAAATCACCACCGAATCGCCTGTGGTGTAACTTCCGCTTAGGATTTGCCCGGCGTATCCACGGTAATCGTGATTTTCCTCATCTTTAGGCCGAATCACCCATTGTACCTGAAAACGGGCTACGAGATTTTCTTTTGTCGGAATCGCAATATGTTCCAGCGTACTTAATAACGCATCGCCTTCAAACCAGGGCGTGTTTTCCGATTTTGTTACGATATTATCACCCAACAGCGCGCTAACCGGGATATAGGCAATTTCATCATAGGTGAGTTCCGAACGAATCGCTTCAAAGTCGGCTTTAATCGTATTAAAAACCGCTTCGGAATAGTCCACTAAATCAATTTTATTGATCGCGATAATAGCCTTTTTGATACCCATTAACGCCCCCACACTCGCATGACGTTTGGTTTGCGTGGTAATTCCTTTGCGCGCATCCACCAGAACAATGATCAAATCGGAATTTGACGCTCCGGTAATCATATTCCGGGTATATTGTTCATGCCCCGGCGCATCGGCAATAATGAATTTCCGTCTCGAAGTGGCAAAATATTTATAGGCCACATCGATCGTAATTCCCTGTTCCCGCTCAGCCCGAAGTCCGTCGGTGATTAATGCTAAATCGATCGCAACATTTTCCTGTTTGGTTTGTTTTTGCAAAACACCCAGCTGGTCGGTATGAATACTATCGGAATCGTATAGCAAACGTCCGATCAGCGTACTTTTTCCATCGTCTACATTTCCGGCTGTTATAAATTTTAATGTGTTCATTTTTTATGTTTTTAGAGGTGTTGTTTTTAAAAATAACCTTGTTTTTTACGGTCTTCCATTGCGGCTTCCGATAACTGATCATCCAATCGGGTTTGCCCTCTTTCGCTAATCCGCGTCCGGATAATGTCATCAATTATATCCTGAATCGTTTCGGCATCCGATGGAACAGCCGCCGTACACGTCATATCGCCAACGGTTCGGTAGCGTACTTTTTCCACAGCCACGGTATCCGTAGGAAGCGGCTGAATAAATTCGGAAGTCGCCACCAGTTTATCCTGATGTACAATACATTCCCGGTGATGGGCAAAATAGAGTTCCGGCAATTCGATCCCTTCTTGTTGGATATAATTCCACACATCCAGTTCCGTCCAGTTGCTAATCGGAAAAACGCGGACATTATGTCCTTTCTGGATTTTACCGTTTAGGATATCCCATAATTCCGGGCGTTGTAATTTGGGATCCCATTGTCCGAAATCATCCCGAACTGAAAAGATGCGCTCCTTTGCCCGTGCTTTTTCTTCGTCGCGACGCGCTCCGCCGATACAGGCATCAAATTCATTTTCCTGAATAACATCCAGTAACGTATAGGTTTGTAGTGCATTACGCGACGGAAAGCGCCCTGGCGTTTCCTTTAAATTGTATTTCCGGATACTATCTTCCACCGAACCAACGATTAGTTTTTCGCCAATCTGATTCACCAGATAATCCCGAAAAGCAATGGCTTCCGGAAAATTATGTCCCGTATCGATGTGTACCAACGGAAACGGGAACTTCCCTGGTCGGAACGCTTTTAATGCCAAGTGTACCAGGACAATCGAATCCTTTCCGCCGGAGAACAGCAAGGCCGGTTTTTCGAACTGTGCCGCAGTTTCACGAAGAATGTATATTGCTTCGTCTTCTAATTGTTTTAAATATTCTTTTGTAGTACTCATATCTTTTATTTTAGGGTTGTTTACTGATGTAATCCGCATTCTTTTTTGGAGGTTTCCTCCCACCACCAACGTCCGGCCCGGAAATCATCACCTTCTTTTATGGCTCTGGTACAGGGCGCGCAGCCAATACTTACAAAGCCTTTATCGTGTAAAATGTTATAGGGTATACCGTTTTTTTCGGCGTAGTTTTTCACTTCCTCTGTCGTCCAGTGCAATAGCGGATTGTATTTGTACAACTGGTATTGCGCATCCCATTGTACAATTTCCAGATTGTTCCGGTTCGCCGAGTGTTCCGCGCGAAGTCCGGTTATCCAAACTGTTGCACCGTTTAAAGCCCGTTGTAACGGTTCGACTTTACGGATATGACAACATTGTTTGCGCAATTCCGTGCTTCCGTAAAAAGCGTTGATTCCTTGTTCTTCCACAAATCTTTCCAAATGATTTTGTTCCGGATAATAGGTTTTTATCTTTTTACCATAGTGTAACAAGGTCTTATCCCAGGTCGCATAGGTTTCCGGAAATAAACGCCCGGTATCGAGGGTAAAGACTTCCACATTGTCCAGGTTCTGAGCAAAAATGGCATCGGTAATCAATTGGTCTTCAATACCAAAACTGGTTGAAAACACTATTTTACCAGTAGTATTTTCAGACAAAAACGCCAGGCTTTCCCTTAGGTTTTTTCCTTGTTTTAGTGAACTGATTGTTGTTTCTTCCATGTTTATTTTGTTTGTTTTTTAAAAATCGGGTATAAAAAAAGCCTCTTGGGAACAAGAGGCTTATCAACAGGTACTATTATCTTACAGCAACTAATACGACAGACGGCCTCTTGCGAAGTTTCGCATACAACAACACATCATCATCATACAAACTGCAGCTATTGCTTTTTTAGTAATATGGGTTGTTGCTTTGGTCATTTTTATCTGAATTATTTTTTTTAAGCTTTATTTTTTGTTTGGATTGGGATCAAAAAAAAACTCCCCAATTACTTGAGGAGTTTACTGATATTTGAAAATGTTTTACCGACATTAACGAATAGCAAGGCTCCTCTCATTAACTGAGCAGCACATACACATCGTCATAGATAAAACCGAATTTGTCATCGAAATCATTTGTTTTGATGTTGCAAACTTATAACATTTTTTAAATATTCACCAAATAAAAAAACATTTTTTGAAATTAATTTTTCGCAACCAAAACCTGCAAAAGCGAATTACCACTGATAAAAACACAATAAATATAGTTATTCACCCTCTTTTTATCAGAAATAAAACACAAAATTGGTTTCTATTTTATCTTAAAAATTGTCCCGTTTTGCTATCCAATAAAAATTAATCTTTATCTTTGTAGCGTAAATATGGCAATGATGTCTGCCTTGAACCGCTTTAAAAAGCTGATGACGTCTGTAACACGGCTTATGCCGGTATAGATGTATGTAATCAAGACAATTATGGACAACACTTTTTTCAAACGACACATTGCAGCCTTTCCGCAACTTCCCCTGCTTTTATTTTTAATCCGTTGGTCGGTTTTGGCTATCATTATTGGCGTACTTACCGGCTCTTTATCGGCTTTTTTCCTGACGGCACTCGATTGGGTCACAAATTACCGCGAACAGCATATCTGGATTATAGCCTTGTTACCGATAGCCGGATTACTTATTGGATTTAGCTATCATTATTTAGGCGAAAGCGTCGTAAAAGGCAATAATTTATTACTCGAAGAATTCCATTCCCCTAAAAAAGTGATTCCGTTTCGTATGGTACCGTTGGTCTTAGCCGGAACATTACTCACCCATTTATTTGGCGGATCGGCCGGTCGCGAAGGAACAGCCGTACAAATGGGCGGTGCTATAGCCGATCGTATTTCCCATTGGTTCGGACTTAAAAAAGAAGACCGTAAAATTATATTGATCATGGGAATCAGTGCCGGTTTTGCTTCGGTATTCGGAACGCCATTGGCCGGTGCAGTTTTTGCATTGGAGGTTATGATTTTAGGTCGTATCCGTTATGAAGCTATTTTACCCGGTTTTCTAGTCGCCGCTATTGCGCATTATACCTGTCTGGCCTGGCATGTAAACCATACGCACTATTCTATTCCTTATGTCCCGGAACTGCGTCCGCTAACTTTATTCTGGACCGTATTTACAGGAATTATCTTTGGTCTTACGGCCCTGCTCTTTTCTAAAACCACGCATTTTTGGAGCCATCAGTTTAAAGTCCGCGTCCAATTTCCGCCGCTGCGCCCTTTTGTTGGCGGTATAGTGATCGCATTGGCAGTATATGCCATTGGCACAACACAATATATCGGGTTGGGAATACCAACTATACAAGCTGCTTTTGACTCCAATTTAGCCTTCTATGACTTTATTGTAAAACTGCTGTTTACTGCATTTACCCTTGGTGCCGGTTTTAAAGGTGGTGAAGTAACCCCACTATTTTTTATCGGAGCCACCTTAGGAAATGCTTTATTCTGGTTTGTTCCGTTGCCTATGGCTTTACTGGCCGGAATGGGATTTGTTGCTGTTTTTTCGGGTGCCACCAACACGCCTATCGCCTGTACGCTAATGGGGATTGAACTTTTTGGCGTCGAAAGTGGAATTTATATTGCGATTGCCTGCGTAACGGCATACCTGTTTTCGGGTCATACCGGTATTTATTCGGCACAAATCATCGGTAGTCCGAAACATCAATTTTATCTCCGTTTAAAAGGCAAGCCTTTATCCGAAGCAAAAAACAACACTAAACACCTATAAAACAAGACCTTAAAAAATATTTTCTATTATTTTTCGGCAAAAGACTTGTTTAATTGAAAATGATTTTTATACCTTTGTAACATAATTCACAATAATGAACACATTTTATAACAATACTTGGTGGTGGAATTCCTTACGTCGAACATCGTGAGCGATACCTCCTATCTGTATTTTTAAAATCAAAAATAGATAAAGGCCTGTCATCACGACAGGCCTTTTTTGTTGCATTAAAATCTTGTTAGCATGAAAAAATTTCACCTACATACCCAATACAAACAAATCCTTGCCGACACGATCACGCCGGTAAGCATTTATCTGAAAATCCGCGATAAATTCCCAAATAGTCTTTTACTGGAAAGCAGCGACTATCAAGCGAATAATAATAGTTTTTCGTATATCTGTTGCAATCCGATTGCCAGTATTAAAGTGGAAAATGAAACAATCGTACAAAGTTTTCCCGACGGTACCGTAAATCAAAATGCCATCACCCATTCAACAGATGTTATCACCGCGGTACAGGATTTTGCAGCCCGTTTCGAATCGGAAAACCACGGATTTACGTTTATCAACAACGGTTTGTTCGGTTATATTTCCTATGATGCTGTACGTTATTTTGAAAAACTGACATTAACAAAAAAACAGGGCGACCTGCAAATTCCGGATTTGTATTATGCCGTATATCAAAACATTATCGCAATCAATCATTTTAAAAATGAGGCCTTTATTTTTAGTCATAGTGTGATCAATCAGAACAATATTCCGGAAATTGAACAACTGCTTTTTTCGAAAAATTTTGCCAGTTATGCCTTTGATACCGAAGGCGATGTACTGTCCAACCTGACCGATGCCGAGTTTAAACAACAGGTAACGCTCGCCAAACAACACTGTTACCGAGGCGATGTTTTCCAACTCGTATTATCCCGTCGTTTTTCTCAGGCTTTTAAAGGGGATGAATTTAACGTTTACCGTGCTTTACGTAGTATCAATCCATCGCCTTACCTATTCTTTTTCGATTATGGTGATTTTAAAATCATGGGCTCCTCACCGGAAGCACAATTGGTCATACACAACCGGAAAGCCGAAATTCATCCGATAGCCGGCACATTTAAGCGAACCGGAAACGACGAAACGGATAGTATTCTGGCCCGAGAATTATCGGAAGATCCAAAAGAAAACAGCGAACATGTCATGCTGGTCGATCTGGCGCGAAACGATTTAAGTCGAAACGGCCGTGATGTACAGGTCGAAAAATACCGCGAAGTGCAATTTTTCTCCCATGTTATTCATCTGGTTTCCAAAGTTACCGGGCAATTACACGACAAAACTACGACAATGCAGACCGTAGCGGCGACCTTTCCAGCGGGTACTTTGAGCGGTGCGCCCAAGTATAAAGCCATGCAGCTCATTGAAAGTATTGAAAACACGTCAAGGAATTTTTACGGTGGTGCTATTGGATTTATGGATTTTGACGGTAACTTTAATCACGCAATTATGATCCGTACTTTTTTAAGTAAAAATCATCAATTACATTATCAGGCCGGAGCCGGAATTGTATCCGATTCGTCCGAAGAAAACGAAATGCAGGAGGTTTACAACAAACTGGGAGCGCTCACCAAAGCATTGGAATTGGCCACCACTATTTAAACCGAAATAAAAATTAAAACAGAACCCAAAATAAAGCATCCGATGAAAAAGATAGTAATCATAGACAATTACGACAGTTTTACCTATAATCTGGTTCATTACCTGGAAGATCTCGAATGTGCTGTAACGGTTTTCCGCAATGATGAATTTCTGATCGACGAACTGAAAGACTTCGATAAAATCGTATTGTCGCCCGGTCCCGGGATTCCGGAAGAAGCCGGCTTACTAAAAGAAGTCATCCGAACGTATGCAGCTACCAAAAGTATTTTGGGCGTATGCCTTGGTCAACAAGCTATTGGCGAGGTATTTGGTGGAAGCTTGATCAACCTTGAAAAAGTATACCACGGCGTCGCAACACCGGTTACCATCACTGTTGACGATGAGCCGTTGTTTAACGGATTAAACAAAAACATACAAGTAGGACGTTATCATTCGTGGGTGATCAACCCTGATAATTTTCCGGCCGAACTGGAAATCACTTCGGTAGACGATAACGGCCAGATCATGTCATTACGCCATAAAACATTTGATGTAAAAGGCGTGCAATACCATCCGGAAAGCGTACTTACGCCAGATGGAAAAAGCATCCTCCAAAACTGGATAAACAACTAACCTACAATAACATATCATTTTATCACTAACACTATCTGGAGCCAATTTGCTTTAAGATACAGCCCTTATTATATCAAAAAATCATGAAAACAATATTAAACAGACTGATCAATCAGGAAGTGCTGAGCCGTGAAGAAGCCCGGGATGTTCTGGTCAATATTTCCAACGGCGCGTACAATCCGAGTCAGATCGCCAGCTTTTTAACCGTCTATATGATGCGAAATATTACCATCGATGAACTGGCCGGATTTCGGGACGCTTTATTAAGCCTTTGTATCCCGGTCGATTTATCGGCTTACAACACCATTGATCTGTGTGGAACGGGTGGCGACGGAAAAGACACTTTTAATATCTCGACCCTGGCCTCTTTTATTGTGGCCGGTTCCGGAACAAAAGTGGCTAAACACGGAAACTATGGTGTTTCCTCAATATCCGGTTCCAGTAATGTCATGGAAAATCTGGGAATCCGTTTTAGTAGTGATACTGGATTTTTACAGCAATGTATCGAAGAAGCCAATATCTGTATTTTACATGCGCCACTATTCCATCCGGCGATGAAAAATGTTGGTGGCATCCGAAAGGAACTGGCTGTAAAAACCTTTTTTAATATGTTGGGTCCCATGGTCAATCCATCGTTTCCTAAAAATCAGATAGTGGGTGTTTTTAATCTGGAACTCGCCCGAATGTATGCCTATTTATACCAGAATACGCCGATTAATTTTACCATTTTAAACAGCCTCGACGGCTATGATGAAGTATCGCTAACCGGCAATACCAAACTGATTTCCAATCGCAGTGAACAAATACTAAAGCCTGACGATTTTAACGTGAGTCGCCTGGATCCCGACGCTATAAAAGGTGGAACGACCGTAACCGAATCGGCACAACTTTTCCTGAACATTATTTCCGGAAAAGGTACCGAAGCGCAAAACAATGTGGTTTGTGCCAATGCCGCGATTGCTCTTGCTACGGTAAATCAAATGAGTATACCGGACGGATTTGCTATGGCTATGGAAAGTTTGCAATCTGGTAAAGCGCTTGAAAAATTAAAAAAATTACAACAATTAAGTTCCCGTTAAGATGCACATTTTAGATCAAATTATAGCCGACAAGCACAAAGAAGTTGCTTTAAAAAAGAGCCTTATTCCAGAAAACCAACTCGAAGCTTCGGTTTTGTTCGACCGCAAAGTGTATTCTTTAAGTCAGCATCTGAAAAATAGTCCGACAGGAATTATCGCCGAACACAAACGTCGTTCTCCGTCAAAAGCAGTGATCAATACTGCTTATACAGTGGAAGATGTTGTAAAAAGTTACGAAGTAGCCGGAGCCAGTGGTATTTCGGTTTTAACCGATGGGAAATATTTTGGCGGTTCTTTGGACGATTTAGTACTCGCAAGAGCCTCGGTTAACCTTCCGTTATTGCGAAAAGAGTTTATTATCGATCCTTATCAGATTCTGGAAGCCAAAGCCTACGGAGCCGATGTGATCCTATTGATTGCGGCTGTTTTGTCACGTACGGAAATCAAAACATTATCCGAATTTGCGCAACAGATTGGTTTGGAAGTCCTGTTGGAAGTTCACAACGAAATGGAACTTGAAAAAAGTCTGATGCCAAGTCTAAATATGATTGGTGTTAACAATCGAAACCTAAAAACGTTTGAAGTAAACCTCGATTATAGCAAGACATTGGCCCATCGGATTCCAGACGATTTTGTAAAAATTTCAGAAAGCGGAATCAGTTCGCCAACAGCGGTAAAAGACCTTCAGAATTATGGCTATAAAGGTTTTCTGATTGGTGAAAATTTTATGAAAAGTAACGATTTAGGTAATAGCATTAAAAATTTTATAAATCAATTAGCTGAATAGTCATGGAAAAATCATTTTTAATCAAAATATGCGGCATGAAATATGCGGAAAATATTGCGGCAATAGCGGCCTTACAACCGGACTATATGGGCTTTATTTTCTATAATAAATCCGCCCGGTTTTATAACGATACCCTTCCGGAAATTCCGAAAACGATAAAAAAAACCGGTGTTTTTGTTAATGCCGATAGCACAAGCATTCTGGAAACCATCGAACGCTACCAATTACAAGCCGTACAATTACACGGCTTGGAAACACCTGAATTATGTACCGTTATTCGAAAGGAATCGGATGTAGAAATCATCAAGACTTTTTCGATTGACACCCCTTTCGATTTCCGGAAACTTGATAATTATGAAACCGTTTGCGATTACTATCTGTTTGACACCAAAGGCAAATTACCCGGCGGAAACGGTTTCCCTTTTGACTGGACACTTTTGGAAAACTATCCCTCCTCAAAACCTTATTTTTTAAGCGGCGGAATAGCAATTAATCATATCAATACGATACCAACAACAGGACTAACGCCTTATGCGATAGACATAAACAGCAAATTTGAAACAGCACCCGGCCTAAAAAACATAACGCTATGTAAACAGGCTATTGTAACCCTAAAAAACAATTAAAATGAATACCACCTACCACGCAACCGAACAAGGCTATTATGGTGAATTCGGTGGGGCATTTATCCCGGAAATGCTCTATCCGAATGTAGAAGAACTGCGGCAACGCTATTTAGCCATCATGGAAGAACCTGCATTTCAGTCGGAATTCCAGGCATTATTAACCGATTATGTAGGCCGTCCCACACCGCTCTATTTTGCCGAACGCCTTTCGAAAAAATACAACACCCGAATCTATCTGAAACGCGAAGACCTATGCCATACCGGCGCACATAAGATCAACAACACCATAGGACAGGTTTTATTAGCCAAACGACTGGGTAAAAAACGAATCATAGCCGAAACCGGTGCGGGTCAGCATGGGGTTGCCACGGCTACCGTTTGTGCCTTAATGGGACTGGAATGTATTGTTTATATGGGTGAAATTGACATCCAGCGGCAGGCGCCAAATGTAGCCCGGATGAAAATGCTCGGTGCCGAAGTACGCCCGGCCACTTCCGGTTCGAAAACCCTAAAAGATGCTACGAATGAAGCCATTCGCGACTGGATCAACAATCCTGTTGACACCTATTATATCATTGGTTCGGTGGTTGGTCCGCATCCGTATCCGGATATGGTTGCCCGTTTTCAGAGTGTTATTTCAGCCGAAATTCAACCCCAATTGTTCGAAAAAGAAGGGCGGAAAAATCCGGATTACGTAATCGCCTGCGTAGGCGGTGGTAGTAATGCGGCCGGTGCTTTTTATCATTTTCTGGATGATTCCAATGTACAACTTATCGCTGTGGAAGCCGCCGGAAAAGGAATTGATTCCGGAGAAAGTGCCGCGACTTCGACTTTAGGTAAAACCGGTATTATCCACGGAAGCAAAACCTTATTAATGCAATCCGAAGACGGTCAGATTACCGAACCCTATTCTATTTCGGCCGGATTGGACTATCCTGGTATAGGCCCGTTGCATGCGCATTTATTTACAAGTGGTCGCGCCGAATTTGCTGCGGCTACCGATAATGAAGCCATGCAAGCCGGACTGGAACTTTGTAAAACCGAAGGGATCATTCCGGCCATCGAAAGTGCCCATGCCTTAGCCGTATTGGAACAACGACAATTCGGAACCAACGATATTGTTGTGATCAACCTTTCCGGTCGTGGCGACAAAGACTTAAATACCTATATCTCTTATTTCGGATTATAAATTGTATAGTAAAAAACAGATTATGAATCGCATCACACAGAAGCTACAGGAAAACAAAAAAATCCTTTCCCTATATTTTACCGCCGGATATCCGGGTTTAAACGACACGGTTCCGATAATCCAATCCCTTGAAACAAGTGGTGTGGATATGATTGAAATCGGTTTACCGTTTAGCGACCCATTGGCCGACGGACCAACCATTCAGGCGAGTTCGACCGAAGCGTTAGAAAACGGAATGACCACCGAACGTTTGTTTGATCAGTTAAAAGACATTCGGAAAACAGTTCAGATTCCGTTATTGATCATGGGCTATTTTAACCCGATATTGCAATATGGCCTCGCTAATTTTTGTCGGAAATGTGCCGAAATCGGAATCGACGGATTGATCATTCCCGATCTTCCCATTGCTGTTTATGAAACCGATTATCAGACTATTTTTGAGCAAAATGGCTTACTAAATATTTTTCTAATCACCCCACAAACATCCGAAGAACGTATCCTACATATCGACAAAATCTCCAGCGGATTTATCTATATGGTGAGTAGCGCGAGTGTCACCGGAAGTCAGAATTCCTTTGGAAAAGAGCAAGAGAATTACTTTAAAAAGATAGCCGGAATGGATTTAAAAAATCCGCAGATTGTCGGATTTGGAATTGGAAATCGGGAGACGTTTTTACAGGCAACGCAACATCAAAAAGGTGCGATAATTGGTAGTGCTTTTGTAAATTTTCTAAAAAAGAACCCGATTGAAAGCATTCCGGATTTTATCAAACCTATAGTTTAAATAAAGAACGCCAAAATACTCATTTAAAAATAGTTAAACTAAAAACATAGATTTTATCTATTACAATAAATTTAGGGTTTTAACGTATAGAATTGGCAACTTTAGTGTTGCCTTTTTTATTGCATTGGAAGTTTGTAAAAATAGAAAAATAAATCAAATCTACAGCATTTTCAAGGTTCTTTATATTCCCATTCAAAATTCAAAATTTAAAATTCATCATTTAAAATAATCGCTATCTTCCCTCTTTTTTCTAGTCTCTTTCTTCTCATTTATTTAAGTTAAAATAACGTTAAAACAAAACTAAACAAACGTTTAATTTAAACAAGTGTTTAATTTTGCACCTGCATTTCAAACCTATTATGTGATGTCTGAATTTAATGATAAACAACACGAGATTCTGCTGGTTGCAGAACGGTTGTTTTCCGAACATGGTTTTGATGGAACTTCTGTCAGAGACATAGCCAAAGCGGCCAATATAAATGTAGCGATGATCTCCTACTATTTTGGCTCAAAAGAAAAACTACTGGAAGCCCTTATTATTGCACGTATAGCCGGTTTACGCCTTCAGATTGAAAACTTACACAAAGAAGCCCTTTCGCCTTTTGAAAAGATTGACAAACTTATCGAACTGTACATCACCCGTATCAACAAAAACAAAGGGATGTATCAGATCATTCATTTTGAAATCAGTTCCAAAAAAAGAGAAATCAACTGTGAGTCCTTTAACGAAGTGAAGCGCTACAACCTGGAAGCCTTACGGGACATTATTGAGGAAGGACAGGAAAAAGGTGTATTTAAACCCAATATTAACATCACCCTGATTCCACCGACTGTAATGGGCACTTTTTTCCATTTCCAGATGAACCGTACGTTTTATACGGAATTATTAGAACTCGACACCGAGGAAAAATATGATCATTACATTAAAAACGATTTAACAAAGCACATACAAAAAACCATTAAAGCACTTTTAACCTATGAAGAATAGTTCCCTCTGGTTGGGCGCCTTCTTTCTATTTGGTGTTTTCTCTACTGAAGCTCAGGAGAAGAAAATGGCATTGGAAGAAGCCATCCAACTGGCTATGACACAAAGTACCGAGGCAAAAATGGCCGATACCAAAGTGGCCACCAAAGCATTCGAAATGCAATCGGTAAAAAACCGTCAATACCCCGACTTAAAAGTCAGCGGACAATATCAGCGCCTGACCAACGCCGATGTGAACCTGAAAATTGGCGGTGGTGGTGAAGAAGGATCCGGTGCGGCACCAAAGGTAAACCAGCTTATGCTTGGACAAGCAAGCGCGTCGGTACCCTTGTTTGCCGGATTTAAAATCCAAAACAACATCAAGGTAGCCGAAAACATGTATCAAGCCGAACAATACACGGCTAAAAACACCAAAGAGCAATTAGCACTTGATGTAGTAAAACTTTATGTAAACCTATATAAAGCACAGGAAAGCACACAATTAATTACCGAAAACATTAAGAGTGCCGAACAGCGTGTTAAGGATTTTAAAGCAATGGAAACCAATGGCCTTATCGCTCGAAACGATTTACTAAAAGCGCAATTACAGGTATCGAATTATAAAATTGCTTTGGAAGACGCGAAGAAAAATGTAAGCACGATTAACTTCCAATTGGTGACTTTATTAAAGTTACCGGAAAGCACACAAATCGTTCCGAATGCCGGTGTATTTGATAAAAACAACGCTTTAAATGCTACAGCAGAAGATGCGATTAGCGGTCGTAATGATTTGGAAGCGATCCGTTCCCAACAAAAAGCAGCGGATGCCAATGTAAAAATCGCTCAGGCCAATTATTATCCGTCCATTACGTTGATGGGGGGTTATATTGCGTTGGATCTTCAGAATGTGATGACCGTTACCAACGCGATGAACTTTGGTGTTGGTCTTTCGTATGATCTGACTTCCATTTTCAAAAACGGAAAAGAAGTAAAAGCCGCGAAAAGCAAAGCCCACGAAGCAGAACAGGCTGTCGAAATGATGACCGACCGCGTAAAAGTAGAAAACCAACAGGCAAACGAAAACTACCAACTGGCTTTAAAACAAAACAAAGTATACCAGGAAGCGGTTGAACAGGCTACCGAAAACTACCGTATTGTAAAAGACAAATACGACAACGGCTTGTCCGATACCAACGATTTACTGGAAGCCGATGTAGAACAATTGCAATCCAAAATAAATCTGGCTTATTCCAAAGCCAACAGTATCGAAAAATACTATACCGCACTTGCTGCCAGTGGTAAATTAACCTCATCCGTAACACTCACCAAAAACTAATATTAATTTCTGTAAAGATCATGGAAAAGAAACCATCAAATAAAAAATTCATCATTGTTCTGGGAACCCTGGTTATTCTGGGTTCGGTATACGGAATATTCAAATATATGCACGCTCAGGCTCACGAGGAGACCGATGATGCGCAGATCGAAAAAAACATGAATCCAATTATACCGCGTGTATCGGGATATGTAGCGAAAGTATATGTAAAAGACAATGATTTCGTTAAAAAAGGCGACACGCTTTTTGTAATCGACAACAAAGATTATCTGGTACGTGTCGAAGAAGCCAAAGCGGCTTTAGCCAGTGCTGAAAGCGCTTTTGAAGTGAGCAAAGCCGATGTAAGTGCTTCTGCTGCGAACATATCGATTTCCGATGCAACAATCCAGTCGAATGTTGGAAATATCGATGCGGCAAAAATCCGTTTGGGACGTGCTCAAAATGACTTCGAGCGTTATGAAAACCTGTATAAAAACCACTCAATTACCAAACAGCAATACGAACAGGCTTTAGCAGCCAAACAGGAAGCTGAAAAACAGGTTGAAGTGTTACAACAACAACGTAATGCCAGTGCACACCAACGCGAAGCTGTGGTTTCCAAAACGAATGTAGCCAACAAACAAACATCGGTAGCTGCGGCCAACATTAAAAAAGCACAGGCTTCGTTAGAGGCAGCCGAATTGAATCTGAGCTATACTGTAATCACTGCCGCTGTAGACGGTCAGGTATCCAATATCGACATTCAACCGGGACAAATGGTTCAACCGGGACAATCGTTATTCTATATCATCAACAATCAGGAAACCTGGGTTGTGGCGAACTTTAAAGAAACGCAGTTAAACAAAATGCGTGAAGGTCAGAAAGTGATCATCGCAGTTGATGCGTATCCGGATATCAAATTCGAAGGAGAAGTAAATTCCTTTTCACCGGCAACCGGAGCACGTTTTTCCATCCTTCCTCCGGACAATGCAACCGGTAATTTCGTAAAAACAATCCAACGTTTACCGGTAAAAATCAAATTAACACCAAACAACGATCCTGAAAAAGTAAAATTATTACGTCCGGGAATGAACGTAGAAGTTGACGTACACGTAAAATAATATGGAAGCAACCGGAGAAGATAATTTAGTAGAATATGGCTTTCGAAGAGTCATCATCACAATCACCGCGGTACTTTGTGCCTTGCTGGAGATTGTCGATACTACTATCGTAAACGTAGCCCTAAACGACATGAGAGGTAGTTTAGGGGCTACCCTTACCGATGTTGCCTGGGTGATCACGGCCTATGCGATTGCGAACGTAATCGTTATCCCGATGACCAGCTGGTTATCGCAACAATTCGGTCGAAGAAACTATTTTGCAGCCTCCATTATTATCTTTACCGTTTCCTCTTTTCTTTGTGGTAATGCCTCCAATATATGGGAGTTGGTAGCCTTTCGTTTTATTCAGGGTATGGGTGGTGGTGCCTTATTGGTAACCGCTCAGACGATTATTACGGAAAGTTATCCCGCAGCAAAACGAGGAATGGCGCAGGCAATTTATGGTATGGGTGTTATTGTGGGACCTACTTTAGGTCCGCCATTAGGAGGTTATCTGGTAGATAATTTTTCATGGCCGTATATTTTCTATATCAATATTCCATTGGGAATTATCGCAACAGTATTGACCCTTTCCTTTGTAAAGAGTCCAAAATATGGTGAAAAATTAAAAGCCAATCAGGTCGATTGGTGGGGCATTGTATTCCTGTCGTCCTTTATCGGTTCCCTACAGTTTGTTTTGGAACACGGACAACAAGACGACTGGTTCGCCGATCCGATCATTGTAACCCTTAGTATTGTATCGTTTTTCGGATTATTACTGTTTATCTGGCGACAGTTAACCTATAAATATCCGATTGTAAACTTACGTGTATTACAGGATCGAAACCTTCGGGTAGGAACCATTATGTGTTTTATTCTTGGATTCGGGTTATACGGTTCCACGTTTATTATCCCGATTTATACGCAGTCTATTTTAGGATGGACCGCAACCGATGCCGGTTTATTGTTGATTCCGAGTTCGATTATGACCGGATTTATGATGCCAATCATTGGTCGACTGATTCAGAAAGGCGTACCGCAATCGTATATGGTGGCCACCGGATTCCTGTTGTTCTTTATTTTCACCTTCTGGATGCACAATGTGATCACGCCGGATACCGGAACCGAACATATGTTCTGGCCGTTAATTCTTAGAGGAGTTGGTTTGGGATTATTATTCGTACCGATTACCACGTTGGCACTGTCGACTTTAAAAGGGAAAAATATTGGCGAAGGAGCCGCTTTTACCGGGATGATGCGTCAGTTGGGTGGTTCGTTCGGTATTGCGATCATTACGACTTTTATAGCCCGTTTTACGCAATCACACCGTGTGGATCTGATTGCCAATTTAGATGGATCCAAATTCGAAGTACAACAACGGATTCAGCAATTGCAAATGGGATTTATGTCGAAAGGATTTAGCAGTAGCGAAGCATTGGACAAAGCGCATAAAGCCATCGAATTGTCCGTTATGAAACAGAGTACAGTCTTATCGTATATGGACGTTTTTATGTACCTGGGAATCCTCTTCCTGATCTGTGTACCGTTTGTACTATTGATCAAGAAAGGCTCCGGCGGTAAAGTAGACATGTCGAATGTTCATTAATTTTAAATAAGGTTATTTAATTTGTTATAAAAACTCCGGAAGTATTTCCGGAGTTTTTTTATGGTATTATGCTTGCGTTATAAAAACGTTTTATCCTTTTAATTGTATTAAAAAATACGTACTTTTACAATACAGCAACTATTTGATTTTAAAATAGTTATTAACCCTAAAAAAACATACCATGGGATTATTCAGCAACTCCGAGAAGAAAATCATTGAAGAATTCAGCCGGAAAAGTGAAGACCGCTGCAATGATATCGAAAAAGAAATAAACGAACTGTTGGAGGATTTAAAATCCGAATACGAAGAAAACCGGGGCGTCGTATACGAATTCAAGGATTACGTTACGGAACTCAGTAATAAATTAAGTCCGGAAGATATTAACCGGTTAATGGATTTTTCATTGCGCCTGAGCCGCATCAAACGCTGTGCTAAAAAGGGGGTTGAAGCGTTACGCGAAATCTCCCGCGATCAGAAAAAAATGACCCGTGAAACCCTACGCGATTACGAAGAATATTTCTATATGCATTAAATAAAAAAAGGGGCTGTCTCTAAAATGAGTCAGCCTCTTTTTATTTCTTACAGTCCACTTTAGTGAGTGGCATACCGGAATTAAACACGAGTTTGTCCGGGTTTTTAAATGTTACGGTGCCGTTTTTTTCTTCCACTTCGCCATAACCTTCAATTAAAGTCTTATCCTTAACCTGAAAAGCGATTTCCCGTTTGCTTTCCATTCCTTCCGAAGTGAAAGTATAGATCGCGATCAGTATATCGTTTTTAATCGTACCGCTAAAAGTTCCGGTATTGGAATCTTTTTCGCTATAAGCATAGTCCAGATTACCGGTAACGGCATTGGCTTCTTTTTTGAGATGCATATAGATGGTATTCCCGTCTTTACGGTATTCATAACATTCTTCCTGCACCGTAGGCACCATGTCGATGTCGCTATCTGTCGTTTTTTCTTTATCCGAATTTTTCTTACACGCCACAGTCAAAGCCAGAAGCGCAAAAACAAATGCTATTTTCCTCATCTCTTTCTTTTTAAAGTCATTTTACGGTTTCTTTTTAAAACGCATGGCTACGATATCATCCATCAGCAACACGAGTTTTCCGTCGGGCGTCACATCATATTTAGTAATTTTCTGCATCATATCCAGAAAACGACGCTCCCCTTCTCCTTCACAAAAACGCATCGTCATGGCTTTTGGCGCTTCAATCGCAATACTGTTCGGTTCTTTTGTGGTATAACGGGTTGAAAACGGATTACAACTGCTATTTCCATTTGCTTCTCCGGTTTTGGTAAACGACAATTGCGGTTTCGTGTCCGGATATAATCCTTCGAAAGCAATACGCACACCGGTGATATATTCCAGTTCCCAGCCATTGGCGGTCAGTTTATCATAGGCTGCCGCATTTTTTGTGCATTTACAGCCGGCTACTACTAAAAGCAATATTAGCCCCAAAATAAAGGATATTTTTCTCATAAATACAGTGTTTGATTCCTTAAAATTACGAAAATTCTGTTGAAAATAACCGTAAACACTTTATTTATAACGATTTGAATTAGCGTGTAAATACCAGTGTATTTCCTTTACTCAGATTCGCATCATATTGATAACCTTCATAATTAAACCCTTTCAGATCGTCGATTGTTTGCGCGTCGGTATCGATAATATAACGCACCATCATACCTCTAGCCTTTTTAGCGAAGAAACTGATCATTTTTAATTTTCCATCTTTATAATCTTTAAATTCCGGAGTGATAACGGGAACTTTCAAGGCTTTTTTATCCACAGCCGAAAAATATTCGTTACTGGCCAGATTGATAAACAGCTCATCTTTTTTAAGTTCGCTGTTTAGTGCTTTTGTGATTTTTGGTTTCCAGAATTCATATAAATCCTTACTTTTTCCCACCGGAAGTTTGGTTCCCATTTCCAGTCGGTAGGGTTGTATCAGATCCAACGGTTTCAGTAATCCGTATAAACCGGATAGAATTCGCAATTTTGATTCCAATACGGGCAATTTTTCCATCGGTAAAGAATAGGCATCGAGTCCGACATATACATCACCATTAAACGCATATATTGCAGGGCGTGCATTTTCCGGTGTAAACGGTGTTGCCCAATCCTGATTACGCTGCCAGTTCAGGTCGGCGAGTTTTTCGGAAATAGCCATCAGTTCCGAAAGCTGTTTGGGTTTCTTTTTTTTCAATACCCGATGTACCGTATTAGCTTCTTTTAAAAAAGACGATTCTGTATACAGTTGCGTAGGCAGTGTTGTTTCAAAATCCAACGATTTGGCTGGCGATATTACAATTTTCATGGCATTTTATTTAAGGAACTCAAAAATACGAATTCCACTTTTAAAATCCCCTACAGCAAAATGGATAGTTTCGATCCCGCTATCGGATTTATTTATTCATTGTCATCTTCCAACATGATATCGCTCCACAAATACCGTTTTGAGAAACTATGCCCATACCGGATTAGTAAAATAGCAACCACCAATAGTGGAATTTCCCAAAAAGCAGCAGTTCTTTTTTCTTCCACTAAATAAAACGCAATTACATTCAACATTTTATAGATTGTTAGTAAATATCCGGTAAAATAGGTCTCCGGTAACAAAATCAGTACAGCACATGCCAATGAAAGCCATCCCAGGATAACACAATAATCATCTGAAACAATCCGATCCATTGAATGTACCGGATCATTCAAAAGCCAATAGGCGTCGTATAGATTTTTAACCATTATGGTTAAGACCATTACCGTGTTTAGTATTTTTAACAGATTTTGCTTCATCTCCTTTCCTTAGCCTTTTTTTAACTGACGACTGCAAAAGGCATATGTAAAGGTCTTCTTAAAAATATTATATAATGATCATCCTGAACAGTTTGTATAGCAAAATAATCCTAAAATCCAGAATTAAAAAGGGAAGTTATACCATTTAATTTCCAGAGATTCTTTTCCAGAGCTGTTGTAGTAGCAATAGTCCTTCTGCTCTGGTTTTCGGAACTTCACGAGCTTTAAATCCGCTTTTGGAAGGTAACAGTTCGTAGCAAAACGCAAACTCCGGATTGGTAGTATTTCGATTCAGTAATCCAAAACGTAAATCGTTAAAATATAGTTTTCCGTCTTTTTTTGTAACGGTATAGTTCCCTTCCGACAAATCGACCAACCGTAGAATTGTCTTATCCTGCATAAAACCATCTAACAATTCGCGATTTTTAGGATACGCGTTAAAAACGATTGGTCTGGTATCGAAAAAAGAATAGTCACCAATCCAATAGGCCGTTTTCGTTTCTGCTGTCGCTGTCCAGAGTATCGTATTTAGGGGTGTTGGTTTGGTTTCGAGTGCTACCACCTCCAATCCGGAAAGTGTTATTGCCCGTTGGAATTTATAATACGTAACTCCTTTTAACACCAGTGTCAGCATCAGATAAGCCGAACTGATTTTAAGTCCGCGGTTGTTCCATTGCGTACGATTGTAATCCGTACGTGCTTTCCGCATAGCCATGATCAAACAAAATAGGAACGGGACTGTATATAATGGATCGACAACAAAAATAGAGCGAAAAGCAAATTTATACGCCATAGGCCACAATAATTGTGTTCCCCAGGTCGTAAAGGCATCCAATAAAGCATGTGTAAACAAAGCCCAGAAAACCAGACTGGCTCCATTGATCACGGAAACTTTGCTATCCATTTCCCTTCGGGCAATAAACCAGCCGAGTAATGGCGACAGAATACTAAAAAACAGAATGGAATGACTAAATCCCCGATGGATTTCAACAGCGGATAATGGATCTAAAAATAGTCCGATCACAACATCCAGATCCGGTATTGTCCCTGCAATAGCACCATAAAGCATAGCCCGGTTCCCTATTTTCCGACCGAGAATTTTTTCGCCAACGGCCGCTCCGAGTACAATCTGTGTTACTGAATCCATGCGGTAAAGATACGGTGAATGCCAATGGGGAACAAACCTTTTTCGGATATCCTGATAGTTGCCTTTTAATCTGCTACCGGAATAATTCGGTCAATATACTGTAAAAAAACATCAAAGATTACGTAAAAACACTAATTCCTGATTATCACAAATGCTTTAAATTTACCAAACAACTACAAATCAAACAATTATGAAAACAATCCGTATTCCCGAAGGCGCTCAGGTAAAACTACAGGCCGTCATCAGTTCCGATGCCATTGGAGTAACCAACATTAATTTAAATGATGTTCTTTTCAAACAACGCAAACAGAATAAATTCAATATCGATCTAGGCGATATTTCCATTTTAGATAACAAGGAAATGTCTATTGTCACTACTTTTTTTAATCCCTCAAGTGGTATTATCACTCCGGTTTTTAACGCTACACAGGTAGCATACACTTTACTTTACAACGATGAGCGTTTTGAAATGACTGTTGAAAAACAGAAAATTACGGCTAGTTTTTTTATTGCTTATGCTTATATCAAAATTGTAAAATCATAAGCAGATGAAAAAAAATTACATAATCCTCCTATTTCTTATCGGTACTTATTGGTATGCTAAGGCCCAAACCGATGTAGAACTTAGTCAGTTTCAGATGTCCAATATCACGAGTCCCGCATTCCAGTTATTGGAAGAAACCGTTACCGATGTGTATACACCGGAAAATGTAAAGGCTTTGGCATTACATGTCCAAAACAATTTTGGTGAAAGTCTGGCCATTGAAGTTGCTCCCTATTTTTTTATCAACACCAAAAGTAAGAACAGAACTTATTACAAATATATCGGTGTTACTAAAGAAAACGATGTTTTAAAACAAAATCCGTTTAGCGGACTCAATACGACGACACTCTCTTTTGCCTATTTAAAAAAAGATTTTAAAAATATTGTCGGAGATAATGATCATAAAACTTTTTCTATTGGGATACGAACGACACTATTGCGTTTTTTTGATAAGGAACAGATTTACAACAATGCCGAGAAAATTGCCGACGAATTGTTAAAAATCCCCTCACCTCCTATCCAGATTTTATCTATGGAGGCAGGACCGAAAAAAGACGAAGCTTTTAAAAAATTCTATTTGGAGCAACAAAAAATTGAAGAGCGCTTTAAACCCTTTCAAAAGACAATCAAGCCAATTTTTAAACTCGACGGCGCTTTAGCCTATAGCAATCTTTTTAAAGAAAACACCACCGATGGTGGAACGGTGCGTCGTTTTGGTTCCTGGTTGACCGGAGAATTCAATCTGATTTTAAACGAAGACGATGAGAAAAGTACTACCAATAACTATATGAGTGTTTTGGTCATCGCCCGCTATATTGAAGACGGTTTTAATATGGAAATTGCCGATACGTATACAACCAGCTACTACCGGGATTTTGGCGGTAAAGTCAATTTTGAGTTTGGAAAATTTACATTCGGATACGAATATCTGAAACGCAATGGCAGTATTAGCAGCGAACGATCGGTTGGTACTATCAGTTTTGCATTGGATAAAAACATCAGTCTCACCGGAGGTTTTGGAAAAGACTTTCAGGTAACGGATAACCTTTTGGCCATATTTGGAATCAATTGGGGGCTCAACCTGGGCAATACGTCCGCTTCCGTCGCAAAATAGCTTTGCTTAATCCAATTGTAAATGGCTATCTAAAACGTGGTTTCGGATAGCCATTTTAATTTCTTCAGTTTGGGGCTGAATTTTGTATTCATTAATTATTTCACAATAATTGTTGGATCCCAAACGAAGTAACCGAATAATTTCATATTGCCCGATGCTCGATCCATCGTATAGAGGGCAAAACTAACATTATAGTTTTCGGTTCCGGGTTTGATCACATCTGCCTGATAAAACCAATAACTCATTCCGTTAACCTGCTGAATCGGAAGTGGCGACGCGCCAGCAGAAGGTTGCACTCCGGCTGCCGTAAATACTTTCGAGGTGAAAGGGCCAAATACATCCGTACCGCCAAATTTCTGAATGTTATAGATGATAACCGCATTGTTAAAGTTATCATATTCCGATACCGCGTTGAATCGGACAACGTCTCCGGAAACCGCATTGATCACTAAATCTGCTGTTCCACTTCCTGCACTTCCAGTTAAATTAGAAGCCACCATATACTGATATTGGTGTCCAATACCTGTTGGTTTTGTCGAGTCAGTACTACCACCTTTCGGATAATCATTTATAATCTTATCCGTGTCAATAATCACCTGAATGTTGGTAATCAAGGCAACATTACTTAATGCTGCTTCTAACTCCTGTGCGTTTTTTAATTCTGCATCCATTTTGATAAAATTTAAAGTTTTGTCTACTCATTTTTCCAGTTTTTCGACTTCCGCTGGTATTGTATTTCTAATCAAAATTACAATAACATACAGCCGCTTAACAGCATATAAACACCTGATTTTAAATATTTTACAACTAAACAACATACTTTTACAAATACAATTGGATAATTTCTTACGTACTAAAACCTGCTTTTTATTGCTGTGGTTTAAAAAAAGGAATTGGTCGTTCAGAATTTCATCTAAATTGTGTTGGACGTTTGTTCTTCAACTTTTAAAAATTTAAAGAAATGAAAAAGATGTTGTTTTTTTTAAGGGTTACGGCGACCAGTATTTCTTTGGCCAATGCACGGAAAATATCGGACAAAGAAGTTCCGACAGTGGCCAAATTCGCTTTGAAAAAAACATTCAAAATTGATCAATATTTTCATTTGCGATCCGGGTTCTTTCAATTTCAACAAAATCCGGAACTACACAATGTTAATTTATCGATATCCCAAATCTAAAAGTAAACAAATCGTTAACACAAGAGCAACTGATTTTACCGGGATTAATGGCATATCAAGACTTTCTACCCAATTGTTTTTAAAGACAATACCCTTTTACATCAAGAAATAGTAAACAAATATACCTTCCAAATTTATTCCGCTTTGTATTTCTACTTTTACGCCATGAAAATCCCCAGCGCTGTTTTTTACATTCTAACCTCAGATTCCTATAAATTTTGATATATGGCGTATCCCAAAGTAGAAATACATCTGTATCTAACTGAACAACAAACCGTTTAAATAAAAATATAGAATGAACACAAAAATTAGTACTAATTATTCAAAGCTTCGGGTATTTCTGTTTCTTGTACCACTATTTCTTTTAATTACAATTGTTTTATTTCTATATCAACAGCATGCTTTATCAATCAATAGCTATACAAAAATTCAACAGGATAGCTTCTTTTATATTAATCATCATTTGGGTAGCTACCCCAATCTTCAATTCAATCTGACTCAATTTGGAGATTGCCTGATTTCATTGTCCCTTTTAAGCCTTTTTATTGTGTATGCTCCAAAAATATGGGAAGCTTTTTTATCCGCATCGCTTATTTCTTGCCTGCTAACCCGTCTTTTAAAAAGTTTATTTGCCATACCGAGACCTGCTGCAACATTTGATCATTCTAAATTTATTATCACCGGAGAAATACTATCTGGTAACAACAGTCTACCTTCGGGACATGCTATCACAATCTTTACGGCACATACTGTGTTGATGTTTGCCTTTATGCCTAAAAAATTAAGTCCTAAAATTATATGGTTTTTCCTGGCCATCCTTATAGGACTAATCCTTGTTTTTACCCGTGTTGGCGTGGGCGCCCATTATCCGATAGATGTCATTGTGGGGAGTATTATTGGTTATATTTCGGGGCTTTTAGGTATTTTTATAAGTCGGAAATATAAAATTTGGGCATGGGTTAATGATAAAAAATATTATCCTGTTTTTATTGTATTGTTCCTGATTTGTGCAGTTAT
Organism: Flavobacterium supellecticarium; assembly: GCF_004801375.1. Lineage (GTDB taxonomy): Bacteria > Bacteroidota > Bacteroidia > Flavobacteriales > Flavobacteriaceae > Flavobacterium > Flavobacterium supellecticarium. The sequence continues at coordinate 769,296 of NZ_SSNZ01000001.1, forward strand.
ACTGATCAACCGAATCATTCATGAGAATTTGATAATATTCTATTTGTCTTTGATTTGCTTACTTTTTTCCACATATAAAATCATTAAAGTTTATGTTCAGAAATAGTGTAACCCTGACTCGTTTTGTTTTACTGATGAGTTGTATAACTTTTTTATTTTTTCATTACCCTTTTTTCGCCTTTGTTTGTACTAATGTCGAGTATAAAAGTCTGAATGGCATATTGTTAATTATCAGTTTGATCATTATAATGTTGGTCGCCAATGCTTTTGTGTATTATCTGATCTTTTTCCTTTCCCGTTATGTCGGGAAATTTTTATTGGTCCTGACCTTTATTTGCAATGCCATTGCGGTGTATTTTATTAATACCTACAATGTTATAATAGACGAAAGCATGATTGGTAATGTACTGAATACCAATTACGAAGAGTCCAGTAGTTATTTTTCGATCAAACTGATAATCTATTTGCTTTTTCTGGGAATTCTACCGAGTATTTATATCCTAAAAGTAAAGCTAACAAGTGTTCCTTTAAAGAAATTTTTAGTCACGGTGGCCCTTAGTTTGGTATTTATTCTGGCGTTAGCATTTGCAAACGCGAGCAATTGGTTGTGGATTGATAAAAATTCAAAAACATTGGGCGGCCTTGCGATGCCCTGGTCGTATAGCGTAAATACGTCTCTTTTTTATATTCATAAACACAAACAAAACGAAAAAGAGATGCTATTACCCGATGCTACGATAAAAGACACCAAAAAATCAGTTGTCGTTTTGGTTATTGGCGAATCGGCCAGAAGTCAGAATTTTTCTTTGTATGGGTATGGTAAAAACACCAATCCGTTGCTATCACAAACACCGAATGTTTTTCATTTTAATGCTACTTCCTGCGCTACCTATACCACCGCCGGGGTAAAGTGTATTCTGGAACACACCAATACCGACGATTTGTATGAGATCTTACCCAATTATTTGTTCCGAAATCATGTCGATGTCGTGTGGCGCACTTCCAATTGGGGCGAACCACCCGTTCATATTAAAGAGTATCAAAAACGGGAACAAATCAACCCAAATTGCCAGGGCGAAGCATGCAATTATGACGAGATGCTCCTAACCGGATTAAAAGAACGAATCCAAGCCAGTACAAGTAATAAAGTTTTTATTGTGTTGCACACGAGTACGAGTCACGGGCCAACCTATAGTCAAAAATACCCGGCTCAATTTGAAACGTTTAAACCGGTTTGTAATAGCGTTGAATTAGGAAATTGCTCGAAAGAGGAACTGATCAATGCCTATGATAATACGATTGTTTACACCGATTATATTCTTCATAAGGTGATCGAAAATTTAAAAGAGTTAAAGGACTATAACAGTACAATGCTATTTGTTTCGGATCATGGTGAATCGTTGGGCGAAAAGAATTTATATATGCATGGCCTACCGATGCGTCTTGCTCCAAAAGAACAATATGATATTCCGTTTATTGTTTGGGTATCGGAGGGTTCCAAACAGCTTAAGCCTAACAAAACAGTATCCCAAAACCATGTTTTTCACAGTGTTCTACATTTCTTAGGCATACAGAGTCCGGTTTATGATGAAAGTCTGAATATTTATAAAGATTAATTGGAAAAGCGAACATCTGATATATGTTCGCTTTTTTAGACAATCAGGTCTGTAACCCGACAACGCGTTTCCTGGATCCAACGTTCGGTCATCGTCCGGACCTTTATAACTAGCTGAAATAAAACATCATACAAATCGAATAGCCCGACAATATTTAAAACAAAAACTTGCTTACGAAAAACGTATCTATATCTTTGTAACGCTATCCTCTTTTCAGGATAGATAACACGTAGGTTTATTAATAAGTAATGTTATGGCTATAAAGAAAAATATACTTGCTATCCTGTTCTTTTTTATCTCATCGATGGTTTTTGCACAATCGGATTCGGTTAGAACCTATATTGACAGTGCTCTTATTGTGCTCCGGGAAAATTCATTATATGCTAACAACGTCAATTGGAAAAAAGTAGAAAAACAAATCTATAAGCAAGCCAGCGAAGTCAAATCTAAGGCAAAGGCCTTTGAAGTTTTAAAGATTGCCTTTACTGCATTGGGCGATAAACATGCGAATTATTTTTCACCGGAAGGAAACTCATACCGATTGGACAATAGTGAACTCATGTCGCGATATACCGATTCTTTAAAAGCGGGATGGAAACGAGGTCTTCGAATAGAAAACAAGATGATTGGCGATATTGCCTATATCAGTATTCCTACGATAGGCGTAGGCAAACAACAGGATATTGATAAATACGCCAACTGGATTTACGATGCCGTGAATAGCCTTAGCGCTAAAAATCCGAAGGGATGGATTATTGATCTTCGAATGAATGGAGGCGGGAATATCCGACCGATGCTTGCCGGTTTGGCTATGTTTTTCGACAATGGCACGTATACCTATTATATCGACAAAGACGGAAATGCAACCGATAAAGCGGGATTTTTAAATGGTGATTTCGTTATTGATGACCAGCCACAGGCTACTATCAAAACAAAAATGAATTTGCTGTCCGATGCCAGGGTAGCCCTACTTATAGGTCCGGGTACGGCGAGTTCGGGCGAAGGCGTTGCGCTGGTTTTTTCGCAGAAAAACAATGTAAAATCTTTTGGGACGAACACCGCTGGTCTGGCGAATTCGACTAATGGTTTTGTTTTTTATAACAAGGAATTTTACTTTCTTATTTCGGTAGCCAAGATTGCCAACAAAGACAAAAAATTGTATTCCGAAATCGTAAAGCCACAGGTTTATGTAAAAGGATATGAGAACTTTTATAAGCTAGCAGACGATCCATCGGTAATAGAAGCAATTAAATGGCTTAAAAAGTAAAATAGAAGCACAACCGGAACTGTAGCTTATAACCGGAACGTATTGATATCCTGGAAAGTACCGTAGACTTTGGTGCAGATTCCATCTTTATAATTGGACTTCCCTGTTGCTCTTACCCAGATTTCCTTTCCTTGCGCGGTTACGATCTGTAGTTCCATATCCCAGGACTTCCCCGTTTCGATCGCAAGTTTTACCGCCTCTTTGATCTTATCCCTACTCGTGCCTTCTTTATAGAAATTAATGGCACTCGTTAATTCCGGGATATAATCACTATCCACGCCATGAATCTCTCTTGTAACCGATGTCCAGGACAGTAAACGATGAACTACATCAAGCTCCCAACCACCAATACGCGCCAACGCTCCTGTTTTTTCGACCATCATTTTATACAATTCTTCCGATGCTATTAAGGAATCCCGTGCCTCCGTGATTTCAGTAAGATCCCGGGTCACTTTCGTAAATCCGATTACCGCTCCATTATTATCATGTATGGAAGTAATGACAATACTTCCCCAAAACAAGGTTCCATCTTTTCGAAGTCGCCATCCTAAATCCCTTGCTACCCCATGTTTTTCAGCTTCTATGATCAACTTTTGTGGACGTTTATTTTGTCGGTCTTCGTCAGTATAAAATACACTAAAATGCTGTCCTACGATTTCGTCGTATCGGTACCCTTTTATTCGTTCTGCTCCTTTATTCCAATTTTCTATATATCCGTCACCATCGAGAATAAGAATTGCATAATCATCGATCTCTTCCACCATCTTATTAAAACGAATCGCTTTAAGATCTTTACTAGCCATAGAACCATCTACAATCAAATGAATCGTTTTGTCGAAATCCTTTGTTGCAGTCTCGAACATAGTCATCCATTCTTGATCAACCGGATGGATTTCATCCTTAATCAGATTAACAAGTCCCATTAAGGTCGTTAATGGTCGTCTTATTTGATGGGATTGGAGTTGGGCTATTTTTAACAGCGAATCGGTACGCGCCTCTTTTTCTTCTATTTCATCTACGAGTTTCCTTCGGCTTATTTCATTTTCGATGATAAGTCCAATCTGTCGGGAAAACAGATGTAGTATTTTCTTTTCCGATTCGGTAACGATTTTTGTTTTTTCAGCAAATAAACAGATGTTACCGATAAGCCTTCCGTCACCCAAAAAAACCGGTATCCCTACAAAAAACCTCAGTTTAACGCTCGAAAGCTCCGGAAGAATATCAATAGAATTAAAGTGCTTTAAGGTATTCGGTATAATGATCATTTCATTGCTCTTTAGTATAAGATTGCTAAAGAAGGTATTCAATTTGTCTAATGGTATCGTTTTCCCCCATTCTAAGTTCAGTTCTTTCAAATGATCATCAAAAAAATTAAGCCATGTTATATCACTCGCCATTAATTCCGCAGCCAGACATACCACCTCCTTTAAACCTTTCAGTTCACTAGGTGTTATTGGCGTTGCACCATATAGTACCTTAACGTTTCCATCCCTCATCCGTTCGCTTTTAATTTTTCTTCACACTAATCCCATCGGATTCCTCAGAATTCACCACTCTAAATACTAATTTTGGACTTTGCCACAATTTAGTAAAAATCTATTGATATTCTTTAAATTGGCATTTAAGTCTTTATTAAAAAGTTTTTTATAGTACATATTATAAGTCTTTTCTTATAATACAATAAAAAAGCCTGTAATTCGATGAATTACAGGCTTTTTTTCAAAACCGAAAACAGCGTCATACAAATGACTTTCCTACTTTCTGCAACGCTTATAATGGCATAAAAGCAACAGCATCAACTTCTACCAGCATACCATCGAGCGCAAGGCGCGGAACCGGAATCAAAGTACTTGCGGGAAATTCATTATTGGTCCACACTTTATGCATTTCCTCTGTCCATATTTTAAGTTTCTCCTGATCGTGATCCACAATGAGTACGGTGATTTTAAGGACGTCATCTGCTTTTAGATCGTATTCTTGAAGCACGGTTTCTAAATTTTGCAAAGCAAATTTAACCTGCGTTCTAAAATCCTTAGAAAGCGTATGTTTTAAATCCTCTCCGCCGCTTTGCCCGGAGATAAATACATATTTTCCGTTACCTGAGGCACTTGTAGCGTGTGAAAAATCAAAAGGCGTAGGATCGAAGAGTGTTTTTGGGTTTTTATGAATGATGTGTTTCATGTTTTTTTGATGGTTCGCTTTATTCTTTTCAGTTTGTGAACAGCCAAAAAATAATAAAATGAGGATGGATAAAATTGGGAAATAACTGCTTTTATATAAATTGTTTTTAGCATTAATCATGACTGACAAAAAATTGATTTATTTTAATTACTGAAGCAAAAGTAACGGCTATACTTTTTCAAAACGTATACATATGTAAAGGCTTTTCATTTTTAAATGTTTTAGCTGTTGCCATTTTTATAAGGTGTTTAAATATGGGCTATTGATACATCTATTTTGCCTGATAGCCGTTTTATGCAACCTTATCTATATACCGAAGTCAGTACTTCCTTTGGGGGATTGAAAAAAATGTCGACTAAATATTGACTGGATTATTATTCAAAAAAAGCGCAATCCCTAATGAATATAGGAATTGCGCTTTGTTAATGTGGAGACGGAGAGAATCGAACTCTCGTCCAAACAAGCAATCGAAGAGCTTTCTACACGCTTAGTTTCCGATTAAATTTTCGACAAAAAGCAAGGCCGGAAACCGCCACTTTTTGCTTAGCTTTATCAGTGTCAGAACGGATTTAAAGCATTACCGTTCCTAGGTTTACTTTTACGGTTCCCCTATTCCAAACGCCATAAACCAAGGCTTTTGAGGAGAATCCAGCTTTCCGACCTTGTCGGAACTAGGCAAATCGTACTATAATTCGGATTAAGCAGCTAAAGCGTAATTATTTTCGCCGTTTATAAGTTTGAAACATGATATTTACGAGCTGTGTCCCAGCGCTCGACGTGCTTACTGTCCAATTCCACTCGCTGTCAAAACCAGTCGTCCCCGAACAGTTGTCTTTGCTATACTCAGCAAAAACCAGACCGCAAATATAAATGATTAAATTTTCAATTAAAAATAATTGCAACACTATTCTTTAAATGTTACATTTGGGAACTATTTATTAAAAACAAACTAAACAACCCATCGAGAGTTACATTAATAACAGTTTTCTTACTGTTTTGATGCTAAATTCTCAAAGCTACTTACTGTAAAATGAAAATTGGAATTATTAAGGAACGAAAAAATCCGCCGGACAGACGCGTGGTTTTTTCGCCAACAGAACTCGTTACATTAAAGGAACACTACCCGCAGACGGAAATTAAAGTTGAAGCATCCGATATCCGGATTTTTAAAGACGAAGAATACAAAGCCTTAGGTTTTGAAGTAACCGAAGACATGAGCGATTGCGACGTGTTATTAGGTGTAAAAGAAGTACCGGTTGATGCCCTGATCCCGGATAAAAAATATTTTTTCTTTTCGCATACCATCAAAAAGCAACCGTATAACCGAAAACTGCTGGTGGCTTGTCTGGAGAAAAACATCCGACTGATTGATCATGAAACGATTGTAAACGAAACCAACCACCGACTAATCGGTTTTGGCCGTTATGCCGGAATTGTGGGTGCTTACAACGGTTTTAGAGCTTTCGGAATTAAATTTGATCTTTTTAACCTTCCAAAAGCCGAAACCTTAGCCGACAAAGCGGCTTTGGTGGAACGCCTGAGAAGACCACTTTTACCCCCTATTAAAATCGTTTTAACAGGACATGGAAAAGTGGGTATGGGTGCTAAAGAAATCCTGGACGCGATGAAAATCAAACAGGTTTCAATTGAAGATTATCTGACCAAAAATTTTGCCACTCCGGTTTATACCCAAATCGACGTATTGGATTATAACAAACGTAAAGACGGACAAAAACTGGACAATCAGGATTTCTACCACAATCCGCAGGATTATGTATCCGATTTTGAGCGCTTTACAAAAGTATCCGATATTTTTATGGCAGGTCACTTTTACGGAAACGGCGCTCCGGTAATCTTAACCCGCGAGATGTTAAATGCTCCGGATAACAAAATCAAAGTAGTAGCCGATATCTCCTGTGATGTAGAAGGACCAATTGCCTGTACGCTACGCGCTTCAACGATAGCCGAGCCGATTTACGGTTATTATCCAAGTGAAGACAAGGAAGTGGATGTGAACCATCCGGGTGCGATTGTTGTAATGGCGGTAGACAATCTGCCATGCGAATTGCCAAAAGATGCCAGTGAAGGTTTTGGCGAAATGTTCCTGCAACACGTGATTCCGGCTTTTTACAATAACGATAAAGACGGTATCTTACAACGCGCTAAAATCACCGAAGGTGGAAAACTAACCGAACGTTTTAGTTACCTTCAGGATTATGTAGACGGTAAATAATAACCTGTTATATACAAAAAACAGAAACACCTGACAGGTTTTGAAAATCGGTCAGGTGTTTTTTGTTTGTAAAAGTATCAAACGTTACTTCTAAAATTTGAAGTCAAATTATATTTTTTCGGTCTGAAAATTAGTGGCATTCTTTAGTTTAGCAAAAAAGTCTTCTTCGGATTCCAAAATAAGTTCATCACCCAAATTAATAAAATACAAGCCTTTTGAATTCGATTTTAATATAAATCCTAATAAATAGGTTTTATATTCATCCCAAAACAATTCTATACTATCAATATTAAAATTCTCAACATTTAAAATCGTTTCATATAAAATAGCTGAAACATCATATTCTCCATCAACAACAATATCTTGTGTATTGTAAACGGTATTCACATATATTCCCGTATGATTCGTATATATTTGATACGAAACCAAATCATTATTTACTAAAATAGAATCGATCAATTCTGTTTTATCATCCTGCTCAACAACTATTATTTTCTTTAGATTCGTAATATTTACACCTAATAATTTTTCCATCTTATTTTGTTATTTTATGTTATCCCATTGTTTTGAAACACCGCCTAGCGAATAATCTAAAAATGTAACAAACTCTCCATCTAGTTTTTGTACGACGATACCATCATCAAGCTTACTCCATTTACATATTCCTAAAGTCATATATTCACCCTGTCTTTTTTCGCCTTCAATCACTACCTTGTCTACAAAACTCTGCATCGCTTTTTGGGTTTCAATTTTCGTTGGACTTGTTGGAATTTCTATGTCAAACTTTTTGGCAACTCTTCTTATTTGAGCGGAATGTTTTTTAAATTTCTCAAGCATATTTTTACCATAAGTCACATTAAATTCATCCAACAAGCTTTTTAATTTCGAAAAATCCTGTTCGGCCAATGCCTGCTCCAATTCTATAGCCAACTTATCGTCTTTGGCCAGCGTTTTGGCTTTGGCAAAGACCTGTTCCAAAGTAGTGATGTCCGCTTTGCTTAATGTGCCCAAATCCTCTATTAAACGAGCGGCTTTTAATTCCAACAGTACTCCTTCAAATGTAAGTATTCCTTTTCTAATCGCAAACACAAGATGTGTCAAGAGCTCTCCGGTTTGCAGAAGCCCGGGTATCGTAACATTGGTAAGCTTTTTGGCTTGTGCTATACCTTGCATTACACGCTCATATTGCGCTTCTACCTTCGCTTGTTTTACAATATTGGCGCGTACTTCTTTTTTCAGCTCTGTAATAGCTTCAAGTCGTTTTTCCAGTTTTGTAACATCTTTAATTCTATTAAATTCTTTCGCAGCATCCGCTAATGGCTCTGCCGCTTTAAAAGCACTTTTAAGAGCCGCTGCATCGACCGCTGCTCCTACAATGGCTATAACCACCCATAACAAACTTGGATCATCACTCAATAAACCGGCATTATAACCGTCTTTTTCGGTTTTATAGGTTTCTATAGTTTCATATACGGTATAGGCACTCAAGGCAAAATTAGCACCTAAGGCTACCAATGCCAACGAACCGGTTCCTGCCGAAGCGATCGTAAGCACGATTGCTCCAAAAGCAATAGCAAGATTTTTTATAAACTCAAATTGTTCTATCTGGCTTTTTTTATCCGTCAGAATTTCATCGAGTGTAGATCCCGGAGCAATACCCTGAGCTTGTTTACAACTGTTATACAGCAAATCCATTCCATAAATTGCCTCTGGATTATTGATTATTTTTTCCTGTATATGGTCAATACTTTCTTCCTTCTCCTGAATATAGTTTTTCATAAACGCTTTGAGCTCGGCGGCATTCGAAACTTGGGCAAAAGCCGGTTTATCAAACTGTTTTTCTTTTACCAGATCGTTCGAGATAGTCCCCACCAGGGAGTCGGCTTTGTTTACTTTTTGTTGTCCTTTGTCGCGTTCGTCATAATCGACTTGTATTTCAAAACCATCCGCGTATTTATGTACCTTTGAAGCACCAGCAATTTGCGAATTACCCGCGCTATACATTTCCTTGGCACCGGTTCCTTTGAGCTGATTGAGCAATTGCTGTAAATAGGCCGGATTTTCGAGTTTGTTTTTTTCTTCAAACAAGATATGTTTATACTTCTGCAACTGATCAATAGCGGTATAAAGTGCCTCCTGCTCGAAAGCGGCTTCATATTGATGAATCAGTTTTTCAAATTCCGATATACCGCCTTTATAGCCTGCATTTTCCAAAGCTTTACGAAGAATCTCCGCCTTATCCGTCATAATCATCGTACTACCGATATCCGGACCAGCTTGAGGATTATTCATACCACTTATAGCCGCACTTGTACTGGCTTGTCCTACCCAAAAAACATAATCTTTATAAAGCTTGTATAACTCTTTAAAGCTGGCGGTACCGAGTTTTTTTTCCAGATCAGCTTTTACTTTTTGATTAGATTCCCGGTTTGCTTTATCTCCTTTATAATTTTGTATCGACGCCTTAAATTCAAAAAGGCTCATCGTACTTTTACTGGTTTTACTGGCATAATCCAGCATTTCCAAAACGGTAAGATTGTCGAATATATATTGCGCAACGGCTAGTTTTTCTTCAGGAGTTACCCAACCTCCCTCTTCGGAGGTACGAATCAGGTTTTTTACCGCTTCCGGAAAAGCATCGTACTCCGCCCGTAATTCTTCTGCCGATTTTTTAGGTTGTGCCGCACCCGCACCATTTTCATGACCTGTTCCGGCTCCTTGTCCCGTACCGCTTTTTTCACTCTTTGTTTCTTTCTCTAACTCACTTTTATTGGATTTCGGTGTGTAATTAATGGTTTTACCTTCTTTCAGTAATTTTACCATATTTTCATCGAAAACCCCTGTAAGCGTTGCATAATTAGGCTTGTCTTCGGGCAATACTACATCAGACTCGTTGAGAACCCGTGTCATAAAGGCATTAAATTGCTCTTTACTTGTGATCAGAGAGCCATCATAATCGGTTTGATTTTCATGAAAGTCTACGGTATATTTACCTTGGTTTTTATATACAGCCGGTAATCGGAATTTTCCGCTATTAGTGGTAGCTTGCGGTATAAACTGAGGTGTTTCCTGTTGCTTTTCAGTATTCGTTTTATTTGCATTATCAATACCCGACTTTATATCATTATATTTTCTTAACTCATCAATCTTCAGACTCTTTTTATACTCCATTTCTTTTTTTTTCGTATCCGGATGGTTTAAATTTCCGGTTTGCTGCAAACTTTCCTGAAGTTTGGTATGCATTTTCGTGGAACCTTCCGAATACGCAGAATTCGTTCCATGGGTAGCTGGTACCGGATTGTTTGCCGATCCTTTACCCCCACTTTCGTGTGTCGTTCCCGGGGCTCCTGAATTTTGTGATGGGAAATTGTTTTTTCCGGGTTCGGGTGTACGCAATGGTATCGACTCCGTCTGTTTTTTCTTTTGTTCGGTCTGCTGTGGATTATTTTCTTTATCAAGAGGTGTTTCTTTCATGCCGTCAATTTTAATTGGTCCTATTTATTCTTTTATCATACAGAATACAACTCCTTTACAGGCGCTTATCTCTACTTCTTTATTTCGGAATCAAAATTCACTTATTTTAATTGCAATTAATAGTTTTTGAGCGGGACAATTCTGTAGTTGCGGTAGATTGAATCGGGCACAGGTATATCCTTGTCAACCTCTCCAAAAACAAAAAACACCTGACTGGTTTTAAAATCCTGTCAGGTGTATTTGGTTGTTAAAGTAGTAAAAGCAATTATTCCGGTTTTTTAATAACTCGGGCAGTTTTATGGTGATACTGGTGCAGTAGTTCCATAAAGGATGTCTTTTTTAATGGTTTTACCAAATAATCATCGATAAAGTGATATTCGTTTATTTTTTCAATATCGGCAAGACTTGTCGAAGAGCTCAGGATAAAAACGGGAATATTTTTCACATAATCCAATTCCAACCGACATACTTCATCCATAAATTCCCAACCGGTCATCTGAGGCATATTAATGTCTACAAACAACATATCCGGCCAGGTTTCACTCTTTTCTTTATTCGCCTGAAAATAATTAAGGGCCTGTAGGCCGTCTTCGAAACCGATGACCTCCGTGTGAACATCGGGAAACTTCTTTACCATCTTACTGAAGATAAAACGAAATATCGAATCATCGTCGATAATAGCAATACGTAAATTTGTCATATAAAGGGTGATTTAGGGCTTACGCATCAGTTGAACTGGATATAAAAGGTACTCCCTTTATCCGGTTCGCTTTCCACATACATTCGTCCTCCCAATGACTCGATCTGATGTCTTGTCATAAAAAGTCCGATACCTTTACTGTCGTATCCGGTATGGAAGGTTTTCCTGAATTTGAATATATGGGTTCCATGTCTTTCGAGATCAATGCCTACTCCATTATCACTAACACTCAGGCAACTCTTTCCCTCTTCGACATAGGATCTGATATAAATATGTGGTTTCCTACCCGGTATGGTGTATTTTAGCGCATTACCGATCAGATTATGCAGGATACTTTCCAGATAAATTCTGGAATAGGAAATAGCATTGATTTCAAAATTTGTTTCAATCACAGCGCTTTTAGCATAGATTTCTGCCGAAAACTGCTGAATCGTTTTTTTATAGAGTCGTTCAAAATTACATTCTTCAAAAGGGAGCGATTTACTACCTCTCACTTCGAGTATTTCAATCAATTCCTCCATAATTGCGATAAGGCCGTCACTGGACGATTGCAAGAGTTGCAAACATTCTTTTCTGTCGGCTTCATTATCGGCATGCTCAATTTCGGCAACCAACATCTGGATATTACCTGCCGGTCCTCTCAGATTATGGGCTACAATCTGATTGAACTCTTCCAATTGCCGTAGTTTGGTTTCCAGATCGATCGTGGCAATTTCCAGTTGTCTGTTATTGCGCTGTAATGTTTGGACATATTTACTGTACAATGTGATATCCTGAACCTGAGCAATAAAAAAAACGGGGCTTCCCTGTTGATTAAAAACAGTAGACATCGTGAGAAGACACCAAATATAGTGTCCTTCCTTATGGATATACCGTTTTTTGATCGTAAAACTTTCGCTTTCGAGGGATTTTAGCTTTTTTATATTTTCCTCAACAAGCAACAGGTCATCCGGATGGGTATATTCGCAGCAACTCATTCGTGCCATTTCAGACAAGTCGTACCCCAACATCTTAATCAACGTTTTATTAACATCAATACAATGTCCTTCGGTATCGACCAAAGCCATTCCCAATCCCGAATGTAGAAATGCCTGATTAAACTTTTGTTCGTTAATCCGTACTTCTTCTTCAATTTTCATTCGGTTGGTAATATCGGTAATAATTACAGCCACTTTGCTTTTTGAAGAATAAATTGGCCTTGCCTGCATCCTGTACCACAACCCGCTATTGGTTTGAACGGGTGACTGATAGTCCATACTAAGTGATTTATTTTGGCTTAAGGAATCTTTGATCAATGCTACAAAAGAACATCCGAGTTCACCAGGAAACAGCGCTTCCAGATTTTTTCCCAGAAAAAGAGAAGGCTCGTAGAAAAGTTGGTCTTTATCGTTTGTCCAGCAATTTAGGATTACCCCGGTAGCACTTACCTCAAAAATCATATCATCTATAGAAGCCAAAAGCGCATCCAACTGATTTTTCCGCTTCTCTAATTTTTGACTTTTCGTTACAATTTCTGTCACATCAAAAAAGCTAATTATGACATATTTCAGATCTGAAATCGGCATCATCTGTGTGCTAACAGACAACCAGGTGAGTGGTTTCATTTCTATAGCCACTCCCAACAGCTTATTTTCAATGGTTTTTCCGTATTGTAATGTAACCGAAAACGGTAACTCTTTTTTATCCAGTGGCGTGCTGTCTTCGTCATAAGAAAGTCGAAACAACTCAAAGCAACTTCTGCCCTGATAGATTTTCTCGTCAAGGCCAAAAGCTACAAGAGCATTTTTATTTGCCCGAACAATGTTTCCTTCAAAATCTACAATAAATACACCTTCTTTTCCGATACGCTGCATATTGTTCAATAGCGCATCGTTCCACATATTCTGAAGTTTCGCTGAATGCATATCTCATTTTTTTAATTAACAAACTACCGACAGTCTAAAATAAAGTAAATCTCCTTTTGAAAACAAACATTGTGACCACTGACTTCATTTTATCTTATCTATCCGTATACTGTACAAGATTCAAGTCTCCAAACTCAATTCCGGATGCTTTCCCTAGTAGGCGAAAGATACATTTTTAATTGCTTAAGACATTTGATCCTGTCAACTATTTCCGATAAACTTTCGAACATTTGAGGCATTTGTTAGCATTCTGAATGTGTATTTTTTAATCTGATCGTTAATTTACCTTATATATTGGTTCATTCTCCTATTCCAATTTAAGGATAAAAACCTATTAATCAACATACTGTTTTTATTTTTTCAGGTTTTGATATTTTTAGGATAAATGCTTCTTATTGCCATGATGAGATACAGAATTTATTCGTAAAATTGAGCCTTACCAAACCTAATATGAGAACAAGCGCTTCCTCTATGATCAAACTCCTCGAAAAATCGTGGAGAAGCTACTCCGTTTTTATAAACAGAGGAACGCATACCGGGAAGAAATATCCGAACAGAAATGAAATGTGGAAAGATCGTTTTTTCACACAAATCATAAAATTTGCGGTACCAACCGGTATCATTGCACTAATTCCGAGTATTATACTCGAATGCTTACATCATAGTTATCTGACCGCCATAACCGATCTGGCGGCATTTACATGTATAGTACTAATCGTTTTACATAAAAAACTGGACATTCGGTTTAAAAAACTTTTTGGTGTTACGATAATGCTCACTTTCTCGATTATAAAAATCGTAACCCTGCATTCGCTAATGTTCGGAACGGTCTTCCTTCTATTGCTCAGTGTATTTGTTACGCTTTTGTTTTCAAAAAAAATGGCCTACTTGTCGGTTGCCGTCAATGCCATAATCTGTCTCATATTTGGTATTGCCTTATACGAAGGATTTCCGGTAAATCGGCTTGAATTAATGAACGACAACATTCCGGATCGATGGGTTTTATACTCCTTTAATTTTATATTTTCGAATCTGGTTATGGTAGCCGTTATTTTATATATCATCCGCGGTTTCGAAAAAACCATTTTAAAATCGGAAAACCTATATCAGAAACTCCGTCTGGAAATTCAGGAAAAGATTAATCGGGAAAATCTATTGGAAGATGCCGTAACCCACTATAAAAGCCTGTTTATTTTTAATCCGTTACCGATGCTCATTTATGACCCGCAAAGCCTCCGGATGCTTCATGTAAATAAAAGTGCCGTAGACTGTTACGGATACAGCATTAAGGAGCTTCTCAATATGAAAATAACGGATCTTATACGCTGTGATGAAGCGGTTTTCCGAAATAAAATACGCCAGGATTACGTACACCAACGGGACGAACATTACTGTAAAAAGGGAAACCGCATTCAGGTCGACATCAATGCCAGTAACATCCGCCTTAACGGTACCTGGGTACGACTCGCTATTGTGAGAGACATTACTTCGGAAGCCGAATATATTACCGCTATTGAACAAAAGAATGAAAAACTCCGGGAAATTGCGCATCTGCAATCCCATGTTATCCGCAATCCATTATCCCGGATTATGGGAATCACCGAACTGATCAAATCTGATCCTGTCGAAGGTTCTGAATTAGAGGAACTCCTCTTTTACCTAAACCATTCTGCCGAAGAACTCGACATCGTTGTGGCTCAAATTGTAAAACAAACCGAAATGGAAATAAGAACCTCTTTAAACCTAAAAAAGGATTGATTTAGTAACGATTTTCTTTTTAATTATCCAAACAGCACCGGAAAACAGGCCTAAATGCCGACTCAAAACTATAAATTTCCTTATATTGCTATCCAATAACGTACTGCATAAACAGTTCGTTTTAAACAGATGAAACAACTCAAAACAGGACAATTTTTCGGTGCAACCAACAGTCACCTGGAATGGAAAGGCCTCACCATTACCGATACCGAGTATACCCATGAAAAAGTAGACTGGCATTACCACGAAAAGCCCTATTTTACATTTATCATTCAGGGAAAAGTGCTGGAAGGCAACCGGAAAGAAATCTATGAATGTACAGCGGGTTCGCTGCTTTTTCATAATTGGGATGATGCGCATTACAATAAAAAACCACCCGGATTTACCCGCGGATTTCATATCGAAATAGCACAACACTGGCTGGAGCAGTTCGATTTGTCGCTCGACAGTCTACAGGGAAGTATTGCCGTAAAAAATCCGGATGTAAAACTATTGTTCTACAAACTTTTTTATGAAAGTAAAATCCATGATAACGCCAGTCATTTGGCAACCGACACGCTTCTTGTTGACGTATTGGAAAACATCAAAGGTCAAAATAAAACCGTTTATTCCGCACGTCCCGATTGGATAAAACCACTACAGGAAATATTACATGAGGATACGCTCCAAAGTCTTTCCCTTTCACAGCTTTCGGGCCTTTTAGGAATTCATCCTGTTCATATTTCCCGTTATTTCCCTAAATATTTTGGTTGTTCTCTTGGCAACTATATCCGGAAGTTAAAAGTGAAAAAATCGCTTGCCTTACTACCGGACAAATACAAATCACTTACGGACATTGCTTTGGATTCCGGCTTTTCCGATCAAAGTCATTTTATCCGCTGTTTTAAAGAAAATATGGGAATAACGCCGTTGGCTTTCCGCAAACGAATGCATTTCTGATGTTAATTTCATGCTATTTTCAAAAAAACCGATTCCTTATTTTTACAGCATAAAATCAAAAAACAAACACAGGATGAAAGCATACTTTTGGTGTATGATCACTATTTTAGGATTATCGTTTAGCGTCACGGCACAACACAACATTACCACCCCCGAAATAAATACCAATCCCCTATACCAAAAGAACATTGGAAAGTTGGTTTTCCTCTCCAAATCCATTCCATCGGAACAACTAACAGAATCCGATTTTCTGGAATCGTTTCAGAATAGCGACGGAAATGATTTATACCTCGGTGTTTTTATGGGCAATTCGCTGGTTAATTTTCTACATACTATAAGCCCAAATCTAACCGTTGCCGAATTAGTTCAAAGTGGAAATTTCCAGTTTTCGTTTTATGCCGACGACAAACTACTTTATACCGAAAACCTGAATACCGGTGCGGGAACACTTCAAAGTAAAACCAAAGGAACCACGTTTCAGATTCCGCTTATCAGCAAATCGGGTGAAGATTCCTGGGGACGGTTTTTATGGTCACGCTTCTTTTTTAACGGTGGCGGCGAAGAGGCATTGTTTTCCGGGGAACACAAACTTACGATTGAGATCCGTCCGTATCTGAAATCCGGTACAACTATCAAAACCGGTGCATTAATCGCACAGGGAAGTCTTATCGTAACGGCTCCGATAGTTTCATTATCTGAAAATCAGATTGCTATTCAGAAAATCGCCCCAAAAAGCGACTGGCCATTGGCAACCGCTACCTACGACACTACTACGATCCGCCTTTTAAACCAAAAAATTCAGGAAAAACGTTTTAAAGACATCACCAGTATTGTCGTAATCCAAAACGGAAAATTAGCGCTCGAAGAATATTTTAACGGTAGCGATCGCAACACCCTTCACAACACCCGATCGGTTGGAAAATCCTTTGCTTCCACCCTTATGGGAATGGCCATACGGGATGGTTATATTAAAAACGAAAATCAAACTCTGAATCCGTTTTACAAGCTAAAAGACTTTGCGCACTATTCTATTTCAAAAAACAACGTCACCTTAAAAAGTTTACTTACGATGAGTTCCGGTTTTGACGGATCGGATCAGAATCCGGATTCGCCAGGCAACGAAGAAAACATGTATCCTACGGATAATTGGGTTAAATTCGCATTGGATCTTCCAATGGATTCCGAAAAACAAATCGGAAAAAACTGGGATTATTTTACAGCCGGAGTAGTCCTTTTGGGTGATATTCTAAACCAAAGGGTGCCTAAAGGACTGGAATCCTACGCTGCGACCAAACTATTCAATCCACTGGGAATTAAAAGCTACCAATGGCAATACACCCCTCAAAACGTAGCCAACACGGCTGGCGGCTTACAATTGCGAACGTTGGATCTGGCACGCTACGGACAATTATATGCCAACAAAGGTTTGTGGAATGGCAAACAACTGCTTCCAAAAGAATGGGTTGAAAAAAGTTTTACCAATTATTTCCCGGAAGATTCCAACACACCGGGATACGGTTATCTGTTCTGGAAAGAAAACTTTACGGTAAAAGGAAAAAATTATGACGCCTTTGCCTGTAGCGGAAATGGCGGTAATAAAGTCTATATTTTTCAAAACGTTCCTCTTGTGATTGTTATTACCGCAACGGCCTACAACAAACCCTACGCCCATCCGCAGGTGCGCCGGATGATGCAGGAATTCTTATTACCGGCTCTAATCGCAGAACAATAACACTATTCTAAAACCGATCGATAAAAAAGTAATTATCAGGTGTCGCATCCGGTATAGGAATACAAAACGAACGATAAACATCCGATCGCAATAGTGCTAAAAATACTAGCGTGAAAAAATGTAATTGCGATCACTATTAAAACTCTTTTATGATTCCGGATTTTGCAAAAATCCGGAATCATCTATTAATCCTCTAGTGGAAAAGAAAGTCCAAATGCCGCACCACCGGAATCTTGTCTTACCGATTCATGTAAATAATAGGCGAATTTTATTTCGACATTATGTTTACGCCCTAATGCCAATCCTAATGAAAAAGGAACGTGCATTAGTAATCCATTTTTACTATAATGATCCGCTTTAGTATGGGTATAAAAAGAACCCAAAGAAACTCCCACACCCACTTCGATAAATGGTGCGACATACGGGATAGGTGCTGCAAGCCGAACCTTGGTTCCCAATAACGCAGTATTGGCTTTAAGGTTGTATTCTTCCTGATTTACATCTTTTTCTTCCGATCTGGCCTTAGCAATCACCACCCCGGCATAGGGAATTACACCAAACCAACTACGCGGACACCAAACGTATTCGCCCTGAGCATAAAATCCTGAACCTGTTGTCATTCTGGTTTCCTGATCGTAAGGAGATACGATCCCAAGTCCTACAGAAGCATTTATAAATTTCCCTTTATTGGTTTGTGCAAATACCGGATGCAATGCTATTCCGGAAAATAAAAAAGACTAATCGCAAAATACAATTGTTTCATTACTGGCTTAAAATTTTAGCTGGCAAACTTAGATAAATTTAAAGAATTACTTGGTGACATTAGCCGTAAAAGATTATTATTGTCTACTCACAATTCGTAAAAGGCCCTTAGATGGAGCCAACACGCTTGAACCATGTAGCATACTTTTTTTCAAAAAACGCAAGACCATCTGCTCGGATTTTTTTTGGATCAATACAATAGATGATCATTCAAAACTTGTTTTTTCTCTATTAAAAGATATATTTGCAGAAATGGAACGTTTAAAACTAAATTACGATGACAGTACCGGAACAACTCAAAAAAATAAACTGGCTACGAATCCTAATGTTCTACGGAACTATTTTAGGGGGTACTTATTTTGCACGAAAACTTCCGAATGTTCTAAACCTTCTTCTAACCCGTATTACCGACATTCCTTTTACTTTTAATTACAATCACGGTATCGTTACACTGGTAACGGCTTTGTTATTTTATAAATTTAGCGGTGTAAAGCAGGAAATTACCCTACTGGGAAACCATAAAATCAAGAGTCTGTTATTCCCTTTTATAGTATTACTATGCTATGCCGGATTTGGAATTAACAATACTAACGGCATTAACAGTCATCTATGGGCGTTGCTGATTTGTTCGTTTGCACTTATCTACAATTTGATGGAAGAATATGCCTGGCGTGGTTACCTGATCGAAAGTCTGGGAAATACGCATTATGTCTTGAAAAGTCTTATTTCCGGTATTTTTTGGGCGATATGGCATCTGTTAATTTTTAATAATTTTGATCAGTATGGTGGATTCTGGATTTTTCTGGCTTTCTGTATTGTTTTTGCTTTTATCCTGACATTCGCCGTTTGGCGTACCCAATCGATACTGGTTGCCGCATCCATCCATGCTTTTATTATTCAGACCAATATGGCCGCTGTGATCTGTATTGTTGCCTTTATACTGTTGCTATTGACGTGGAACAAAACATTAAAACGTACGACGTAAAAAATGCCTTTTACTTTTGCACACCCAGCTATCGTTTTTCCATTAACCTATCTACCAAAAAAGTGGTTTTTTCTTACTGGACTTATAATTGGCAGTATGACGCCCGATTTTGAATATTTTTTAAGAATGCGAATTCAAAGTAATTATAGTCATTCACTTAGTGGGCATTTTTGGTTTGATTTACCTTTGGGATTAGTAATCGCATTTCTTTTTCATACTATTGTCCGAAACCAATTGTTTAACAATCTTCCAGATTTTTTAAAATTCAGATTCTCTACTTACAAACGATTTGATTGGAATCAATACTTCAAAACGAATTGGTATGTTGTTATGATTTCTATCTTAATCGGAGCGTTATCACATATTTTTTGGGACAGTTTTACACATGATTCTGGCTATTTCGTACAAAAATTTTCAATATTAACAGAGACTATTTACATATTTGGCACACAAATTCCCGTATTGAAAATCGCTCAGCATACAAGTACCTTATTAGGTATCGGTACAATTG
This sequence comes from Flavobacterium supellecticarium, assembly GCF_004801375.1. GTDB lineage: Bacteria > Bacteroidota > Bacteroidia > Flavobacteriales > Flavobacteriaceae > Flavobacterium > Flavobacterium supellecticarium. The sequence continues at coordinate 789,358 of NZ_SSNZ01000001.1, forward strand.
TAGTAGTACTATATAAACTACCATTAACCAAAATTGAAAAAAGTAAAATCAATCCCAAATACTGGATAGTAGTAACTACATTGTCATCACTAATAATCTTAATACGGTTTATTAGCGGACTTGAATTAAAAGAATATGGTAACGTAATTGTTACGACAATAACTGCATTATTAATTTCATTAATTGTGACACCATTGATCCTAAAATCAAAAACAAATTAATACCTCCACTCTACATATAATGGTTTGATCATCCAGGGAAATTTGATGACTGAAAAAGAAAAAGGCGATTTATGGATCAGTAAATCATAGGCTTTTTTTTCGACTTTGACTTCCCATCGTTCACCGTACTCGGTAAGTGTTCCATTTCGGATTAGCCAATTGCCACGGAAACCCGCAACCGAACTCATACCAATAGCCGACCAATAACTAATAGCCGCGTTGAGTAATCCGTCAACAAGCGCGTCCTCCTGCTCTGTTACTTCGATCGCTTGGGTGATAACCGTATCCGGAGTCATACCGCAAAGTATTTTACTCAATGCCAACCAATGATCATCAGTCTTTTCCAATCCCGTTGTCAGATAGTTTAAATACAGTACCGCTTTTTCGCGATTTTCGTCGGAGGTAAATGTTTTATTTTCGACAAGTTTTAATCGTTCCAAAAACATCGGAAAATAGGCGTTTATTAAAACCATTCCCGCAGTGTTGATAGGTAAAGTAGTCATTATATTTTCTTTTTTTGGGGTTCAAAAGTTTTCAAAAATAGTGGCAACCGTTGGCGTATTGCTGCGTAAAACCACTTGTTTTGATTTGTTATCCGATCGTCATCCGATGTTGTGAATATAGTCATTTTAAAACAAAACCGCTGTTGTCTTTTACGCTTCAACATCCAAAAAATAAAAAGTGGCAAAGGACATTTCGGTTCCTTTACCACTTTCTGACGGGAATAATCATCACTCACTCCCAATAAAAATCAATCAAAAAAACAAACTTATTTTTCCATCCCCTATGTAGTATATATTGCTTTTGAATTGATTACTCCACACCACCGCCCAAAGCGCGATACAAATCGGTTATAGCATTGTATTTTTCCAAGTGGATTGCAATCGTTTCCAGCTCATTTTGCAACGCATTATTCTGCGCGGTAATCACTTCCAGATAATTGGCCATACCATTTGCGTACAACTTCATCGCGTCGTTTGTGGCTTTGTTTAGCGCCATTCCTTTTTCTTCCGCCAATACCAATCGTTGTGACGCTCCTTTCGATCTAGCCATCGCATCGGAAACCTCACCTACGGCTTGCAATACCGTTTGCTTAAACTGAATCGCTGCTTTTTCGTGTTCGATCAGTGCGATTTTATAGGCCGTTCGCAACATCTTTTTCTGAAACAACGGCTGCGTAAGATTCGCCGCAATATTTTTAGTAACCGATCCCGGTAAGTCAAACCAATCTTTAAATTGCATCGAATTCGTTCCTATTTGCGGTACGAGACTCAAACTGGGATACATGGCTGCATTGGCAAGACCGGCTTTGGCATTCGCTACGATCACGGCATATTCGGCGGCCTTTACATCCGGTCTCCGACTTAATAACGCGGCCGGAATTCCGGTTGTTGCAAGATCTTCCGGAAGAGCCTTTTGCAGACTTTCGGCTCGGGCAACACTGTCCGGATAAGCGCCACATAAAATACTCAAGGCATTTTCCTGTACGGCAATTTGCTGCATTGCTAGCGGCAATACCATTTCGGCCGTTTTCTTTTGTGCTTCGGCTTGTTGTACAGCCAGAGAATTAATTTGTCCCGCATCATACTGCAATTGCATAATCTGTAACGTACGATCGCTCAATTCTATATTCGATGTTGCGATCTTTAACTGTTCGTCCAGAGCCAACAAATTATAATAGGCCTGAGCCACCTGAACGATGATCCGGGTTTTTAAAGCCGCTACGTTTTCCCGCTGCGCAAAATAATCGGCTCGGGTTGCGGCTTTCATCATCGAAGTTTTCCCCCAGATATCCATTTCCCAGTTAAGACGTAAGCCGGACATATAATCGTCGATATATGGCGTACTTACAAACTGTCCCATCAGCGAGCCGTTCATACTGTTTTTAGACTGCCAGGTACGGTTGACACTTCCGCTTAACTCAAGTGTTGGCAACCATTCCAGTTTTGCTTGTTTAAAAGCCAGATCCAGTTGTTCGACGCTCTTTAAAGCAACCGCTATTTCATTATTCTTTTGTAAGGCATTCCCGATCAGAGTGATCAATTGTTTATCCTTAAAAAATGTTCTCCACGGCAACTGAATCGTATCGGCGGTGAGTTGTAATTCCATCCGGTATTTTTCTGGCAGGTCGAGTGCTGGCTGCTTGTATTTCTTTGCAACCACACAAGACGAAACCAATAGCAGCAACAGAAATCCCGGTATCAGTTTTTTTATAATCAATGATTGTGTCATTTTTCTTTTTATTTAATTGTATCGAAACCCTGTTTTTGTCCGGAGAGTTTTTCCTGCAGATATTGGAACAGCATATATAATAACGGAATCACAAAAACACCCAAAGCCACTCCGCTTAACATTCCCATCGCCGCACTAGTACTGATGGAACGGTTTCCGGTAGCCGTACCACCGGTAGCCAACATTAGCGGTATCATCCCTACAATAAATGCCAACGAGGTCATAATAATAGGTCGTAGTCGGGCTCGTGCGCCTTCAAAAGCCGACTCTTTAATAGACAATCCGCTTCTTCTGCGTTGTACGGCAAACTCCACGATAAGAATCGCATTTTTAGCCAGTAATCCGATAAGCATAATAAGTCCTACCTGAACATAAATATTATTATCCAGTCCGATCGCTTTAATTCCCAAATAGGCTCCTAAAATACCGGTAGGGATCGATAACAATACCGCCAACGGTAACAGGTAACTCTCATATTGTGCCGCCAGAAGGAAATAAACAAATAACAAACACAGTCCCAAAATCATCATGGTTTGGTTACCGGCTTCATTTTCTTCCAAACTTAAACCGGTCCATTCGTAGCTGTAATCCGAAGGCAAGTTATCGAGTACATGTTCCATACGGGTCATTAATTCTCCATTACTCACACCGGGCATGGCATTGACGTTAATCGTTACGGCATTATAAAGATTATAGCGACTCACCGATTCCGGTCCGTAGACTTTTTCCAGGGTTACCATCGTTTTTACCGGTACCATTTGCCCCTGATTGTTGCGGACAAAAATCTCGTTAAAAGCTTGTTCGTCCATTCGGAATACCCCATCGGCTTTGATATTTACACGATAAAACTTTCCAAATCGGGAGAAATTCAACGACTGATCCCCGGAAAAATACGATTGAATTACATTTAGCATACCGCTAACACTTACCCCCAGTTGTTTGGCCTTATCCTCATCTACATTCAACTCCAACTGCGGATAATCGGCACGAAAAGTGGTATAGGCAAACTGAACCCCGGGAACCTGCATCAACTGTCCGATTACTTCATCGGTTTTGGCTTTTAAAGCCTCCGCACCACGGGCCATCCGATCCTGAAGTACAATTTCGGCACCACTCGTCATTCCATAACCATCTACCGGTGGCAATCGCATGGCCATTAGCGAACCTTCTTTTATATGACTCAGCTTTTCATTGACTATCTCCATTAAGGCATCGATGTCCTTAACGGCTCCGCGTTGTTCCGTTGGTTTAAACTTTACAAAACCCACCCCGTAAGATGGTCCGGAACTATTACTTAAGATATTAAACCCAGTAATGGCAGTATTGTCTTCTATCGCTTCCACCTCCGAAAGCAGCGTATCGATTTTTTTCATCACTTCGGTTGTAGGTCCGAGTGCCGTACCCGGTGGCATGGCAAGTGAATACATAAACATTCCGTCGTCTTCCATTGGGACAAAACTTTTGGGCGTACTTGTAATCGACCAGGTTGCTACGGCAAACAGGGCGATAATACAACCCGCGGCCAACCATTTTCTTGCGGCCAAAAAGCTAATCGTTTTGATATAGCGTCCGGTTAGATTCGAAAATCCGGCATTAAAGGCGGTAAAAAAACGTTTTCCAAAACCGTCTTTTTTGGGTGCTTCTTCTCCTTCCTGTTGTTCCGCGTGGGTATTTTTTAATAAAAGTGCGCAAAGTGCCGGAGTCAACGTTAAGGCATTTACAGCCGAAATGATAATGGCTATCGCCAGTGTATAGGCAAACTGTTTATAGAAAATCCCCGCCGATCCCTGCATAAATCCAATTGGAATAAATACGGCCGACATCACAAGTGTAATCGAAATAACGGCGCCGGTGATTTCACTCATTGCGCTATGCGTTGCCTCTTTTCCGGTTAAAGAAGTTCCTTCCATCTTACTATGCACCGCTTCAACGACCACAATCGCATCATCGACCACAATACCAATCGCCAATACGAGTGCAAAGAGCGTCAGTACATTAATCGTAAAACCAAAAACCAACAGGAAGAAAAAGGTTCCTATAATCGCTACCGGAACCGCAATGGCCGGAATTAAGGTCGATCGGAAATCCTGCAGGAACAGAAACACCACCACAAAAACCAGTAAAAAAGCCTCGATCAAAGTCGATTTCACCTGACCAGTGGCGGCATCCAGTTTTTCTTTGGTACTCATAATCTTAGCATATTTAATACCCGGTGGAAACGATTTGGATAGTTTTTCCAGTTCTTTATCAATCCCCATTTCGATCGCATTTGCATTCGATCCTGTGGTTTGAATTATCGCAATCGTTACGGCATTTCGGCTGTTGGAGGTATTATTCCCGCCATAGGATATGGAACCGAATTCAACACGGGCAATATCCTTAAGTCGTATCAGATTTGTCCCGTTATTTTTAACTACAATATTATCATAGTCGTCCGGGACATTTTTCTTTCCTTTATAACGCATTACATATTCCAATACAGCATCGGATTCCTCGCCCAATTTTCCGGGAGCCGACTCCAAACTCTGATCGGCAATAGCCGCTGTTACATCCGCTGGTTCCAAGCCGTATCCGGCCATTTTACGCGGATTGAGCCAAACCCTCATGGAATACTCCTTACTTCCAAAAATCTGCGCCTGTCCTACTCCTGGAACCCTTTTAATTTGCGGAATCAAATTGATGTTCGCATAATTCTGCAAAAAGGTTTCGTCGTATTTCTCATTGTCATCCGTATACAGGTTAAAGATCATGATCATACTATTCTGCTGTTTGGAGGTTGTCAGTCCCATCCGCACCACTTCCGTCGGTAAAATAGGCGTTGCCTGTTGCACGCGGTTTTGAACATTTACCGCTGCTTGATCGGGATTGGTTCCCTGTTTAAAGACAATCGAAATCGAGAACGTTCCGTCGTTACTGGCCGTCGATTTAATATACTGCATGTCTTCCACCCCATTGATTTGTTCCTCTAATGGTGTTACTACCGAACGAATTACCGTTTGACTATTCCCGCCCGGATAAGAACCCGAAACCGAAACCGTTGGTGGCGAAATATCCGGGAATCGCGTCACCGAAAGTCGCGTAAGCCCAATGATACCCAGTATTACGATAACAATGGAAATTACCGTAGCCAGTACCGGCCTGTCTATTATTTTTTGTAACATATTCTATATTTTATAATCGGATTATTTAGTAGTCTTACTTGTTTTGATGATTTTAGGAACAACCTTCATACCGTGTGTTAGCGCATCAATCCTGTTGATTGCAATTTTATCCCCCGGCTGTAATCCTGATTTAACCAAAAAGGAATTTCCGGAATTTCCGGAAACCCGGATCGGTAACATCGCCACCGTATTACTATCGGTCAGTTTATACACAAAAAACTTATCCTGTATATCTTTGGTACTGGTACGTGGAATCTGAATCACATTGTTTTGTATGTGATCAATAACCACACGTCCTGTTCCACCGGAACGCAACAATTTATCCGGATTGACAAACAAGGCTTTCATGGGCATGCTACCGGTAGTGCGGTCGATATTACCACTGGCAGCTTCCAGTTTCCCCTTGTGTTCATAGGCTGAACCATCGGCCAAAATCAGCGTAACACTTTTCTCCGTTTGTGTTTCTTTTTTATACGTGATATAATCGGATTCACTCATTGAAAAGTAAACATTAACGGTATTGATTTCCGACAAAGTCGTTAAGGGTGTAGCATCAGATGGGGTAACCAGATTACCGATTCGGTTTGGAATACGGCTAATAAAACCGCTAACCGGTGCTTTGATCAGCGTAAAATCGGCATTAATTTTGGAAGAACCCAAAGTTGCTTTGGCCTGAGCTACCTGAGCAATAGCGGCAGTATATCGGGCCTGAGCTTCTTTAAGCTGTACCTCCGAAACCACTTTACCTTCCACCAGCGGTTTTAGCTTTTCCACTTCAATTTTGGCCGAAGTCTGAGCTGCCAATGCCGCTTTAAGTCCGGCATCGCTATTGGCAACCTGTTCCTGAAATACTTCTCCCTTTATCCGAAATAAATTTTGTCCCTTTTGTACATAGTCACCTTCTTTCACATAAACCGCTTCCAGATAACCGGTTACCTGTGCCTTTATATCCACATTTACACTTCCCTCTATACTCCCGGGATAGCTATGGGTACTATTCGCATCACCGGCTGATAGTTGTATAAAATCGGTTTCCAACGGAGTCATTCCAGCTCCCTCTTCCTGTCCCGCATCCTTTCCAGCGCAGGAAGCTAACAGCAGTACTGAAAAAAGAGACATCACCTTTGCGGTTGGAAGCCATTTTGTTATTTGTTTTTTCATATTGTATCGAAATTATTTTGAGAATTTGATACAAAGAAAACCCGGTTCTAAAGAAGATTTTTTTTAATTTAAACGAAGCGGAAAAATTTGCGGGTGAACCGTTTTTAAAGGGAATTGAATCGAAGGACTATTTTTTGAAAACGGAAATTCAAAGGGCTACAATGGCTATTTGGCTACTTGTATAGCCGAACGATGGAATTGTATTCTTTTATTTTTGGATCGATTAGTAATCCATCCAGTTTTTAAATTGGGGGGCTTTTTCGCGACTGATAATTATGTCCCGATCCGGGTATTTTTTAAGGATGATCCTTAGCTTTCCATTAAAATAATTTTGCACCTGTGCCACCGAATCCATATTGATAATATACTGTCTGTTGGCTCTAAAAAAGTGTTTCGGATCCAATTGTTGTTCCAATTTTTCCAGCGGTTGGGTTACGATTTCAAAATCGCCGTTAAAAAGATGCGCCTGAGTGGTATTCAGTTCTGAAAAAAAGAAGGCGATCTCGCTCACCATTACCGTTTTATAGCCATCCCGATACGGTAGTAAAAAACGGTTTCGGAATTCCTTTGGCAACATTTGAGTCAGAAGATTTTCGATGATCGGATTTAACGTCTGTACTTCACGCATGAGCTGTTCATAGCTATGTAAAGCGGTTTCCAATTCTTCTTTTTCGATCGGTTTTAGCAGATAATCGACACTATTATATTTAAATGCCCGTACCGCATATTCATCGTAGGCCGTTGTAAAAATCACCGGGCATTTTACTTCAATATGATTGAATATTTCAAAACTCAATCCGTCTGCCAGTCGTACATCCATCATGATAATATCCGGTTTTTCATGTAGCGCCAACCAAGCCACCGATTCTTTTACGCTGTCGAGAATTGCCAGAATTTCTGCATCGGGTCGTATATCGAGTAACAACCTTTTTAGTCGATCCGCATTTGGTTTTTCATCTTCAATGATTACTATTTTTTTTATTTTCATGATAACAAGGGTACTTTAACGGTGAATACTAACGCATCTTCTTCCACGATCGGTTTTTTATCGGATAGCAACGCATAACGACTCAGGATATTCGTAAGCCCAATACCGGCAGAGTCGGCTTTGGACACTAATGGCAACAAGGTGTTGGAAACCGTCAGATATTCGGCATCGGATTGCATTGTTATTTGCAGCGGACTGTCTTTGGTCGTCCGATTGTGTTTCAAGGCATTTTCGATAAGTAACTGCAACGTCAGTGGTGGCATTTGCAATCTTAGATGTTCCTGGCTTACGATTATTTCAAAAGCCACACCTTGTCCCATTCTCTTTTCGATCAGGAACAGATAGGCATTCAGAAATTTTAATTCTTCTCCCAGCGGGATGAGTTTTTTCCGGGAATTTACCAGTAAATAGCGGTATACTTTGGCCAGATTTTCGGCATATTCATATCCCAATTGCTGGTTTTCGAGAATAAGCTCCGAAAGTACGCTAAGGTTATTAAACACAAAATGAGGATCCAACTGTAATTTAAGTGCCTGTAATTCGGCTTCGGCGGCAACCTGTTTGTGTTCTGCGGCTTTAATTTTATGTTCTGCGGCTTCCATGGCGGTACTTTTCCAATTGGTGATCAAAAAATTACCCGTATTTATGGCACTGATCATTAATGCTGTTAATACGGTTGCGATAATCCATTGCCAATAACTTTTAACTTCACTTATAGTTGCTTCCACATCGTTTTCTTCCAGAATCAGCACAAATATGAAATGCATCATCAACGTCACCAATAGTACGCCGAGAATCTGTATAAAGCTTTGAATAACCAACCTTTTTATCGGGTCGATTGTCCACGGCATTTTTCGGTTAAACCAACGATCGAGGAACAAACTAAGCTCCGAAACAACGGCACAGAAAATAATGGAGATCACAAATTCTTCCGCAATGTCTGAAGGCGGTCGTGTCGCATAATCTGTCCAATACGTCGAATACGGATCCATCATATAGGAAATCAGATACGAGCCTATAAAAGCAAATAGGATCAGTAACGCTCTTTTTCCTTTACTGGTTATCATTGTTTTGTCGGATTTGACTTCAATTGCAAAGATAACAAATACGACACCGTCTCATATATATTATAACTATCCAGCATACACTACTATCGTTTTTTTGCTGCAAGGTACATCTGTGCCATTCGTCTCTTGTAGGCTTTATAGGTAAACCGTATAAAAAAGCCTTTGAAACGACAAACTACTGTAGTGAAAAGGAATACTAATTTCCGCTTACTATTGAGAACCACAACTCCATCCTCATTTTGAATATACAACTAAAATGAATCGCATCGGGACGAACCGTTGATAAACGTTTTTCTAATCGATTATATTTTTTGCCGTTTCCGGTGACGTCTCAATCGTCACGCCAATCTGTTCGAAAATGGTTGTATCGATCATCTGACACATAGTGTTAAGTGCCAAATCGTTGGCTTCCATTCCAAAAGGTTCCTCAATTTCATCGGCAATAGCTTCAAAGGCAATAAAGGTATAGGTTATAAAAACCACAATAAAGGGAGTGAACCACCCTAAACTGTCGACCAAAGCAAAAGGCAATAAAAAACAATACAGGTATACCGTACGGTGTAACAAAACCCGATAGCTATATGGAATAGGTGTAGATTGGATTCGTTCACAACCGCCTACTATATCGGCCAATTTATCCAGATTTTCATCAAAACGGCTCTGTTGGATGGAATCGATTCGGTTCGTATTTTTAGCCTTTTGCACCCATTCTCCCAAAAGATTCAGGATAATTGTTGGTTTATAATGCGTATTTGCTATCTTTTCGAGTTGTGCTTTATCCAAGCGCTTTTCGAGATCGGTATAGGAATCCGTATGCCGTAACTGGTGTTTTAGTGCATACGTAAATGCACTCAACAGCTGTACAAATTCAAGAACGGAATTTTTATCGGCCGGAGTTCCCAGTGTTACTGCCTGACGTGTTAGCGCGCGTGTCACATTCAATAAAGCGCCCCAAAGTTTTCGTCCTTCCCAGAAACGATCGTAACTGGCACTATTCCGAAAACCCAGAAACAATGCCAATACAAAACCGAACAACGTTAATGGAGCCGTATTGAGCGGTACTTTAAACGACAATATCGTTCCGTGGAAATAAACCACAGCTATCGACAAAAACAGCATTAACAACAAACGGGGGACTAATCCGGGTAATACCGAACCATGCCATACAAAAAGCATTCTAAACCAGTGTTCTCTTTTTCGTATAATCATAAGATAAGCCCCGTGTTTAATCGTCCGGAAGCTTACAAATTTACAAAAACAGCGCGATCATACAGTCGGAATATCTACAGAAATATAGCCCAATAGCGTCCCTTAAAATAAGGTTAAATTTATCTCTTTAAAAGGAAATTTTCCTACATTCGTCACCCAACCCTATTCTACATCAAGATGAAAAAAAGCGTATTCATTATCTTCACGTTAATTCTATTTGGTGCTTGTACTCCCAAAAAAGCCCCCGTACAAGTGATCACAGGAAAAGATTACGAGCTAAAAATTGCCAGTCCGCAAAAAGCCGTTTTAGTATTATTCCCGTGTTATCCCTGCGATATTGCCAACACCAAAGCCGAGGCAAAATTTCTAAAAAATATCGAAAAACAAGGAATCACCACCCTATTATTAAATTACAACCAACGGCTTTTTTTAAGCGATGCTGAAAAAACGGAATACGCAAAAACACTCAACTCCATACTAAATGAGCATAATATTGCGACAAACAACCTCTATATCGGTGGTTTTTCCGGTGGTGGTAATGTGACGATGCTATTGTCCAGTTACCTGATAAAAAGCAAAAATGCGATTCAGCCTAAAGGTATTATGGTAGTCGATTCTCCGATCGATTTGGAAGCCTTATACTACGATTCCCAGAAAGATGTAGTAAAAAATGCAGATCCAGAAGCCGTAGCAGAAGGTCATTATTTAATAGAATTATTAGAAAATGCCTTTGGAAAACCTACTGATCATCTCGAAAATTATAAAAATGCCTCGCCTTATCTGGCTTCTTGCAAAATAACCGACAATATTGCATATTTAAAAGACATTAAAACTCGGTTTTATTCCGAACCTGCCTTGGAATGGCAAAAGCAACAAAGAAACAGAACCTACGAAGATTTAAACGCCTACAAACTAGAACAGGCCTCCAAGACGTTAAAAGAACTGGGCAGTACACAAACCGAATTTATTGCTACTGAAAACCGTGGATACCGAGCTAATGGCGATCGACATCCGCATTCGTGGAGTATCGTAGAGCAAGGAAGTCTGGTGAAATGGATGACCGAATAGTCCGTTTTCAGGACTATTCGGGATTTGACTTATTTTTTTTAAAAAACAAGGTCGATTACAATACCTAAGATCATTAATAAAATCCAGAACGTTATACTGCCAAGAAGATAAGCCACCAATGCTTTTATGTAATTAGCAGGCTTCGTTTTGTCGAAAAACTGGCCGATAGCCCAGGCGCAATATCCTGTGATCACAACGCTCACATACAGGAATAATGGGATTTGGGTCAGTCCCTCCAATAAGGCCGATACCGAAAACATCAGCATTCCCATACCGATCACAAAACATAACATCACCAGGATTTCAAACAGATTGTACTGGTATTTTCTAAAAAATAATTTAATCCATAGCGCAATAAAAACTCCCATAATAATATTGGCATAGCCATAATGCTTTTGCACCCAATCCGTCATCGTTGTTACTGCCGATTTCCTGAGAGACAACTGAGCCGTATAAGCTTCTTCAATATGGAAGTAATGGTTGATAAATGAATAAATCAACGATGTTACAATGATAAATAAAATCGGCTTTACCAGTCGGCTACGATTGTCCGACAGGTATTCCCGGATATTTTTCCCCGGTTGTAAAAGCAACTCCCGCATCGTATATAAAATCCCCCGTTCAAAATGCAAAACATGCTCAATTTCATGTACGATATAATGTGCATTAATTCGTTTAAGTTGTGCCGGCTGACCGCAATTGGAGCAATATTTACCGGTTATAGCTGTGGTACAGTTTTTACAATTATCCATTTTTTAGTTCTAATTATATCTCAAAAATATTATTTAAAGCGTATACTCACTAAAAAATAGTGCGGTATTTTAAAATGTGTTCCTAAATTTTCGGGCTTTATGTCCGATTGCACGACTTCGCAATACGAACCCGAACCATCTTTATGGATTGTAGGTGTAATAATCGCAAAAATGGGGATATCCGTTTCGGAAGCTATATTGATTTCCAGAAATTCGTTGGAGCCAAAAAAATCTTTTAGTGCATATAATTCGGAATCATTATTTAACTTGAAATAGCTCTTTTTACTACCGAAACCGGATCCCTTGATATACGTTTTTAGTTTTCCGTCTGTCATACTAAAGAAAAATTTCAGGGACAGACTTTCCAAACTGATCTTAAAATAATCCGATTCACTTCCATCAAACAACGTAACTTTAGGAGACGGTTTTCCGTTTTTAAACTCCCGTATGTTAATCTCATAATATTTGCCTTTAAGTGCCTCTCCTACAAAATTCAATCGCTCAATATAGATATTTTGAAAATCGATCAGTTCCTGAATTTCTTTATTTTCAGTTGCATAATTATTGCTGACTTTTACGATTTGTTGCGCCCAGGCTGCGGCATTAGTAAGGAATACCAATAGTAGTAAAATACGTTTCAATTTTAATTTATTTTTGGGTTGCTTATTTGCGTGTGCCAAAATAAACTAAAATTTCATAATTCCGAGAAAAAAACAACAATCGTAACGAAATACAGAAATTGCAAAAAAATATCTTGATAACCAATTCTTTTTCGTTTAACTTTCTACAAAAAATAAAAGGTGATGACAACCATACTCATTGTCGGAATCGGTGGTGTTGGCGGCTATTTTGGCGGACTATTGGCGAAAGCATTTCAAAACGATACTACTGTAGCCGTACAATTTCTGGCTCGGGGCAAAAACCTCGATGCGATTCACGCCAATGGTCTTACGATTGTGAAAGGTCCGGATAGTAGTACCGTTTTTCCCAAAAAAGCGAGCGATAGTCCTTCCGATCTCAACAAAGCCGACTACATTATTCTGTGTACCAAAACCTATGACCTAGAGTCAACATTAGTACAATTACAAGACTGTATCACCGAAAAAACCGTTATCCTACCCTTGCTTAATGGACTGGATAGTACCCTAAAAATCAAACGACATTATCCGAATGCGATGGTGCTGGAAGGCTGTGTGTATCTGGTTTCCCGTTTGTCTGCTCCCGGAATCGTAACCAATAGCGGAAACATCGAAAGTTTGTTTTTTGGTTCCGATTCAGTATCTGACGAGCGTCTTTTACAACTGGAAACGCTTTTAAAACAAGCCGGAATTCAGGCGACGTTAACACCGGATATCCTATCGGTACTTTGGGAGAAATTTATATTCGTATCGGCCATCGCTACGGCCACTTCTTTTTATGATCAGTCAATTGGTGAAATTCTTGAAAATCCAGACAAACGCGATACGTTACTAGCACTGCTAACAGAAGTTTACACTTTGGCCAAAGCAAAAAAAATACCCTTACCGGAAGATAGTGTTGCTACTACTTTAGCCAATATAGAAACACTTCCGTTTGCCGCAACCTCATCGTTACATAGTGATTTTAAAAACGGAAAAGACCAAACCGAATTGGAATCCTTAACCGGTTATGTCGTTTCCGAAGGACTTAACTATGCAATTGCAACACCAGTTTACGAAAAATTATATTCGGCTTTACAAGCCAAAAAGAAACCGGCCTTATAATACTAAGACCGATTTTTATATTGATCAAAAATTGTATTAAACCGAAACCGAAGTCGGTTGCAAAGCAGTCAATTCGGCTACAATTGCGTTAAATGTTTTTTGTCCGATACCGTTATCGATCAGATATTCTGATGCGGTAGTGATCAACGAATCAATATTTGTCGGATCGATATTATCCATTTGTGCTTGCGCCTGTGTAATGTTTGGCTCCAATCGGAAATATGTCAATCCCGAATTGGCTAACGCCAGCAACTGTTGATTGGATACCAACTGTACCGATTCCGTGATAATATTCACAACGGCACCACGTCCGTTTTCGTTACCGGACAAATCATCCAAATCACTGGCAACCCAAGGAATATAGCCCCAGTTTCCATTATCCGGATCCGGATCGCCCTGATCGACCGTTACCAATCCGGCACCGGAAGTATACACTCCTGTTCCCAAAGAAATCAGTACAATATCACTCAGACTGGTTGCCAATCCGGTACGAAAAGCTTCTGTTACCGCCCATATAGCAGGGTTGTTCGACATCACCCCTCCGTCGAGTACCCAACGTTCCTGCGCATCCGAATTTGAATTTTGTCCTCCGCCCACATCGCCTACCGGAAAATAAGTTGGCGCCGCACTCGTTGCCCGAGCCGCTTCCCACACTTTATAATCGTCGGCAGATGATTTTGATGCGTCCATCCAGTTAAATAAATACGGTCCGTAATCCTGTCCCAATACCGGATTGGGTACCGTATTACCGCTACTGTTAATCGTATAACTGGTAGTAAACACATGTTTGGTTCGTCCGTTAAGTGTTTTCATATTGGCCTGTGCCTCGCTTAAAGTGGGCTGTCCGAATTGTTGCTGTAAATACGGTTCGATACCGTTACCATTACCATCGTCGCCATAGTATTGTGCGCAATTGTCCGGGATTAATGACTCTTGTGGTACAAAAATTTTAGTACCGTCGTTCTGATAAATGTTCAAGACTTCTTGCGCCGTAAAGGGCTTATTCCCGTTTATTGGTGATGTTAATCCTGTGGCGATAATGCCTCCGGTTGAGGTTCCGCCGATCATATCGAAAAGTTCATAGCAGCTTTTGTTTAATCTGCTTTCCAGTTCGTTAAGAAAATAGGCCGGTATAATCCCTTTTATACCACCGCCGTCAACTGTTAAAATAACTACTTTACCCATAACTTTAGTTTTTAGTGTTGATTTGGTTTCTTTTGTTTTAAAAACAAGTTTCTAAAATTAAACGATAGACTGCAGTTCTATAAACGTATAATCACCTGTTTTCACGTTTGATTCGGAACCCGTGAATACCGGATTTTCTGGCTAAAAAGAATACGAATGGCTAAAATTGAATTGTTTTAGTGGCTGTTAAAGCGAAATAGCCTAATTTCGCAGCGCTAAAATAAATAACAGTGGGCAACGACACCCAAAATAGAATCACCTACTTTACCGACCGTATTCTGGAAACGACTTCGTTGCCGGAACGCTTTACCTTTCCGTTTTATTATGAACCGCATCCGCTCACGCAAATTGCCGCGTCGGAACTACAGGAATACCTGGAAAGTGAATCGGATATGGAACACAACTTCGGACTTATCGAAAATCAGGAAGGGATCGTTATCGGTAAAATGTTTGGTGTACTCGTTGTTCGGGATGCTAACGGCAAAATAGGTTATTTGTCCGCGTTTTCCGGAAAACTGGCCGGTACGAATCAGCATCCGCGTTTTGTACCACCCGTTTTTGACATGTTACTTGAAAACAGTTTTTTTCTAAAAGAAGAAACCATTTTAAACAGCATTAACAGTGCGATTGAAACGATACATGCCGATCCGCTTTACCAACGTTTTACAACCGAACTGGAACAATTTACAAAGCAATCACAGGAAGAAATTGCCGCTTTTAAAAAACAACTAAGAGCGAATAAAGAAACGCGCAAAAAAAGCCGTGAAGCGCAAAAAAACAACCTGACAGAATCGGAATACACCATCTTTGAAGCCGATTTGATCAAACAAAGTTTACGGGACAAATGGGAATTACAGGTGTTAACCAACAAATGGAAAGAACGTTTAGACGAAACCCGTTTACAGTTAGCTCAATTTGAGGATCAGGTAGAAGCGTTAAAAAAAGAACGCAAAGAAAAATCGGCCGCTTTACAACAACAACTTTTCGAGCAATACTCCTTTCTAAATAAAGACGGGATAACCCGAAGTCTGCAATCTATTTTTAGTGAAACCGTTTTTGGAAAACCACCCGCAGCGGCTGGAGAATGCGCTACTCCGAAATTATTACAATATGCTTTTGCGAATGGTTATGAACCGTTGGCCATGGCCGAATTCTGGTGGGGTGCATCTCCAAAATCGGAAATCCGAAAACACCGTCAGTTTTATCCGGCTTGCACCGGTAAATGTCAGCCGATATTAAAACATATGCTGGAAGGTATTCCAATGGATCCTAATCCGCTATTAGAAAATCACGGGGAAAATACCACACTGAAAATCATATACGAAGACGACAGTCTTATTGTAGTAGACAAACCGGCTGAATTACTTTCGGTTCCGGGCATACAAATCCAGGATTCGGTTTATACCCGACTCAAAACAACCTGGGGCACCATTGAACCGTTGATCATTCACCGCTTGGATATGGCTACCTCGGGACTTTTGGTTGTCGCCAAAACCAAAGAAGCCCACAAACACATCCAGCGTCAGTTTTTAAAGCGTACGGTTATAAAACGCTATACCGCCCTTTTATCCGGATTGGTAAAAGAGGACGAAGGCGAAATCCGACTTCCGTTACGAGGCGATCTGGACAATAGACCGAGACAATTGGTTTGTGATACACATGGCAAAAAAGCCGTGACCCTTTGGAAAGTTGTGGCGCGACAATCGGCGACAACGCGAATACATTTCTGGCCACTTACCGGACGAACGCATCAGTTACGCATGCATGCCGCTCATGAACACGGTTTAAACGCACCGATTGTAGGCGACGATTTATACGGAACCAGTGCCGACCGTTTGCATCTTCATGCGGCTTATCTGGAATTTGTACATCCAAAAACCCGGGAAACACTCCGCTTTGAAGTCAAAGAGTCATTTTAAAGCGTTGTTTTGGGCACGACCGGAATACACAAGGTAAGTCTGCATTTCTGCTGTGGATGTTCCTTGTAATTATTCCGAATGATTTCAAATGGCAATTCTTCCGCCGGGCGATAGTCGTTTTCATTCATCCAGATATATAGCGATGACCAGGCTTTTTCAAGATCGGCAAGGTCGATTTCAAAATTGGCGGTAATACATTTTCCGGGTGACAGGTTTTTAAAGAAAATACCCGGCTCGGTTTGAGTTTCCCGATCGACCACTACTCCAATTTCCATACGGACTTTTTCCGGAGCCGTAATTTTAAAACTATCGTGATAAATTCGGATCGCTGCTAACTTTTCAGGGTTTGTCAGTTTATTTTCCAACGCAAATTCAATCACTTTTGTAAAAGCCGTATCCAGATTTTCTATACCGATATGATTCGTATACATCATTGGAAACGCAACCATTTCTTCTACTGTTATTACTGCATTCATTTCCATCCAGTTTTTAAGATTTTCGATACGCCAAATATAGGCTTCAAATCCCTGAAAAATTTGTCCATTCCTGCTATTTTTAATTTTATCATACCGACTACTACGCTGTTTTCGGAATGCTGTCGGGCTAACCGAATACCGTTTTTTAAATGCCTTTGTCAGCGCCGCATTATCCGAAAAACCATATTGAAAAGCCAAGGTTCCTATCGTTTCCTTCGTATCCCTGATTAATAAAGCCGCGATCTTTTCAATCCGTTTTCTATTGTAAAACTCCAATAGGGTTTCGCCCGTATAGGCTTTAAACAGTCGTTGAAAATGAAAGGGCGAATAATTTGCTACAGTAGCGATTTTTTCTACCGACAACGGTTCTTCCAGATGTTGCTCGATAAAATCCAGGGCTTTCCCCAGCTGTTGTAAAGGTAAATCAGCCATACGATAGTGCTACAATCCGGTCGAAGGTAATCAAATTGAATTAAAAAACGCTACCGGTTTGGCGGTAGCGTACAGCAGTTCCTAAATTTTAAAAAAGGATTAGTGTAGTTTATACGCCACACCTACCCCAATAGCAGACACTGTAAAGTTATCGGATATTCCACGGTAAAAGGCGAACAGATCGAAATTATCTTTGTTCCATCCTACTTTACCCTGATAATACAAACCACCGTCGGCGTTATTCAGTCCAATTCCATAACCGATATCTGCGGTGTAGAAAATATTGTGATCAAATTTTCCACGACCCGAAGCCGCTACCGGAATATAACCGAAATCGTCGTAGGTAAAATCCATACCCGCCACCGTTACCGTTTTACCAAAAAAACGGGAATATCCGGTTGCGATCCCCAAATCCAGAAAGTCTTTTACTTTATAAAAGTAAACGGCACCATCTATTCCTAAATTAAATGACGAAACATCAGCAGCATCGCCAATCGGGAAACCGGCGTGTACACCAACTCTGATATCCTGTGCACTCAAACTTTGAGAGAACCCGGCCACAACAGCAACCAGGAACAAGCTTTTCAATTTTGAAATCATATTTAATGCGTTTAGTGTTATCTATTAAAAATAACTATTTAAAACCGCTGTATTCTACTTAAAACCACTATTTTATTGACAAAATAAAGTACTGATTTTTAGGCTTTAAAAAACGTAAAATGCCCTATTTCACAAGGGTTTCTTTTATTTCATCCAAAAAGTTATAAACCGGAAAAGCATCCCCTTGATTGGTAAGTACAATAATTGTCGTATTATTTTTTAAATCGCGCCAGAATAAACTTCGGAAACCTGCTAATCCGCCGGTATGCATGACTATTTTTCCAGTATGTTTATTTTCAACAAACCAGCCCAATCCATAAGGCCCCAATTTACCGTCCGGGAAAACCGGTAAACGGTACATTACTTCCGTATTGTGTTTAGCAAGCAATAAGCCGTTACGCAATGCCTTATCCAATTTATATAAATCATCAGTTGTCGCATAAATACCACCATCGCCGGTTGTGAGTTGTGTGTAATCATCTTTTACTTTATTCTTCGTATACCCGATAGCTTTAGCGGGAATATCCGGTTTTGTTTCATCATATACCACCATATGCTGCATTTTCAAAGGGTGGCTTATATTCTCCTCTAAAAACGTTTTTAATGATGTTCCGGAAACCTTTTCGATGATCAATGCTAAAAGGATATAACCGGTATTACTATACTGATACTTCATACCGGGTACAAATTGTAGTTTTTGATTTTGTAACCAATGCATAACGTCTTTATTCGTTAGCGTTCCGGTTAACACATTTTCATAATCGCACACGCCCGAAGTATGCGTGAGCAATTGTCGGATTGTAATTTCTTTTAAATAATCCGGCAAGTCGTTTATATAACGATTTACACGATCGTCGTACGACAATAGCTTCTTTTGTTCCAACAACATGATACCGATAGCCGTAATGGGTTTGGCCAGTGACGCGATATAAAACGGCGTTTCCTTTTCTAACGGCCGCTGACTTTTAAAATCGGCATAGCCCAAAACCGTATCACAAACCATACTATCGTTTTGTACAATCAAAACAGCACCATTCAGTTTCCCTTCTTTATGGTAATGCTGTACCACTTCTCTTGTCGTTTTTCGATCCATTTTACGGCAACTACAGAAAAAAATGCTACTCAAAAGCAGTAAAACGGCTATTTTTTTTATCATTCGAGGTTATGTTATGTATCGGACATTGCCTTTATAATGATGTTAGGCAACCGCAACATCGAGTTCTGTTGTAATCGGTTTAAGAACACATACAATACAATCTTCGCAAAACTTTGGCGTTTCATTGTTGTACCACATTCTTCTTACTTCTCGGAACTGTTCGTTATTTAAACAATTCAGTAGTCCGTCTTTAAAAACATTTCCATAATTCAATTCCTTTGGAAACGGTCGGGCGCAACACGGAATTAAATAGCCATCCCAGGTAACATAATTATGCATCCACGGATAGATACACTTTTTAAAACCGTTTTCGGATTTGTAATCGTATAATGACAACGTTACGTTATCAATTTTCTTACTTACTTCGATCGTTTTATTTAAAACCGCGACATATTCATCTGACGTAAAAAAATCATAGTACGAGATATCATAACGGCTTACAGCGGTTATATTAATCGGATTCATATTAACATACTGCACGCCCAGATCTTCTGCCAATTTTAGTATTTCGGGCATTTGGTGAAAATTCTCTTTGACAATGGTAAAATTAAACAGAATCGGAACGTCAAATTCATCACAAATAGGTTTTATTTTACGGACATTTTCAACGAAAAAATCAAAATTCCCTTCCACTCTAACTTCATTATAAACGGCACCAATACCGTCTATAGATACCTGAAGCTGATCCAGATAAGGAAGGATTCTTTTTAAATAATCGTAAGTAGTTGGTAAATGAGCATTTGTAGAGATAGAAGTCTGTATCCCCATTTTTTTGGCTTTGATATACTTGAGTACTTTTTCGAGATTTTTATTGATGAGCGTTTCTCCCATTCCGGTGAGTCCGATATTATCGACATAAGGCGCTACCTCATCAACTATTTTCAGCATCGAATCGACATTAATCAAACCTTTATCCATCGCTTGTCCGGAATCATATTGAAGCGGACAAGTAATGCATTTCAGATTACAATGATTGGTAACCTCCAAAACCACACTGGAAGGATAAACGACCCTTGTACTTTTGATCGCACTTAAATACAGAAAAGCGGATTTATTTCGAACGTACTTATAAAGATTACTCCCTTTGGGTAAATTGCGAAGTCGTTTTTTAATTCTGTTTACTTTTCGGGGATTTAGATTAAAACCTTTTATTTTCATATGTCTTAAAAAAATAATTCTTTTCTTTCAAAAATAGAGTTATTTCCCTAAAAAACAACCGATTTACCAATTTATAACAGAAATTACTTATAACATTATTTTTTAACAGTATCATAATCTTATAACCGATTTTTCCAAATCATGATACAATAATAGCTTCCAGTTTTCCACACGAGCCTGTTGTTCCCATTTCTGACGTAATGCCATTGCCTTTTTCCCATCATAATCGGTTTTATAGGCGATATGGTATTTCAGATAGGATTCCTGCGGCAGATTATCGCCACCATAAAATACAATTTCATCCTGATCCCGGAACCAAAACACCTGATGAAACGGCGAATGCCCACCGGTAACTTCAAAAGTAATATGTGCTCCGATAGTACCTTTATCGGCCTCCATATACACCACATTTGGCAATTCCTGTAAGGCCTTTAACGTTCGCAAATTAAACGATGGATTTTCGGGTTGTGACAAGGCATAATCCATCTCTCTTTGTTGCAAAAACAAAGTTGCCTTGGGGAAATAGGTTTCAAAATGATCCGCATTAAAAAAGCCCAGTCCGTCGGTATGATCTTTATGCAAATGGCTTAACAAAACCTTTGTGATTTGTTCCGGTTCGTAGCCAGCGTCTTGCAATAACGAAACCAGAATCGGTTTACCGTTACGTTCAAAACCGAGTCCGGCATCAACCAAAAGCAGATCGTCCGGAAGTTGAATCAGAAAAGGACATATTGCCATTTTTAACGCACCGGGTTCTCCTATTGGATTCGTATCTACTAAGGTAAATTCTTTTATTTTACTGGCCCGGAATATGCCTTCGCTAAGGGGTATGATTTTCATGATTAGAATTGTTCTTTGCTATACACTTCTTCTTTTATAATACTATTGGTTTTCATGCGTTTCCAATACAGGTAGAATACCAGTATCGCTACAATACCAATGGCGCCCTGAAAAACCACCGTTAAACGCACCCCGATCGATTCGGCTACAACACCGGCCAAAAGACTTCCTACCGGAATTAGTCCCTGATAGCCCATTATATAATAACTAATGGAACGCGAACGCATACTTGGATGTGCATGGGTTTGGATATAGGTATTGATAGCTGATGTTTGTGCCATCATTCCGATACCGGCTACAACCAATAGGATAACCGAAACGGCGATGAGGTTGGAACCCGCCAGTAACATCACACTACTTCCCAACATAAAACCAGCTATTATGATGATTTTAATAATATGATCGAACTTTTTAAGATTTGCCAGATACACGGCACTTATCACCGCACCAAGACCAATCGCACTTTCGAACAAACTAAAAGTACTGGCCGTTCCGCTAAAAATATCTTTGGCAAAAACAGGCATCAGCGTATTAAACGGAATCACAATCAAGCTGTTCATTGAAAGTAATAAAATCAAACTGATCAACTCTTTTTCGTGTACCAGATAATGAAAGCCTTCTTTTAACTCGTACCATACATTATTAACCGGTTCGGTATTTTTTGAAATCCGGATATCCATTCGGTACAAACAATACAATACCGGAATATAACTTAAAAAGTTCCCGATAAAACAGAAATCTTCGCCCAGAGTTCCCAACACTAATCCAGCCAAAGCCGGACCGATGATCCGGGCCAGGTTGGTCATCGTTGAATTTAACGCGATGGCATTGGGCAGATCCTCTTTATTCCCCACCATATCCATCATGAGCGTTTGCCGACAGATTACATCAAACGAATTGATCATACCCTGAAGCAAACTTAAACCGATCAGCGCCGGAATACTATAATATTTAAAGTAAATCATTATGGCCAACGTACCCGCTTGTAGCATTGAGATAACCTGACTTTTCATCATAATTTTAAAGCGATTGTGCTTTTCGATATAACTACCGGCAAAAGGCGATAGTACCAAAGAAGGAATCAGACTGGCAAAAGTGACCAACCCTAATAAAAAGGCCGATCCCGTAAGTCGGTAAACCAACCAGCTTACAGCCGTTTTTTGCATCCAGGTTCCCATTAAAGAAATAGATTGTCCATAAAAGAAAAGCTGGAAATTTCTATACTTAAGTGACCGGAACATATTCATTTTTACATCATTTTACACTACAAAGTTCCCTATAATTTATAAATTTGTAAAACGTTATTTTTCTATATCATCAATCGATAAAACCGATTTAAAAATGGAACTACGTCAACTCAAATATTTTATAAAAGCCAAGGAATTACTCAATTTTACCGCTGCCGCCGAAGCGCTTAATATTAGTCAGAGTACGTTATCGCAACAAATCAAACAACTGGAAATCGAACTCGACACGCCTTTGTTTAACCGGATCGGCAAACGGATTACACTCACCGAAGCCGGAGCTCTTTTTTACAGTTATGCACTGCAAACCGTTAACAAAGCCAATAGCGGATTAACCCTATTAAAAGACCTCGGCGAACTCAAAACCGGTGATCTTTCTATTGGAGTGACCTATGGATTACGCCATCTGCTCACACCGGCATTAATTGCCTTTCTGAGCGATTATCCCGGTGTTACCGTAAAAGTGTACTTTGGTACTTCGGAAGAATTACACGACAAACTGATCGGTTTGCATTTGGATCTGGTTCTGGCTTTTGAAGAAATCGTAGCCGACGAAAACCTGACGTATACACTATTGTTCGAATCGCCATTGTGTTTGGTTGCGGCATTAAATAGTCCGCTGGCCGCTAAAAAAGAAATTGATTTGACAGAAATACGTCAATTGCCTATTGTATTACCGGCAGCTGGTTACAGTACCCGTAAGTTTGTGGGTGATATCTTTGCCAAACACAATATTCATCCGAAAATATCAGCCGAGATCAATGATATTCCTACTTTGCTCGATTTGGTAAAATCCGGAAAATGGTATACGATCCTGGCCAAAACCACTGTTGCGATCGACAAGGAGCTGGCTATTATTCCGATCAACAAAATCAACATGACCCGACGTGCGATGATCATCACACATCAGGATGCCTATCAGAAAAAAGCCGCCCGTTATTTTCTGGAACGACTCACGGTACCGCTTTCCAATTTCGGTATATAACAAAAAAACCTGTCAGGTAAGACAATTCCTGACAGGTCTTTCTATCTCGGGCAAATTATTTCTAACGCCCAACTCTTTTCTCTATTCTCTTTATTCTTCTCCGCTATTCATCGTTTTCATCAGCAGCGTATAAGCATTTTGGATAACCAGTTTGGAACCCGAATTGATTTTATCGGATACAATTTGTTGCAATCCATCCTGTGCAATTCCTGCAGCTACCGGTATCATTGCAAAATGATTTTCCGGTTGTGCCTCAAAAACGTATTTTTTTCCTTTCCAATCCACCACACTAGCTTCCGGAACCGTAAGTGCCTTTTTATATTGCACCTCGATCGTACCGTTTACAAAGAGTCCCGGAAGTAAAGCCGGTTCGTACGATTCTACTTTACAAATTACCTCAGCAGCACGATCCTCATTTAGAGAATGATTAATATAAGCGATTGTTGCGCGGTGTTTTCGATCCGGTTGATCATTCGTGTAAACGTCCAGTTTTTGTCCGGTTTGCAGATAGGCAATATCTTTTTCAAAAGCAGTAAAAGACAGTACGACATCCTGCATATCGATCAACTCAAACAACATTTCTGTCGGTCCGACATATTTTCCGATATTAATATTTACTTTCGACACCAGTCCGTTTACCGGCGATACAATGGCAATGGACTTACTAATCGTAGCGGTAGACAATCGTCCGGTATCGATTCCCAGTAACGAAAGCTTTTGCCCCAATGAAGTCATCGTAATTCGCTGGGTTTCGCGTTCGCTTGTAATTTGTTCAAACAGTTTGTCGCTACTGGCTTTTTTAGCATTCAATTCTTTCTGACGGTTGTATTCCATTACGGTCAGATTGTATTTTTCTTTAGCCGTAAGATAATCCTGTTGCAACTGGATATATTGCATGTCTTCAATTTGCGCCAGTACTTGTCCTTTTTTGACATGCATACCCGGCATTACGTTTGTTTTACGGATATAACCACCCAACGGAAACGTTACGTCCACGCGACTTCGTGGTGGTACAGTTACGGTTCCCTGTAAGGACAGCACGCCACTAAGTTCTTTTTCGGAGGGCTGTCCTACCTTTATTCCGGCATTTTGAACCTGTGCGGCACTCAGCTTTACAATGCCCGGCGTAGGTGGTGTGGCTTCTTTTGATGTTTCGGTTTCCTTTTTACTACAGGAAATCAATGTCAAAAATACGAATGCGACTATGGAGATGCTATACTTTTTCATATTAAAGGTTATTTAAAGATTGTACCCGAATCACAGCCTTATTGTAATTATTGACCGTATCGAGGTATTCGTTTTTGATGGTGATGGCCTGATTGACTACCAGTACCCATTGCAGGTAATCGATATCCCCATTATTTAACTGGCTGTTTGCCGCATCGATGATTGTTTGGGCATTTTCAAGTCCCTGTGATTCATAATATTGCAAACTTTCCCGGAATTTTTCCAGTTCTTTTGCGGCGTTGAGTTGTTGTGCCGAAAGTTCTGTTTTTATAGCTTCCGCCTGCGTTTTATAATAGTCCCACTCAGCTTTGGCGGCTTTACTACGCGCCGACTGACTTCCGAAAAACAACGGCAGACTTATTCCGGCATTTATATAACTAAACCGTTGGTTACTATCGTAATAGACTTCCTGTCCCGACGCATTGGTCTGAAAACCGGTAATACTAAGATTATTATACCCTAACGTGATATCCGGTAACATTCTGGCGCGTTCGGTTTTCCAACGCCAACGGGCACTTTCGGCTTCGTATTGCGATAACTTTACCGCCGGAAGATTTTCGGCAGATGATTTTTCAAACCTTCCTTTTTCGTCCATTTTAATTATTGAAACCTCCGGAACATATACAATACTATCCTGCAAAACCGTATTAAACGATCGCTGTGCAATCGCAATATCCTGATTGATCATATTGAATTGATTCGTATAAAACTGTCGTGCCGACTGTGAGGCACTTCTTTCCAATATATTCGTTTCGCCAACTTTAAACCGTAGTTTCGACTTCTCTTCCATCAAACGGTAAATACTGTCGGCATACTGCAATAACGCTTTTTTATGTTGTAGCCAGATTAACTCATAATACCATAGGCGCACCTGCGCTTTTAACTCCTGCTCCGTAAGTTGTGTTTGTGCCTGGGCCGCCCGAAACCCTTCTGTTAATGCTTTTTTTTGCCGGGAATATACCGTTGGAAAATTAAACGTCTGGCTTATCCCAAAACGGTTATCTTTAAACTGACTATTAAATTGCCCGTAGTCGACGTCTATATTAGTTTTCGGGATATCGTAGGCCGACTGGCGCAACCATTCTTTCGATTGTTCGTTATGTCGCGCTGCCCGGATTCGTTTATTGTTTTTGATCGCAATGGCAACCGATTGGTCCAACGAAACCGGAACCATTTCCTGCGCCCATAATCCCCCGGAAATCAAAAATCCGAACAAGAATAGGATCAAATTATTGTTTTTACTTTTTTTCATTTTCTTTTGAAATTGTTTCGTATGATAGGTCATTAAATAAATGGCTGGTAATACAAATAAGGTTAACAAAGTAGCGGTTAGCAATCCGCCGATAACCACCGTAGCCAGCGGACGTTGTACTTCGGCACCGGCACCATTACTCAATGCCATGGGTAGGAATCCTAAAGAAGCCACAGCCGCTGTCATCAACACCGGACGCAATCTGTTTTTGGTACCGTTAATGATCAATTGTAAAGGATCGGTAATTTCGCCCTGTTTTCGGATCCGGTTGAATTCCGATATCAGTACGATTCCATTCAGAACCGCAACACCGAAAAGCGCTATAAATCCAACTCCGGCCGAAATACTAAACGGCATATCCCGTAAGGTCAGTGCGAATACACCACCAATAGCCGATAGTGGTATGGCTGTAAAAATGATGATTCCTTCCTTAAACGATCGGAAAGCAAAATACAATAGCCCGAAGATTAACAGTAATGCTACCGGAACCGCCACACCCAATCGGCTTTTTGCCTGTTGCAGGTTTTCGAAAGCACCGCCATAGGTCACATAATACCCCGGATCAAATTTAATTTGGGTGTTTACCTTTTGTTGCAGTTCGTTTACAATACTCTGCACATCGCGACCACGCACATTAAATCCTACAATAATCCGGCGTTTGGCATCTTCCCGTTGAATCTGATTTGGTCCTTCCACTTCCTGAACCGACGCTACCTGATATAACGGAATCTGCGCTCCGGAAGCCGTAGCTACCAGAAGATTCCGAACGTCGTTAATGTCACTCCGTCCTGTGGCATCGACCCGTACGACCAGATCAAAACGCTTTTCACCTTCATAAATATTCCCGGCCATGGCACCGGCAAATGCAGCATTCACCGTACGGTTAATATCCTGAACATACAGTCCGTATTTTGCCATTTCGGCCCAGTTATAATCGATCACAATTTGTGGCATACCGGTTACTTTTTCGACATATAAATCGGCTGTACCTTTTACACTACGGCTAATCGCTCCTAACTGATCGGCATATTGTGCCAGTTTATCAAGGTTCTCTCCATAGATTTTACAAACGACATCCTGTTTGGCACCGGTCATCAATTCATTAAAGCGCATTTGCACCGGAAACTGGAAACCCGTTGTCACCCCTGGTGCGACTTCCTGAACGGTAGCTGCCATTTTTTCGGCCAATTCGGAAAATGAAGCCGCACTGGTCCACTCTGATTTATTTTTGAGTACAATGATCATATCTCCTCCTTCAATCGGCATCGGATCTGTTGGTATTTCGGCACTACCGATTCGGGATACGACCCGGTTTACTTCGGGATACCGTTCCTTTAGTGCGACGGATATTTTCTGTATGGTTTCGGTAGTTGTAGTCAGATTCGTTCCGAGTAACAATCGGGTTTCGACTGCAAAATCACCTTCTTCCAGTTGTGGAATAAATTCCCCTCCCATTCGGGTAAATAACAATACTGCCAACGAAAACAAAACGATTGCAACCGCTATGATTCCTTTTCGGAAAATTAACGCTCTTGAAAGT
Source organism: Flavobacterium supellecticarium (assembly GCF_004801375.1). Classification (GTDB taxonomy): domain Bacteria; phylum Bacteroidota; class Bacteroidia; order Flavobacteriales; family Flavobacteriaceae; genus Flavobacterium; species Flavobacterium supellecticarium. The sequence goes on from NZ_SSNZ01000001.1 coordinate 816,973, forward strand.
AGTTTTTCATACCCCGCTTCCAAACGCGTCATTATTTTGTCGGAAATATTGGGTTGGTGGTTTACTTTTTTACTGATAAACAGCGCACTAACCATTGGAACGTACGTTAGCGACAGGATAAACGCTCCGAGAATTGCAAAAGCCACCGTTTGCGCCATCGGTTTGAACATTTTCCCTTCAATCCCTTGTAAAGACAGAATTGGCAAATAAACGATCAGGATAATAATCTGACCAAAAACAGCCGCATTCATCATACGGGAAGCTGATCCGGTTACTTCCTGATCCATTTCCTGTTGTGAAATATCGGTTCGTAGTTGGTATTTTTTTTCCGAATGCAAATGATGCAATATGGCTTCCACGATGATCACGGCTCCATCGACAATCAGTCCGAAATCGAGTGCTCCGAGACTCATCAGGTTGCCACTTACCCCGAAAGCGTTCATCATACAAATGGCAAAAAGCATCGAAAGTGGTATTACCGAAGCGACAATAAGACCAGCTCTCAGGTTTCCTAAAAAGAGAACGAGTACCAAAACGACAATCAGCGCGCCTTCGATAAGGTTTTTTTCTACGGTCCCAATAGCATTATCGACCATTTTGGTACGATCCAGAAAGGGTTCAATCGTAAGGCCTTCCGGAAGGATTTTTTCGATTTCGGAGACTTTATTTTTAACGTTATCGATTACATTACTGGCATTTTCACCTTTTAGCATCATCACGATTCCGCCTACGGCTTCTCCGCGATCATCTGTGGTTAACGCTCCATAACGGATGGCAGCTGCTAATTTTACTTCCGCAATGTTTTTAACCAGTACCGGCGTTCCGGCCTGAGTAGATTTGATCACAATGTTTTCGATATCCTTTATGTCCCGAGCCAATCCCACACTACGGATATAGGAAACGGTAGGTCCTTTTTCGATATAAGCGCCACCAGTATTCTGATTACTACGGTTTAGCGCTGTAAAAACATCACTAATGGTTAGATTGTGTGCTTTGAGTCGGGCAGGATTAACGGCTACTTCATATTGTTTTAGCTTTCCGCCAAAGGTTGCGACATCGGCAATACCTGGTGTTCCAAGCAACTGTCTCCTCACCGTCCAATCCTGTATGGTTCGCAAATCGGCGAGTGAATACTTACTTTCAAAACCTTTTTGGGGTTTGAGAACATACTGGTAAATTTCGCCCAATCCGGTGGTTACCGGTGCCATTTCGGGTCGGTTGGCATTTTCGTCGATAGCTACTTGTTGCAGGCGTTCGGTAACCTGTTGTCGCGCCCAGTACACATCGGCTTTTTCATCGAAAACGACTGTAACAACCGACAAACCAAAGCGGGAAATACTTCTGCTTTCTTTTAGTTTCGGGATATTACTAATAGCCTGTTCGATCGGGAAGGTGATCAACCGTTCCACATCTTCGGCTCCCAAGGCTGGTGCCGTTGTAATAATTTGTACCTGATTGTTCGTGATGTCCGGTACGGCATCAATAGGCAAACGAGTCACTTCATAGCTACCATAGACTACCCATAGTAACATGAAGATCCCAATTGCCAGTTTATTTTTAACTGAAAATTGAATGATTTTTGTAAGCATGACTTCATTTGAATTTATAGTAAATGCGCCAACAGACACAATTGTGCCTTTGGTATTTTTTTAAAATCCGATACAGAAGTTATACGATTGGAGGACGAAACAAAGCACCCAAATGCGGATTAGGGTGTAAGTGGTTATTATAGGTAATTTTTAACCGGGAAGTATCCGGTATACGATTGATCGTTGTAGTATAGGTAATACGATTCGGAATAAACACCAAATGCGGTACATGGTGATCCACTTTTTTAAAAGGCAACTGCATATCGCGATCATCATCCGAATCGTTAATATCGTCGCCCCAATAATGCATGGCCAGAAAATCGACAAAGCCGAGATTTCCATTATCGTTTTGATGTTCTTCAAAGTGTTGGAACAGAACCGGCAGTTTGAACAATTGTACAAAAAAGCAATTGTTCAGGCTAATCAGAAATACAAGTATGTATACGGCCAGTTTTTTCACACGACAAAATTAGAGAGTCCTGCTTCGGAAAACAAGTCAATTCTTAAATTTAACCTATAGTTTAAAAAGAATTTAAATTGCCTTATAACGGAAGCGATAATAAGGGAACCTTACTTCCGGATGCCATCGCTCGGGTTTTACTTTTGTGTAGCATCGAATCCCAGAAGCCATATTTATACGGAACCATAATCAGCAAATCGGTTTCAGAGGCTACAATTTCATCGCGAATGGCTTTTATTATTTCGGACGACTGTACGTTTTTATAGGTATGCTGAATTCCGGATAATGTTTCTTCCATTGGATATTTTTCGTCTTGTTGCTGCATGAATTCTTCCGATTTTTCCCGGATATGAAACACTTCAACCGAGGCATGATAATCGGCTGCAACTTCCCGTACTCTGTCGAGTACCGTCTTATGCACACCTCTCACGATATCGCAGGCAAAAAGAATATGTTTAATGCCGTTATATTCGGTTCCCAAAGGAATACTCAGTACCGGGAATTTCAACATACTGATCGCAGCGGTGGTTGTATTGCCTAACAAATCTTGCTCCACCGATCTTTCGGCCATTCCCATTACTACCAGTTCGGCATTAAATTGTTGTATACTTTTTACTAATTCATCGTAAAAATTACCCGCCACTACATGTGCCACCACTTCAACATGGTACATTTCGCTTAGAGTGCTTGCTTTTTCGTTTACCTTATTTTTTTGTGCTTGAAACATTTTATCGATTTCCATAGCCGACAAGCGTGCATTTTGGGCGTGAATGGAAGTGTTATACAGATTATAAAGTACAAGTTGATAGGCTTTTCCGGTAATCGCTTTTGCAATATATTTTGTAGCATTAATAGCTTCGGCTGAAAAATCAGTTGCGATGATAATCGTCTTCATAGTTATTGGCAGATTTTGAGTTATTCAGTCTAAATTCGGGCTATTGAGACTGTTTTTAGAATTGTTTAAATTTAAGGATTCTAAATCGGATCTGTTCCGTTTGAAGTTATAAAATCCTGTTAAATTCTTTTTGTTTTCAGACCTACAAAGCATTATATCAAACCACTTTCTTAACTTTTATAAATAAAAAAAGCCGGTTAACCACACCGGCAAAAAAAATGATCAAAAAACATTTTTTTTTGGATTAAATATGAAAAAAAATAAATTATTTCACGCTGGAAATAGTAACTAACCCCAATAAATTTTTTCATAAAAATCAAAAGCAATAGTTTAGCATTACATTTAATAGTCAAGTACTTTTTTAATACACATCAGTGTGGACAGTAATCTGATGATTTCGTTTTACATTATAAGGCTATGTTTTTTTTAAATCTTCCAAAGCGATTCCCGCATTCTGATTCAGAGCCTTATAGTAGCTTAATCTAATTTGATATTTATTCAAATCTGATACAAAGGAATAAATAGAAATTTTATATTCAAATCTTTCAATCTTTTAGTAAAGAAAAATGAACGATTGAGTAGCTAATTAAGATTCATATTGCCACGCTTCAGGAGTTTACCTGATAAAAAGTACATTTTTACAACTAAATTTTACATATTTTAACCATTTATACTCAAATTAACTTTTTTTTATGTTTTCTTTATTTTTATAATATTTTTTAACTATATTTGTTTTATATAAGAAAATCCAAGTAACCACACAATAAGCCTGAAGCCAAAACACAAGGTTACCTGTACTTCGTTTTTAATTTATGGAAATAAATTTTTCCATAAGTTTACCACTAAGTTATCCTTACTAAAAGGGATTTCTTATTTCTTTTACTCCTCCAAAATACTTACCCCCCCCCCCGCCGTTAAAAAGAATTAGTAATCTAAATTTAATGCCTATGCGATAAACCAAGACAAATTCACCCCAGTTACGATTCCTCCCATTAGTAGATTATGATGTAAATGATTACAGTACTCATTTGAATCATAAAGCTACAATTAGTGATATTGCCTCAAGACCATAAACTTTACACATCTGTATGATGTTCCTATACTACTGCTTTGAACATTTATGTTAGGATAGTATAAGTATACTGTCATGAATCAAAAGATTAAGTTTAATTTTATTAATATCTTACTATGATGGAAGATCGTGTATTTAATTCAATTGAAACCGCCCGCTGTCTGACAAATGACCTTGTAAACGATGCACAAATAGTTCACTTTCAGACCCAAAGACCCATATCAAAAATTAAAGCAGTCCTTAATTATAATATGATTTTTTTTCCGATTAAGGGTATTAAAAAAGTAATTATCAAAAGAAATACTATTGCACTAAACAGTAGCAATTATATGATCTTCTCGACTGGTGCTCAATTTATTTGTGAGACAAGTTCAAAAGAAAAAAATCCTATTGAAGGTGTCTGCATTATGTTTAACAATAAGATTCTCAACGATTTTCTTTTAAAATATCCGGATTTTCTAAAAGTAAAGAACAATCGTACGGTTCGTTATCTGGAGAGTTACCTGGAATGTAAAAAGAGTGATTTTATCAATAGTTGCTTTCTACCTTCTTTACAATATATTACCCATGGTAAAGCTCCAGACAACATATGCCTTGTAAAATTTGAGGAATTTATGTTGGATTTGTTCAGCCAGAATCCCGATACAATCAACTGGTTTATTAATATTATTTGTCGTCAAAAATCAATAATACATCAAATTGTAGAGAATAACATATATAAAAACATAAGTATCGCTTCCATGGCATCAATGTGTAATCTCAGCCTTTCAACTTTTAAAAGACATTTCATACAGATTTACGGAATTTCTCCAAAGAAATATTTTTTAAAACACAAAATGGATAAGGCTGTTGTTTTACTTCAAACAAAAAGCAAAGAACATATTAAAGTTTATGATTTTCTGGGATTCAATACCAACGAAAGCTTCATTAAATCTTTTAAAAAGTACCACGGTATTACCCCATCGGAATACAAAAAGTCATATTTACTTAATTAGCCAGCCCTTTTATTAGATTATCAGTGATTATTATATAATAAAAATGCCATCAGTTAGATGGCATTTTTGTTTTTTACTGTTATTTTTTATTTTTCGTTGTTCCAACGGTTTTCTTCTTTTTCTGTGTTTTTTCCTGTTTACGAACTTCTTTCTTAAGTGCCTTTTCCTGAGCTTGCTTTATTTTTTTTTCGCGTTTTGCCTGCTCTTTTCCAAGGTGTTTTGCATTTTTCAACTGTTTCTTTTCAGTGGCAGTAGTCGGATTTGTTTGAACTGGTTTATTTTTCAGTTCCAGATCCTGTTGCTCTTCAGTTTTATTCCTCTGAAGCAAATCTGTTATAGTATTATGATTGGGTTTCGGTAGATCTTTGTCTTTATTTTCAGCATGTTTTTTTAAAATATCAAATTGCAAAAAAGCCTCATGTGTTCCCGAAGTATACTCTCCAATAGTCCCCCCACTATAGTCATATGCATAGCCAACAGTAAAATCGCCAATTTTAAAGCCAGTCAAAAAACTGAGTGCATTTCCCCATCTGTACGATATTCCTAACTGAAGTTTATCATTAAAAAGAAAAGTTGTAGAGACATCGACTCCTAAAGGTGCTCCCTGAACTATTTTAATCAATGCTCCCGGTTTAAACTGAATCATAGCATCCAAATCAAACGAGTAGCCACCAGTAAGGTAATAATGCATTTTCCTTTTAGCTACCGATGATTGTATATCGTTGTAAAATTTTGTTTCTAAAAAATCAGGTACCGACAAGCCGGCAAACCATTTTTTTGAATAAAAGTAAGCACCGGCACCAATATTTGGTGAGAATTGTGACAATTTCCCTCTTAGTTCTTTATCGGTATGATCAAGAATTTGTAATTTATCATAATCAATTTCCATAAAATTTCCACAGATATTTACCCCCAACGACATTATTATTTTGTCCGAAAGCATTACCGGATGTGCATAACTAAATGCCAAACGGGTATCTGAAGAAGGACCGATTTTATCATTGTCGACAGTAAATCCAATACCATGTCGTTTTTCTTTTATAGGGGTTTGTCCTGATAATACTATATTTTTAGGAGCTCCATCAATCCCTACCCATTGCGACCTATAAATTCCAATGATACGAGGTATTCCACTTGTCGCGGTATATCCGGGATTAAAAGCCATTTTATTATACATATATTGTGTATACTGAACATTTTGTTGCGCAAACGAACAGGCGAAGCACAATAAAATTGTTCCTATTGTTATAATTTTTTTCATCATTAACGTTATTTATATAGCCTGATATGTTGTAAAGCATAATCCTTTTAATTTATAATCAAGCATTCCGGGTTCAATTGATATATAGATATCCTGCTTTCTTTTTAATTTTACCATTGGCTATTTTATACGTTAAAACATAAAAGTAAGTTCCCGATGGAAGTTTTTTCCCGTTATCGATTGTTCCTTTGGCATTGGAATATCCTCTAAACCAATTTTCGTGAGTACCATATTGATTTGCATCAAATACCTTTCCTCCCCATCGGTTGTAGACTTCTAAAGTATTCTCCGGAAATTTGTTCAATCCTTCGATAAAGAAATAATCATTTTTTCCATCATCATTTCCTGAAATACCGTTATAAACAATTATTTCATTGTTTTGATCATCGATATCATTTGTTTTTTCAATCTTCGCCAAGGTAAAAATTCCATCATGTAGCGTAACAGCAGTGGCTAATTGCTGATCGGTATCTATAACAGTAGGATAGGATTTCCATTTTTGTGTTTCAGTATTCCAGCCAACAATAGCAACTTCGGTATTGTTATTGAGTTCTGTACCGAACATATTTTCGCTTATAGACAGCGTTAACGGAAGTTCGTGTGTATCATGATGATTGCATTCCAATATCCAATATTGCGTATTATCAATAATCAGAATGTTGTCTTCCTTTTGATTATGTGCATAGTGCAGGTTAGAATTTTCCTTACGGTAACCACCTTTAAAAGTGGCATCGCTCCAATCGCAGGTTCCGATAGTTTCGGGATGATAAGCCCCGTAGCTTCCGACCGGAAACTGAAATTCCTCTCTACCAAGGCGTTCTACAAAACCATCCACATAACTATCTGAATCTGCATGAGAATGCGTTGCTACCGCCTCAAAAATAAAACTACCGTTCTCTTCCACTTTTATAATTCCGTATTCAAAATCCGAATTTCCACCCACACTGACTTTTCCGTTTAGCAAAAAAGCGGGTTGTTCGGAATGATTATTAAATAGCGTATGGTTTAACTTACTCACAACAGCGCCCGAAATATTTTGCTGTCGCTCTCCGACAAAATGGGTTACTCCCTCCTGCGTTGGATCGTACTCAACAATTCCATCATTATGAAAATTGGCATAGACAAAAAAAGTACCGTCATTTACAAAATTTGCAGTACTGTTATTTTTAAAATCGGCAACACTGGAAAATTTTGTTCCGGGCGACACTGTTATCTGCCCGTTATTTACGGTTTGTCCGGAAACCGGAATACTTCCACAGACAGCCGCTATAATTATTACAAAAATTTTATTCATAATTTCAATGATTCTTTTACTTTTAAAACAGTATATAAATCCCTTTTAAGCACCTTACTTAAAAGGGATCCTATACTTTAAGCACTCCTAAGTATGAAGAAAACTATAACTAATTGGCACTACTAACAGTAGCTTCCAATGCTTCCAACTTTTCTTCCATTCGCTGTAAGCTTTGTTGCAATGTGCTGATTACTGTATTTTGCAACTCAATTTGTCTTCGTTGCTCACCGATTTGTGTTGCCACAAATCCGCTAACCGGAATTAATTCGATAAGTTCGCCGGTACTTATTGTCTTTAAAACTCCGGTCGAGCTTGCAACAACAATCCGATCTTCGTATTTATTCCCCTCTGTAGCGTTAATATCGCGAATACGTACGTTTCCGGTACCTACATCCAGAGTTTCTTCTGGTCGTACAGCAAGCCCCATCAAACCATCGCTAAAGATTACATTAGATCCCGGTGCCTTGAATTCGGAGCGACTAATGGTTTTTAGCACCCCATTCCTATCGGCCACAACAACTTTATCTTCCAAAGCGCCCATAGTACCATTTATATCCCTGATGCGAACATTCCCGGATCCTACATCTATCGTTTCTGTAGGAACAACCGCTTGTTTTTTAAAACCGGTATTTCCATTTTTTAAAACCGTAATTGCATTAGAGCGGTTTTCATTAGCTGTTCCATTTGCAACTACCAACAATCTGTCATTTTCATCCCACTCCGTTGGCGAATTTCCGTCATACATGTCTCCATAAGGCCCTATAACTACTTCGTGAAAGGATTTTGCTGTAGAACTAGCTCCTCCTAATACCATACTAAATTCACCCATAGCATGATTAGCTATACCACCAATAACGGCACAATTCTTTCTTTTTACCTTATTCTCTCTTCCCCCAATAATAGCCGAATATGAAATATTAGTACCTTCTCCTAGTATATAATTGCCGTAACCCCCCAAAATAATAGATTCAGTGGAATTGATTATATGATTAGTATCCCCACCAAGAACGAACCCGTTTTGAGAATCGACTATCTCATTAGATTGTCCACATATAATACCCGAATAAACACTTCTATAACCAACTCTATTAAACTCTCCTCCTATAACACAGCCCTTTTCTCCTTCAGCTGCATTGAACTTTCCTCCAAATACAAAAGAATGATTACCATAAGCCGCATTGTTTTCCCCTGCAAGAACCACCGTATTAATTCCGAGGGCAGTGTTTTGAAGACCTCCCACAACCACACCGCGCTCATTACTACCAAGAACCGAATTTGACTTTCCTCCCACAACCACACCAAAAGGACTTTGAACAGTATTCTTTTCTCCTCCTAGTATAACACCACCGTAGGTGGCACTTATCGTATTATGTCGTCCTGAGAAAATACCGGATGTATCGGTTCCGTCAGCTATAAAATTGTGATGTCCACCGTCTATTGTAGCCAGTTCTGCAGATGGTTGAGTAGTATTGTCTCTTCCAGTAACAAATGCATAGGCTCCCTGTGCTTTGTTTCGAAATCCAAAGGCCGCAGAAAAAGCACCGATTTCACCTTCACTAATTTCCTTGCCTCCACGTACGGCACCGTATACATTTAATCGTAACCGGTCAGCCCATGGCAAAGATCCTCTGGCATGTCCAATACTAACACCACCGGCCTGATAAATATTTTGTCCATTCCATCTTGCTTTTTGGTTTGATCCCACGACCAGCCAAGGTTCGATCTGCGCATCCGAATTACGATTTAATTGTAAATCTCTTCTGTCTATCGTACGCAAAACCCCATCGGCATCGGCCACGACCAATCTGTCATCGTCACTACCGTCTTCGCCCTGGATTTGTCGGATTCGTACCTTTCCTTCACCAACATCGATGGTTTCGGTAGGCTGAGAAGCTGCACTTTTAAAACCGGTATTTCCGTTTTTCAAAACCGTAAGGGCATTCGATCGACCATTATTGTCACCGTTAGCTACAGTGAATATACGGTCATTTCTATCCCATACATTGCTTCCTCCATCCGGAGAATACAATTTAGCTCTATTCCCTAAAACTATTTCATGAACAGAAGGAGCCATATTATCACTTCCGCCCAAAACCACACTATATTGACCACTGGCAACAGATTCTTTGGAACCTACAATTGTGCCGTTTCTTGCCACAATACGGTTGGTTTCGCCTCCAATAATAACACCAAATTCACCTTGCTCTGTTATGGTATTTCCTGTTCCTCCAACAATTGCCGTATTTTCTCCGTGTGTTTCATTATGTTTACCACTTACCAAAGCATTCGCTCCTGTGGCTGTATTTCCGTCACCAATATTCACCGAAACTTTACGCTCCTCATTCTCAGGATTAATTTTTACGGATCCATTTACACTTAAGGCTGTGTCTGGAGCAGGCTGTCTTCCAATACCGACATTTCCGGTATGGTAAATATTCTCCGTATTAGATGTTGCGCTGACAGTTCCGCCATCTACATACCATGGACTTGTGGCATCTTCCGTATTTTTCTGAAAGACGGGCAGGTTAACCCTGTTTCTAGTTCCTTGTTCATCAATATAAATCAAATCTTTACGCTCTTCATCATATACCAGAGCGGTCAAGGTTTCCGGGCCATTGACCAAATCCGATAAATCCACTTCGGTAGTCGTTCCATCCTCTGCATTATAATTCAGAATAAATGTGTTAGCGTCATACGAAAGTCTCGTAATAGTTTCCGGGTTATTCGCCAGAGTATTCAAATCAATGTATGTATTAGTTCCATCCTCAGCTTTATAGGTAATGGTATACGTATTGGCGTCATAACTCAGCGCTGTTAGCGTTTCCGGGTTATTTGCCAGAGCATTCAAATCAATGAATGTATTAGCTCCATCCTCCGCTCTGTAGGTAATGGTATGCGTACTGGCGTCATAACTCAGTGCTGTTAGCGTTTCCGGGTTATTTGCCAAAGCATTCAAATCAATGGATGTAGTATTTCCATCCTCCGCTCTATAGGTAATGGTATGCGCAGTGGCATCATAACTCAGCGCTGTTAGCGTTTCCGAACCATTATTCAATAATTCTGACAAATTGATAGTGGTAGTATTTCCATCCTCCGCTCTATAGGTAATGGTATGTGCAGTGGCATCATAACTCAGCGCTGTTAGCGTTTCCGAACCATTATTCAATAATTCTGACAAATTGATAGTGGTAGTATTTCCATCCTCCGCTTTATAAGTCAAAACATGTGTTAGCGGATCATAAACAAGAGATGTCTGCGTTTCTTTTTGTTTAATAAGCGCTTCAATCTTTTCCAGCACCACTTCATGATCAAACTGTTCGACTACAGCATCTCCTGTAAAATCAATCCGTTTCGATTGTCCGGCTTCATTGGTATAGGTATAGCTACCATCCTGATTTTTCACGAGTGTTGTGATCGTTTCATTTGATTTTACAAGGGAATCGATATTGATTATTCGCGAATCACCTTGCTGATCAATATAACTAAGAGCAACAACTTCCGGGTTATATAGAACAGTCCCTTCGGACGTTCGAATATCAACAGGGCTGATCATTCTATTCCAGGAACCATTAAGCCAATAATACAATCCCGGGCTAACATTATCCGGGATTTGACCAGAAGTAGCAATATTAAAAACGATAAGACCATTTGGCAACGTTCCATCATTCACTATAGGGTCTTTACTTTTGGAATCGATTAGACTTACTCTTGGAATTAATATTCCCTTATTATTTGCGACTACATCCAATTGTGAAGTAATATCCGGGAGTTCCGTTCCAACTCCCACTTGTCCGTACATTTCGAATGCCCCTAGCACAAATAAAATTGACAGGAGTTTTTTTCTCATAAGCATAAGATATATATATTTAGTTTTAACTTATTTATTATTTATTAGCTCTTATTAGCTATCGAATTGTTTCGATATGTACATAGCACATTCGAAAGCAAAACATAACCGATATCAATCGATATAATTAAAAATAGCCACAGAGCTAAAAAATTGGAGTGATGCCTGCTTTAACAGGACTTTATATTCTTATTCAATATCTTAGGGAAAGATATGATCCTGTAATTTAGAGTACTGATTGTGTAATTGATGGGGAAAGGGAAAACTTAAATATAGCTATATAAATACCTAACAATAGATAATGCATTTCATATAATCTCAAGATACAAAAAGTTTATCCGGCATATACAATCCGTATTTAAGCCGCCATCCCTTCCTCATCAACAAAAAACTTACCAAAATAATTACAAGTGAGATTTGAATAAGAACGTGATGCAATATTAGATCTTTACGCTATTATCATCTCATCATATGAACTGTTAGTCTTTATAATCGGACTTTTTCTACTCTAATTTTCGAATATAAATCTATTTACAGGTTAGACAATGGTCTATAAACAACAAGTAGATAATAAATAACTATTTTATTACTATCTTTATAGAATAGAACATTCATACAGAGAAAAACGCATCACCTGCTACAGCAAAAAAGTTTTTAACCGAATAACTTTAAAATAATAATAGTATGAAAAGAAGCAGTATTTTAACCCTGGTATTCCTGGGATTGTTCACAATCATTTCGATTTCGGCACAAGGACAGGAAAAAAAAGAAAGCGTAGGCGATAAAATTGAAAAGACCGCTAAAAAGGTAGGTGACAAAACTGCGGAAGTCGCTGTAAAAGGAACTTCCAAAATTTCCGACAAAGTATGGAAAGGTAAGATGGCTCCGGATGGGACCGATGTTTACATTAACAATAAAAACCAAAAATACTATGTAAACAAAACGGGTAAAAAGGTTTATTTAAAAGCATCACAGATCAAAGATCGCCCGGAAGAAAAAAAATAATAATAGCCCCTTTAAAAGGAAACGCCCCGTTGTTTAAAGTGGTAAACAACGGGGCGTTTCTGTTAGTAGTCGTTTATATTAGGAAAACATTGGTTTGTATTTTTTCCAGTTATCAACAATAATTAGAATATTGATTAGAAAAAGCGGCAACACCAAAGGAAGTCCGGATGGTTCAAAAATAAGATTATGACAAACAATACCGACCATAACCGGCAGAATCATAATGGCACCTAAAGCCCTGGTTTTAGGAATGATAAACAATAATCCGGCAACAGTCTCGATAACACCGGTTAGCGGCATCAACCACTTTATAGTCATTAGAGCCTCCATCATTTTCATTTGTTCTTCGCTCATTTTCTCCATAGGCATATAGTTCAAAAACTTATTAAGCCCGGCATTGATAAACATAAGCCCGAAAAGCAGGCAGACAATCAGTTTTATTATTTTCATAGTAATATAGTTTTAAGATTTGTTTTTGGAATTTTTACTACGTACAAAAAAGGCAACAATAAAAGACGTAACAATACCCATCATCAATGCTCCGATGACACTCTGTTTCATATAGTTTTCAAGACTAAAATAGGCTTCCGCTGCTTCCCGGTTTTTATGATAACCCGATTTTAAAGAATACTCGATAACATTTGGAAAATATTCAGGAGTAATAATACAAGAGATGATCCACTGTGTTACCGGGCTAAAAAGCGCCACAATCAACGTAAGGATCAAGCCGCTTATAAAACCTTGCTTATAGCTCATCACACCGTCATAATAGCTCATTTTCTTATTTTTTAGCGCTAAAACATATATCCAAACAGCCGGAATCATAAAAAGCATCGTCAGATATTGGTGCTTATCAATATGGGTACTATGCAAGCCGCAAATTTTTTCCAGTACCATCCAAAGCAGCGACATCATGATAAATATAAAAGCCCACTTGATTTCGATTTTGAATTTCGCCATTTATTATTATATAAAAGTGAGAACCAAATTAACAAAAAAATCAATTTAAGTCATAATTTTTTATCAATTCAATCCTATAAATCTTAAAAAATAAAATCATCAGTCGCCAAAATATCCTTTTAAACCCCTAAACCACGATACTATTTTAAAGATATCCTACTTTTTAGTTTTGATGGTATTTTTGTATAACTGTCCGTTTTTCATGATCAGTAAAAAGTTCTTTTCCGGGTTTGCGATTAACGACAAATCTTTTAATGGATCCCCATCTACCAACAGTAAATCGGCCAGAGCTTGTTCTTCCACGACTCCTAGTTTTCCGGGATACGGATTGCGCAAACCGGATAATTGCAACAATTCACCGTTATCCTGAGTGATCATCTTTAAAATTTCGGCATTACTAAACCATTTTTGAAGCCGTAAAATATAACGATTCTGTTCATCGTTTAATTCCGGTTGAAATAGAAAATCGGTTCCCCAGGCCAATTTTACACCTAACTTTTTCGCCAAAGGCCATACTTTATTTTGTCCTTCCAATACCGGCTTACGCTTTTGTTTGCGCTGTTCATCCATACTGTCGTTGTTATCCATTAAATTCTGCAGACTTAACCATACGTTTTTCTCTGCCAGTAATTTTAAGGTTTCTTCATCCAGCATCTGACCGTGTTCAATACACTTAACTCCGGCTTCAACAGCACGTTGCACCGCTTTTGGCGTATAGGCATGCACCATAACGTAGGTCCCCCAGTCGGATGCCGCTTCAACGGCCGCTTTCATTTCGTCGAGCGTATATTGCGTCACATCAATCGGATCATAGGCCGACGACGTTCCACCACCCGCCATGAGTTTAATCTGACTGGCGCCAAAACGCAGGTTTTCCCGTACAGCCGTTAATACATCATCCCGGCCATCGGCAATAAAAGTAGCGCCCACTTGTTCTGCTCGGGACGGTTTTCCGAAAAAGCGGCGAGAGCGTTCACTTGGTGCTCTAAAATCGCCATGCCCGGCAGTCTGACTCACCACAGCGCCCGAAGGCCAGATACGTGGGCCGACTAGTTTACCGGCATCGATGGCTGCTTTTAACGGAAAAATAGGGCCTCCCGCATCACGGACACTTGTAAATCCGCGAAGTAGCATTTGTTGTGCCGATTCTCCTATTTTACGAACCAGAAATTCTTCCGTTAAATCTTCTCCCATCAATTGTGCCATCGTAAACGTACCAAAGGTCATGTGTACGTGAACATCGATTAAACCAGGCATTAACGTTTTTCCACCACCATTGATTCTTACAGCATCCTTATCAGCTGTAATAGTTGTGGCACTTATTTTTTCTATGGTTGAACCGGAAACCAAAACATGCATCGGTGTGGTTAATTTAGCCGCTTTAAGGTCCAAAAGTCTGACATTTTCGATCAGAATCGGTTTGGTTTGTGCCATAGCAAAACAACCACCCATCAAAAAAAGTGTTAGTATGTACTTAAATTTCATATAAAATAGATTTTGGGGTTATAACTATTACATATTGTCCTAAGATACTCCAAAAAATCTACTTATTTCAGAATAAGGTTGTTTTAATCTCCTCTCGCTTTTTTACAACAAATATAACGTATAAACCAGGTCCTGCTAAAAATTAAAACTTTACCTACAATAATACTTTATCATATAGATTCGTTTTATATATTTGGCAACTTTTTAACGAACTCAAATAACATTTACAAACAGCAACCAATGCTAATGGCGAAATCAATCCGGAACGATTGGAAATTTTCTATGAAAAATACAACGAAAACATTACGGAACGAACCGTTCGTTAATCGATCTAAAAACAAAACCCTGTTACTACAGGGTTTTGTTTTTATAGACTGGATCGAAAATTTATACTACTATAATAAAAAAAGCGGCTTTAAAAGTAATTTTTAAAGTTTTACTTCTCTATTATCTACATATAAATTGATACAAATAAATGATCGGGTTAACAAATTCAGCTTTAATTATCTGGAAAGATTTGAAATAGAAAAGTGTATTTGTTTCTTAAAAAAAATTACTGAGAAATAAGCAACTTATTTTAGGACGAGATAAACGGAACGTCTACGATAAAACGTAGACGTTCCGTTTTATTTTGTACTGTACTACACTGTCGGACCTCTAGATAGACAAAGGCGACGCATTCGCATTATTTTTTCCCATTACGGAAACTCGTAAAGGAATCAAATAAAACGCATATAAATTGCCTCACCTTAGAAACCATAAAGAAATTGATACATATTAAAATCCCGCCTTAATTTTTAATAGGCCTAAACTATTGAGTCACTACTCAAAACTCACTTTTATTAAAACTTAAAATTATCAGATATGAATATCAAAAAATCACACTTAACACTCATTGCAGCCCTTGCAATATCGTTAACATCTTGTAAAAACAATAAAACCGAAGAAGAAACGTCTCTTGACGAAGTAACAACTACATATGAAACGCCTGTTTCCGAAACAGACGAAAATACCATAGAAGTTGCTGCCACGTCCACAGACGAAAATGCTACTGATGCTTATTTAAAAAGCTATGAAGAATTTGTTGATCAATACATAATTCTGATGGAAGATGCTAAAAGCGGAGATGCCTCTGCAATGACCAAATATGTGGAATATATGGAAAAAGCAACTGATTTATCGCAGAAAATGGAAAAGTCAGAAAATGAAATGACTCCTGCTCAAATGACTAAATTTCTTAAAATCCAAGCTAAATTAACGCAAGCTATTTCAGATATGAATTAATAATCAATCGGATAGATGAAGAAATTCATTTATCCGATTTTCTTAACATCTAATCATAGCTCCATCATCAATTCTGCTTTAGAGCCTACTGGTAGGGCGATTGAGAAAGTATAACACCAATGAAATTGTTGAATATAAAAAGTTACTAACCAAAAATAAAAACATATGATACTATATAACGAAAAAATAGAAAAACTCATAGCATTAGCATTAGCTGATGGAGAACTAACCGAAAAAGAAAGACAAATCCTCTTTAAAAAAGCCGAAACCGAAGGAATTGACCTTGACGAATTTGAAATCGTCCTGGAAGCACGCCTTTTTGAAAAAATAAAACACAAAACACAAGAACCTGTTGCCGCTCCTGAATCGGATAAGTTTGGTGACATCAAAAAATGTCCCGCCTGTGGTGCCATTGCAGAAAGCTTTGTAACAAAGTGTTCCGATTGTGGCGCTGAATTCAGAAACATTGAAGTATCAGGAAGTATCATTCGATTTTTTGATAAGCTTGATGAAATAGAAGCAACAAGAAGTACAGGATTTTACGCGCAAAACACAGGAAGTAACATTGGTTTGGGAACCGTATTATTATGGTTATTCTTCTGGTATATTTTGATTTTCATAAAAGGTATTCAGCTTATCCTGGCAACATCAAAATCAGCAAAATGGTCGACTACCGATGCCCGAAAAGAAGAATTTGTACTCAACTATCCCGTACCTGTTTCCAAAGAAAATATTTTGGAATTTCTGACAATCTCATCCAGTAAAATTAATCCGGTATCCTATCTGACAATCTTCTCCGAAGACACCAAATACAAAAATACCTGGAATAAAATATGGCTTAAAAAAATTGAGCAGATAAATTCGAAAGCATCCATGTCAATGAAAAACGATCCAAAAACGTATGCCGAAGTACTGGCTATTGTTGAAAAGGCCCGAAACATTACAAAAGAAAACACCAAAAAAGTATTCCATGTATTGGGTGCAGGCGCTGCTCTTATTTTAGTTTTTATTATTTGTAATGCCATTGCAGCAACATAAAAGTAGTACTAACACCTAACTCTTTAAAGTAAATTTCATTATAAAAAACAAACAAATGGCATTATTTGGCAATAAAAAAGAAGGCGGGTTGATGGACGTAATCCGTTGTGATGAACAGGAATATTTAGTTTGGAAATGGCGACCGTCTGGCCCGGTTAATTCCACAAATAAAGAAAACGCAATACGTTACGGTAGTAGTTTACGTGTAAAAAACGGAGAACTTGCTGTATTTTTTTACAAGCAAAACGACGGAACCATTCAGGATTTTATACATGGTCCACACGACCAAACAATACAATCTGCCAACTTCCCAATTCTTACAAATATTGTAGGAGCCGCTTTTAACGGGAGTTCTCCGTTTCAGGCCGAAATCTATTATATCAATCTTTCCGGTAATATTCAAATCAAATTTGGGATTCCTTATTTTGATCTTTACGACCCCAGATTTACAGATTTAGGTGTTCCTTGTGCTGTCCGAGGAACGTTGACGTTTAATGTGACCGATTATAAAAACTTCATCAAACTAAACCGTTTAATCAATTTTGATTTAGAAGATTTTAAAAATCAAGTCAAAGATTTTTTCCAACGAAAAGCAAAGTCCGTCATCATTAATGCTTCACAGGATAACAACTTACCGGTAATGCAGATTGAACGAAAAATCGATGAAATAAGTGATCATATTCAATCTAAATTAAAATCCGATTTAGAAGAACATTTTGGTGTAAATCTAAAACGCTTGGATATAGGAACAATTGAATTAGATAAAACACACGCTCATTATTTACAACTGAAAAAAATAACAGCCGATCAGCAAACCAAATTAGCCGAAGCTAAAACCGACATAGAAATTGAGAATCTTTTGGAAACGACTCGAATCCAAAGAAAAGATATGGAATTAGGGGTTGAAGGCAAAAACTTTGCGGTTCATCAACTTAATCAGCAGACTGATGTTTTAAAAACGGCGGCTCAAAATCTTGGAACAATGAGCAACATCGATTTAGACGGCGGAGAAGGCGGATTGAATGCCTCAGGTTTAATGGTTGGAATGGGAATTGGTAGTGCCATGGGTAGTCAAATAGGCAACCAAATGGGGCAAATGATGGGCAATATGAGTAGTATGCCACCACTACCTCCTGTCACAATGTATCATGTAGCATTAAACGGTCAGCAATCCGGTTCTTTCAACCTGGAACAACTAAAACAATTTATTCAAAGTGGGCAGTTTACTCAAAACCATCATATTTGGAAAGAAGGCATGGCTGGCTGGGAATTATCGGGTAATGTACCCGAAATTGCAATGTTATTCAGTTCAGTTCCACCTCCCCCTCCAACAATTTAAAAAAACAAACAAATGAAATTAGATTTTATAAAAACCAGCATCGCAGTAGCTGTAAGCGCCTTAATCGCTTACGGCTTCTATGCCTTTAATACAAACGCAAATAAAAATTTAGTAACCGTTGGCAGTTTCATTTTCCTGGCGACTACATTAATTCTAACCATCGGAATACGTTTTACACTTCCGAGGACAGCAACTATGGCAAGAACCCTTTCCTGGATTTTCTTTTTAACGGCACTTGCCAGCAATCTTATTTTTTCATTCGCGATTTTTAAAGACGAACTTTATATCATTATAAATGGGATTTTGCTTTTGATTTATGTACTAATCTATTATTGGATAGGACAAGCGAAACAGTAAACTTTACTATCCTGTTAAACGCATCTATTCCAATTTTATGAATTAACGGAGAAAATTATAAGAAACTAAATCAAATTGACATGATCTGGAGTTATTAAAAATCAATCAAAGGAATATAAAATGACTGAATCGGATTATAAAAGATCCGTTTCAGTAAAAAACGATTCGCTCTGATAAAATTTTGTACCAATAAAAAAGCGGCTTTATTTCTAAAGCCGCTTAAAGTACTAAGGGTGAATGATGGGTCTCGAACCCACGACCTTCGGAACCACAATCCGACGCTCTAACCAACTGAGCTACAATCACCATTTGATTACGGGTGCAAATATACGGCAATTTCCGTATCACGCAAGCATTTTTTAAAAAAATTTACATCAAATTTTCTAAACTACTGACAGCCAAATATCTCTCTGCCGTAAAACCTTCGGCATAATCCGTTCCGATGAGTCGTCCCAGGTCCTGCGAGCGATAATGCAGGCTATCCAAAAAGTTTTTTGTCGCAATTGGCGTGGTTGGTTCGTTCGAATTGGGCTCGTAAAACTGCGAACCATAGGCTAAAATCGCGGCCACTTTTTTATCGATAAAACCCGTCACGTCCACTACAAAATCCGGCGTGATGTTTTTCCACTGAATATAGTGGTACACCACTTTTGGTCGCCAGGCTTCCTGAGCCACTCCATCCACTTCCGTTTCGATACGGCGTAAACCCGAAAGAAAACAGGCATCCGAAACCAATTTACTTCCTTTTCCATGATCTATATGTCGGTCGTCAATGGCATTACACAACACAATCTCCGGACGATATTTCCGGATCATTTTAATCACCTCCAATTGATGCGCTTCATCATTTACAAAAAAACCATCGCGGAACCGCAGATTTTCCCGTACGGCAATTCCCAGGATTTCAGCCGCTTTACGCGCTTCTTCATCCCGGATTTCAGCCGATCCGCGGGTTCCCAGTTCGCCACGTGTTAAATCGATAATTCCCGCTTTTTTACCTAAACTAATTTCTTTTGCCAGGGTAGCACCACATCCCAATTCTACATCGTCGGGATGCGCCCCAAAGGCTAGTATATCTAATTTCATTTTGTTTTTTATCTAATTATGCTAATATCTTTTTCATCGTCATCGATTTGTTCAGTGTCTCGAAAAATTCTTTTTCCGGTACACTATCTTTGGTAATGCCACAACCGATATACAGATGAATGTTTTCTTTTTTAATTTTCATACACCGCAGGTTCACATATAAATCGGAATGCTCACTCCTACCCGTCGAAAAATTCTTGTTGAGTTCGCCTAGAAATCCCGAATAAAATTCCCTGTCGTAGTCTTCGTTTTCCAGAATAAAAGTACGTGCGGCTTCTTTTGGTAATCCACAAACTGCAGGTGTCGGATGTAAGATTTCAAGTACTTGCTTCAGACTCTCTTTGTCATTTAAACGCGCCGAAATGTCTGTTTTAATGTGCAACAAATTTCCCGCTCTGGCCGTATACGGATTGGATATTTTTTCTTCCGATGCCCAATCTTTAAGATTGTCCAGAATAAACTCCGTTACATATTGTTGCTCTTCGATTTCCTTCGGTTCCCAGTGCACTGCTTCGGTTCCTTCATAAAGCTGCGTTCCGGCCAATGCTACGGTTTGCATCTGATAATCCTTAACTTTTAGCAGTTGTTCGGGCGTGGCGCCCATCCACATTCCGACTTTCGGATGGTAAAAACAATATTTAAAGGCGTTCGGATAGTTTGCCAGTAAGCGTGGAAACAAATGCTCTACATCTTTGGTCGTGCCGCCTACTTTTTCCTTCCGCGAAAGCACCACCTTTTTAAAATCCCCTGAATGTATCGCGGCTACGCCTTTTTCCACCAACTGTTCAAAATGCTGTTTTGCCGTTTCATCATACTCCTGAGAAACGGTTCCTTCTTCCGGAATAGTCGGTAGTTCGTATTTCTCCGTTATAATTTCGGAATGTTCTTCCGGAATCAGCACATAATTTTCACCATCAAACGGAGCCATAATAAAGCCCGTTTCGGAAAAACTTTCGGCCAAATACACATGATCATTTACTTGAAAAAGGCCAATGATTTCGTCAGAGCCCGGTTTTGAATAAATGACAAATGGCAGGTTTTGTCCCTGATGTACTTTTACTTTCAGAAATAAATCGGTCATGACGCTCTTTTTGGTAAAACCATATTGGTGAGTTTACAAAGGGAGATCAGGTTTCCTTCTTCATCGGTAATTTTGATTTCCCACAGATGCAGGCTACGTCCCCTATGGATAATTCGGGCCGTTCCGTAGACAATTCCTTCCCTTTTGCTTTTGAGGTGATTGGCCGAAATTTCGATACCACGTACCTCCTGCTTTTCCGGGTCGACAAACATGATAGAAGCGGCACTTCCCACGCTTTCTGCCAACGCTACCGTAGCGCCTCCGTGTAACAAGCCCATCGGTTGGTGTACTCTTGGGTTTACAGGCATTTTGGCTACTAAAAAATCTTCTCCGGCATCTATATATTCAATTTCTAAGGTTTGCATCAATGTATTTTTCGACAAATGATTGCAAAGCTGCAGTACTTTTTCTTTATCAAATGACATAAACTATATTTTGAATGGTAAAATTACAAAATCAAAACTGAAGTAAGAATAAACTTAGCCATCGAACGTTATATATAAATTGTAATTTAAGTATAATTTAACATCCAAAAATTAGTATTTTTACCAAAAATCAGAAACATGCGTCATTATTACTACGTCCTTGTCACCCTTTTACTTATTGCTCTGAGTTCCTGTCGAAATGATTTTTCTTTCGAACCGAGTACCGGAAATCTGGAATTTTCGAAAGACACGATCTATCTGGATACCGTTTTTACGAATATCGGTTCCAGTACCTATACGTTAAAAGTGTACAACCGCAGTAATAAAGACATCAAAATCCCAAGTGTCCGATTGGGACAGGGCGATGCGTCCAAATACCGATTAATGGTCGACGGAATTCCGGGTAAAGTCTTTAACAACGTAGAATTACTGGCCAAAGACAGTATGTATATTTTTGTGGAAACCACCATTAATTACAACGATTTTTCCGCTCCGGATGCCCAATATTTATACACCGATAAAATCGAATTTGACTATGGTACCAACTACCAGAAAGTCGATCTGGTAACCCTGGTTAAAGATGCCTATTTTATCTATCCGGGACGTACCAACGGTGTATACGAACAGGTTGAGGTAGGCGTTGATGAAAACGGTAATACCCTCACCACCCGTGGTCGGAATCTAAACCATAGTCATCCAACCAACGGCGACGAATTCCTCTGGAAAAAAGACAAACCCTATGTAATATATGGCTATGCCGCGGTACCAAGCGGAGAAACCCTCAACGTACAAGCCGGTGCCCGGATTCATTTCCATGCCGAATCCGGTTTGATCGTACAACAGGGGGCGTCATTAAAAGTGGCCGGAACCAAATCGGTAACCGAAGCACTGGAAAACGAAGTGATTTTTGAAGGCGACCGATTGGAACAGGATTTTTCGGAAGTTCCGGGACAATGGGGAACCATCTGGTTACGTAACGGTAGTACGGCACACGATTTAAAAAACCTGACGATTAAAAATGCTGTGGTTGGTATTTTAACCGAAGGAAACGATGGTACCGACGAAACCCTAAAATTGACCAACGTACAGATTTATAACAGTGCCAATGTTGGCTTATTAGCCCGAAATGCGCATATCAAAGGTGATAATATAGTTATCAATAGAGCGGGACAAGCAGCGCTGGCTTGTACTTTTGGTGGAAAATACCTATTTAGACAATCGACTTTTGTGAATTACTGGTCACGTCCCAATCAGGTTGCCGTAGCGATCGACAACGGTTCCGACCAACAGCTAATTCCATTGGAAATGGCCCAATTTGACAACTGTATACTGTTTGGATCGAGCAATATTCCGCTTTCGATGACCCGAAACAATTCGCAAGCTTTTAACTTCCGATTCAATAACTGTCTGATCAAATTCTTTGATGTGGCACAACAATTTTCAAACAATAATTTATATCCTATTGCCAATACCACCGATTATAGCAACTGTCGTATTGCCGTAAATTCCAATTCGTTTAAACCGGATTTTAAAAACCCGAACAAAAACCAATTGATCATTGGCAATAATTCTGATGCAAAAGCTTTTGGAACGACCATGACCAATCCGTTTTTAGAAGACATCCTTGGAAATGTACGTCCCAACGGAGGTTCCGATCTGGGTGCTTATAACCACGTGATATTCGAGAATTAACCGCTAAAAAATATAGCCGCTGAAATTGTCTAATTGACCGAATTAGATTAATTTTGCATTTTTAAAAACAACACACTAACAACACACACAATGATTCATTTCTTCGGAAACCAGACCAACACGGTTTTTGCAGTACAATCGCAAAACGAGCTTTCGGCTCAGGACATTACGAAATTAAACTGGCTGTTTGCAAGCACTTCTGAAAACCCTTGCACGGTTGTTAACGATACAAAGGCATCTCTGGATGCTTTTTTTGTTGGCCCACGTGCCGCCATGATCACGCCATGGAGTACCAATGCCGTTGAAATTACTCAGAATATGGGAATTTCCGGTATTATCCGTATCGAAGAGTTTGAAAAAGCAACGGCCGATTTTAACGATTTCGACCCGATGCTTTTCCAGAAATACACCAGCCTGAACCAGGATATTTATACCATTAACATCCAACCGGAACCAATACTGGAAATCGAGGATATCGCAGCCTATAACCAACAAGAAGGTTTGGCTTTAAGCGAAGAAGAAGTGGATTATCTAAACCAATTATCGGCTAAATTAGGTCGTAAATTGACCGATTCGGAGGTATTTGGTTTTTCACAGGTGAACTCGGAACACTGTCGTCACAAGATCTTTAATGGGACCTTTGTGATCGACGGCGAAGAAAAACCGACTTCTCTTTTCAAGTTGATCAAAAAAACATCGGAGACACATCCAAACGATATTGTTTCCGCCTATAAAGATAACGTCGCCTTTATCAAAGGCCCAAGAGTACAACAGTTTGCGCCAAAAACAGCAGACAAACCGGATTTTTACGATGTAAAGGAATTTGATTCTGTAATTTCGATAAAAGCCGAAACCCATAACTTCCCGACCACCGTAGAACCGTTTAACGGAGCAGCAACCGGTTCGGGAGGAGAAATCCGCGACCGACTTGCCGGAGGGCAAGGTTCCCTTCCATTGGCCGGAACAGCCGTATATATGACCTCTTATTCCCGATTGGAAGAAAACCGTCCATGGGAACAGGCAATGGACGAACGCAAATGGTTGTACCAAACCCCAATGGATATCCTGATCAAAGCATCAAACGGGGCCTCCGATTTCGGAAACAAATTCGGTCAGCCGTTGATTACCGGTTCCGTATTAACCTTCGAACACGAAGAAGAAGCCCGTAAATTAGGTTTTGATAAAGTGATCATGTTAGCCGGAGGTATCGGATACGGAAAAGAAAGTCAGGCGAAAAAATTAAAACCATCCGTAGGCGATAAAGTCGTAATCCTTGGCGGTGAAAACTACCGTATCGGTATGGGTGGTGCAGCCGTATCATCAGCCGATACCGGAGCTTTTGGTTCAGGGATCGAATTAAATGCGATCCAGCGTTCGAATCCCGAAATGCAAAAACGGGCAGCCAATGCCGTACGTGGTTTAGTCGAAAGTGACCATAACCCTATCGTATCGATTCACGATCACGGTGCCGGAGGGCATTTAAACTGTTTGTCGGAATTGGTTGAAGAAACCGGCGGTAAAATCGACCTGGACAAACTACCGGTTGGCGATCCTACCTTATCGGCAAAAGAAATCATCGGAAACGAATCTCAGGAACGTATGGGATTGGTAATCGGTGAAAAAGATCTGGATACCTTACAACGTATCGCCGACCGTGAGCGTTCGCCTATGTATACTGTAGGAGATGTGACCGGTGATCATCGTTTTACATTCGAATCGGCTACAACCGGTGCGAAACCAATGGATTTTGCCTTGGAAGACATGTTTGGTAGTTCGCCGAAAATGATTATGAGCGACAAAACCATAGTTCGCAACTATAAAGATTTAAACTATACCGCTGCTTCGATTCCGGACTATCTGAATCAGGTAGTACAATTGGAAGCCGTAGCCTGTAAAGACTGGCTAACCAACAAAGTAGACCGTTGTGTCGGCGGACGTGTTGCCAAACAACAATGTGCCGGACCATTACAATTACCACTAAACAATGCGGGTGTGATGGCTTTGGATTTCCAGGGCAAAGAAGGTATCGCTACTACAATCGGACACTCTCCGGTTTCGGCTTTGATCGATCCGGTAGCGGGAAGCCGTACTGCCATTGGAGAAGCCTTGTCCAATATTGTTTGGGCACCGTTAAAAGACAATTTAGCCGGTGTATCCTTATCGGCCAACTGGATGTGGGCGTGTAAAAACGAAGGTGAAGATGCCCGTTTATATGAAGCTGTAAAAGGTTGTTCCGATTTTGCCATCGAATTAGGCATCAACATTCCAACGGGGAAAGATTCCCTATCGATGAAACAAAAATATCCAAATGACGAAGTAATCGCTCCGGGAACGGTAATCATTTCGGCAGCGGGTAACTGTACTGATATCACTAAAGTCGTAGAACCGGTGTTACAACGCAATGGTGGCGCGATTTACTATATTAACCTGTCGCAGGATACCTTTAAATTAGGAGGCTCATCCTTTGCGCAGATTTTAAATACCATCGGTGATTCCGCACCAACGATTACCGATGCAGCTTACTTTAAAAAAGCATTCAACACGATCCAGGATTTGATCAAAGGCGGACATATCCAAGCCGGGCACGATATTGGAAGCGGTGGTTTAATTACAACCCTTTTAGAAATGTGTTTTTCTGATGTTAACCTTGGTGCTTCGTTTGATTTATCCGTTTTAGGAGAAGCCGATACGGTAAAAGCATTCTTTAATGAAAACATCGGATTGGTATTCCAGACTGATGCAGAAGCAGAAGCGATCTTAAATAACAATGGCGTTTCCTTCTTCAAAATCGGACAAGTAGTAGCCGGAAACACTGTAACGCTTACCAACAACGCGGATACTTTTACGTTTAACGTAGCCGAATTACGCGATACCTGGTATAAAACATCTTTCCTTTTGGATCAGAAACAATCCAAAAACGGAATGGCGCAAGAGCGTTACAACAACTATAAAAACCAACCCTTAACCTATACGTTCCCATCACATTTTGATGGTAAAAAACCGGTTATCGACGCTTCGAAACCACGTCCGAAAGCAGCTATCATCCGCGAAAAAGGAAGTAACTCCGAACGCGAAATGGCCAACGCTATGTATTTAGCCGGATTTGACGTAAAAGACGTTCATATGACCGACCTGATCACAGGTCGTGAAACATTGGAAGATATCCAGTTTATCGGCGCCGTAGGTGGTTTCTCAAATTCAGACGTTCTGGGATCTGCTAAAGGTTGGGCTGGCGCTTTCTTATACAACGAAAAAGCCAATACCGCACTGAAAAACTTCTTTAAACGCGAAGACACCCTATCCGTTGGTATTTGCAACGGTTGTCAGTTGTTTATGGAATTGGAGCTGATCAATCCGGAACACGACGTACACGGAAAAATGCACCATAACACCAGCGGTAAACACGAAAGTATCTTTACATCCGTGACCGTACAACCGAACAACTCCGTAATGCTATCGTCTTTAGCCGGAAGCACATTAGGCGTTTGGGTATCGCATGGCGAAGGTAAATTCAAACTACCGTATGCCGAGGATCAATATCAGATTGTCTCCAAATATGCTTACGAAGGCTATCCGGCCAATCCAAATGGTTCGGATTACAACACGGCTATGATGTGCGACACAACCGGTCGTCATCTAGTAATGATGCCGCATATTGAGCGTTCGACCTTCCCCTGGAACTGGGCCCATTATCCGGCCGGTCACCAGGATCAGGTATCGCCATGGCATGAAGCTTTTGTTAACGCCAGAAAATGGATTGACACTAAAAATAAATAAAACAGAAAACGCCCCGATAATTGGGGTGTTTTTTATTATTACCTTTCTAAATTAATAAAAAGAATGGCTATGTTTGCTTTCCTTTAAACAGCAGTATTACATTTATTATTTTTCCACTAATCCCATCCAAAATGAAGCACTATTTTATTATTATTTGCACACTACTTTCCCTGACCGTTTTTTCCCAATCACAAAACGAACTAGCTAAAACAAAGGCTAGAGAAGCGATTAAATTAATGGATAAAGGCGAAATAGACGCAAGTATTTCCATGCTAGAAGAATGCCAGAAAATGGATCCTAAAGATTATACCTATCCCTACGAAATTGCCTATGCTTATATGCTTAAAAAAGAGTATCAAAAAGCAATCAGTATTCTAAATAAAACCAAAAAATATAAAAACTGTAATAGTCAGGTTTACCAAATGTCCGGGAATTGCTATAGTTATCTTGATCAACCGGAAAAAGCAATAAAGGAATATGATGCTGGAATAAAAATATTTCCAAACGCAGGCAATCTATACTTAGAAAAAGGTAATGTTTTTTTGATCCAGGAAAAGTATGATGAAGCTTGTGCCAATTATATAAATGGACTTGAAGCCGATCCGATGTTTCCGTCCAATTATTATCGTTTAGCTAAAATTTTTATGAGTTCCAATCAAAAACTTTCAGGACTTATTTATGGTGAAATTTTTATGAATCTGGAACGAACTACCAAACGCGCTAGCGAAATGAGTGAGCTACTTTATAAGACCTACCAAAACACCATTACTATAAACAACGACAGTACAAGAGTTGACTTTTGTAAAATTGTGATGAGTGTTGATGAAATAAAGGATGGTAAATTCAAAATGCCGTTTTGCGGTATGTTTGGAAAAAACTTTATGTTAGGAATGGATGGACAAAAAGAACTGAATTTAAAGTCTTTATCAAAAATGCGAATCGGATTCTTACAGAACTATTTTATGGAAGATTACAAAGAATATCCGAATGTACTTTTTGCTTATCAAAAACAATTGATGGATCGCAATTTGATGGATGCCTATAGTCATTATTTATTACAAATGGGAAATCCTGAGGAATTTAAGAAATGGAAGGAACAAAACGAGGAACTCTACAATGAATTTGTCGATTGGTATACCTATCCTAAAAACGAGTTTGTTGTTAACAACACTTCCCTTTACTATCCTAAGTAATTAAACGAGCCTGATTTTTTCAGACTCGTTTAATTATTATACTCCCTCTTTCATCGTAGGTATGAGATTTGGAATAAAAAAACGCCCCGATAATCGGGGCGTTTTTTATATCAAACCGAACAAATCGTTGTTCTTTTCTCTTTTCTCGTTATTCCTCTTCCTCCATTGTATGAGACTTCGAATACGTACGCCATTTTTCGATACATTCTTTCATATCCTGTGGCAATTCGGTATCAAAGCGCATAAACTCTTTGGTTGTTGGATGTTCAAAACCTAGTGTTTTCGCATGTAATGCCTGTCTTGGTAGCGTTTTAAAACAATTATCGATAAACTGTTTGTATTTGGTAAACGTTGTGCCTTTTAAGATCAGGTTTCCGCCATAACGTTCATCGTTAAATAACGTATGTCCGATATGTTTCATATGGGCACGAATCTGATGCGTACGTCCGGTTTCCAAAATACAGGAAACCAATGTTACATATCCAAAACGCTCCAACACTTTATAATGTGTAACCGCATGTTTTCCATACTCTTCACTATCGTAAACCGACATCTGCATACGATCTTTCATATGGCGACCGATATAACCTTCGATCGTACCGCTTTCCTCTTCAATATTGCCCCAAACCAAAGCCACATACTCCCTTTCGGAAGTCTTATCGGCAAACTGTTTCGTCAGATATGCCATTGCATGATCGGTTTTGGCTACTACCAGTAAACCGGTCGTATCTTTATCGATACGGTGAACCAATCCCGGACGTTCACTGCTATTCATCGGGAGACTTTCAAAATGATACGCCAAGGCATTCACCAAGGTACCGGTATAATTTCCGTGTCCCGGATGTACAACCAATCCGGCTGGTTTGTTGATCACAAGTAACTGATCATCTTCATAGACAATATCCAACGGGATATTCTCCGGAATGATTATATTTTCGAATGGTGGTTGCTCCATCAGGACACGCACCACATCGAACGCTTTTACTTTATAATTGGATTTTACCGGAATATCGTTTACAAAGATATTCCCGTTTGTTGCCGCCTGTTGAATTTTATTTCTTGTTGCATTTTCAACAAGATTCATCAAAAACTTATCCACGCGCAAAGGTGCCTGACCTTTGGCCGCTTCAAAGCGATAATGTTCAAACAATTCGCCTTCTAAATCGGCATCTTCAATAGTAGTATTATTCTGCATTACTGTTTGTTGTCTGTTCTTTTACCGGAATACTGTCCGTTGTTGTTTCCTCTACATATCCGGTTTTACCGTCACCCAAAACCAAATCGATTTTAGAAGCTTTTAATACTTTATCACCGGCTTTTAACGGTTTACCGTTTTGTTTCATTTCCAAAACTACGTCTTTCGCCATATACGGTACGTATTTGATGTTACCTTCGTCCAATCCCAATGCGCGTAAAGTCGACAAAGACTGACGGTACGTTTTCTGAATCAGATCCGGAACCGTTACCTGCGAATAGCCACCTGAGTTTACTTTAACATACACTTTACGACCATCTTTAACCGTTACACCCGGAAGCGGATCCTGTTCCACGATAGAATATGGCGGGAAATCCGCTCTAAAATCAACCGTATCCAGCAAATGGATTTCCAGGTCGATATCGTTTAATTTTTCTTCGGCTTTTTCAACGCTCATTTTGCCCAGATTTGGCACCGGAATTTCTTCCCCGTGATTGGTGGCATAACCCAGCCATTGCATTACCAAAACCACAAAAACAATGATAATAATTAATGCTAATGCTAAATGTTTAAAGAATGTAAAACTAGTTAAAAACTTTTTCCAGCTCATAGATATTCGAATTTTGGCAAATATATAAAATACTGGAGGTTTTACTTTCATAACCCCTTATATTTTATATCACAAACCAACATGATTCAACAAATAATAATACTTTTGTAGTATACTAACTCATTATTCAAACGGAACAAAATGAAAAATGTTGCCATTATCATGGGAGGCTATTCCAGCGAGTACCAAATCTCCCTTACCAGTGGAAATGTGGTCTATTCTTTTTTAGACAAATCAAAATATAACGCCTACCGTATCCATATTTTTAGAGACAAATGGGTAATGGTTGACGACAATAATACCGAATACTCGGTGAACCGTCATGATTTTACCGTAGCCTACCAAGGAAATACTTTATCGTTTGATGTCGTTTTTAATGCCATTCACGGTACTCCGGGCGAAGACGGACTTATGCAGGCCTATTTTGAGTTATTGGGAATTCCGCAAACGTCCTGTGATTATTATCAGGCGGCATTAACCTTTAACAAGCGTGACCTGTTATCGGTTTTAAAGCCCTATGGTATCAAAACCGCTACCTCCTATTATCTGAATCTGGGTGATACTATCGACACAGCTACCATTATCAAAACTGTAGGCTTGCCTTGTTTTGTAAAACCAAATAAATCGGGTTCCAGTTTTGGTATTTCCAAAGTAAAAACCGAGGCCGAATTATTACCGGCAATCGAAAATGCCTATAAAGAAGATAACGAGATCATCATCGAAAGTTTCCTTGACGGAACCGAAGTTTCAGTTGGTGTGATCAATTATAAAGGAGAAATCAAAGTATTACCGATAACGGAGATTGTTTCCGAAAACGATTTCTTTGATTATGAAGCCAAATATCTTGGAAAATCACAGGAAATCACTCCGGCTCGAATTGCTCCGGAACTAACCGAAAAAGTAAATGCAGTGGCCAAACGCGCCTATGAAGTTCTTAAAATGAAAGGCTTTTCGCGTAGTGAATTTATCATTGTAAACGGCGAACCGCATATGCTCGAAATGAATACGATTCCGGGATTAACCACCGAAAGTATTTTACCGCAACAAGCCCGTGAAGCCGGAATTTCGCTTCCGAATTTATTTGATAACGCGATTACACTAGCCCTGAAATAATATGAGAAAAGCCATCTTTCCCGGTTCGTTCGATCCGATTACTCTCGGACATTATGACATCATTAACCGGGCTTTACCGCTATTTGATGAAATTGTTATTGCCATTGGTGTAAATGCTGAAAAAAAATATATGTTTTCGTTGGAAGATCGTTTGAAATTTATCACTGATGCGTTTCAAAACGAACCTAAGATAAGTGTGGTAACCTATACCGGTCTGACGATTGATTTATGCCAAAAACTAAATGCACAATTTATTTTACGTGGACTTCGCAATCCGGCTGATTTCGAGTTCGAAAAAGCCATTGCACATACCAATCGTAAGTTATCACAGATTGAAACGGTCTTTTTATTAACTGCTGCGAGTACGTCTTATATCAGTTCCAGTATTGTTCGCGATGTGATCCGGAATAACGGTGATTATCGTGTCCTGGTGCCCGAATCGGTAGTTCTAAAATAAAAAAGTCGCCATAAGGCGACTTTTATTTTTTATAAGGTATCGGTTGACTATTGTTTTACAATTTTCTTAACCAAAGTACCCTCTGCTGTTTCTAAATTCAACATATAGATTCCGGTTGCGAATCCAGAAATATCAATTGTATTTCCGTTGTTTACCGAAACGGCAAATTGTTTTCCGGATACGTCTACTAAAGCCGCTTTGTTAATTTGCAATTCGTTAGGCATTTGTACAGTAAGAGAACCTGAAGTAGGGTTCGGGAAAACAGATACTAATTTTGAAGCGAATTCATTCACGCCAAGTGTTGTTCCAACAGCGTTGATCACCATGTGTACATCCGGGAAGTTAATTGCCGCTACGTCAGTCGGAGTAGCAATACTACAAGCTGTTGAAGCAATATAACTTGGTCCTGTTTGTGGTGCTGTATTCGATCCTAAACTGATTCGCACTCCGGTTGCTCCGGCAGCATATCCTACTTCAACTACCAATGTTGAATTAGCAGGAACCGTAGCTGTTAACGGCACCGATACAATGGTTCCAACATTAGCCGCCTGAACCGTATAGTCTGCCTGTCCTAACAATGTATATCCTGTTGCAGGAAATCCTGTAGGAAAAGTAGCTGTAGTTGAATATGCCTTAACGGTTACTACATAACCACTTGGAGCTGTTAATGACGCTACTCCAAACTGAATGGCAGATAAGTTAAAACTTGAAGTCACTCCCATTGAAGCCAGATTAAAAGCTCTGTAATAACGGTTATCACTAGATGTACCAGTACTGCTGTTTCCACACGCTACAGTATTACCATCAATTGCCTGTGAACTCGAAT
The DNA here is from genome assembly GCF_004801375.1 of Flavobacterium supellecticarium. GTDB lineage: Bacteria > Bacteroidota > Bacteroidia > Flavobacteriales > Flavobacteriaceae > Flavobacterium > Flavobacterium supellecticarium. The sequence goes on from NZ_SSNZ01000001.1 coordinate 849,309, forward strand.
GAGTTAGCACAGTTTGTGCATTTATAGCAAGGGATGTTAAACAAAACAATACTAAAAGAGTAATTTTTTTCATGTTTAAATGTTTTTTGAGTTACAAACGCGAATCTAATCATAAAAAAAATGATTCCCTAAAAAAAGTATAAAATTTAACGAAATATCCTATAAAAAAGGGAAATTAAAAATTATATACCCAAAACACAATCTAATTAATAAAAAAGTTGCTCCTAAAAACTTCAATTTCGACTTACAATTTCAATAACAAGACGAGCTCCTTTTATTCGAAAATCAGATAATTTACAACGCAATAAATCTTACATTTACCACAAACAAATACAGAAACCACAAACCGCATTATTCGAATGAAAAAATCCTATAAAATTGCACTTCTTTTTTTACTGCAATGCCTTCCATTATTAGCACAGCAAAAGTATGCAACACCCTACGAAAAAGGCAATGGAAATCAGACGGCTACCTACGAAGAAACCATAGCCTACTATGAAATGCTGGACAAAAATTTTGAAAGTATTTCCATGCGAACGATGGGATTAACCGACAGTGGCGAACCGTTACATATCGTAACCTTTAATCCCGGCAAAGTATTTGATTTTGCCAGTATACAAAACGAAAAAGCTATTCTTTTGATCAACAACGGAATTCATCCCGGAGAACCCGACGGTATCGATGCGACCATGATGCTGTTCCGCGATTTGGCTACCGGAAAGATTGCACTTCCAAACAATACGGTTGTGGTAACCATTCCGATTTACAATATCGGTGGTGCCTTAAATCGGAATTCCACGTCGCGTGTCAACCAAAACGGACCGGAATCTTTTGGTTTCCGTGGTAATGCACGCAATTATGATCTGAACCGGGATTTTATCAAATCGGATACCCGAAACGCCCGCAGTTTTGCTGAAATTTTCCAATTGGTGTATCCGGATGTTTTTATCGACAACCACGTCAGTAACGGTGCCGATTACCAGTATACGCTAACGTATATTGCGACACACTATCAGAAATTAGGCGGAAAAGCCGGAACATATTTTAACAGCGAAATGTACCCGGCCATTTTAAAAGACCTGCAATCCAAAAAAATAGAACCGGTACCTTATGTAAATATTTACAATAAAACACCAGAAAACGGTTTTGCTAAAAATATGGAAACCGCTCGTTTTTCGACCGGTTATGCGTCTTTATTCAATTCATTTGGCGCTATGGTCGAAACCCATATGCTAAAAAAATACAGTGATCGCGTAAAAGTGACTTACGAATATATGCTGAGTACGCTTCGTTATACAGACGTGCATTATCAGACAATAAAAAACATCCGCCGTGAAACCCTGGAGGCTTATAAACCGAATACAAAATATACGGTAGAATGGGAAATCGATTCGGCTAAAGTGACTCAGATTCCGTTTTTGGGCTATGAAGGCAACTACAAACCAAGCGACGTTTCCGGAAAACCGCGTTTGTATTACGACCGAAATAAACCTTTCAAAAAAATGATTCCGTATTATGAACTTTATAAACCGAAAAAACAGGTCAGTATTCCGGAATACTACGTTATCCCGAAACAATGGTGGAATGTAACCGATTTGCTAAAGCTAAACAACATCACGATGAAACGCCTGCAACAGGATAGTATTATTACGGTTGAAAGTTATCGAATAACCGATTATAAAACCGGAAATTCCGCTTTCGAAGGTCACTACGGACATTCGAACACCAACGTTATCAAAACTACTGTAAAACAAGCCTTTAAAAAAGGGGATTATCTGATTCCGACACAACAGAAGAATGTCAAATTCCTATTGGAAACGCTCGAGCCGGAAGCGGTGGATTCGTATTTTAACTGGAATTTCTTTGATGCCATTTTACAGCAAAAGGAATACTATTCGCCTTATGTTTTTGAAGATGTGGCCAAGCAACTGCTTCTGGACAATCCGGAACTAAAAAAGGCTTTGGACGAAAAGCGAAAAAGCGATTCCAAATTTGAAAATAGCGGCGAGGCACAACTGGATTGGGTCTACCGCAATTCAAAATACTACGAAAAATCACATATGCAATATCCCGTATATCGCATCGTAAATTAAAAAAAGCCGGGATTGAACATGCCCCAAAAAGTCAGACACTATTTGGGGCATTTTTTATTCGGTTACCTTTTCGGTCTCAAACAATAATTTAATGTTTTCATAGGAATTGGTCAGCGCTTCTTTAATTTCATCGGGTTTTAACCAGGCGACTTTTTCGATACCTTCTTCAATCTGACCCTTCGGAATACCATCAAAATCCGTTTTCATTTCAAACCAATGGGTCACTTTTAATTTATAGCGACCGTTTCGTTTAAAAACATGATAGGTTTTTTGCAGTTTTTGCACAATCTTCAAACCGGTTACGCCGGTTTCTTCCTCTACTTCACGGATAGCTGTTTCGTCGATTTCCTCCCGTTTTTCGATGCCTCCTTTAGGCAGGTCCCATTTCCCGTTCCGGAAGATAAAAAGCACCTCGCCTTTTTTATTGTAAACCAATCCGCCTCCGGCTTTTACCACCGGAATTTTGGCTTTTAGTTTTTTCATAATTTCCTTTTCATCAGGATAATACAAAAAAGCTTTTGGAATCTTATTCTGAAACATTTTTACAATAACTTGCTTGATATCCACACTTTCTAAAAGAAAAAGCTGAAAATCGGTTTCTTTAACAATTTGATTTGTCAAGAAAAGTGGTTTGTCGTTCACAAAAACTTTATACATTTGTACTATGATTTTTAATACAGACACAGCTAAAAAAACTGCCGAATTGCTTTTACAAATAAACGCAATTAAATTAAATCCAAAAAATCCTTTTACATGGGCTTCTGGATGGAAATCGCCAATTTACTGCGATAACCGTATAACGCTTTCATTTCCACCGATCCGGAATTATATCCGTGATGAATTTGCCAAACATATCGAAAAAGAATTTGGCAAACCCGATGTGATTGCCGGAGTGGCAACCGGAGCTATTGGTATTGGAATACTGGTAGCAGAATATCTTGGACTTCCTTTTGTTTATGTACGCCCGGAACCTAAAAAACACGGTCGTCAGAATCAGGTGGAAGGTTTTTTACAAAAAGGACAAAACGTAGTGGTTATCGAAGACCTTATCAGTACCGGAAAAAGTAGTTTAATGGCGGTTGAAGCCTTAAAAGAAGCCGGAGCGAATGTAAAAGGGATGGTGGCCATCTTTACCTATGGTTTTGATCTGGCTCAGGATAATTTCAAAGCAGCCAATGTCGACTTGTATACCCTTGGAAATTACGACACGCTTTTGGAAGCAGCTGTTGAAAAAAAATACATCACCGAAGAAGAACACGAAACCCTAAAAGAATGGCGTCAGAACCCTTCAACCTGGGGAATCGAAGTGTAATAAACCTAATTTAGCAAAAAACCAATACAGAATATGAATTTAGAAAGCCCAAAAGTTAACGTAGAAAAATCCGCCCAATATTTATTTGATGCGCTTACCGATGTAAAAAACTTTGAGAAATTAATGCCGGAGAACATTGCTAAATTCGAAGTATTGGATGAAAACGCTTTTATTTTCGGATTAAAAGGTATGCCGGAGATCAAATTAAAAATGAAAGATAAAGTGGCTCCAAACAAAGTTGTTTTGGGTGCTGCCAGCGACAAATTACCTTTTACGTTAACCGCTAACATCAACACGTTAACGGCCAATACCTCGGAAGTTCAATTGTTATTTACAGGCGAATTTAACCCGATGATGGCGATGATGGTTAAAGGACCAATCGGTAAATTTATCGAAACCTTAGCCGGAAATATGAATAAGCTATAAGCAAAAACATACCCTATTATAAAGCCTTTTAGCTCAAAACTAAAAGGCTTTTTTATTTATTAAAACGATTGATTTATTGTAATTTTGGTTGTTAGTGGTAATTATCCCAAACAATATGAACAACAATTTAATGATGACGGAGCAAATAATTTTCACATTACAATTAATTCAAATAGACTTTTTTACAGCTTTTGGATTATTTACTTTTCTATACTTTCTTTTCTCAATTTTTATTAAGAACCCTATTATCAAAAAAGTTGATGAAGAAACAAATCGATTTATTTCGTTCATAGGCATTGTGTATTTAATATTATGGATTATCGGGATATTTGTTCAATTAAATGTCCTACCTCAAGAAGAAAAAACTGAACTTTTGAACAGAATGTTTGGAAAGTATTGGTTTGGGATTTGGATTCAACCATTACTTTGGGTATTAATTACACAATTGTTACGATTCAAGGCTATTAGAAAAAATATTTTTCTTCGAATATTCTTTAGTATTCTCTTGATGATATCAATAGAAAGAATGATTATAATTACTATAATGTTTCACCGGGATTATCTCCCAAGCTCATGGACAATGTATAATGAAGTTGATATTTATCCTTCTAATTTAGCACTTTCATTATTTCTAAAAGTAATTATGTTTTTAGTTTCCACAGGAATATTTTATTTAATAAACAATAAATTAAGAGGTTTAAAACTTTACAGAGAAAATAATAACTAGCGCTAACAGTGGCTTTACGAAATTTGTGCTCGAGTATATATCTGGCAGAGTTAGTACTCGTATTTTCTTCATCGAAATAAGTTTTTTTTTCTTTTATTCATTTCGATATATTTGTAAACATCAGTAACAAAAATCCTAAAATCCCGTAAAGCCACGTGACGTTAGACACAAATTTATTAAACCTAAAACTATTATCAGAAATTATAGTTCCGCTATTTTCTGCCTTTTTAGGAGGATTTATTTCTATATGGATTTATAGACAAGGAATTCGCGAGCAAAAAAGGGTTGAAGAGAAAAAACAAATTGAAGAAAATAAAGAAATGGAAGAATATTTTAGAATTAATATTTTATCTATTCTTACTTTTATAACTTTTCAAGTTGATGAGATTTCAAAAGTTTGTAAAAAAACAAAAGATTGGGAAGCAAAAAATTTAGCACTTTCAATAATGCCTGAACTCAAACTTACAGAAATTAGAGAAATTGACTTTAAATATTTGTTTCAAATTTTAGTACTTAACAAAAAAGGAGAAATTAAGAAGAAATCAGAAGACTTTATAAATATAAAAAATAGTCTTCATAATATTGAAGATTTCATTTCATCTCAAAATAAAATCAACCAAACTTTAAACGAGCCTTTAAATAGAAGTATCGGACTGTGGAATAGTTCATTAAAACGTTTACTTGAATTCAACAATAAGTTTGTAACTACTAAATTACAAAATGACAAATTAATGGCTTTGATTCAAGATAAGGTGGTTTTTAAACAAAGAGAAATATTACGTAATGGATTAGGTAATAATTTAGACATTGTATTTAACCAAGTTGTAAATCCAATCATAATTGAAATCCCAAATTTCGATAAATCAGACCCAAGAGTTACAGAATTACTCGATATATTAATATCAAATAAACAAGCTTATGAATCATTAGTATATTTTAGATACGAAAGAAGAAAATCATTAATATTTACTGGAAGACAATTATTATCAACTAAGCGACTTCTTCAAAGCAGCATGAAGTCCATAGAAAATAAAAACGTAAAAAACAGTATCTAGCAGCAGTTTGTCGTAATTATTAATTACTTGCTTAGTAAACTTGACACTTTTTTTACAAAAAAATTTATCATTAACAGAAACCAATCCGTTACTCCATTACTATCGCCAAGCTAACAGAACGTTATACGCAATACTACTCAAATATGAAATTATTTAAAACGTTACCAATTATTCTCACACTTATCTTTGGAGGTTCTGCTTTTGCTCAGGTAAGTCCACTGAGTGTACAATTCCAGGAAATCGTTAAAGACAAAAAAGCGACCGTTGGTATTGCCGTATATAATTTTACGACAAAAGATACAGTAACCTTTAACAACACACCGGATTATCCAACCCTAAGTGTGTATAAATTTCATGTCGCACTGGCTGTTTTGCATTTGGTTGATCAAGGAAAATTACGACTGGATCAGGATATTTTTGTCAAGAAATCTGAATTATTAGAAAACACGCATAGTCCGCTTCGCGAAAATTACCCGTATGGCAATATTAACATCAAACTAAGCGAACTTTTAAGCTATATGGTTGCTCTAAGTGATAATAACGCCTGCGACATCTTATTCCGTCTGGCCGGTGGTACCAAAAAAGTAGATCGCTATATTAAAAACCTAAAAATAAAAGACACGCGTATCACTGCTACGGAAGAAGAAATGCATCTGAAATGGGAAAATCAGTATCTGAATACGACATCACCACTGGCGGCCGTACAACTGCTACAGCAATTTTATCAGATGAAAATCTTGTCTCCTACGTCTTATGATTACCTGTTAAACGTGATGTTGGGTACCAAAACCGGACCGGATAAACTAAAAGGACTTTTACCAAAAGACATACTTGTGGCGCATAAAACCGGTAGCTCCTTTCGCAGTAAAGAAGGTTTAAAAGCAGCCGAAAACGATATCGGCATTGTTTTTCTACCCGGCGGACAAACCTACGCCATAGCCGTATTCGTAAAAAATTCGATGGAAGATGATACGACTAACAATACTATCATAGCAAAGGTATCCAAAGCCGTATTCGATCATTATTCAATTAAGAAATAGTTTAGTAAAATTTCCCGTCTACATAAAACCAATGCCCGTTTTGTTGTTTAAAGGTCGATTTTTCATGGTGCACCTGTGGCTGTAGTTGATCATCCAGAAAGTACGCTTTAAATTCTACAGTTTTTTCGGTAGCCTGAAGTACTTCCAGTTTCACCCATTGGTTGGATACCGCCCATTGTTCGATGTCTTTTTTCGAATGGTATTTGCGTTGTGAAATATGCGTCGTTTTGAGTAGGTACTCAATCGCATGAACCGCATAGGCCGAATACCTGGAACGCATTAGTGTTTCGGCAGTAGGCGCCGCTTTAATTCCTTTAATATACGGTTCGCAACAGTCGGAAAACGGTATCAGATTCCCGCAATAACAATTAGTCAGCATTGGTATCAGAATTAAATTTTTGCAGAATCAATTTCAATTTGGCTTTGCGATCGGATTCCGAACGCTGTTCCCGCAAACGCTTTTCGTTGATTTTCTTACTGTGCTTTTTTCTATTTTCTTCGTTTTGCCGACTCATTACAAAAAGGGTTGTTTGATTTGTTGCAGGGTTTTATTTGTTGTGATCAAAGCTTCCGTTATCGTTTTTCGTAAAGCCTCAAAATCGTCATACTTAAGATAATCGGCCCAGTTATCGGTTTCAAAAAGTTTTTTGATCAATTGTATACGTTTGGTGGTTTCGGCAGCATTACGCAAAACGGCATTACCGTTGTATTCCGGGTTCGATTTATGTTGGAAATGAATGGCATCGGTTTCGGGATCCCATTCGATATAAAACAAATTTTCCGTTTCATTATTCGGATAAAAATCCGTCCATTTTGCATAGCCGGTTTTGGCTATGGCATTATTCGTTTTTCCATCCGTTAAAGGCAGCAAACGCCAACGACAATTGGCCGCTCTTCCCCAATGATTGGCGTTTCGATATACACCTTCCTCTGTAAAATAATAACTACTTCCCGATTTACTGGTATAATGAAACTTTTTTTCTTGTACCGCATCGGGAGCCACCTCCCTAAAAATACAGAAGGTATGCTTAAAAAAATTGGTTTTATCGTAAACTTTCCCATTCATCCGGCAAAGATACTAAATGCAGATTTAAGAATTTAATTGGTGGTTTGGCTTCTCCCGCTTATATTTGTAATACTAAAACTACTTTCCCACCAAACAACGAACAATTATGAAAGAGACCCTACTCACTATTGGTGCCTGCTATGGCGGTTTAGCCGTTATTTTCGGAGCTTTTGGAGCACATATCCTACAAAAGAAACTAAGTACCAAATCGCTCAACAGTTTTGAAACCGGAGTAAAATACCAGATGTACCATGCACTGGCATTGGTTTTTATCAGTAATCTATTCACTTTTTCAAAAACAATTGAAACTCTGACGGCCTGTTTTTTTATAATCGGTACGTTTTTATTCTCATTTAGCATTTACGGTTTATGCCTGAGCAGCATTGGTGGTAAAAAATTAAAATTTCTCGGTCCCATAACGCCAATTGGTGGTTTGCTATTATTTTTCGGATGGTTTTGTATGGCACTAAGTCATCTGATCAAATAAAAAGGGGCTGACTCAAAAGTGAGTCAGCCCCTTTTCGTATCGTATGTTCTACCCAATTATGGGAAAATACCTCTTTGTTTGTATGCCATTTCAATTCGGGCTAATGCCTGAACATAAGCAGCCGTTCTCCAGTCTGTTTTATACTGACTTCCGGTTAAAACTACCTTGCTGAATGCATCTTCCAGTTTTTTTCTTAATTTGATGATTACGTCATCCATAGTCCAGATTTCTCCGTTACGGTTTTGTAACCACTCGAAATAACTTCCGATTACACCTCCTGAGTTACATAAGATGTCTGGAATAATTTCGATTCCTTTTGCTAATAAGATTGTTTCACCATCGGTATCGATAGGACCATTAGCTCCTTCAGCAATAACCTGAGCCTTGATAGAATCAGCATTTTCAGCAGTAATCTGGTTACCTAAAGCAGCCGGGATCACGATATCACAGTCAATTCCGAAGAATTCATCTGCTTTATAATCCTGAGTACCTTTGTATCCTGAAATGGTATTGTTATCGGCCTGGAAACGCAATAAAGCTTCCGGATCAATTCCTTCCGGGTTGTAAATTGTTCCGGTTGCATCCTGAACACCAACAAGGATAGCCCCGTTTTTGTTCATAAAGTGAGCAGCCCAGTATCCTACGTTACCAAACCCCTGAACGATATATTTTTTACCTTCTAAAGAAGTTCCTCTTAATTTAGCCCAGGACTCCAATGTTACGACTACACCAAAACCAGTAGCACGGTCTCTACCTTCCAAACCTCCTGATCCTACAGGCTTACCTGTAACAACGTGTTGGTTTTTAGAACGTTCAGCCGGTGCTTTTGTCGACATATAAGTATCGGCAATCCAAGCCATCATTTGTGCATTGGTATTCACATCCGGTGCCGGGATATCGTGTTCCGGACCAATATTATCTCCTAATGCATAGGCAAAACGACGCGTGATACGCTCTAATTCGCCTTGTGAATATTTTTTCGGATCCAATTGGATACCCCCTTTACCACCTCCATACGGAAGGCCGGCCAAAGATGTTTTCCAAGTCATCCAGGTAGCCAATGCTCTTGCAGCATCGATGTCAACCGTTGCGTGGTAACGCAAACCTCCTTTGTAAGGACCTAAAACATTATTGTGTTGTACTCTGTACCCTGTGAACATTTCGACTGTTCCGTTATCCATTTTCACCGGAAAATGAACAACAATTTCGTTATTCGTAACAGAAAGGATTTTTTTAACAGTCTCATCCAGTCCCATCACAGAAGCAGCTTTTTCAAACTGATTCTTAACATTTTCATACATGCTAGCCTTCGGCTTTTGTGCTGTTGCCATACTATTTAATAATTTACAACTTACTTTTGTTTGTTTGTTAGATTGCTCTGTAAAAAAGCATACAAATATATAGTATTAAAATTGAAGCAAAAACGAATTACCTAATAAATTAACATAATTTAAACGGCATTTAGACCTGTTTTCCAACTCCCAAAATTGTAGCTTTTATAATTCGACACAAAGGGAAGTCCTCTTACAATAAAAAGTGAATCGAGACGGCTAAAAACAGTGTCTGTTTCTGTCTACATAATGTCTTGTTTATTCCTTTTTCAAGTAAACCTGTTGTACGTCCCTTTTATTCACGCCATTCCTTCTAAAATCATCCGGTATTTTTAGTGCAAATAGCTTTACTTTTCAGGCAAAAAATTATTCGTTTTTAGAATATGTTTTTCATTTGTAACGATTAAGAATTCATATCGGTACGTGTATATTAATGATAAACGAATCCGGTTTATTGATAATTGACGCTTATACTTTCATTTTTTTTATTTATCAGGTTTTATTTAAAACGAAAGGCCGGCCTCAGCAACCGGTCTTTTTTAGTTATTAAAAATCCGAAGTGTCACAAAAAAATTCCGGCCTTCTTCCGGATATCCTTCAACTAACCTATAATTTTTATCAAAAACATTATTAATCCCGGCTTCAATATCCGTATACCGCCATAACCGGGCCGATACAGTCGAATTTACAAGCGTAAAATCCGCGGCTTTGGTTCCGTAGCTCGAACTGTTTCGCGATGTATTAAATTCAGTACTGGCTAGTAACCGTATCGGTTTTATCGGCTTATACTGCGTATACAGAAATACTTTTGTATTGGGAATATCCGTGAACAAAACAGCCGGATTGGTGTTATTATGCCTTTCTATATAGGAGTAATTACCTCCCACAGACAACTTTTCCCGGAAATCATATTTAAAAGTTATTTCCATTCCCATAAATTCGGCTGCCCCGATATTTTGCATTTGCGATTTACCCGGCGTTACGTTATTTACACTAAGAATGACGTCGGTGCCGCTCCAAACGTAACATTTCCTCCATAGGTATAATCATCATAAAGACTTTGAAAAGCATAAGGCTTGGTTTGTGTCGTATAGGAAGCATCATCATAACTGTTGAGTGTATTTTTAAATGTATCATAATAAATTCTGCTCCGGATATAATCCGTATCATTTAACTTCGTATCCGATAAAAAATAATATGTTTCCTTATCCCAGACAGGCCATTGCCAGAAACGGGGTTTGGCCAAAAGCGGATTCAGTTGATCATCTCCAACATAAACCGGTGTTCCTTTTTCACCTTTCTGATAGCAATAACCCAACACATATTCATGTCGTTCGTTGGGTATCCATCCGGCTTTAAAACTGATCCTCTGATCCGTACGAAACGAATTATCCCGTTCACCAGCATCCTCATTCGGACGAGCGTGGAAACCGGAAGCCATACGATAACTATTGCGATGTAAATAGGAATATCCCGTCTGAAAATAGTATTTTCCTAAATTCGAACCAATATTCAGATCCCCACGGGAGCCATTAGTATTGATCATACCTAAAGCACCGCTATATTCTATTTTTCCCGAAGGTTTTTTTGAAATCAGATTAATAGCACCACCCAGAGAATTCGGTCCGTAAAGCAGGGATGAAAATCCCCTGGAAACATCAATAGCCGAAAGATCGAAAGTCGTAAATCGGGCGAGATGCACATAACCGTCATATGGAACATAAACCGGAATTCCATCCATATATACCGGAACGGCACGAAGGTCAAATCCCCGAATCGAAACCATCGATTCATTTCTTGGTCCGGATGCCGTAAGGTTTACACCTGTCAACAAATTTAAAGCGCGTCCTACTTCTGTCTTGTTATAGGTTTCCATTGCGGCCTGACTGATCCGATCTTTGATTACACTTTTCCTAAAAGTGGTTATTTTTACTTCGCCCAATTGAAAAAAAGCAGGCGTTATCGAATCGGCGGTCATTTTTTGGTTCGAAACCGGATTCTGGGCTTTACATATAAACGGAATCATCATAATCAATACAAAAAGTGTCGTTTTACGCATATGTTATTGTTATTTATTACTAGTACACACATTTACCAATGACAATATCATTTATACTGCGTATGATTTGGGAAATACAGGAGTAACAAAAACGGTATAGCAATGGAGATCGAAAGCGTTATAAGGATAGCGCATCCGTTATTCTTTACTGTATTTATTTTTGGGAAACAGGACTTGGAAGGAAAAAATGCCTGATGGTAGGTTTTCTACGCAATTCATTGCGTTTGATAAAGATAAAAATAAATCCGGATATAAACCCATGGTACCCGATTCTTTTGAAACAAATGTTACATCAAGTTTCGCTTCAAAAAGATACCTTTACAAAAAATACCATATGAAAGCACTCTTATTCGAATCGTACGACTTCATTTTTGAAGAAGCCCTGCTAGAAGAAATCAACTCGATTTCCAGTTATAAAAAATTCAAAGCCGACGACTATCTTATAGAAATAGGAGAAAATATAGAATGGATGCCACTCCTCTTACAAGGCGCCATCAAAATCATGCGGGAAGATCCCAATGGGGATGAACTGTTACTTTATTTTTTAGAACGGGGCGATACCTGCGCGATGACATTGAGTTGTTGCATGGGAAAAAACAAAAGTAAAATCCGCGCTATTGCCGAAACCGATGGTGAAATGGTCCTGATTCCCATTGCTAAAATGGAAGAATGGATTGTAAAATACCCTACCTGGCGGAATTTTGTATTCGAAAGCTATAACGCCCGTTTGATGGAAATGCTGGAAGCCATCGACACACTTGCCTTTATGAATCTGGACGAACGCCTGTATAAATTTATCACCGACAAAGCAAAAGTATTGGGTACCACCGAAATCAGCACAACGCATCAGGAAATCGCTTCCGAAATGCATACCTCACGGGTCGTAATCTCTCGCTTACTAAAACGCTTACAGGACGAGCAAAAAATCAAATTACATCGTAACAAAATCGAAATTCTTGTTTTTTAAAATGGAATCGTTTTTCGGATATATCGGTGCGCTTTGCATTGGATTAATTTTAGGACTAACTGGTGGTGGCGGTTCCATTCTAACGGTTCCGGTACTGGTCTATCTTTTGGGAATTCCGCCGGTTACGGCTACAGCCTATTCCCTGTTTATTGTTGGCACAACTTCCGGTTTCGGAGCCATTCGCAACTATTTTAAAGGAATGGTTGCTGTTAAAACCGCTTTTTTATTTGCGATACCGTCGTTTATTGCGGTCTTCCTTACGCGTCGTTTTTTAGTTCCGGCGCTACCGGATACGCTTATAAAAACAGATTTTATCACATTGTCAAAAGATACCTTTTTGATGGGATTTTTTGCGATTATTATGTTTCTCGCGGCATTGGCCATGCTTCGAAAAAAAGCAAACGCCGATGAAACTGAAACGGATACCTCTAAAAACAATTTCTTCCTCCTGATTCCGCAGACTTTTTTGATTGGAGTGGTCATTGGATTAATTGGTGCCGGTGGCGGTTTTTTAATCATCCCGTCCCTGGTTTTCTTTGCTAAACTTCCGATGAAAAAAGCAGTTGGCACTTCTTTATTGATCATCGCAATAAACTCGTTAATCGGTTTTACGGGAGATCTGGAAAATCTAAATGCCGACTGGACGTTTCTTTTAACTTTTTCTTTGGTATCGGTTTTCGGTATCTTTGCAGGGATTTACCTGAACCGGTTTATCAACGAAACACAATTAAAAAAAGGTTTTGGCTGGTTTGTCCTTCTAATGGCGGTTTATATTCTGCTTAAGGAAAGTTTTCATTTGTGACAAAAGTCACTTTTCAAAAAAAAGCAACCGCTTATCTTTACACAAAATAAAAAAATACAATTATGAAAATAGAACAGATTTATACCGGATGTATTGCTCACGCCGCCTATTATTTGGAGAGCAATGGTGAAGCAGCCATTTTTGATCCGCTTCGCGAAGTACAGCCTTATATTGATAAAGCCACCAAAGATAACGCAACGATCAAGTATATTTTTGAAACCCATTTCCATGCCGATTTTGTTTCCGGACATTTGGATCTGGCTCAAAAAACCGGTGCTACAATTGTATACGGTCCAACCGCACAACCTGGTTTTGAAGCGACAATCGCTACAGACGGTCAGGAATTTAAAATCGGGAACTATACGGTAAAAGCCATTCATACGCCCGGACATACGTTGGAAAGTACCTGTTATTTATTATTGAATGAAAACGGAGAAATGCACGGTATCATAACCGGAGACACCTTATTTATTGGTGATGTGGGACGTCCGGATCTGGCACAGAAGCTGGTATCCGATTTAACACAGGAAAAACTGGCTTCGATGTTATACGACTCATTACGCGATAAAATCATGCCATTACCGGATCATTTGATTGTATATCCGAATCACGGAGCCGGAAGTGCTTGCGGTAAAAATATGAGTAAAGAAACGACCGATACGCTTGGGAATCAGAAAAAAGTGAACTATGCCTTACGTGCAGATATGACCAAAGACGAATTCATTTCGGAACTTTTGGATGGTTTGGGAGCACCTCCGGCCTATTTTCCACAGAATGTATTGATGAACATTCAGGGTTATGACAGCCTCGAGACGGTAATGGCCAAAGCCGATACCGCACTTAGCCCGGAAGCATTCAAAGCCATGGCAGGTCAGTTGGAAGCTTTACTATTGGATGTACGTCATGAAAGCGAATTTGTAAAAGAACATATTCCGGGATCCATTTTTATTGGCCTACAGGGAAATTTTGCTCCATGGGTAGGCGCCTTGATTATGGATGTGCAACAACCGATCTTATTAATTGTAACAGAAGGAAAAGAAAAAGAAGCCATCACCCGACTGTCACGTGTAGGATTTGACAATTGTCATGGTTACCTAAAAGGCGGAGTTGAAGCCTGGAAAGCAGCCGGATTTGAAACCGACAGTATTGTTTCGATCACACCGGAGCAATTTGCAACCGCCAAAGACACTACCAAACTGCCGATCGTTGACGCCCGAAAACCGGGAGAATTCAGTGCCGAACACGTAGAGGGAGCAATCAATATTCCATTGGATTTTGTAAACAATCAATTATCGGAAGTACCTACAGAAAGTGATTTTTACCTGCATTGTGCCGGTGGTTACCGTTCGGTGATTATGGCTTCGATTTTAAAAGCCAGAGGCTATCACAATATCATTAATATTGAAAAAGGAATATCCGGAATTCGGAATACTCCTGTAGCACTAACCAAATTTGTTTGTCCTTCCACACAAAACTAAATACAAAAGCCCCAAAATCCGAGCAATATGATTTTGGGGCTTTGCATATCCAACTGTTAAAAATAATCTATTTAACGACTACTTTTAATCAGTTTTTAAATACATTTGTAGCATAACAAATTAAAAATAACAATGAAAAAACTTTTTTTAGTACTGTCTGTTGCTGCCGTATTTGCTTCTTGTAAAAAAGACAATGGTTATACCATTTCCGGAGAAGCAAAAGGAGTGGATAATGACAAAATGGTTATTATTGCGACGCAAAGCGAATTAGGTCCCATCTCAAAGGACACCGTAAAAATTAAAGACGGAAAATTCGAATTTAAAGGAATCGCCGATAAACCAGAATTTTGTTTCCTAAGAATCCAGGACATCGGTGACATGGTACCTTTTATATTGGAAAACGGAACAATCAAAGTCGATTTTGTAAAAGATTCTATCCGTAATTCACGCGTTACCGGAACCGTTACTAATGATCAGTTCCAAAAATATAACGACGAATCAAAACCGATTTTCAAAAAAATGCAGGCCTTCCAAATTGCCAACAATCAAAAGATGGCAATGGCTCAGCAATCTCAGGATACGGTTACTGTTAACAGTCTTAGAAAACAATATATGGTATTCCAGGATGCTTTAAACAAAAAATCGGAAGACTTCATTCAACAACACCCGGAATCGTTCTTATCGGTTATGTTATTGGAAAACTTCACGATTTATCAGTCATTACCGGTTGACAAAATCGAAAAGTATTATAAATTACTTACACCCGAAGCTAAAGACAACAAGCACGGAAAAACCATTAAAGACTTTTTAGACAAACAAACTGCGGTACAGGTTGGTAAAGCAGCACCTGATTTCTCGGCTCCAAACCCGGAAGGAAAAACCGTATCGTTAAAAGAGTCCTTAGGAAAAGTAACAATCATCGATTTCTGGGCTTCCTGGTGTGGTCCGTGTCGTGCGGAAAACCCAAATGTAGTGGCTTTATATAACGAATTACACGCGCAAGGTTTAAACATCATCGGTGTTTCGCTAGACAAAGATGCCGACAAATGGAAAGAAGCGATTGCAAAAGATAAATTAACCTGGACACAGGTTTCCAATTTAAAATTCTGGCAGGATCCGATTGCAGAAAAATATAATGTAAAATCGATTCCGCAAACCTTTATTCTGGATGCTTCCGGAAAAATTGTAGCAAAAGACCTTAGAGGTGCCGAATTAAAAGCAAAAATAATGGAGCTTTTAGCAGCAAAATAAAGCCCTGACACAAAAATCCCCGTATGGGGATTTTTTTATTTACCTCAACAACAACGGCTTAAAAAAAAGTCAGAAATTATATTAGAAATAAGTTTGCATACTAAAAAAACAGTCCTATATTTGCACTCGAATTAATCAAGGAAACACTTGGTTAGCCAATGGGGAGATACTCAAGCGGCCAACGAGGGCAGACTGTAAATCTGCTGACTAAGTCTTCGCAGGTTCGAATCCTGCTCTCCCCACAAACCCGGATGCCCATCCGGGTTTTTTGTTTTATATCAGTTATTGACATAGCAGAATTTAAAAAGAAACGCAATCCCGAATTCCCTTAGCAAATCAACAACAACCGATATTCCCCTTCTTTTTCTATTGGCGCTCTATGGATACAAGGTAGTACTTCCTGTTTTGGATGATCAACAGCCAACCTCCAAAGATGTCCGATTCCTAAATTAACAGGTTCTGCATTTGCATGCAACTGATAATGCAAATCAAAATAATTTTCCGTTAAAAAGCCTTCAAACCCTTCCGGCGGTCCATCATACAGTTCGTTTAGC
This sequence comes from Flavobacterium supellecticarium, assembly GCF_004801375.1. Classification (GTDB taxonomy): domain Bacteria; phylum Bacteroidota; class Bacteroidia; order Flavobacteriales; family Flavobacteriaceae; genus Flavobacterium; species Flavobacterium supellecticarium. Next base: position 865,957 of record NZ_SSNZ01000001.1, read on the forward strand.
TTTTTTCGGATTTCCGGAATCAGGATTTTCTGTGTGGTTTGCATATTCGGAACAATATCACTTGCCGCTCCGTGATAGGTACACAGAAAAGTATCAGTTGCAATGGGTGAACGATCCACATGAAACGAATAGACATCCGTCGCTATAAAATCAAATTCATCATCACGCTCATAACACTTGAGTAAATTCAGCGAAGGTGAAGCGCCAAAATCCGTTAATAACTGTAAATCATTCAGGATTATTTCCCTGGCTATATTTCCCTTTTCTGATAACTGGAGCGCAAGTAAATCTTCGGGATACACTTCCGTAATATTTTCTTTTAAAGATAAACGGGTTACAATTTCGTTAAAATCACCATCCAAATTTCTATACCAGCATAGCGCGTTCATCTCCCCTTTGAAATCGGTATATACAAGCTCTGAAAAAGTAGCTACTAATCCAATTTGCCCGCTATCAGAAAATACATTACTCATAGTATAACAGTAAGAAGCTAATTACTTCTTGTATTACAAAACTATGCAATAGTAATTAGCTACGGAATTCTTAACATAAAAAAAACTCCAGCTTTCACTGGAGTTCCTTTTTTACTCATCTAAAGACACTTTAATCGCAGCTATACAACATTCCAATTATTATCATAGATTGACTGCAATACATCTACAAAACTCAAATCTGACTTTGTATAAGGACCGTCTTCTACATTTGTAGAGATCCAAAGAATATCCTCATTATCGTTTTCTGAATTATACGAGAAATAGGTAATCGCTCCATCGGCATTACAGATATCCAAAACAAGATGAAAACCATTTTCTTCCGGAATTGGATAATCAAAAATATTTAATCCCTCTTCCCAATCATCCAGACCGTAAAAAGTAGCATACACTCCATCACCTAAATCAAGAATCAAAACACTCATCTCGCTCAGGAAGTACACATAACTGTCGATATCCAAAAAAGGAGCTGTATCTTTTAAGCGTAGCGCTTCCTGAATAAAAGGTGACGGAATCCGGTTTATATTGGAACCTTCGGCTGCATACTTTTCCAGTAGCTTTGCAATTAACACCTCTACCCGTTCGACTTTTTTAATTGTATCCATCGTGTATTTTTTTTGACAATATACAAATTCCACCACAATAGTAGTACTTTTCCGATAACAAGTGTTTTTCATAAAAAAAACTCCGGTTTTCACCGGAGCTCCTTTTTTATCCCTTTTAAGCCTTTATTCAGCGTATAATTTCTTATCGATGATTCGCTCATAGTAATCCTGTACGAAGGCCTTACAAGCCACTTCCAGCTCATCCATTTCCTTATTGCGGTTGGCGATCAGATTTTTCTCCAGTCCTTTATCGGCAATCGCATAAAACCCGGCTGCTTTCTTACCATCGAACAAACAAATATAATTACCGCGTTGGAACTGATACTGCGTTCCATTATAATTGATCACAAACGGTTTAATCGTTTTTTCACCAACTAAACTTCTTCCCCAGCTACGGAATGGTTTATCATATCCGATCATATCCAATAAAGTCGGATAAATATCGATTTGCTGTGCCAACTCCTTATTCTCCCCTTTCAGACTACCATCCGGTTTGTAAATCAGAATCGGTACAGCCGAACGGTTGATCACCTTAGCATATTCATCATAGGCCACCTGATTACAATGATCGGCTGTGATTACAAAAATCGTATTCTGGAACCACGGTTCTTTTTTGGCCGCTTCAAAGAATTTTTTAAAAGCATAATCGGTATAACCAACCACCTGATGCATTGGCACCGTACCCATCGGGAATTTTCCTTTGTATTTTTCAGGAACCACAAATGGTTCGTGCGACGATACGGTAAAAATAGTCCCCATAAACGGTTGTTTTTTCGTATTGAAGGTTTGCTTCATAAATTGGAAAAATGGCTCATCCCATATTCCCCAGGAACCGTCGAAATCGGCATCGTTATTATATTCCGTTTTACCATAATAATGATCAAAACCTAATATATTTCCAAAACCAAGGAATCCCATCGAACCGTTTGGCGCGCCGTGGAAAAACGAGGTATCGTATCCCTCCTCTTTTAAAGTCGAAACCAGCGACTGGATTTTCTGTTTCGGATACGGCGATGAGGTAAAAGCATCCTGGAAAGAAGGAATCCCAGCCAAAACCGAAGACATTCCATGAATCGATTTACTTCCGTTTGCAAAGGCATTCGAAAAAATAAGACTGTGTTGCGCCAGTGAATCAATAAACGGCGTATAACTTACATAACCCGGTATCTTCGTATCCTTATTAAACGCACCGATATATTCCCTTCCATAACTTTCGGTTATAAAGATGACGATATTTGGTTTTGTTTTCGGATTATTGTGATACTGTTTAATCGGTTCCAATTCGCGTTGCACCACTTCCGGCGACACTAAATCCACCTTTTTAAAACTGGTCGTACCCATCGTTCGAATAATCGCAAAAGGCGTATTCAGAACGATATCGGCATGTTCCGGCTTTGTTACAAAACGATTGGCATCTACAATATTAATCGGTCGCGTACTCTTTTTAAAGTCACCACGGATTCCACCCACAGCCATAACCGCAATGAACACCAATCCTAAAATCGACGAAACGAAGTATTTTAGTTTATTTTCATGTTGCACCTCTTTTACTTTTACCTTTTTATACAGATAAACCCAAAGGATCGCACACAAAAAGAACAATGCATATACATGCCAGTAGCTCACAATAAAGCGCGAAAACATATTCCCTTTATTTGATTCGTTTTTCACGATATCCATAATAGCAATAGTGGTACGGGCATAGGTAAAACGATAATAGATAAAATCGGCAAAATTGGTCGCATATCCAATCAGATTACACACAAAGTACAGATAGAACAAAAACTTCTGGTATCCTTTTTTAGTTGTAATCCACAACGGAAGAATCGAACAAACGATAAATAATGCATTGAGATACAAAATCGCCGCCGTATCGAAAACCATTCCGTGATACGCCAAAGCCAGAAAATCGGAAACCGAATCCACCTTCAGCATTTTGTAATTATAAACAAAGAATAGCACGCGGGCGACAAAATAGAACAGATACGCTAAAAACAGTCGGTAGAATAAAGCCTTATATTCCTGGATACGATAATTGGAATTCATATAAAAGTTACAAAATCAAAATTATAAAGGAATCAAAATTACAAAATTACCGATACTGCTTCCACAATTATGAATTTTAAATTTTTTGATTTGAGTTTTTTTTATAATTTGCAGTAACTAAATGCGCAAAACATGACTGACGTTACACGTTTATTTGATTTTCCATACTATCAACTGGAAAAATACAACCTGCCGGATGCCTTGGTAACCAAATATAATGGAGAATGGATTAAGACTTCTACCCAAGAATATCTGGATAAGGCCAATACACTTTCCAGAGCGCTATTGCGAATGGGAATCCAGAAAAACGATAAAATTGCAATTATCTCGTCCAATAACAGAACAGAATGGAACATTACCGACATCGGGGTTTTACAAACCGGTGCCCAAACGGTTCCGGTATATCCAACCATTTCCGAAGAAGATTACCAATACATATTAGGTCATTCCGAAGCGCAATACTGTTTTATTTCCGATAGCGAGGTTTTCAACAAGATAAATGCAATCCGTCACAATGTACCTTCCTTAAAAGAAATTTACTCCTATAATGTAATAGACGGTTGTAAAAACTGGACCGAAGTTTTGGAATTAGGAAAAGACGAAAGCAACCAACAGGAAGTCGAAAACCGGAAAAACAGTATTGTTACCACCGATCTGGCGACCTTAATTTATACTTCCGGAACAACAGGAAGACCAAAAGGTGTTATGTTGAGTCACCAAAATATCGTTTCGAACGTATTGGCCAGCTCGGTACGCGTGCCATTGAGAGCCGGAAGCACACGCGGATTAAGTTTTTTACCCGTTTGTCATATTTTCGAAAGAATGATTTTATACCTATACCAATATTATGGTATCTCGATTTATTTTGCCGAAAGCATCGACAAAATGAGCGACAACCTAAAAGAGGTAAAACCACATGTAATGACAGCCGTTCCGCGTTTGTTGGAAAAAGTATACGATAAAATTTACGCCAAAGGAGCCGATTTAAGTGGTATCAAGAAAAAACTGTTTTTCTGGGCGATCGATTTAGGACTACATTACAAACCGTATGGTGAAAATGGTTGGTGGTATGAAAAGAAACTATCCATTGCCCGCAAACTAATCTTTAGCAAATGGCAGGAAGGTTTAGGCGGACAACTGGAACTGATGGTTTCCGGTAGCGCTGCTTTACAACCGCGACTAACCCGGGTTTTTGCCGCTGCCGGAATTCCGATTATGGAAGGCTATGGATTAACCGAAACATCTCCGGTAATTGCTGTAAACGATCAACGTAACCGCGGATTTAAAATTGGCACCGTTGGAAAACCACTGGACAACCTGGAAGTAAAGATTGCCGAAGACGGTGAAATCTTATGCAAAGGGCCTAGCATTATGATGGGCTATTATAAGGACGATGAAAAAACCGCCGAAGCCTTACAAGATGGCTATTTCCATACTGGCGACATCGGAGAGATCGACAGTGAAGGTTTCCTTAAAATAACCGATCGGAAAAAAGAAATGTTCAAAACATCCGGCGGAAAATATATCGCACCGCAGAGTATCGAAAATACCATGAAGCAATCTCGTTTTATCGAACAGATCATGGTGATTGGTGATGGTGAAAAAATGCCAGCTGCTTTTATTCAGCCAAGTTTTGACTTCCTAAAAGAATGGGCAAGCCGAAAACACCTCAATATAGGAACCACCAACGAAGAGATTGTAGCCAACGAACAGGTTATTGAACGAATCAAAGAAGAAGTAGATCACATCAATAAAAAATTCGGACACTGGGAACAGATCAAAAAATTTGAACTCACCGCAAATGTCTGGTCGATTGATGGTGGCGAGCTTACGCCGACATTAAAACTCAAAAGAAAGATCATCAAAGAGAAATACCAGAATCTTTACGATAAAATCTATCAGAACTCTTAAAAAAATAAACATACTCCTCCTACTCGAGGAGTTTTTTTTTATTTAACTTAAAATTAATTCTATAGTATTATGCATGCATAGCATTTTTTTGTATATTTGAAATCACTGAAGAAAAATGAAAGATAAAACAATAGATTATGTTTTACGCGCAACCTGGCAGGCTGTTGCACGAATGTACAACGAAGAGGCGACCAAATACGGCGCCACTATGGCCACAGGATTTGCATTATTGAGTATCGATCGTGAAAACGGAACGCCATCGACTGCATTAGGTCCCAAAATGGGAATGGAAGCAACGAGTTTAACGCGTACCTTGAAATCGATGGAAGATAAAGGATTGATAATCCGTAAAAAAAATCCGGTCGATGGTCGCGGTGTACTGATCTACCTGACCAAACTCGGAAAAGAAAAACGCGAACTTTCCAAAGCGACCGTTTTAAAATTCAATGAGACCGTAAAGCAAAACATCAGCGAAGAGAAGCTCAACCACTTCATGGAAGTTGCCGAGATCATCAACGAATTGATTTTGGATAAAACCATTTTCAATTCGGAAGAGGATTCTAAATAAGTATAGTACTAATTGATTCCGGGTGATAAATCGCCTGAAATCATCCAAACAAAGAAAACAGTAATTACAAATGAAACGACTAATTAAAAAAGTTGCGGTTATTGGTTCGGGAATTATGGGATCGGGTATTGCCTGCCATTTTGCCAATATCGGTGTGGAAGTATTACTTCTGGATATTGTTCCGAGAGAATTAACCGATGCTGAACAAAAAAAAGGATTGACATTAGAAAGCAAAGTGGTCCGAAACCGCGTGGTAAACGATCACCTGGCGAATGCCCTAAAATCGAAACCGTCTCCTATTTATGATCAAAAGTTTGCCAGCCGGATTACTACCGGCAATACGGAAGACGATTTAGCCAAAATTAAAGATGTCGACTGGATCATAGAAGTTGTAGTAGAACGTTTGGACATCAAACAAAAAGTATTCGAACAAATCGAACAATACCGTAAACCGGGAACGCTTATCACTTCCAATACATCTGGAATTCCAATCAAATTTATGAGCGAAGGACGTAGTGAAGATTTCCAAAAACACTTTTGCGGAACCCACTTCTTTAACCCAGCCCGTTACTTAAAATTATTCGAAATCATCCCGGGACCACAAACCTCCTCGGAAGTACTGGATTTCTTAAACAATTACGGCGAAAAATTCTTAGGTAAAACCTCAGTAGTTGCCAAAGACACCCCTGCTTTTATCGGTAACCGTATCGGAATCTTCGGAATCATGAGCCTTTTCCATTTGGTAAAAGACATGGGACTTACAATCGAAGAAGTAGACAAACTAACCGGACCAGTGATTGGTCGTCCAAAATCGGCGACTTTCCGTACGGTAGACGTAGTTGGTTTGGACACCTTAGTACACGTAGCCAATGGTTTATACGAAAACTGCCCGCAGGACGAAGCACACGACCTGTTCAAACTTCCGGATTTTATCAATACCATGATGACCAACAACTGGTTGGGAAGCAAAACCGGACAAGGTTTTTATAAAAAAGTAGACAAAGACATTCTATCTTTAGATTTAGATACATTAGAATACCGCGCGGCCAAAAAAGCCTCATTTGCGACATTGGAATTAACCAAAACGATCGATAAACCGATCGACCGCTTTAAAGTCCTCGTAAAAGGAAAAGACAAAGCCGGTGAATTCTACCGTAAAAACTTTACGGCAATGTTTGCCTATGTTTCCAACAGAATCCCTGAAATTTCAGACGATCTTTATAAAATTGACGATGCGATGAAAGCCGGATTCGGATGGGAAAACGGTCCGTTTGAAATCTGGGACGCTATCGGTGTAGCCAAAGGTATCGAACTGATGCAGGCCGAAGGATTGGCTCCGGCAGTCTGGGTAACCGAAATGCTGGCTTCCGGAAACGATAGTTTCTATACTGTTAAAGACGGTATCACGCATTACTACAATATCGCATCTAAATCTCAGGTAAAAGTACCGGGACAAGATGCCTTTATCATCCTGAACAACATCCGCGAAAGCAAAAAAATATGGAGTAACAGCGAATCTGTGATTCAAGACCTGGGCGATGGAATTATCAACATCGAATTCCAGTCTAAAATGAACTCTATTGGTGGTGGTGTGATTCAGGGAATCAACAAAGCCATCGACCTGGCCGAAAAAGAATATAACGGGCTGGTAATTGGTAACCAGGCGGCCAACTTCTCCGTAGGTGCTAATCTGGCAATGATTTTTATGATGGCCGTAGAACAGGAATACGACGAATTGAATATGGCGATCAAAGCCTTCCAGGATACCATGATGCGTGTACGCTATTCCGGAATTCCGGTTATTGCAGCACCACACGGAATGACTTTAGGTGGCGGATGCGAAATGAGTATGCATGCCGACAAAGTGGTCGCTGCAGCCGAAACCTATATCGGACTGGTAGAGTTTGGTGTTGGTGTTATCCCTGGCGGAGGTGGATCGAAAGAAATGGCCTTACGTGCTGCCGATACTTTCCATAAAAACGATGTTGAATTAAACGTTTTACAGGAATATTTCCTAACGATCGGTATGGCCAAAGTAGCGACATCAGCTTATGAAGCCTATGATCTTGGAATCCTTCAAAAAGGAAAAGATGTCGTGGTGGTTAACAAAGACCGTCAGATTGCCGAAGCTAAAAAACATGCGCTGTTAATGGCCGAAGCCGGTTATACACAACCGGTAAAACGCAAAGACATCAAAGTACTTGGAAAACAGGCACTGGGAATGTTCCTAGTGGGAACCGACAGTATGGAAGCCGGAAAATATATCTCCGAACACGATAAGAAAATTGCCAACAAACTGGCTTATGTAATGGCCGGAGGTGATTTATCCGAACCAACACTGGTAAACGAACAATATCTATTGGATTTAGAGCGGGAAGCATTCCTTTCGCTTTGTACCGAAAGAAAAACACTGGAGCGTATTCAGTTTATGTTAACCAAAGGAAAACCGCTTCGTAATTAATCCATGGATTTGAAGTAAAATCTAATCCATCATTCAAAACAAGACTATGAAAACAGCCTATATAGTAAAAGCATACCGGACAGCCGTTGGTAAAGCACCAAAAGGAGTGTTCCGTTTTAAAAGACCCGACGAACTGGCCGCCGAAACCATCGAATATATGATGAACGAGTTGCCAAATTTCGACAAAACCCGTATCGACGACGTAATGGTAGGAAATGCCATGCCGGAAGCCGAACAGGGATTAAATGTAGGGCGACTGATTTCCCTTATGGGATTAAAAATTGAAGATGTACCAGGCGTAACCGTAAACCGTTACTGTGCGTCAGGAATCGAAACCATTGGTATGGCTACAGCCAAAATTCAGGCTGGTATGGCCGACTGTATTATTGCCGGTGGTGCCGAAAGTATGAGTTATATCCCGATGGGTGGCTATAAACCCACTCCGGATTATAAAGCAGCAGCTGCCGGCCATGAAGATTATTACTGGGGAATGGGATTAACAGCCGAAGCGGTAGCCAAACAATTCAATGTTTCCCGTGAGGATCAGGATGAGTTTTCGTACCAATCGCATCAAAAAGCTTTAAAAGCGCAGGCAGAAGGAAAATTTGACAAACAAATCGTTCCGATTACCGTGGAGCACGTTTATATTGATGAAAAAGGCAAAAAAGCAAGCAAATCCTATGTTGTCAATAAAGACGAAGGACCAAGAGCCGATACGTCAAAAGAAGCCTTAGGAAAACTACGACCGGTTTTTGCCGCCGACGGAAGTGTAACAGCAGGTAACTCGTCACAAATGAGTGATGGTGCTGCCTTCGTACTGGTTATGTCGGAAGAAATGGTAAAAGAATTAAATCTGGAACCAATCGCACGACTGGTAAACTACGCTGCTGCCGGAGTAGAACCCCGAATCATGGGAATCGGACCGGTAAAAGCCATTCCAAAAGCCTTAAAACAAGCCGGATTAAAACAATCCGATATTGAATTGATCGAGTTAAACGAAGCTTTTGCAGCACAAAGTTTGGCAGTGATCCGCGAATTGGATCTGAATCCGGAGATCATCAACGTCAACGGTGGTGCTATTGCCTTAGGTCACCCGCTGGGATGTACCGGAGCGAAGTTATCCGTTCAGTTATTCGACGAAATGAAACGCCGCGGCAATAAATATGGTATGGTCACAATGTGTGTCGGTACCGGACAAGGAGCAGCGGGGATTTATGAATTATTGTAACAAATTTTGAATGATGAATTTTAAATTTTAAATGCCATGAAGACCGATAATTTAATCGCAGATAAAACTTTTGAATTTGCCATTTCTATTATCCGTCTTTATACACAATTACAAAATGAAAAAGAATTCATCATTTCAAAACAACTCATGCGATGTGGAACCAGTATTGGTGCCAATGTAGAAGAAGCTATTGCAGCGCAGTCGAAACGAGATTTTATTCATAAAATGTCCATTGCTTCCAAAGAAGCCCGCGAAACCAAATACTGGTTGCGGTTATTGGATAAATCGGTAGTCACTAAAATTTCAGTCGACAACTACCTTACCGAGATCGGACATATTATAAATATCATCACCAAAATTGTAAAAACGTCGCAAGAACATATTTCTAAATAATTTAAAATTTAAAATTCAACATTTAAAATAACCACACAATGAGCGATATCACCAGAGGAGGTCAATTCCTTGTAAAAGAAACAAAATGTGAAGACATCTTCACGCCTGAGGATTTCTCAGAAGAGCAGTTAATGATGCGTGACTCGGTTAAGGAGTTTGTCGATAAAGAATTATGGCCAAACAAGGACCGTTTTGAAAAGAAAGACTATGCTTTTACCGAAGAATGCATGCGTAAAGCCGGAGAACTGGGACTTTTAGGAGTTGCCGTTCCGGAAGCCTATGGCGGATTGGAAATGGGATTCGTATCGACTATGCTGGTATGTGATTATATTTCGGGTGCCACCGGATCGTTCTCTACCGCATTTGGAGCACATACCGGAATCGGAACCATGCCTATCACCCTATACGGAACAGAAGAACAAAAGAAAAAATACGTACCAAAACTAGCGTCGGGTGAATGGTTTGGAGCCTACTGTTTAACAGAACCAGGAGCCGGATCGGATGCTAATTCCGGAAAAACCAAAGCCGTTTTATCGGAAGATGGAAAAAGCTATAAAATCACCGGACAAAAAATGTGGATTTCCAATGCCGGTTTTTGTAGTGTTTTTATTGTATTCGCCCGAATTGAAGACGATAAAAACATCACCGGATTTATCGTAGAAAACGTACCGAATAACGGAATCACCCTTGGAGAAGAAGAACACAAATTGGGAATTCGCTCCTCTTCTACCCGTCAGGTATTCTTTAACGATACCGTAGTCCCGGTAGAAAATATGTTGGCCGGACGTGGTGAAGGCTTTAAAATCGCAATGAATGCCCTAAACGTTGGTCGTATCAAATTGGCTGCCGCATGTTTGGATGCACAACGCAGAACGATTTCCGGAGCGGTAAAATATGCCAACGAACGCATTCAGTTTAATACACCAATTGCCAACTTTGGAGCGATACGTTCCAAATTAGCCGAAATGGCCGCTTCGTGTTATGCCGGAGAAAGTGCTTCGTATCGCGCTGCTAAAAGCATTGAAGATCGAATCAACGCCCGTATCGCCGAAGGTGCTTCCCATCAGGAAGCCGAGTTAAAAGGCGTGGAAGAATTCGCAATCGAATGTTCCATTCTGAAAGTAGCCGTATCGGAAGATATGCAAAACTGTTCCGACGAAGGAATCCAAATCTTTGGAGGTATGGGATTCTCGGAAGACACTCCAATGGAAAGCGCCTGGCGTGATGCCCGTATTGCCCGTATTTATGAAGGAACCAACGAGATTAACCGTATGCTATCCGTAGGAATGCTAATCAAAAAAGCAATGAAAGGTCATGTGGATTTATTAGGACCTGCTATGAAAGTAGCCGAAGAACTCATGGGCATTCCTTCTTTCGACACGCCGGATTATTCCGAATTATTCGCTGAAGAAAAAGAACTAATCGGAAAATTAAAAAAAGCGTTCCTGATGGTAGCCGGAAGTGCCGTACAAAAATACGGACCGGATCTGGACAAACACCAACAGTTATTAATGGCCGCTGCCGATATGCTGATTGAAATTTATGTAGCGGAAAGTGCCATCTTACGTACTGAAAAAACGGCCAAAGCCAAAGGTGCTGAAAATGTAAAAGAACAAATTGCGATGGCGCAGTTATATCTGTACCATGCAGTGGATATCGTTACCCTTAAAGGAAAAGAAGGAATCGCTTCTTTTGCCGAAGGAGACGAGCAGCGTATGATGCTGATGGGACTACGTCGCTTTACAAAATATACAAATGTGCCAAATGTAGTGGCACTACGAGAAATTATTGCTGATAAATTGATAAAAGACAATCATTACTCTTATTAATAAGCAATAACTATTTTTGGTTTAGTTTGTTTAAAAAAGACCGCTTAACAGTAATGTCAGGCGGTTTTTTTATGCGGTTTACACCCCTATCGGATTAAAAAATCCTTAAATTTGATAAAAACATAAATTATGAAAAAAATACTACTGGTTGCTATGGGACTAAGCGCACTCCTAACTGGGTGTAAAACCAAAACCGAATCGAAAATAAACGAGTTGAAAATTGCTTTAGAACCCAAAAGCAATACCAAAACCGAAGGAATGGTAACCTTTTCCGAAAAAGACGGCAAAGTAACTTTTACAGCTGCTATTTCCGGATTAACACCGGGCGTACATGCCATCCATATCCATGAAAAAGCGGATTGTTCTTCTGCCGATGCCACTTCTGCCGGTGGCCACTGGAATCCAACGTTTAAAAAACACGGTAAATGGGGCCAGGGCGAATACCATAAAGGTGATATCGGTAATTTTACAGCCGATGCGAAAGGAAATGGAAAAATCTCACTTACCACAGACGAATGGTGTATTGGATGTGGCGATGCGACGAAAGACGTTCTTGGAAAAGCAATCATCGTTCATCAGGGAGCGGATGATTTTGTAACACAACCAACCGGTAATGCCGGCGGACGTGTGGCCTGTACGGCAATTATCCGTTAAAAAATAATCCGGAAGCCTTTCGAAATTCAAAAATGCTTCCGGGTACTATTTTTTAAAAACTTATTGACATCATTGTTATCCGACAAATAAAAAAAGTAGCTTTGTGGAATAATTTCAGACCATGATTAACCCTTCAATTAACGGTTGGATAGATAAGTTTTTTATTAAGCAAGATCCTTTGCCGTTACCTGTTGTGGTATACCCCAAAGAATTCTATAACAGCGTTCGTAAAACCGGATTTATTTACGGTCATGTGGTCAATTTTGTGACCGACAAACCCATTGAAACCAAAGGCTGGACTTCGGAAGAACTGACCAAAGTTGCACTATTAAACAGTCTCTATGGTGTTTATGGTCTGATTACCCATGACTCCGATCCCAAGATATTTATCCAAAAAGCCATTATTTTTTACAACCAGATGAATCCGGAAGGGTTTAACCTGCTCAAAAAGATGCTACCGAGTTCCATGCCGAGCAACGAACTGGAGAAGATGATCAGTGAGAGGGTACGCACCAACGATAACATCATCAGTAAAAATTTCTCCCATATCCTGACCAATGCCTTGCTCTTTATGGACGTACTGGCTTTTCGTCAATACCTGTTGCATGGGGAAATCCCGAATAATTATCTTAAAAAACTGGAAGAAACCATTGTAAACCTTGTGACTTTGGCGTTAAATACCAAAACCAACAAATCGAATTACGATGATTTACTGATCAAGTTGTTTGAATCTTCTGTACGTTTTACCAAGTTTAACACCCTGAGTATTCAGGACATACAAATGCTTGAGCTGGACTATTTCAGTTCGCCACTGGAAAAAAACTATTTGTTGGATATTACCGGTATGGCGTTGTGGAGTGATGCCGTTCTCGAAGAATCGGAAACCCGGTTTATGTACAACCTCGCGGAACAATTACAAATCGATCGGGAATATGCGGTTGAAAGTATTTGTGCCATCGATGAGTTCATCATGAAATACCAGAAGGAAATTCCGTATTTCCGTTATTCCAATCCGGTAAAGCATTTTTATGATCAAGCGACACAAAATGTAATTGTCCTGATTACGCGCAATAAAAACCGTCTTTTAAAGGAGATCAGCGAAAGCGGAGAATTAATGGTATTACTGGCCAAATCGACGCACAAAGACCTCGATCCGAAGGAAAAGAAAAAAATGAAAAAGCAATTACTGGATATTTGTAAAACGATTCCATCACTAACAATTTTCCTTTTGCCGGGTGGTAGTTTGCTTCTTCCTATCCTGATCAAATTTATTCCGAAATTATTGCCTTCGGCTTTTAACGAAAATCTGGATATTGAATAATTAAATTTTAAAACCTGTCAGGTTTAGCAAATAAAAAAAGGCTGTCTTCCGACAGCCTTTTTTACAAATCCAATTGGTATATTTCATCTAAGTCTTTATCGGAACTTAAATTGACTTTTAAATCGGTAATATAACCAGACCGTAACCCGTAAACCCAACCGTGCAAATGCAGCTCCTGTTCCTCTTTCCAGGCCGCCTGCACAATGGAGGTTTTGGCCAGGTCATATACCTGTTCGGTTACATTTAATTCGACAAAACGGTTAAATTTATCATTCTCGTCAGGAATCGCATCGAGTTCTTTTTTATGGAGACGGTATACATCTTTAATATGTCGAATCCAATTGTCGATAATCCCGATCGAACTGTTGGTCATCGCGGCTTTAATACCACCACAACCATAATGTCCGCATACAATAATATGTTTGACTTTTAGCGCGTTCACGGCATAGTCGAGTACGCTCAACATATTCATATCGGAATGGACGACCATATTGGCAATGTTCCGGTGTACAAACACTTCACCCGGTTGCGCGCCAATAATTTCATTTGCCGGAACACGGCTGTCGGAACAACCGATCCACAATAATGGTGGTTTCTGACTTTGGGATAACCGAATAAAATAATCCGGATCGTCACTTAACTTCGATTCGACCCATTTTTCATTATTTTCGATTAACTTTTTATAAAACTCACTCATTATGATCTGTATTTCCGGAAACGAATTCTTTTTTAGTCGTGCAAAATTTCTTTCATAAACTGAACTTCACCGGTTTCGATATCATAGTAGGCACCGGCAATTCCAATCTGTCCTGATTCGAAAAGTTCGCGTAATACATCGCTTCTGTCCAAAATCTCATCCATAGTATGGATTACGTTATGTTGTGCAACAGCACTTACCAAAGTCGGATCGGTTGGATCAACTCCCGGCATTTCGGCTTTTACTTCATCAACCGAAACCTGTACTTTACTTAAAAGGTTTGTCAGATGTCCTAATTCGGCACCCTGACATGCTCCTTTAATTGCCCCACATTTGCTGTGTCCTAAAACAACGATTAGTTTGGTACCGGCCAGTTTACAAGCAAACTCCATACTTCCCAAAATATCGTCATTTAAAATATTTCCGGCGATTCTTGCACTGAAAATATCTCCTAATCCCTGATCAAAAATCAATTCGGCTGAAGTACGGCTATCAATACAACTTAAAACGATGGCAAAAGGAAACTGACCGTCTTTGGTGTCATTTACCTGTTCCAATAAATTTCGGTTCATCTTTAAATTGTTTACAAATCGCGCGTTACCTTCTTTTAAAAACTGAAGTGCTTTTGCTGGTGTTACTGTAGCTTGTGTTTCTGCTGTATGTGCTTTCATTTTTATACTTTTTGGAAGCGTTTTTGATTAGAACCTACTTAAAAGTAAGCATTTAATGGTTTAAAATTACTCATTAATCCAGAAATGGCTCTAATTTTTCGCTTATTTATTATTAGTTACTTTTTTAATTTACTTATTTTGAATGTTCTACAAATACGTTCTTCTTATCCGAACAGGTATTTTCCAGTTCATATTCGTCTTTAAAACCAACCAAATGAACTTCGATATTGTCTTCTACAGCGCGGATCGCTTTAAACTCTTTGATCAAATCCTGAACGTCATGCGCGATATAAACCGTATCGGATGCATTAATGATCACTTTCGAATTTTCCGGGATTTCGTTTAATGTATTTTTGATAGCGGCTTTGTTCAGGAACGAAACCTCCTGTGCCAGGTCGATATGAATGATATCACCATCGTGGTATTCCTCTTTACGGAAATTGTAGGCTCTTTTATGATTTCCACGCAATACGGCAAATACACTGATTACAATTCCCAACAACACCCCTTTTAGAAGATCGGTAAAAACAACCCCTAATAAAGTCGCAATAAACGGAACGAACTGGTATTTTCCTTTATGCCAGAAATGCATAATTACCGCTGGTCTAGCCAATTTATAACCTACCAGTAATAAAACGGCCGCTAAAGTAGCCAAAGGAATTTTGTTTAATAGAAACGGAATACTTACTACACTGATCAATAGTAAAAATCCGTGGATAATCGACGACATTTTAGATTGTGCCCCCGCATTGGCATTGGCAGACGAACGTACCACTACCGATGTCATAGGCAGACCACCTAATAACGAACTCACCATGTTCCCAACTCCCTGTGCTTTTAATTCCACATTGGTATTGGTAAATCGTTTGTGCACATCCATACGGTCGGCAGCTTCGATACACAATAAGGTTTCAATAGAGGCTACGATGGCGATTGTAAAGGCTACCATCCATACTTTCGGATTCGTAATAGCGGCAAAATCCGGTAATACGATAATTTCTTTTACATCGTCAAAAGAAGACATCACCGGTAACGCTACCAAGTGCTCTTTTGCAATAGCCAGCGAACTCCCTGTTTGTAAAAATATCTCGTTGATCAATATTCCTAAAATAACCGCCACTAAAGCGCCCGGAACCAGTTTGATTCTTTTTAGGAAACCGACTTTATCCCAAGAGATCAAAATCGCCATCGATATAAGCGTAATGATCACTGACCCCATGTTGATATAATCCAGAGCACCTAAAAGCGATGAAAACGTATTTCCGCCTTCCATTTGCACAAACGCCTGATCCCCTTCGAAATCTCTGTCGTAACCAACAGCGTGCGGAATTTGTTTTAATATGATGATCACTCCGATACCGGCCAACATTCCTTCAATAACATTGGTTGGGAAATAGTTGGAAATACTTCCGGCTTTAATAAACCCTAAGATGATCTGGATTAATCCGGCCAGAAACACGGCCAGTAAAAATACGTCGAACGCGTTCAGGTCGGTGATGGCTGTCAGTACAATAGCTGTTAACCCGGCAGCCGGACCCGAAACACTAATATGCGATTGGCTTAAATAACCTACAATGATACCCCCGACAACTCCGGCGATAATTCCTGAAAATAATGGTGCACCCGATGCCATGGCTATACCAAGACACAACGGTAACGCAACCAAAAATACTACTAAACCCGAAGCAAAGTCAGCCTTCAGGTTAGCAAAAAGATTGATTTTTTTTGTCATAACCGATAAAGTATAATACAATTAGATTGTAAGCGTGTAGCAGACGCTTAAATGGTGAACGTAATGTTCCTGTAATTGAATTATACCTGTTCGGGAGGAGGAGAGAAGATTTCTCTGAAACGATTGTCGTGTTTCAGGGTGTTTTCAAAGGTAATAACCGCAGCGTTTTGTTTTGGAGCAAAGAAAACCGGCTCCTGGAATTCGAATTTCAGCTGTGCTTTGGTTTCTTTGATTTCTTTTACCGTTTCTTCTTCAGAAAGGCTATAAACCATAGACGTATCGGTATCGCTTTTCAGGAACCCAACAATGGTAGGAGTTGCCAGAAAAGTGATAAACAGAAATAATACTATTTTTACCAATACTTTCATGCCGCGAACTTACAAAAAAAATGATGTAAAAAAAGTTAAGTGAAAAACAATTAATATTTCTTTAATACTTTTTCACTTAACTTTTGAATTTTTATGAATTTTCAGTCTTTTAAATTTCTTCTTCCAACCAGGCTTTCATCATCCACATGGTTTTTTCCTGCTCTTTAATAAAGTCACTCATCATAGAGTTGGTTCCTTCGTCATCAATTTCGGCCGATTGACTCAGGATTACCCGTTCAATTTTTAACAGGTCGGTTAACGAAGCGATAATCAGGTGAACGGCTTCTTCGTCGTTGGAAATATTGCGACCAACTGGCAGTTTGTTATTTTTAATATAATCGTCAAAAGTATGCAGCGGCGTTGCTCCCAGGGTTAGCACACGTTCTGCAATCAAATCTACTTTTAACTGCGCATCGTTGTATAATTCTTCAAACTTTACATGTAAATCAAAAAAGCGCTTTCCTCTGATGTTCCAGTGCAAACCTCTCAGATTTTGGTAATACACCTGAAAATTGGCTAATAAAATGTTTAATTCGGCTACTAAAACTTTTGTTTCTTTAACGGGTAATCCAAGGCTGTTCGTTTTCATATTACTTGTATTTAAAGATTATACTACAAATTTAACCAAAAATAAGGCGGCGGACTATAATTATTATTGATACTTTTTATATTTTTATCGAAAATTTCTATAAAAATGACCATCACACAATTATACTACGTATTAGCCGTAGCCGAACATAAGAATTTTACGCTAGCCGCCGAAAAATGTTTTGTAACCCAACCGACACTGAGCATGCAGATCCAGAAACTGGAAGACGAGTTGGAAGTACTGATATTCGATCGCAGTAAAAAGCCGATACAATTAACCGAAATAGGTCAGAAAATTGTTTCTCAGGCCAAAAACATTGTCAATGAATCCGATCGGATTAAAGATATAGTTGACCAACAAAAGGGATTTATTGGCGGCGAATTTAAAGTCGGCATCATCCCAACCGTAATGCCTACCCTGTTACCGATGTTCCTGACCAATTTTGTCAATCGCTATCCGAAAGTAAATCTGATCATCGAAGAACACAACACCGAAGAAATTATCAAACGTTTAAAAAACGGTCATCTGGACGTTGCTATCGCGGCGACACCGCTGGAAGAAGACAATTTAAAAGAAATCGTATTGTATTACGAACCGTTTGTAGCTTATATACCGGAAAATAACCGAAACTTCGATAAGACCGAAATTGACATCAACGATCTGGATTTGGATTCTATTTTACTATTACAAGACGGTCATTGTTTCCGCGACGGTATTCTAAACCTGTGCAAAAACAAAGGCAATTTTACCGATACCAAATTCCATATTGAAAGCGGTAGCTTTGAAACCCTGATCAAACTGGCCGACGAAGGATTGGGCACTACCCTGCTTCCGTATTTACATACGCTGGATTTAAAAGAAAAAGACAAATTAAAATTACGTCATTTTAAAGAGCCGCGTCCGGCACGTGAAGTCAGTCTTATTTTTCCGAAAAGCGAGCTAAAAAGCCATATTATAGAAGCGTTACGCAGTACGATCGCCGGTGTGATTAAAGGTGCTATCGCCTTTCACAACGTCGAGATCATCAGTCCGCTTAAAAACAAAAAAGGAGTCTACTAACAGACTCCTTTTCTTCATTGATTAACGTATATAAGACATTGTTTTAACTCGGGCTTGCCTACGGTATAATGTAATAACCAATCTCGTAATTGGTCGACTTCGTAAGGTAATAAGTTTTTTAGGGCTTTTTCTAACTCTTTACAAAATAACTTTGGGTCAAAGCTTACTCTTTCTAAAATAGATTTGGTGTAAGTAAACATAGCTCTTGGCATAATCTACAAGCATTAATGGGTTAATTCAAGGGTAAGAACGTAACTACTCTCGTAAATCTACAAAACGAAAGCCTATTTATTAGGCAAACGTACAAATTGTTATTTTAGTATAACAAATTCAAAAATTTAACATTTTGTAGCTCTCAACATTTCCCGTTTCCCCGGTGGACCTGGTAATTTTTCAGTTTTAAAACCCGCTTCCTGAAGCGCTCTTTTGATAGGACCTCTACAGGCGTAGGTTACCAGCGTTCCTTTTTCCTGAAGTGCTTCAAACATGATTTTAAAAATTTCCGTTGTCCAGAGTTCCGGTTGCACGTGAAATCCGAATGCATCAAAGTAAATCAAATTAAATCGATTTTTGTAATCTATTTCGTTAAAGTATTGTTGCCTTTTTGTTAAAGTGAAATACGGCGACAGTACTGTTGGCGCTTCCCAGGGACAATTATGCATCGTTTCAAACACCGACGCATATGCGGTGGCATCCAAAGCCGAAACATAATTCATATGCTCCCGTTCTTCCCGGCTAATCGGAAATGCTTCCACCCCTACATAATCGATATGCTGTTGTTTCTTTTCCGCTTCCAGATAGGTTATAAACGCGTTTAATCCGGTTCCAAAGCCGATCTCTAAAACAGCAACGGACTGCTCTTCAAAAAGAGACAGTCCGTTTGCTATAAATACATGTTTTGCTTCCTGTATCGCTCCGAATTTTGAATGATATGTTTCGTCCCAACCTTCGATATGGATCGTGGTTGATCCGTCTGCTGTTTGTATTATTTTTCGGTTCAAATTATTTAATATACAGTTTTTTAATTCTCGGAATTGGTCCGCCGCACTTTGATTCATGACAACGTACGCAGGCATCCACTCCGTTATTAAAATGCGTTTTGGCATTATCCGGATCGGCATAGATCTGTTTTTGTGCCTCAATAAATTTTTTGGCCTGCTCTTTAAAAAAAGCATCGTTTTCACTTTCGTCGGTCATTACCGCCTGGTGAATTTTCAGAAAGTGCTCCGGGAAATTCCCTACGGCTTCCCCGTTTTTAATCCGGTCTTTTAAACGCTGGTTATCTACATACATCTGCTCCATCAAAGCAGCCATTTCGGACATTTCATACATTTTGAAATCTTTCTTTTCCGATTGTGCCGCCGGTTCTGGCTTTACATCCGCTTCTTTCCGGTTGCAGGAGATTACCAATAGCATGGCTCCGGAAATCCATGCCAAAAACAATATTCTTTTCATTACTTACTAATTAAAACGCCATCGGCCATAAAAGCATACGTAACTTTTGGTTGTTTAATACTGTCGATTTCCGCCTGCGATTTTCCACCGTCTTTGGCATAATGTTTCAATTGTTCCACACTTTCGATATTTACAAAAGCTTTACCATTTACAATAGCTTCCTGGTTAGTCGCATTCATCGGGACAAAAAAGGCGTAATCTTTAAACTTTACAAAAGACTCTTTACCATCGCTCAGATCCAGTGTCATCCAACAACCTTTTTTCTGGCAAACATCTTTAATATTGGATTTGAATTTCAGGTTTAAAGTATCTCCTTCTTTCAGATCTTTGAATTTTGCCAGCATGGCTTCTTTGGTAATCACGCCATCGGCTGTAATGCTATCACCAAAAACAGCATATTCGGTTTTGTTTTCGGCTATTTTGGTGTCCTCTTGTTTTTTAGAATTGCAACTGACCATTGCAATCAGAACAGCGGTTAAAAAAATACTTTTTTTCATATATCGTTTGGATTGGTTATTTTGATTATCAATGCCTTACTATATTCGGATTACCTAGGATAATCTGTCCTATTTTAAGACCTTCCAAAGAAACAAATTTATATTGAATATGCATAATTCTAATTTATTTTTTCGCTAATCCCGATTAATTCGGAGGAATTGTATTCAAAAAGTAATAATTCAAAAAAAAATTAATAGTTCCATATTTAATTACATTATTTTTAATCTTACTTTATTAAAAGTGCTTTTTTTAATTAAATTTGCAGCGACACAACAATTTTTTTATCAATTTAAAAATTATGTTTTATTGTTGGCCATCAACAATTTAGCCGGTTTTTAAAATTAATCGATTAAATGGAATTAAAAACAACAACTGACATTAGAATTATCAAAGCCGACAGTAGCAAAATCAACAGTGTTGATTTTGAAAACCTGACTTTCGGAAATATTTTTACCGACCATATGCTGATTTGTGATTACAATAACGGGAAATGGGAACAACCGGTTATCATGCCGTACGAACCCTTTACGTTAGATCCATCGGCAAAAGTTTTCCATTACGGACAGGCAATTTTCGAAGGAATGAAAGCCTATAAAGACGAGCATGACGATGTTTGGTTGTTCCGTCCGGATCAGAACTTTGACCGTTTTAACAAATCGGCCGTGCGTCTTGCGATGCCGGAAGTTCCGGAAGACGTTTTCTTAGGTGGTTTACACAAGTTACTTGAAATCGAAAAAGAATGGGTTAAAAAAGGATTTGGAAATGCCTTATACATCCGTCCTTTTATGATTGCAACCGGATCGGGTGTTGTCGCAGCTCCTTCTACGCAATATCGTTTTACCATTATCCTTTCGCCGGCAAAATCGTATTATTCCGGTGAAGTAAAAGTAGTAATCGCCGAGCATTTTAGCCGTGCGGCAAACGGAGGAATTGGAGCAGCAAAAGCAGCCGGTAACTATTCCGGGCAATTCTATCCAACCAAATTGGCCAATGAGCAAGGTTTCCAACAGATCATCTGGACGGACGATGCGACGCATACCAAATTGGAAGAAGCCGGAACGATGAACGTATTTTTCAGAATCAACGATACCTTATATACGGCACCAATCAGCGAGCGTATTCTGGACGGTGTAACCCGTAAGAGTATTATCGAATTGGCAACCAAAGAAGGTATCGACGTACAGGTTCGTCCGGTATTGGTTGACGAGATTGTAGAAGCCGCTAAAAACGGAACGCTACAGGAAATATTTGGAGCGGGAACAGCTGCGGTAGTGAACCCAATCGTAGGATTCTCGTATAAAGAAACCTATTATGAACTTCCGAAACCGGAAAATTCGTTTGCTACTTTTATCAAACAACAGTTAACCGGAATTCAGTACAAGCAAATTGAAGACACTTTTGGATGGACCGTAAAAATCTAATTCCAAAATAACCGATATAAAAATCCCGAAGAAAAACTTCGGGATTTTTTTATTTTAATATGGTTTCGAAATTCGGCTTAAAATAGTTAGGCCCTTTCATAACCTTTCCATCTTCCCGGTAAATCGGTTTTCCGTCTTCGCCCAATTTACTCATATTACTCCGTTGGATTTCATCAAAAACTTCCTCTATTTTATGTTGCAATCCGTGTTCCAGAATCGTACCACATAAAATATAAAGCATATCCCCTAAAGCATCGGCAATTTCGACCAGATCGTTATTTTGTACCGCTTCCAGATATTCCTCATTTTCTTCTTTCATCAGATTATAACGCAATCGGTTAACCTGTTCGCCCAGGTCGGCTTTAGGAAACGAACTTACTCCCAATCCGAAAGATTCATGGAACTCCTGAACAGCCTGTAATTGTTTTTTCATATTCTTTAATTTTACGGTCTAAAATAGAAAATCTCCGGGCAAAACGCTAATTTTGCGTAAAATTAAAAATCATGTTTACATCAGGTCAACTTTATTTTGCTTTATTCTTTGTTATCGTATTTGTAACCGCTATGATTTATGTATACCGAAAAGACCTGTCACTCCATAAATTACACTACAAAGGATCCCTTTGGATACTACTGGCCTTTTTTGCTTTTATAGGAATTTTATTTATAATTAAACTGTTTTTGAAAGAATAATTGTTATAACTTTGGACAACTAAATGAAATTTTTTTAATGCTATGCGCGTAGTTAAATACATATTTCTTTTATTACTCTTAGCTGCTGTTGCACTAACGGTTTACATTGCTACTCAAACCGGTTCATTCGATGTACAACGAAGCAAAGTGATTCAGGCGACACCCGTGGCTTTGTTCAATTATGTAGACGACTACAAAAATTGGGACGACTGGGGTCCCTGGAAAGAGGACGATCCTACAATCCGTAACAATTATAGCGACAAAACACAGGGAGCCGGTGCTTCTTTTTCCTGGACTGGTAAAGATGGAACCGGTAAGATGGAAACTATTAAAACCATTGGTACCGACAGCATTCAACAAAAAATATACTTTGATCAAAGCGAAACTCCTTCTGATGTTTATTGGGTTTTTACTCCGGTAAAGGGCGGTACTAAAGTAACCTGGGGAATGAAAGGAAACATGAATTTTATGATGAAAGCCTTTTCCATTCTTAGTGGCGGTTCCGACAGAATGTTAGGCCCGATGTTCGAAAAAGGATTGGAAAATATCGATAACATCCTGGTAAAAGAATTAAAATTATACAATATTAAGATCAACGGACTGGTAAAAAAAGCCGGTACCTATTATATTAAACAATCGGCTACCTGTAAAATTCCGGAATTACCCGCATTAATGGGTTCCATGTTTACGAATCTGAACAAATTCACGAAAGACAATAATATATCGGTAAGCGGAAGTGCTTTTGCAATTTATAACAAATACGACACCACTTCCAACATAGTCGAGTTTTCGGTTTGTATTCCGGTAAAAGAAGAAATATTTACAGCACAGGGAAGTGATATTACCGCTGGTGAATTAATCCCTTACTTAGCCTTAAAAACAACGCTTACCGGCGACTATTCCCATAGTAAAGAAGCCTGGGATAAATCCTATGCTGAGATTGTAAAAAACAAATGGATGGAAGATCCGAACGGGAAATATCTGGAAGTTTATAAAGCAGGACCTTTACAAAGCCGCAAACCGTCTGAATGGGTAACCGAAATCTTTATCCCGATTACGGCTAAGCCAAAACCGGTAGCTCCAATTGTACCAACAACTTCTACAGACAAACCGGTACCACCACCAACAGCGAAATCAATCGAATAAAACATAAAAAAGTCCCTTTTGGGACTTTTTTATTTATATATGTTGATCAATTATTTTTCTTTTGCTAATAAATAACGAACCACGGTTTCGGCGGCATGCAAACCAAACAATGCCGGCATCCAGCTATTTGTTCCGAAAAACGACTTTTTAAAATTCTGTCCGTCTGTCATTTTCAAACTGCTCTCATCCGGTTTTTCCGTAGAAAACACCGCCTTAACACCCGTAGAAATACCTTCTTTCTTTAAACGTTTGCGGATGGTTTTTGCCAACGGACAAACATCGGTTTTACTGATATCCTTTACCACAATCTTACTGGCCAGCAATTTACCTCCGGCTCCCATATTACTGATAATCTTGACTTTTTTACGTTTTGCAGCCAGAATCAGGTTTAATTTAGGCGTAATACTATCGATACAATCCAATACATAGTCAAACTCCGGAGTGATTAGTTCAAAAGCGCGTTCCGGCGACAGGAATTCCTCGATACGGGTTAACTCCAATTCCGGGTTAATATCCAACAAACGATCGCCTACAATTTTTACCTTTGGCTGTCCTACAGTCGAATGCAAAGCCGGTAACTGTCTGTTGATATTCGTAATATCCACGGTATCACCATCCACTATCGTCATTTTCCCGACACCTGCCCGTGCTATAAATTCTGCCGCAAACGATCCTACACCGCCCATTCCAACAATCAATACGTTTGCATTTTTTAATTTTTCGAGTCCTTCTTTTTTAAACAGCAATTCTGCTCGCTCTGTCCATTCAGCCATTTATTTTTTATTTATTGTTATCAAATACATTTTTAAAATTTTGTGCTACCATCGCTTCAATAGCACCGCTCTTAATCGATGCGGCTTTTTTATAAACCTGAAAAATTGTCTCTTCTACCATATCCGTTTCCAGAAAAAAACGATCGTCCGGTACGGCTTTAAACACCGATTCCAGTTCGGGATTTCGCAACAGATATTTTCCAAAAGAAAGATAAAACCCGTTATCCAAAAGCGATCGGGCCACCTGATAATTTTTAGAAAAACCATGAATAATCATCGGCACTTCCACTTTCATTTGTTTTTTGACCGCGATTACTTCCTGATAGGCCGCCACGCAATGTAAAATTACCGGTTTCGGATTGTGTTCGAGTACTTCCAATTGCCGTTCAAAAACCGAAAGCTGTTTATTGATATCCGTTTCAATTCGCTTATCCAGTCCGCATTCACCCAACGCCATGCAATTGGCCTCTTTTAGCTTATCCGAAATGATGCGCAAGTCATCCTCCAACCGATCTGCCTGCGCATACCACGGATGGATCCCAATGGAATAAAACGCCACGTATGGATCCAATTCGTTTGGATACTGATTTACAATTTCCAAAACACCCGGATCACCGGACGCTTTATGCGTATGCAGATTGTACAACATTATTTATGAAACGCTTTAACACCGGCACGGATTTCTACTTTCAGATCATTGGCCTGCGGCGGTATCGGACAGGAATAACCTTCATTATACGCACAATACGGATTGTAGGCTTTGTTGAAATCGATCGTTATAGTAGCGCCATCCGGAATTTCCAGATCGATATAACGACCACCACCATAACTATCCACACCACTGGTAAGATCGGTAAAAGGCAGAAACAGGTAGTTTTTGTACTTTTCCATTTTGGCCAGTTCCAGATTACGGTATACATTTAGTTTATAATCTTTTCCATCGATTTTAAAAGACAATTCCCCGTATTTTATATACAGTGGTTTTCGCGTCCCGGTAGTCGGCATTGTAAATGGTTTTTCATCCGTTGCTTTTACCAAACGTGCGGTCACACAATACTTTAAATCCACCGGAAAGAAATCCAGTGTTTTAAATTTTTTACGGTCTTTTTCTTTTAACGGCGATTCTTCCGCATTGGCATATTCGGAATTGATCTTTTTCTGAAAAGCCGTAACAGATTCCAAATCGCATTGCGAAAAGCCCGTTAGCGGAAATGTCATTCCCAATAACAGATAGAATATTTTTTTCATAATAATCGGTATCAGGCTGTATGCGAAACAGCTGCTGCAAAAATAATCAAAAATCCCACTCCCGAAACCACTGCTATTATTTCATTATTAATTTACATTATTTCCCGTTTACGGCATCAAATAGTTTGTAAATTTGACATTTAGAACCGTATATGTTACAAAGCATTTTTTCCAACTACATCAATAATTTCAGAGGATTTTCGCGTGAAATCTGGATCCTGACCCTGATTACTTTTATTAACAGGGCGGGAACAATGGTACTCCCCTTTTTATCGAAATACCTGAAAGAAGACCTTCACTTTGATTACCATCAGGTGGGCTGGGTCATGGTGAGTTTTGGTTGCGGTTCGATGATCGGTTCCTGGCTGGGCGGAAAACTATCGGACAAAATAGGCTTTTACCGCATTATGGTTTTTAGCCTGTTTACCAGTGGTATCCTGTTTATCAGCCTCCAATTTGTAACCAGTTTTACCGGACTATGCCTCGCGATGTTTTCGATTATGATCATTGCCGATATGTTTCGACCGGCTATGTTTGTATCTTTAAATACCTATGCACGCCCGGAAAACCGAACCCGCGCCCTGACACTTGTCCGACTAGCCGTAAACCTCGGATTTGCCGCCGGACCAGCTATGGGTGGTTTGATCATTATGGGAATGGGCTATAAAGGACTATTTTGGGTTGACGGTATTTCCTGTATTACCGCCATCGTTTTGTTCCGCTTGTTGGTAAAAGAGAAAAAAAGAGAAAAAACCGCCAGTCATTTCGACGATACAGAACCGGTAAAATCCGTATTCAACGACAAACCCTTTTGGTTGTTTCTGTTTATTAGTTTTGCTACCGCAATGGTATTCTTTCAATTTTTCAGTACGCTACCATTATACCATAACGAACAATATGGTCTCACGGAATTCCAAACCGGTTTACTAATGTCGATAAACGGCTTTTTGATATTCCTTTTTGAAATGCCGATCGTCGGTTATTTCGAGCGTAAAAAAGTGGCTAAAATCAAGCTGATCTTTTTTGGAGCCTTATTCATCACCTTCGGCTTCTATGCCCTGTTATTAAAAGGATGGGTAGGTATACTGGTGATCAATCTGGTTTTGATCACTTTTGGCGAAATGTTTGCATTCCCGTTTTCCAACTCCTTTGCGATGAGTCGCGCTCCGAAAGGACATGAAGGCCGTTATATGGCTTTATACACGATGAGTTTTAGTCTTGCGCATGTAATGAGTTCTAAAACCGGTATGGAAATTATTTCCCGTTACAACTATACCGTTAACTGGATTTTTATGGGAACTTTTGCCGCGACTGCTGCTTTTGCCGCTATTTGGTTGTTAAAAATTGTAAAATCAGAAAACGACTAACACACTAAAAACAAGACTTTTAGCGTTATTTCTTTCGACTGCCTGAATAAAAAAACTATTTTTTTAGTTAGTTAACTATTTTTTTAGTTGCAAAACTAAATTTATAGTTATATCTTTGTTTCAACAAATCGGAAATCCTATCCGATTATTATAGAAAATGAGTATCATGCAGAAATTAACAAACAAAGAAGAAGAAGTAATGCAAATTTTATGGACGCTTGAAAAAGCATTTGTAAAAGAAGTGTTGGCCGAAATCAAAGACGATCAGCCGCATTACAACACCTTGTCAACCATTATCCGGAATCTGGAGGAAAAAGGCTACGTGTCTCATAAGGCATTTGGCAATACGCACCAGTATTTTCCGATCGTAAAAAAAGAGGATTACCGCAAGAGTTTTATGAACAATGCGATCGAAAACTACTTTAACAATTCCTACAAAAGTATGGTTTCCTTTTTTGCCAAAGAAGAAAAAATCAGCGCGGATGAACTTCGCGAAATATTAGACATGATCGAAAAAAAATAGGCCTTTATGGAAGCATTTGGTATATACATTCTAAAAGTTACGGCATTAATAACCGTTTTTTTCCTGGCATATCATTTCTTTTTACGAAAAGAAACGTTTTTTAATGCCAATCGCGGTTATCTGATAGCCGGTTTGTTTACGTCCGCTTTACTTCCACTGATCTCATATACAAAAATTATTTGGGTAGAACGGACTCCAATTGCTTCTATTACCTATGCCGATGGTACGTCACAAATTCAAATGGCAGTACCAGTGCCAGCCGATACCGGGTTTCAAATCGACTACCACTATCTGTTTAGTATTTTATACAGCATCGGTATTGTTTTGTTTTGTATCCGTTTTCTGTCCGAATACCGGTCACTTCGTAAAATACTGGACAAACCAAAAGCCGTAACCCATAACAAGTTTCATTTTATCGATACCGAAAAAGTTCAATCACCTTTTTCATTCTTTAACTATATTGTTTACAATTCCAAATTATTGCAACAGGACGAATTGTCCGACATTATCGAACACGAAAAGATTCACAGCCGACAGAAACATTCACTCGACATGATGATCGCGCAGGTATTTTGTATCTTTTTCTGGTTCAACCCGATCATGTGGATTTACAAAAAAGCCATTGCACAAAATCTTGAATTTATAGCCGATGCCGAAGCTACAAAAGTTGTAAACGACATTAAAGCCTATCAGAAGACCTTAGTAAAAGTAACAATGCAAACCCAATGCATTGCCATCACCAATCATTTTTATCAATCATTAATCAAAAAACGAATCGTTATGTTAAACACCAATCAGTCCCGAAAAAGGAATCTGTGGAAGTACCTAATCATCCTTCCGCTATTAGCCTTTTTTATCCTGCAGTTCCAGGTAAAAATCCTGGCACAGGAAAAACAAACAACAGCTACTTTACAACCTAACAACGCTCCCTATACACCCGGAGACGATGTAACCGTAATTGTAGACAAAAACACCAGTGATGAACAATTAAAAAAGAATGTTGAATTACTTAAAAACGAATACGGTGTTACACTAAAGTATTCCAAAGTAAAACGCAACAAAGCCGGTGAAATCATTCGTATTAAAATCGAATACAAAGACAAAGAAGGTAATACCGGTATCACACAAACGGAAAGTGACGAACCGATTAACCCCATTCGTTTTATCAAAAAAACCGATCGTAACGGTAAAATCAAAATCGGTTTTAACTCCGAAGCAAAACAACAACCCTATGCCAGAAACGGAAAAACCCGTATCAGTACAACCATTAAAGACGAAAGCACCGATGAACAATCTGAAAGTGACACCTCGTTTGGCGATTATATCAGCAACTTTATAAGTCCACCGTCTCCGCCAAGCCCGCCTAGTCCGCCTAGCCCACCATCAGGTCCAGGATCGGCTCCGGTTCCTCCTGTTGCTCCGGCAGCACCAGTAGCGCCAGGTGTAAAATCTTCCTCCTCATCGGTGATCATTAAAAACGGAAAAGTAACAACCGTTTCCCGAAACGGAAATACAGTTTATCTAAACGGTAATGAAATACTAAATGCGGATGATCTTAAAATAGACACCAAAGAAATTACCCGTAAGGCATTGGAAGACGCTCGTATAGCCATCGAAAAAGCCCGTCCGGAAATTGACCGTGCCCGTGTGGAAGCCTTAAAAAGTCAGGAACTGGCCATGAAAGATCATGAAATTGCAATGAGAGCACATGAGGAAGCCATGAAAGGTTTGGAAAGAGCCATGAAATCACAGGAAATCGCTCAAAAAGAACGTGAAAAAGCCATGAAAGCCCGTGAAGCAGCTATGAAAGACCGCGCCAAAGCACTGGAATCGGCACGAAAAGATCGCGAAAAAGCGATGAAAGAACGTGAAAAAGCAATGAAGGAACGCGAGCGTGAACTTCGTGACAACGAATAAAAAAAGAGCCACATATGTGGCTCTTTTTTTTTGTATCTTTATCAAAACCAAAGGAATATGTTTAAAACACTGGCCCGACTCAACAAACTGCTTTTACCGAGCTACAGCAAACAAAACCTTGATTTATCCAAAGCAAGCGCTTTTCAGAAGCTAATTATCGCCTGGCGGTATTATGTGACCATCCGAGCCTTAAACTAGTACTGAAGCGCCGCAAATCGCTCGTAGCCGGCAATTTTATCGCCTCCATTCAGAAAAGTCAGCTCCATCAGGAAATTAACCTGTACAATTTCACCCCCCAGTTTTTCTACCAGTTCACAAACCGCTTTAATCGTTCCACCGGTTGCCAACACGTCGTCGTGAATTAGAACCTTATCCCCTTTTTGGATCGCATCGGCATGAATTTCCAGTGTATCGGTACCGTATTCGAGCGTATACGAAGCCGAAACCGTATCGAATGGTAACTTTCCGGCTTTGCGAACCGGTACAAAACCCGCCTGTAATTCGTGCGCCAATAAAGTTGCAAAGAAAAAACCACGACTTTCCACTCCGATTACCTTGTCGATTCTTTTATTTTTCAGGTTTTCGATTAAAATCTGAAGGCATTCATTCGTGGCTTCCGGGCTCATCAACAAAGGAGTGATATCTTTAAACAAAATTCCTTTTTTAGGAAAATCCTGAATATCACGTACATACTCTTTTAGACTCATTTTTTTTTAAATTTTATTGCGATTTTGTTTGCAAGTTACACATTTACCCCTATATTTGCACCCGTAAAAACAACTAAGGCCTCGTGGCGCAACTGAATAGCGCATCTGATTACGGCTCAGAAGGTTACAGGTTTGAATCCTGTCGAGGTCACAACATCAGCTCATCTTTATGATGAGCTTTTTTTTTATTCAAATCAAACTTTTGTTGTGAAATAATGAGTATTTTGCAATTTTTATAATTCATTTATTCACATTTTTTATAAATTTATAAAGTTTTAACACCCATCCCAAAGGCAACTCCAATGAATCTGGATAAAAAAATTACAATTCTCATCAGTTGGTTTTTATCAAGACCAAAAACGACTGGGATATTGGTCTTTACACTCCTGTTTTTAGTTTCGAATTTAATTCTTTTTTTACGCTATCAAATTATAAAAGAAAGCGAGCAACGTGAAATGAGCAGCATCCTAAATGTGGTGCATCAAAACATCGAACAATCGCTAAAAAACAGTCATATCAGTACGCTAACACTGGCCATGACCATTGACGATAATGGTAACCCAAGTAATTTTGACGAAATCGGCAAACAACTCGTAGACTCCAATCCGAATATTGATGCGGTAGAATTGGTTCCAAACGGAGTAATCAAATATGTTTATCCATTAAAAGGCAACGAGCCGGTTGTAAATTACGACGTTCTAAATTCCCCTAAAGCCCGAAAATCGGCGATGAAGGCCATCGAAAACCGGAAAATATATTATGCCGGACCATTGGAATTAAAACAAGGTGGTCAAGGTATCGTAGGCTGGTTCCCCGTTTTCAAATCGAATAAATTCTGGGGATTTTGTACAGTTGTAATCAAGTTTAATACTTTTTTGGAGACGTCCGGAATTAAAACTTTTTCGACCGACAAATATTATTTTCAGTTTTCCAAAACCAATCCGGAAACCGGAAAAGAAGAATTTTTCCTTCCCAACAAAAAGAACTTCGCCAATAAAACCCATTTAACCGTTTCATTTCCCGACGGCGACTGGAAACTATACCTGATAACCACGAACAACTATTACCTGATCAAACAATTAATCCCAATTGCTATTCTAGCGATTGTATTGTCACTGATTTGCGGGTTGTTTACCACAAGTTTATTAAAACGACCATCCGAATTACAACGTTTGGTACATTCGCAGGCACTTCGTTTGATGAAGAGCGAAATTAAATTCAAATCCATTTTCGAACAGGCCGCCATCGGAATTGCACATATCGACTCCAACTCCGGTACTTTTATAGAAGCCAACGAACGCTTTTGTCAGATGCTTGGTTACGAAACCAACGAAATCAGCAAGATGGATTATATGATGATCACCCATCCGAACGATTTGGAAAACGATTTCAAAAAAATGCGTCTTTTAAAAAGAGGTGTCATCCGCGAATTCGGACTTGAAAAGCGTTTCTTCCACAAAGACGGCAATATCGTTTGGGCCAGCGTGACGATTACACCACTTTGGTCGGTAGGTGAAAAACCAACCTCACATATCGGAATCATCGAAGACATTACCGATAAAAAAGAAGCACAGGATCGTATCAAGCGAAGCGAAAAACGTTTTAAAAGTTTATTCAACAACTCACCGATTCCGTTATGGGAAGAAGATTTCTCGGAAGTCAAAAAATACCTGACCGAATTGGGCCTTATAGATATGCCGAGAGAAGAAGTCGAAGCCTATCTGAAAAACAATATCGACGTAATCCGCAAATGCTTGTCATTAGTAAAAGTAATTGACGTTAACAACATGTGTCTTGCGCTACATTCGGTAAAAGACAAAAACATCCTAAAAGGCAAACTAAGTACGATTTTCGACGACGAATCCATTCCGATTTTCTCGAAACAGCTTATCGCCATTACGCAACGCCAAAATCATATTACAGGTGATTCTCAGATCAAATTCATGGACAACCAATACAAACACATCCATTTCCGTTGGAGTGTGGTTCCGGAATATGAAAAAACACTGGAACGCGTATTGGTTTCAACCGAAGACATTACAGAGCGTAAAAACTCTGAAGAAGTCATTTTAAAATCACAGCAGAAGATCGAATCTTTGATCAACACCATTGACGGTATTGTTTGGGAAGGCGATCCAAATACCTTTGACTTCACCTTTATCAGCCGAAAAGTAGAAGACATCCTTGGTTATACACCGGAAGAATGGTTGGAAACGCCGTCTTTCTGGATTAATCATGTACATCCCGACGACAAAGAATGGGTTATCGCCTTTATGTCGCGTTACACCTACGAAAAAAGACAACACGATTTCGAATACCGCATGATCCGTAAAGACGGCGAAATCGTATGGCTACGCGATATTGTAAGTGTGGTAGTCGAAAACGATATAGCCGTAAACCTGCGTGGTATTATGATCGACATTACAAAAGCCAAAATGGCAGAAATCGAACTCAACAACACGCTACATCTGGTAACCGAGCAAAACAAACGCTTGCTGAATTTCTCATACATCGTTTCGCACAACCTGCGTTCGCACACCAGTAACATCCAATCGATTTCAAACCTGATCGAATCGGCCGATACCGACGAAGAACGAGACGAGATGATTCAGTTGTTAAAATCGGTTTCCTCGGTACTAAACGAAACGATGAACAACCTAAACGAGGTGGTAACCATCCAGACCAATATCAACCTGATTATAGAACCTTTAAATTTAAAAAAATACATTAACAAGACGCTGGACGTACTTCGGGAGCAATTACTTAAAAACGATGTGATCATCCATAATGATGTCAACAAAGACATCGAAGTCAAGTACAATCCTGCTTATTTAGAAAGTATATTACTTAACTTTATATCGAATGCCATCCGATACGGACATGCCGACAGACAAACCGTAATTGATCTGAAATCCTACCAGGAAGACGGTAAAACCGTATTGGAAATTTCCGACAACGGAATTGGAATTGATCTGGAAAAAAATGGAGAAAAACTATTCGGAATGTATAAAACATTCACCAATCATGCTGATGCAAGAGGAATAGGATTATTCATTTCAAAAAACCAGATTGATGCTATGGGAGGAAAAATAGTCGTTAAAAGTACATTAGACGAAGGAACAACTTTTAAAATATATTTCAGATGAACGCCCCAAAAAGTATCTGTATAATTGATGATGACCCCATTTATCAATTAATTACAAAGAAAATAATTGAGAAAAGTCAATTATTTAGTCAGATTCTGAGTTACAAAAATGGAAAAGTTGCTATCGACTCACTAAAAGCCATTCAAAGCGCCGAGGAATTTCCCGATGTTATCCTACTCGACATC
Source organism: Flavobacterium supellecticarium (assembly GCF_004801375.1). Lineage (GTDB taxonomy): Bacteria > Bacteroidota > Bacteroidia > Flavobacteriales > Flavobacteriaceae > Flavobacterium > Flavobacterium supellecticarium. The sequence goes on from NZ_SSNZ01000001.1 coordinate 899,659, forward strand.
GATATGCCGGAAATGGACGGCTGGGCTTTTATGAATGAGTTACAACGGATGGATTTCGGGTTTGAAAAAAAGCCCGCAATCTACATAGCCAGTTCCTCCATTGCTAACGAAGATCGCGAAAAAGCAAACAGTTTTCCCGAGATTGTAGGCTATTTATGTAAGCCTATCGATCGGGATATACTCGAACGAATTCACTTAGAAAACCCAAAAGACTAGCCCATGAACAAAAACCTACTTCTATAAATACCAAATTTTTGAATGACCCACAGCGATTTTATATTTAATACCCCTTTTACCAACCAGCTTTTTTCCGAAAGCGAAATCAAATACAAAGAATTCGAAGAATGCACTTTTACCGATTGCGATTTTAGCAATTGTAATTTTTCAGGTGTTGTTTTTACCGATTGTATTTTTTACAACTGCAATTTTAAGGAAGCGCAAATCAATTATGTCGGTTTACGGAATGCTGTTTTTAACCACTGCGATTTTACCGATGTAAATTTTGCCATGACCGATCAGCTGTTATTTGAATTTCACTTTAACAATTGTGTTTTGGATTACGCCAAATTTTATGCTTTAAAGCTCAAAAAAATGACGTTTACCAATTGCAGTATGATCGCAGTTGATTTTATGGCAACCAATTTAACGGAAGTTTTATTCGACAACTGCAATCTGCATCAGGCTGTTTTTACCGACGCCATTGCAGAAAAAGCCGATTTCCTGACCAGCTACAATTTTACCATCGACCCGGAAAAAACCAAACTGCGCAAAGCTCAGTTTTCGAAAGAAGGATTAAAAGGATTATTACAGAAATACGAAATCATTGTCCGGTAAAATCAGTACAATAATTTTACCTCTTTGATATCAAAAGTAGTAATGGAATCGTCCTCAAGGAGTACTTCAAGCTTACCGTTTGGAGTTACTCCCTGGATAATTCCCATAAAATGCGAACCATTATTCGCTTCAAAAGGCATGGGAATTCCTTTTTTAAACAATCTGTTGTCGTAGGACTGCCACAACAACCCATATTCTTTCGCCTGTAAAAGCGACAAGTTTCGCTTCAGATTTCCCAATATAGCCAACATGACTGCCTCTTTGTCAAAAGACCTTCCACAGATCGCGTAGAGCGATGAAGCTTTTGGCAGGTTCTCAAAATACTCCTGATTTACATTCAATCCGATACCTACTATCGAGAAAATCTCGCCATTGCGTTTGATACTGTTTTCGATAAGTATGCCACCAATCTTTTTACTCTCTGCCAAAATGTCGTTTGGCCATTTAATCGCCAATCCGCCAATAGCAAATTCTTCCAGACCTTCGATTATACTAACAGCCACGGCGACATTCAAATGAAAGATCGCCTGAATATCCAATAGCAAATCCCGAACTAAAACACTACAGGTCAAATTCTTACCCGACTCCACATTCCATTCGGCGCCCATTTGCCCCTTTCCTTTTGTCTGATGTTCTGCCACAACCACGGTAAAATTTTCCACAAATTGTTTTGCCAGTAAATCTTTTAAAAAATCATTTGTAGAACTTGTGGCACCGAGTTTGATAATATTCATAGAAATAAATAACTTTACTATCGCTAATCTTGTGTTAAGGTTCAAAAATAAAGACAAAATTTGATAACTTTGCGAAAATATATAAAATAATAAATGGCAAAAAAGGATAATATTAACAATGATGATCTGTTAGCTAACATCATTAAGGGAGTTGAAGAAGTAAAAGGTAATGATATAGATATTCTGGATCTAAGAGCAATCGAAAATACCGTATGTGATTATTTTGTAATTTGTAACGGTAATTCCAATACACAGGTTAACGCCATTGCCAATTCCGTACAAAAAATTGTTTCCAAGGAACTAAAAGACAAACCCTGGCATGTTGAAGGTGCCGAAAACGGAGAATGGATACTAATGGACTACGTAACGATCGTGGTACATGTATTCCAGAAACACATCCGTGAGTACTACAACATCGAAAGCCTTTGGGGTGATGCAAAAATCACTTCTATCCAAAACAAATACTAAACATCCACATTTCACATGTCAAAAGATAAAAAACCAAATCCTTCTAAGATCAGAATTAGCCCATGGGTTATTTATGGGGCCGTACTTTTGATTTTAATTGCGATTCAACTTGTTTCAAGCGGAACGAATTTTCAGGAAGTAAAACCTACCTCCTTATCCCGTTTTTACCAATACCTTGACTCTGGTCAGGTCGAAAAAGTCGTTTTCAACAAAAGTACGGCTCAGGTATACTTGAACAAAGCAGCACTTAACAGCAAAACCCACGAAAAAATTGAGAAGAAAAACCTGTTGGGCAAAGACAATACAGGTCCTCATTATACGCTGGACATCGGTACCAACAGTGAACTTTTCCAAAAGAAACTGGAGGAAGCCCGTTTGGAAGGAAAATTAAAAGACTATTCCTCAGAGCCGGAAAGCAATTGGGGTGATATCTTGATCAACTTCCTGCCTATTATCCTGATCATTGCCTTCTGGTTATTTATGTTCCGAAGAATGTCAGGTGGCGGATCCGGAGGTGGTGGCGGACAGATTTTCTCAATCGGAAAATCCAAAGCACGTCTTTTTGACGAGAAAAACGACATCAAGGTAACCTTTAAAGACGTAGCCGGACTGGAAGGTGCTAAAGAAGAAATCCAGGAGATCGTTGAATTCCTGAAAAATCCTGAAAAATATACCAGCATCGGTGGTAAAATCCCGAAAGGAGCCTTATTGGTAGGACCTCCGGGAACCGGTAAAACCCTTTTGGCAAAAGCCGTAGCCGGCGAAGCACAAGTACCGTTCTTCTCATTATCCGGTTCGGATTTCGTAGAAATGTTCGTAGGGGTTGGCGCATCACGTGTACGGGATTTGTTTAAACAGGCTAAAGAAAAATCACCTTCAATTATCTTTATCGACGAGATTGATGCTGTAGGTAGAGCTCGTGGTAAAAACAATTTCTCCGGATCAAACGACGAACGTGAAAACACATTAAACCAATTGTTAACCGAAATGGATGGTTTTGGTACGAATACCCACGTAATCGTATTGGCCGCTACCAACCGTGCCGACGTATTGGACAAAGCGTTAATGCGTGCCGGTCGTTTCGACAGACAGATTTATGTAGACCTTCCAGACATCCGTGAGCGTAAAGAAATATTTGAAGTACACTTAAAACCGTTGAAAAAATCGGAAGAGCTGGACACTGAATTCCTGGCCAAACAAACACCTGGATTCTCCGGTGCCGATATTGCCAACGTATGTAATGAGTCAGCGCTTATTGCGGCTCGTAAAGGTAAAAAAGCGGTTGACAAACAGGACTTCCTGGATGCTGTAGACCGAATTGTAGGTGGTCTTGAAAAGAAAAACAAAATCGTTACCCCGGAAGAAAAACGCGCTATTGCGATTCACGAAGCGGGTCACGCTACTGTAAGCTGGATGTTAGAACATGCAGCACCATTGGTAAAAGTAACCATTGTACCACGAGGTCAAAGTCTTGGAGCTGCCTGGTATTTACCGGAAGAACGTCTAATTGTACGTCCGGAACAAATGCTGGACGAGATGTGTGCTACCATGGGTGGGCGTGCAGCTGAAAAAGTAATTTTCAATAAAATTTCAACCGGAGCCTTAAGCGACCTTGAAAAGGTAACCAAACAAGCTCGTGCTATGGTAACCGTATATGGTCTGAACGATAAATTAGGAAACATCACCTACTACGATTCATCGGGTCAGAGTGAGTATAATTTCTCGAAACCATACTCGGAAGAAACGGCCAAAATTATAGACAAAGAGATCTCCGATCTGATCGAATCCCAGTACGACAGAGCGATTCAGATTCTGAATGAAAACAAAGAGAAACTTAACCAACTTGCCGACATTCTGATCGAAAAAGAAGTAATTTTCAAAGACGACCTGGAAGCCATATTTGGGCAGCGTCCACATGAAAAAACAGAAAATGAAGTAGTTACTGAATCTTAAGAAAAATAATTATAACATTTTATACAAAAATCTTAATTCGATTGTAAAATTGAATTAAGATTTTTTTATCTTTGATTGATTTCAAGTGCAAAAAACAAAGATCTGACCTACTTTTATGAGTCTTTTTAAAAAACTTTTCGGCAGTGCGAATGATGCTTCAAAAGAGGAGAGAGAACCCGAATTGAGCCATTATCATCCAGAGATTGAGATGCCGATAGACGAGCAATTTACTTTCAATTTCAAAAAAAATGGAGGTAAGTTTTTGTATTGTGAAAATTTAACGGAAGTACACGAACAGTTTGAGAATATTTTGGTAGAAAACGACTGGTTTGAAAGCGATGTCATTTGTTTGGAACCAAAACTCTACAGTCTGCTTGACGAAAATAAACTCAACTACAACAGTCCTAAAAATCCTAAATTTTTATTTGCTTCCTGCGAAAACCTGATTGCCGACGAAGGCTCTATCCTTTTCTCATCCAATCAGTTACGCCAGAACAAACCCAACGATTTACCCTCAAATATCATTATTCTGGCTACAACCAGTCAGATTTTAGCGAATAAAAGCGATGGTCTACGGGAAATTAAACGCAAATACGATAAAGAATACCCAACCAATATCACCACTTTTAAATATTTCGAAAAAGCAAAAGAAGAAGATTTTTTACAGTATGGCAGTTGCCCTAAAAATCTGTATTTATTGCTTTTAGAAGATTTGTAGCATGCGGGAAAGTAGTATCAGGGCCCTTTCGGGGTTTATCTATATCGTCTTATTACTAACAGCTACTCTGTTTTCTGAAGTGAGCTTTACGTTGCTCTTCGGCATATTCTTATTGATTGCGGTAGTCGAATTCTGCAAACTAATCCACCTTAAAAACGGTTTACCAATTGTATTAGGACTTGGCGCCTATATTCTCTTTATTGTATTCCGTATCAATTCCTTTTATACCGATATTGCGATTTGCCTGGCAACACTGTTTGTTTCGGTAAATTTAATGATCGATTTATTCGGATCGGCACAACCGGTACGCAGTGATAAATCGGCCAAATATGTAAAATTGTTCGGTTATATCATATTGCCGTTTATTTTGTTAATGAAAGTACCATTTATTACCGGTAGCTTCACACCTAATATCATTATCGGAATTTTTATCCTGATCTGGACCAATGACACTTTTGCCTATATCGTGGGCAAATCTTTTGGAAAAACCAAACTATTCGAACGCATATCGCCTAAAAAAACAATTGAAGGTTTTGTTGGTGGATTGGTTTTTACCATGATCGGAAGTTATATTATCAGTCAGTTTTTTACATTCTTCTCCCCTGTTACCTGGATCATAACCGGTTTAATTGTAGGGTTTTTCGGCACTATCGGCGATTTAGTCGAGTCCAAATTTAAACGTACCGCCGGAGTAAAAGACAGTGGAAAAATAATGCCGGGACACGGCGGTATCCTGGATCGGCTGGATAGTGTTATATTTGCAATACCATTTCTTTATTTGTTTTATCAAATTTTAAATTATGTTTCATAAAGAAGGCTCAAAAATTATCTTAATCACAACCTTTTTGGTTGCTTTGACAGCTGTTTTAGCTGATGAATTTATCAGTATCCTATGGTTACAAAAAGTGGTGCAACTGTTAGGATTGGTTGTATTAGTACTTGTACTGCAATTTTTCAGAAACCCAAAAAGAATTGTAGACATCAACGACAATCACATTATTGCTCCGGTAGACGGAAAAGTAGTGGTTATCGAAGAAGTATACGAGCCGGAATACTTTAAAGACAAACGTCTTATGGTATCGATATTTATGTCTCCGATTAACGTACACGTAACGCGTTATGCCGTAAACGGAGAAGTAAAATACAGCAAATACCATCCGGGTAAATACCTGGTGGCCTGGCATCCGAAAGCCAGTGAAGAAAACGAAAGAACGACCGTTGTCGTAGAAAACCGTATTTTCGGAGAAATTCTGTACCGTCAGATTGCCGGAGCATTGGCACGACGAATTGTAAACTATGCGCAGGAAGGGATGCGCGTTGTTCAGGGAACCGATGCCGGATTTATTAAATTTGGATCGAGGGTAGATTTATACTTACCTTTAGGTACCGAAGTGAATGTAAAATTAAATGATAAGGCTGTAGGCGGCAAAACGATCATTGCAAAAAAATAATAATGTCCGATTCTAATTTAGATACGCAATTTCAGGAAGCCTTTGAAAAAGCTTCCAATATGACGGAGAATTTACCTCAGGATGTCATGTTGCGTCTCTATGCTTATTATAAACAGGCGCTATCCGGAACCAACAGACTCAAGCAACATCAGGAGCCTCAGGATTTAAGGGACGCTTTTAAAATGAATGCCTGGATGCAGGTACGCCATTTATCGCCCGATGCTGCTAAAAAATTATATATAGAAACCGTAAATTCAATAATTAATAAGCCATGAAAAATTCTAAAATCCTTATTGCCGGTTTCCTTTTTTCAACCTTGCTTTTTTCCTGTAAAGACAAAAACAAGCTGGAAGAGGTAGTTGAAATCCCGGATCCGGTAGAACAGACAAAAACGGCAACACCGGTAGGTAATCCTGCTGATGTAAAAGCCGATCCCGGAACCTTCCAAATGAAAGGACTTCCGTATGCATATGATGCCTTAGCACCTTATATCGACGCTAAAACCGTTGAAATACATTATTCCAAACACCATGTTGGTTATGCAAACAACCTGAATAAGGCCATTGCAGGTACCGCATTGGAAAAACAAACCATTGAAGATATCCTGACCAAACTGGATATGGAAAACAAAGCTGTACGCAACAATGCCGGCGGTTATTACAACCACAACCTGTATTGGGAAATTATGGCACCAAAAGCCGGCGGTGAACCCAAAGGCGCAATAGCCGATGCGATTACCAAAACTTTTGGTTCGTTCGAAAACTTTAAAACACAATTTTCGGATGCCGGTGCCAAACAATTCGGTTCCGGATGGGCATGGTTGGTTGTAGACAAAGCGGGTAATCTTGTAGTAGGCAGCACACCAAATCAGGACAATCCTTTAATGCCTAATGTGGGTATTTCCGGAACACCAATTTTAGGGATGGATGTATGGGAACATGCTTACTACCTAAACTATCAAAACAAAAGAGCCGATTATATCACCGCGTTCTTTAATCTGATCAATTGGGATGCCGTTTCAAAAAAATACGATGACGCGCAAGCAAAAATCAAAAAATAAAGTAAAAATCCGCTGTATGGCGGATTTTTTAATTCCACAGTAAATGGAATCATTCGTATGACAAAATTACCACTGAAATATAGCCGTCGAAAAGAAGAAATCACTCTGGAGTTTATTAATCAGGTCGATCGTCACATCGATAGCATTCTGGAAGGTCATAGCGATATTATGTACGAAATTAAAGATATCGCATCCATCATGTGTATTCATCCGGTACATCTGAGTACTACTATCAAAATGCAAACCGGTAAATCGCCCTGTTATTTCTTCGAAAAACGAATCATGGACGAATCCAAACGATTGCTGGCCATTCCGGATAAAACCATAGCCGAAATCGCCACACTACTCACCTTTGATCCTTCGAATTTTACAAAGTTTTTTAAACGGTTTGAAAACATCACCCCGTCACAATACCGCAATACATTAAAACCAATCGAATAGATTAATCGTCGATTCCTTTTCCTCTCAAAATATTCGGCAGGTATTTTTCAATGCGCGCGATTCTGGTTTTGGATTGTTTGGCCTGTGAAAAATAAAACAAATACGCCCGTTGTCGTCCCGGAGTTAAGGCCTCAAACGCATTTTTTAAAATCGGATCTTCATCCAATCGTTGCTGGAATTCTTCCGGTATAGCATAATCCGTTGTTTCTTTTAATACCACCTTTGCTCCCGACGCTTCAATCGCAATAGCCTCATCGAGATACGCCGCGATTATCGGCTCCAATTCCTTGATTTCAGCCAAATTCGTAAAACGCAACTGTCGCGCCGACTGTACATTTTCGGTTTGCTGAATTAAAATCCCGTTAGGATCCTTAAGCAGTACACCTTTATGAAACAACAGCGCACAATAGTCCTTAAACTCGTGGATGAGCACTACATTTTTCCCGGACAAGGTATAACACGGATGCATCCATTTATAATCCTCTACAAGGCGATTCGATGTCAGCACGATTTCCCGCAACAAAGTCATTTCTTCTTTCCACTTTGTAGCCTTATCTAAAAATTGATCAACTTTTGGATTCATATTCAATACTTTAATAGCTTTTAAAAAGAATTTGTCCATTTAACAAAATAACAACAAGCTGTTATTATAGTAAAAACAAAACGATAGTCAATTGGATGTTAAATTTACAAACAGAAGTTAATTTTTTCTATTCTTTGAAAAAAATTATCACAAACTAAAGCAACCAAATCACAAAAACGGTGTCTAATAATTTTACCATACTTTTTACACTGTTATAATTTTAAAAAAATCTGCTGTCACGGCAGATTTTTTTTATTTAAGATCAAAACAACACTGTTAATTTTGATAAATAATTGGCGTTGTCAAAAAAATAATGGATTTTTGAAAATTAATTGACAACAAATGAGATCAACCTTTACCCTGCTTTTATTTTCATTTTTACTAATCGCCTGTAAAAAAGACCAAACCAAAACGGAAACCGAACCTGAAATTGTAAACAACTGGAAAGACTTTAAACTGACCGACAATGTAAAAACCGTATCCGAAAAATCCTTTCTACTTGCCAACGGGCAAAAGGCAAAACCGGCAACGGAAAACCCAAACAGCTACAATACCTGGCTGGAGTTTAGCCCTACCGGAAGTCTGATTCACGAAAAGAAAATCCTCCTGGAAGGTGGCCTACTGGAAGAAACCACCTTTATTAATAAAGATAAAAAATTATTAGTATCGCAATATGTAAGCCCAGGCAAAGCATTCACAACCAAATATTCCTGGGACGACAATGGAAACAACACCATCATCACCCGTAGAAATCCGGAAGGAGTTCAACTGGAAAAAACACTCAACACCTTTATTAAGAACCAACGCGTAGAAGTGCGCCGATTTGACGACAAAGACAATTTAATTGATCGCAACACCTATGTTTTCGGTTCTAACGGCAAAATCCGCGAAGAAAAATCATTTCTTCGTGAAACATCCGTACAGTATATCACAACCTATACGTACGACAGCAACAACAATCTGCAAACCGAACAGCGTTTGAATCCGGATTATAAAAAAATATATACGATCAACAACAAATACAATGACAAAAATCTATTACTGCAAACCGAAACGTTAAATAAAGACAATACGCTTGAATATTCTGAAGTACGCACTTTTGATGCGAAAGGTAATATGACTTCCAACCGAACTTATGACGGTTTTGCAGACGGAAAAATTTTAGAAGAGTTTAAATACGACAACAACAACAATCTGATCGAACGCAAAGAAATTGTCAACCAGGAAATCGTATCACATCAGCTTTACACTTTTGATGATCATAACAATATGATTTATGAAAAAACAGTTGGGAAAGGCAATAAATCAGCTACCGACCGTAAAATACGATACGAATACGACAAAAAAGGCAACTGGATCAAAAAGACAATTTCGATAGACAACGAACCGAAATATGTAGTGGAACGTACAATAACGTATTATAAATAACAAAGGGCGCTTAAAGCGCCCTTTGTTATAAAATAAAAGGGAACAAATGTTCCCTTTATATCTTGAATAAAATTAATTATTCTGCTTTCTTTTTGTTTCTCTTTTCTTTGATCAATTCGATGATAGCACCGCCAACCCAATATTGAACGAAACCTACCAGGAAAATCATTAACCAAAAACCAATGGTTAAAATACATAAGAAAAGTAAAAAGCCTAAATACTGTTGAAATTCAAACATGTTTTCCGGAATTTTGAATACCTGCCAAAGATAAGCCGAATAATCGGCTTGTCCAATATTTATCAGAAATTTATTTTAATTCATTTTTTTAAGCTGTCGATATTGTCTATTTTTGAAAGGATTTTAAAACTGCGTATACGGTTTACACACAGGATCGTTTTTATGGTTTTAAATCGACAGTAACAACTTATACACAACAATAAAAATGGAATACAGAATAGAAAAAGACACCATGGGTGAAGTGAAAGTTCCGGCAGACAAATACTGGGGAGCTCAAACAGAACGTTCTAGAAACAACTTCAAAATCGGTCCTTCGGGTTCGATGCCAAAAGAAATCGTGGAAGGTTTTGCCTATCTTAAAAAAGCGGCAGCCTATGCCAATCACGATTTAGGGGTGTTAGCAGTAGAAAAAAGAGACGCTATTGCAGCTGTTTGCGATGAGATTTTAGCCGGAAAATTAGACGGTGAATTCCCATTGGTAATCTGGCAAACCGGATCGGGTACGCAAAGTAACATGAACGTAAACGAAGTAATTGCAAATCGTGCCCAGGTATTGGCCGGATTTAAGATCGGTGAAGGTGAAGCCGTTATCAAAGCAAACGACGACGTAAACAAATCACAGTCATCAAACGACACCTATCCAACAGGAATGCATATCGCAGCCTACAAAGCAGTAGTAGAAGTAACCATTCCAGGTGTAGAAAAACTAAGAGATACGCTACAGGCGAAAGCAGAGGAATTTAAAACTGTAGTAAAAATTGGCCGTACACACTTAATGGATGCAACTCCATTAACATTAGGTCAGGAGATTTCAGGTTATGTAGCCCAGTTAAATCACGGCTTAAAAGCAGTAAGAAATACACTTTCACACTTATCGGAAGTAGCTTTAGGCGGAACCGCTGTTGGAACCGGATTAAACACTCCGGAAGGATATGACGTAAAAGTAGCTGAATACATTGCTAAATTTACCGGTCATCCGTTTGTAACAGCCGAAAATAAATTTGAAGCTTTAGCAGCACACGACGCTATTGTAGAAACGCATGGCGCCTTAAAACAATTGGCTGTATCCTTAAATAAAATTGCCAACGATATCCGTATGTTGGCATCAGGACCACGTTCCGGAATTGGTGAAATTTTCATTCCGGAAAACGAACCGGGATCGTCTATTATGCCCGGAAAAGTAAACCCTACACAATGTGAGGCTTTAACCATGGTATGTGCTCAGGTAATGGGTAACGACGTAGCGATTACCATTGGCGGTACTCAGGGACATTACGAATTAAACGTTTTCAAACCGTTAATGGCAGCTAACTTCCTGCAATCGGCTCGTTTATTAGGTGACGCTTGTGTTTCGTTTGATGAGCATTGTGCACAGGGAATCGAGCCAAACCACAAGCGTATTAAAGAATTGGTCGACAATTCTCTAATGTTAGTAACGGCTTTAAACACCAAAATCGGATATTACAAAGCGGCTGAAATCGCGCAAACAGCTCACAAAAACGGAACTACTTTAAAAGAAGAAGCGGTACGTTTGGGATATGTTACACCAGAAGATTTCGACGCCTGGGTAAAACCGGAAGACATGGTGGGAAGTTTAAAATAATTATTTCTCAATAGTAACTAAAACCTGTAGTTGTCCTGGACACTACAGGTTTTATCATTTTAATCCGATTATATATGTTATTTGAAGATCAACTTTTTGAAAAAGTCAGCGTATTGGAAAAAGCCGAATACGACAATTGCCAGTTTATCAATTGTCAGTTTGGGAATGCCTATTTGAATAATTTTTCATTTTTGGATTGCACCTTTACGGATTGTGATTTCAGTATGGCAAACGTAAGCGGCACTTCCTTTAAGAATGTCAGCTTTACCGATTGTAAATTGCTCGGTGTTAACTTTAACGACAGTAATCCGTTTTTACTACAACTAACGTTGAATCGTTGTACTATAAAATTGGGCTCTTTTTACGGTTTAAAACTTAAAAACTCGCATTTTTCCGATTGTATTCTCGAGGATGTCGATTTTACCGATGCCGATTTATCAGGTGTACGTTTTCCAAACTGTGACTTTAGCAAAGCCATATTTAACCATACGATACTCGAAAAAGCCGATTTCCGTACGGCTATCAATTATTCGATAAATCCGGATCAGAATACAATTACCCGTGCCAAATTTGCCTATCCGGCGGTTTTGGGATTACTGGACGCCTATAAAATCGAAGTTCAATAGCCTTACTTTTTATTTTCCATCTTATGAATGATATCATTCATCATGTCGATTTGAATCTTCTGGATTTCCAACATCGACTGTTCCTGATGTAAAATCAGATGATCAATTTTTTCGTGTAACATCCGTATTTCCAACTCCGATTTCAAATTGATCATGTAATCGTTTTTAGATCGTTCCCGGTCTTTTTCCTCCTGGCGGTTCTGACTCATCATAATCACCGGAGCCTGTAAAGCCGCAATACAGGAAAGAATCAGATTCAGCAAAATAAACGGATAGGGATCAAAACCTTTATTGGCCAGCATAAAAACGTTTAGGGCAATCCAGGCAATCAAAAAAACGACAAAGGATATAATAAACGTCCAGCTACCGCCAAACTCCGCTACCTTATCAGCTACCCGTTGTCCAAAAGTATACCCTTGCCCCTCTTCTTCAGGCTTATTGATTACTATTTTCTTATCTTTCAGCGCATGCAAAACTGTTTTTTCCAGTTCAGAAATTTCACCGACTTCCTTAATCAAAAAATCCGAAATATATTTTTCACGGTAATAATTTAATTCTCCAACCGACAAATACTGTTCCCGCGTAAATTCCGGATGTTCTTTCAGTATAAAATCCATAATGGAAGCCCGGATTGTTTTTCCGGAAACTTTTTCGGCTGCCGGAAATTCCTTTCCCGAAATGGCACTTATAAATGTTTTCATAACGTATCGTTCATTGCTTTAAAACCACTTTTTTCTTTTAAAATAGGTCACCATTAAAATGGCCAGTATCGCCATAATACCCAGAACCGCAAAATAGCCGTTATCCGTTTTTAACTCCGGCATGTTTTCAAAATTCATCCCATAAACTCCCACAATAAACGTGAGTGGCATAAAAATAACAGACACCACGGTTAGCACTTTCATAATTTCGTTCATCCGTTGACTTTGGGCCGAAAAATAAAAGTGCGAGGCGCTATCCAGCGAATTGGTATCGTAATCGATCTGTTCCAAAAGTTCGAGACATTTCTGATGCAAACGGGCAAAAAATGTATAATTGGATTGCTCAATTCCATCATACTGATCATCATCCTGAAAACTCTTCAGACTATACAACGCATCGCGCAACGGGATAATGGAACGTTTTAGAAAATTCAGATTTTCCCGATTTTTTTCAATTCGTATGAGTACATCCTGACGGTAATTCGTTTTGGATTCAATCATCAACGCCTCAATCCGGTCTTCGTAATTTTCGATGGTGATATAAAAATTTTCGATAATCGCATCCAGCATCAGATACAACAGATAATCGTTTTTCTTTTTGCGGACAATTCCCGTAGCCGTACGGATACGCTCGCGGATATGCGTAAAAAAGTCACTCCTTTTTTCCTGAAACGAGACCAGCATATTTCCTTTTAGAATAAAACTGATCTGTTCGACACTGATATTATCCAGATCTTCCCCCGGTAAAATCGATTTGATATTAAAAAACAACATATCGTCCAGTTCTTCGAGCTTGGTTCTTCGCTGGGTATTCAGAATATCGCCGACAAGAAAATTCTGGATTCCGACCAATTCTCCTATCTTCTGGATCAGTTCGACATCGTGAAGTCCGTGAATATTAAGCCATTTCACATCCTCTTCCTGCAATTTGTCGTTGAGTTCTTTTTCAACCTTATTCAGCGTAATTTTTGTATATTCTTCAAAGCGTTTTTCATTGTAAACAAATAACTGCATTCCTACCGGCTCGCTGGTGTGAACACCGGTATATTCATAATAATTGGGCTGAACTTTGCGGACTTTACGATACTTGACTTTTCTCACGGCATAATAATTTTATATAAAGATAGGAGTTTTTAAAATTCCGGTTTATTTTTACAAAAATTATTTAAGCACTTATAAAAGCTGCTCTTTCAAGATAAAATCCTATGAAAATTTTAATCCAGAACATCAAAGAACTTCTACAGGTACGGGAAACTCCCGTAGCCAAAGTTTCCGGTGCCGAAATGGCCGTTTTACCCAAAATAGACCATGCTTTCCTATTGATTGAAAACGATCGGATTGCCGATTTTGGCCCGATGGCAGACTGTCCGTCATCAGAAGACTGTGAATTAATTGATGCGACCGGTAAAACCGTACTTCCAACGTGGTGCGACAGCCATACGCATATTGTGTATGCCGGCAATCGCGAGCAGGAATTTGTAGATCGGATTAATGGACTGAGTTATGAAGAGATTGCCAGTCGTGGCGGTGGTATTCTGAATTCGGCTAAAAAATTACAGGAAACCTCCGAAGAAGACCTTTACAACCAATCGAAAGTACGTTTGGAAGAAGTGATGCGCCAGGGAACCGGAGCTGTCGAAATCAAATCCGGTTACGGACTTACGGTAGAAGCCGAATTAAAAATGCTACGGGTGATCAAACGTTTATCCGAAAACTACCCGATTGCCATCAAAGCGACTTTTTTAGGGGCACATGCTTTCCCATCCGAATATAAAGAAAACCACGAAGGTTATATCAATTTGATCATTAACGAAATGCTTCCAGCTATTGCCCGCGAAAACCTGGCTCAATATGTGGATGCCTTTCTGGAAACCGGTTATTTTTCGGTAGCCGAAACCGAACGTATTATCGAAGCGGGAAAACAACACGGATTGATTCCGAAAATCCACGTAAATCAGTTTACCGCCATAAATGGCATCGAAGCCTGTGTGAAACACGGTGCTTTATCGGTAGACCACCTGGAAATTGTAACCGATGAAGATATTGCTGTTTTAAAAGACAGTACCACTATGCCGGTCGCACTACCAAGCTGTTCCTATTTTATCAGCATTCCGTATACGCCGGCGCGAAAAATGCTACAAGCCGGATTACCGTTGGCTTTAGCCTCCGATTTTAATCCGGGAACCACGCCATCCGGAAATATGAATTTTGTAGTCGCTACCGCCTGTATCAAAATGAAAATGACACCGGAAGAAGCTATTAATGCGGCAACTATTAACGGCGCCTATGCCATGGGAATTTCCGATACACACGGAAGTATCACCAAAGGAAAAAAGGCGAATATCATCATTACGCAACCGCTTACCTCCTATTACCAGCTACCCTATGCTTTTGGCAGCAACCTGATTGATCAGGTGTTAATCGAAGGTCAGTTTATTCAATAAAAAAAGAGGAACCTATGTTCCTCTTTTTTGTTGTATTGTCGTTTATCATTTGTTATTTCAACGTAAAGCTGGTTTTGGATACCAATTCCGCTTTGTCGAAAATATTTACGAAGAATGTTCCCCCTTCAATATTTTCTACCGGTAAATCCTGCGTCACCTGAACGGTTTTGTTTTCATATTTCACCGTTTTAACAAAGCTGTATGTTAACACTTTATCACCAAAAGTCTCGGTACGTTTTTCGCCTAATACATTGTTTTTACTGTCAATGATCTGGATATAGTACGTTTTGTCTCCCGATTTGGCTACCTGGTTTTCAGCAATGGTAAAGCTCACTTTCAATACATCGGCTTTACGCGCTTTGTCCGTATCAATTTGTTTTCCGGAACTTCTTTGTTTTACTGCAGTCGTCTGTAAATTCAATACCGTTAATTTAGACGCTTTTTCAACCGTTTTGGCCAACTGGTCGTTTTGTGACACCAATGTATCGTTCACTCTTCTAGCGTCGTTTAATACGGTCTGTGTACTGTCACGTTGTGTAGTTAAGGCCGCATTTTGTTTTTTCAGCCCTTCATTTTCGCGCATCAGATTATCCATTTCACGTTTTAAACGCAGGTAATCGTTTTTAAATTTTGCTAACGAAGCCGCATCGCCCTTTGATTTTTCCAGTTCTTTCTGCAATTGGATCAGTTTTTCTCTTTCTGCCGTCAGTTCAGACGAAAGTGAAGTGTTATCCGCTATCGCAGCATCATATTTAGCAATCGCAGCTTGAAGCTCTTCATTTAACTTATCTTTCTCCGACATGATTTTGTTTTCAGAAGTCTGATTATCAGTACTCATTTTGTACATATAGGCCAAGCTCCCGATTAACAATAACGACAAAACAACAATAATGGCTTTTAAGCTCGAGTTACTTTTTTGATTTTCCATAGTCACATTTTTTTCAAATACAATTAGCTATAAAATTATTCATTTCCGTAAAATAACGAAAGTTTTATAGAAAATAGTATTTTTGGATGCAACATTTTTTATATGGAAAAGCTTATCCGATTTACACTAAACGACTTAACGAAAATTACCAATCACCGTAGTGGTGAGATAAAATTCGGAGAAAGGATCCAAACCGTACCCAAGGAAATGGATACGTTGGAATTTCTCCAGACCAGCGATGCCGAATTTGTTTTACTGGGAATTCCGGAAGACATTGGCGTACGTGCCAACCTGGGAAGAGCCGGAACTGCTTCGGCCTGGGAAAGCACTTTAAAAAGCATTGTAAACATCCAGAACAACCGTTTCTGCAAAGGCAGTCAGCTACTGATATTGGGTAGCATTGATGTTTCCGAACAAATGGAAGCTATCAAAACGTTGGACATTACGGACAAAGAAGACCGCAGGCATTTTTTTAAAATGGTCGAAAAAATCGACAAAGAAGTCTCGCATATTGTCTGTCAGATTATCAAAGCCGGAAAGACTCCAATTGTAATTGGCGGTGGACATAATAATGCTTACGGGAACATTAAAGGACTTGCACTGGCAAAAGGAAGAGCCGTTAACGCCATTAATTTTGATGCGCATACCGATTTCCGCGCTCTGGAAGGACGCCATAGCGGCAACGGGTTTTCGTATGCGTTTGAAGAAGGTTTTCTGAAAAAATATTTTATTTTCGGATTACACGAAAGCTATACACCGAAAAGCGTACTGGATTCGATTAAAAAAGTAACTGAAAAAATCCGTTATAATACGTACGAACAAATTGCCGTTCGCCGGGAAAAAGACTTTGACGACGAAATGGAAGTTGCCTTAAAACATATTGCCACGGATGCTTTTGGTATTGAAATCGATTTGGACGCCCTTCCCGGAATTGCGAGTAGTGCGATGACGTTGAGTGGTTTTTCGGTAGCCGAATTACGACAGTTTATTCACTACTTTGGTCAGAGTAGCAATGCCTCCTACTTACACATTTGTGAAGGCGCTCCGGATCTGGATCAGGACAAAAATAACCATCTTGTAGGGAAATTAATCGCCTATTTGATCACCGATTTTATGAAGGCGAAGCATAATATATAAACAAAACCAATATTTTAAAGTATTTTTGCAAACGATAGCTACTAACAGTTATCGTTTTTTTATGCAATTTCAAGACTTAGATTTACTTCGCAATATACAACAGGCGCTTACCGAAGAGGGTTATGAAAACCCGACACCCATTCAGGAACAGGCCATTCCGATCATCATGGAAGGTACTGATCTTGTAGGTTGCGCTCAAACCGGAACCGGAAAAACGGCAGCCTTCGCCATTCCAATCCTGAATTTATTACACCGGATTGTAGGATCATCAAAGAAAGTAAAACACATTCGTACACTAATCGTGACACCAACCCGCGAACTGGCGATTCAGATCGGGGAAAGTTTTAATACGTACGGAAAATACACCAATATCCGTACACTGGTTATTTTTGGCGGTGTAAACCAAACGCCACAGGTCGATCAGCTTAAAAAAGGTGTTGACGTATTGATAGCCACTCCGGGGCGTTTACTGGATTTACACAAACAAGGTTTTATCGACCTGCACCATATGCACCATTTGGTTTTGGATGAAGCCGATCAGATGCTGGATATGGGTTTTATTAACGATGTTAAAAAGATTATCAAACTAACACCGGACAACCGTCAGACGTTATTATTTTCGGCTACCATGCCACTAGCCATTCGCGAATTGGCCGATACGTTCCTGACACAACCGAAATATGTGTCGGTAGCGCCAATTTCCAGTACAGCCGAAACCGTACAACAAAAAGTATACTTTGTTGAGAAAGAAGACAAGCGAAAATTATTGTATCATATCATCCGTAACGACAAACTTTCGAACGTTTTGGTTTTTGCCCGAACCAAACACGGTGCCGACAACGTTGTAAAAGCCTTAAAAAAGAACGGTATTAACGCCGAAGCCATTCATGGAGACAAATCCCAGTCGGCACGTCAACGTGTCCTGGACGGCTTTAAAAATAAAGAAGTTTCCGTTTTGGTTGCCACCGATATTGCCGCCAGAGGAATTGACATCGAGCAACTGCCGTTTGTGATCAATTTTGATTTACCGAATATTCCCGAAACCTACGTACACCGTATCGGACGTACCGGACGTGCCGGAAATACCGGATTAGCCTTATCCTTTTGCGGAAAAGACGAGAAACCGTATTTACAGGATATTGAAAAACTTACCCGTCAGAAACTTAAAGTTGTAGAGGATCATCCGTTTCCATGGAAAGAAGGCGAGAAAAAAGAAGAGCAGCCCGGAGCCAAAAAAGACTTCCGCAACAAAAACAAAAACCAGTCAAAATCACGCAAATCACCGGAATCGAAGAAGAATAAAAAGCGTTGGTATTAGCGTAAAAGAAAAAAGCAGCCCCCCTATGAGCTGCTTTTTTTTTCAAAAAAACTAAAGATATGCAAATAAAAACTTATGTATAATAAATAAGGTTTTCAGATAAAAAAAAATAAAAATGCTGAACTGTTAGCCGCTCAGCATTTTAACCCAAAATTAAAAGAACTTCACTAACTAAAATACACCATAAATGATGTAAAAGAGACCATATTTATTATCAACTTAAAAAGTTTAGGAACACACAGTTAATAAATCAATAAAGGGCAATATGGTCTTTTTTAAACTTACTAAATGAAAAACTCTATTGAGACAAAATTCCATATTCTTAAGTTAAAATGCAATACGTAAAAATACTGATTTTCTATCCGGTAAAACACGTGATTTCCCTACAAGTAGAGGGTTTTCACCGTTAATGAAGTTAAAATTCGGTTAATTCGTCGATTGAAATCAACTGGTTGCGAAGTGCAAAAAGGATTACGCCAATGAAGTTTTTGGAGTTGGTTTTCTCCATAATGCGTTTGCGGTGTGTTTCCACGGTACGGACATTAATATGCAGTCTGTCGGCAATTTCGATACTACTCAGCTCCTTACAAGCCATACGGATCACATCCATTTCCCGGTCGGAAATTGTAATCGACGAAGCAGTAATTTTAGGTTTGTTGTTTTTCTCCCATAAAATTGCTTCCCGCAATACCATTCCCAATTCCTGTCCGAAATAGAAATCCTTATCCTGAATACTTTTTATGGCATTTTCGAGTTGTTCCGGTTCGGAATTCTTGGTAAAGAAACCATGCGCTCCCAATTCCATCACCTTATGAATACTCTCTTTAGTGGTGAGTTGTGACACGATGAGTACTTTCATATCCGGATAATGCTTTCGAATATGCTCACAGGTTTCAAAACCATCCATACCGGGCATTTGAATATCCAATAACAATAAATCCAGTGTATGATCCTGAATCTGATCCAATAGATCGAGACCGTTCTGGGCTTCCAGAACGACGTTGGTATTTTCAAAAGAATTGATCAAAAAGGACAAACTTTTTCTAAAAAGTTTATGATCGTCCACAATACCTACTCTAAGCACTTTTCTTTCTTTAATGTAATGGTGAAACTATTTCCGGTTTCGGTTTCGTTTTGGACAAAATCGGCTCCGACAATCTTTAACCGGGAATTAATATTTTTAACGCCCGTTCCTTTTGATGTAGCCAAAAGTTGTGTAAAGTTAAACGGAATTCCGTTATCCTGTAGCGTAATTGTAAAAAAAGTGTCAGAAAGTACCATTGTTACGATCGATTCCGTCACTTTTCCGTATTTGATCATGTTGGTTGTAAACTCCTGAACGATACGAAACAACTCATAGGCAACCGGAGCGGCAATTTTAAATTCCTCCTGATTACTTACCACTTTAAAATCGATTTCCGTTTTCTTTTTCAATCCGTCCAGATAATCCGTAAGCGCCGTAACCAAACCGTAGGTTTCCAATAACGGAGGCATAATATTATAGGAAACTTTACGGGTATTTTCCAGTGCCATTTCAACACCGGATCGGATTTCGTCAAAAATGTCCTGATTTCCGACAATACTTCCGTTTCGTTGTAAGATTGTTAAATAATTACGAATCGCATTCAAGTCGCCGGACACACTATCATGCAGATCGGCAGCGATCCGTTTCCGTTCGCTTTTTTCGGTTTCCAGAGCCGTTTTCAGTAACAACTCTGTCTCTTTCCGTTTCATTTTGTAGAAATGATTCTGATAGTACAATACCAGCGATAGTAAACCAAAAGCCAGGAAAAGCATTCCAAGCGTTCCCAACCAAAAAGCAATTTTTATTTCTTCTGAGTTCTCCATATCCCTACCATTAAAAATATATTTTTGATGATCATCAAGATTAGATTAAAAACCCAATAATCCTCGAACACGAGGGTTGGAGTTTGATCAATAATATCACCCATCAAAAATAGAAATAAGGTACCGGAAAAGTAGAAAATAAAACCCGATATAAAGTAAAAAAGTGGAAAATTCCACAGGTATTGTTCGGACAGATTATGGAAGACATCTTTAAACCACAGTATAACAAAAGTATAGACAAATATCGCTTCGATAAGCGACAGATACGAATCGCCTTTTAAATGACTCCAATCGTTCCAAACAAAGAGTAAACCAATAAATGCAAGCAGGAAAACAGTACCAAAAAAGTAGAAAAGTGGTCGGTATCGCTTTTCAAAAACTTTCCAAAAGAAGTAAAAAAGCACAAAAAACTCCGGTAATAGATAGGCTCGGAACCAGATATCAGAATTCAATTTAAAGATCAGCGTACCGATAAGCTCATAGGCACTGGCTAAAAAGGTAAGCCAAACAAAGGGACCAATATAGATCGCTTGTGGCGGTAATTGCCGTTGTCGTTTCCGGATAAGGAATAAAACAAGGGGAATAAAACCTATAAATATTGATGTTAGCGCTATAGCATATACTAGTCTCAAAATAAATCCGATTGAGGTTTTTGAAATTACGCAAATATATAAACTAAAACCTGTTGGGAAATCCAACAGGTTTAAAAATTAGATTTTAAAACAGAGTAGTGAACTATCCCTGAAAAAGCGGACTTGTAATGTCACACATATCCGGGCATCGTATTCCTCTGTCAAATATCTTACCATCAGTCATATCTTTTCCATTGGCATCTACTCCTACCACTACGATATTCGGACAGTCTTCTTCTTCGTTATAACCGTTATAGATCCGAATTCCTGCACATCCCTCCTGGTTTAGAACATCCTGTACATGCTCGGCGCCAAAGGCAAATGCCTTCACACCTTTTGGAAACCTTGCGTTGTGTGCTTTCACATAGGTCATCGCTTGCTCTAAACTAATCGCTTCTCCTAAACTTTTACTAAATTCCATTTTGATTGTATTAAAATTCTCCGCGAAATTAGGTATAGCTAGTTTCTGTGAAAATACCTGTAAATACGTAAATTTGTACGTATAAACACGTAACAGCATTACCATTTCATCCCTGCTTTCCCGGATAGAAGATCAGCAATCAAAATAAAGCGCACAATTTTACGGATTAAGCACTAGTCATAATAGCGTGTTTATACCTGTTTTTTTTCGTACTTTTCAGGTACTTCCGGAGCACATCATTACAATATTTATTAGTAATTTTACAGAATCAAATGCAATGAAGATGAATATGAACCAATACCCCGAAAGTCCCTTTAAAATCAAAGTATCCTTTCATAAAGTATTAGAGACCCTGGAACACATTGCCCATTCGGATGATGCCGACTATCGCTCCAACTATGCCAAAGCCTTATTAAAAGAAGCCGGTACGGTTCCGGAGCTACGGGATGGTATCACCTCCTACGATCAGATTCAACAGCAGGAAAAGCTAATTCACAATTTACTGGCCGATCTTTTCCCTACCGCATTAACCCATAACGAAATCAAAGCGGTTACGGTTCCATTTCAGAACATCACCTTTAATTATACCGAACGCTTTAAAAAGATCCTAAAAGAAGCCGGAAAAGACTTCGATATGACCATCCGGGATTTTGATCAACATCAGTTTTATATTCTGAACTGTTGTTTGATTCTAAACTCCTTTTACAATCGGGATTTTGATTTCAGCCGACCTCTTTTCTACGATATTCCGGACAAAGACGGAATTATCCGTCATTACCGGATTATGTATAACGCCGATTTTATGGAAATTATTCCAACTGAAAAATCGGTAAAACTCACTGAAGAAGATATCGATTTGTTGATTGACAATTTCGATAACATCGCCTTATGGAAAGAAAAATTCCCGCAGGAAAGCTGGATTCTAAAAGGATTCGGAATTGTGATTCTCTTTGATGCGACGATAGAAAATTCGGTTTCCAACCTAAAAAGTAATTTACTAAAACCGGACAAACAGAAACTAAACGACGACAATAGTACGGAGACGATCTTCCGTTCCATTTATAAAATACCGGATTTACGGATTGGTTTTACGCCCTATAACAGCGAAGAACAAAAATTTGAGTTGGTTCCCAATCGGAAATTTACAAGTTTTATCCTGACACACGAATGTAAAAATGCGTTGTGTAGTAGTTCGTTTGAAACCCTTATCCGCGAGAAGAAATATTTTGCAATATCCGATACCATGCGTTTTGTGGAATGTTCGGAAGACAAATCGTTAGGCAAACATCTGTTGGCACAAAACATCAGAAGCTGTATTTTGGCTCCGGTTGTAAAAGACGACAAAATACTTGGAATTATCGAACTCGCTTCATCCTATCCGCAAAAACTAAACAGTTTAAATGCCAACAAACTTGAGCTGATCATGCCATTTTTGGTTGATACAGTCGATCGGTACCATTCCGAATGGCAAAACCATATTGAAGCGGTTATTCAAAAAGAATATACCGCCATTCACCCAAGTGTTTACTGGAAATTTAAGATCGAAGCCGAAAACTATTTAACCGAAAGCAGTCAGGATAAAGAATATATTTTCAAAGAGATTGTCTTTAAAAATGTATATCCGCTTTACGGTCAGATTGACATCAAAGGATCGTCGGATGCCCGAAACAAAACGGTACAACAGGATTTAAAAAACCAGTTGGAAATGATCATTTCTATTCTGGAACAGATGAAATCCGGAGTAAACCTGATGTTACTGGAACAACGTAAATTCGAAATTGAATCCTTATTAAAAGAATTGGCCGCTTCATTAAAAGCCGATACCGAGCAACAGATTCAGATTTATATTCAGAATGAGATCCATCCGATCCTGAAAAATGCCAAAAGTGATCATTTGGAAGAAGACTTGATTGATGCTTATTTTGAAAAACTGGATGAAAAAACCGGAACCTTTTATGAATCCCGTAGAAAATTCGATCTTGCATTATCGCTGACGAATAAAAAGATGGCTTCCATACTCGACGCCAAACAGGTAGAAGCACAAGGCATTTTCCCGCATTATTACGAGCGTTTCAAAACCGATGGTGTGGAACACAACCTTTATATCGGAGGTTCCATCGCGCCACAACGGAACTTTGATCTGATGTTTTTACAAAACCTCCGGTTATGGCAGTTACAGGCCTTATGCGAAATGGAAATCGAACACGAAAAACTCAAACGATCATTGCCTTTCCAGCTGGAAGTAACCTCGTTGGTACTCGTTTTCAGTTCGCCTATTGCGATCCGTTTCCGTATGGATGAAAAACGTTTTGATATCGACGGCACGTATAATGCGCGATATGAAGTGGTTAAAAAGCGAATTGACAAGGCCCATATCCGCGGAACTGACGAACGCATTACCGAACAAGGCAAAATTACGATCGTTTATTCACATCTTGCCGAAGAAACCGAATATAAAAAGTACATTCAGTTTCTACAATTCAAAGGCATTCTGGAGCCAAATATCGAAAGTTTCGATGTCGAAAGCCTGCAAGGTGTTTCGGGCTTAAAAGCGCTTCGTGTAAAAGTGAATTACAAATCACAAAAAGGACCAACCCGTACGTATAGCTATCAGGAATTACTGGACGAACTAAAATAAGATTAAACGCCGAGCGAACGGAAAGCGATTACAAACACAATAACCGAAAAGATAATTCCGATCATAAAGATCGTATACGTAATGCGCAATAATTTGTATTTGCGATCCAATACCAATCCGAGGTAATATAGATCCTTGATCATGGAATTATACAAATAATCGCGGTCTTTCATCATGACGTTCATCGCCCATTGGTATTCGTCGATTGGCATTTTATAAAAATTCCCAAAAAAGAGCAGGTTCACTTTTTTATCTTCGATATCCTTACGGGTAAAGGTTCCGCTGGTTACTTTGGGGCGCGTTGATAATATGGCAAAAATGATCGACAATACGCTAAACATAATCATCGTAAACGTCGGTATGATCAAATGCGAATTACTCGGACTGTCTAATTTGGGTACCAAAGTCGATAGTGCGATGGAGATGATAATCGCATTAACCGATAAAAGAATATTCGCTTTACTGTCGGCAATATCACTCAACCGGGTATGATTGCTTAGCGTAACGCGAAACATCGTATCAATACCACGCTCGGGACGTTCCAGTTTTTCCAGTTTCTTTTTTTTGATATTCGATTTCGAATCGGCTCTATCTTCCGTTAATTTCTGGATGATTCGCTGGCATTCGATCGTATTTTTTTCTTTTTTCGGTTGCCAGTTGGTTTTGGCAAAATCGGTATAATAACGATGGCATTGTACCATCATGGCACGGTTACCCATTGCCCATTCCAAATCGGTATAATTCTTTTGTTGTGTCAGTTTCCATTCTTCACGCAAAAGTTCACTCAGTTCGCTATAATTATCGGCTGCAAAATGAAAATAATCGGCATCCTTAATAATCTTTTGCGCCAGATTTTCCGGTTCCCGATCGATTTTCGTAGCCCGTATAATCTCTTTTACCTCCTCGATATACGCCTCGGATTTTCCTTGTCCCTGAAGGAATTTTTCTACGATACGCGTTCCGCATTCTTCGTGTTCAGTACAACCTTCCGTATAACCGGCATCGTGAAACCAGGCCGCTATCATAATTTTCTCAGCCGTATCGGGATCAACTTTTTCATTTTCAACAAGTTGTTTGGCTGCAGACACCACCCGTACAGTATGATTAAAATTATGGTAAGTATATGAAATAGAAAGTTTATCTTTGAGTAAGGCGAAAACGTAATTTTCAGCTTGTTCTATAATATTCATAAGCCAATTTTTATCCCTCTAAATTATGAAATTGTTTTGGTTAAGTATTGATAAGAAACGTAATTATATACTATTTCAGTATGTATTGTTTATTTTAGTATTCCAATCCTGTGCCACCCATACCATTCAGACGGGGAAAAACCTTACCGACACTATTGACAACCAAGCGATAAGCAAAGGTCCGGAGTATCAACTATATTTGGTGGGCGATGCCGGAAATTCGGATGAAAGCAACGGTCAGCAAACACTTAAATCGTTGGAAACCCAATTAAAAAACGCAGGAAAAAACAGCACCTTACTATTTTTGGGCGATAATATTTATCCGTATGGCTTTCCCGATTCGAAAAACGAAGCCGCACAACAACTGGCCCGACAAAAACTGGACAATCAGATACAAATGGGGAAATCATTCCCTGGCAAAACTATTTTTATTCCGGGAAACCACGATTGGTACAGTGGCGTAAAAGGACTGGAACGTCAGGAAAAATATGTCGCTGACCAATTAAAAGACAAAAAAGCATTTTTACCCCGAAAAGGCTGTGCTATTGACGCTATCAAGCTAAGCGATCGTATAACGATGATCACGATTGACAGTGAATGGTATCTTGAAAACTGGGATCAACATCCCACAATAAACGACAATTGCAACATCAAAACCCGTGACGATTTTTTTGAGGAACTCGAAAGTCTTCTCAACAAAAATCAGGACAAAACCATTGTTCTGGCGATTCACCATCCGCTGATGAGCAACGGTTCCCACGGCGGTCAGTTTTCACTTCGAAAGGAACTGTTTCCGCTGGAGAAAGACATCCCACTACCTTTTGTTGGTTCGCTGATCAATCTGATCCGAAAAACCTCCGGGATTAGTCCGCAGGATATTCAAAACAAACAATATACCGCCTTAACCAAACGCATCAAAACCCTGATTCAGGGCAAAAACAATATTGTAGTTGTTTCTGGTCACGACCATAATTTACAGTATATCGAACACAACAACATCAAACAGGTGATTAGTGGTTCCGGATCGAAAAGAGAAGCTGCAAGAAGTATTTTTCCAAACGACTTTTCTTATGGCGGCAACGGTTATGCCCGACTGGATTTTGACGCAGACGGTTCAGTAGCATTGCTTTTTTTCGATAAAAACAATACGACTCTATACCAGCAAACCATCATTAAACCGGAAACAGAAACGCCCCCTGCTTCCTATCCCGATACTTTTCCGGCCATTACCAAAGCTTCTATTTATTCCAAAAAAATGACCTCCAAAAGTGGTTTTTACCGTTTTTTATGGGGCGAACACTACCGCAAGTATTATAGCATGCCGATACTGGTGCAAACGGCGACACTCGACACGCTTATGGGCGGCTTAAAACCCGTACGCGCCGGTGGTGGCCATCAGTCGAAATCCCTGCGCCTAAAAGACAAAAACGGAAAAGAATTTGTAATGCGTGCTTTAAAAAAGAGTGCTTCGCGGTTCTTACAATCCGTAGCTTTTAAAGATCAGTTTATCGAGAACGAATTTGAAGACACGTTCGCAGAAAATTTCCTATTGGATTTTTATACCTCATCCCATCCCTATATTCCCTTTATGGTGGGCAATCTGGCCCAGCCTATAGGTGTAAGTGCTACCAATCCGAAACTGTATTACATTCCAAAACAAGCAGCATTAGGCGCTTTTAACGACCGTTTTGGAGACGAATTGTATATGGTTGAAGAGCGCCCGAGCGACAGTCATGCGGAACACGAAAGTTTTGGCGAGGCTGATGCCATAGTGGGTACGGACGATGTATTAAAAAATCTAAAAAAGGACGAGAAATACAAAATCAACGAAACCGAATATATCAAAGCGCGTTTATTTGACATGTTAATAGGCGATTGGGATCGTCACAGTGATCAATGGCGATGGGCCGAAAACAAAGAAGGCCACAATATTGTATACCGACCGATTCCGAGAGACCGCGATCAGGCTTTTAGCAAATATGACGGTGCCCTGCTTTCGCCATTGATGCGCGTTCCTGCCTTACGTCATATGCAGGGTTTTGGCGAAAACATCCGCAGTGTCAAATGGTTTAATATGGAACCCTACCCGATGGATCTTGCTTTTGCCGCCAATGCTACCGAAAACGACTGGATCGCCCAAGCTCGATATATCCACGACAATTTAACCGATACGCTAATTGACAATGCTTTTTTTAACCTGCCGGAAGAAGTAAACGATGCGACCATCGAAGACATCAAAAAGAAATTAAAAGTCCGGAAAACACATTTGGAACAATATGCTTCCGAATATTACAAAGTGTTGCACAAAACTGTACTGATTGTCGGTACGGATAAAAAAGACAAATTTATAATCGACCGAACCAACAACGGCTCCGTAATGGTTTCCAAGATCCGCTTAAAAAATAGCGGTGAAGAATTGGTCAGCTCCAAAACCTTTCCCGATAGCGAAACCAAAGAAATCTGGATTTACGGGCTAAATGATGATGATCAGTTTGAAGTAAAAGGCGACGGGAAATCCAAAATCAAAATCCGACTGCTCGGTGGTCAGAATCACGATACCTATACGGTTGAGAATGGCAAAAAAGTAATTGTATACGATTTTAAATCCAAAGAGAATACCTATACGCTGGATCATAAAACCCGTAAATTCCTAACCGACGATTACGAAATCAATTCCTACGACTACAAAAAACCGAAGTACAACGCATTTAACAGTCTGCCGACAATTGGTTATAATCCGGACGACGGTTTTAAACTCGGCATGGTCGGTTCGTATACCGTTAATGGTTTTAACCGTGCGCCGTATTCGAGTATGCACGGCTTTAAAGCCAACTATTATTTTGCGACCCATGGTTTTGAATTAACCTATAATGCGATTGTAGCGAAAGTAATTGGTGACTGGCAATTTGAATTTGAAGCCCGTTTTACAAGTCCGAATTTTGCGATCAATTATTTCGGCTATGGAAACGAAACCGCCAATAACGACGAGACACTCGGAATGGATTACAACCGCGTACGGATTCAATCGTATAAAGCGGCGCCATCATTGCGAAAAATTGGCCGAAACGGTAGCGATATGCAAATCGAAGCCACTTTTGAAAATATTGAAGTCGAAGACACTCAGAATCGTTATATCAACATTCCGGGTATTATCAACCCTAAAGTATTCGAAAACCTGCAATTTGCGGGATTAAACTTTAAATACAGCTATCAAAATTACGACAATCCGTCGCTTCCCACTATGGGTATGGGCTTTTCAATTCTGGGAAGCTGGAAAATGAACCTATCCGATACCAAACGTAATTTTCCATATATCGAAAGCAAACTCAACTTTAACCATAAAATTGATCCGGAAGGAAAACTCGTATTGGCTACGATTGTAAAGGGGAAATTTTTACTGAACGACAATTTCGAATTTTACCAGGGCGCCACCATTGGTGGTGATCATGATATACGTGGTTTCCGTAACGAGCGTTTTTTAGGAAAACAGGCCTTTTATCAAAGCTCCGATTTACGCCTTACACTTGGAAAAATCCGTAAAAGCATTATCCCGATGACCTTTGGTATGATTGGTGGTTTTGATTACGGTCGTATATGGCTGGACGGCGAGCAGTCCCATAAATGGCACAATTCCTATGGTGGCGGTTTATGGCTAAACGGCTTAAATGTGATCACCGCACGGGTGACCTATTTCAGAAGTAACGAAGACGGTCGGATTGCATTTGGATTAGGATTTGGTTTTTAAGGTTTTTATAGCAACCTCATAGACCTTACCCCCATTTTTTTTAGCTTTTTCATCCGCAATAATCAGCGTGTCCTTATCAGTAAAGGTAATGGCTTCTTTTTGCGACATATGATTCAGTTCCAGTCGGGTTACTTTTCCGTTAAAGAAATCGTCGTTTTTAAAATCTTCGAACAACCACACTTTGGTATGACTTAACAGCACCATATGTTTACCATCCGGACTAATTGCCGCACTGGTAACCGCACAATGGTTATAGATATCGCAGGTTTTAAACGATCCGAGTAATTCGGCTTTATGATTGCCGGCTTTATTGGGCACGCGATATAACAAGGTCGTTCCGTCGAATCCTTTACTACGGTTTTTAGTAAACAGGTAAAAATTGTCTTTCCAGATAAAAAAACCTTCTACATCATACCATAATTCTGTTTTTTTAGGTGGAAACGCTTTTTGTTCCGGGTAGTAAAAATGAATACTCGCACTGGAATTGACTTCCGATTGCGCCAAATCGGCCGCATTGACTTTATAAATCACCAGATCCTTACGCGTATTATCGTTATTTCCGAAATCGCCTATATACATATTTTTATGTTCATCCATCGTGAGATCTTCCCAATCGGTATTGGTCGCATTCCCAACCGTTACCGTATGTTGAATCGCTCCTTCCCGATCCAATTGGTACACTTTATTTTCATTACCGCTATCTTCGATCACCCACAAGCTTTTACCGTTATCGGAAGTTGTGATTCCCGATACTTCTTTTAATTTTTTAGGAAGTTGAAACAAAACCGGTAATTCTTTTTTGGTTGTACAACAAAAAAGAAGGGTAAGACTAAGCAGAAAAAAAGTCGTTTTGATCGTTTTCATATCAGCGTGAATTCTTATTTTTTTCAAAGATAGTATAGTTCTGTCTGAAAAAACAAAAGTGAGGCATATTCCTAAACTAAAAGCACAAAACGACTATTACTCCGTACAATTAGATCAAATAAATTTTGCTCCGATAGTATTTAGCTACTTTTAGTTGCAGGAGTTTTTTTGTCCAGGTCATAATACATTAAAAAATTTCCGGCACACGCTACAATCGCATAATTAGGAAAGGAGTGCCCATTACAATTTATTAATTATATCATTCCTGATTTATACAGATGCTTCTTTTGTAAATCATTATGACCTTTTTTTCATTTTTGAAATGAATTCACAGGCTTACTTTATAAGTTCCGTAAAACTTGCGTATCATCCGTGTCTATCCAGGAACGATACGAAAAGAAACATCTTTGTTTTATATTGGTTTTAGATTACAATATATATAGCGTAAAAACCGCAATTAGGTATTTGCTTTTGTTATTTTTTTGGATCAAAATTGATCATCCATTCGATACCATATTTATCTCTAAACATCCCAAAATAGGAACCCCACGGACTATCGGAAATGGGCATTTCAATTGCACCGCCGGCGGAAAGGCTGGAAAATAATTTATCGGCTTCTTCTTTGGTTTCTGCGCTTATTGAAATCTTACTTCTGTTTTCATTTTCATTAACCTTTCCTAAAAACTCCGGAACATCATTACCAATTAGCACATTACTTTTCCCAATGGGCAATGCAATATGCATAATCTTATTTTCTTCGTTTTTACTTATTTGGAATTCCGGGTTTTTAAAATCTTTGAACCGGACAATTTTTGAAAATTCTCCACCAAAAGCAGCTTTATAAAATTCAAAAGCTTCTTCTGCATTACCATTAAAGTTGATATGAGGGTTGATCAGTGCCATAGTGTAGTTATTTTGGATTAATGACGTTTATACAATGCCAATCGGGTCTTATCTTAATCACCTAATTCTGTTAAAGATAACGATTTTTAGCGAGGATCAAATATCAAGGTGATCAAATAATATGTTATTGGATTGGACGGTTATAAAACGACCGGTTAATGACATCTTCCAGATCTTTTTGTGTTGTAATATTTTTTCCGGCATCTGTAAATTCATAGTGTTGCTGTTCTTTTGAAATTTCTCTGATCAATCCGTTATCGATTAAAAATAAAAAACATTGGGCAACCTCCTGTTTTTTGCAACCACTTTTATTGACTTCATAAATGCAGCGCGCAACATTTTTTAGGATCTTTTGACCATAGTCCGATTGATACCACAATTCCCGGATTAATAGAAACATTATTTCCGCACTGCGTTTTTCATTTTCTGCGTTTTCCATTTTGTTTATTCATTGATTTCGATAATACAGATTCACTTTATTAACCAACTAAAGTATCGAGCGCAATCCGTGTTTAAAATTAAAGTCAATCTAATACAAAACACCGTTCCATTAAAAACTCAAAGTGCTGTTTTAGAATGTGTTTATTAGAGCGAATTTGTATATAATTGACTTAGATTATGTAATTTTCTTCCGAATAATTTTTCAGCATCTTTCGAAGCTGAGTCAATTTGTTGCTTTGATAAACTTTTTTCAATTTCTTTAATTTCCTTAATAACTTCATTTTGTTTCAATATACTGAAGTCAATTTTATACTCATTATAAATCAAATACCACAGATAACTTTGATATAAATCTTTAGCAAAATATTTTCCATCTTTATAAAAATGAGCGAGTTCTAATCGAGTCGAAGTGATGTACCCGCTTTGTGTAAGATTTTCAGGATTTTGAAGTTTTGCCAATCTTTGAACCCATTCTTTAAATTTAGGAATGCTTTGTTGAACACCTTTTCCTGTTACATAGCATTCAACAACATTCCAAACGCAAGTTGGATCATCATTATTCGCACATTTTAAGGCATATTCAAAGGCTTTTTCAGAATTTTGTTCAATTCCTTCACCATTTCCATAGGCCATCATCATGGCATAATGTCCATTGTTAAAACCGTTGTTTGACGATTTTTTATACCACTCAATTGCCTCTTTTTCATTTTTTTCACCGGCAGCACCACTTTGAAGGAAATATCCAAGGTTATATTGAGCTTCAGCATTTCCTAATTCGGCAGCTTTTTTTAAAATAGGTAAGGCCTCTTTGTAGCTTCCTTGTCCTAATAAATCTTTTGATTGTCGATTCAATTCTTCAGAATTCTGTCCAAATGATATTTGAGCCAATAAAAAGAAAATAATACTATTGAGAGTATGTTTCATTTGCGTTTTGTTTGGATAGCATATCGTATCATTTTATACGAAACTTTCTCCTTATTTATTTCGTAAAAAGAATCGTTTAGTTAGCCTTAAAGAAAGTAATTTATACTCAATAAAATATATAATTCTTAATAAAAAAGAAAAAGTTTTCAGTAGAACCAAATAAAAAGCGAACCAATCACAAAATGTCGCTTAACTTTTTCTCCGGTTTTGTTTATATATCCATGATCAAATTATTCTGATAAAAGTAGCCTGTGATGCGTAAACAAACTTTGTAAGTTTTATTGTTAAGTATAGCGCAATAATTTAGACCGCTCCAGCTAAGTCTATATCAAAAAATCACTTACTTTTAGACGTTTTTTACAGCTGTATATGTTAGAGATTATTTATCAGGACGATTATTTAGTTGCCATCAATAAACCACACGGTCTTTTAGTGCATCAATCCCCTATTGCAAGAGATGCTTCCGAATTTGCCATTCAGTTGTTGCGGGATCAAATTGGTAAAAAAGTATATCCGGTTCACCGAATTGATCGTAAAACTTCGGGAATATTACTTTTTGCATTGGACAAAGAAGTAAATAAAAATCTTACGGAACAGCTAACGTTAAAAACCGTTGAAAAAAAGTATTGGGCCATTGTAAGAGGCTATACTCCCGATGAGCAACTTATCGATTATGCTTTATACAAAGACAATGGCACGTTACAGGAAGCGCAAACAATAATTAAAACTTTAGCCAAAGTAGAAATCGATATCCCTTCGGGCAAACACAGTACATCCCGATATTCGTTTGTGGAGGCTTTTCCGCTAACAGGCAGAATGCATCAGATTCGCAAACATATGGCTCATATTCTACATCCAATTATTGGTGACCGTCCTCACGGATGCAACAAGCAAAATAAAATATGGCTTGAAAAATTTGAAATGAATACCATGTTACTCCATGCTCAGAAATTGGTTTTCACACATCCTGTAAGCAATGAAAAAGTGGTGCTTACGGCCCGCCCACAATACGAATTTATGCGAGCCGCAGGAATTATCGGCTTTCATATTGATGAAAAAAAAGGTATTAGTATTGGAAATACATAGTTTATAAACCCATCTCCTTTACTTTTACTATGGAGAAAATTAGCTCATTAAATATTCTAAATATTTTATATATGAATAGCTGTTAATTCCAATTGCTTAATAGTTATCTTAGTTCTGCTTTCTTCAAATTTTTCATCAGTTAAATGAGGCAACTTTATCATTCCATAATATTTATTATCTACAACTTTTTTTGCGGTATCATGACTGCCATTGTTACATATATCTTCCTTTGGAATTTTTCCCGAATAGCAACATTAACTTCTTTTTCGCTAAATGAAATCGTAGTAGATATAAAATCGACCTAAATAGTAATAGGAGTATATATCCTTCAAATCAAGGCCGATTATCAGCAGACCTAGCCTGTAACCTGACCTCAATTTCCGGTCTTTATACAGTATTAACGCCAAAAAGATAGCCAACCAAAGCAGTTGCGCCCATGGCAACGGTTCCCCAAAAACAGATCCGCATCACTGCTTTTCGGATACCAGATCCTCCCGCTTTTGCTGCTACAGCACCTAAAAACATTAAAAAGACAATTGAAAAAAGATATTGATACGGAATCATATATACCATCGGAGCCAACCAGGAAACCAGTAACGGTAATACCGCTCCGGCCACAAACGAAAAAAATGAAGCCATAGCGGCGAGTAATGGTTTTGCCTGAGTAATTTCATTTAATCCCAGTTCGTCCCGGGCATGTGCCTCAAGTGCATTATGACGCGTTAATTGTTCGGCAACCTGTAAGGCTAAATCCGTATCAAGTCCCCTTCGCTGGTATACTTTCGCGAGTTCTCTCAATTCGATATCCGGCATCAGCTCTAATTCCTGTTTTTCCCTGGCCAGATCAGATGCTTCGGTATCTTCCTGAGAACTTACCGAAACATATTCACCTGCGGCCATAGACATGGCTCCGGCTACCAGCCCGGCTAATGCTGTGAGAACAATAACCGTACGATCGTTACTGGCGGCCGCTACGCCAATTACAATACTACTGGTCGATAAAATTCCATCGTTTGCTCCTAAAACGGCGGCACGCAACCATCCTACCCTATTGACATAATGTTTTTCCAATTCCATAATAATCCTCTAAAATTTTCGTGTAAAACCTACCCCCACATTGTTGGACTGATAAAACGGATAGACCAGCGTGCTTGTTTTCTGCCCCTTTCCTTTTAAAAGATGATCAATCTTTGGAAAAAGCCAGTACGCCAACTCGGTAGACAGGATTCCAATTCCGGCTCCGGTGATAACATCTCCTACCCAGTGTTTATCATTTAAAATCCGGTAAATCCCCGTAAAAGCCGCCAGAGGATATCCGGAAAGTGCCAACCAAAGGGATTTATCTTCGTATTCGCGAAACATAAAGTGTGCCGATGAAAAAGCGGTTGCTGTATGTCCGGATGGAAATGAAAGGTTATTTGTTTTATCGGGTCGTTCTTCTTTAACAAGATACTTTACCGGCATAATGATCGCTCCGGTAATCAGCTGCGAAGTGGCGTAAATTATAGTACGGTCCCGTAAATTGTGTTTTCCTTCAACTCCAAACAGATTTAAGGCATATACCGCGGCTGCCGGCGCATATTGCGTATAATTATCATATACAATATGCTTTGGAGCATGTTCGCTTACCTCAAATTGTGTGGAATTATTAATATTCTTAATATCTTCAACCATAAGACTCAAAAGTCCATATGTAATAAATACAGCCGGTATAATCATTTTTTTGGTTGAAAACTGATAAACCGGATCTGCTTTTTTTACTATTACTGTAGTATCAGGGTTGCACACGGTAAACCGATAAGCGTCGGATTCTGTCGCTCCGAAAAAGGTATTTCCCCAAAATAAAATCATCAGCAGCAGGGTTGTTTTTCTAATATTCTGTATCATTTTCCTTATTTTTTAATTGCATCAGCAACGCATAAGCTCCCTTTAAAACAATGGTCTTTCCCTCTAAAATACTACCATTTTGTATTTCCACATCCGAATTTTCCTGATTTCCGATGCTAACTTCCTGCATTTTATAGGTTCGAAGTCCTGTTTGAATGAAAACATAATTCTTTCCTTCAAAATTAACGATACTGGCTTCCGGAAGTGTATTCACTTTACCGGAAGTCAATTCCACCTCAGCATTCATATACATACCCGGTAACAGGTCCTTATCATACTTGGTAAAATGACAATGCACGGTAGTTAATCCATCGGTATTAATATCTTTACTGATCAAAATGATTCGGGCTTCATATTTTTTATCCGGTTCCGCATTGCTGTAAGCTATTATTTTCTGACCTATAGCCAGTTTAATCACGTCTTTTTCATATACCTGTAAACTCAGGTGAATATCTTCCGGATCAATCAGTTCAAACATCACATCAGAAGGGGTTACATATTTACCAATGTTGGCATTGACCTTACTCACAAAACCGGAAATCGTACTGTAAACCGAAACATTTTTCGAAATCTTATCCGCTGTAAGCGTCGCCGGATTAATATGAATCAGCTTTAATTTTTCGGCCAGTGCCTGCATCAGGATACGCTGGTTGTTCATTTCTGCCTGAGCCAATTGCAAAACCTTATTACTGCTGGCCTGACTTTGGTTGAGGTCTTTCTGGCGCTGATAATCCAACTCGGCAAAATTGAGTCGGGACTTCGCCTGTAAATAATCCTGTTGCAACTGGATATATTGTTGATCTTCCATAATCGCAATTCGCTCTCCTTTACGGACATGCGTTCCAGGTAAAAGATTGGTTTGCAGCAAATAGCCACCTAAGGGAGCACTTACAGAAATCAGATTTTGTGGTGGAACATCTATTTTTCCGTTTAGTTTCAGGATACCCGCCATGTTTTTTGACGTCAACTGCGTGGTTGCAATACCGGCATTTTTAAACTGCGCAGTAGTAAGTACCACCTGATTTTCTTCTTTAGAAATGTTGGTATCCGATGCGACTTCGGTTTTATTTTTACAACTTAGCAGTACCAGTAATACCATAATCAGTACTGCTCCCGGGAATCTCTGGAATTTGTATTTTGTTATATTTATGATCACCCGTTTTTTAGGGCTATCTAATCTTATCGTTATCATATTTTTTTAATTTGAGGTAAGGTAATTCAGTTGAATAACGGTATCGTTCAGTGTTTTTAAGGCTTCTGCATAATTATTTTGTATGCTGATAGACTGATTTAAAAGCAGTACGAAATCGAGGTAGTTAATTTCTCCATTTACGAACTGTTTTTCGGCTGTTTCTGCAATTAACAGGGCATTTTTAAGTCCGTTATTTTCAAAATACCGCACGATTTCGAGGTTACTCAGATAGGCTGCCATCAGCTTTTTATTTTGTGTTTGAAGTAGTGCAGTTGCGGCTTCATAATCGCTTTGCGCTACTGTTTCCATTATTTTCGAAGCTTTTGCTCTGTTTTTCTGTCCCTTGGTAAATAGTGGTACCGAAACTCCGGCCTGAATGGAATGGAAACGGCTTCCGGCATCGTATACCACCTCATTCGCGCCGGTACCTCTAAAACTGGTATTACTATAGCCCACCATAAATCCGGGTAGTAACCGGGCTCGTTCCAAGGCTGTTTGTCGTGCCGCTACGGTCTTGGATTGTTCCAATAATTGTAAAAAAGGATTTTCATCAACACCAACAGCCGGTATTAGTGCTGCTTTTTTATCGGTATTTTCCGGTTTATACACGGTATCCGAATTAAGCAATAACTGAAACTGTAATAATCCTATTGCTATTTCCTGTTGGATTTGTTTTAGTTGAGTGGTTATAGCCATTTTTTGGGTTTCGGCAGTTGCTTTTTCCAAAACATTACTCTCCCCTTTTTGAAGTCGGAGATTTGCTTTTTGGTAAAAATTACCATAAAGTGTATCGGCTTTCGAAAGAAGTTTTTCCTTTTCATACCAGTACTGTAACTGATAATAAAGTTGGGTAACGGCTTTTTTGACTTCATATTCTTTTAGAGAAACCCCCAGCAAACTTTGCTTCCATTCTTCCTCAAAAAGTTGTCGTTGTCTTGTATACACCGTTGGAAAAGCAAAACTCTGTGCCACTCCGAATTTGGTATCATTGTAATAACTATTAATCTGACCTACATCCACAGTAAAATCGGTTTGAGGCAAGCTGGCAGATGATTTAATCAGAGCTTCCGCATAAGTGGCTTTTAAGTGTTCACTTTTAAGAATCCGATTGTTTTTTACTGCCGTTTCCAAGGCTTTCTCAAGGGTTATTTCCGTTTGGGCCTGTAGCTGGATTCCCAGCATTAAAAAGGCTATAAGACTAAGCAATTTTAAACTTTTTATGCCCGCTTTTAATTTGATTCCCTTTTCAAATAAGATGAAAAGTATGGGTAGTACAAAAAGTGTCAGGAAGGTCGCAATTAGTAATCCTCCAATTACTACCGTCGCGAGCGGACGTTGTACTTCGGCTCCTGCGCCGTTACTTACCGCCATTGGCAAAAAGCCCAGTGAAGCTACAAATGCGGTCATTAATACCGGACGGAGTCGCAATCCGGTACCGGTTATTACAATTCGGGCTATATTTTTCATATTTGCTTTCTTTAGACGGTTAAATTCTGCAATCAAAACAATTCCATTTAATACGGCTACGCCAAAAAGGGCAATAAATCCAACGCCGGCACTGATACTAAAGGGCATTCCTCTTAAAGCAAGGAACAAAATTCCACCTATGGTCGATAATGGAATCGCCGTGTAAATAAGTAAACTCTCTTTTACAGATTTAAACGCAAAAAACAGTAATACAAAAATCAGTAGCAATGAAACCGGAACCGCTACCAGTAGACGGCTTTTCGCTTCGTTCAGGTTTTCAAACGAACCGCCATAGGTAATATAATACCCATCGGGTAACTTAATCTGTGAACTGACTTTTGTCTGGAGTTCTTCTACAATACTCTGTACATCACGACCTTTTACATTAAATCCTACAATTATACGGCGTTGTGCATTTTCCCGTTGAATCTGGTTGGGTCCATTTTTAATCTGAATATCGGCCAGTTGTACCAAAGGAATCTGTTTCCCGTTTGGAGTTGGGATCAATAAATTACGGACATCTTCGATATTTTTCCGATCACTGGTATTAAGGCGAACTACTAGGTCAAACCGTTTTTCGCCTTCAAAAACCAATCCGGAACTTTGTCCTGCAAAGGCGGTATTCACCACTTTATTGATATCGGCTATCGACAAATGATATTGGGCAATTAAAGGTCGGTTATACGAAATGATAATCTGTGGCATACCGGTAACCGGTTCAATATAAATATTTTCGGTTCCCTTTACAGTTCCGATTACTTTCCCCAATCGATTGGCCGTTTTGGCGAGTGAATCCAGATTTTCGCCAAAAATTTTTAAAACCACATCCTGTCGGGCTCCGGTCATCAACTCATTAAACCGCATTTGAACCGGAAACTGAAATCCCGCTGTTATACCGGGTACATCTTCTAATGCTTTATGCATTTTGGCCGACAATTCCGGAAAAGTATGTGCCGAAGTCCATTCACTCTTATCCTTTAGAATTACCATCATATCGCTGGCATCCATAGGCATCGGATCAGTTGGAACTTCTCCACTACCGATTTTAGTAACCACTTTAATCACTTCGGGAAACTGTGATTTCAGTATATGAGCGGCTTTTTGGGTCGTTTCTATCGTAGTCGTCAGATTACTTCCGGTTAATACACGGGTATCAACCGCAAAATCACCTTCTTCCAGCGAAGGGATAAACTCGCCTCCCAATGTTGTCAGTACCAAAATGGCAATCCCAAAAAGCCCGATTACAACTGCTAAAACAGCTTCCGGAATTCGTAAAACCTTTATTAAGTTTTTTTTATAGATGCTTTCTATACGTGCCATAACCCTATCGGACAGGTTGGCCTTGTGGTTAATTTTTTTACTTAGAAAAAAAGAACTCATCATCGGGATATAGGTGAGCGACAAAATAAATGCGCCAAGAAGTGCAAAAGCTACTGTTTGTGCCATAGGTCGAAACATCTTACCTTCGATTCCTTCCAGGGTAAAAATAGGCAGGTATACAATTAAAATGATAATTTGTCCGAATACGGCACTGTTCATCATTTTACTGGCCGATCCGATTACCGTTTTATCCATCTGCTTTCCGGACAGATTGGTAACCTTTTGAAATCGGGCGTTATGCGAAAGCTGATGCATCACCGATTCGACAATAATTACCGCCCCATCTACAATCAGTCCGAAATCCAGCGCTCCTAAACTCATCAGATTACCGCTAACACCAAAGGCGTTCATCATACAGATCGCAAAAAGCATCGATAGCGGAATTACAGAAGCCACGAGCAAACCGGCCCGGATATTTCCCAGAAAAACCACGAGTACAAAAACGACAATCAAGGCGCCCTCCAACAGATTCCGTTCGACGGTACCAATCGCATTGTTCACCATTTTAGTCCGGTCTAGAAAAGGCTCGATTACCACGCCTTTTGGTAGCGTTTTCTGGATCTGATCAATACGTTCTTTTACATTTTTTATCACCTGGCTGCTGTTGGCTCCTTTAAGCATCATAACTACCGCACCGGCTACTTCGCCCTGATCGTTATAGCACATGGCTCCAAAACGAGTTGCAAATCCGGTTTTGATATCGGCGATATCTCTTAGAAACAAAGGGGTTTCATTATTTTTACCGGCTATGGCAATATTTTCGATGTCGGTGATGGTGCCAATAAGGCCTTCACTTCGGATATACAACACGGTTGGTCCTTTTTCAATATAGGCACCTCCGGTATTTTGATTATTGGTTTCCAGCGCTGTAAAAACATCGTTTATCGTAATACCATAAGCATGTAATTTATTGGGATTAACTGCAATTTCGTACTGCTTTAATTTTCCCCCAAAACTACTGACTTCGGCGACTCCTTTTACGCCCAATAATTGTCGGCGTACAATCCAGTCCTGCAAGGTCCTTAAATTGGCAATATCATATTTTTGTTCGTATCCTTTCTCAGGACGCAACACATACTGGTAAATTTCTCCCAATCCGGTAGAAATCGGTCCCAAACCCGGTGTTCCTATCCCTTGCGGGATTTGACTTTGCACTTGTTGTAAACGTTCCGCTACCTGTTGCCGTGCCCAGTAGATATCAACATTATCTTCAAACACTATAGTCACCAAAGACAGTCCGAATCTGGAAAAGCTCCGGATATCCTTTAATCCCGAAATATTACTGTTAGCCTGTTCAATCGGAAAGGTTACCAACCGTTCAATATCAGTGGCTCCGAATGACGGTGCTGTAGTGATTACCTGAACCTGATTATTGGTAATATCCGGAACCGCATCAATGGGCAATTGTGTCGCCTGATAGCCTCCATAGCCAATCAAAGCCAATACCAATAGCCCGATGATGAGTTTATTCCTTACGGAAAACTCAATTATTTTATTTAACATAGTTCTATTTTATTAATCTGATATGTTTCGAATATTCACATAGAAATCTGCAAACACTACTATTAGTGTTTGGAAATTCTATTAACTCAAAAAAATTAACAAAACCTTGGAGGCTGCCAAATACTTGAAAGATATAAGGAAATATAATCCGGGGATTCATAAAATGCCTGTTGCTTTTCTACCCGGTTATTGTTTAGTGGATTCGTAAAAGAAATGGGTGTTGGAATAATAAAAGAGAGGCAAGCCACCACGGGATACGTTAATGCTTTAAAAGGTAGTTGCATGTCGCGGTCATAATCGGCATCATGTATATTTCCATTAGCATAATGCAGCCATAAAAAATCCCATAGTGTTATTTTAGCATTCTCATGTCGATGCTCAATATAATGCTCGACGAATATCGGTATTTTCAACAATTCCGACAATTGAGTTGTTGAAAACAGATACAAGCTGACAAATAGTATCGCTATCGTTTTTTTCATTACTATAAATGTAAGCATTTTTTAAGTTGCCTACTACGTTTCTTTCAATTCTTATTAAGACTATTTTTAAAAATAAAACACTTATACACAAAATGATACCTTCTAAAATTATTATTATTTATTCTTTGTATAAACAATTGCTTTTGATTATTTTTTGAAGTCTTGGAATCAAAAAAAATCATACCTTAGATATACTTTTATATAAAGTGCTTTTATTTTAGGTTATCATTTCATTTTTACGAATACACAACTTCAAACCAGTAATAACATAACATTCAGACAAATAGAAAAAAAGCTACTTAATTCTATAAATTGTTAACCTCTAAAAAGGGACGGTATTGTCTTCGTGTTACATATAACAACTATTCTTATGAAATTTATAGCCTTACTTCTGGTTGCATTACTCCCTACGCATTGGGAGCCGGATTTCGAACATGCTAAAAAATTAGCAAAAGAAAAAAACGAACTAATCCTATTAAACTTCTCCGGTTCGGACTGGTGTGTTCCGTGTATTGTAATGCATCGGGACTATTTTAATGACAGTGGTTTTACTGCGATGGCAGATGACAACCTGGTTATGGTTAATGCCGATTTTCCAAGAAAGAAAAAAAATACAGGTTCGCCCGATCAGATAAAACGAAATGAAGCCTTAGCAGAACGATACAACAAAGAAGGCCTTTTTCCGCTAACCTTACTTTTAAATGCAGATGGTAAAGTGATCAAAACCTGGAAAGGAAAACCGGATGTTTCGGTAGCACAATGGACACAGGAGGTAAAAAACATCTGTGATGCTCAAAAATAATCCGACTCTATGAAAACCTATTCTCAGTCGTTAAAATTAATGGGGAACAATTTTACCATATCGGTAGTAGCCGAACAGGAAGCGTTTGCCCAAACAAATATAGAAAGAGCCATTGCCGAAATAAGACGAATTGAGCAACTATTTACCACCTATAAAGATGACAGTCAAACAAACCGGATTAATAAAAATGCCGGAATCGCTCCCATAACAGTTGATCAAGAAGTGTTTGATTTAATTGAGCGAAGTATCCGCATCTCAAAAATAACGCAGGGAGCGTTTGACATTAGCTACGGGAGTATTGACACATCGTTATGGAACTTTGATAAAACCATGACCGCATTACCGTCTAAAGAAGAAGCTAAAAAGCGGGTACACCTCATCAATTATAAAAACATTATTCTGGATAAAAGCAATTATAGTGTTTTTTTAAAGGAAAAAGGAATGCGTATCGGTTTTGGTGGTATTGGTAAAGGATATGCTGCAGAACGGGCCAAAAAAATTCTTATTGAGAATAATGTAAGCAGCGGAATCATTAATGCGAGCGGCGATCTTACCACCTGGGGAAAACAACCCAATGGTAAACAATGGACTATTGGTATTGCCAATCCCGATCAGCCGACTGCTGCATTCTCCTTTATTGAAATATCGGATAAAGCGGTTGCGACTTCCGGAAATTATGAAAAGTTTATTCTGATAGACGGTAAAAAATATTCGCATACCATTGATCCAAAAACCGGGCTCCCCATTAGAGGAATCAAGAGTGTTACCATTATATGTAATAATGCCGAGCTTGCCGACGCGATGACAACCCCTATTGCGATCATGGGTATACAGGCCGGCTTGTATTTGGTGAATCAGTTACCCGATTTGTATTGTATTATAATAGACGATAACAATAAAATTTACACTTCCCAAAACATCAACCTCCAATGAAAAAAATAATGTTTCACCTGCTTTCGGTTTTATCCGGCGTACTTGTATTTGCAACGGCCTCCTGTACTTCGGTAAAAGAATATCAGAAAGGAAAAATAAACGATTCCGAAATGATCCTTTCCAATCGAAAAATAGAAAAAACCGAATTAAGTTTTCAATCCTATCGCGAAGGTTCCTCCGGGGCTAACTCGGGTAAAAGTGGTGGCGGCTGCGGTTGTAACTGATCTTCAACCTTTAAAAGTTAACAGATGAAAAGAATATTTATCACAGGTTTCGCCTTGTTGGGATTACTACGCGCTCAAGCACAGACACCTTCCGATTCGACGGACTATAAAAGCACCAAATTAAAGGTAGACGAAATTAATCTGGTATCCAGTTACTACCGGCAGGATGGTAATAATTCGGCCGTTACAGGAGGTATTGGGACAGAAAAGCTAACCGATGTATCCAACACCATTGATGTAAAACTCATTCGGTACAGTAAATCGGGGAAAAAGCACACGCTTGATGTAGAAGCCGGGATCGATTATTACACCTCTGCTTCATCGGATATGATTGATCTTCAAGCCAATTCATCTGCTTCCTCATCAGATATTCGTTTTTATCCCTCTTTTAATTACAGTATCGAAAATGAAGAAAAAGGCAACACCCTTGGCTTTGGTTTGTCCTCTTCATCGGAATTCGATTATCAATCGTTTGGAG
Source organism: Flavobacterium supellecticarium (assembly GCF_004801375.1). Taxonomy (GTDB): domain Bacteria; phylum Bacteroidota; class Bacteroidia; order Flavobacteriales; family Flavobacteriaceae; genus Flavobacterium; species Flavobacterium supellecticarium. The sequence continues at coordinate 943,364 of NZ_SSNZ01000001.1, forward strand.
GCAATGTGAGCTATTCCCAAAAAACAAAAGACAAAAGTGGTGAATTTACAGCCAAATTTCAGGCTTATCTGGATCAGGTAAAGTTAATTGAACCCATCGAGCTGCGAACAAACGGAAATCATTACGGTTCGGCTTCGCGGAATACCTTTGCCGGTTCCCTTAGTTATTCTCAAATTATAAATAAGAATCTTCAAATTGTCTTTTTAGCTGATATTATCACGCAAAACGGCTTTTTAAGTCTCCCGTTTCACCGGGTTTATTTTACGGATGGATCAGTGCATCAGGAAAACTTACCCGGCAACCGGTTAAAAATTCCCTTGGGCGTGAGAACCAGTTATTTTTTGGGGGATAATATCATTATCCGGGCCTATTATCGTTATTATACCGACGACTGGGATATTAAATCCCATACAGCCGATATTGAGGTTCCGGTAAAAATATCGCCTTTCTTTTCGTTAAGTCCGTTCTACAGGTTTTACACACAAAGTGCCGCTAAATATTTTAAACCCTATGAAGCGCATACAGGTACCGACGATTACTATACCAGCAACTACGATCTTTCGAAGTTTGACAGTAATTTCTTCGGAATCGGAATGAAGTTTACTCCAATTAAAGGCCTATTCGGAATTAAACATTTTAATACAATCGAAATACGTTATGGTCATTATTCCAGAACAACAGCACTAAATGCCGACATTGTGAGTATTAATCTGAAATACAAATAAACCTGGATAGAGCTAAAAGAATAGCAATCCGTGAGAAGTGATAAAGAAGCCGAAAAAATAAAGAATAGGCGTAACAATGAACTGTTGTGATCATCACAAAGAAAGCGAATCATCAAGCTGACATAAAAAATGCCAACATGGGCAACACGACCTATGACAAAAATCAGCGGAATCGCGAGGGAACAGCTTTCAAAGTACCACAAAGTTTCTGTTTTTACACGAGAAGAAAATCCCTGTTCAGCTTGTTCTGCTATTTGTAAACAAAAAGTAAGCGAAAAACTAACGCTATATTTAGTTAACAATCCACAGGGCACGGACGGTTATATATAGACAGAAACAAATAAACGGTAACATTAGGTTCAATATATATAGGTATGAAAGAACAGAGCAGGCATGCCTTTTTTGGTCGCTTTAAGCAGATAGGATTCGACATCGACACAGGAAAAAACTCTCCAGACGACATCTCAAAAGCTTTAAAAACACTTAAAACCAGTCGAGTGGACACTTCGAAGCGAAAGATGTGGCCACTTTTGGGATATTCCCCACATTAATCAAAGTGAGATTTGAATTTACAAAAGCAATAAAAAGCACAATATTTAATTGACTATCAGTCAATCATTTGGCTATATTTTGCTATTGCGGTTCCAGAGCATTTGAGCAACAAAAAAACCGTTGCAAATTTATTATTTACAACGGATTACATTATAAAGCGGGCTGAGAGGTGTCACAATCGAACATCTGATGCCGCTTTTGTTGTATTTTAATAAGGTCAGATTATATATATGACCGTATTGTTTAATATTATTATGGCTTACTTATTTATAACGTTCAGTTCAACTACGTAGGAGCGTCAGAACGGGCTGAATAATATTCTTCGTGAAAACCAAACGTTCAACTCACGAAAAACCAGCTCTTGCTTAGTTGCGCTGTTAGCTGTAGCACTTTATACGTAAATTAGTTTTAAAATGTTTGAAATATCAAACCCATCATTTTTTAGCATTTCAACTTGTTCATCGTTTAGGTTAACTTTTACAAGAACTTTTACTTTTACATTACCTTGACTATTTATAGGTGGTTTTACATAATAGTTTTTTGTAATTGGTTATAATTCTATCTCTAAGTTTTGTGGTTTAAAACATCGAATAGTGATATCAGATCTTGGGAGTAGTAATATTTTTACTCTTTTTCGAATTTTTTGATAATCCGGATTGATGATTATTACTTCTCGGATTGTTTTACCTTTTGTGAATGCACCGCTTAATAATAAGTTTAATTCAGCATCTAAAGGATCAAGAGAGATGCCATAAAGGATAATAACGTTAGCCTCTGACATGAACTGAGCAGTTATAAAATGGTCGTAACCTACTTCATAATTTTCCTCATCACTGCGATAGTTTTCCATTGAGGTTTCAGAGGGAAGGTAAATATCTTTGTATGCTTCTATGCTTCCATGAATATGAAAGACTTTCGTACTTTCGATATCCATATACTTTTCTTTTACCCAACGATCTGCTTCAACATCTATTACTGTATCCCAGTTTGTTGAAACGAAACCAAATAAATTATTAGGATTGCATAAAACAAATTTGTTCAGCATAGTAGTAAACTCTTTTCTAGGCTTTAGTATACCGGAATTTTGTGCTTGTTTAAGCTCTTCACAAATAACTTCCTTCATCAACCGGACTGATTCCTGTTCTTCTTTTAATTGGATTGCACTCTTAGGCGATTTAGAATATAGTCTCAAAGCACAAATAGATTTGGCTAATAAAAAGTTGACACTGTCCGAATCCGTTTCATTACCATAATTGATTTTAAAGATATTTAGCAAAGGAGTCCATGCATTTTCAACTGCTCCGGCACCAACTAAGATTGCTATTTTATTTTTATTATTTGTCATTACTAAAAAACAATTCGTGTAACTCAATTAAAAAATCAAATATAAGCATGTTTAAGCTAGGGTATGTATAATCTGTAATTATTAAGGCTTATATATTTGAACTCGATAGTTTACATTTATAATACGTACCTACCGTGAAGACAAGAAAAAAGCCCTGATAAAGTATTATCAGGGCTTTTTTCTTGTCGCATACAATCGAACACCTGATGCCGCTTTTGTTGTATTTTAATAAGGTTGGATGAGGATATATATGTGTCTGTATTGTTTACTTAATTATTTATAACGTGCTGCAACTTGGCATAATAACGGCAAGCTAAGGATAAATCTAATAAGAAATTGTAATGTTCAGAGTATTTTCCAAGAAAGATAAACGGGCTATAACGCAAAACTGCTGCTAACTACTGGTCATTGTCTTCCTATTATTGGATTAATTTTATTCCGCAACGTTTTCTCAAATACAGGCATTACCCAATCATAATTTTCAGGTGAAACTTTTATAGCACTTAAACGGAAAGTATAGTTTCTCATATTATCCCTTGCATTGAGCTTTAATGCAAATGTTGGTTTACCAAGTTCTTTGTAAATATGCTGATGAATTCTTCCGCCAATTTGTTTAGATTTTCCAATATAAATCGGAATCCAATCTTTAAGTTCCGAATGTTTAGCTATTCTAACTTTTCTTAGATTTGAAACGAAATGAGTTTTGTATTTAGTATCTTCCCATTCATTTCGAAAATTATTAACCCAGCTTGTGAAATCATCGAATTTAGCATCATTCTTGATTTCTATTTGATAAACACCTGAATAGACAATACTATTCCATGGAATTGTTGTAGCACAATTTTCAAGATTGAATTCGCAAATTTTTTCAAAATCTAAGGAATTTGCTAGAGAAGTTAATTCTGAGTTAAGTTCTCTTAACTTAACATTTATTAGTTCTAATTGATTCATACGTTCAGGTTTGGTGACTTGTTGCTAACATTGTTTTATACGAAAATTTCCCCTTTTTCATTTCGTAAAAACTATATAGCTGTATTTTGTAAATCCACAAGAAAGCAATTTATACAGAACAAAGCAATACGTGTTTTTACCTATTTTATAGACTACTAAATTTTAACGTAGTATACTAGAATTCGTAATAAAAATAGAAGGGAATAGCTTTATTTACGTAAGAAGAATAATGTAAATAGATATAATAAAAATTCTTTTAGCCCGAAAGATGTCACAATCGAACACCTGGTGCCGCTTTTGTTGTATTTTAACAAGATTGGGGATGATATGACTATATTGTTTAGTATTATTAAGGCTTAATTATTTATAACGTTCCGCGGCTATGCGACATAGCGGAGATAATGATAAATGTAATAAAAAATTGATGTTCATTGTATTTTCTAAAAAAGATAAACGAGCCATGGCGCGAAACTGCTTTTAGCTGGTAGTGTTTCACTAACCGTGTAAGTATAAAAATAATGGGGTTTTAAAACCCCATTATTTTTATGTTTAATTTTAAATGTTACACAGTCTTATGAAAAAAGAAGATTTATTATCGGAAGAGTTTTTAAAACAGTTTAAAACTGGAGAAGACCTAAATGGCTTTCTTGCCCAACTACAAAAGCGTGGATTGGAAGCTATTCTTAATCGGGAATTGGATTCTCATTTAGGGTATGATAAACATGAGAAATCCCCCTGTTCGAATTCTCGTAATGGTTTTTCCAAAAAGAAAATAAAAACCTCTTTTGGTGAATCAGAACTTCAGGTTCCCAGAGACAGAGAAGCTTCTTTCAATCCCATGATAATCCCTAAAAGGCAAAGTATGGCTGACGGATTGGAAAATGTCATCATATCGCTTTATGCCAAAGGAATGAGTGTTAGCGATATTGAAGAACAGATAAGGGAAGTGTACAATTTTGAGGTATCTACCTCTACTATATCAAGGATTACAGAATCGGTATCCAATGACATTGTTGCTTGGCAAAACCGTCCATTAGAACCTGTTTATTTAATAGTTTGGATGGATGGTATCGTATTTAAAGTTCGTGAAAGCTCTAAGGTCATCAACAAGACCATTTATCTGGCTGTAGGCCTAAATAGAGACGGTAAAAAGGAAGTTCTTGGTATGTGGTTAGGCAAGAATGAAAGTGCCAGTTTTTGGTTGGGAGTATTAACGGATTTAAAAGCCCGAGGTGTGGAAGATATTCTCATTACTGCAACTGATAACCTCAATGGCTTTACACAAACCATTAAAAACGTATTCCCGGAATCGCAAACACAAATCTGTGTTGTACATCAAATCCGGAACTCAGCCCGTTATGTAGTCTGGAAAGATAAAAAGGAGTTTTCTAAAGATATGAAACAGATTTATGATGCGCCAACCAAACAAGCTGCAAAAGGAGCTTTGGAAGATTTTGCCAGCAAATGGAATCATAAATATCCTTATGCTGTTAAATCCTGGGAAGAAAACGGGGAGGAACTTACCGTCTTTTTTGACTTCCCGATTGAAATCAGAAAAATCATTTACACCACAAATCTAATTGAAAATCTTAATGGAAAAATTAGAAAATATACCAAAAACAAATTGTCATTCCCTACGGATGAAGCCGTTTTAATACATTAGGACAAAACGGGACAAATAAAACGGGACAAAAACCTGTTTTTATTTCAGGAAATGGCTCTGACCTCAGCAATGATGAGGTTTTGAGAGCAAGGGCAAAACGAAAATTTATCACTCAAAGTATGATGCTAAGCCTAATGGATGTAGCAAAAGAAAAAGGTGATAACGAAAAACAGAAAAGCTATTGGAACAGTTACTATTGCCAAAATCGAGTAACAAGTGTTGATGGTCGTTTGTATGGTAACTACTGTAAAAACAGATTTTGTACTCTTTGTTGCAGCATTAGGAAAGCTGAAATTATAAATAAATATTATCCGATTATTGAGCAATGGGAAACACCTTATTTCGTAACACTAACTATCAAAGCCTGTTCTGCTAATAGACTAAGGATAATGATTAAAAAAGTTATGCAGGGATTTCAAAGAATAAAGGACAGACACAAAAAGAACTATCTGAGAGGAAAAGGAATCAAACTAATTGGAGTTAAATCGCTGGAGTGCAATTTCAATCCGACAAAAAAGACTTATAATCCTCATCTACATTTGATAGTTGCCAACAAGGAAATGGCTGAAATATTAATTCAGAATTGGCTAAAATTATGGACACCAAAATTTGCCCAAAGACAGGCTCAGGATATGAGGGAAATTTTCAACGCTGAAACAGGATTGATAGAGATTATTAAGTATGGAAGCAAAATATTTACTGAACCGGATATGAAGAAAAAAGGCGATAATGCTTCTTATCAAATCTATGTTTCGGCTTTAGATAATATTCTAACTGCTATGAAAGGAATCCGAATTTTTGAACGTTTCGGATTCAATAATGAAAAGAGGGAAGAAATCATAATTAAAGAACCTCAACAGGTTGTAAAATATGAAGAATGGGAATTTAATCCACATCTCTTTGATTGGCAAAATACAGCCACAGCTATATTATCAAATTGCATGGACATTATTTCGCAATAAAATAGAACTACTTAAACATGATATATGAACATCGTTTAATATATTTATATTTTTAACCCTAATACTTGAATTATTAATAATCAGATGATAAAAGCATCATTTATAGATATAAAGCGGAAAATCGAACAAAGTATTTATTCATCCAAGTCATCAATTCTGATATCGGTTGCTTGGTTTACAAATAAAGATTTACTCGGACAGCTAACTGATAAATTAGAAAGTGGTTGCAAAATAGAAATAATAATAAGCGATCATATAGAGAATAGAAGATTGAACTTTAATAATTTTATAAGTAAGGGAGGGAAAGTGTATGTTTTGCCAACTTTTAGTGGAAAGTTTCTACATGATAAATTTGCAATTTTTGATGAAAATAAGTTAATAGCTGGTTCATACAATTGGACATATTCTGCTGAATATTACAATCACGAATTTATTATCGAGAGTGATGAAGTCCAACTTGTTAAACAATTTATTTTCCGCTTTTCTAAACTAAGAAAGATAGTCATCAACTATGACAAACAAGTAATGATAAGTCAAGATGCCATTATTGATAAAACCAAAGAGGACGAATTCATACTTTTGGAAACAGAATTACATGATGAATTAATTGCTTCAATCGATAAATCAATCGACGCAGGAGCAAAAATACATAAGCCCACTATATTAAATCAAATATATAGTTATGGTTCGATAGGAGCAGCTAATCGCCTCATAAATGAAGGTACTGAAAAACTGCATTCAGGATTGATTAAAATGTTTGAAATAAATAGATTGGATCTCACAATTGAAAGCATAATCCTGAAGGAAAAATTTAAAGTGTTATTCAGTGAAGAAATTTTGTTAAAAGCTCGACAGCGTTTGGAAAAACTTAAAAATTAAATTATGCATATTATAGATCCAAAGGATATCAATATTCCTAATTATGAAGACCAAGATTTGAAATCAACCTTAGAATGGTTTCTTTCATTTATGAGTGAAGCACATTGGATGAATAGAAAAAAGAAGATTGAGGATTTTCTCCGATTCAAGCCTAAATCAGATACAGCACCTTTATCTCAAATGCAATTTCTGTCTGTAAAAGATGATAGGATTGGATGGTATTTATACCTTGTGGATTCCTTATTGAATGATATTGTAAAGTATGAGCCCATTCAAGGTGCTCGAATTGTTCCAATTTTTAAACGATTTGGGATTGATTTGGAATTACTAAAAAGAATAGAAGGAGTTGAAGATAAAATTAAAAAGCTTTTAAAAAAAGAGAAAGCCCAGGCAGATGCAATTTTGTTTGAACTCTTAACTGCTTTAATTTGGGCAAAAAATAGTTGGGAAGTAAAGTTTTTGCCTGAAGCCAATACTAAAACACCCGATATATTTGCTCAAAAAGGAGATGACTACTGGTATGTTGAATGCAAAAGACTATCTCAGAATTCTGAATATAGTATAAAAGAAAGAGAGAAATGGTTAAAAATGCTAAACACTATCAAATCAGAATTGGTATTTAATAATATCCTATTAGAAGTCGTTTTCCATGTTGAGTTAAACACCTTAAGTGATAATTTTTTATTTGAACAATTATCCGGAAAATTATCTGAAATGGCTACTTCTTCAAAAGATATATCTAATGAAATTTGGGATGTTAGAGTTTCGTTTGTCAATATTGAAGCTATTAATCAACATTTAAAAAATTATTATGTTAAAAATGGTTCTAATCAATTAAAATATTTGATAGGTGGAAAAAAATCTGATACGGGCTTCTCAGCAGGAATAGATGGTAAACTGTTTTCAATTGGAGAAAATCTGTGGGTGAATTTATATATTGATAGTATAAGTCATGCTTTTGGTGTGAGTTGGAAATGTGATGCGTCATCTTCGATTGAAACTAAGGCGAGAAGTATTTGGAATCAAGTAAAATCTGCGACAGATCAATTTCCAATTGGAAGTAAGGCAGCAATACATGTAGGATTGGAAACTCTTGACGGAACAGAAGTAGAACAAGTTAGATTTGAGAAAATCAGAAATTCGATGATGTCTTTTGATATTAAAGATAAAAATGTAAAAGTTTTGTATTGTCATTTTTTTCAATCTTATGCTCCAGTTGATCAGATTTATGTAATTGATGAAACTATCAGTAGATTTTTTGCAGAAACTCCACTACGAAACTATCCATTAGAACATGATTTTCTAATTGTACCTCGTGAAGATGTTACGGCGCAAGATTTTCATTGGCTAAGAGAACATCCTTAGTATTGTAATAGCTTTTGTAGGCTATATCTTTTTCATATAAGCTGTTAAAAACTGTTGGTTAAATTGTTTGGTTAACCGTTTGCTTTTCCTTTCCTTTGTTCATATATTCGCATACTATAATTAGCATAAAAAGTGAAGGAAAATTCAAATTTAAAACGTGATGTAACGTTCATCGATTCAAAAATATCTTCAATTCAAAGATGGTTTCCCTATTTAGAAGGTTTTGCTGAAGACTTTGTTACAAATTCTATTAATCATCTAAATATTAAACCTAAATATATTTACGAACCGTTCTCAGGAAGTGGAACGGTTCCGATATATGCTTTAAAAGAGAAAATAAGATGTCATTACGATGAGGTAAATCCTTTTATGGTTTCGCTTACTGAGACAAAGCGATCAGTATTATCCCTAAATAAAAAAGATAAAGAAAGACTTATAATAAATCTTAAAGAAATTTTAGTAGAATATAAAGCTAAAATCGAAATGTCTCAGCCTTGTAATGATTTGGATGAAACTTATAAAAATACTTTTTCTCCAAGTATATATTTTCATGAATCTACTTATCAAGACGTTTTAAAATCAAAAACATTTCTCAATAAATATAAAGGGTTAGAGTTTGAACTTTTAAATATTGCTATGTGTGAGGCACTTCTCCCATCTTCTCTTTTAAAAAGAGCTGGAGACATCCGATTTAGAAGAACTCCGAATGAAATAAAGCAAATCACTAATTTTATAGATAGAACAAAAAAAAATCTCAACAATATAATTGAAGATATAGAGAGCATCTTTGAGTTTGAAACTGATTTTGAAAGTATTGACTTTTCATATAATTCGAAACATTTCAAAAATGATTTAGAAGGCAAAATTGATTTTACTTTTACAAGCCCTCCATATTTAAATGGTACGAATTACATCAGGAATACTAAACTTGAGTTATGGTTTACCGGCAGGCTAAAATCCAAAAAGGATTTGATTTTTTTCAGACAGGAAGTAGTTACAGCGGGAATCAATGATGTTACAACTATAAAAAAAGAGATGATAATTCCGTTTATTGAGGAATCGTTGAATGATAAATCCTTATGGTATGATAGAAGAATACCAAAAATGGTGAGAGATTATTTCTTTGACATGAAAATTGTTTTTGAAAATATATATAAGTACACAGTAAAAGGAGGTTACTTTTGCATTGATATTGGAGATTCTATTTATGGTGGAATTCATATACCAACAGATAAAATTTTTATCGAAATCCTGAAAGAATTAAAATTTAGTATTGAGGAAGTAATCATACTTAGAGAAAGAAAATCAAAAGATGGTTCGCCATTAGAACAAATATTAATTGTATGCAAAAAGTAAGTAATCCAACTATTGAAAGTGAGTTTGATAGATTTTTAATTGAATTGCCTTTCAAAGAATTTCCTTATTCTAAAAGGAATTGGGGAGATCCGCTTCATTCATTGTGTTCATTTTCAGGTAAATTGAAACCATCTTTAGCTCATCACTTAATTAATAAATTTACTTCGGAAGGAGAAAAAGTATTTGATTTTTTTAGCGGTTCAGGAACCGTTCCTTTCGAAGCGTCATTGCAATCAAGGATTTCTTTTGGATTAGATATTAACCCTATTGCAGTAGCAATATCAAAAGGTAAGGTAGGGATTCCAAATGAGGTAGATTGCATGAATATCCTTTTAGACTTAAGAAATCATATTGATAACTTCATTCTTCAACCAACTGTCATTGAAAAAGCAGGAGCTTTTGGATTCAATAAAACTTTAATAGAATACTATCATGAAAATACATTCGCAGAAATTTTAAAAGCGAGAGATTTTTTTCTAAATTATCCTAATAAAAATGACTCCTATTATTTGATTTTAGGCTCGTTATTACATATTCTTCATGGGAATAGACCTTATGCCTTAAGCCGAAAAAGTCATCCAATAACACCTTATGCTCCGACTGGAGAATATGAATATAAAAGTCTACATGAAAAGCTTTCAGATAAAGTATTTAAGGGATTGAAAACAAACAAGAGTGAAGGTTTTAATAGAGGTAATATCTATCAAGGAGACATTATGAAAAACTGGAATGAAGATATTAAAGATGTTAATGCAATCATTTCCAGCCCGCCTTTTTTTGAATCTACAAAATTCTATCTCACTAATTGGATTAGAAGTTGGTTTATGGGTTGGGAGAATGAAGATTTTGAATTAGAAAAAGAAGCCTTTATTGAAACTAAACAGAAAAAGAGTTTCGAATTATATAATGAAATTTTTGTTCAAGCAAAAGATAGATTAACAAATAATGGGATTATGATTTTGCATTTAGGTAAAAGTGATAAAAAGGATATGGGCGAAATTATTCTACCCATTGCAAAAAAATATTTCCAAACTGCTAAATTATATAATGAAGATGTTTCTATGGTTGAAAATCATGGTATGACCGATAAAGGTTCTGTCAATGTACATCAATACATTTTAGCTCATTAGACTTATTATTTGCCTTCTTTTTTAGCCTTTCCGTATTCCTCTAAAATGTCATATTTATTAGGGGAATTATTTGTGGCTTTTTGAACTGAATGCAGAATAGAGTTGGCGGCAACTTTTCCATCTCTGTCCTTTTGATATTCAGGATGAGTGAGGAAATCTTCAATAAACCAAATTACATTTTCTTTTAGTTTGATAAGCGCTTTCTCGTTCGGCATTCTTGACGAAATTACCGCTAATGGAATTTCTGTAATTTCAGAAAGTTTTTTTAACTTTTCTTCATCGTAAAAATCTACTGGAAAGATGTCACTTTTAGCCAAATTACATGAATCACAAAGACAAGTAGCTGTTTCGTCTAATGGATAAAGATGGGAAAGCGGCATTGTGTGATCCAAATGCATTTCGTTGATGATGGCTATTGGATTATTACAATTAAAACACTTCTTGTCAAACTTTTCATAAATAAATTTATCAAATTCTTTCCCAGTATTTATTCTAAAATCATGATAAATTGAATTTAAACCAAGTAGTTTACGACATAAAAGTTCAAAAGCCCTCCGTCTTAGGGAATCCTCTCTATGTTGACTGGATGATCTTAAGTGATTGAGGGCTGCATTAACAAAAAACTTTTTACAAGCTTTACATTCGAGCTGATGCCCAAAATAGCATTTAATCATCTCATGTTTGTATGCATAGGCTTTATCGAATTCTTCTTCAAATTTTTTTTCAATTGTATCCTTATCGGCTGAGGTTAACACAACTTCATATATTGAAAAACCATTATGAGTACATGGTGCTTTTGTTGTACAATGGTTTGAAAACGCTAACTGTTGACGTTGATTAAAAGGATTTACAGGTAAATATCTTTGACATCTATTGCAAGACTTGGTTATAATCAAATCGCCATTAACAGAACCATCTATTTCATAATTCTCGTTAAAATAAAATTGTTCAGGAAAACAAATTCTTTTTTTACTATTAGAATAATGATAATATGCTTCTTCACTAACTATGAATTCTTCTTTTGAAATAAATCCAAAAGCAAAATGAGTATAGTGTATTGTAGTAGGCTCTACCACTTTGAATTCTATTTTTGCAACAGCATTATTAAATTTGATGGCTAAATCTAACTCAAAGTCATTACCTATTGCTTCAAATCTATTTCCTTGTAGTATATAGCTACTTTTAGTGGTATTTTCATTAATAGTAATTGATAAATTAATCTCAACATCTTTATCAGAAATAAAATAACCTCCAATAGCAGCAATTGCAATATCCTTATTAAATAATCCGATAGCTTCAGAACTTGGTATTAAAAATTCAAATTCTTTAGCTGAATCAATAGAGAGCTTTTTTGTATATATTATTTCACTTTCACTCCCAGTTAATTCTCCGCCAACTTTATTTCCGGAGATGTTTTTTGTCGTTCTCCTAACTGGAGTGCTAAAACCAAAACTTTGTTTCTTCTCCATTATAACAAATTCTTAATGTCAGTTTCTAAGGCATTAGCAATTTTTTCGATATTAATCAGGGTGATGTTTTTTTCGGCTCTTTCAATCATGCCTATATAAGTTCTATGAACATCGGCAAGATGAGCTAATTGTTCTTGAGAAATTCCTTTGCTAATTCTTAGCTTCCTTACATTTTCTCCGAACTTTAGTAGTATTTGTGATTTTTCGTTCATTGCTAATTGTGGTATTCAAAACTAATTCTATATTAAAGCATTATCAACATACTATAATTAGCATATAGAGTTTAAATCTTAGATAAAATGTAGAGAATTGTCAACTATATTGTCAACTAAAAAAGAAAAGCCCCGACTAACGGGGCTTTTTAATTGCTTTTGCGGAGAAAGAGGGATTCGAACCCCCGGACCTGTTACAGTCAACAGTTTTCAAGACTGCCGCAATCGACCACTCTGCCATTTCTCCAGTATGTTACAACCATTTCCTGATTGCGGTTGCAAATATAACAAGCTTTTTCGTATCTGCAAATCTTTATGACTAAAAAATAGTAAACTTTTTACAGCAATAGCTTAATTCACTCAAAATCAAAACACAATTAGTAAAAATAAACATATCATCAGTTCTACAAATTCGTTACTATACTATCTTTGAGAATCGAAACGAAAAATATTTGCCCATTCCTGAGTTTATTTTAACAGCAACACTATGTATTATAAAACATTTGATCCGAATCCGGAATTAGGCGAACTGATAAAGTGTTATTGGATGCTGGAAAGCCCCGCGAAACCCAACCCGGAACGACAAACAATTGTTCCCGACGGTTGTATGGAAATGATTTTCCATTATGGCGATCTCTACCGACAATACCTGGCTGACGGGAATAATATTCTACAACCCAGATGTTTTGTGATTGGACAACTCACCCATCCGTTGGAAATTGAACCCACCGGAGCAACTGGGATTTTTTCCGTTCGTTTTCATCCCGATGGGTTTCTTCCCTTTGCCAATATTCCAATTCGGGAAATGGAAAATACCGCCGTTTCACTCGAGCAATTATTTGGTAAAGACGGACTCGAAATAGAACAAAAAATACTAAATGCTCCATCGACAGCAGAACGCATTCAACATATCGAAAACTTTTTACGGAACCAATTAACCAATACCCGAACGATCGACCGAATCATCAAAACGACCGTTGAAACAATTTTAACGGCTAACGGTCAGCTAACCATTAAAGCCGTTTCCCGACAAACCAATATCAGCCGCCGGCAATTGGAACGCAAATTTGCCACCGCTATCGGATTAAGTCCTAAACAACTTTCTAAAAGCGTACGACTCCAAGCGACACTTAAAATGTTGCTCAGCAAACAATTTACCAGTCTTACCGCTCTAGCCCACGAAAATGAATATTATGATCAAGCGCATTTTAATAAAGATTTTAAAGAGCTAACCGGACTTACACCAAAAGAATTTTATGGTGATCAACTAAAAATGTCCGCTCTTTTTTACGGAACAGAATAGTAGTGTCGCATTTTTACAATTTTATACGTAATGCATATTGCAACTTTGCAGGACAACAAAACCATTAGATTATGAAAACAAAATTGCCATTACTGTTTACCAGTCTTATGTTCTTAGGAGCCTGGACACAGGAATCAACCGACATCAAAAAAGCCGATTGGATTATTGGCACCTGGGAAAACAAAACATCAAAAGGAAGCCTCTTCGAAACCTGGCGCAAAATTAACGATCATGAATACCGTGGTAAAAGTTATATCCTACAAGGAAAGGATACGGTCGTTTTTGAAACGATTCAACTCGTACAGGAAGGGCCTAATCTGTTCTATATTCCGACGGTTAAAGATCAGAACAACAACCAACCGGTGCATTTTATTGCTAAAATAAGTTCCGAAAATCAATTAATATTTGAAAACCGACAACACGATTTTCCACAGGTGATCACCTATACCAAAACAGGCACAAATACGCTAACCGCCGAAATTTCCGGTAGCAAAAACGGACAGGAACGGAAACAATCTTTTCCGATGAAGCGGATAAAATAAAAAGCGTTCTAATAGAACGCTTTTTTTATCATTTTTTCAGAAATTCAAATTATAAATCGTTGATATGATTTAAAAGTCGGTCTATTTCGTCGATCGTGTTAAAATAATGTGGTGAAATTCGTACCACACCTTTTATTCCTTTTTTATCAAAATCAATAACGCCCGATTCACGAGCACTGATGCTACAATACACATCTCTTTTTAGCAATTCTTCTTTTAATGCCAAAATTGGTTTTTCCTCTTTTGTAAAAGTCAGAATATTACAGGTCACAGAACCTTGATCAAAAGTCGCTACATTCGGTATTGTAGCTATATTTTTCCGAAGGTATGTCATCAACTGATCATTATAAGATTGAATGTTTTCTATTCCGAGGCTTTTCTGATAGCGGATTGCCTCTTTTAAACCCAGTAATAAGGCATACGGAAGTTCCCAATACTGAAAACGTTTTCCCTGTTCGATCAGTTCGAATGTATCTTCCGATCGCCAGATAGCTCCGGCGCCGTCAATAAAAAGCGGGTAACTTCCCTGCTCCAACATTCGATCTGAAATATACAGAAACCCCGTTCCTCGTGGTCCTCGTAAAAATTTCCGTCCGGTGACACTCATAAAATCACATTTTATTTTGGCTACCGAAACCGGTAATTGTCCCACCGACTGACAAGCATCCAATAAAAATAGTAGTCCTTCGCGTTCGCAGATTTCACTCACTTTTTCGACATCTTGAACAAGACCTGAATTGGTCGGTATATGCGTCACACAAACCAGTTTCGGCCTTTTTAGAGCGATAAGACGTTCAAAATCTTCAAAATCGATATCGCCGTTTTCAGTATTTCGTACCTTTTGAATCACAATCCCAAATCGTTTTTGCAGTGACAAAAACTGCATTTGATTGGTCACATAATCATCGGCTGTAGTCAGAATCACATCGTCTTTTTGAAAATCAATCGCCGATAACGCTTTAGCATAGGCATCGGTCGCACTATGTGCAAAAGCGATATTATGGGGTGTGGCTTCGATTAATTCGGCTACTTCGTTATAAAACTGTTGGATTTCGGCACTATTCCGATCGAAAGCTGCATAACCACCATACTTTTCTTCTTCAATAAGATATTCCTGTATTTTCGCCATAACCGGTTTGGGCATCAACGAAGCACCGGCGTTATTAAAATATAATTTATCGAGACAATTGGGTGTGTCTTTTCGAATCTGATCCAGATTTAAGTTGGTATTATAAAGCATTACTATAGTCTATAACCCTTTTAACAAAGGCATTATTTTTTAAGAAATTTATAAAACTGTTTTTCGGTTTCCTTTTGAATCTGAACAAAATACGTACCGGAAGCCAGTTGCTCCGTGTCTATTTGTACTGTTTCCTCGGTTTTAGCAATAGCAACGCGCATTTGTTTTCCTAAAACGTCAAACACCGTAATTTGATCAAAATCTACTGGCGTAATATAAATCCGATCGGTAGCCGGATTCGGATACATCCGGATCTTTTTTTTAGTAAAATCGTTGTTGGATAATGCGGTAATGGTAACCGTTTGTGTTTTGATTGCATTCGTATTACAGGCATTGGTTGTCAGGCTAACGGTGTACGTCCCATTGACCTGATAGGTATGCTGTGGGTTTTGTATAGTGGCTGTTGCTCCGTCGCCAAAATTCCAAAAATAGGTTGTCGCGGTTGGATTTAATGATTCAAATTTATACGTTCGGTTTTGAAGATCCTCCCATTTGAAATCAGATGGATTATCATGTACTCCGACAAACCAGGTTTCAGGATGATCAAACACAATATTTTTTACAATTCCTTTGATCATATTAGCATCGTGTTGTGACAAATCACCGATAAATGGTGTTAATGTGGGATCCTTTTTAAAAAAAATGGTATAAAATGTAAACGCGGCAGCCATGGAACCGATATAGGATGGATGCGAATTATCTTCTACATACAACTCCATACCCGGATCTTGTTCACGGATAGCGCGCCAGACTTTTGCTACCGGTGAAACCAGACTTTTATTATCGGCAGCCATTTGCATATACGAGGTATACAGGGCATTGTCCATTCCTTCATAGGTACACAACTGTGGGAGTCCGTTATTACAGTTTTGCTCATCGCCATACTTACGTCCCCAGGTCATATAAAAAACCGCAGAACCACACGGATTGGCTGTTTTAAACGCATCGACCAATTGCCGGGCATACGGATATACCATAGTGGCCACCTGTTGCTGTGGAAACGACGGCAACTGACTCTGTTCCTGTAAAACCACATGATCCCAGTTCCCTTCGGCGATTTTATCCAACACCGTTGGATTGGCAGCATGCTGTTGAAAACGCGAACCACCGGGCGTATGACTATCATATTCTAAATGATCATTTGTAGATAGTGCTATTTTTTGGATTAACTCCGGCAGGTTGTTATAATACGTATAACTATTCCCTACAAAATATACCCTTTTGGTTGTCTGCGCATAACTCCAGGTTATCCACAACAAACACACGATAAGCAAGCTTTTAAATTTCATGGTTTTACCGAATTATATTTATTTTAAATAATACAAACAATTTTTAAATAATATATACGAATATACTTAAGTATTCTAATATTTTTAATAAATAATTACTTTTAGCACTAAAAAACAATAATTCCTATAATTAAAAAGCCTCCGGGATCGTCCCGGAGGCTTTAACCTCACTAACTATCAACAAAATTTAATAATCGCCCATACAGGCGGAATATTTAATTCCATCCACCTCCTAATGCGCGGTATATGTTTACCATTGCATTCATTTGCTTCATCTTCGTTTCGATCAGGTCAAACTTGGATTCCAGAGCGTCACGTTGGGTCATTAAGACCTCCATATAATCGGCTCTTGCCGAACTGAAAAGATCATTCGAAATTTCAATCGACTGGTTTAAGGCTTCTACCTGTTTGGATTTCAGGTCGAAGGTTTTTTCCGTATTGCTGATCTTAGCCAATTGGTTGGCCACTTCGATGTAAGCATTTAAAAGCGTACGTTCGTAATTATACACCGCCTGAATTTGTTTGGCATTGGCTGTATAATACGCCGCTTTTATAGCATTCCTGTTAATTAACGGCGCGGCAAGATCGCCGGCCAACGAATACAACAGGGATTCCGGTTTGATTAAATAACTTGGATTAAACGCCTGGTAACCGATCCCGGCCGAAATCCCCAAAGACGGATAAAACCGGGCTTTGGCCACTTTAATATCTAATTTGGCTGCAACAAGATCCAATTCGGCTTGTTTTACATCCGGGCGGTTTTCCAATAATTGCGACGGAATTCCGGTATGAATCATATTGGGTACCAAACCGCTAAACGTAGCCGTACTTCTTTCTACCGGTTGCGGAAAACGGCCTACCAAAAAGTTGATTTTGTTTTCCGTTTCCGTGATACGTTGTTGAATATCGAATTGCAGACTTTTGGTATTTAATACCTGTGCTTCGAATCGGCGCACAGCCAGTTCGTTTACGCGGGCTGCCTGTTTTTGTAATTTTACAATTTCCAGTGCATTTCCCTGGATTTCGATATTTTGTTTTACAATAGCCAACTGATTGTCCAAAGCCAATAATTCGTAATAGGAATTGGCAATTTCGGCAATCAGGTTGGTCACCGTAAAGTTTTTACCTTCCACCGATGCCAGGTATTTGCTTACGGCTGCTTTTTTAGCATTATGCAATTTATTCCAGATATCCAGTTCCCATGTAGCATAGGCTCCGATGGAATAATCCTGTAACGGTTCCGGCATTTCTTTTCCGGGTTTGATCTCGGTATTGGCTTCCATCGCACCGATGTTTGTAAAACGGGCTACTTTATCGAAACCGGCCGAACCTTTTAATCCGATAAACGGCAGGTATTCGCCTTTTCGCGCCCGGATTTCGTTACGGCTAATTTCAATCTCCTGCATTGTGATATTCAACTCCTGATTCTTTACCAATGCCGTATCGATAAGCGCTACCAGGTATTTATCGGTAAAATACTCCTTCCATTTCATTTTTCCAGTATTCACCGAATCCTGTACTGCTGTTGTGTTATAGGCAGCCGGAACGTTTTTATTTTCCGATCTACCCAACGTTGCAGGGGCTTTACACCCCGCAACCGTTAGTAGTAAACTGCTTACTCCTATACCTATATATGCATTTAATCGCTTACTCATTTTCTTGTTCTTCTTTTGTAAAATTATCTATCTGATGTACAAATTCGTGTGATAAAGAACTATCCTCTTCATCGCGTATTAATTTTCTTCCCGCTGCCAATGAGCCGAAAATATAATACAATCCCGGTACGATAATTACCCCGAAAACGGTTCCGAAGAGCATTCCTCCAAGTGCCGCAGAACCCAGTGTTCGGTTACCGATAGCTCCGGCTCCACTGGCAAGCATCAACGGAATTAATCCGGCGATAAACGCAAAGGAAGTCATCAGGATCGGTCGGAAACGCACTTTGGCACCTTCAATCGCCGCTTCGAGTATCGTGGCACCTTCATGGTGCTTTTGGACGGCAAATTCGACGATTAGTACGGCGTTCTTACCGAGTAGTCCGACAAGCATGATCAATCCGATTTGTGCATAGATATCATTTTGAAGTCCCATCATTTTCAGTAATAAAAACGAACCGAAAACCCCAACCGGAAGCGAGAAAACAACCGCCAACGGAACGATAAAGCTTTCATATTGTGCTGCTAAAACAAAATAAACGAACGACAATACGATTAAAAAGATATAAATAGATTCATTTCCTTTACCGGCTTCGTCATACGAAAGTCCTTCCCAGGCAATATCATATCCTTTTGGTAATGATTTTTTAGCCACTTCCCGAACCGCCTGAATCGCTTCGGCTGTGGTATATCCTTTAGCAGGAAGTCCCTGAATCGCAGCCGAGTTGTACATGTTGTAACGGGTAATCTCGTTAGGTCCCTGCGTTTTCTTTAATCGCATAAAGGCTGAATACGGTACCATTTCGCCATGATCATTTTTGATATACAGATTTAAAATATCCGATGGAAGCCTTCTGAATTTAGGATCCGATTGTACATACACTTTAAAGAAACGCTCGAATTTAATGAATCCCTGTTCGTAGGTACTACCAATAAGGATGTCCAGATTCTCCATTGCTTTTCCGATAGATACTCCTTTTTGCATGGCCAGTTGATTGTCTATCTCCAGTTCATATTGTGGATAGTTGGCCGCGAAGAACGTGAACAAACCGGTTAACTCTTTACGTTTACCCAGATCTTCCATAAACTTTTTGTTTATCTTATCGAAGTCTTTGTAATCGACCGTAGTACTCTTATCCAAAAGACGCATTGAGAAACCTCCTGATGAACCAAATCCTGGAATGGCCGGCGGTTCGAAAAACTCAATTTTCGCACCAAGTCCTTTGGTTTTCTCTTCTAACTCTTCCATGATTTCTGTAACCGTATGCTTTCTATCCGACCATTCTTTTAGGTTGATCAAACATGTACCGGCATTGGATCCCCTACCTTCCGTCATGATCTCATAACCTGCCAGTGAGGACACTGATTCTACACCATCCACGTGCTCACAAATTTTTTGTAAGCGTTGCGAAACCTGGTTAGTCGTTTCCAATGTCGATCCCGGAGGTGTCTGAATAATCGCATAAATTGTTCCCTGATCTTCACTTGGAATAAATCCGGACGGAAGAATCTTATTCACAAAGAAAGTACCGGCACAGAAGGCTATCAATACTCCGAATGTTAGCCATCTTCTACTTACAATTGATTTCAGTAGGCTTACATATTTACCGGTCATTTTATCAAAAACACGGTTAAAACTGTCCAAACTTTTGGTCAGTAAATTCTTTTTAGTCTCTTTTCCATGGTTATTTTTCAATAACATCGCACACAATACCGGTGTCAGCGTAAGTGCAATCAGGGCCGAAATTACAATCGAACTCGCCATCGTAATGGAGAACTGGCGGTAGAACGTTCCAACAGGTCCGGACATAAAGGATATCGGTACAAATACAGACACCATTACCGCTGTAATTGCGATAATTGCACCACTAATTTCACCCAATACTAATTTCACCGCCTGATATGGCGTTATGTGTGGGAATTCTTCAAATTTGGCATGAACTGCCTCGACGACGACGATCGCATCATCGACCACAATACCAATGGCCAGTACAAGAGCAAAAAGGGTTACCAGGTTGATCGAGATTCCAAAAAACTGAATAACAAAGAAGGCACCAATTAAGGAAACCGGAACCGCTAATATCGGAATCAGCGTGGAACGCCAGTCACCGAGGAAGATAAATACTACCAGTGCCACTAATATAAAGGCATCACGCAAGGTATCGACAACCTGTTCCATTGAAGCATCCAGGAATTTCGATACGTCATAACTGATTTTATAGTCCAATCCCGGCGGGAAGGTTTCTTTCATTTCCTCCAGCTTGGCTTTTACCTGTTTGATTACATCGTTGGCATTACTACCGTAATTTTGTTTTAATACAATTGAAGCCGAAGGATGTCCATCTAAATTGGAATAGATATCGAAGAATTCACTCCCCAGTTCCGCCCGTCCGATATCTTTTAATCGGATACTTTCCCCATCTGCATTGGCCCGGATAATTACATTTTCATATTCTGATGGTTCACTATAACGTCCTTTATACGTTAAAACGTATTCCAGAGATTGTGCCTGAATACCGGAACTTTGCCCGATACGTCCCGGACGTCCCACGATACTCTGTTCGCCCAGCGCTTTCATTACTTCATCTACTGAAACATTATACGCTCGCATACGATCCGGATTTAACCAAATACGCATCGCATAGGTTCTACTTCCTAATATCTGAGATCGGGCAACCCCTTTAATACGGTTAATCTCAGGAAGCATTTTTACGTTGGCATAATTGTACAGGAATTTTTCATCCATGTTTTTGCCTTTCGCATACAGGTTGATATACATCAACATACTGGGCTGGATCGGTGTTATCACCACCCCTTCCCGTTGTACCAGTTCGGGTAGTAACGGCATTACCTGATCCACCCTTGTTTTGACCCTTACCACTGCCTGATTCGGATCGGTACCGGGTTCGAAGATGATTCTTAAAGTCGCTTCACCGGCACTGGTTGCATCGGTTGCCATATAACGCATATCCTGAACTCCATTGATGGCATTTTCTAATGTGATCAACGTTGATTTCACCAATACATCGGCGCTGGATCCCGGATAAGCGATAAAAATATTTACTGTTGTTGGCGCAATATCTGGAAATTGCGATGTGGGCAACTGTTTAATTGCCAGGGAGCCCATAAAGACAATCATAATCGAAATTACAATCGCAAATACAGGTCTATGTATAAATTTACTAAACATGTTTTCTCTTTTTAGTTATTCGATTATTCTGCATATAGCTCTAAATGCGACATAACATATTCGGGCTTCTCAAATTTGTAATTGATTTTTTCATTCTCTTTTACAAGACGAATTCCTTCGATAAGCACCTTATCAGTAAGTGCCAGGCCACTTTTAATCACGAAAATATGTGGTAATTCTGCTGCGATTTGAATTTCTCTTGATCGCAATACATTGTCTTTATCAACTACATATACATACTTTTTGTCCAGGACTTCAAAAGTTGCTTTTTGAGGAATCAGGATGGCATTTTTAAGAGGAATTCCCATTTTGATATTCCCCGTTTCCCCGTGGCGTAACAATCCTTTCGGGTTCGGGAATGTTGCTCTGAAGGCAATATTTCCGGTTTCATTATTAAACTCTCCTTCAATCGTTTCTACCACACCTGAATGATCAAACATTTTATTGTTTGCCATTAACAGGCCTACTTTCGGAGCACTATCACTTTTCACCTTGGCTTTATAATCCAGATACTCAGCCTCCGGTACATTATAATATACCCACATTTTACTGTTATCCGAAAGATTGGTTAACAGATCACCTTCCTCTACAAGGCTTCCCTGTCTTACATGAAAACGGTCGATGATCCCGTCGAACGGAGCGCGGATTTCGGTAAATCCAAGGTGTACTTGTGTTAGCGCTAATTCGGCTTTTGCCTTATCCAATTTCGCTTTCGCCATAGCCAATTCATTTGGCGCAACTACATTTTTATCGGCAAGTCGTTTGGTATTTTTATATTCAATTTCGGCAAAACTCGCTTCAGCAGCTGCTTTTTGTGTTTCTGCCTGGTATAATTTTGGCATGATCTGGAATAACAATTGTCCTTTTTTAACAAATTGTCCTTCATCTACAAAAATTTTCTCCAGATATCCACGTTCCTGAGCTCTAAGCTCAATATGTTGAATGGAGTGAATCTGGGACACATAATCCTTTGTAATCATTGTATCCTTTTGAACAGGATTGGTTACCAGATATTTCACCTGATCTTCTTTTTCGTTTTCTTTTTTTGACGTACAGCCAATGGAACACAACAAGGTACATAACCCTGTGAGCATTAGGATTTTCTTCATAATGGTTTTGCTTTTAAGCAGTATAAAATTTTATTGATTTTTTAGTGTACGGGCATAGATATCCTTACTCCGAAACGGGCAAAAAACCCAGGAGCGCAGTGCCGCAAAACAAATGTTAGTGGAGATAGCGTTTTAACGCCAATGGTGGTTTGGAATCAAATCCTGATAACGCGGAAGATGATAAATTTTTTGCAGGAAGGCAAAAACAAAAAAGGCTTACAAAGTTGTAAGCGCTTTTTTATAGTGTAGTAATCCCTAGCGGGTACTTGTGTGTATAATACGGTAGTAAAATAATTATTTAACTCCAACCATTTTTTAGAAGACGTCAGTTCATTTTCTTCGGTCTCATTATCGGTAGGATATGTTTTGTCATTTAATTTTTCTACATGGCATGAAGTATAATTTGTGATATCACTCAGTGCACTGTATACACCAGCGTTCTGAAATTTTTCAGAATTTCCACTTGTTTCATAGCCCAAAAACTGCTGATGTGCCGTACGGGCAAAAAGCCCGACAGATCCGCTCAGCAGCACAAAACAAAGTGCTATAAAAAGTCTAATTCTTAACTTCATAATAATGGATTCAAAATTATATAAAGTTGTGTATACAGACCTTTTATAAAATGTTAAATTTTCAATAAAATAATACGCGTCAATCCAGGCTGTTTTTCCGGTTATGAATCGGTTACAGGCATTTTCAAAACTTTCAAAAGCGAGAAAACAATTCTTTTAAAAACACATCCCCAAAGCAAGAACCAGAACACAAACAATTATATTTCAAAGCTTTAACAATTAACCCGATAACTTTCCTACATTTTCATTCTCGAAAACAGTAACCCAATACAATGTCGGTCATCGTATCCATACGTTCTATTTTATTATTTGTGCGTATTTTTCACTACATAATTTTTTCGAAACTCGTCCAATTTTTTAGGACTTCTGTTAATTAATCGTTCGTTTAAAGCGACTTCTATGTCTGACATACGATAAAGGCATTTTCCTCTTAATTTTGTATACGGCAATAATTCGTCCTTACGCAAACGCTGTAATGTTTTGGTACTAATATGGAATAATTGACATACATCATAATTGTCCATCCATATTTCCTCCTGCTCTTTTGACGGTTTAGGTTTTGCGTCGTCTGATTTAATGTATTCTTCAATTTTTGCAATTTTTGCTAATAGCATCTGATATGCTTTGCTTTCTAAAGTAACTAACTCCATAATTTCTGTTTTTTTCAATAAACAATAAAAGTTTCGTCTCCGTTAACGTTTTCTAAAAGTATCCCGATTTTTTATTTTTATAATCTATTTGGCTCTTTCTTAGTATGTTTTGACCTATAATTCCTTTTTTTAAAACTCGATTTATTTTCTGTTTTCCAAAAGATAGGGTCGTCAAATCGTTATAAACAACGCTGCTTAGGTGCTTTTATTCAAATATTTCCCTACTATTGATTACCAAACTATAAATCATTAAATTGATTTCCATTTCGTATAGTAACCTCAAAATCTGATGATATGATTAACTTTATCCAAACTGCATTCCGGTTTTTTAATAATACCCGATGTTTTTTTGTTTTTTTGTTTTTTTTCTCCTAATTTTCCTCACACCAGAAACTACAAAAACCTGTAAACGTTTGGTTTACAAAGGCTCTAACTATACGATCATCACCGCACGATCCATGGATTGGAAGGACGAAATACCAGCGAACCTTTGGCTTTTTTCTGGAGGAATGGAACGCAACGGAGAAGCAGGAAAAAACTGTTTGCTTTGAAAATCCAAATATGGTAGTTTGATCACAAGTGCTTATGATATTTCCACAACCGATGGTATGACTGAGAAAGGTCTTGTTCCGAATGTTTTATGGTTGGTCGAATCAAATATCCGTCTTATGATTTGAATGGAACACAAAAAGGACTGGTTATTTCGACATGGGCACAATATGTTCTGGACAATTTTGCGACTATTAGTGAAGCTGTATCGGATTTAAGCAAAGAACGATTTGTCGTGGCTTCTGATTTTATTCCGGGTACCGATAAATTTACGACACTCCATTTATCGATTTTCGATATTTATGGTGGTAATGCCATTTTTGAATATATTAATGGTAAACTGGTTATTCATCACGATCCTACTTATACCGTAATGACCAACTCACCTATTTTTTGAAAAACAGCTGGCTTTACATAATTACTGGAAAAACATTCCGGGTAACATCATGCTTCCGGGTACCAATCGTGCAGCTGATCGTTTTACCCGAGCCAAATATTACCTGAGTAGATTCCTCAAACAGATGATACCCGAATTGCTGTAGGAAGTGTTTTTAGTTTAATCCTGTATCGTTATTTTAGGACTAGTCATGAATCTATCGGTTAATTAACAGCTTTTTATGTACTTTAAAGCGTTTTTCAATTCCGGTTACCTCAACCCAATACATTCCTCCATTGGGTAAATCTCTTACCGTTATCGTTCCGTTACCAGATATTAATTTACATTTTTCATGGATAATTTCTCTCCCGATTCCGTCATACACAATAACAGTACAAGCTTCGTTTTCATATTGCTGATGTCCACTCAAACGAATATTGATCTGATTTCCTGTGAGCGGATTTGGATAAACCGCTAATTCTGTTTGCAAAGCTTCCCACGACGGATTCGCAAGTGTACTCGTTTTTTTGAAAAATTTCCAGATTTCATCGGTATAGGAAATATCGCTATTATCTTCATCGTTTAGCCATCTGTGAAAACCGCCATTTATTTTAAACAATTCGATTATAGCGTTATTAAAATCGCTGGTATACCGATAATGATCTACAGTAAAACCATCATTAATCCGATCCGGTAAAAAATGATGTTCCGCCTCCGGCTTACTTTTATTATTTTTTTTCCAGAACGCTAACATCATACTCACATTACTCCCATATGCATTATTCATATACGCCACCACACTATCTCCTGTACCGTGAAAATGAGCAATTGAAACGGGTCGAACCGAAATTGTTTCCAGCATAGGTAGCAAACTTTCACCTATGGTTCCGGCCACAGAAGCAAAAGCAGTTATTTTATCATTTAATTCCAAAGCCAACCTATGCACCATAAAACCGCCCATCGAAAATCCAAAAGCAAATACCTTATCCGGAACAATTGCATATTGTTCGGAAATCATAACAATCAGCGTTCTAATGAAGTCCACATCATCAATGCTTTCATTAAATTGTTTTCCGGGGCCTATCCCTGCACCGGAATTCCACGCCGTATACCCCAGAATTGTATCGTGCAATGCCTGTGGGCAAACGACAATGATTTGCTCCTGATTGGCCAAACGTTCTATATTTATGGTTTTACTAAATGCCTCCGCGGTGTCACTCATTCCATGTAATGCCATAATTAAAGAAGTCGATTGGGAAGGTTGAAAATTTTCCGGTATGTAGAGCCGGTATTCCCGTTCGAGAGTATTATGCGAGATTGTCCTATTAAACCATTGTGCCATTGCTGGACAGGTTAGCATTATCAAAAGTCCAAAAATTACTTTTTTCATTAATTCTATTTTTTATTAAAAACTTTCTTTTGTAATCATAAAATAGAAAGTATTATAATGCTCCCAAAAGTGATGCACTCTTTTTCAAGAAAAATGACTTGTTTGAACAACTTCTCTCATAAAATCCAACCCAATTGAACATATTCGATTTTACCCCATTCAACTGCTTAACAATTACATCACGTATAGCATAGTTATCAAAAAACACAAATAATTCGCATTACGCCTGTACTTAAACCTAAAAATCTGTCATTTCATTTAACAAATAATTTAAACCGGTAACATTCTGTTTAATAAAGAATAACCTACAGCTTACTATAACACAATCTTAGAAACGGTAATTTTTAACACCTAGCCGTTATGTTTGTATTGTATTGATAATCAATAGTACAACCAAATCTTTTAATTTATGAAAACACATTTACACAAGACAATCGGCAATGCCGGTCTTCTGTTCACGGCCTTACTGGCCTCGACTGTGATGTGGGGTCAGGTAACCTTACCGGGTACCTCTCCTTACTCCGAAAATTTTAACACCACACCAGGTGCAACGGGAACTACGTATCCTACGGGATGGACATCGTATAACGGTACGGCTGTGGACAATGCCATGACAGTGGGTAATGCTACTTCTAGTGGAGGTGCAAACTACAACTATGGGTCAAAAATCGGGATCCTTGGTTCTGGAAGTGCATTTGTACCGGGATCAATTGTATTGCGACTAACCAATACAACAGGTAAATCAAACTTAAAAATTTCGTATGATATAATCAAAATCAGAGAGCAAGCCCGTAGCAATTCTTTTGATCTTGAGATCAGTACAACCTCAGCTACCAGCGGGTTTACAGCGGTGAGCGGAGGAGCTTATGCATCCGGTACACTTGCAGAAGGTACCGTAACCAATTATACGAATATTGATCTTTCTGCCATCGACAATAACACCGGAAACGTATGGATCCGTTGGAAATACGATGAAATCAGCGGATCAGGTAGTCGTGACGGTATTGCTTTAGACAATGTAGTGGTATCATGGTCCGATGCTCCAACAGTAACTACTGTAGCTGCTTCAGCAATCACAGCGTCTTCAGCTACACTTAACGGTACGCTTAATGCTAATGGAACAACTTCTACTGCTGCTTTTAACTGGGGTACTTCTTCTGCTTACGGAAACAGCATTGCTGCCAATCCATCATCAGTAAGTGGAACCACTGCTACAGGAATCAGTGCTGTATTAAACACTTTATTACCGAATACACAGTATTTCTTCAGAGCTGTTGGAACAGCTGGAAGTGCTGTTTCTAACGGAGCAGGTGCTAACTTCTATACCGCTGCCAATGTTCCGGGAATTTTAACTGTGAACAATCCTGGAATTTACACTTTGGATATCACGGTAAACGCTACAACGCAAAACAATAATCCTGCCGTTACAACCTATGCCATCCGTGAAATCAACGGAAGCTATGTACAGGCTAACGGTACTTTAGGGGTTAATCCGGTTTGGAGAACTGCTGCTCAATGGGGAACTATTACCGTAACTGGTCTTGCCGACAATACCGCTTATACTTTTAGTGTAAAAGCCAGAAATCAGGCTACTCCGGCAGTAGAAACTAGCTTTAGTGCCGATGTTACTGCCAGTACTTTAGTAAATACTTTACCAACATTAACTGTTGGTACAATCCGTACATTCGGAGAGGTTTGTGTGAACCAGTTCTCAGAAGTACGTAACTTTATCGTAGAAGGAATCAACATGACTACAGCTCCTTTGGAAATAGGTCCTTTAGCCGGATATGAGTTTTCAGAAACCGCAACAGGTCCTTTCGTTGCTACTTTATCTATCGCTCAGGCTGGTGGTACACTTAATCAGACCGTATACATCCGTTTTGCTCCAACAACTACAGGTACTCACAACGGAAACATTGCAATTGTTGGTGGTGGTGCTCCGGCTGTTACCATTGCAGCTTCCGGAACAGGAATCAACACGCAATCGACTATCACTACAATTGAAGCTGGTGCTTTAACAGCTGCTACTGCTAAAGTTACCTCTGAAGTAAGTGCCGAAGGATGTTCGACTGTAACAGAAAGAGGAATTGTTTATAGTACATCGGCTAACCCGGTAATCGGTGGAACCAATGTAATCAAGGTTACAGATGCCGGAACCGGTATCGGAAATTATGTTACCAGCTTATCGGGTTTAATTGGAGGCACAGTGTACTATACAAAAGGATACAGTGTTAATAACGGTGGAACTACCTACGGTCAGGAATTGACTTTCACTACAGCTCCGGTTATTGCTCCTGTTGCTACAGATGCAACTAACGTATCACACAACAGTTTCACAGCCAACTGGGATGCTTCAGAAGGAGCTGCCAGCTACCGTCTTGACGTAAGTGAATCGGCTACTTTTGGTTCTTCAGCTCCGGCTACTGATCTTTTCTTCTCCGAATATGTAGAAGGTACATCAACAAACAAATATGTGGAAATCTATAACGGAACGGGTGCTGCTGTTAACTTATCAGACTACCGTGTACGTTTATATTCAAACGGAAGCTCTAGTGCTTCTGGTTCGGCAAATGACGTACAATTATCCGGTACTTTAGCTAACGGAAGCACTATAGTGTTACGTAACTCGGGAGCTTCTATCTACTCCGGAACAGCTACAGTGGTGGCTTCAGTTAACTTCAACGGCAATGATGCTGTAGCGCTTTACAAAGTTTCAACAAACGCTAACGTAGATATCATCGGAAGAATCGGTCAAGATCCGGGAGCAGCCTGGACAAGCGGTTCAGTAAGCACTCTTGATCAAACTTTAGTTCGTAAAGCTTTTGTAACATCTGGTGTAACGGTAAATCCAACTTCAGGATTCCCTACATTGGCTACAGAATGGGATGCTTTACCATTAAACGATGTATCCAACTTAGGGACACACACTTTTGCGGGTATCGCTCCTTCATTTGTTGCCGGTTATGATAACCTAACCGTAAATGGTACACAACATAACGTAACAGGCTTAACTCCTGAAAAACACTACTACTACCGTGTAAGAGCTGTTGCCGGAAACACAAGTGACAACTCAAACACTATCGAAGTAGTTACGATCGCGAACACACAACCTACATTCACGGTAACCGCATTGACTAACTTCGGTGACGTTTGTAGTAACACTGTAAGTGCTGTACAAAACTTTACTTTATCCGGAATCAACCTTACTACTGATGCTATCGAAGTAGGACCAGCTGCTGGTTTCACTTTTGCAACTGATGCTGCGGGACCATTTACATCGACTCTTTCATTAACACAAGCCGGAGGAACCTATACTCAGGTTATCTATGTACGTTTTGAGCCTACAACTGTAGCCGCTTATAACGAAAACGTAACTATCGCTGGTGCTGGTACAGCAATCATCGTTACAGCTGCCGGTACAGGTGTAAACAAAGTTGCTACTGTCGCTACTACAGCTACTGAGGTATTATCTGCTTATGCTGCAAAAGTAACTGCTGAGGTAACCAACGAAGGATGTTCAACTGTAATCGAAAGAGGTGTTGTTATCAGTACATTACCTTCACCGGAAATCGGAGGAACTGATGTTATAGCCAGAGCTGATGACGGAACCGGAATCGGAACCTATTCTGTAAACATTTCCGATTTATATGGACAAACAGTATACTATACAAGAGCGTATAGCGTAAATGCTGCTGGTGTAAGCTACGGTCAGGAATTAACGTTCACTACTGCTCCGGTACCGGCTCCGGTTGCTACAGCGGCTACAGCAGTTACAGGAACCAGCTTTACAGCCAACTGGGATGAAGTTTTCGGTGCAGAAAGCTACCGTGTAGACGTGAGTGAGTCTGCAACATTTGGTTCTACTGCTCTTGCTACCGACTTATTCTTCTCCGAATATGTGGAAGGAACGTCTACAAACAAATATTTAGAAATCTATAACGGAACCGGTGCTGCTGTTAACTTATCCGACTACCGTGTACGTTTATATTCAAACGGAAGTACCAGTGCTTCAGGTTCTGCAAACGACGTACAATTATCCGGTACTTTAGCTAACGGAAGTACAGTTGTAATCCGTAATTCAGGTGCTTCTCTCTATTCTGGTACGGCTACTGTAGTTGCTTCGGTTAACTTTAACGGTAACGATGCTGTAGCGCTTTACAAAATTTCAACAAACGCTAACGTAGATATCATCGGAAGAATTGGTGAAGATCCGGGAGTAGCCTGGACAAATGGTTCTTTAACTACACTTGACAAAACTTTAGTTCGTAAAGCATCTGTAATTTCGGGAGTAACAGTAAATCCAACTTCTGGATTCCCCACATTGGCTACAGAATGGGATGTATTACCGGTAAATGATGTAACCAACTTAGGTACACATACTTTCTCTGGTTCAATTCCATCATTCTTACCAGGATATGAGAACGTAACTTCTTTTGGAGTTAGCCTACCGGTATCCGGATTAGTACCAAACAAAACGTACTACTACAGAGTAAGAGCTGTAGCTGGTAACACAAGTGGTAATTCAAATATTATCGATGTTACAACTGTTGAAACAGTAGCTAAAGTAGCTCAAAACCTTACTTTAGGTCAACCGGTTAACGCCATCACGATGTACAAACAAAACAATGTGATCAACGTTGTGTCTTCTACAGATGCAATCCAATCCGTAACTATTTTTGACCTATCTGGTAAAGTATTGTTCAATAACGATAACTTTAATGCTCAGGCAATTGCTATCGACAAATTAAACAACAACAATCAGGTGATCATCGTAAGAACGGTAACGGTCAACAACGAAGTGAAAACACAGAAAATGCTTTTCTAATCGCCCTTAATATTATATAAAGAAGGCTGTCTTTCGGGGCAGCCTTTTTGTTATTAGCAAAATCATTAGTATTCCAGAGCTAACTTCGTAAAACTTGCTGTTTTTTCGAGTTTCTGGTATATACGAATTATAACAAAGTAGAAGCATTTCTTCCCGGATGGGCATAAAGCACAGAAAGTGACGATATTTCATGAGGCCCGGCCATCAATTTCCCACTTGTTGAGACACTTACCGGCACATCTAACCACATAATAGCTTTTTTATCGTTTGAATCGACCAGATATAATTTTTCAACAATCCCGGTATTGGTATTATACTTACATCCCCAAAGGGAACGAGTATGCTGACCAGTACGCATAAATGTCCCTATAGACAAAACACCTCTTTCCTTAAAACCATTAATGATAAAATCGGAAAACTCTTTTAAATTTTTAGGAAATTTATCATCATAGTATGTATGATCAAAAAAATGATCTGTATTTGGAAAAAGCTCCGGAAAATACTTAGGAAAATACCAGGCTACACCACTTACTTCATGCCCACCGACATTTGAAAAGTGTGAAGCAAAGGCATCAAAAATTGCCAATTGCCGGAAATTAGCATGCTCTCTACCCGGAGTAAAACCATTTGGAGCCCCAACGGGAAGTACATTCCCATCGGCTATATAACGATCCTGCCACCATTGAATCATATTCGTTGTAACTGCCGCCCAACACATATTTGAATCGTTTGAAAAACCACCCTGTCCAAAGGATTTATTGAGGTCGTACCATCCTGAATCCAGACTAACCCCCTCGGCAAAAAGTATTCCCGGTTTATGAGGAACATCAGTAAGCAAAGGAACTTCTACCAAAATTACCGCTGTTTCCCACTCGGCTACCTGAATTCTAAAATCAACAGCCTGTTTGATTGTTTTTACCGGTTTAATTTTTAATAAAAATTTCTTATTTCGGGATGCACTTTCAGAATTTTCGATCATAATTATTTTTGTTTTACCCAGATTAGGGTCGTTTGGTGTAATATATATTTTGATCCGTTGACTCTGATAAAAGTAGGCCACATTTTCAGGCGTATTTACCGCTGTCAGTTTCGAACTGTAATTGGTTTTTCCCTGTGCTGGTAGTACTGTTACGGTATTGCTAAACAGAGCGCCTTCCTGTATTTGTAATCCTTCAACTTCTATCCGGTAACTATTATTATAAATAATCCCTGCCGCGGCATTTTCTTCAACCTGTATATAAAATGCTGATGGAACCCTTTCCAAAAGCGCTTCAATTACAACCGGAGCTGCTTTATCGGATGCTATTGGAAGTACACTGGTACACATTGGAAAACCATCACCTATAAAATCTTCGGGCCGACGTGTACTTTTCAATTGAAGTAATTCTGCCTCCGTTATCGGATCGTTAGAGAAACTCATATTCGCGATTAAATAGGCTTTTAATCCCGTCTTTATTTCACTTTCCGGAATAGTAACCCTTATTTTTCCATTTTCAATTTCATGATAGCGATCCTCCTGAACCAATTCATCGCCATTATTCTGAAAAAGAAACAGACAAAGCTGTTTTATACTACGCTCCTTTTCCGTTGGGTTGCTATCTGAAGTTCCGTTAAAATCATTCAACTGGATTTTAAACTCCAAAACCTTCATTCCGTTTACCGAATCGGCAGTAAAAACATCTCGCTCTTCAGAACAGGAAACAGTCGTAAAAACAAAAAGAATTATAATTAGAAAACCTATTATCGACATACCCGACGATACAAAATACTTATTCAGACTCATTATATATTTATATTTATTTAATCTACGGAATGGTACTATCAAATGAGGATACAGAACAATAATTTAAAATATCAAAACCATATACTACAAAGTTAATGGATACCCTTTCAAATTCAGGCAAATCTAACCGAGTCAAAAACAGCCCTTTTACAGACATTAATTTAAACGGTTCGCCCTTATGTTTCGAACCTGTACTTTACATTCAAAACCTAACAATTATCATGTTTTATCTGCAAATAGGTTTATTATTTTGCAGAAACCTATTAGAACCATATGAATTACTGGAAAAAACTCTCGGCTGGCGAACGTCAGCTCCGCATCCGGGAAGCGCTGGCAGAAAATGTTAACTTTTCAAAAGATGCCTCTTTAGGCTATCCCGCCTCCAAACTGGATGGCAAAGTATTTTACGATGAAGCTCCTTTTTTAAAAGATGCCCCGATGCTACAATCGTTTGTAGCCAATCCAAACCATATTGGTTGTCATACATTTGGCACTTCCGAAAAAGCCTTTAAAGGGACGCAGGAAATCGAACGTGAAGTACTTAATATAATTGCAGTGGATATCTTTCATATGGAACCTGAAAACTTCGACGGTTATATCGCTCCCGGCGGAACCGAAGCCAATATACAGGCATTATGGATTTACCGGAATTATTTTAGCAACACTTTTGGAGCGCATCCCAATGAAATTGCAATCCTGGCTTCCGAAGATACCCACTATTCCATTCCGAAAGGTGCTAACCTGCTGTTGATTGACTGGTTGAAAGTACCGGTAGATTTTGAGCACCGCTCCATCACAACGGAAACACTGGAAACAGTATTGATCAAAGCCAAAGAAAACGGTAAAAAATATTTCATCGTAGTGGCCAATATGGGAACCACCATGTTTGGTTCGGTAGATGATCCGGATATCTATACTTCATTACTTGAAAAACACCACTTGAATTATCAATTACATATCGATGCGGCCTATGGTGGCTTTGTGTATCCGTTTAGTAATGCTTCTTCCGAACTTGATTTCCGCAACCCAAAGATCAGTTCCATTACCATCGATGCGCATAAAATGCTACAGGCACCTTATGGAACCGGTATTTTTATCTGTCGCAAAGGACTTATCGAAAATGTACTCACCAAAGAAGCCGAATATGTAGAGGGACTTGACCTGACACTCTGTGGGAGCCGTTCCGGAGCAAATGCCGTTGCCGTATGGCTGATTCTGGCAACCTATGGTGCCCACGGATGGTTTGAAAAAGTTTGTATTTTACAGATGCGAACCAACTGGTTATGCCAACAGCTGGATGACTTGGAAATTCCTTATTTCCGGGAACCTTCTATGAACATTGTAACCGTTCGGGCTTCACATATACCGGAACCGATCGCCAACCGCTTTAACATGGTACCGCAAAAACACGATGCGTCCAATCAGTGGTATAAAATTGTCCTTATGGATCACGTAGAAATTGAACACCTCACCGCACTGATAACGGCCTTACAGGATGTCGCCATAATGACCGAAATACTACTATAATCCATACAACCGGACATCCTCAAACTAAAAAGCGCAGCAAAATTAGCTGCGCTTTTATAAATTACAGTACTTAATAACAGTCCGTCAGTATTTGGTTGTGCGATTGATAATGGCTCAAATCCATGCCACTCTGTTCTTTACAGATCATTTCCAATAGCGTCATAACATTTTGTTGCATGGCCAGTGATCCACAAATCATGATCACACCTCCCGATTGTAAGGTTTCGGCAATAAAAACAGCATCTCGTACCAGTAAATCCTTTACATACTGTTTTGCACCTTCACGCGAATAGGCAACATGCAATTGTTTTAACTTTTGTGAAGCAAGGCAGGAATCAATTCCATCCCGATATAAGTCAAATGAGGCTTCCCCCCTAAAACCGGAATACAAATAACAATTCGCCCATTTATTTTCGTCCAGCATTCCTAAAAACGGTGCAATACCGGTTCCGTTTGAAATCATAATGACGTTTCGGGCTTTTTTCGGAAAATGGAAATGTTCATTACGAACGATTCGGGCTTTTACGATATCGCCGGGTTCTAATGCATACAGGTAAGACGAGCCCAAACCTCCCGGATATAATTTTACGCTCAACTGAACCATATTGCCCACTTTTCCAACTGAATATTGCCGTTCCCGGTAATCGTTTGCCGGATAAATCGCCAATAAATCGCCAGATGTAAATTTTAACTTGTGTTGTGGTGCGATCTGAATCAGAAAGGCACCGTCTGTATGGGCCAGTTCGGTTTTCGAAACAACGGTAAACGTTTTTAATCCCTTCGGTTTGCCCTGAAAATCAATCATCGATCCGGAAAAAGGGATTTCGGCTTTTTGCGACCAAAGGTTCGTCCAACGTTGGAAATCATCCGGAGATTTATCATTAACCGTATGAATATCCAGAAATGGTGTCGCCCATGTTTGTTCCTCCAGTATATTGTGAACCTCAAAAGCAAACTTACAGAAATCCGGGTAGGATTTGGATCCGAAACCTAAAACCGAAAAATGAACCGGTTGCAATTGTGGTTGCTTTTCCAATAATGTCTGGAATTTTACTGCATTTGTCGGCGCATCACCCAAACCGTAGGTAGCGGTTAACAGGATCAGGTGTTCTGCTTTCGGAAAAACCGTATACGCATTCAACTCGGCAATAAAGGATTTCTCTCCTTGTTTCAATAACTGTTCGTGAACGGCATTCGCAAAACGGAATGTTGTCCCATTTTCCGAACCTACCAAGATTACAAAACGACTTTCATCACTTTTAAATTGATTACGAACACGATTGCCACGTCTTTTTAACGTAATTGCAAAACCGGAATAAATAAAAAACAGGATATTCGCTGCCGCTATCGCCAGAACAATCGCCCAAACAGCACTCGAACGCCCGGTATGCAACGTCAGACTCAAATTCGACAAAAGTGTGGTTTTCGAATACGGAATTTCGCTTAGGATATCTCCGGTGATCTGATTCACAACCAATTCCCGGTTTTTTAGTTTAAACGTATAATAATCTTCTACATCTTCGGAAAACGGAAACTCGATGGATTGCACTTCGGATAAAGGTAAATGCTGAAATACTTTAAAATCGGATAACTTTTGAGCCGGTTCCGAACGGATGGCATCAAAATCAATATCGTGTGTTTTCTTTTTTTCCGATCCTGACAATTCGAAGCGCACTAACGACAGATACGTTCCGGTAATTGTAATGATCAAAATCGGAATTAATGCTAGTCGTCCCAATAGTACATGGTAATACTGTGCGAAGTTTTCTTTAACGATCCGGGTAAAAAAACGTTTTAAACCACGTTGCCGCTGAATTACTAAAACCGTTCCGGTACTCGCGATCAGAAACAATAAAAAGGCGGTTATGCCTATAAAAACCCTTCCGGTTTCGTGTAAAAAAAGCGAGCGGTGCAATGTGGTTACCCATCGGAAAAATTCATTTTCTTTAGGAACCGTTCCAAGCGACTTTCCTGTTTTCGGATCAATGTAAACGGTTACATCCTTACCATCGGCATCAATCACTTTGGCTATTACAAACTGATTGGCATCAATCGTTACATCGGTAATTTCGTCGTATTCCTTTTTCAGTACCGGTAGCAATTCAGCCACCGTAATTTGGTTGAAGTCAGCTGCGCGATAGGGTTGTGTTTTTTGCAGAACGGGTTCAAAAGCAAGCACTATTCCCGTTACGGAAGCGAGGGCTATAAAGAGAAAAGAAGATACAGCCAACGCGAGATGGCTGTATCTCCATAATGAGATTGTCATAGTTCCAGTTGTTAATTCGGACTGATACGTACGTAACGGATATATCCCGTACCTTCATTTTTACCCGAAAGATTCTCGGTTGTTAACGGGAATTCGATGTCTTTCACACGGTATTCCTGATTTTCTACAGCCGATTCGAATCGAAGGCTATAACCGGCATTAATCTTCGCATTTTCTAATTCCAGTACTGTAATACTACGTTCCCCACCCGAAACCGATGCTCCGGTAATGGCGCTAAG
This sequence comes from Flavobacterium supellecticarium, assembly GCF_004801375.1. Classification (GTDB taxonomy): domain Bacteria; phylum Bacteroidota; class Bacteroidia; order Flavobacteriales; family Flavobacteriaceae; genus Flavobacterium; species Flavobacterium supellecticarium. Next base: position 980,478 of record NZ_SSNZ01000001.1, read on the forward strand.
ATTGGCCGGTTTTTTAGTCTGGAATTTATGCCATTCTTTCAGGTCCTTGTACCATTTTTTATCATCACCCATCACATAAAGTGTTTTTTCATAGGCTCCTTTCGGATCGATTAACGATACCACAATATAAGCACCTTCACCGGGATAATTTGTCATCTGAACCATACATTTGTATTTCGATGATCCGGTTTTTTGCGCCATTATGGTTGCTCCCGAACAAAATGTCAACGCAAGGATAAGGGCTACTTTAAACAGTTTTTTCATATTCTTATTTTAAGAAATCTAGTGATACTTTATTTTTAGTCAATGTTTCGTTTTCAGAAGCCAGGTCATAGGCTGTTTCTTTAAACTCGGTCTGGATTGATTTTTTAGCGTCAAGATTGTTGATCAGATGCTTTAAAATCGTATCGTCCTGCGCTACCAAAGCCGCTTTATGTAAAGCAGTCATACCTTCTTTATTCTTAGCATTTACGTCCGATTTATAGCCTTCGATAAGTTTGATCAACGACATATCGTTTTTTGCAACTGCCATATGTAGCAATGTATTTCCGTTTTTCTGAGGCGTAGCAACATTCAATCCGGTTTGTTCTATTGTTTTTAATTTGGCGCGGAACAACTCTTCTTTTTGCGGTGTATACGATTGCATTAAATAGGCTACTACATTATCCCCATTGGCATCCACTGCTTTTACATCGGCCTCTTTACTTAACAACAAACGAACCACTTCCGGAGAATTGTAACGTGCCGCTAATAATAATGCGGTTGCTCCTTTTTTATTCGTCTGATTGATATTTTTAACCGAAGGTAGTAAAATATTTAGCACTTCAAGATCGCTGTTACCGGCTGCTGCGTTCATAAAAGCGGTAGTACCATCTTTGTCCGGTTGGTTTATATCGACACCTTTAGACATGAAATATTTAATAATATCACCTTGTTTGTCTTTTCTTACGATGGCATGTAAAACGGTTTCTCCGTTTTTACCGGTAGCTGTCGGTTTAATTTTTAATTCTTCCAGATACTGATATACCTCCAGAGTATTTGCTGTACCACGTGTTCCCTGACTGGCAAAGATCATCGCGTTATCGTTAAACTTCACTCCTTTTTTTAACAACGCTTTCAAGGTTTCGATATTTCCGGTTCTGGCGGCATAGTTAAAAGCTGTATTTCCATTGGTATCGGTACTTTTAAGATCCAATCCTTTATTCACAAAGTAGTTGATCAAAGAAAAATCTTTATCATAAGCTGCAACTAATAAAAGTGCATTAGCCCCTTCATGATCTACATCTTTTTTCAGATTGGCTCCGTTTTTTAGGCATAAATCATACACTTTGGTGTTTGCCTGGCCATTTGCAGCGGCAAAATTCAATGGGGTATACCCTTTGTCATCCTGTATATCGGTTTTAGCACCTTTGCTTAATAAATACTCCATCAGATCGACATTTCCTTTATAAGCTGCCCAAAACAAATAGGTTCTACCATCGTGCGTTAGCTTATTTACACCGTTACCTTCTTGCGATAATAAAAATTTGATGGCGTCGTTAGAAACCCCTTCGGTTATGGCAAATACCACCGGGTCAAAAGCATTGTTGTTAAGCTGTGAAGGATTTCCGCCTTTTTGGATTTCCGATTTTATAGTGGTAATGTCAGGATTTTTTTTCCAGAAAGAGCGCTCTAAAAATACATTTTGTTGCGCGTGAAGCGTTACGGAAGCCAGTGTTATCGAAGCGATAAATAGCTGTTTGATGTTTATAGTCATGATAATTTGGTTTTGAATGATACCGTTTTTACTGCAACTACTGCAAAATCACAGTTGGGCAAAATTAATAAGAATCATTCTAAATAAAAAACTAAATTATCACAAAATATAGCTGATTAATTTTTATATGCTTATTTATTTCCAACAATAAAATAGGCCAGACTTCCCAAAACCGGAAAGGCAAGTATCAGTATACACCAGATAATTTTTCTGTCCGACTCCAATCTCGATTTACTCAGTCGAAACAAACTAAAGATGATAAATACAGCCAAAAGTGGCATAATCATTTGTAAACATATATCTAACAACATTTTCTTTATATTTTAAATAGTAATCTATTCCATGTCTTTAAAATATGCTGTAAAAAAAGCAAATGATGTGTGTCCTCCATATTTACCGAGTGGAGGAGAAAATCTTCCTTTAGTTATCATTCTACGCCTATAAACTGTCCCCAAAGCTTCAAAACCAATATTATAGCTTAAAATGCCTTCAACAGTTAATTCGTAAGGTGCTCCTCTATCTATATTAAAATGATAAAAACTTTGACTATAGGATGCTCCAAATGTGAAGCCTATAATATCCGTAAAAACATTGGTAATGGCATCAAATTGCCTGGCATCTAACAAACTCCTACTATAATTAAAACTAAGAAACATACTCATAAATGAAGCATTACTAACCGGAAATTGCCCGGAATAATAACAATAATCAACCCAATCCCAGTCACCTCCATATCTGGCAGCTGTATTATTATCCTGTAATGTATCCAACACAGGCAACATCTCTTCTTCTTTTAAAATAGTTTCTTTTGGAAATATCTTTTCTAAATCATCCAATGATTTCAGCATTATACAATTATTTGGATCGATCTCATCTGTAAACGATACATTGGCCGGATTTAATCCCAACTCTTTAAATTTTGCTAGGATCAATTCTTTTTTATAATTTTTCTCTTCCTGACTTAAACCGGAACCGCTTCTGGCAATTTCGGAATCATCGGAACCACACGAAACAAACAACAGTATTCCTAAAAAAGGAACTCCCATTTTTTTTACAATAGTGACGAATCTCATAATTTTCATTTTTTAAACGTTTACCAAAAGTTCCGTAAACATTAAAAAACAATAGCATAAATGACTCTTTCTTACTGATTTTTGAACGGAAATACAACATTTAAAAACGATACAAATACAAAAACCGTAACCTATTGAGAATTCTCAATAGGTTACGGTTTTTTTTTAGGATTCAGCTATCGGTATCACGAAAACGATACCAACTGTTCGTTGAATTATACTGGTTTATGATGCTTACAATTCACCAGTAATTTCACCATTTGATCAAATTTCTGACGGTACTCGTCCGTAAACGCGCCTTCGTGGTCGTACAACGCTTTACGCGCAACCGGAATACTAAAAGGCAACGTCCAGGCCCGTAATGATTTCGCCACGGCATCCATATTCGTAATACCATTCATCGCATGACTGCCATCGGCCCAACAAACAAACCCGATCGTTTTATCCGTTAAATACGGTGTCGTTTCTTTCGAACTGACTTCCAGCCAGTCAAGGCAATTTTTCATCACACCGGTCATTCCGCCGTGGTACAAAGGTGTGAGCCAGATATGTATATCCGCATGGCGAAATACATGCGCCATCATTTCAACCGATTTGGGAACCGTATTCAGTGTTACATCAAAAAGTGGAATCCCGGAATCCGGCAGATTAAAAACGGTAACATTTGCACCGGTCGCTTCGAATTCGGTTTTAAAATAATCGGCAATTTTATGTGAGGTCGCATTGGATCTTCTTTCCAACGCGCCATTAAATACAAGTACGTTCATAAATCACAATAATTGGTTAATATTTCCGGATCACTTTGGGCAATCCTGGTTCGCCATATAGCAACGAAGCCACTTTACCGGCCAGAATAGTGCTTACGCAAATATAAAGGGCATCCGGTATATGTTCACTGGCCTTAACAGCCACTTTTTTATCAAAATACAAAGACAAATCGGCATTTTCTACCGACTTTTCCCAAATTTTTATCAGGTGTTCCTTTTCTGTTCCAAAGGCAATTGACACCGCAAAAGGCTTTAATTTTGTCGTGATCAACATATAAACCCATTGCGGAATAATCGCATCAACAGAACAAACTACCGACACCGCTTTACCGGAATAGTCTTCCCAATTTACGGAATCCATCGCAGTTCTGAAACTTTTTTCCACAATGATCAACTCCTCATATAAGTAGGATTTTATATCAAATGTTACAAAAGTCATCTCGGGACGGTAGGCTTCTAAATCCAATCGTAAAATCCCGGAAGCCGTCACTTTATTTTCTATAGTCGTATCTTCAGTCATAATCCAAACGAATCCGATTGTACTTATGGATAGCTACAACCCACAAATTTCGCGCTAATCCTGTTTAGGTACAATCGCTGTTTATTATTTTTGATTCTGAAGCAAATGTAGTAAATTTGCCTAATAAACCAAATAATCACTTTGTTTATTATGGAAATTAAATTACCGGAAAACGAAAGAGCCTTATGGATACTAAAAACCAAAGGCCCGCTTTCTGTTATAACCCTGGCCAAAGAACTGAATGTAACCACAGAAGGCGCGCGTTTTAATATTTTAAAGCTCGCTTCCGAAGGATTGGTACTATCGGAAACGGTTTCCAAAGGACGCGGCCGACCGCAGCAGATCTGGTCGCTTACCGCTATCGGTAATTCCCGTTTCCCGGATACGCATGCGGATTTGACGGTAAAACTGATTCAGAAAACAAGGGAAATACTTGGCGAAAAAGCACTAGATGCCGTTATCGAAGCCCATTCCGCAGAAATCCGGAACAGCTATCTAAACGCCGTATCGGGTATAGACGCACTTGAAAAACGCATTCAGATTCTAACCGAAATCCGGAACAACGAAGGTTATATGGCCGGCTATACCCAGGAAGATGATCATTTTTTGATATACGAAAACCATTGCCCGATTTGCGCTGCAGCTACGATATGTCAGGGGTTTTGCCAATCCGAGTTAGAAACATTTCAGGCTGTTTTAGGCGAAAAAACAACCATAGAACGTCTGGATCATATTGTTTCCGGGGCGACGCGTTGTACGTATAAAGTTAGCTTCAAAAAGAATCAGTAGCCCATTAATACCCTGTTGATACCGAAATCCCATAAAAAAATAAATGTTGTATCTTTGCCCAAAATAAACACTATATGACCACTTTTGAGCAATTTAATCTTCCCAAATCCTTACAAAAAGCTATAGACGAAATAGGATTGACCACGCCTACTCCGATTCAGGAGCGTTCTTTTCCGGTAATTATGTCGGGACGGGATATGATGGGAATTGCCCAAACCGGTACGGGTAAAACATTTGCCTACCTGTTACCGATTTTAAAACAGTGGAAATTTACGCCAACACATACGCCAAAAGTAGTGATCATTGTACCAACGAGAGAATTGGTGGTTCAGGTGGCTGAAGAAGTTGAAAAGCTATCCAAATACATGTCTGTTCGCGTATTGGGCGTATACGGAGGCGTAAACATCAATACACAGAAAACATCCGTTTACGAAGGTGTAGACATTTTGGTAGCTACCCCGGGGCGATTAATGGATCTGGCATTGGATAATGTTGTTCGTTTTGACGAAATGCAAAAGCTGGTCATTGACGAGTTTGACGAAATCCTGAACTTAGGATTCCGCTTTCAGATCACGTCTATTTTATCGATGATGAAACCGAAACGTCAGAATATTTTATTCTCGGCGACCATGACGGATGAAGTGGATGAATTACTGGACGAATATTTCGATTTTCCGGAAGAAGTTTCCTTAGCTCCATCCGGAACACCATTGGAAAAAATACGTCAGATTGCATACCATGTACCGAATTTCTTAACCAAAGTAAATCTTTTAAAACATTTACTAACGGAAGACGATAGTCTGGAACGCATCTTGGTATTCGTAAATAACAAAAGGGTTGCCGATATCCTTATGGAACATTTGGACGAAGACTTTCCCGGTCAGTTTGGAGTAATCCACTCCAACAAATCCCAGAATTACCGTTTGAATACGATGGCCGAATTCCAGGAAGGAAACCTTCGCGGTATCGTAACCACCGATATTATGGCGCGTGGATTGGATATTTCGGATATTACCCATGTGATTAACATGCAATTTTCGGAAGTTCCGGAACAATATATCCACCGAATCGGACGTACCGGTCGTGCCGATAAAGAAGGTATTGCCATTAGCCTCATCGATCCGAAAGAAGAAGAATTCCAGGTTGAATCCGAATTACTAATGGAAAAAGAACTGGAAATATTGGAAATTCCGGGATCCGTAACAATAGAAGAAAAAAGATTGGAGTTTGAAAAGGAAAAACAAAAAGTAAAATTCCTTTTAAAAAGAACTAAACTTGAAGGAGGCGGTGCTTTTCACGATAAATCCGACAAAAATAAAAAAGTAAACCTTGGTGGTCCGGGCAAACGAAACCCGCGAAAAACAAAACCGCGTAACCGTGCTGTAGAAAAGAACAGAGCTGCCAAACGAAAAAAGAAATAATTGGTACCCGAAGTAATGTCGAAAACTAAAAACTAATTACTATTTTTGACAAACATTAAAATACAATGCAATTCAAACATCCTGAAATTCTGTATTTCCTCTTTCTATTGGTTATACCAATTCTGGTTCATTTATTTCAATTGCGTCGTTTTAAAAAAGAATACTTTACCAATGTTCGCTTCCTGAAAGAAGTCAGTATCCAGACACGAAAGAGTTCGCAAATAAAAAAATGGTTATTGCTTTGTACGCGATTACTATTGCTAACCTGTTTGATTCTGGCTTTTGCACAACCATTTTTTAACGCAAAAGACACCAAAAATACAGCCAACGAAATGGTAATCCTATTGGACAATTCCTTTTCGATGCAAGCCAAAGGTAATCGCGGTGAATTGTTAAAACGAGCCGTACAGGATCTTTTGGAAAACACTCCGGACAATCAGCGGTTTTCTTTAGTCACCAATACCGAAGCGTTTTGGGATACCGATATCCGTTCGATCCAAAAAGAGTTACAATCATTATCGTACAGTTCGGTTCCTTTCCGACTTGATTTTTTACGAAACAAAGTCGAAGCCAAAAAACCCAATGTTCCGAAAGATATTGTGATCATTACCGATGCCGTACAAGCCGATAAAAACGCGGTGGTCATCCAGGAACAAAGTCCGGTTTATTGTATCATTCCAAAGGCTGAAAACAAAAATAACATCAGTATCGATAAGGTTTCGATCAACCAGCAATCCGATGATTTTTACGAGATCAAAGTAGCATTAAGTGCTTATGGCGAATTACAATCCGAAATCCCAATGGCGGTTTATAACGGTAAAAATCTGGTTGCCAAAACCGTGATTGCATTTGATACCCCGAAAAAAAATATTGTATTCAATCTTCCGAAAAAAGATTTCCACGGTTATGTTTCTCTGGAAGACAACAGCCTGACCTACGACAATACGTATTATTTCAGCATTTCGAAACCGGAAAAATCCAATGTGATTGCTATCGGTGATGCCGACAAAAATGCATTTTTATCACGGATTTACACTCCGGATGAATTCCAATATAAAAATACTACTTTAAGCACACTTGATTATAATGCACTCGACAAACAAGACGCGATTATTATAAACGAATTAAAAGAAATTCCGCAGGCACTGACCACTACTTTAAAGGCTTTTTACGACAAAGGAGGTACAATTGTGGTAATCCCGGCAACGGAAACATCGGTACAAAATCTGACTTCATTTTCCGGGAATTTCGGAATCAGCAAAATCGGTTCCTTACAAAATACACCGAAACAAATCACGAAAATAGCCTTTAACCATCCGCTATACCAAACCGTATTCGAAAAGAAAACCGATAACTTCCAATATCCGAAAGTCAATACTACTTTTACGATTGGCGGTAATCCGGCCGGTATTTTAAGTTACGACGATCAGTCGCCGTTTTTGAGCTCGGTAACCAATAAAATCGGAATGCTATACCTGTTTGCTGCGCCGATAAATAAAACAAACAGTAACTTCCAAAACTCCCCGTTAATTGTACCTACTTTTTACAACATGGCACAAAATAATCAGAAAACCGGAATATCCGAATTTACTATCGGAGACAATCAAAGTCTGATATTGGACGTTATATTATCGAAAGATGAAGTGATAACCGTTCAAAACGAAAAATCGGATTTTATCCCCATGCAACAGATCCTAAACAACAAGATCAAACTGTCCTTTGGAGACTATCCGGAACAATCAGGAAATTATGCTATCGCGAAAGGGAATACGATTTTGAAAAACATCAGTTTTAATCATGCCCGTACCGAAAGCGATCTGAGCCTGCACAACGAAAACATTTACGATAACTATATCAAAACCGACTCCATTGCCACTGTTTACAACGATATCCATTCGACACGAACAGCCAGTGAAGCCTGGAAATATTTTATCATCGCAACACTACTATTTTTATTACTAGAACTACTGATCCAAAAATTCGTAAAATGAATGTAATTCTTAAAAACGCAACGATCATCGATACCGACAGTCCGTATCACAACCAAAAAACGGATCTGAAAATTATCGATGGTAGTATCCGTGCTATCGGATCGAACCTTTCGAATGAAGAAGGCGCCGCCGTTATCGAACTGGAAAATCTCCATGTTTCCCAAGGCTGGTTTGACAGCTCCGTATCGCTTGGCGAACCAGGCTATGAAGAAAGAGAAACGATTGCCAACGGACTGAATGTTGCCGCCAGAAGCGGTTTTACCGATATAGCGTTACAACCCAATTCCGCTCCTGTAGTGGACAATCAGACCGAAGTTAATTTTGTAGTACACAAAGCCCGGGAAGCTGCCACACAATTACATCCGATTGGCGCACTGACCAAAAACAGCGAAGGAAAAGACCTGGCCGAATTATTCGACATGACCAATGCTGGTGCCGTGGCTTTTGGCGATTATAACAAAAGTCTGGACAACGCCAACCTGTTAAAAATCGGACTGCAATATGCTCAGGATTTTAACGGCCTGATCATCGCTTATTGTCAGGATGAAAAAATAAAAGGAAACGGAGTGGTAAACGAAGGTATCGTGAGTACGCGCCTTGGATTAAAAGGAATTCCGACACTAGCCGAAGAAATCCACGTAGCCCGTAATCTTTTCCTGTTGGAATACACCGGTGGAAAACTACATATCCCAACCGTATCTACGGCAAAATCCGTATCTTTAATACGCGAAGCCAAAGCGAAAGGTTTAAACGTGAGCTGTAGCGTTGCGGTACACCATTTGGTAATGACCGACGAAAAACTAACTGGTTTTGACACCCGTTATAAAGTAACACCACCTTTACGCGACGAACAAGAAAGACAAGCCCTGATTGCCGGCGTTATCGATGGCACGATCGACATGATCACTTCCGATCACAATCCGTTGGATATCGAACATAAAAAAATGGAATTCGACAATGCCAAAAACGGAACTATTGGTTTGGAAAGTGCTTTCGGAGCATTAGCTGCTGTACTTCCAATTGACATTATCGTAGCCCGCTTAACCGCCGGAAAAGCACTATTCGGATTAAAAAAACAGTCGATAAACGTCGATCACAAAGCGAGTCTGAGTTTATTTACAACCGAAGGAACATGGGAATTTACCAAAGCCCATATTCTTTCCAAATCTAAAAATTCCGCTTTTCTGGGACAACCGATGAAAGGAAAAGCCTATGGAATTTACAACCACGGAAAATTAATTCTAAACGAATAAAAGATGCAAAATACTGTAGAACAAGGCAAAACAACAGCTATCATCAGCTATATCACCATTATCGGAACCATTATTGCTATTTTTATGAATCTGGAAACTAAAAATCCATTTGCCGGTTTTCACATTCGTCAGGCATTTGGTACACACCTGGCTTTTTATGTCCTGGCTTATTTTGTAGGATATGCCGATAGCTGGATGGCTTCTTCTGCATTTTTTATCTTCTTTTTTGTGCTTTGGGCCTACGGAATCGTTGGCGCCTTCCAAAATGAAATGAAAATCACTCCTATCCTGGGAAAATACTTCCAGGACTGGTTTAAAAATTTAGCATAAACATAAAATGAATCTATCGTTATTTCACCTCGTTAGAGAACCCAAAATCAAGTCGGATAAAAATCCATTATTATTGCTATTGCATGGATACGGCAGCAATGAAGAAGATCTGTTTTCATTTGCTTCGGAACTACCGGACAATTATTATGTTATTTCTGCACGGGCACCGCATCCGATGCCACCTTACGGAAATGCCTGGTATAGCATCCACTTTGATAGTGATGCCAATAAATTTTCGGATGACGATGAGGCGATCGAATCCCGTGATCGTATTGCTAAATTTATCGATGAGTTAATCGAAACCTATCCTATTGATCCGACAAAAGTTACTTTGGTTGGTTTTAGTCAGGGTGCCATTTTAAGTTATGCCGTTGCTTTATCCAATCCGGAAAAAATACAACGTGTAGTGGCTTTAAGCGGGTACATCAATCCGGCTATTTTGGCTGATGGTTATACCGATAAAGCACTTTCAAAACTGCATTTTTTTATTTCCCACGGAACCGTAGACCAGGTAATTCCGGTAGAATGGGCCCGAAAAGCCCCTGAATTTTTAAAAGCTTTGGGATTGGATGTCGTTTATAACGAATATCCTGTAGGACATGGAGTCGCTCCGCAAAACTTCTACGATTTTAAAAACTGGTTACAACAAACCTTATAATAAACTAAAAAGTCCGGTAATCACCGGACTTTTTTATTGTTCGGGATTATCACTTCCCGTTACTTGTTTTTCTTCAGTTAAGGCACCTTTATATTTTAGGATTCCTTTTTGGATCAGTTTTAAACCGCCTTCGGTTTCCAATGTCCAACCTGCTCCGTAATACGGTTTACCTTCTTTTTCCCGTGTCAGGATAACCGAATTATTACTGTCCGGTAAAAACAACTCCGCCCGATCACCATCTTTTTCGAAAGTTACAAATCCACTGATAATTGGTTCTTCGATTTCTTCTTCCTCGTCAACGGTTGTTTCTTTTACCGGATTTAAACGGAAACCTTCTTCGAACACACGAATACAATCATTTTTAAGTACCGACCAACGATAACCGGCAGAACCAACACATCCGTGTTCGTCCCGGTCAGTTCCCAGAACCATCGGTTTAGGACTCACTACAACCTCTTTTTCGTCATCGTGTTTTTTCATGATATAATCACAGGATACGAAAAGAAAACTGCATAAAAGTAAGGGCAATATTTTTTTCATTCTATTATCGTTTTGCTTCAAAAGTGCCATCGAAAAGAGACGCTAATGAAACTTTAAATTTACAAAATAATCCTATTATTGTACCGTATTGGCAAACAAAATCGCATCAATACGTTCGAAATCGGTAGGTTTATCTTCGTTATGAAAATATTTTAACAGGACTTCTCCTCTAGTCGATCCGCTGTTAAAGTCGGCTATAATCCAACGGTGATTTAGTATTTTTATTTTACTGATAATAAATTTATTTCCATTAATAGGCTCATATGGTACCAAACGGTTTCCTGTTTTAGCATCGTTAAGCGTTACCAGATCTTCTTTCACTTTGGCAGCCACTTTAGTCACATCATAGCGTGAAAAATATTCCTGTGCATCATCGTCATAATCCAGAGAAAAATAATCACTGTCGTTTTTTTCTTCCCGGAGTGTAGTGATGGAATCCCGAACTTTTGTGATACGTGTTTTGGCATTTTCGAGTTCCTGACCTTGTGTTTTGAGGATTTTATTCGAGTTCATATACTGAAAAATATTAAACAGTAATGACAGGATAAAAAGATAAAGTATTGCTTTTTTCATAGTGGTTAAATTACAATTTCTAGGTTGTCATAGGCCAGGAATACATTTTCCGGCAGAGTTTGCTGCACTTCTTCGTGGAATCCCATATGATGACTGATATGTGTCAGGTAAGCTCTTTCGGGCTGAATTAATTTAATAAACGCCAGTGCTTCCTCGAGATTAAAGTGGGAAATATGGGGTTCGATCCGGAGTGCATTTACAACAAGGACTTTTAATCCTCTTAATTTTTCGATTTCTTCGGGTTCGATCGTTTTTACATCGGTCAGATAGGCAAAATTATCTATCCGATAGCCAAACACCTGTAAGTCGGCATGCCATGCATTTACCGGAATCACTTTTTTACCACCGATTTCGAAATCAGAATCCTTCTCCACTTCTGTTACCGTTACGGATGGCGCACCCGGATAGCGGTTTTCGGTTTCAAATATATAATCGAAACGTCTTTTCAGACTTTCAATTACTCTTTTATGTCCATAAATTGGCATGTCGCCCTGTCGGAAATTAAACGGTCGGATATCGTCCAGTCCTGCTGTATGATCTGCATGTTCGTGTGTAAACAAAATACCATCGAGTTTACGACAATTGGCCGCCAGCATCTGTTGTCTGAAATCCGGACCACAATCAATAGCATAAGACTGGTTTTCCCAGCTTAGTAAAGCGGAAACCCGTAATCGTTTATCTTTTGTATCGCGGCTCAGGCAAACCGGATGATCACTTCCAATTACAGGAATCCCTTGTGAGGTTCCCGTACCCAAAAAATATACTTTCAAAGTAGTCTTCTTTTTTACAAAAATAAGAATCTCTCTTTTAAAATAGTGAATACTCCCTGTGTTAAAAAACAATAGTTTCAGAAATTTAGAGCCAATCCTAATAATAACGGGAGATCACAGCTTATCAAAATCATTTTAAAACAACACGTACAATAGTTCACATTTTCTTTTACATTCGAGTAATAGGGTCTGACAAAACGACTAGTAAGCCACTAACAACACATAAACCTCGAAACCACTTGACTTTTTAGTTAAAAAGTCGGATATTGCACTGCAAATCAATGACGATCATGAAAGATAAGGAGCAACCGGAAGAAAGTCAACCCAAAAAAAGAAAAGTATCGCAGGGTCCGATAAAGGAAAAAGCCCGAACGATGCAAAAACTTGTTGATGCAGTAGGAATTGTCCTGAGATCGGAAGGTTATACAGGTCTCACTATTGCAAAAATAGCAGCAGCTGCAGGTTTAGACCGTAAACTGATTTACGCGTATTTTGGTGATGTAAACAATCTTATTGAAACCTATATCAGGAAACGGGATTACTGGGCGAATTCGTATGACGATGAAATAGTTCCAGACATCATCACGCAGAATCACGTCAGCGTAACGGATGGTCAACATTTTTTGCAAGGTCATTTTAATGCCTTTCTTGAAGACGTCGAGATGCAAAAAATGATCCTTTGGGAACTTAGTGAAGTTAACCCGCTTTTAATTGAAATTGCCGAATTACGAGAAAAAGTAGGCGAAGAACTATTCAAATATTCGGATCCCTATTTTGAAGGAACCGGTGTTAATATGCGAGCTATAACAGCCGTAATGATTGGCGGAATCTACTATCTTTCCCTACATGCCAAGACCAATGGCGTTACGATTTGCGGTATTGATGTTAACCAACCCGACGGAAAACAAGCCATTTTAGATGCGTTAGCACAAATTGTAGCTTTTGGCTATGAAGCTGCTGAAAAAGCAAAAAAATAGTTCTTAAAATACCTTTATACAGAAACCGCTTAGAAAAGCGGTTTTTTTATGTCTGTGTATTTTTTTATTACTATCTGTATTTTATTCAACCTGATTTCACAAAAGTATTTTTAAATGAAATTATTTATCATTTTGTTACGAATTACCAAACAACACTAATTTTAAAACGAAATTGATATTTTTTAACAATACAAAACCTATTAAAACAAAAATATAACCAATTTCCCTGTTCAGAATATCTAAAAAAACAGATTGATTTTTTAAAATATTCACATTTTGCACCATTAATTAATCTTTTGACAATGATAATTTAATAAAAATGAGACCAAATTTCTTATTTCCAAGAAAAGGAATATAATTTTTCAATAGATTTGTTTTCAACTAATTATCAAAAAATTTTAATTATGAAAAAATTTATTTTGATGGCAGCAATGATTCTGCCTTGTGTATTTGCTTCAGCAGCAACTTCAGGAAATGTAGCACCAAATGCGAATCCTTCAATCGAATTAACCAGCAACATGGTATTAGGCCAAACTGCTGATGAAGTTGGAGAAGCAATCTATTTGGGCGTTTACGATGTATACGTGGATGGTGTTTATATTGGCACGTACCACGTATATTTGGTAATTAACTAGTAATATTCGCAAAATGTCTGTTATTATTATAACAGACATTTTGTTTTTTAGTCAAAATATCATATTTTTGATTAAATCACACTAAAAGTTACAAATCAAGCCTCAATAAATAATATTCCTATGAAACGTTACATTTTTATCCTACTAACCAGTATCGGCATGAATCAGACTATCACGGCACAAACCTCCAAAATAACCTACGAAGAACAAGCAAATATTGAGAACCAGTTAAAAAATGTAACCGATCCGGCAACACGCGAACGTGTATCCAAATACCTCTCACAGGTTAAAACATTTACATTATACTACAAAGATGGTATCTCCTTGTATAACGAACAAAATGCGAATGACACTTCCGAAAAAGACAGTGAATTAAATGAAAGCAACTCCAAATTCAAAACGGTCAACATTGGTAAGAAAAGTGGTGGTATTTATAAAAATCAAAAAACAAACGAATACCTTCAGGAAGCCGACCTGTTAGGCAAAGCTTTCCTTGTCTCGGACAAACTGGAAAAAATCAACTGGAAATTGATCAATGAAACAAAAAAAATTGGCGAATTCAATTGTAAAAAAGCCACAGCGGTTGTAAACGGTGAAAACGTTACCGCCTGGTACGCGCCTTCCCTTCCGATAAATGACGGCCCGAAAGACTACTGGGGATTACCCGGATTAATTATCGACCTGACAACGGATACCAAAACGTATCATGCTATAAAAGTCGCATCGATAGCGCAATTTGACTTTGAAAAACCTTCTAAAGGACAAAAAATATCCAAAGAAAACTATATAAAAGACCGAAACGAAAAAGTTGATCAACTAAAAAGAGGAATGGGGAATGTGTTAAACCAGAACTAAATGATCCGAACTTTTTTTGTACTGCTTATTCTAGTTATACCTACGCTCCTAAATGCCCAGAACATTACCGGTATCCTAACCGACTACCAGTCAGATAAGGGCATTTCCGGGGCAACCCTGCAACTCATCGACAGTCAGACGAATGCTACTGTAAGCTATGTATTATCCGATGATAGCGGGAAATTTACCTTAGCGCCACCACCACCTGGAAATTATACACTGGAAATCAATCATATTGCATATGATCCGGAATATCATCAACTCACTGTTTCCAATTCCGGAACGGAAATCCAGCTTCCAATTAAACTACGTCCTAAATCCAAACAACTCAACGAAGTAATCGTACAGGGTTCGCGCGCCGCAGCACAGCAAAAAGGCGATACGATTCGTTACAACATCAACGCTTTCACTACCGGAAACGAAGAAAAGCTTAAAAACATTATCGAAAAACTTCCCGGTCTTGAAATTGACGATAATGGTAAAATAAAATCCCAGGGAAAAGTCATCGAAGAATTACTGATTAATGGAAAACCTTTTTTTGGTAAAAACCATAAAATGGCCACCGAAAATCTAAATGCTAAAATGATTGATGATATTGATTTGATCAACAATTATGAAACCTTTGGCGCCATAAAAGACATCGAAGGAACGAACAATAAAAAAGCGCTTAACATCCATATCAAAGAAGAATACCTTGGTAAAATAACCGGTGATATTACCGGGCTATCTGCTTATGACGATCGGTATAAAGTGCATAGCAACCTGTTTCGGTTTATGCCAAAATTTAATGCCAGTGCTATTCTCGACAGTAATAATCTGGGCGAGCAAGCCATTAGTCTTCGGGATTATATGGATATGGATGGCAACATCAAATCTGATATCCGGAACAACGACATGGGCAATCCGGTTTTCGGAGCAGGGAAAATCCCAAAATTTCTGGTTGCCAACGAAAATAACAAAACCAGTCGTTCGCATACCGCGGCACTTAACATCAGTGCCATGCCAACGGATAAATTGAGTATTAACGCTTTTAGCATTTTAAATCAATCCCGTTTTACCGAACAACGTTGGGTTGAAAAAACTTTTTTTAACACTGCCAATTCCCTACAATCTCAGGATGCTATTGCCGGTAAGATGACTTTTTTATTTAATCAGACAAAAGTAAATCTGGAGTACAAACCAAACAAAGATAACCTGATTAATTACTCGGCCATTCTGGATTCCGGACACGACAAAGGCCAACGGGACACCGAAAGCATTCTAAACGGTCAACCGCAGGAATTTGAAGAAAGTAACAAAGCGATTAAACTTAATTTCGGGCAACAATTGAGCTATGTTACCAAGCTCGCCCGTAATAAATTACTTTCGATAAATGCTTATCAGGAATTTAAAAAACAAGACAATCGTTATGATTTTCTCTCCGACCAGCAAACCTTGCTTCCGCCCTATCAGCGGCTTGATCAGGAATATGTTTTTAAGAGTAATGAAATCGGTGTTTTTAGCAAATACACGCAAAAAATAAGTGATCATATTGCACGTGGTAATGCCGGCTTTATCTGGAACCGTTCGTCTTTAGAACTCCTGCAATCAGCATTAGCCACTGGTCAGCCGCAAATTAACCGAAATAGTAATTATGCCTTTGCAGACGTATCGGTTAAAAAGGCGGTTTCCCTGTTACAATACAATGCCAAACTGGAATTCCGCAATTATTTTTTAGAGCCATCTGGCGCCACTAAAGCCTATCTGCTACCATTTGCACAAGTCAAACTCGCTTTTACCGATTTGCATTATCTGAGTTTAAGCTACAACCGAAACATTAGTTTTTATGCCAGCGACATACAAAACAATTTTCTATATGCCGACGATTATCGGAATTATTACAACCCTAGCTCTATTGTATTCGAGAAACCATTTGAACAAAATATACTGTCGCTCAACTATTTCAAGTTTGACCTTTACAATGGCTTTTTATTTTTGGCCAATTCGTCCTATTCCCGCAACAAAAATGAAAACACCAGCAACAGTATCAATGCCGGAAATTACAACTATATCGCTTATCGGAACGATGCCAGCGGTTATTCCTGGAACAATCTGATAAGTGTGGAGCAACGTATAAAGCCGCTCAAATCCAAAGCAAAAGCGACATTTTCCTATTTGCTTACCGAGAGCTATAACTTCATAAGCGATCAGCAAAATGATTACCGAACCAATAATTTTTCGGTACGTTTTTCATTGATCAGTTCTTTTAAAGACAGCTGGTTCAATTACGAAGCAGGCAGTCAGTATTCGAATTATGAAACACATTACCAACTCTTTGACAGCAAAATTTACACCCGTAAATGGACGCCATTTCTAAATTTTAACGGACAAATTAATGAAAGTCTAAATTACCGATTGGACAATAGTCTGGAGCATTTTTCGACTACCGATAGTGAGCGTCAGTTTTTTAAAACTGATTTTAAACTAACCTGTAAAAAACCGAAAGCTCGTTTTAAATACTGGATCGAAGGCAATAATATTTTCAACATCAGCAATCCGGAAATAATCGCTACCAGTAACAGTAACAACAGCTTTAGCCGCGAAACCATCACCCGACTGGCCGGATATATCGGTTTCGGAATTGGTTTCGAATGGTAATCAACTATATCACGCATAACGATTAACACCTTACTATTAACCTTAAAAACAAAAAATGAAAAAAATTTTTCTGGGAATTTTAGCAACTGGTCTACTTGTATTGGGCAGTTGCGACAACAAAGACTGGACCGAAGATTCGTCCGCAACAACAAATGTAGGGCAACGCTTACCCGATGAAGCGGTACAATTGGAAAACCCCTATTCGGTGGCCAACATGCTCCACGCCTACGCCGATCTTCGAACCGGAGGCGACATTGAAAGAGCCAAAGAAATTTCGGGTATAACTACAACCCATTTTTATGTAAAATTTAAACCCGAAAACGAAGACACCATGGATTTATTAAAACAAGACTCCACGCTTGTTGTGTATAATTATCCACTAGATGTAGCCTTTCCGGAAGGTTACGACACCAGTAGCTATCGGGACGAAGGTATTCCTGATGATCAACCAGGTTTTCAATATGCCGCTATTCCTGTAAATCATCCAATGCCGGATGTACAACATGAGATATTAGCCGAATTGTTTATTCCGGATGAAGATAAAATTGTAGACGGAAAAGGAGAAGTTCCGTCACCGGTACAAATAAACGGTATTTCAGCCGAAGAGCTTGTTGAGCATTCGTTATTACTTACCGGTAATCTGGAACCGGAAGAAAGAGGATTGGCTTCCCGCAGCAAATGGAGACCAGCCGGTCGCATCACGATGCAGGACGATCTGTTGGGCACTATTGGTGTAGAAGGCTTAAAAGTAGAAGCCCGCAGATGGTTTACCACTCACGTTGGCTTTGTTAACTCCGCCGGATATTATAGTTGTGACGGAACCTTCCGAAATCCGGCCAACTACAGTTATAAATACGAACGATACGATTTTGAAATCCGTAAAGGGTGGCTTTTTTCAACGGCTAAACTAGACGGGCCTAAAAAAACCGGTAACTGGGATGTACATCATGGTACTACAAGCATTCACAGCTTCTACTCGACTATTTTCCGTGCCGCGCACCACTATTACTACAAAAACATCCTGGGATTACGAAGACCTCCACAAAACGGTTTCTGGAAAACCCAGTTAAAAATCAAAGCGATAAATGAAGTCAATACCGATTTCGATGGTAATGCCAATCCTGCCCGACGCTTTTTAGGACTAGGAAGTCATATCCATATATACAATCCGCAAAATAAGCGTTTTGACACCTATGCAACCACCATACACGAATTGGCGCATGCTTCGCACTGGAGTATGAGCAGCGGCTCCAACTTTACAAACACCGAAAAAATTGTAAAAGAATCATGGGCGCGTGGTGTCGAAAGAAGTTTAACCCGTATGGTCTATGTGAATTATGAAACGACATATAATCGTTTGCGTTATACCGGAATGGTTCACGATGCTTTAGACGGAAATAAAACACGGATTTCCCAATACTACTTTACCGATTCAAATCCATTTACACCACTAACGCGATCCTATCAGGATCAGGTATCGGGTTATACCATTCGTCAGATAGAAGATGCACTGCAGAATCAGAAAACCTGGAACGCCTGGAGAGACAAAATCAAAACGATGTTTGTCAATTCGACAGAAAACAACCTTGATGCTACTTTTTCTTTCTGGAATACACAATGATAAAAACAGAAATAATCGGAACATTTGAGACATTTAGAAGAAACTTTTGTCTGTTATAAGTAGCGAACAAAGTATTATTTTCAATTTTTCGCTAAAATTAGTGGATCAATCTTTATAACTAATTTTTGGCAATGCCGGTCTTATCTGATCGGCATTGTTATAAATACACATGGTAACATCGCAGAAAGTACTGTAATACTGTTTACAAGGTCTACGCAACCCTTTTTTAACATTAAAAATAGGATTATTTAGCTTTTATTAGACCCCCTATTTTGTTAACTTTGCAGTATTATGGCATTTATGAAAAACACAGATAACGAAATTACACTTAAAGGCGATCGGGAAATTGAACACATTCCGGCCCTTAAAGAGAAGGCACTCCGTATTAACCTTAACAAAAACATTTACGGGACATTTGCCGAAATCGGTGCCGGACAGGAAACGGTAAGGCATTTTTTCAGAGCCGGAGGTTCTTCCGGTACTATCGCAAAAGCAATGTCGGCCTACGACAAAGATTTTAGTGATGCAATTTATGGCGTGGAAGATGATGGACGTTATGTTACTGAAAGCCGCTTAAAAAAGATGCTTTCTCACGAAATTCAACTGGTGGAAGAGCGTTTAAAAAGAGACAAACACCCAAGCAAAATGTTCTTTAGTTATGCGAATACCGTAGCCACTATCGACTTTGCCAAACAATATAAAGGCCACGGATGGGTAGGTATCAAATACCAACTGGATCCGGAGGAAGACTACAACGAGATTATCCTTCACATCCGTTTTAAGGAAAGTGATTCACGATTACAACAGGAAACGCTAGGAATTTTAGGTGTTAACCTTATTTACGGGGCTTTTTACAAATACAACGATCCAAAAAAATTACTGCGTTACCTATACGATCACCTGGACAAAGATCAGTTGGAAATTGACACGATCAATTTTTCCGGTCCGCGTTTTAAAGACGTCGACAACCGATTGATGAGTTTACAGCTTGTTAAAAACGGAATGACCGATGCCGTGATGTTTGGTCCGGATGGTAATAACGTACTTCCGGCAACAATCTTATACCGTAAAAACATTCTGGCGCTACGCGGAAGTTTCCGCCCGGTAACCAAGGTTAATATGGACATGTACCAGAAATCGTACGAGATGTTCCTTCAGGAGAAAAAAGTAGATAAGGATAATACGATGGTTATTTTCGAAATTACATTATCCAATCTGCGTTCGGAAGGCGAAATCGATGAGCGTGACTTTATGGATCGTGCCGAATTACTTTGTTCGTTAGGACAAACGGTTATGATTTCGAACTTTCAGGAGTATTATAAAGTGGTCGAATATTTCTCCGAATACTCCAAAGCCCGAATGGGATTAGCCATGGGCGTTAGCAATCTGATTGATATTTTCGATGAAAAATACTATCGCCATCTTAGTGGTGGAATTCTGGAAGCTTTCGGTAAACTATTCTATCGCGATTTAAAAGTATTCCTGTATCCGATGGAAGATGAAGATGGAAATGTGATCACCTCACAAAACCTGAAAGTACACCCGCGTATGAAAGAATTATATAAGTTTTTTGCTTACAACGGCAAAGTGGTTGACATTACCGATTTCGACAAAGACCACCTTAAAATCTTTTCCCGTGAGGTTTTAAAAATGATTCACGACGGACAAGAAGGTTGGGAAGAAATGCTACCAGAAGGAATTTCGGAATTGATCAAACAAGACCATCTCTTTAGTTGTGGTGATCAATAAAAACAGAAACATCAAAATATACCTATTAAAAAAAACAAAACCTGTCAGATTATTTGACAGGTTTTATTTTTTATCCTTATTTTAAAATCTGATCGGCATGTGCTTTGGTTTTTACCTGAGTAATCACCTCTTCGATCACACCTTCTTCGTTAATCACAAATGTAGTACGATGGATTCCGTCGTATTCTCTTCCCATAAACTTTTTCGGTCCCCAAACGCCAAAAGCCTGAATAACCGATTTATCCTCATCGGCCAGTAACGGAAACGGAAACTCATATTTATCTTTAAACTTTCCCTGCGCTTTGGCACTATCGGCACTCACCCCTAACAATTCGTAATTATTCGCTTTAAAGCGTTCGAAATTATCTCTTAAATCGCAAGCCTCCGCGGTACATCCCGGCGTATTGGCTTTAGGGTAAAAAAACACAACCAGTTTTTTCCCTTTATAATCGGCCAGTGTATGTGTTTTCCCATCCTGATCCACTCCTGAAAAATTCGGAGCCTTATCTCCTTTTATTAATGTTGTCATAACCGTATATTTGTTTTTATAAAAGTAGAAAAAATGACCAAAGAAGACAAAGTCGAATTTGTTATAAGAACGTTAAACGAAATCTACCCGGAAATTCCGATTCCTTTAGACCATAAAGATCCTTATACGCTGTTGATTGCCGTGCTATTATCGGCACAATGTACCGATGTGCGCGTCAACCAGATAACACCTTTGCTATTTGCCAGGGCCGACAATCCGTATGATATGGTAAAAATGAGTGTTGAAGAAATCAAAGAAATCATACGTCCCTGCGGACTTTCACCGATGAAATCGAAAGGAATTTACGGCTTGTCGCAGATTCTGATTGAAAAACACAATGGCGAAGTACCTCAGGATTTTGATGCTCTGGAAGCGTTACCGGCTGTAGGCCATAAAACGGCCAGTGTTGTGATGTCGCAGGCATTTGGTGTTCCGGCTTTTCCGGTTGATACCCATATTCACCGATTGCTGTACCGCTGGAACCTTTCAAATGGAAAAAACGTACAGCAAACCGAAAAAGATGCCAAACGTATCTTTCCACGGGAATTATGGAACGATCTACATTTACAAATCATATGGTATGGCAGGGAGTATTCGCCGGCCAGAGGATGGAATCTCGAAAAAGACATTATCACGCAAACCATAGGGCGGAAATCGGTTATTGACGAGTATTACAAGTCTAAAGTTAAATCGAAACCATAAAAAAACATCCCGATATTTACTATATCGGGATGTTCCTTAATTAGCAATAGACTCAAACGTCAAATCACCTACTTTGACAATAGTCAGCGCTTTTGAATAGCTGAGTAAAAAACTTATAGTTTCTTTTTTAGGTAACATTGTTTGACTTGCTATTTTTTTCTTAGAGTAAAGTTTTGCCATATTTGCGATTTAGGATATACATAATAACGCAAAACAAGCTCTAATATTGTTTAGTTTGTCAAAACTATTTGATTTTTTTCGATTACTTTTCTAAGATTCATTAACGCGTAGCGCATACGCCCTAAAGCGGTGTTAATACTCACCCCGGTAAGATCGGCAATTTCCTTAAAACTAAGATCCTGATACATACGCATTACCAGTACCTCTTTCTGATCTTCCGGAAGCTCTTCGATCAGGCGTTGTAAATCGACTTCAACCTGTTCGCTGATAATTCTGTTTTCAACATTCGGGCTATTATCCGTCATGATGGAGAAAATAGAAAACTCTTCCGTTTCCCTGTGGTATGGCATTTTTTTCGATTTTCTAAAATAATCCACGATCAGATTATGGGAAATACGCATTACCCAAGGCAGGAATTTACCTTCTTCACTGTAATTTTTGGATTTTAGTGTCTTGATGACTTTAATAAAAGTATCCTGGAAAATATCTTCTGTTATTTCCCTGTCCATTACTTTAGAATAAATAAAGCCATAAATTTTGGACTGATGTCTTTCAATTAATGTAGCCAAAGCGGTTTCATCACCACCTACATAATTTTTCACTAAGACAGCGTCTGGAAGTACAACATTAGCCATAACAATACCTTTTAGTTTTTGGTTTGGAATTTTTGAGAAATTGTGTCTAAAAAGTATTTTTATCCTATAGGCGAATGTTAAATTGGAATTAATATTAAGCCAAATATAACATAATTTTTTATTACAATACTAGCCAATTCTAAAAATTAACATATTTTCCTATAGTAATTTCCGTTGTTTCTTAAAGAATTTTCAACGATATCCCCTGCTTTTACCGGGGTCTTATAACCGAAGTAACTTTTTTTCGGGAAACACAATATTCTATCGTAAAATGCTGTTTTTGCTTATCTTTGTATTCTATGAAAACTGACATTACCACACTGGAGCCCAAAAAAAATATTATCATAAAAGGGGCACAATTACACAATTTAAAGAATATCGATGTAGCGATCCCGCGGAACAAACTGGTTGTGATTACCGGTCTGTCCGGTTCCGGAAAATCAAGTCTGGCTTTCGACACCTTATATGCCGAAGGACAACGCCGTTATGTAGAAAGTTTGTCTTCGTATGCCCGTCAGTTTTTAGGAAGGCTGGACAAACCCAAAGTGGAATACATCAAAGGAATTGCGCCAGCCATCGCTATCGAACAAAAAGTCAACACGACCAATGCCCGTTCGACAGTTGGCACATCGACCGAGATTTACGATTATTTAAAACTGCTTTATGCCCGGGTTGGAAAAACCATTTCTCCCGTATCCGGCAGAGAAGTTAAAAAAGATACCGTTACCGATGTGGTAAACGAAGTCAAAAAGCTCCCTTTGGATAGCAAATGGATGCTATTGGCTCCAATTCACCTGGAAAAAGGCCGTAAGCTGGAAGACAAATTAAAAGTTTTACTGCAACAGGGTTTTGCCCGTATTTTGGTGGATACCGAAATGGTACGCCTCGATGAAATTGATCAACATAGTTTAGATCATAAGGATGTATTATTGATCATTGACAGAATCATTGTAAAAGACGACGAAGAATTTTTCAATCGTCTTGCCGATGCTGCACAAACCGCATTTTACGAGGGTAAAGGTGAATGTTATTTACAGGAACTCAATACTGAAAAACGTATTGTTTTCAGTACTAATTTTGAGATGGACGGCATCACCTTTTTGGAGCCGAATGTCCATTTATTTAGCTTTAACAACCCGTATGGTGCCTGTCCGAAATGTGAAGGCTACGGGAATGTAATTGGTATCGATGAAGAGCTCGTAATTCCAAACACCGCACTTTCGGTCTACGAAAACGCCATTTATCCGTGGCGTGGCGAAAGTATGGGCTGGTACCGTGATCAGTTGGTAAACAATGCTTATAAATTTGATTTCCCGATTCATAAACCGTTTTTCGAATTATCGGAAGAACAAAAAAGCCTGATCTGGAAAGGAAACCGTTTTTTTACCGGACTGGATGGCTTTTTTCAGGAACTGGAAGAAAAGAACTATAAAATTCAGAACCGGGTAATGCTATCCCGTTACCGTGGTAAAACAAAATGTAACGTTTGTAAAGGAAAACGTCTCCGACCGGAAGCCAATTACGTACACGTGGGAGGCAAAACCATATCCGATCTGGTTGATCTTCCGATTAAAAATCTGATTGGATTCTTTAAAGAGCTAACCTTGTCCGAATACGACGAAAAAGTAGCCAAACGATTGCTAATTGAAATCAATAACCGTTTGCGTTTTTTGGATGAAGTGGGCTTAAATTACCTGACGTTAAACCGAAATTCGGCTACCTTATCCGGAGGAGAATCACAACGTATCAACCTGGCCACATCATTGGGAAGTAGTCTTGTTGGATCGATGTATATTCTGGATGAACCAAGTATCGGTTTACACCCAAAAGATACCGAGCGCTTGATCAAGGTACTGGAAGACCTTCGCAATCTGGGTAATACTGTAATCGTAGTAGAGCATGATGAAGACATCATGAAAGCAGCCGACATGATTATCGACATCGGACCGGAAGCCGGAACCTATGGTGGTCATCTGGTGGCACAGGGGACGTATGATGAAATCCTGAAAGCCGATTCGCTTACGGCACAATATCTCAACGGAAGTATGGAAATCGCAGTTCCTAAAAAAAGACGCAAATTCAAAAATCATATCGATGTTATCGGAGCGCGTGAAAACAACCTTAAAAACATCGATGTCACCTTCCCATTGGAATGCCTTACGGTAATCACCGGAGTTTCCGGAAGTGGCAAAAGTACACTGGTCAAAAAGATACTTTTCCCGGCCTTGCAAAAACAACTGGAAGGCGTGGGCGAAAAAGCCGGTCAGTTTAGCGAATTAAAAGGTAGTTATTCGCATATCAAACATATCGAATATGTAGATCAGAATCCTATTGGTCGGAGTTCCCGTTCCAATCCGGTTACCTATATCAAGGCGTATGACGATATCCGGGATTTGTTTTCCAAACAAGCGGTTTCGAAAATGCGCGCGTATCAACCCAAACATTTTTCGTTTAACGTAGATGGTGGACGCTGTGAAACCTGTAAAGGAGAAGGTTCTGTGACGATTGAAATGCAGTTTATGGCCGATGTCCATTTGGAATGTGAAACCTGTAATGGAAAACGCTTTAAAAAAGAAATACTCGAAGTAAACTTTGAAAACAAAAATATCGACGATGTGTTAACGATGACTATCGACGATGCGATTGCTTTTTTTAATGAGCATAAACAAACCAAAATTACACAAAAGCTGCAACCCTTACAGGATGTAGGATTAGGATATGTACAATTGGGTCAGTCGTCTTCTACCCTTTCCGGTGGAGAAGCACAACGGATCAAACTGGCTTCGTTTCTGGTTAAAGGGGTTACCAAAGAAAAGGCATTATTCGTATTTGACGAACCAACAACCGGTTTGCATTTCCACGATATCAAAAAACTATTGGCTTCTTTTGATGCCCTACTCGATAAAGGTCATTCCATTATTGTAATTGAACACAATCTGGATCTGATCAAATGTGCCGATTATATTATCGACATTGGTCCCGAAGGTGGTGAAAATGGCGGAAAACTGATCGCTTTCGGTACGCCGGAAGAAGTTGCCAAAAACAAAAACTCCGAAACCGGTAAGTATCTAAAAGAGAAATTGTAACCATAAAAAAATCCCGTTTCAAATGAAACGGGATTTTTTTATGGTAATAAGAAACCTGTCAGGTTTAAATTAATTCCGATAAATTTAATTGCCAGACTTTTCAAAATTGTTTTAATTTGCAATCTTTCAAAAAAGAAAGTATTTTTTGACAAAAAAAACATTAAACCTAAAAAACAAATTATGAATCGTTATTTTTTAACTTTTTTATTATGCCTTATCACCTCTTTGGGCTTTTCTCAAAAAATCAAACTGAAAAAGGAAAAAATCTTTTTGGATGACAAAGAATTTTTATCCTGTGAGAAAGGTGGTGCTTTCGGTGCCGTTGCATATGAACTGTCCGAATTAAACACGAATAAGCGTATCATAATATTGGTACAGAATGATGGTGGTACTCATATGGAAATAGCTGATGACTATACACAGATTAAATTCTTAACAAAAGGAGAACAAGCCGAAATTCGAGGCGGAAACATTTATAACGCGATCAAATTACTTTTAAAAAATGGCGTTTTAACTCCAGAAGGCACATTGGATGAAAGTCAAATCGATCTTTTTATAAAAAATTACGATGAGAAAATCTCTGAAAAAACCAGAATTATAAGATAAAAAAAATGGCCGATTAAAAATCGGCCATTTTTTTATTCAATTACTATTTTTTTCGAAATACGATATTCTCCGGTTTCGAGTATTCCCATATAGATTCCTTTGCTTAGCTTACTGATATCAACCGATTCCAACAGTTTGGCATTAGTAACATTTTGTTGCAACACTTGTTTTCCGTTAAGATCCACCAAAGTAAAAACATACTCGTTTACTTCCAGTTTTCCTTTATTGATCGTTAGGTAATCTTTTACCGGATTCGGAAAAAAGCTCACATTAAAATCTTTTTCAAAGGCATCGGTTCCTAAACTTGCTGTAGTAGTTGCTTTCGCAAAATGCAACGTAGCACCTGTAGCCGCTTTAGCCACCTTATACACATAAGCCGGATCCATATTCACCAACAAATCCTGAGTGGTATGCGCATGTGTGGTTTCATTGGTTTCGAAAAAACCGGTGATGATCTCGCCGTTCGACTGGAAAGGCATATAATCGGACGCATAGGCATACGACAATTTTGTCTGTAAAGGCGAATACAACTGTGTACATTTGATCAACTCATTAGTGATCGTATTCGAAGCCGCATTATTAGCCGATGGATTTCCGGTATCTCTTTCGCAGGTAATCGTATTATTCAACATTCCGGCAACTCCTCCAACTTCATCGATATTGAATACCAATTTGATACTCATTTTTGGCGTGGTTCCGTTCACAACGGTACTCACATAATTCTGACTTCCACGTAATCCGTCTTCTTCGCCACTGAAATTGATAAACTTAATCGAATATTCGGTTGGAATATTTTGCAACAGTCGGGCGATTTCCAGTATTGTTGATACACCACTACCGTTGTCGTTCGTTCCCGTTCCGGTAATCGTATCATAATGGCCACAAACAATTACATAGGTATTCGGATAAACCGTTCCGATTTTTGTAACAATCAGGTTTTTACAGGTCGCCCCCGAATAGGTAAAAGTATCTTCCGTTAATTGGCTCGCCGTATAGCCGTAGCTCAGGTACTTGTTTTTGAGCCATTGCAACGTATTGGCCTGTGCCAAGGTTCCGCGGTACTTGACCCCAAGGTTTTCAAACTCCGTAAGATTCGTCAGAATTCCGGATTGAGAAACCTGATTGACAACATTGCCATAGGACTGTATATAGGTTTGGGCTTGGGTTGTATTCCCATATACAGTTGCCAGCAATGAAATCATTAAACTTTTAGTTAAGTTTTTCATTTTTTTAGTTAGTTCTTCTTTTTTTAATGGGTTATTACCGGTAAACCGGTCAACGAAGATACTAATTTTTCAGACTAGCTGTATTTTGCATTAAAAATAGTAACTACTTTTTTCAAATCACTAAAAACGAAACTGTTATAAGCTTCAGATAAAAGCAAACGATCCGACATAAGCCGGATCGTTTTTATCAGTTTTGTATTTTTTATTCAATCATAATCTTTTTTGTAATTTTATGCGTATCGGCTTCCAGAACAGCCATATAGATTCCTCTTTTCAGTGTTGAAATATCAACCGTTTCCAACAACTCCGCATTGGTAACGTGTTGGTTCAACACCCGATTTCCATGGATATCCACAATGGTAAAGGTATACGCATTGGCTGTTAGTTTTCCTTTATTAATCGTTAGACGATCTTTAACCGGATTCGGGAAAAAGCTCACATTAAAATCCTTAGTAGCATTTTCTGTTTCCGGAGTCGGAATAGTAGCTTTGGCAAAGTGAAGCGTCGCTCCAATAGCCGCTTTCGCCACATTATACACATATGTGGTATCCAGATTAACCAATAAATCCTGGGTAGTATGGGCATGAGGAGAATAATAATGTTCGAAAAATCCGGTGATCACTTCTCCGTTTTCCTGAAATGGCATATAATCCGATCCATATGCATACGACAATTCTGCTTTTAAAGGCGAATAAAGCTCCGTACAAGCCATTAATTCTCTTGTAACCACATCGGAAGCCACATTATTTGAAGTTGGTGCAAAAAGGTCGCGTTCGCAAACAATCTTATCGTTTACGATACCGGCAACACTTCCGATTTCGTCAATATTAAAGACCAACTTAATATCCATCTTAGGCGTTGTTCCATTAACCACCGACGTCACATAATGCGTACTTCCTAATAATCCGTCTTCTTCCCCACTAAAATTGATAAATTTGATCGAATATTCCGTCGGGATATTTTGCAACAATCGGGCGATTTCAAGAATGGTAACTACACCACTACCGTTATCGTTGGTACCACTTCCAACTGCCGTATCATAGTGTCCGCAAACAATTACGTAGGTATTTGGATAAACCGTACCCATTTTAGTCACAATTAAATTTTTACACGTGGATCCCGAATAGCTAAAGGTATCTTCCGATAATTCACTCGTTGTATAGCCATAACTCAGGTATTTATTTTTAAGCCATTGTAAAGTATTTGCCTGATTTACGGTACCCCGGTATTTCAGACCGAAATTTTCAAATTCCGTCAGATTCGTTATAATTCCGGATTGCGACGCCTGATTTGCAATGTCGGCGTACTCCTGTTTAAAGGTCTGCGCCTGGGTCGCCGTACCGCACACGGCCGCGACTAAAGAAAGCATCACGCTTTTAGTTAAGTTTTTCATTTTATTGGTAAAGATTTAGGTTTTTTAATAGGTTATTCTCGATATATCGGTTAACGAATATAGTAAATTTTAATTTCACATTTACGTGAATTTATTAAAAAACTTACAAAATATTTTTTTTTCATTTTTAACAGCAGTTGGAACACAAGCAATTACAGGGATTTCTAAAAAAAGTCACATTTCCATTATTGTTTTGGCACGCAAATTGAATTTAGGTAAGCAACGGAATACTTCAACAACGATTCCGGTAAGTGGATCCGAAAAACTATACGAGTAGGAAACTATTAAAATTAGGTATTATGAAAAAAATTACACTTTTAGTAGCCAGTATCTTCCTGGTGGGAAGTATGGCTCAGGCATCTGAAAATCCCGTTTTTTCTGATGCAAAAACCAACGGTCCGCGTTATGGAATCGATTACAGAAATGCCGAACCGATTATGTTTATGGAACGTGGTATTGCGTTTTACATCTTTCCGAATGGGGAATTCGATTTCAACACCCAACCGGAAACCAGCGGAACCGTAGTATACCGAAACGGAAGACGCGGTGTGATCAATACCACTTATGGTACACCCGATCCACGTAATCCGCGTTATTACAATACGGCTGCAAACTATGGCATCCGTATCGAACATGACAACTTCGGACGCGTACGTCGCGTAGGTAACGTTTTTATCAACTACGACAGTGCGAACCGCGTAAAACGAGTAGGAACCGTTTATATGAGTTATAACAGCTTTGCTTTATCTCAGGTAGGTGGTTTGCGTATTTTCTATAACAGAAGAGGACAAATCGTAGACATCAGCGGATATGTAAACCGTGATTCTCAAGGATATGCCTATATTCCGGCTGGTAACAATACGAACAACGGTTATTACCCGGAAGACGATTATAACACCGGCGGATCATGGCAAAACAATAACGATGATTACTATTATTACAGAGCCGACGGTACGAAAGCGAAAATGACCGATAGTGACATCAAAGAAATAAAAGACAAATAAATAAGACGATTTTATATTAAAATTTTGGTTGGTTAGTTTGAAGAAACCCGCGACGCTTTTTTGGCCGAACGGGTTTTCTTATTTTCGTTTTAACCGAACCATCGTCAGGACTTTATCCAATACGAAATTAATATCATCGGAGATTTTAAAGATATAATTCAGATACAAATACACCGCTGAAATCAATGTTGATTTTAACAGAATGCCGATCACCGCATGAAACGGAAAATCCCAGTAATAGAACGCAAAAAAGCATCCTAATGAGATGGCTAAGGAATACAATGTTTTTTTCGAAAACGGAAATAACTTCATCCGAACGACCACAAAAAGTAATTTTGCCAGACTATACAAGGTAATTGAAATCAGTGTGGCAATGGCCGCTCCTTCGATTCCCATCCGTGGAATAAAATACATATTCAGACTTACGGTAAGGAAAACCAACAGCAATCCTAAAAACAAAACGGCCCGGTAATATTTTGAATTAAAAATAATGGCATTGTTATTCCCCAAAAGAAGATCGAAATATTTCGACAATCCGATCACAAAAACCACAAAAATCCCACCGCTATAATTGGCCGGCAAAAGCGTATACAATTCTTTTACATTGACCAAAATTCCCAAAAACACCAATCCGCCCACAACCTGTAAGGAGATTGACGTCTTTTTATACAGATCGTTTAATTCGTCGTGCTTGTTTTCGGTCATCAATTTGGCTGTAATCGGATAGGTAATTTGGTGCATCGCCCGACTCGGAACGGAGATCACCGTCGCTATAAAAATCGCCACCGAATAATAGGCGATATTCTCAATCGCGATATATTGACCAATCATGTTTTTGTCGACGTCCAATAACATATTTGCAATACTACCCGACAGGATAATAAACGACGAATACACTAATACGGCGCGGGTATTGTGTGGCAATTTAAACCGGAATACGATCGGTTTGACTTTAAAAGCATAAAACAGCATGAGCAACATGACCGCCAGGTAAATCAGCATCAGGAAATTTACAAAAGCCTCAGGTGTTATCCATTTAAAATAAACCAAAAACAGGAAAACGGTAATAAAAATACGAAGTGCAATTTCTTTTATAAAACTTCCGAAAACCGATTGCATATGCACTTTCACCCAGGCATAAAAAATCTCGAAATATCCCATACACAATCCGATAACCGGAATTTGCCAGACATATTCATAAATGATCGGATTTTTTCGGGATAAAAAGGAAGCTATAGCCGAATAGCCAAAAGTCCCGAATAGCATCATCGGAATGATCAGTAAAAAAGGAAGAAACAACACCAGTGTCAGAAATTCTTCTTTTTCTTTTTCCGTTTTATAATGGGTAAAATATTTGATCAGGGTGTTATGTACGCCAAAAGCCATCAAAGGCATAATGATATTGGCCGACGATAACAAATAGCCCGTTAATCCGTAATAGGTTTCACCCAGGAACTTCGGATACATAAACAACGTATTCGCCGCACCGATTGCAAAACCGATATAGGTAATAATGGTGTTTTTTATGGATTGATTAATAACAATTCCCATACTATTTCAATAAATCGGCCAGTTGTTTGGTTAGATTCCTACGGCTGTATTGTTGTAAGCCTACCGGATATACTTTTAGGTTTTGCGCCAAATAAAGTCTGTAATACGACAATAACGTCTCTTTGACCAAATCTTTATTATCGTATAAGGCAAAAACACCCGTATTGGTTTGTTTTATGATTCCGGCAAAATCGGCATCTTCCGGGCCAATTGCCAGAATCGGTCGCTCGGAAACCATATATTCGAACAATTTGCCCGGGATAATACTTTTGGTTTCTTCCGAGTCGATTTCAACCAACAATAAAACCTGCGAACTTCGTTGCTGTTGCACCGCTTCCTGATGGGAAACATAGCCGAGGTTATTCACATACGGCGAAAGTCGGAACTCCTCGATGGTTTCGAGTACTTCCTGACTGGTGGCACCGATTAACTTCAATTCAAAATGCTCCTTAAAACCCGGTTCCTCTTTGATTAGTTCGCTAAGCGCTTTCCATAAAATCCGCGGATTGCGTTCGGACAAAAACGAACCGATATGTGCCAATGAAAACTTCTCATCCAATGGAAGTCGGTTTACGTTTTCCACGTCATAACCATTTGTAATCACATGAATCGGCTTGGATGTAATCGCCTCAAACTCCTTTTGCGTCGTACGACTTGTCACCAATAGAAAATCGGCTTCCTGCATCACCTTACGCTCCAGATCTTTATGCTTTTGAGCGGCATAATCCGATAATTTCAAGGCTTTATGATACCCAATAGTCGTCCACGGATCGCGAAAATCGGCCACCCATCGAATGCCCGTTTTCTCTTTTAAATGCATCCCGATAAGATGCAAACTATGCGGTGGGCCGGTAGTAATAACCGTATCGATTCCGTTTTCTTTAATATACCGTTGTAAATAGGTTACCGAAGGTTTTACCCATAACACCCGTGCATCCGGAATAAACAAATTCCCTCTGGTCCATAACATCAGTCGTTCGAGGAAGGATTGTTTCCTTTTGTTCGGGATGATTCCGGAACTGATTTTTTTGGTTTTATTTTTAGAAAACACCGATGCCCAGGCATACGGTTCTGTAATTTTCTTTTGTAATACCGTTACCCCTTGCGGTACTTCATCCCGTAATTTAGTATCCTGTAACGGATAGGTTGGATTTTCAGGAATATACACGATCGGTTCCACGCCGAATTCCGGCAAGTACTTGACAAACTTCAGCCAACGCTGTACACCGGGTCCTCCGGCCGGAGGCCAATAATAGGTTACAATCAGTACTTTCTTCATTATCACTACGACGGGATCTGCTGTTTGTTTTTCTTGTCAAAATAAATACCGGCCACGATTAACGCTACCATCGCGATAAAACTGATCAATGAAATCATACTTCCTTTTTTGATCACTTCCGGTTCGAATTTGAATTCAATCGTATGTTTTCCGGCTGGAACTTCCATCGCACGCAGTACATAATTTACTGCAAAATGTGGCACTTCCTTACCATCGATTGTCGCTTTCCATCCTTTCGGGTAATACACTTCCGAGAAAACCGCCAATCCTGTATTCGGATTATTGGCTGTATATTTCAGGTAGTTTGGTTTGTATTGTGTTAATTTGATCGTCGCTGTCGAATCGGTTACGAATGAATTTTCTTTTACCGCATTGGCAAATTCTTTCTGATTGAGTACGGCTGTCTTTTTGGTATCCAATTTGTCCAGTGCTTTCATTTCGGCATCCGGAGTGTCTACTTTTTTCACCTCACTCACAAACCAGGCATTTCCATTGGCTTCCGCATTTTTGAGTGGAATATCCTGACCCTGGTCGTCTTTTTGGATGATATATTTTACATTCAGCATGTTTAACACACCGATGTTATTTTTCGCAATCTGATAGTCAAAAAGCTGTTGCATTTTTCGCGGTTTGGCCGCGTGGTAACCACCAATCGAGCTGTGGAAATAGGACGTTCGTGCGCTCGACATGTTTCCTTCGACTTCAAACACACGGTAGTGCGTGGTGTCTTTTAGAATCTGTTCGTCGGCCGGAGTCGCTTCAAACGGAACATCCGCCTGACGCGCCGATACAAAACTATCGCTGTTTACATAATTTTTATCCACAAAGAATAAATCACCAACCATTAGTACGCCTACCAAAACCACTGCTGTTACCTGAGACAATTTGTTTTTAGAGAACAACCATAAAATAGCAGCCGCTAGCAAAATCAATACTCCCGAACGGAATAAATCGGATACATACATCGCTGCACGTTGTTCTTTTAAGGCGTCGATAAACGGAGGCCCCATTTCGCCGTAGGCTTTTAAATACATACTGTCACTACCACCGGTAAAGTCGAACATTCCTTTGGCAAACAACAATACCACTACCACACCCAATGCCGTAGCACCCGATTTCCATAGGGCATTCCAACGTTCTTTTTCTTCGGCTTTAAAGAAAGACTGCAATCCTAAAACCGCCAAAACGGGCATACACAATTCCAGAATTACCTGAATTGAAGACACGGCGCGGAATTTATTATACATTGGCACATAATCGATAAAGAAGTTGGTTAACGCCGGGAAATATTTCCCCCACGACAAAAACAACGACATTAATGCTCCGGCCAGAAAGGCATATTTAATTTTTCGGTTATCAATAAACAACGCTAATACAGCCAGGAAGAAAACAATCGCTCCGATATAGGCTGGTGCAGCTACAATAGGTTGTGCGCCCCAATAGGTTGGCACACTCGACACAAAATCTTTTGCCTGTTCCGGAGAAGCTCCCTGATTGGAGATAAACTCATACATCGGTGAATTTACACCTACATTTTCGTGGTTGGAACCACCAAATAATCGCGGTGCAATCAGGTTCAAACTTTCGGCAATACCGTAACTATATTCGGTGATGTACTCGTAGGTCATCGCATTGCTGCTTTCCTTTTTAGTCCCATCCGGATTAAAAGTCAATTCACTATCACTTCGGGTACTGTATTTGGCATATTCCGAAGTAGCCATTAAATTCGTGGCATTCACACCAATACTTAAAATACCGGCAATCGCAAACGTGGCGGCAATGATTCCAAGATCTTTGTATTCTTTATTTTTAATATACTGAACCAGATAATAAATTCCGATTACCAATAGGAATAACAACAGGTAATAGGTCATCTGGAAGTGATTTGCATTGATTTCCAACGCAGCAGCAAGCATGGTGAGTATTCCGCCTGCCAAATAGCGTTTTCGGAATACGAGAATCACTCCGGCCACTACCATAGGCATATAGGCGATGGCATGGGCTTTTGCATTATGTCCGACACCAAGAATGATGATCAGATAGGTTGAAAAACCAAACGCCAAGGCTCCAAAAAAGGCCTTCAGACTGTCAACACGAAATACGCGCAACAGGATATAGAATCCAAGGAAATACAGAAACAGATAATCGGCCGGACGCGGCAAAAAACGGATTACCGAATCCAGTTGTTTGATAAAATTATTAGGATAATTGGCCCCCAACTGGTACGTTGGCATTCCGCCAAAAGCGCTATCCGTCCAATACGGTTCATCACCGGTCGTTTTTCTAAAATCGTTTTGCTCTTTTGCCATACCGATATATTGTGCAATATCGGACTGGAACACTTTTTTCCCTTGCAATACAGGATGAAAATACAATAAAGAGATAAGTACAAAGCCTAGTACTGCCAGTACATGGGGATAAAATTTAGAAAGGTTTTTCATAAAACGAATTTAGCCTAATAATAGTAGGCTAAAATAGAAATAAAAGTATTGTAAAAAAAGAAAAAGAGTAGCTTTAAGCACTACTCTAATTCTTCGAAATCGATATATTCTCCAACTTTTTTCTTTTCCTTTGGTTTATCAGACGAAAAGTTGGATTGTGTATTTTGTTGCTGTTGCGTTTGCTGTTGGTTATAATAGTGTTGTTGCTGCTGGAAATTTTCTTCTGCTTTTTTCACCACCTGCTGTAAAAAGTAAGGTGCCAATAGTTTCATTACAAATTTCAGGGCATAGTAAATTACAATAATCCACAACAACGTTTTTACAAGACCGCTAAATGATGCCGTATCCATAATCTATAATTTTTTCCAAATTTACTAAATCCAATGGTTAAAAATAAATTCTATTTCTTAAAATAATAATAAAATAACTACATTTGATTTTACGTTTATACGTTACTGAAAACTCTTTTTACCCATGATAAAGCATTTTAAACTTAAGATAGCAGGTCTGCTTCTGTTTTCCACTTCCGTCCATTACGCCCAGTTTACCGACGAGATCAACTCGAATCGTCCGGGTAAATCCCACGGTGCCTTTTCGGTTGGAAAAACGGTAATTCAGGCCGAAGCCGGCACCTACTATATTAACGACAAACACAAATACTTAGGGTATAAATCGTCCGGTTTTGGGGGCGAATTGAGCTTGCGTTACGGCGCGATTCTGGAGCAATTGGAGTTTATCGGTGACATTCAATATCAATTTGACAACTACAAAACCGATTATTCCGAAACGAGTCGTTCGGGAATCAAACAAGCTTTAATCGGTGCCAAATACCTGGTTTACGATCCCTTTAAAAATTATGAAGACAAAGTAAACATCTATAGTTGGAAAGCCAATCATCGTTTTAAATGGCGTCAGTTTATTCCGGCCGTTGGTGTATATGCCGGAGCGAATTTTGCCTTATCCGACAATTATAAAATACCGGACGAACCGTCTATTAGCCCGCGGGTGATGTTAATTACCCAAAACCATTTTGGTGCTCAATGGGTGTTGGTTGGAAACTTTATCGCTGACAAGTTTATTTCCGATTATAAGAGTTATGGCTATATCCTAACGTTAACACGCGGAATCAACGCCAAATGGTCGGCTTTTCTGGAAAACCAGGGTTATCAGAGCGATTACTATTCCGATATGATTTTTAGAGGTGGTGCGGCTTATTTACTTCAGAAAAACATGCAGATCGATGCTTCCATCGGGGCAAACATCAAAGACACACCGGCTTTAATCGTAGGCGGGATCGGATTTTCATGGCGTTTTGATAAAAACTACAAACCGGTAGAAATCAAAAGCGGAAAAGAAGAAAAAGGCAAAAAAGGCGGTAAAAAAGAAGAGAAGAAAAAACGTGTTGACGAAGTGCAACCCGAATAGATTTTAAAATGATTACAATAAAAGAAGCCCTCACTCAAAAGGAAATGACCGATTTCGTTACCTTTCCTTTTCAGTTATATAAAAACAATCCCTATTGGGTTCCTCCGTTGATCAAAGATGAACTAAAGAGTTTTAATCCCAAAAATGATATTTTTAAAAGCGTAACCGCCCGCTATTTTCTGGCGTATCAAGACGGAAAACTAGCCGGTCGGATTGCTGCGATTATCAACTGGACGGAAGTCAACACACTACACAAATCGAAAGTGCGCTTTGGCTGGTTTGACGTGATCGATAACATCGAAGTTACCAAAGCTCTGCTGGATAAAGTGATCGAACTGGGCAAAGAACACAACCTTGAGTATATGGAAGGTCCTGTGGGTTTTTCGAACATGGACAAAGCCGGAATGCTAACCGAAGGTTTTGATCAGATAGCAACAATGATTGGACTTTATAATCACGCCTATTATCCGGAACATCTGGAAAAATTAGGTTTTACCAAAGAAGCGGAATGGTTGGAATATAAAATCGATGCCAAACAGGTTGACTTAGGTAAAATTGAGCCATTGTCGCGTATTATCGAGCAACGCTATGCCGTAAAAAGTCTGAATTTTAAATCGACAAAAGATATTATTCCGTATGTCGATGAGATGTTTGGACTTTTAAACAAAACCTACGCCGAATTACAGAGTTTTGTTCCGATCGAACAATTTCAAATTGATCATTATAAAGAAAAATACATCTCGTTTATCCATCCCGATTTTATCACCTGCGTAACCGATAAAGACGGCAAAATGATTGCCTTTGGTATTACAATGCCTTCATTTTCCAAAGCGTTTCAGAAAGCCAATGGAAAACTCTTCCCATTTGGTTTCCTGTATTTGTTACGCGCTATGAAAAAGAATGATCATGCTGAGTTTTATCTGATTGGCGTGGATCCGGAATATCAGAATAAAGGTGTAACTGCTCTGATTTTAAAGAGGATGTATGAAGTTTTTACCAAGCGTGGTATTCTTACCGTAGAAACCAATCCGCAGTTGGAAGAAAACAAAAAGATACAACAACTCTGGAAGAATTTTAGTCCGATTATCCATAAAAGACGTAAAACTTTCCGTAAAGATTTATAATAAAAAGAGACTATTAGATAATAGTCTCTTTTTTGTTTTAAAGCTTTTTTATACTAAAATGCCAAACCTGACAGGTCTATATTGCAAACGCTAGAAGACCTGTCAGGTTTAATAACTATTAGGATGATCATTTCCTTTTACCCTATTCAATCTAAAAACTAAACCTGACAGGTCTATATTCCAAACGCTGAGAGACCTGTCAGGTTTTAACAAAAAAAAGACTGTCTTCCGACAGTCTTTTTCCTTTTTTGAGAGTTCCGATATTCTTAATTTAATTTATTATTTGTATCGGTATAAGTTCCTGTAATTGTTACGTTATTTCCTTTAGTTACCGTTCCGTGGATTGTGATCGAAGATCCGGTTCCTACGAATTCTAATGTTGCACCACTATTAAGTACTAAGTTACCATAAATTACTACACTACCTTCTACTTTAAGTTTTGCGTTAGCATTAATATTTAACGATTGATAAGGGTTATTTGCCTGGCCTTGTGCTAAACTTCCTTTCATATAGAATACGCCACCACTGTTGATATTTAAACCTTGTGATACCGACATCGAACCACAGAAAGTAAGGTTTGCATTTACGTTAACACCTTGAACAGCAGCAGAACCCTGGTATTGTAGGTTTTGACCTGAGTTCACATTTAACCATTGGTCTCCTGGATAAGCAGGGAAACTAGTACAGTCAATTGAGCTAACCGGTGCAGCCATCATTTTGATGATTTTCAATCCACCGTTACCGTTTGCTACGAAAATATAGTCACCAGAACTTTTTACATAGTTAGCCGAACCGTTAGGAGTAGAAGCATTTAAACCTAATGATCCTAAAAGTGCTAACGATCCTGAAGTGTTGTAGATATATAAACCGGCAGCCCCATTGGCAACAAATGCTTTATTGTTGTTAACCGATACCGCATTGGTTACGATATCCTGAGTACTGGCACCAGCAACATTCGTAGGAACAGCAATAGTTTGCGTTTTTGTACCGTTGCTAAGGTTATATACCCCTAAACCATTGTAGCCTTCTGATACCAATATGCGGCTATCAGAGAAATCGATTGTTCTTTTTGCTTCGGCTACATCCTGAGAGGTTGCGAAAGATGTTTGTAAAGCGAATGAATTTTGATCATACACTTTAACACCTTGCGTACCACTCAATACTACAATTTTATTGTTGGTACTTCCTAAAGCTCTTAAATCAGAAACCGGGATTGAAGCTTCGAAAGTATTGTTTGATTTATTATAACGAACCAATTCTCCATTATTTCCGGAAACGGCAAAATATTTAGAGCTGTTTGCGAAGATATCCATCGTTACATTACCTAAAATGCTTGTTGCTGCATAGTTATTGGTTAACAATCCGTTTTGTAATGGCATTTTTGCTACAAAAGCAGGACTTATACCAGAATTTGCATTCACACCAGAAGCACCGGCAATGTATAGAAATCCATCGTTGTATGAAATCGCGTTAATGTCGCTATTCGGGAAAATTGCCTGAACCACTAACTGCGGGTTATTCGGTTTTGAGATATTGATCACATCAATAGCACCTAAATATGTATCTCCTTCTGTATTGTACGAAACATAAGCATATACTCCGTTGATATCAACGTGCGTTGCTTTTAATGTTTTCCCGTTGTAGGAAGGAGGATTTACTTCGGCTACTAAAGCTAATGGAAAATCGTTAGCAGCTGCAGCTGCCATTTTACCTTCTCCATTAACTAAATCTAAAACTCCGGAATTAGAATAACTAATACGTTGATTTAAAGTATTAATGTCTGAATTTAAGATAACTTTATCAGCATCTCCGTTAGGATTTACACCGTTCGTATCGTCAGACTGACACCCGATTACAGTTGCAAAAAGGGCCAAAACGGCAATCCCTGTTAATTTATTTAATTTCATAGTTAATTTATTTGTTGCAAAACTAAGACTTTTTTAAGCCAATTCATGTTAAAAAAAAGGGTTGTTTATCGTAAAAAAAAGCGCGACACCGAAAAATTTCCCGGTGCCGCGTAAATTTATATGTAAAAAAACCTTATTGTGCGCTAACGTCAACTGTTGTCTCTGCAGCGATTTTTTTATAGGTTCCGTTTGTTAGTTTTTCGCGAATAGCTTCGAAAGCACTTAACGTCTCTTCGATATCCTGTAAGGTATGTGAAGCGGTTGGAATCATACGCAATAAGATAATTCCTTTCGGGATTACCGGATATACTACGATCGATAGGAATATACCGTAATTTTCACGTAAATCGTTTACCATTACCATTGCTTCCGGAATACTACCTTCCAGGTAAACCGGAGTTACACAGGTATTGGTATCGCCAATATTAAACCCTCTTGATTGTAAACCGTTTTGTAGTGCATTTACATTTTCCCACAATTTGTCTTTCAATTCGGGCATGGAACGCAACATATCCAAACGTTTTAAAGCACCAACCGTCATAATCATCGGTAATGACTTTGCAAACATCTGCGAACGTAAATTGTACTTCAGGTAATCGATAATGTCTTTATCGGCCGCTACAAACGCTCCGATACTGGCCATCGATTTGGCAAAAGTAGAGAAATACACATCGATACCATCCTGACATCCCTGCTCTTCTCCGGCTCCGGCTCCGGTTTTACCCAGTGTTCCGAATCCGTGTGCATCGTCTACCAATAAACGGAAGTTATATTTTTCCTTTAAAGCTACGATTTCTTTCAGCTTCCCTTGTTGTCCCCGCATTCCGAAAACACCTTCCGTAATCACCAGGATTCCTCCTCCGTTTTCCGTAGCCATTTTGGTAGCCCGTTCCAGGTTTTTTTCCAGACTGGCAACATCGTTGTGCTTATAGGTAAATCGTTTGCCCATATGCAAACGTACTCCGTCAATGATACAGGCATGTGAATCCACATCATAAACAATCACATCATTTTTAGTTACCAAAGCATCAATAATAGACACCATTCCCTGATAACCAAAATTCAACAGATACGCAGCTTCTTTTTGAACAAAAGCTGCTAATTCATTTTGCAATTGCTCGTGAATAGTGGTATGTCCACTCATCATCCGCGCGCCCATTGGGTAGGCCGCACCATAGTCTAAAGCCGCTTGCGCATCTACTTTACGAACCTCCGGGTGGTTTGCCAATCCTAAATAATCGTTGATACTCCAGTTTAAAATTTCTTTTCCGTGAAATTGCATTCTAGGTCCTAATTGTCCTTCCAATTTCGGAAATACATAATATCCTTCAGCCTGAGAAGCCCATTTTCCTAAAGGACCTTTGTTACTTTGAATTCTTTCGAATAAATCTTTTACCATACTATTCTATGTTAAGTATATTAAAAACGTGCCAAAAGTAGTTATTTATTATATGCCATCATAATAATTTGGGATTGTTTTACGGTGGCTTCCGGTTTTTATAAAAATAAACAGAGCCGGAAAAACCCGACTCTGTTAGCACCTAATTTATAACATATACTTAATGGTGTATGTTCAGAATTTAAAAATGACACAATAGCTTCCGAGCAGTAGTATTAGTGCAATAATGACTCCTGCAAAACCAATTTTCATAGCCTTTTCCCGATCGTGTATCATTCCGTTAACAACTATTAGTCCGGAACAGACAAAGAGGAAAACAAGCAGGAGTAACGATACTAATTGTCCTAAACTCATCTATTATTGTCTTACATTGAAATAATGATGAATTCACTTCTGCGGTTTAGCTGGTGTTCTGCTTCGGAACATGGCACGCCATCGGCACATTTGTTCAGCAGTTGTGTCTCACCATAGCCTTTCCCGGTTAAACGGGAAGGATCAATGCCTTGTTTCACCATCCATGCGATAGTCGATTTTGCTCTTCTATCGGACAAACGTTCATTATATTGATGTGTCTGACGACTATCGGTATGCGAACGTACATCGATTTTCATCTTCGGATAGTCTTTCATCACTTCTACAATCTTCGCCAGATCTACCGCAGCATCCGGACGAATATTCCATTTATCCAAATCGAAATAGATGATTTTGATTCCGAATGTTTTTGCTAAATCGTCTCCGGTTTGTACTGGTTTAACGGTTTTATCCAAGGCAACCGGTAAATTGGTTGTTCCGGAAACTTCCGGAATGATTACACTAATTTCACGGGTGTTGTACTCTGGCAATTCGGCTTTTACAAAATACTTGTGTTTACAATCCACTTCTCCGAAA
This sequence comes from Flavobacterium supellecticarium, assembly GCF_004801375.1. GTDB lineage: Bacteria > Bacteroidota > Bacteroidia > Flavobacteriales > Flavobacteriaceae > Flavobacterium > Flavobacterium supellecticarium. Next base: position 1,022,768 of record NZ_SSNZ01000001.1, read on the forward strand.
TTGTAATTTCCGTTAGCATCCGTCGTGATCGTTTTTAAAACTTTAAAATTTTCGTCAAACAAAGTAACCGTAGCATTTTGCAAAGGCGCACCGGTTTCCGAATCGGTTACCACGCCGGCTAACAACTGCTCACAGGCATATTGCAACGGAATGTTTTCGATAAAGGTGTAAATATCATCCGCTCCTTGTCCGCCATCGCGGTTTGAAGTCAGGAATCCTTTTTTGGTAGAAGGATTGATCAAGAAAGCAAAATCATCTTTCGGACTATTTGCTGGTGCACCGATATTCATTACCTTTTTATAAGTACCATCGTTTGTCGGTTTTGAAACAAAAATATCCAGTCCACCCAAACCTAAATGTCCGTCGGAAGCAAAATACAATTCATTATTTTCCGACACAAACGGAAAGGTTTCCCGCCCGGGTGTATTGATGGTTGGCCCAAGGTTTTGCGGTGTTCCAAAACTTCCGTCAGTTTTAATTTCGACTTTAAAGATATCCGACTGTCCTAAGGTTCCCGGCATATTCGAAACAAAATACAGTGTTTTTTCATCCGGACTTAAAGTCGGGTGCGCCACACTATAACTGTCGCTATTAAACGGTAACTCCGTCACATTTGTCCACTTTCCATCTTTTAACGTCGCTCTGTAAACTTTTAGCAAGGTTGTTTTCGCATTATCTTTACCTTTCTTTCCGTTGTTAAAGTTATTACGGGTAAAGTACATGGTATTTCCGTCTTTGGTAAAAACCGGAGTGGCTTCGTGAAAGCGGGTATTGATTTCTCTGGCAAAACGCTCCGGTTGTGATAGTGAGCCATCCTGATTGATCGTTACCGCATACATATTGGTGAACGATTCGCCAGTCCAGGTGTGTACTCTTTTGCTAAACACTCCAGACGTATCCCGAGCCGAAACAAATACCATTTTATCACCGGTAAAAGCACTTCCGTAATCGGAATATTGTGAATTGATTCCGGCATTATCGATGGTAAACCGTCCGGAATTCCGTTTAATCACTTCCAGATAATCCGTTTGGTTCTGGTACATTTTTCCCCGGATATCACTGGCATTTTTCTCGTGGAATTTAGCCAGCATCCGGTTCGCTTTTTCATAATCCCCAACCGATTTTAGCGATTGGGCATAGCGGTAATAATATTCCGCTTCCACATCCTGCGACAGCGCAAATAATTCGCCATACCATTTTGCAGCCTGATCCAATTTCCCGTTAAAATAATAGGAATCGCCCAGTTTTTCTAACACTTCTACCGATTTATAACCTTTGTCGGCTATTTTTTCGTAGGTTTTAATCGCATCGATATAGGCATAATTATCATATTCCTTATTCGCTGTTTTTATTTTCCCGCTTTGTGAATAGACTCCGGTCGAAACCAACATCATCAAGCCGAATTGCAATACTATTTTTTTCATAATCCTTTTATTAATTAGAAGAATCTCGGAGACGTTATTCTGTTATTTCTGTTAAACAATTCGAATCTCAGGAAAATTTCATGCGATCCTGAATTATAGTCAGCCAGTTTTGTGGTTTCCATATCGTAAGCATATCCGGCAAACAAACCGTTTGTAATCTGAAATCCAACCATAGCACTGCAAGCTGCATCCCAACGGTAGGCTAATCCGGCTGTAAATTTCTCATACAACAGGAAATTGGCCGACAGGTCTACCTGTAACGGTGCTCCTTTTACTACTTTGGTTAGTAAAGCCGGTTTGAATTTTACATCGGAACCCAATTCGAACACATGTCCGGCGATCAGGTAGTAATGCATATTCTCTTTGGCTGTCGATTGTGAGCTTTTGTCGTAATGTTTGGTTTCCAAAAAATTCGGCACTGAAATCCCTACATAGGTTTTATCGGAATGCAAATAGATTCCGGCACCGAAATTGGGAGAAAACTTATGATCAATATTATTCTGAAAACGTGGATCTGCCCCATCATAAATATTCAGTTTTGTAAAGTCGACATTTAATAAATGTGCCGTGGCTTTTAAACCGAAAGACAACTTAAAGCGTTCGGATGTATTGATGGTATATGAAAAATCTGCTGAAATCGCATTTTCATCTGCCGGCCCGATTCTGTCATTTACAAAAGACAGACCCAATCCGAGATTACTATTATTAAGTGGTGTATTGAGCGACACGGCATTTGTTACCGGTGCCCCTTCCAATCCTACCCATTGTGTACGGTGTAATCCGAAAATACTCATCACGCCACGGGAACCGGCATAGGCCGGGTTGACATTAATGGTATTGTACATATATTGGGTATACTGAGCATCCTGCTGGGCAAATCCACCGATACCGGTTAACAGTAAAACGAAAAGTATAAATTTTGTTCTCATTTTTATTTTGTTTTATAAACCCGGGGTACTGTAATTTCCCCCGGGACTTCATTTATCTATTACTATACAGGTATCCGTTTTTCTCATGTGTCACCCCATCGGCTGTGGTATACTTCAGGATATAGAAGTAGGTTCCGTCCGGTAATGGTTCGGACGAACTAATCGTCGATCTTCCGTCTGAGTAGCCTTTGAATACTTTATCGTTGTTGTTGTATCCTTTGGTTTCGAATACCTGAACACCCCAACGGTTAAAGATCAATACTTCGTTATTCGGATAACATTCGATACCGGCGATATATAAGATATCGTTGCTTCCATCTCCGTTTGGAGAAATCGCATTAAACACATTGATCGTACAACCATCTACTTTTATTACGGTTGGATTGTTTCCTACCAGGTCGTGATCATCCGAACTGTCGGTTACCACTTCACCTTGCGGGCTCGTTCCGTTTACAAAAGCCTGATTGCTTACCGAACCGGCAATAATGTCCGCCTGAGTGATTACATAAACCGCAGTAAACGTCGTACTATCACTTGCTCCTACTGCCAGATTAATTGGCCCACCACTTACGACCACACCTGGTAGCGGATCGGTAACCATTACATTTGACAAGCTTGTATTTCCGGTATTGGTAACCGTAAAGCTGTAGGTTATGGTTTCTCCGGCCTGAGCAATACCATCGTGGTTGTTATCGTTAAACACACCTGTTTTGATCAATGCAATACCCGGTGTCTGAATTAACGGTGTTACGGTACAATCCGGACAAGCTGGATCTACCAACGGATCGTTCGGATCAATAGGTGTCGGATCTTCCGAATCCTCTACTACCGTACTTCCATCCGGAGCCGTACCTTCAACAAATGCCAGGTTATAAACTGCTCCTTCATCAATGTCAGATTGTGTGATCGTGTATAACGCTGTAAATGTCGTGCTATTTGTCATACCCGGCTCCAGACTACTTAAAGGTCCACCGGTTACCGCTACTATCGGATCACTGATTGTGATGTTTGTGATCGTTACATTTCCGGTATTGGTTACGGTGAACGTATAGGCAATTGTATCACCAACGTTTACAATTCCATCGCCATTGGTATCCTGATATACTCCGTCTTTATATAAAGCCAACTGTGGATTTTGCGGTAAAGTCGTTACCGTTGGCGTATCGTTCGTTGTACTGGTTCCTGAGGTATCCTGAACCGGATTACCCTGTGGCGATGTACCACTTGCAATAGCCGTGTTACTAATCTGACCATTATTAATGTCTGATTGCGTCAATACATAAGTAGCTGTAGCCGTTCCGATAGCGCCCGGTGCTAATGTAGCCGGCGTTACCGCTAAGTTAGTTACACCTAATAAGGCATCGTTGATCACAAGACCGTTAACCGTTACGTTACCCGTATTGGTTACGGTAAAGGTATAGGTAATTGTCTCACCTACCTGTGCAAAAGTATCCGCGTTGGTATCGTTAAACACCGCTGTTTTTA
>NZ_SSNZ01000002.1 GCF_004801375.1 Flavobacterium supellecticarium
GACCACTTTGATATACGATATTGATAAGCGGACTGGTATTTTTCAAACTGGGAGGCAGCGCAATAGGCAGGGTATAGGTGGTTTGTCCCGCATTGGAAATTTCCAGTTTTCCCTGTGTATCGTGAAAATGTTGCGCCGATACCAAAATAGCATAAATAAGCGTCCATAGCAATAGTAATCTTCTTATCATAATAGGTTTCAAATTATGGGGAGTGATACAATTATTCCGGTGCTTTGGGGAATTAGGGAAGAGTTGCTGTAAAAACAAGCGGCTCTATAATCGGACTCGAAATGTCCGTCTTTGATAGAATGACGATAAATAATTGGATTATTAAAGTATTAAAAATTTGTTTTAAAAAGTATGCGATAGTACAGATGTACCTGTTAAAACAGGGTTTGACTTATATTCGGGCTAAAGTGACTGTTTGTCTTTTGTTGTTCGACACGTCTTTTAAGACTGTGAAAAGTAAAAAGGGTTTGATTTTGTGTCCTATTTTAAAAAGAAGCTTTTCTAAAATACGAAAGCATTCAATTATCTCATTATCTTTGGAAGTATGAAGATTGACAATCAAATTGCAAAAATATCGAGCTTTCAGCATTTGGAACTTTTGGCGAATCAGATCGTGGAAGGCTTTATTTCGGGTATGCATAAAAGCCCGTTTCACGGATTTTCGGCCGAATTTGCGGAGCATAAAGTCTATAATCCCGGCGAAAGTACCCGACATATCGATTGGAAGTTATTTGCCAAAACCGATCGTTTGTATACCAAACGTTTTGAAGAAGAAACCAACCTGAGATGTCACCTGATTCTGGATAATTCCTCGTCGATGCATTACCCGGAACTAGGGAAAGAGCAGTTGTTTTACGAGAATAAAATCGGATTTTCGGTACTGGCCTCCGCGGTATTGATGAACCTGCTTAAAAAACAACGCGATGCCGTGGGATTGAGTGTTTATTCGGACACCTACGAATACTATGCTCCCGAAAAAGGTAGTGAGCGTCATCATCGGATGTTGCTCAATGTACTGGAAAATGTTTTACAAGCGCCAAAATCGTCAAAAAATACCGATACGATCACCTTTTTACATCAGATAGCGGAAAAGATTCACAGAAGATCAATGGTGATTTTATTCACGGATATGTTTCAGGGGGAAGAGGACGAACGTCTGTTTAAAGCCTTGCAGCACCTAAAACACAATAAACATAAAGTGGTCTTGTTTCATATAATTGATAAAAAAACAGAATTTCGATTCGATTTTGACAATGCCCCACGGAAATTTATTGATCTTGAAACCGGTGAAGAGATCAATCTTTTTGCCGAAAATGTCAAAAATGATTACGAAAAATTGGTTCAGGATTACTTTACAAGAGTAGCAAATACCTGTACGCAGTATAAAATTAAGTATGTTCCGATTTCGGTTGACGAAAAATTTGAAAAAATAATGACTACCTACCTGGTTGAAAAACAAAAGTTTGGGTAGTAATCTAAAATTAATTCTGATTTTTTTTAGAATTTGTTTGGAGAAATGGAAAAGGGTTGTATATTTGCAACCGCAATAAAGCACTGGTTTGGTAGTTCAGTTGGTTAGAATACATGCCTGTCACGCATGGGGTCGCGGGTTCGAGTCCCGTCCAGACCGCCAGTAAAGAGGAAGCCTTTCGAAGAGAAAGGCTTTTTTGCCCTCTTAAAATATTTAAGATTAGTTGTGTTGTTTAGGTACGCAAGTACCAGGTTTAGTAGTTAGACCAATGAAAAGCTTTCCTATGTTTCTGAGTGCTCAGATTCGGGAGGGCTTTTTTGATTTTGTAAGTCTCAGTTATTGTAAATACTGGTGTTCAGGGAGTTATAAAAAACATGATTTTTTCTTTAAAAAATGTTTGCAAATCATTAAAAACGTTCTATATTTGCAACCGCAATAAAGCACTGGTTTGGTAGTTCAGTTGGTTAGAATACATGCCTGTCACGCATGGGGTCGCGGGTTCGAGTCCCGTCCAGACCGCCAGTAAAAAAGAAGCTTCTCATATCGGGAAGCTTTTTTTGTATCTTTATTTGATGTATTATGTTTCTATCATTTATTCGGCTCAGTTGGATGTTTATTATAAAGGGTTTACGATGAATCCGGATGAACGTTTGAAGTGTCATTTAGAGGGAGGTAGTGAGTTAACTTCACGTGCATCCGATTGGAAATTGGTTTATAGTAAGGTATTTGAAACTAAAAAGGAAGCCTTGATAGAAGAGAAACATCTAAAGAAATTGAATCGCTCTTCGATTAAACAATTATTAGAGGGTTAGGAGATATGCCAGTCATCTCGTCTTCGGGACGAGACGGGTTCGAGTCCAGACCGCCAGTAAAAAAAGAAGCTTCTCATACCGGGAAGCTTTTTGTTTGATATTGTTTCATGTTTTGCAACTGTTACTCCGTATGGATAACACCAGTGGCGATGGCAATAGCATTTATTTCCTTCCTGTGTAATTGAAAAGGTAGGAATTCCGGATTTTCGGAAACGATCAAAATGTGGTCTTCATCTTTTCCTTCGAGAACCCGCCTGATTAATAATCCTTGTGTTGTACTTATAATATAAATGTGATTCCATTGCAGGAAACTGTCCATTGGGACTCTTTTGCAGGCAACCAGATCACCGCTATTGTATTTTGGATTCATGGAATTTCCTTTTACGCTAACCAGAAAGTCGACATCTTTAAAAGTTGGGACGTGGTATTTTTCAAGAACGTGATCAATGGTGATAAGAGCTTTGTATTTAATCTTGGAAAAAGCAGTTTCGGTGATCAATGGGATTAATGCAGTGTTTTTAAAGGAAACACAATCGAAATCGATATTGTTTTCCACTTTGGGATAATTATCACGGTTTTCGTTTGCGGCAGAGTTGGAATTAGTGTTCTTGTATACATTGTCTTTTCGGAACATTTTTCCGTTACCCAGTAATAACCATTCAGGTGAAATATCGGGAAAAGTCGTCAGGATATGAATCAAAGTCTCGTCTTTCATACTGGCAGTTCGTTTGATAGCAGTCTGAATAGAGTTGTTGGACATATGGATTTTCTTTTCAAAAGCACTGATGGATAAACCGTAATATCGGATTATTTCTTTGACACGTTCTATAGGCTTCATATGTATAATATTAGGTTTAGTGTTAGGTTGTAGCTTTTTGGAGTGGGTAACTTGGGTTTTAGTTTCCTTATTTGAAACTAAGGAGTTGATATGTAAAGTTATAAAAAATAAATAAAATTATTTGCGGTGGTTTGATTTTTACATAAGGCTGCTGTTGTGGTTTCTTTTTTTGAAACTCATATGCCAAATGACTGAAGTAGTTATAATGATTACATTATAGGATTGTTTTGTGATTGAATATATTGAAGTTTTGTTCCGGATAGGGTTTTTCTGTTGTAAACGGGTATTTTGTTTAATAGCGATCGGAAGAGAAAAGATGTAATATCGGATTGTCTCTTTATTATACTGTATTGACTTCGCAATTAAAAGATTTTCTCAAACAATGTTCTTTTTTTGTTAGAATATTTTTGCTATATTTAGAATGAAGTTAGTGTATGAGTATTTCTGAATAAAACAAAAAATCAATATACAAAGTTATGGGGAAAAATAAGTATAACAAGTATAATGTTCTTGTAATTAACAGACTTTCACAGAAATATGGATTCACGGGATATTATATTCGTCAGTGTTTACGAGGCGATCGAAAGAACTTAACAGCTGATCAATTGAGAAAAGAGTATAATAATCTTAGTAAAGCGATTACCAAGCTGCTGGAAGAAAGCTAATCAAAAGCGTATTTTAAAATCGCTGTGATATAGGATAAATATTTTGTAACACAGTAAAAGTGTGCCCTTATGGTTTTAATTTAGGAAAGTATGCAGCTAAAAAAACAAAATGTTGTTTTATTGTGTTTAAATGTAAAAAAATAACATGTATACTGCATATATGTTTTAAAATTGTATTTTTGTGCTTGAAATGTTGGATGTTTGTCTTTTAATGTAGGCTGAAACTATAGAGAATAACGCTTACATTCATAAGGCCTGCTAGCAAAATAATGGCATTGAACATTTTCTCCGTATTTCCTAAAAAAAGGAATTAGATTTAATAACACCTCCCCTCAATAAATTTCAAAATAACTTCGATTTGTCGAAGTTATCGTTATGTGTTATAAAAAAAAATTAGGAATGATCTTGTATGAAATGTAGCCTTTTCTTTTTAGGATTACTAGGGATTTTGCCGTTGGTATATAGTCAGTCTAAACAGGTGGAATTCGATAGTTTATTTCAAAAAGCAATACGCTTGGATGCCATCGCATCGCCACAGGCATTTACCGCGGCTATAAAGGCAATTACTTATGCCGAACAAACCGCTTATAATCCTGGGATTTTAAAGGGAACATTGTGGATTTGCGAGCATTATATCAGAAATGGAAACGATGCCCAAGCCCTGTTATTTGCTGCTAAAGCAGAAAAAAAAGAGCCTTTTCTGAAGGGTGATAGCAGCGTGAAATTAAAGCGAATTAAGGCCAGGAGCCTCATTCGGATGGGTTTTTATGAAGAAGCCGATAAAACACTGCAGGAAGCGTTGACTTATGCTTTAAAACTAAAAGGCGACAAAAACATACCGTTGCTGGGAGCTGTATATACAGATATGGGAACTAATTATGCCGAACGTAATGTTACGTCGCATCTAGCCATCGAATATTATCAGAAAGGTTTACAGTTATTTCAGAAAATGAAAGATTCGGATCCGCTCAAACCGCAATATACTTTTTGGGTATTGGTGAAAATTGCATCTTTTTACCGAAAACAGCGACATCCGGCTAAAGCACGACAGTATTTAAAAACAGCGGCATTGTATTCAGGTCAGCTGAAAAATAATTTAGGAAAAACAGACTTTTATTATAACAAAGGGATAGAAAGTAATACGGAAGGAAAAATAGATGAGGCAAAACAATATTTTCAGAACGCACTGGATATCGTAAAGCGGGAACGTAAAATAACCTGTAAAAAAGAATTGTATTATGAACTGTTTAGAGTTTGTCAGAACTTAAAAAAAACAGATAGTTGCCGATATTACCGGCAGCAATACATATTGTATAGCGATAGTCTTCATCAAATGTATCGAAAAGATGCCAGTGCGGCTCTGCGTTTTTTTGAAAAAGAAAAACAACAGGAAATAAGGGAACGTTCGGTAGTATATTTTTTGATACTGTTGATTTGTATACTCCTTATTCTGGTGGGTATTACAAAATTGTTCCGGGATCACAAAAAATTTATAATACTACTGGAAGAGAAAATAGCAATAGAAGAGCGATTGCAAAAAAACGAAAGTAATCTGAACCAGATAAAAAAGAAGAATAATCTCGAGGTTGGCACGACAGTAACACTGAGACGACTGGTGAAAGAAGGGAATCCGGCCTTTCTGATCGAGTTTAAAAAACTCTATCCGGATTTTTACGACCGTTTGTTGGTATATAATTCGGAAACGGGCAATGATATGAAGTTTTGTGCCTTGATCAGGTTAAATTATACTACGATACAAATGGCCAAATATACAAAAAGTACGATTCGGGCAGTAGAATCCAGAAAATACAGGTTACGGAAGAAATTTAATATTCCAAAGGATAAGAATATTTATGAGTGGTTTCAGGAATTTTAAAAGGGAGGACAATGGAAAAGATTTTTTTATACAGTACGATAATACTGCTATCCGGTTCTGTTTTTGCACAGCGCTATACCGAGTTGCAAATTGATCAAATGATAGAAGATATCGATCAGATGGTAGGTAAAGAACCGGACAAGGTATTGCCAGCAAGTTTTAAGTGTTATAATTATTCAAAGGAAATCAATTATAAAAAAGGAATGGCGAATAGCCTGCTGTTAACAGGAAAAGGTTTGTTGTCATTGGAGCAGTATGATACCGCTTTGGAGTATGCGGCCAAAAGCGAGGCTATTGCAAGCAGACAGCATTACAGTGAAATAATGTGTGAGGCCTGTCGGATGGAAGCAGAATGTTATCGTTTGTTGGGTGTCGAATATCAGGTGTATAAAATGTTGCAGAAAGCAATGCGATTTACGTTGGATATTCGGGACCAAAATAAGCAGTATCATGAAAAAGGAGTAGTTTTTAGCGATATGGCACATTATTATGAGCGAATGGAAAAACAGGATTCGGCGTTGGTTTATTATGAAAACAGCGATAATATGTTGAGTAGAATGAAAACCGGCCCGGTCAAAAATGTCGATCGATCGCTGGTAGCCTCCGGAATGGCTATGCTATGTATGGAAAAACAACAATACGATCTGGCGGAGATGTATCTTAAAAAAGCGGAAGCTCTGGGAGAATCGACTGATGGTACCGAAGTAAAAATGAAAATTTTCCGAAATAAAGCGAAACTCGAAGCAGCCAAAGGGAATAGTGAAATCGCAATTGCGTATTACGGAAAAACACTATTGTTGGCAAAACAATTAAAAAAAAAGGAGCTGCAGATGCTTATTTATCACCGATTATCGATGTTGTATGAAAAAACAGGAGAGGAAGAAAAAGCGGTGCAATGTTTTTTGGAAGGTCATAAAATAAGCAATCATCTGGAAAAAAACAAAACAACTGCTCGTGAAATACCGGTAAAAATGGTCGTTAAAAATACAGAACAGCAATTTAAAAAAAGTAGAATGGGAACTGTAACAGGTCTGTGTATTGTAATCTTCTTTATTCTGTTTTTGGTGGGACGCATATTTTGGTATTGTAAAAAAATGAAGGATGAGCAATTGGCAATGAAACGTACGGAACAAGAATTAAAGCGTAAAGAAACTTTTTTAAAGCAAGTACAAAATATTGATGAGATAACAATCGAAAAAGTTGTACAATTGGGAGTCGAGAACGATCCGCAATTTCTGCCACAGTTTGCCATCATACAAATGCCGTTTTACGAACGTTTACTGGAACTAAAGCCATCGTTAAAAGAAGAGGAGCTAAAAATAGGAGCCATGCGGAAACTGGGATTTTCGACAAAAGAAATTGCTATTATTACCGATGTTTCGGTACGGTCTGTGGAGGCACGGATATATCGAATCCGAAAGAAAATTAAAGAGTTTTTTAGCGAAGAAGAGCAACATTGGTTTGAAATGATATAATGAAAATTATTATAGAAAGGTAAATTTGTTATAATTGTTTGAAATGTGTATTATTTTGATTTTTATGCTTTTATGTTTTTTATTTTTATATAAAATAGAAATAAAGTAGCAATATGATAAAAAAATACATATTGAATATATTCGTGCTTGCCTTCAGTATAGTACAGGCGCAGGAATTTTCGATCCGGGAAATGCCGAACCTGATCAATGTACAATATAGCTCGGTCGCTTTTGCCGACGTAAATGGTGATGGAAATGCGGATTTATTGCTTTGTGGCGCCGATGGCGGTTATGCATTGCGTTCCAGTTTATATCTGAATGACGGACAAGGAAATTTTTCGTTATCCGATAATCCCGATTTAATGGTTATCCGGGAAGGTGCTGCCGCTTTTGCCGATATCGATGGCGATGGCGATCAGGATTTACTCATTACCGGAATAACCGAAGTGGTGACACCGGCCGGAAACTACGGAACCCGAGTAAAATTGTACCGAAACAACGGAACCGGCTTGTTTTCAGAAATAGCAAATCCGGGTTTGGAAGCCGTAAGTCAGAGTGCAGTTTTGTTTCAGGATATTGATAACGACGGTGATGTCGATTTGCTTATGGCCGGACAAGGAGGAGGAGCGGGGACAACAAATCTGTATGTTAACGATGGTAGCGGGAATTTTACGTTGGCTAATGCGAATATCCCGGCCAAAATTAACCTGATATATGCTACCATCGCAATGGCGGATATCGATAATGACGGTGATCCGGATTTGCTTTTAACCGGAATGGATGGATCGGACAACCAGATCAGGATGGCTTTGTATAAAAACAACGGATCGGGTGTTTTTACCAAAGTAAATAATCCCGGAATTGAACCGATTTTTACCGGAGGTGCGGTTTTTGAAGATGTCGATAATGATGGGGATATGGATCTGATGATGATGGGTGCAGATCCGTTATATGCCAAAGTCGCAAAATTATATTTAAACGACGGAAGCGGAAACTTTACTTTAAAAGCAAATACACCTTTTATCGGAGCACAATATGGCGATGTGAAGTTTGCCGAAGTGAATAACGACGGCTTAAAAGATGTATTGATCACCGGTTACAGAAACCCAAATATGCGAGCCGATTTATATATCAATAACGGAAATGCCGAGTTTACAATGGCTACGGATATGCCTTTTATCGGAATGAATAATAGTGCTTTTGCCTTTGCCGACGTCGATAATGATGCGGATATGGATTTGGTAATTGCCGGTCAGAATTCGCCATTGGGAACCCTGACAAAGTTGTACATCAACCAGACCAATATGTTATCGGTTGCCAATCCACAGATGGCGACTGTTAAACTTTATCCCAATCCGACGCATCATTCGATAAACGTAGAAATCCCGGTTGGAACAATGGTGGAGAAAATCGAAGTATACGATAACCTGGGTAAGTTGGTTGTTCAACAACAATCCGGACAAACCCTATCGGTTGAAAAACTACCTACGGCATTATATATGGCGGTAATTTATACGGACAAAGGAATTTTAAGACAGAAAATAGCCAAATATTAAAAATCTGTCAGGTCTCAAAGGCCTGCCAGGTTTAGTAGTAAATTTGAAACCAGATATGGCGATAATCCCATACTTTGGCCAGAAAAAGACCAAGGTAAACCATGCAAACCACAAACTTTATAAAAGTGGAAGCCAGAAAACCGATAAAAGAACCGGTGGCGGCTTTAACCGCTCGCTTGTGGTCTTTGGCGTCATAAATTAATTCGCCAACCAGGGCACCCACAAAAGGTCCGATAATAAAACCCAGCGGAATAGGAGCGATAAGTCCGATGATTAACCCGATATTGGTTCCCCAAACACCATATTGGCTACCGCCAAATTTTTTGGTTCCTTTGGCCGGAATGACATAATCCAGTATGGCGACTGCAATCGCGACAAATAGTGTTATGCCTAAAATCCAATAGCTAAATGGAATGCCTTGGGTGAGGTAAAGCAATAGCAATCCAACCCAACTAATCGGTGGTCCGGGCAAAACAGGAAGAAAACTGCCCAATATCCCAACCAGCATACAGATGAAACCCGTTATTAGTAAGAAGTATTCCATAATTTTTTTAGTACTTTTGACGACTTAAAGTTACGATTTATCATTGTAAGAAAGAACAACGGGATTTATAAACCGGTTTTAAGAAACAAAAAAATGAAAAAACACGGGCTCTTATTCTTGCTATTTGTTGCGATCACTTCCTGTCAGTTTTCTGACAAAAAAGTACAATCGGAAGACGATCTGCTACAAAAAGAACTCAAAAAGATCGACTGGAAAAAAGTGGATGCTTTCCCGACCATCGATGCCTGTGAAGCGATTTCCGATGAAACCCAGCGGCGCCAATGTTTTTTCGAATACCTAACGCAAACCATCCAGGAAAAACTTAACATCGATACACTGGCGATTTTATATCCCGAAATCGATACAATCTCAGTAAAAGTAACCGTATTCCCGGACGCAACAATCAAATTTGAACCACAGTTTCCGAAAGACAGTGTGGCCTATGATAAAGTAAAAATAGACAGTATTCTACACAACCGTCTGGTCGATTTTCCAAAGATCAATCCGGCCATTAAAAGAGGCGTTCCGGTGAAAACACAATTTATACTTCCGGTTATTTTGAACGTAGAGAAGTAAACCGTCTCCCTTTCCATGAATAGGAACCATTAAGGGAAAACAAGGCAACAGCAACCGAAAAAAACGGATAGATAATACTACTGATCAATACTGAGCTCATCTTCATATCAAGTAAACGGTTCGTTTGCCACATCAAGATCCAGTCGACTGTAAATTTTAGAAGCGTAAAAACCAATAGCAATAACCAGCTTATTTGTGCTGTAATGGCAAGTGCTACTAGCGCTAACAAACAGCAATTGGCTAGGAAAACAACAATCGCCAGTCCTTTTGAAAAATCCGATTGATAGGCTCCGGATTTAGATGCCCAACGCACATGTTGTAGAAAAACCGCTTTCCAGCTTTTTAACGGTTTCGTTTGAACGATAGCCGCTTTGGTTTTCAAATAAAATACCCGCTCCGGATCGTGCGCAATGGCTTTTTGTAGTAAAAAAACGTCATCTCCGCTGGCAATAGTGGTGTTTCCGTTAAAGCCATCCAGTTCGGAAAATAGCCGACGATGATAAGCCAGATTGGCGCCATTACACATAAAGGCTTCGTTAAGTCCGAAACTGCCCAAAGTAGCGCCCTGTAAACTCAGTATATCCATCTGTTGGAAATGGGACAACCATCCGGGATCTTTTCGTAGCTTAACTGCTCCGGCGATCATTCCGGGCTTTTGTAGCTGAATGCAGTTGTCCAAAGTTAACAACCATTGAGTAGGAACACTGCAATCTGCATCGGTGGTCACAATCCAATCTTTTTTTGAAATGGAAACCGCGCGGGTAATCGCATCTTTTTTCGGAGCATTTGTGATGCGTACATTGTCTAATATCGTCACATGAAAAGCGGTATATTCCATTCGCCAGGTATTGATCAAACGTACCGATTCATCTTCGGAGGCATCGTCTACAAAAATAATCTCAAACAATTCTTTCGGATAATCCAATGCGGCAAATGACGCTAATAAGTCCGATAAATTCGCAGCTTCATTCCGGAAAGGAACGACAATCGAAAAAGAAGTTTGTGCTGTTTTCGGGCTACTATCAAAGGATTTTACTTTTGCAGATCCGTAGATAAGTAAGCCGATAAAAAGCGCATAATCGATAAAAATCAGGCAAAAAAAGAGAATTAGGATTTCCATTGGGATTTAAAATTTAAAACAAAATAACTACCGATTATAACCGGAAGCACCACGTTTAAAAACCACATCAAGGTACTAATAAAAACCACAATCCATTCGTTCACACCCAACAAACCAAAAAAATACAACGCCACACTACCTTTTACCGCAAAATCCAGAAACTGGAACGTTGGAAGCGACGACGCCAGAAAATACACACTGGTTATAGTAGCCATCAGTAAAGTATAGGGCAGATCAACATCAAATACAAGAAAAAGGATATAATATTGGTGTGAAAAAAACAGATAACGGCCAATCGCCAGCACTATATTTTTTCGATGTATGGATTTTGGGATTTCGTTTATTTTATGGATCAGTTTTTCAATAGAATAGCCTTTGATGGTGATGCGTTTTGCCAGAAAAAGAACCACAAGTAAGACAAGTAGGGAACCGAACAATATTAGTACGGTTTGCGTGGTGATGACCTGAAAAGAGGCATTAAAATACAGCAATCCGAAAAGTCCGAAAAGCACAGTTAAAACCATCTGAATCCCGTTACAGATCAGATTTAGAAACACAATTTTTTTAGTCTGTGATTTTTCAAAAAACAAGGCCTTTCCGGCATATTCTCCAATCCCGTTTGGTGTAAAAATCGCAGCTGTTAAGGCGCCCAGAACCTGTTTTGACGCTTCGCCAACGGAAACCGGCCGGATTACCGAAACCAGATTTTGCCACTTTAAAATCTCAAGAAAACGATTCAAAAACGTTAGTAACAAGATTAAGGCAATACTGCCAAAAGTCTGCTTACTTTGTATTAAAGTGATGAATTTTTCCCAATCGAGTTGGTCATTTTGCATTAATTGCTTGTAAATAAAATAAAAAGCAGCGCCTACAATCAAAAGTTTGACTACAAGAACGAGGAATTGTTTAGCTTTGTGGGATACAGAAATCATCGCTACAAAATAACAAATTAAAATTGGCAAACGAACGCATCATATTAGGAATTGATCCCGGTACCACAATCATGGGATTCGGTTTGATAAAGGTCATCAATAAAAAAATGGAATTTCTGCAATTAAACGAATTGCAATTGTCCAAATATGATGATCATTATACTAAACTGCGAATCATTTTTGAGCGTACCATCGAGCTGATCGAAACCCATCATCCGGACGAAATCGCAATTGAGGCACCGTTTTTTGGAAAAAATGTCCAATCGATGTTAAAACTTGGGCGAGCGCAGGGAGTGGCAATGGCGGCAGGTTTGTCGCGTCAGATTCCAATCACCGAATACGAACCGAAAAAAATCAAAATGGCGATAACCGGAAACGGAAATGCGAGTAAGGAACAGGTGGCTAAAATGCTACAGCAACTATTAGGATTGAAAGAACTGCCGAAAAACCTGGATAGTACCGACGGTTTGGCGGCTGCCGTTTGTCATTTTTTTAATTCCGGAAAAGTGACCGTTGGTAAGAGTTATTCCGGTTGGGATGCTTTTGTAAAACAAAATGAAGATCGCGTAAAAAAATAACATTCGTTTTGGCAGGAATTTATATCCATATACCATTTTGCAAGCAGGCGTGTCACTACTGCGATTTTCATTTTTCGACTTCTTTAAAGAAAAAGGATGAAATGATTGCGGCATTGGTTCGCGAACTGCAACTCCGTCAAAAAGAATTGGGTAATGAAACGGTGGAAACGATTTACTTTGGCGGTGGAACACCAAGTATTTTGCCAATAACCGATATCCGCCTAATAATTGATACGATCTACAAAATTTTTACCGTGGCGGATAACCCTGAAATTACGGTAGAAGCCAATCCTGACGATTTATCGGAAGAACGGATTATGGCTTTGTCGGAAAACGGAATCAACCGTTTGAGTATCGGAATCCAATCGTTTTTTGAACAGGATCTGAAATTGATGAATCGTGCGCATAATGCAACCGAAGCCTTAAAATGTCTTCAGATTGCGACACACTATTTCGACAATATTTCAATAGATCTGATTTACGGAACACCGGGAATGGACAATCAGCGTTGGCTTGAAAACATTCAACAGGCGTTGGATTTAGGGATTTCGCATATTTCGAGTTATGCACTAACGGTCGAGCCTAAAACCGCTTTACAACAATTTATCAAAAAAGGGATTATACCACAACCGGATGATGCCGTGGCACACGAGCAGTTTTTATTGTTGGTTGATCATTTGGAAGCAAATGGATTTGTGCATTACGAATTGTCCAATTTTGGAAAGGAAAACTACTTTTCGCGAAATAATTCGGCCTACTGGCTGGGTAAAAAATACCTGGGAATTGGTCCTTCGGCACATAGTTATGATGGGATCCATCGCAGTTGGAATATTGCGAACAATACGGTATATATTAAAACCATCGCAGAAGATAAACTGCCGTTGGAAATCGAAGCATTAACACCAACCGACAGGTATAACGAATATGTGATGACCGGATTGCGAACCATCTGGGGTGTATCGATTGATCGTATTGAAGCCGAATTTGGCCCGGTTTATAAAGACTATCTTTTACAGGAAGCACAGCAATATCGGGATAGCGGAAAACTGGAACTGAAAAACAACATCTTGCGAACAACCCGCGAAGGAAAATTCTTTAGTGATGGTATTGCAAGCGACTTATTTTTTGTGGATTAAAAATCCGGTTTAAAAAGGATTGCCCGGAAGTCAAATCCTAAGGGAAAAGGTTTATATTTGATGATATAAATGACCTTAATCAGAACCATGAAAGCCATCATCCATCATAAAAACCAGGATTTTGAAGTCAATTTAGCACAACCTATCGACATTTCAATACCGTTAACCAATACCGACCAGAATCCGATTGCCTGGTATATCGAAAAACCGGTTATCGAACCGGTACGTTTTGGCGATTGGATCGGAAAAGTAAGCGAAGGAAAATCATCGACCAATTTCAATAATATCTTTTTTAATCCGCATGGACATGGTACGCATACCGAATGTCTGGGGCATATTACCCGCGATTTTTACAGTATTAATGAATCATTACAACAATTTTTCTTTATCGCCGAATTGGTTTCCATTCAACCGGAACAACAAGGAGAGGACCGGGTAATTACAAAAACGCAAATTGTGACGGCATTGGCCGATAAAAAGCCGGAAGCTATTGTAATCCGTACCCTTCCGAATGCCGCCGAAAAAAAATCCCGTAACTATTCGAATACGAATCCGCCCTATCTGGACGAAGCGGCAGCTACTTTTATTCGCGAAATAGGAATCGAACATTTATTGATTGATTTGCCAAGTGTCGACAAAGAACATGATGAAGGGAAACTATTAGCGCACAAAGCCTTCTGGAATGTGACAGATGTTACTACACTGAATGCGGATGCCCGAACCAACGCGACGATTACAGAAATGATCTTTGTAAAAGATACCATTCCAGATGGAAGTTATCTTCTCAACATGCAAATCGCCTCTTTTGAGAACGATGCGTCACCAAGTAAACCAATACTTTATACCATACCATGAAAAAAATACTCCAATTAGAAGAAGCAGCCCTGTTTTTAGCAGGATTAATCCTGTTTTTACAACTGGATTTCGCCTGGTGGTGGTTTCCATTATTATTGTTAGTACCCGATGTATCGATGTTGGGGTATCTGTTTGGAAATAAAATCGGTGCCTGGAGTTATAATTTTGCACATCATAAAGCAGTAGCCATTATCGTCTATTTTATCGGAATTTATACGGTAAATAAAAATCTGGAACTGGCTGGAATTATTTTGTTTTGTCATTCCAGTATGGATCGGGTTTTTGGCTATGGATTAAAGTATATCGAAGGCTTTTCGAAAACACATTTGGGAATAATAGGAAAACATAAAACACAATAAAATGGATATACAGGCGTATTATGAGTATTGTTTGTCTAAAAAAGGGGTAACCGAGCATTTTCCTTTCGATGAGGATACGCTGGTGTTTAAAGTAGGCGGAAAAATGTTTGCCCTTTCGTCCTTAAAAGAATGGGAAAACGGGAGTCCGTCAATAAATTTAAAATGTGACCCGGAAAGGGCACAAGAATTGCGGGGACAATATGACGATATTAAACCGGGATATCATATGAGTAAAATACATTGGAATACCGTTACGGTAAACGGTGAATTACCGGATAAATTTGTCAGAGAACTGATCGCGCATTCGTATGATTTGATCTTTAACAGCCTGACAAAGAAAATACAAAGTGAAATTAATCAGTCCGAAAATTAGAAAAATTCAAAAGGACTTTGCAATTTTGCATTCCGAAAAATGAAATCAAATAAAACAGCATTATGCTGAAAGGATAACAATATGAAAGATCAAATTAAAAAGTTTTTAAACGAAGACCAGGATCCGAAAGCCATTGAGAAAATTACATCCAAATTACAGGATTTGCTGATGCGAAATGAAGAGGTAGGCTATATCGGTGTACAAAAAAAACCGGCGATCACCGTATTTCCGGACAGTATTGTACTGACGAACAAACGTATTATTATGTGTCGTCCGAAAAACCTGGGACTATCAATGGATTTTGTAGATTATAATTGGGATGATATTGCCGGAGCCTTTGTAAAAGAAAATATTTTAGGTTCTGAATTCTCCTTTTCGACCAAAAGTGACCTGACGATCTCGATTGATTATATTCCAAAAACACAGGCGCGAAAATTATATACGTTTGCAAAAGAACAGATGGACGCCTTAAAAGAACCGGTAAATCCGGTGCAAGCGGCACCCGCGACGGAACCAACACCGGTTGCAGAACCATTTGAAGAAGAAGTGGAAGAAGTGGAAACCGAAGAAGTAACCAGTTTCGCCGAAATATTGCCGGCTACTCCGGTTAGTTATCAGGAACCGGTTGTCGAAACGCCAATTCCGGCTGCGGCTCCCGTTTCAACCGGAGAGAAAAAATTAAGCGAGCTGACCAAAGAAGAGCTTTTTGAAAAGCTTCAGAACTATAAAAAACTATTGGACAACGGACTGATTCTTCAGGGAGAATACGATACCCTGAAAAAAGAGATTTTAACCTATATGTAAAAAGAATATAGTATGGAAAAAGGTAAAGACGTAGAAGCACTGATTCCACATCGGGCTCCGTTTCTGTTTGTAGATGAAATTCTTTCGGTAAGCGAAAAAGAAATCATTGGGGTGTATACTTTTAAAAAAGATACGGATGTATTTATAAAAGGTAGTTTTCCCGAGATCGAGTTTGTACCGGGAACAATACTGATCGAATCGATGGCACAATGTGGAGGTGCCGGCGTACGGTTATTAGGTGTTTCAAAAGGCGTTTTTGCCCTCGCACAGATCGAAAGTGCCCAATTCTTTAAAGCTGTAACCTATGACGAACAGGTGCGATACGAAATTGCGATACAACGGATGAGCGAAAAAATCATCAAACAATCCGGAAGCGCTTATGTTGGTGATGTCAAAGTAGTAGAAGCCTCCTGGATGTCCATCCGGATTGATTCGGCTCAATAAAATATAAAAGCTCCGTTACTAACGGAGCTTTTATATTAGAGTGCTTTTTTCTGTTTTTCCGAAAAATTGTCGGCCTGCATTTCCAGCAATTCGATCGCCTTTTTCTTTTTGTATTCGTAGAGTTCGCGATCCTGTCGTATTTCGGCATACACATCGTCATAAATACCGGCATCGGTAGTGCGTTGCAATTCCCGTTGGTAGTTGTTTTGTTCCAACAATGTTTTAAGTGCCATTTCGGAATCTTCCAGTTTAAAATCGTATTCGCTTTTAGCGGCCAATAACTTTGCAATAATGGGTGAGGTTTCGATCGCTAAAAACAACAGCATAATAAAAATCGAAGGCAGACTTGGTAGTTTGTTTAGCGCATTGATACGTGCCATTAAACCATCGAAACCGTCGATTACCGGTTGGGTATTGCTCACTTTTTTATCCAGCTCGGCCTGTAAAGTCTTTGCTTTGGCCTCTTTTTCGGTGATCCTGGCCAGATTTACTTTCCGCAACGTATCCAATTCCTTTAAAGCCGCATCGTGTTTATCACGTTTTTCTTTATAAACCGGACCTTTGCCTAGCTTTAGGGTTCCTTTGGTTCCTTCGGCTTCGGTGATATAGGTTGTATAAAGATCGTTAACCTCTTTTTCTTTTTTAAGAATATCCGCTTTCAGACCGTCAATTTCGGCTTTATTTTTGGCCAGATCCGTTTGGAAATAATTGGAAACCTCCTTTTTGTTGGCCAATGCCATGGCGTTTTTCTCTTTAAGCAACACGGTATTGATTTCCTTTTCGAATATTTTAATCTCAAGTGGTTTGGAGATAACAATAGCGATGATCATTGCCAGAATAATCCGTGGCGTTGCTTGTAGGAATTCGCTCCAGAAGCGGTCGCGTTTCCGAATGGTAGAAACAATAAAACGATCCAGATTAAAAATAAGTAAGCCCCAGACGATACCGAAGAAAACGGCTGTATACACATTGTCGAAAACGGTATAAAGGGCGTAAGCACTCGCGATAAAAGCCATAACGGCTGTAAAAAATACGGTAGCTCCGATCCCGGCGTATTTGTTTTGTTCCCCGTTACTACAGGAGTCGATGAGGTTTTTGTCTGCGCCGGAGCACAGCATAAAAAAACGTTTTAACATGATTGATGATTTTGATTGATGATAATGCAAATGTAACGCCAAAAAAGATAGTATAGTGTAAAAGCTTGATATATTTTGGATTAAAGGCGAAAGTGACACTGCAAAGAGTCCGAAAGACTACCGATTATTTACGGCAGATAAAAACAAAAGCAGGTGGAATGTTGAAAAAAGTAAAGCGGATTTTTACTTTTGAGAAAACAGATTTTAGCTTCGAACGCAATTTTAGCGAATATTGAAACTGTATAAAAGCACCGGTTTCGGAAAGACAATATTTTGAGTTGATCAATATATTATGAACCATATTTTCCGGTAATACGGTAAGCGGGAGCGACGATACGATAAAATCGGCATGCGAACAATGATAGTGACGCAAATACGATTCAATTTTTTCGGCACTGTCGTTGATTACAATCAGACGGGGATCGTTGATTTGTTTTAAAGCTTCGTAAAACTCTTTGTTGACTTCAAAAACGAGTAATTTTCCTTCCGGATGTAGTCTTTCCAATAGTTTTAAGGTGAAAATACCGGTGCCCGGACCATACTCTACGATACAACGCGCGGTTTTAAATCGGATTGGCTGTAGCATTTTTTTAGCCAAAAAGGAGGAACTCGGTGACAAAGCACCAATAGTTCCTCCTGATTTCAGGACTTCGGATATAAATTTTTTGTCCAAAGTACTATGTTGTAAATACTCTATTTACTCAGTTCGGTAAAATATTTGTAGAATAATGGAATGGTTTCGATTCCTTTCAGGTAATTAAATACACCGAAATGCTCGTTTGGTGAATGGATGGCATCGCTATCCAATCCGAATCCCATTAAAATGGTTTTGCTTTTCAATTCTTTTTCGAATAAAGCTACGATTGGAATACTTCCGCCGGAACGTACCGGAATCGGTTGTACACCAAAGGTATCGTTATACGCTTTGGCAGCCGCCTGATAGCCAATACTGTCGATCGGAGTTACATAACCTTGTCCGCCGTGGTGTGGTTTTACAACCACTTTAACGGCTTTAGGAGCGATGCTTTCGAAATGTTTCTGGAATAATTCGGTAATTTCTTTCCAATCCTGATTCGGAACCAAACGCATCGATATTTTGGCATGTGCCTTGCTGGCGATAACGGTTTTAGCGCCTTCACCGGTATAACCGCCCCAGATTCCGTTTACATCCAATGTTGGACGGATGGAATTTCTTTCGTTGGTCACATAACCGGTTTCTCCGTATACATCGTCAATATTCAGGGCTTTTTTATAATTCTCCAAAGAGAAAGGTGCTTTTGCCATTTCGGCTCTTTCTTCTGTTGAAAGTTCCTGTACTTTATCATAGAATCCCGGAATGGTAATATGATTGTTTTCATCGTGCAATGAAGCAATCATTTTGGCCAGTATATTAATCGGATTGGCTACGGCTCCACCGTATAATCCGGAATGTAAATCGCGGTTTGGTCCGGTTACTTCCACTTCCACATAACTCAAACCTCTAAGACCGGTTGTGATGGAAGGCTGCGTATTGGAAATCATTCCCGTATCGGAAATCAGAATTACGTCGTTAGCCAGTTTTTCCTGGTTGCGTTCAACAAACCATCCTAAGCTGGCAGAACCTACTTCTTCTTCACCTTCGATCATGAATTTAACGTTACACGGAAGTGTATTGGTTTGGACCATATACTCCAATGCTTTTACGTGCATGTACATCTGACCTTTGTCGTCGCAGGCACCGCGGGCAAAAATAGCACCATCGGGATGTAATTCGGTTGTTTTGATCACCGGTTCGAACGGAGGAGAGGTCCATAATTCGATCGGATCGGCCGGTTGTACGTCATAATGACCGTATACTAAAACGGTAGGTAATTTCGGATCGATGATTTTTTCACCGTATACAATAGGGTAGCCCGGCGTTTCGCAAAGCTCTACAAAATCGCATCCGGCTTTTTCAAGACTTGCTTTAACGGCATTGGCAGTATCGATAACATCTTGGGAGTAAGCACTGTCGGCACTTACGGAAGGGATTTTTAATAAGTCAACTAATTCGTTTATAAAACGTTCTTTATTTTCCTGAACGTATTGTTTAATAGTATCCATTTATAATGCTAATATGATGAAAGCCAAATGTACAAAAAAAACTATCAAAATTTTTTTCATTTTTTTCTTGGATGGTAAGAAGTAATGCGTATATTTGCACCCACAATAACAAAGCAATCGCGCTTTACGAAGTTGTCCTGCGGGTGTGGTGAAATTGGTAGACACGCCAGACTTAGGATCTGGTGCCTTCGGTGTGTAGGTTCGAGTCCTATCACCCGCACAAAAAGCCTCTGAGAAATCAGAGGCTTTTTTTATGCAAAAAAACTAACGACTTGACAGGTGATTTCTGTTGAAAATGTGTGTTTTAGTTTTTTTTGCCTTGCTTTTATTTGGTTCCGTTTCGAGTTGTGATAAATAGCTGTAATCCTTTACATCGGTCGTAACGTATTACTATAGGTAATTTTATACGGATTTTTGGTTTCCGCATTGTCCTTCATCACATAAATAAATTTGTACTGTTGTGCTTTTTTTGGTTCAATTATCACTTCTTTATTGCTTATTTTATCGTTAATTGTTGTTGGAAGTGTATTGTCGATTCGCAACGAATGTGCGATTCCATTTCCCAGATTGGTGATGGTGGTTCCTTTATATAGCGTCTTTTTCTCGTTCGAGATAGTAACCAGTTCACCTTTAAAACCTTTGGTAAGAATAAGAACCGAAAAGTTGTCGCCATTGGCATTCATATCGGACAGAAATTGCTTTTTCTGACTCTCGGAAACCGATCGGAAATCGTCGCGATACTGCACATTAGAAGTGCTGCACATCGTAAATAATAACGTAAAAAGAAATAGGGCAATCGTTCTCATAAAATCAAATCAAAGGTTCATACTATAAAAGTAACGGGTTAAAAGGCAATTCTATTATATCTTTGCAGGATTAAATCTAATCGGAACCGGAAATGATTCATAAAATTGGGCATAGAGGCGCTAAAGGTTTTCTGGCGGAAAACACGTTGGAATCGTTTAGTAAAGCACTGGATTTGGGTGCCAATGCAATCGAATTGGATGTACATGTTTGTGCTACCGGAGAAATTGTGGTAATCCATGATTTTACGGTCGACAGAACAACAAACGGTTTCGGAGAAGTACATCAGTTATCCCTTTCAGAATTAAAAAAGTTCAGGATTGAAGCATTGTACACGATTCCTTTATTGGAAGAAGTATTGGATTTAGTAGCTGGAAAATGTTGGGTTAATGTGGAATTAAAAGGACACGGAACAGCAGAACCTGTCGCTGGACTAATTGAGCGATATGTTAATGAAAAAGGCTGGGAGTATGCCGATTTTGTAGTTTCCAGTTTCCAGAAAGAAGAATTAAAAAGAATTAAAAAAATAAACCCTGAAATTCCAATCGGAGTACTCACGCAGGCCAGTGTAGAACAAGCGATCCATTGGGCTGATCAATTATCAGCCCAGGCGATTCACCCGCATTTTTCATTGCTAACCGAAGACAACTGTAAGGAAGCACAAGCAAAAGGATATGCAATTTTTACCTGGACAGTTAATGAAGAAGACGATATCCGACGTGTAAAAGCATTAGGAGTAGAAGGTATTATTTCCGATTTTCCAAACAGATTATGAACGCAAACTACGATGTTATCATTATAGGTGGTGGAGCTGCCGGTTTTTTTACGGCTATCAACATCGCCGAAAACAATTCGAAACTAAAAATTGCCATTCTCGAACGTGGCAAAGAAGTGCTTTCCAAAGTGCGTGTTTCCGGTGGCGGGCGGTGTAATGTAACGCACGCCTGTTTTATTCCGAATGAGCTGGTTAAATTTTATCCAAGAGGCGAAAAAGAATTAAAAGGACCTTTTCATCAGTTTTGTTCGGGCGATACAATCGAATGGTTCGAACGCCATGGTGTGGAGCTGAAAATTGAAGACGATGGAAGAATGTTTCCGGTAACCGATAGTTCGCAAACCATAATCGATTGTTTTCAACAAGCTGTGAAAAAATGGGGGATTGATGTGCTGACCGGACAAAGTGTACAATCCCTTTTTCGTGGTGAAGACTATTGGAAAGTCGAAACGACACGGGACACGTTTAAAGCGTCAAAAATTGTAATGGCAACGGGGAGCAATCCGAAAATGTGGGACATGCTGGAAACCTTAGGGCATTCCATTGTACCACCAGTACCGTCTCTTTTTACCTTTAATATTAAGGATCCCAGAATTAAAGATTTGATGGGTGTTTCGGCTTTGGCCTCTGTAAAAGTAAAAGGCAGTAGGTTACAGGCTTCCGGTCCGTTATTGATTACACATTGGGGAATGAGTGGTCCCGGAATCTTACGACTTTCGGCTTGGGGCGCCCGCGAATTATTTGCTAAAAATTACCAGTTTGTACTACAGGTAAACTGGTTAAATGATCTCGATTTTGAAGAAACAGCCGAACTACTTCGTGAACTCAAAATTGAACACGCTAAAAAGATAATTACAAAAAAATCACCATTTGATTTTCCGAACCGTTTATGGGAAAGTCTGGTGCTTGCTTCCGGAATTACGGAAGCAACCAAATGGGCCGATTTGTCTCGTAAGCAACTGGATAATCTTACCGGACAATTGGTAAACGGGCAGTATCATGTAAATGGGAAAAGCACCTTTAAAGAAGAATTTGTAACCGCTGGAGGAATCGATTTAAAAGAGATTAATTTTAAAACGATGGAGAGTAAAATCTTATCCGATTTGTATTTTGCGGGAGAAATTCTGAATATAGATGCGATTACCGGAGGTTTTAATTTTCAAAATGCATGGACAGGTGGGTTTCTTGTGGCTAAAAACTTCTCAAATTGACATTTTCATAATTAAAATTGTGAGAATTATTTTTATTTTTAACACATAAGATGTGTTAGAATAAAAATTTATGCCCCTAAAACCCATTTGCAGGTTAATCCTGCTAGTATTTCTATTGCCTTACAGTATTGTAATGGCGCAAAATGTCACTTTAAAAAACTATAAACAGAAAAATGGACTGCCCAGTAATGAGGTCTACGATATTTTTCAGGACAAAAATGGTGTCATGTGGTTTGCAACCGATAGAGGTCTTGCAAATTATAACGGAACCCAATTTAAAAAGTTCGAACTCAAAGACGGATTAACCGATATTACGGTCTTCGATTTCTTTCCGCAGGAAAATGATCAGATATGGTGTACCACCTTTAACGGTAAACTGTTTTATTTTGAAAATGGATCCGAAAAATTTATACCATACCGATACAACAACGTTATCGAAAATTTCTTTAAAGAAAAAAAGCTACCTGGATCTTTAATCATTTCTTTAGCTGTTGATGCTCAAAATGCTTTGCATTTTTTTATGGCTTCCGGTTTTTATCTTAAAATCGATGCAAAAGGCACTCTTACGTATATCTCAGAAATCAAACTTCCAACGGAAAAGCCGCGGTATTTTCATTATAAGGCAATTAATAAAAAACAAGGGATCGAATATTTTTCAAAACAAAAATCAGTATTTCCACCGTACGCCGGGATAAAAGAATCCATCAAACGATTTTTTAGTTTTAAAGGTATTAAGGTCGTATATTCGGAAAGATCGGTTTGGATTTACCCAAAAAATAAAAAGCCATTTCTGATTTCAGGTAAGAATTCCGAACCATTGGAAAGTGGCGAATATGACGCGGATCATTTCTGGATCAGTTACAGAGGGAAAGGAATAGTTGTATATGATACAAACGGAGCCGTTGTAAAAAGAGGGCTTAATGGACATTCCGTCTCAAGAGTTTTTAAAGATAATTTTAATTCACGATGGTTTTCAACGGTTGATGGGGGTGTTTTTTATGAGCAGGAAGTAAAAATAAATAAAAACATACTAAAAGGAACCTATATACATTCGTTAACGCGTAATGAAGAAGGAGAATTGTTTATAGGTTGCTATAATGGTGATGTCTATAAAAGAAATATAAAAGGAGCACTGGTATTGTTACACCGCGGGTTGACAAATAAACCGGCAATTGTACAATATTATAAAGCCGAAAAATGCACCTATTATATGGTCGATGAAATGCTTTATACTGATACGGGGAAAAAAATGATTTGTACCGGTGGTGTTTTAAAAGCATCGGATGATACACCGGTACCGATTATCTCGCGCTTTGGTCTCCTGAATGTAATAGAAGATGTACAGGTTCGTAAAACAGACACTTTACTGTTTCGGATACATGATGTTTCGGAGCATGACGGAAACTATTATGCTGCTTGGATGAAAGGCATTAAAGTGAGTAAGGGTGGGAAAAAATATGTGACAATCAATAATCGGCTACTTAATTACCGATTTGATGACATGGATTATGAACCGGAACGGAAGGTTTTTTATCTCGCCAGTTTGGGAGGCGGAGTGGTGGTTTACAATCCGCATACGGGTAAGACAATGAGTATTGACAAATCAAAGGGATTGTCGGATGATTTGGTGACAGAGGTATATATAGAAGATAAAAACACCATTTGGGCTTGTACCAACTATGGACTCAACAGGATTACATTTAATAAAGATGGTACATTTAAAGTGCACTATATTACAACATCCGATGGTTTGTCGGAAAACCAGATCCGGGATGTGGAAATTGTAAAAGACACTATATATGTAGCTACCGCTAATGGTTTGTGTAGCATCGCGAAAAATAACTTTGAAACCATCTTTAACAAAAGGAAATACTTTCTGCGATTAAGCTCCATAGCGATTAATAACACGATTTTGGAGGAACCGGCAAAACAGCTATCGTTGTCGTACGATAGAAATCAGCTCAATTTTGGGGTAGAATCGGTGGCCTATGGCAGAAAAGAACAAGTATATCGTTACAAATTAAAAGGACTGCATGAGAATTGGAATTATACCAGTGATCGCAAAATTGCCTACGAATTTATTCCGCCGGGGCATTATGAATTACAGGTACAGGTTTTGGAAGACAACCGTCTTTTTTCGGATGAGATGATTCGTTTGCCCATAACAATTCGCAATCCTTTCTGGATAACCTGGTGGTTTATTATTATAGTAATAGCAGGGGTAACAGCATTGATCTATCTGTTTTTCAGGATTCGGGTATTAACCTATAATAAAGACATTATCCGGGAACTATTGCGATTATGGGTTCGGAAGATCAAAAAGAAAGAAAAGTATTTTGTGTTTAAAGAACAAGGCAAGGAAATACGGATACCAACCAATACCATTTTATATGTCAAATCCTCCGGAAACTATATGGATATTGTTACAGAGGAAAAAGTATACGTCATGCGATGTAAAATAGGGGACTTTATTAGTAAAGTGCCTGATCCGTTGGAATTTTTACGGGTACATCGTTCCTATATCATCCGAATTGACAAAGTGGAACAAAAAACCAAAAAAATGGTATTGATCAAAAAACAGGAAATCCCGGTAGGCGAAACTTATCTCGAAGAACTGGATAAAATCGTTTTTTAAAAAGCGCTTTATAACGGATAAAAATGTTGTCCCAAAATAAAAGGTGTTTGTAAAACAGGTAGGTGTTGAGTGATAATTTCGTCACTATTTAGAATGGTGTTCATCACAAATTGCGATTTTACTGGTGTTTTTGGATATGATGCTAATAGTTTTGTGTTATTAACTTTTAAAACTAAAAACATGAAAAAAATTATTTTCGAGGTAAAAAGAGCTGCGATTGTGTGCGGATTGTTTTTACTAACAACCTTGTCGGTAAATGGGCAAACTTTGACTTTAGGGACGACAAATGCATTAAGTATGCCGGCTCCAACAACTTCCGGAAGTCCGGTTACGTATACGTATAATGTAACCATACCGTATTTTGCCAACCAATTAACCGGGACGTTTAATATAGCCGTTCCGTATTCTTGTCCGACAAATTATACAAAAAAGTTATTTTTAAGCAATGCATTAGGTGCAGTAAACTCATCATCTGGAAGCAATATAATAACAATTCCGGGGACATTGGGAGTTGGAGTAAATAGTTATACGGTAACCGGGTACTGTGAAGATGGGTCGAGTTTGCCGGATCCGGTAATAACAACATTTAATATCAAAATTATAGTGACGCGAGAAACAGCACCGTCTGTTAGCTTAAGTTTTGCGCCATATTGTAAGCTTACGCCTAATAGTAATCCACCACTGTATAATGGTTATATCGGATTTAATGTAACAGGAAATTATGCAAATGCCGGTAAATTATATTTAAGAGTAACAAATGCTTTGGGGACTTGTCCTACTGCCGATTATAAAGTGACCTTGTTGAATGCTTCCGGAGCAGCTACGGCTACTATTAATCCTACAGCTAGTTTTTACGATTGTGCCGCTGGTACAACCTATACAATTAAGCTGGTATATAAAACAACAAGTATGTCGGGAACGGCAATTAGCTATGTTGTGAATAGTGGTGAAATTGGTTGGACGGATTACAGTTGGACAAAAACATTCCGATCATGTCTAAACAAACTTGAACCTGTACCTGGAGATCCGGTATTTGGACGTAACGTAGCTGAAGACATGACGGCTGAGCTTGCAGATGTTAAAAAATACAACGTATATCCAAACCCAACCAACAGCGATTTGAATATAGCACCAGCCGAAGGGAAAGAGATTCGTAGTGCTAAAGTGATCGATCCAAGCGGTTTTGTATACGAAACCAAAGCGTTTCGTAACGGAAAAGGAAAGCAATCCATCAATATGAGTCATTTAAAGCCGGGAATCTATTTTGTAGAAATCGAAACCAACGAAGGGGTGTTTGTAGAAAAAGTAGTGAAAAACTAAATAACATTAAAAACGGTTTTGAGCTTGCCGTTTTTATCCGAAGCCTGTCAGGATGTAATGTGCCTGACAGGCTTTGTTTTTCTACAGATTTGTGATTATTCCCGTCCGCCGTCGAGTTTGTCCTGCCATTCTTTTAATTCCTGCCATTTTCCTTCGTACGCCATTCGGGCTTGTCGCGGCCATGTTGTAGGATTATGCATGGCAAAACGTTCACCGGCTTTATGGAGGATCTCATTGCAACGGTCTACCGAAGTTTCCGACAATGCTTTCCAGGAAAATATCCCCGAAGTGTTAAATAATTCTTCAATTTTAGGGCCGATACCTTCGATAATTTTCAGATCGTTTTCGGTAATTTTTCTACCGAGTACCGATGCGGCCAGTTCCGCATTAAAAGGTTCAATTATTGAGGTAGCGGCAAATCCTAATGAAGAACCCTGACGTTTCAGAGCATCCAGTTCGGCTGTAAGTGTTGCGGATTTAGACCGGCAATTGTCCAGATCAATTTGTAATTGCTTGGAATTATGATTACCCGATGCTGCTGATTTACCAAGTAAATAGCCTAATAATGCACAGATTAAACCTGTTATAACCGGGATGAGTATACATGGTGCATTCATATGTAATGGTATTAGATTAATGGATCGTGATTACGGTACGTCTGTTTTTAGCTTGTCCTTCTTTGCTAGTGTTGCTTTGTAGCGGATCGGCAGGGCCTTTAGAGTTACTATTGATTTTATCCGGAGCAATGCCATTTTGAATAAAATAATTTTTGGCAAAATCGGCACGTTGCTGTCCGATATGGATATTGGTTTCGCGGTTGCCGACATTGTCGGTATAACCTACGATATCCAGTTTGGCATTTTCCACATGATCGATATAGCGTATCATATCAGCTATTTTCTGACGGTCAGTTTCGGATAGAAGAATCTCAGTTTGTCCAGTGTTAAAATAGAGTGTCAGTGGATTGGCGTTCAATTGTGTTTTTACGGCTTGCCAGTCGGTTTCCGGCTTGGCTTCGGTAGCGGGTTCTACAAGGTCAAAGGTGATCGGTCCGAGTAGCGTTCCGTTCTGAACAATCAAGTCATCACTAATTTTGCCATTAATTTCAATTTTAGCGGAAGGGATTCCCTGGGAAACAAAATAATTTTTGACCTCGTTGGCCCGTGCATAGCCCAGATTTGGGAAAATGGAAGAATTGACTTCGTCTTGTAGCGCAAACCCGTTGATTTTTAATAATGCCGGACTATTTTCAAGAAATGATTTTAGAGAAGTCGCCCCGATTGCTATCGAATCGTCGACAGGAAGTAGTTTTTTAAAATCATTTTTTAAAAAATTAAAATTATCCTGTGCGTTAAAACGAATGCCGTTGCCTTTCAGGGCAAACGGATAGGCCGGATGTAGCATGGTACTGTCTGTGCTACGAATAGCTGTCTTGTCTTTTTCAGAACAGGTATTGCCACAATGGGCACAACAAAATTGATGGTACAAAAAACAACCGATAATTAGGGTTGCTAGTATACCAAGAAGGTAAGTAGCTTTTTTTGGCATAATCGGCAAATTTGATTTATTCTCAAATTTAACTAAAAATGCTTTTTATTTCTTTATTTTTGGTTAAAAAGTATATATTAATGTTGATTAAGTTGCCATATGCTTGCGTTTAGTACCCCTGCGAAAGTAACCCAGGCAAGATAGGGTAGCAACAGATAACCGGCAATTTTGTGAATCTTTCGAAACGATTGGTAAGTTTCGTAAATCATTAGCCATAGTATAATCAGCTCGATTAAAGCCAATAAAACATTGTGAAGTCCGAAAAATAAAAACGACCACAACGCATTTAATCCCAGTTGAATGGCAAAGAACAGCAAGGCTCTTTTAACGGCCTCACGTTCAAAATCAATCCGATTCCAAACCATTCCGGCTGCAATTCCCATCATAATGTATAACGTACTCCATACCGGAGCAAACAACCAGTTGGGCGGATTAAACGACGGTTTTACCAAAGTAGGATACCAGGTTTCAATACTGCCACGGGTTACAATTCCGGAAAAATAACCTACCACCAGACAGGTTACCACGATCATTACTATACGGGTGATGTTTTTCATACTTCAAAAATAAGCGAAATCTGGCAATTTTTTCAGATGGATCGCTATTTCAAAAAAAGTATCTTTGCGTAAATTTTTAAGGATATGTTTTTAGAAAAAGATTTTGTTTACAACGGAACGTTGGATGGTGTGGAAAACGGAAATTCCGAATGGAGTGCACCCAGCAATATTGCTTTGGTAAAATACTGGGGGAAAAAAGAACACCAGATTCCGGCGAATCCGTCGGTGAGTTTTACACTGAATAATTGTAAAACGATCACAAAAGTGTCTTTTTCTAAAAAAGAATCCATTACCGGTTTTTCGTTTGATCTCTTATTTGAAGGAAAAGAAAAAGAGTCTTTCAGACCAAAAATCCAGAAGTTTTTCGAGCGAATCGAAACCTATTGCCCGTATCTGAAAAACTTTCATTTTGTTATCGATACCTTAAACACCTTTCCACACAGTTCCGGAATTGCCTCCTCGGCCTCGGGAATGGCGGCATTGGCAATGAATATTATGGATTTGGAAAAAGCTTTAAATCCGCAAATGAACGAAGCTTATTTCTATAGCAAAGCGTCGTTTTTGGCGCGTTTGGGCTCTGGGAGTGCCTGCCGAAGCATAAAAGGAAATGTTGTGGTTTGGGGAACGCATAAAGAAATTGAAGGTAGCTCCGATCTGTTTGGAGTGGAGTTTCCGGGACAGATTCACGAAAATTTTAAGAACTATCAGGATACGATTTTGTTGGTTGACAAAGGTGAAAAACAGGTGTCGAGTACGGTTGGACACGATTTGATGCACAATCATCCGTATGCCGAAAAACGCTTTGAACAGGCGCATGTTAATCTGTCGCAAATCAAAAACATTCTGGAAACAGGCGATGTGGAAAATTTTATCAAAATCGTCGAAAGTGAAGCGCTTACTTTACATGCGATGATGCTTACTTCCATGCCGTATTATATCCTGATGAAACCTAATACACTGGAGATTATCAACCGCATTTGGAAATACAGAAGTGAAACCGGAACACCGGTGTGTTTTACACTCGATGCCGGAGCAAACGTACACGTCTTATATCCGGAATCGGTAAAAGAAAAAGTAGTGGCATTTATTCAGCAGGAATTAGTTGGCTATTGTCAAAACAGTCAGTACATTTGTGACGAAATCGGAAAAGGAAGCGAAAAGATCAATTAAAACTTTTTTTCACTACCTTTATACTAGATTTAGCGGTAAACCGTTTCTAAAGCAGGAAATACGTATATGAAAGGACCACTTTTTTACTCGAAAATTTTACTCTTCGGAGAGTATGGTATTATCAAAGATTCCAAAGGGTTATCCATCCCGTATAATTTTTATAACGGGGCATTGAAAATAGCCGAAAACCCAACTTCGGAATCGATAAAATCAAATGCGGCTTTACAACGTTTTACAGCCTATCTGGAAGATATTCAGGAAGAAAACCCGGAATTGGTAACCTTTAATATGGAAGCCTTACATGCCGATGTGGAACAGGGAATGTATTTCGATTCCAGTATTCCGCAGGGATATGGAGTGGGAAGTAGCGGTGCTTTGGTGGCGGCTATTTATGATAAATATGCCAACAATAAAATTACGGTACTGGAAAACCTGACACGCGAAAAATTACTACAGTTAAAAAATATCTTTGCCCAGATGGAATCCTTTTTCCACGGGAAAAGTTCCGGATTGGATCCGCTAAACAGCTATCTGAGTTTACCAATATTGATCAATTCCAAAGATCATATTGAACCAACCGGAATTCCATCGCAAAGTACCGAAGGGAAAGGCGCTGTATTCCTGATCGACTCCGGAATTGTAGGTGAAACGGCACCGATGGTGAATATCTTTATGGAAAACCTAAAAGATCAGGGTTTCCGTAAAATGCTAAAAACACAATTCGTAAAATATACCGACGCCTGTGTGGAAAACTTCCTGCATGGCGATGTAAAATCCTTATTTTCCAATACCAAAAAATTATCAAAAGTTGTTTTAAACAACTTTAAACCAATGATTCCGGAACAATTCCATCAGGTATGGCAAAAAGGAATCGATACTAATGATTACTACCTGAAATTATGTGGCTCCGGTGGTGGTGGTTACATACTCGGATTTACGCAAAATCTGGAAAAAGCTAAAGAATCCTTAAAAGATTATAAGTTAGAGGTTGTTTATCAATTCTAATTTATAACTTTTCGGTCGGAAAATTCCGCGGATGATAAATTAATAGCCAAAACCATGCTTACCCGTAAATCCAAATTGACTTTGATGAAGATACTCAGTTTGTTTTCTGTGGTACGGGGTTATAATATTCCGATTATTGTACTGGCGCAATACCTGTCATCGATCTTTATTCTGGCCAAAGACGAACGCGCATTGGATGTGATTCTGGACTGGCGTTTGTTTATTCTGGTGTTTGTATCTACGCTAACAATAGCTTCCGGATATATTATCAATAATTTTTACGATGCGCAGAAAGATCTGATTAATCGACCGAACAAATCAATGCTGGACCGATTGGTGAGTCAGCAAACCAAATTAAAAGTTTACTTTGGATTGAATTTCCTGGCAACGGGTCTGGCCTATAGCATATCCTGGCGGGCGGCTTTCTTTTTTGCAGTCTATATTTTCCTGATCTGGTTTTATTCGCACAAGCTTAAAAAATACCCGATTGTTGGAAATCTGACGGCTTCTGTTCTTGCGGTAATGCCGTTTTTCGGAATATTATTGTATTTCAAAAACTTTTACCACGTAATTTTTGCCCATGCGGGATTTCTTTTTCTATTGATCCTGATTCGTGAAATGATCAAAGATCTGGAAAATATCAAAGGGGATTTGGCTTCCGATTATCAGACTATTCCGGTTCGCTTCGGAACAAACGTATCGAAAAAAATGATAACGGCTTTAACAATAGCAACGGTTATTCCGGTGTTTATCCTGGTCGAAAAATATGATGTAGGCTATATGGATATTTACTTTTATATAGCATTGATCATCTTGATGTACTTTATCCGGTTATTGTGGAAATCGGAAACCCGTGAAGAATATGTACAGTTGCATATCATCTTGAAAACGCTTATTGTAGCCGGCGTTTTCTGTATTGTGCTAATTGATCCTACGGTTTTGGTAAACGGAAAAAAACTACTGGCCGGACTATAACAATCTTTCAAAATACTTTTTTAACACACAAAGAGATAAATAGTATCTTTGCAAAAATTTTTTAGCGAAATGAACAACGGAAAAGGAAATAATAAAAGAGGTTCTTCCAACGGCAAACCGGGTTTTGGACCAAAGAAATCAAGTGCGGCTGGGAAACCGAATTTTAAAAAAGACGATAGAAAAAGTAATTTCTCAAAACCGAAACCGGACTTTGAAAAAAAGCCGAAAGCCCCTAAAGCAGCAGCTTCGGATGATATTCGTCTGAATAAATATATTTCTAATTCCGGTATTTGCTCACGTAGAGACGCTGATATTTATATCCAATCGGGGAATGTAAAAGTGAATGGAGAGGCGATTACCGAAATGGGATATAAGGTAAAACCGGGCGATGTTGTTAACTTTGACGGAACGGTGATTACACCGGAGAAAAAAGAATACATCCTGCTAAATAAGCCGAAAGGATTTACTACGGCCGGCGATGGAGACGGAAATACGGCAAATGTATTGGATTTGGTACGTAATGCAACCAAAGCAAAACTACAATCGGTTGGACGTATGGATAAAAGTACAACTGGATTGTTGTTGTTTACAAACGATTCGGATATGGTTCGTAAGTTTACGGCCCCAAACCAACGTTCGTCAAAAGTATACCAGGTAACACTGGACCGTAACCTGAAATTCGAAGATTTGGAAAAAATCCAAAAAGGACTTACGATCGATAATTTTAGAGTATATGTAGAGGAGATTTCGTATATCGAAAACGAACCGAAAAGTGAAATCGGTTTAAAGATGAAAACCTCCAATGTAAAAGTTGTGCGTTCTATTTTCGAACATCTGGAATATGATGTGATTAAAGTAGACCGCGTTGTTTTTGCCGGACTGACCAAGAAAAATTTGCCTCGTGGAAACTGGCGTTTTCTGACTG
This sequence comes from Flavobacterium supellecticarium, assembly GCF_004801375.1. Lineage (GTDB taxonomy): Bacteria > Bacteroidota > Bacteroidia > Flavobacteriales > Flavobacteriaceae > Flavobacterium > Flavobacterium supellecticarium. The sequence goes on from NZ_SSNZ01000002.1 coordinate 32,568, forward strand.
ATCAGGAAATTATAAACCTTAAAAATATATAAATCCACAATCCTGAAGCCAGCTTCGGGATTTTTTTACCGTACTAATGACACCAGAAACATTACAATCGATTGCTTTTCGCTGGTTTGATGCCTTCAATACCAAGCACCTCGACAAATTACTATCGCTTTATGATGATGAAGCACAGCATTTTAGTCCGAAATTAAAAATCCACCAACCGGAAACTAAAGGATTGGTTGTTGGAAAAGAGGCCATGCGCGCCTGGTGGCAGGATGCTTTCGATCGTTTGCCAAGCTTGCATTATAAAGTAACCTCGCTAACGGCCAATTCCGATCGTATCTTTATGGAGTATATCCGTCAGGTAGAAGGAGAAGACGATATGCTGGTTGCCGAAGTACTCGATGTAAAAAATGGAAAAATAATTGCTTCACGTGTATACCACGGATAAAATAAAAGTCCCGTCATTGGCGGGACTTTTATTTTATCCGGTCTTCAGATTTCCCATTGAATATATCATACATGGCAATGGCTACGATGCCTAATACATTTAGGGTTGTAGTTCCTAAAAGAATGGTTAAGACATTATCCGACAAACAGTAATTGTTATTATTTATTAAAATCTCCTCCACTTTCAAAAGCCAGCAGCTTACAATCAATGAAGACCAGATTGCCAAATATATCCGAAGATTGGTATTAATGGAATACCTTTTGTTTTTTAAAGCATTACAAGTGTATTTGATATAGTTTTTCTGACTCTTAAATGTTTCTTCTTCTTTTTTTGATTTATCATCGGTGCTGTTTGATTCCGAAACAATGTAATTCAAATTATTCTTTAAATCAGACGACATATTTATCCAGGTTGTTTGTTCTGATTTTGTTTTAAAAGGTGTTTATAGTGTTCTTTTATATAGGTATCGGGTATTTGCAGGGAAAAGTAATCGTTGTTTTTTATCGTATTCCATACGAATGACCAGGGAGAGTCTTCCTGATGGGTTTTGGCACTTAGCTCGATACCGTTATATTGACCGTAGACTTCCCATATTTTGTCGAGAAAGTTTTCATCTTCCTTGTTGCCTAAGGAGGGGGATCCGTTGTATTTTTCGATTGGAGCGTTTCCATATCTTTTGTATCGATGGTAAAGGCTGGGAATTACCGGGCCATATTTCCAGGCTTCCGGATTTTCGTCTATTAGGGCGTTGTCTGTAATTCCGAGATACCAGCCATGAGCGATGTAGACTAATTTGATTAGTTTCATTGGGGTTATGTTTTTGCCATCGCAATATTTGGCTAAGAAGTAGTTGGCTATTTGTTTTGGACTGTACATGGCTTATAATGATTTAGATAACTAAGGTACAATTTATGTTTGGGGGATATAGTAGTCTTAATCAATTTGACTTCCGTTTTACCACATAAGACTTCCAAAACTAATGCGTGTGAATTGAGAGGGGAATGGTATAAAAAAAGAGGTTGTCTATTTCAGACAACCTCTTTTTGTTTAGTTTTTCAATAGTTTGTTACCATTGTTCAAACCGCGTTTGTTGAGTAGCGGTGTGATGTTTGGTTCTTCACCACGGAATTTTTTATAAAGGATCATCGGGTCTTCAGTTCCTCCTTTTTCAAGGATGTATTTACGGAAGGCTTTTGCTTTTTCGGGATTGAATAGCGAAGTGCTTTTAAACGCTTCAAACGCATCGGTGTCCAAAACGCCGGACCAGATATAGCTGTAATAACCCGCTGAATAACCACCAGAGAAAACGTGGTTAAAATAGGTACTTCTGTAACGTGGAATAATAGAATGGATCAATCCGATTTTCTTCATGGAATTGGCTTCAAATGTAGTAGCATCCTGTGTGATGGCTCCGGTTTGTGTATGGTATTCCATATCCAGTAACGAAGCGGCCAGGTATTCGATGGTCGCAAATCCCTGGTCGAAAGTACCGGATTTTTGTAATTTTTCAATCAGCGCATCGGGAATTACAGCTCCGGTTTGGTAATGCTTGGCATACATTTTTAAAACTTCCGGCTCGGCTGCCCAGTTTTCCATAACCTGCGATGGTAATTCTACGAAGTCTCTTGGAACCGCCGTTCCAGCCATACTCTGGTAATTTACATTCGATAGTAAACCGTGTAACGCGTGACCGAATTCATGGAAGAAAGTCGTTGTCTCGTCAAATGTTAGTAACGTAGGTGCATCGCCAATCGGTTTGGAATAATTACAAACGATTGAAATCACCGGAGGAATACGTTTCCCGTTTTCCATTTGTTGCGCACGGTAGGAGGTCATCCAGGCACCACCGTTTTTAGAAGCGCGCGAATAGAAATCCATATATAAAGTACCCACGGGAGTTCCGTCTTTTTCCAGAACTTTCCAAACAGTGACGTCTTCATGGTATTTCGGAACATCTTTTAGTTCTTCGAATTTCAACCCATAAAGATTCTCGGTTACTTTAAAAATACCCTGTTGTACATTCTGAATGCTGAAATACGGTTTTACTTCCTGCTCGTCCAGATTATAACGTTCCTTACGGATTTTTTCAGCATAATAACGCCAGTCATACGGTTGTACGTCACCGGAAATACCATCGGCAGCCATCATTTTTTTGATATCGGCCGTTTCCAGTTTTGCTTTTTCAAGAGCCGGTTTCCAAAGTTGGGTTAACAATTCCGTTGCTTTTTCCGGAGTTTTGGCCATACTTTCTTCCAATACATAGGCAGCATGGTTTTTATAACCCAGTAAGCGTGCTTTTTCACCGCGAAGGTTAGCCATCTGGATCAGATTTTGTTTGTTGTCGAATTCGTTATTATTGTTGCCGCGGTTTTGATAAGCCGTCCAGATTTGTTTGCGCAGTTCGCGATTGGAAGCATATTGTAGGAAGGGCATCACACTCGAATTACTTAGTGTAAATACCCACTTTCCGTCCTTTCCGGAAGCTTTGGCTTTGGCTGCTGCGGCAACGATCAGTTCGTCGGGTAAACCGGCTAGATCGGCTTTTTTATCAACCACCAGTTCGTAGGCATTGTTTTCTTTTAGAATATTGTTGCCAAATTTTAAAGATAACAGTGATAACTCACCGTTGATTTTGCGCAGCTTTTCTTTGTCTGCATCCGACAGATTAGCACCACTGCGTACAAAAGCTTTGTATTTTTTCTCCAGTAAACGGGATTGTTCCGGAGTTAGTTTTAAGGTCTTACGCGCATCCCAAACGGCTTTTACCCGTGCAAATAATTTCTCGTTCAAATAGATATTATCGTTGTGTTTGGACGATATCGGAGCCATTTCCTGAGCGATCGCCTGTAATTGGTCGTTTGTATTAGCCGAACTCAGATTACTAAAAACAGTCGCAACCCGGTTTAAAAGCTGTCCCGAATTTTCGAGCGCCAGAATGGTATTGTCGAAAGTTGGTTTGGCCGGATTATTAGCAATGGCATCGATTTCCTGTTGGTGGATTTTAATACCTTCCAGTAAAGCCGGTTTAAAATGTTCGTTTTTAATCAAATGAAAAGGAGGGACTTCATAAGGAGTGTTGTACGCGGCCAAAAGCGGATTGGTTGGATCGCCGTTTCGCTTGGATTTGTCATCGTTCCCTGAAAGTAAAGACATTCCCACAGTTGTAAGAATCAGAACAGTTTTTGTAATCATGATGTTATTTTGATTAATTTAGTTATGTAAAAATAACAGAAAAAGTGATTACCGTCGGTTATGGCACATTTTGTTAACGAATTTTTATGAGCCGATTACGGAATATTCTGTTAAAATTTGAAAATTAGATAGTACTTTTGTAGTATGAAGCGCTCCCCTAAAAATATAATCCTCAAGACCCTTAAGATCATTGGAATCACAATTGGTAGTATACTGCTGTTATTATTCCTGATTCCGTTGCTGTTTCCGGGAACGATTGCCGAACAGGTAAAAAAAGCCGCAAATCAGAAACTGGATGGCGAACTGAATTTTAAAGAAACGCATTTGTCGTTTTATAAGCATTTTCCGTCGTTAACGGTTTCGCTGGATGAATTTTCGTTAAAAGGATCGGCACCCTATCGAAACGATACTTTGGTGGCGGCAAAAGAGGTGGCCTTCGGGATCAACCTGAAGCGGCTTATTTTCGACAATCAGGTGAGTATTGACGAGATCTATTTATCCGATGGACAAGCGAATATCAAAGTAGACGAACACGGACACGCGAATTATAATGTCTATATTTCGAATGCACCAAAAACAGCCGATACTACAGAATCGGCTTCCATCCGACTGGATCGGATCGAAATTAAAAATGTCGATTTAAAATACAACGACCTTTCGGCCAAAGTCGCGATCGATGCCAAAGATTTTAATTATATCGGAAAAGGTGACTTGGATAAGTCTATTTTTGACCTGACAACTAAGGCGCGAATCGGATCACTGGATTTCGCTTTTGACGGAGAGACCTATCTAAAAAACAAAGTGGTTAACGCCGATTTGCTTACACGAATCAATACCAATTCCTTGTCGTTTGTTTTCCGACAAAATAATCTGAAAATCAATAAACTTCCGGTGAAGTTTATCGGAAAACTGAACTTCCTAAAAGATGGATATGATATCGATATTCACGTAGAAACCCAGAATAGTAACCTAAACGATTTGTTTACCGCGATGCCACCGGCCTATGTGACCTGGTTGGAGAAAACAAAGGTTCAGGGACAAACGGATGTGTTGTTTACGTTTAAAGGAATCTACAACGCTTCTCAAAATAAAAAACCCGATTTAGGATTGGCGGTAAACATCCGCGACGGTTTTATCGCTTATAAAGATACGCCCTTTCCAACCTCGAATATCTTTTTAAAATTCAACACCCGAATGCCGTCATTAAATCCGGATTTACTGGAAATCGATATGGATTCGATTCACTTTAATGTTGGGAAAGACTTTTTGGCTGGAAAACTGTATTCCAAAGGAACCAAACATATCAACGTAAACACGGATATGAAAGCCAAACTGGATCTGGAAAAATTAAACCGCGCTTTAGGATTGGAAAAGGTAGAAATCAAAGGATTGCTAACCACGAGTATTAAAGCCAAAGGCGATTATGATGCGGCTCAGAAACTATTCCCGGTTACTGATGGGTTTTTAGCCTTACAAGGTGGACGATTAAAGACACCGTATTATCCAAACCCGATCGATTCCATTCGAATCAATGCGCGTATCAAAAATACAACGGGTAACTATAAAGATCTGATGGTAAAAGTAACGCCGGCCTCTTTTCATTTTGAAGGCAATCCGGTGTTTGTCGCAGCCGATTTATCGAATTTTGAAGATCTGGCTTATAAAGTCAACGCTAAGGGTGAAATTGACGTCGCAAAAGTCTATAAAGTATTCCGTCAGGAAGGACTTGACGTAAAAGGGTATATCAAAGCCGATTTGTTTTTGCAAGGAAAACAAAGCTATGCGACTACGGGTCAGTATGGTAAAATGAATAACAAAGGAACCCTGGTGTTACGGGATATTACGGCAAAATCGCAGTTTTTTCCAAAACCGTTCCTAATCAAAGAAGGTTTGTTCCGATTTGATCGCGACAAAATGTTTTTTAACGATTTTAAAGCGGGCTATGGGCAGTCGGATTTTAATTTGAATGGGCAGTTACAAAATGTGATCAATTATGTATTGAACGATAAAAGTGTTCTTTCCGGAAACTTCGCATTGCAGTCCGATTTTCTAAATGTGAACGAATTTATGGCCTACAATCCGGATGGTGTCAAAACGAACAATTCCAAGGTCAATGCGAAAAAAACAAAACCGAAAGAACCAACGGGTGTTGTTGTGGTACCTACAAATCTGAATGTTTCGGTTGTGGCCAATGCGAAAAAAATAGACTACGACGGTTTGGTGCTGAATGACATGTCTGGAAAAGCAATGGTCAAAAAAGGAAAAATCATGTTGCGCAATGCGGGTGTAGGAATTATCGGAAGTCGGATGACATTGGATGGTGTTTATGACGATGTAAGTGCCGATAAAGCGAACTTTAGTCTGCGTTACCGTGCAAAAGATTTTGATGTGAATCGTGCCTATCGCGAAGTAAAACTATTCCGCGATTTAATGACATCGGCCGAAAAAGCCGAAGGAATCATAGGTGTAGATTACCGTTTACGCGGCGTACTCGATCAGAACATGCAACCGATCATGCCATCGTTAAAAGGAGATGGTGTGGTAACGGTTAAAAAAGTAAAAATAAAAGGACTGAAATTGTTTTCGGCGATCAGTAAAAAAACAGGATCCGACGGTATCAACGATCCGGATTTAAGTGAAGTGGAAATCAATTCGAACATTAAAAATAATGTGATCACTATTGATGAAACGTTGATCAAAGTAGCTTTATTCCGTTTGAAATTCAAAGGGCAAACCAACTTTGCTGGTCAGATGAATCTGCGAATGCGTTTGGGATTACCGCCATTCGGATTAATCGGAATTCCGGTTGTGATTACAGGAAATAAGGACAATCCTAAAATAAAAGTATTTAGTAAAACGGGCGAAGAGGTTCCGGAAACCGAATACAAAGGTACACCGGCACCGGTATCACCGCCAACACAATCGGAACCAAAACCGGAACCGACGGCAACACCTGCACCGATAACTCCAAGAGCAAAGGAATAGTAAAAACACACTCATTTTATGAGTGTGTTTTTAACGATTAGAAAATCGTAATGTGAAAATAAAATGGAAGTGTAATTCTATATTTTGTGAGTCCAACCTCTTTTAACAGCTATGTTTTTGAGCTTTTTGGCGCTCTTTCTTATTTGATTAGGTGTTTCGATATTGGAGTAATCAATCACAGCATGTCCATCAAATGACATATTATCTTCGTATGCATTTAGATTTTTAATGGCAATTACTTCTGCAAATGTTACCGATAAAACGCCCGCAGAAACATAATTTTGAGTAAAGTGGTTAAAAGAGTCTTGAGCTGAAAATTTTTCACCGTTATAAACTGAGAGTTTTTTATTGTCTTTTTCAGAAGGTGTAAACGCTAAAGAGGCAATGTTGTTTTCAACTAAAAAAGCTTGTTCTGAAATAAAATTATTTTGAATCCAGTTAGGATGTATTTGCCGATGAAGTAAAGTTGTGCCGGTCATTAAATAATGTTTTTAGAAATAATACTATTAATTTTGTCCCAGTCAGAAACAATTTTCAAGTTAATATTTTCCTGAAAATCATGGTCGTCATTTTCCATATCGAAATAAAATATCTCAGCGTTTAAATTACTTAAATCGATCTCCATTGAGATTTCAATATTACCTTTTTTCCATTCAAGAACAATGTTACCAGTTAATGTTGGGAAAATAGCTGGTAGTTGTAAATCAGAATTAAAATAGGTATTAAAGTAATCTTTAAAAAGTAATGTATTCTTTCGATCTAAGATCTTACCGTCTACACCATCATACCATTTGTCTTTCAATTCTAAAAGATCGTTTAATCGGACACTTATATCAAACGGATCCAATATATCCATTGATTCAATATGTTCGATATGAATTAGTTTGTGCTGATTGTTAAAAAGGCCGGTTGCTTTTAGCGAAATTAATGTTTTGTTTTCATATTCATGAAAAGCTGTGGATATGGTATCATGAAAATCAGGTATGATTGGACATTCATACGTGTTGTCTTTTAGTTCAATATAAAAGACTTGTTTTTTTTTGTCCATAGCAGATATACGAACGTTTTCGTGGATCAATTCTGAATATTCAAGTTTTTCATTTCGGGAAAGCAGTATTTTTCTTCGCGTATTTTTACTGAATTTTACATTTCTTGTAGAAGTATCAGAATTTAGAAAGTCAATTGTTTCGCCTTCTTTCAGGTTTTTTCCAATTCTGTTAAAATAGTTTAGAAACTTGCTCTCTGTTTCAACAGATTTATCAGAATTTGCATTTTCAATTAATTCAAATACTTTATCCCGGGCTTTTTCAAAATAGCTAAAATACTCGTCGTTAGGAACACTGATGTTAGGAGTAGCAAAAACACTAATAGTAGTAGCGATTACTATTTGTGGAATGGTACTACCTTCTTCTATAGTTGAAAGTTTCAGATAAATATTTTCTGTAAACCCTTTGGGGACTCTTTTTCGCTGCGGATTGAGATCAAGATATATTTTTTTTGCGAGCTCGAAAATTAACTCTTCAAAAGCGGAGAAGTCTTCTAAAATATTGACAGGAAGCGTATGGTCATCAAAACGTTGCCCTTCTAATTTTGGTTTGATAAAGATTTTCTCTGCTGACATAAATATATAATAACAATAATAAATTGAAATAATTTTATGAAGAAAAGCAATTAATGATAATGCATGAGCTATTAATACAAATATAAGTTTTTTATTCTGCTAAAGAAAGGGATTGTATTTTGTTTATGAATGCATTAAGGGATTTTTTGGGGTCATTTAATGAAGTACAAGGGAAAAAGTAGTAACTTAATTCCTGTATTCAAAAATTCCCAAAAGAAAACAGATTTCGGGTTATTTATATTCATCGATTTTAAAGTCATAACGATGGAAAACACAACAGCAACAAAAAGCCTTTTTTTCGGGATGATAATAATCAGTGCGCTTGTGCTGACGTCTTGTTCTGGATTTCAACCCACCCGTATGAAATCACAATTGTATACGAGTAATTGCAATCAGCAGAATGTCTACAATTATACGGTAGCCGAAATGCCTCGCCCGATGCATACCATCCCAGTCGACACAGCTCTGGCATCGCGATTTAGTCTTAAAAGTTTGAATGCCGCCAATGCGATAGGTGTTTTGGATTTATTAGGGGATTATGTAGCGATACGTAAAGAATATAAAGAACATCCGACAATTGAAAACCGACTCACGCAATTGGAGTTGGTGCAACAGTTAAACCAGCGGATCAATATTGCGTCACTGGAAGTTTCGGCCGTATCCTCAGAAATGGATTGCGAAGAAGAACGGACCAGTCAGATTGCCGATTTTTTAAAAGGGAAAGAAGACGAAACCGAAAGTAAGTTAACCGTTGGTGCGATCGTCATAGGTGCTGCGGGAGCGATTGCTTCCGGATTGTTAATCGACAAAGGGAACACAGGCGATTATATCGGATTGGGAACCGGGATTACCGAAGCGACCTTAGGGATGTTGATTTTGCGAAACAAACGCAGTATCGAATTTTATCATAACCGGAATGCATTAAGAGATATTTGGGAAGGTCGGCCGACGTCTTCTATTTTTCCGCCAACCGTTTGGTATTATCTGAATTATAGCAATCCGAACGAACCGGGAAAAGTCTCCTTCCGTCGGGAGATTATTGAGAAATGGATGAACTTTGGTCAGATTGCGGATGAAAAATCCAAAAAGAAAACCCAACTGTTGGAACTGTATTTTGGGAATGGTGGTAAATATTCGGCTCAGGAACTGGACAACCGCGCGAATATGTACGATCAGTTGGAATCGCAGATCAACCTGATGAAACAGGATTTAAAAGCGCTGTCAATGGAACTGGAAAATCTGAAAATATAAGTTGAATATCTTCCGGACAAACAACGTTGCCCGGAAGATAGGTTGTATTACCAACCTAAATAATACGCCGGATCCAGCCATTCCGGACGTTTTAGTCCAAAATGCGTTTCCAGCATTTTTTCGGCTTCACATAGGGCACCTTCCACCCATCCCTGCTGATCGGAATAGGCTTCCCCGCAAATATGGATTTGTTCTGTTGGTTTTGGTTGTCGCATGTATGGCATGACATTTTTAACCTCATATCCGGCTTTCCAGGCGTGATATCCGGCGCCAAACGGATCGTCGGACCAGTCTCTGAAATAGGTTACATACGGATCCGGGATTTCAACATCCGGGCCATGTAGTTCGCGTAACTGGTTCATCACTTCGTTTACCATCATCTGGGACGCCTGAACACTATCCAGTTCGTGTAGTTCTTTTAGTGAAGCCGATTTGGACGCTTTTACTTTAAAAAGAATCTTATCGTCCGATAATGCTTTCCAGAACGTTTCGGTTTCCATGTCTCCGTAACTACCCAATAACATCGAATTATCGGTATGCGTATCGGTACCAAAATAATAGCACTGGCGCATTGGTAAATCGGTTATGGAATGCCCGGAATCGATGCCTAGTTTTTTCCACCACGGATGCGGGAATCCCATCAGGATTTTAAAAGCCGGTTCCATAATCACTGAACGGATATTATTGTTTAGCGTACTGTCTTCATTCACATTAAAAAAGAAGTTTTCCTGATCCAGTAATTCCAGCGATCTACGCGGCATCGCCAATACGATATTGTTAGCGTAAACATGCCATTCCTCATTGGTTTTAATGTTTAGGAATGTCAGCTGGTATTTGTGCGAATGCGTAAAAGCGTGCTCTTTTGTAAAGGTAATCAATTTGTTTTCCGACCAGATACAAGCGCCCGGATTGTCCATATAGGTGTTGGCAATGGCGTAGGCAATACTGTCAAAACCTTCTTCAATGGTTTTATAAACGGTCCCTTCGGAAAAGTCACCCACCATATACGGGAAGGCTTCAGCTGAATTCCAGTTGATCGTATTGGAATAATAACCGCCGGCATTGGCTAAAAAGGTATAACCTTCCTGTGATACCTGATCTTTGATCAAATTCCAAAAACCGATGTCGTTTACTTTTCGGCCTTCGTAAGGCGATCCTTTAAAATTATAGCGCAATTTCGGTTTGATATCGTCCCATTGGCGACTCGTTATTTCGAATGTATAGTCGTATTCGGATGTTTTTTTGACGAAATCCGAATAGTTTTCCCGGAACCATGGATCGGCCATCAGCACGTCATAAATGATCTTATTGAACAACTGATCGGAACTAAAACCGATATTGTCGTCATTCAGATAATAACGGGTGATAAACTTTTCACCGGCATGCTGAGCCACATTCCAGGCATCCTGTTTACAGCGCTCTTTTCGCAAATACATCAGTAATTTTGAAGTGTCGCCCATTGGAAACGGGACCGGGTTCATTTTGTCAACCAGTACCTGTTTGCGTTTGTTTAGATCGGGTTCGGTTAACGGATAACCTTCAATAAGTGTGGTTACGATTTCCTGAGATGTCAGGTAGCGCATTCCACCTAATTCGCCCCAGAAATCCATTCCGGGCATAATCACCGATTCCAGTCGGCCGCCTAAACGGTCATTCAGATCAAAAATCTGAACCTGATCGGCGGTGAATTTTTTATCGGCTACCAGTCGGTAAGCCGTATATAATCCGGAAGTACCGGCGCCAACAATGGCTACTTCAATTTTTAAACCGGGTTCCATCCCCGGATTTAAAGGTGTGTTTTTATTCATAATGGTAGGTTTTGGTTAATGGGTTGAAGCGCTCTAAAGAATTTATAACCCAATTGGAAATTGGAAATATCGTAATCGGATTTACCATCCAAAGCCATATCAGATAAGATCTTACCCAATAGCGGTGTAAATTTGGCCGCCCATCCGGTCGCATAGACCACGATATCCTCATGGTTTGGTACATAATCTGGAGCGAAGTCGATGATCAATTCCTTATTCGGGATTTTACTCAGCGCGATCAGGCAGGTCGACGTAAAGCAAGCTTCGGTGTCCAGACCGGTCATATGATTTTTGACCCATTCGGAGGTGTAGTGCAATTCTTTTTCGTTCGGAATAAAGGAACGGTCGTACGGTTCGTCCAACGGTTCGATTACAAAATCGGGTGCGACACGGATATAGTCCGGATGATCCCAGTCGACTTCCGGGAAGCCATAAAATTGATTGCCATTGTCGCCTTCGGCATTCTGGAAGACAAACCAGGTCGGGTATTGTACTTTTTCGTCGGTCTTTTTAAAATAGGCGGAAGCCATATTCCAATAGGTCGCTTCGATCGTAAAATCCAATAAGTTGATCACACTATTAATATACGGACCGGGTGTGATCACGATTTTTTTAGCGGCATAATAACCATTCGGAGTGGTTAGGTGAAATAAATCGTCTTTGCGTTCGATATCGGTTACCGGAGATTGTTCCATCAAAGTGATATTGGAGTCTTTCCGGCAAAGCTCCAGTAAGGTTTCGATAGTCGCTTTAAAGTTGATACTCGCACCGTCGGCCTGAAACAAACCGGTATAGTTATCCGGTAGGTTGCGGAAATTATATTGTTCTTCGACTTCCTTGGCGGTCAGTTTGGTATACGGAACGTTGAGTTCTTTTAAGGCGATTTCAGCTTTTGCGATATTTCCTTCGGTAGAATGCACCTCCGGATCGCCAAACCAAAGCGTGCCGACTTTGTCGAGTAGTTCCGTTTCGGTATGGCTTTGGAGTTCTTCCCAATACGGTAACGAATCCAGTGCCATCTGAACCATATATTTTTCAGGATACGGAATACGGAATTGTCGGGAAACACCGGCAGAACTTCCCTGTTGGTTTACAAAAGTAAACTGTTCCAGCACGAGTGTTTTGGCCTTTCTTTTTCCCGAATAGTAGGCAGTGGACAGGCCCATAGCGCCGCCACCAATCACGATTACGTCATAAACGTCATTTGCAGTAGTCTCCATAATAAGATGTAGGTTATCTTGGTTATGAAGTTAAAATTAGGTGCTATGAAGGTAGGATTTTACAGTAGAAACACCTGTTTTAGTTACTTTTTGCCGAAGCGGAAATAAAGGCGTTTTTTGCGATCCGGCAATGTGTTTTATAAAGTGTACAGGAGTTGTATCAAGAAATTATTTTCGGTAAACGCATTTTTAGTTTTAAAGAATTGATTTTTGTCGTCACGCTTACTAAAAAACAAATTGTTTGCTTTCCCGGAGCTAAAATGCAGCGCCACCGAAATATGTTTTGATAGCGAATAATGCAGTTCGATAAGGTAACCGATTTGGAGTGCTTCGGCTTTAAAATCCTGTATTTCATCAAAGGTTAGCGGTAGGTTTCCGGACGAACCGATAAATTGTGATTTATAGGTCGAAGTACTGGCAAAAGCTCCTACGGAAGGTGTGAATTTGTTGATATTGTAGTACAATTGGATGGGTAGTTGTAATTGGAAATTTTTACTATCAATCGTTTTAAAAAGCTTTGGCTGCTTGTTGTTTGTAAAATAATAGCCATTAAGAACACTTTCATTTTGTGCGGCATCAAACGAAAACGAACCCATCCAGTAAAAGGCGTTAAATCCTATTCCGACAGCAAAATCGGAATTTAAAAGTGCTTTCCGGGTCCAGATTCCAAGCCCAAGGCCGACGGTGTTTGGCGCATTCATTTCTTTAAAAAGACTATTTCGGGCGATGCCTATATGTAGTTTTCCGCCAAAAAACCAACTTTGTATTTTCTGTTTTTCGATCCTTTTTTTATCGGTCACCAAAACAAGTGTGTCAATTGCGACCTCGAATTTTTTTCCGTTTTGAATTAACTCCAGTTTGTCTTTTTTATCGGTTTCGGAAGTAAAAACCGCCTTGTCAATTTTGGTAAAAGGTTTTTCGATAAAAACCGTGTCGTATACGATGACTTCTTCATAAACAAATACGGTGTCGGTCTTTTTTTCCTGTGAAAAAGCAAAACCGGTAAAAGCTAAAAAAAAGAATAGGAGTTTATCGCGTAACATAAATAGTGTCTTTTTTTACAATTTGCTTTTTAATGACAACTACTTTCTGAGGTTCTTCCTGTATCGAATCTTTTAGTGTGGTAACAATTGAATTTGCAGTTGTTTTTGAGGTGTTGTTTTGTAAAACCGTAGCTTTTTCCGGTGTGGTAACTGTTGCTTTTTTATTCGGATTTGGAACAGTAATCGTCTTGTTTTGTACCGAATCGGCGGTGTTTACAAGTGGCTGACTGATGATTATATTTGTTATCGGTTTTGGATGTAATTCCGGTGTTTTTTGCTCCGGAATAACGTTATAATGAAATACGTAGGCATACATCAAAACGCTGAGTATGCTGATCAAAACTAAGCTTGCTGCGATCGTTTTTACAGCAAAAGTAGTTTGGGTTAAACCGATAAAATCCTTTGGTAATGGCAATTTACCGGAATTTAATTCTAATTTTTTTTGCGGTTGTATTTCAAAATCCCGGAATTGCTTTCTATAATAGTTGGCAAACATCTGATTTCCGAAACCTAAGAAAAGTAAAAAAGCAACGCGACGTTTTTTCTTTTCATCAACCGGTTTTTCCTGTATTTTTTCGAGTAAAAAGGCCTGAATGGCTTTCCGGGCGCGGAACAAATGCGATTTGGAAGTTCCGGTTGAGATGTTGAGTATTTTACCGATTTCAACATGCGAAAACTGGTCGATTACATAGAGGTTAAAGACCGATTTGTGATGTTCCGGCAATTGGTCGATTGCTTCCAATATATCGTTCTTTTCCAAATCGGAAGCCAGAAGTATGCTTTTAGAATCTATTTCTGCGGTGTTCATAAGGGTAGTGGTGTCAACAATTTCACAGTCTTGATCGGTTGAGAAGTTTATTTTTTTGGTTTCTTTTAAATGATGGATGGCCATATTGATCACAATTCGGCTTAACCAGCCATTTATAGCGTTGGCGTCTTTTAGTGTATTTTCCTTTTGGATGGCCACGATAAAAGAATCCTGAATAATGTCTTCTGCTGTGGCCTGATCTTTTATATACCTGCGACAAATCCCCAGTAATTTTGGGGATGTCGTGCTGTATATTTCGTTCCAGTTAAAGGTCGCCATCGTTTAATTTTGTACTACAAAAACCGACATAAAGGTACCCTCGGAATCATTGATATGCATGGCTTCAACACCGTTAACAACCAAATGACTGGTATAACCATCTCCAACGGCTACCTGTGTTATTTTGTAAGCACCACTGTTTTGAATTTTAAAATCGATAATACCGCCCAATTCCGGCTGACTGTTATCGAAAGCAACTCCGTTTTTATAAATGGTATTCGACCCGTTTGTAACATATAGATCTGTTGCAAATTGCATTTTTGTAATTCCGTTGATTGGTGCCGGAAGTGTCGTTTCCGAATTCGTGTTGGTATTTTTATAATAACCGGCATTATTCAAGGTTCCGTATACAAACATTTCATTGCCATTGGAAGCCAGACCGTTTAGAATCGAATTTGGAATTTCGTTAAAAATACTGTTTGCATAATAGCCGTTAAGTGTTTCACTGCCATCGCTTGAAGCGGTAATATAAACGGTATTGTTTTGTATTTTAATTTTTGGAAGATTCTGAACGTAGCTACCATAATTGCGTACCGTTGTTTTGACACCATTTTTCCAATAGGCAAGGGTATAGTCATCGAAAGTGATAATCGGTTTTTTGGTATAACCCACAAAGTAGACATCGTCTCCGATTACTTCCATATCGGTGATGGTCATTACTTGTTCCTCATCGGTACTTAAAGCGGCTTTTAGATTGGTAAGCACTCCGTTTTTCCAAAACATCGGAACATTTTCCAGTGCTGTTGTTGTCGCTCCGATTCCAATTCCTAAAACATAAACATCGTTATTGGATACGATTACTTTGTTTGCTGTAGGTCCCGTAAAACCGTTGGAATCCAAAATAACAGGCTGGTTGTTTTTCCAATAACATGCCTGACTATCCTTTTGACCGGCAACATAAACATCGGCCGAGTTCGTTGCTGTGGTATTCGAAATCAGGTCTTCACTACAGGAAATTTGTAATAACGCGGTGGCCAGAGTTAGAACAAGTAGTATTTTTTTCATAATAAAAATAAATTAGGTTAATATAGTTTAATTTTATTATAAGAGTGAAAAATCAATAAGGGTTGCAGTAAAAAAGTAAAAATATTTTAAAAATATTTTTGAGTATATCCGGTCGGAATGATTGCTGTTGCTTTGTAAATGTAAAGCAGTGATTTTTGAGAAAGTGTATAAATAAAAAAAAACCACTCGAGATGAGTGGTTTTTGTAAGTGGTGCCTCCAGGAATCGAACCAGGGACACATGGATTTTCAGTCCATTGCTCTACCAACTGAGCTAAGGCACCGTCCTTATTGCGGTTGCAAATATAGAATCATTTTTCGGTTTTCCAACACTTTTTTATGGAAAAAAGAGACTGTTTTTGTAACTGACTCAATGTTAAGGAATTATTTTTAAAATTATCGTTTTGGCTTGTTACTTAAATAAAAAGTTAACGCGGCATTATCGTAAAGTTCGCCGTGTAATAGGTAATCGCGATCGATTTCTTTTCCGTTAAGGGTGATTTTCTGGACATATACATTTTTTGGTCCCTGGTTAACCGTTTTTATTTTTAGTGATTTGCCGTTTTCAAAATGTAGCGTAGCGGCTTTAACCAACGGACTTCCGATGGCGTACTGATCCGATCCCGGAAGTACCGGATAAAAACCAAGCGCACTAAAGACATACCAGGCGCTCATCTGACCGGCATCGTCGTTTCCGCACAAACCATCAATGGAATTGGAATACATCGTATCCATGATCATACGAACGCGCTCCTGCGTTTTCCAGGATTTGCCGGTCCAGTTGTATAAATAAGGAATATGGTGTCCCGGTTCGTTACCGTGTACATAGGCTCCAATGATGCCGTCGCGGGTAATATCTTCGTTTTTCGCGATGTATTTATCATCCAGTTTGATCGAAAACACCTGATCAAGCTGTGCGGCAAATTTGTTTTTACCACCCATCATTTCAATCATAAGATCAATATTGTGCGGAACATAAAAACCGTAATTCAATGCATTTCCTTCAATAAAACCTTGTCCGTGGGTGTCCAGCGGATCGAAAGGTTCTTTCCATTTACCGTTGTTTAATTTCGGACGCATATAACGGGTCGTCGGATCGTAAACATTTTGGTAGTTTTCAGAGCGCTTCAGATATTCCTGATAAACGGCTGTATTGTTGGTTTTTTTGGCGATCTGCGCAATACACCAGTCATCATAGGCAAATTCCAGTGTTTTCGAAACGGAATTACCGCTTTTGTCTTCCGGAACGTAGCCCAGGCGCATATAGCTATCCAGTCCGTCGAAATACGGAACGGTCGACGTGTTTTTTCCGGCGGTAAGTGCGCGGTTAAGATCGACATCGGTGGTGTTTTTGGCAATGGCATCCGCAATTACGGAGATCGAATGATAGCCAATCATACACCAGTTTTCATTGGCATAATGACTCCAAACCGGTAACATTTTATGGACACTTTGGTCGTGGTGCGCCAACATGGATTTGATCATGTCGTTATTGCGTTTGGGTTGGATCAGGTTAAATAGCGGATGTAGTGCGCGGTAGGTATCCCAAAGCGAAAAAACGGTATAATTGGTAAATCCGTCCGATTCGTGGATGTTTTGATCGAGTCCTTTGTATTTACCGTCCACATCTTCGTATACAATTGGCCCAAGCATGGTATGGTATAAAGCGGTATAGAATGTCTCTTCGTCTTCCGGTTTTTGGGTTTCGATGGTGATTTTGGATAGTTCTTTATTCCATTTATCGCGGGTTTCGTGTCGGGTTTTCTGGAAATCCCAATGTGGAATTTCGGTTTTCAAATTTAACAACGCCCCTTCGCTACTCACCGGGGATAAGGCGAATTTAACCTGTATTTTTTCGTTTTCCTCGGTTTTAAAGTTGAAATACGCACGGATGTTTTTGCCGGCCATTTCCGGGAAGTTTTCTTCTTCATTAAAACGACGGTAAAATCCATTATACGGACTGTTGTCGTATTTTTTATGACCATAGGAAAGGAACGGTTTGGAAAACTGCATCGCGAAGTATACGGTTCGGGTTCGTCCCCAACCATGGGTTTGACGGTAGCCGGTTATGGTCGAATCGTTTTCTACGCGGATAAACGTCCAGACATTTTTGCCGTCGTAATTATAGATGTTGTACACCAGATCCAATAGAATATGTGCCGATTCCGATTTTGGAAAGGTATATTGATGGAATCCGACGCGATCACTGGCGGTTAGTTCGGCTTTGATGTTATAACGATCGAGTTTGACCATATAATAGCCCGGTTTGGCAAATTCGTTTTCATGGGAGAAATTCGAAAAATAACCGCTTCCGGGTTCGTTCGCTTTTCCGGGATTTAGTTCCAGTTTTCCAGTCGTGGGCATAATCAGGAAATCGCCTAAATCGGCATGACCGGTTCCGCTAAAGTGCGTATGGCTAAATCCGAAAATCGTTTTGTCGTCATATTGATAACCGGCACAGTATTTATAGGCATCCGGATTGTATTTGCCGTCGACAAACATATTGGTATAATTGGTTTCCGGGCTTAATTGTACCATTCCGAACGGGGTTGTGGCACCGGGAAACGTATGGCCCATTTTATGGGTTCCGATCATCGGATTGACAATATCGGCCGGCCCGGCAACGCGTTTCTGACTAAAGCAGACTACGGTAACCAGTGAAAAGAAAAGGGAAAGTTTTGTAGACATGAGCGCTGTGATAACAAAAATGATAGCTCAAAGATACTTTATTTTCGATTTCGGAAAGTTGAAAAGGCTAGGTGTGGGATGAAAAAAATAGTCGTTTGGAGTGGTTTTAACGTGCTTTACGTTAGATCCCATTCAGTAAGCGTCTTGGTGAAAAAGTTTTTAAACGTTCCGGTGCTTTTTTTTTCATTGGAAAGATAATACCCTATAAAATGGCTTGGGTAAAAATCATGCTTGCCAATAGTTATTTTGCAAAAATAGTAGTTGTTTCCGATCCGACTTTTATGACTGTAAAATGCTCCGCTCCAAAAACCATTTCGGTTTTGACATAGGGTTTCACCGATATATGCGGTTAATTTTGCTTCAAGATCAAATTTCGTGTCTTCGGAATTAATAGGAGAAGTTTCTAAAATACGATCGATTTCTAATTCCAAACTTTGAAGGCTAAAGTCAAGCGTATAGCCTAATGCCTGCATTTCTTTTGAAAATAAAGAAGCGGTTAATTTTGGATCGTCGGATTCGTTATGGGGTGTCATACAGTTATGATGTGAATACCAAAACTAAACAAAAAACCCTTGAAATCGTAAGAGATCAAGGGTTTTGTAAGTGGTGCCTCCAGGAATCGAACCAGGGACACATGGATTTTCAGTCCATTGCTCTACCAACTGAGCTAAGGCACCGTCCTTATTGCGGGTGCAAATATAGGGGCATTTTTTATTTATCCAAAACAATTCGGTAAAAAAAATCTATTTGTATCTTTGGATTTTAATCGGAAAAATAATGCTTTTAGCAATAGATGTAGGGAATACCCGGATCAAAGTGGCTGTATTTGAAAAAGATAGCCTGCTGGATCAGGATGCGTTTGATAAAACAGAAGCCGTAAATCGGTTTTCGAAAATCCTGGAAAAATATACGCAAATAGAAAATGCGATACTTTCCAGAGTAGGATTTTTGGACGAAACGGTTCTGAAATGTCTGGAAAGTCGGCTAACATTGCATGTTATTACCCCGGATAGTCCGATGCCGTTTTATAATCGTTATGAAACGCCAAAAACATTGGGAATCGACCGAATGGTGCTAGCTTCGGGTGCGGTATTTCAGTTTCCGAAACAAAACCGATTGGTAATCGACTCCGGAACCTGCATTACCTACGACTTTATTGATGCCGACGACAATTACCTTGGTGGAGCCATTTCGCCGGGACTTCGGTTGCGGTATGAATCCTTACATAATTATACGGCAAAATTACCGTTATTAACCCTTGAAAACCCGTCGGGCCTGATCGGAGGATCTACAAAACAGTCGATTCATTCCGGTGTGGTGAACGGATTTTTGTGTGAAGTTGACGGGCTTATCGAACGCTATCGTCAACAATATCAAGTTTTAACAGTAATTTTAACAGGAGGTGATACGGATTTTTTGGCTAAAAGCGTAAAAAACACCATATTTGCCAATCCAAATTTTCTATTGGAAAGTTTGAACCACTTATATCAATATACAATCAACAAATGATTAAAAAGATAATTCTAGGCACTAGTTTGCTTTTTTCTTCCGTAATTTTTGCACAGGAAGGTACCGCTTCGCCGTATTCCTTTTATGGAATCGGAGATGTAAAGTACCGCGGAACCCATGAAAATAAAGCCATGGGAGGGTTGGGGATCATTCCGGACAGTATTCACCTGAATCTTCAAAATCCCGCATCGTTAGCGTCCTTACGCCTAACGACATTTTCGGTGGGAGCGACAAACCGTAGTACGACTTTTAAAACGGATTCGCAAAAAGAAACAGCAAGCAGAACGACATTCGATTATCTGGCACTGGGATTCCCGATTACTAAAAAAGCGGGTGTTTCGTTTGGAATCATGCCATATTCTTCTGTTGGTTATAAGGTGGATCAAACAACAACTACGCAATTGTCAACCGGAGATATTCTAAATACGAACAAACGTTTTACTGGTGAAGGTGGTGTAAATAATGTATTCTTAGGATTGGGATATAAAATCACGTCGAAATTAAGCATCGGAGCGGATTTTCAATATAATTTCGGACGAGTGGAAACCAAATCCGTTGTTTTTATGGACGATGTATATCTTGGAAAACGCGAGATCAATACAGCTCGTTATAGTGGAGTGGCCTTTAATACGGGTTTAATGTACCAGACCAAAATCAATAAAAAATACGACTGGTATAGCAGTTTTACCTATTCGCCACAAAGTAACTTAAAAGCGGATAATAGTGGTTCGGTAGCGGCCATTACCTATTCGGGTACCGGAGCAGAGTTGGAGTCGGATGTGGTAAACTACGAAGCCACGCAATCTACGTTTAAATTACCGGCTAAATATGCATTAGGAACTGGTTTTGGAATTGCAAAACAATGGTTTGTTGGTGCTGAAGTAACTTTTCAGGATAAAAGCAGTTTTGTAAATCGTTTTGATCAGATTACAAATGTTGGTTTCGAAAAAGCACAGCGTTATGTAATTGGAGGGTATATTACACCAAAATTCAACTCGTTTACCAGCTATCTGGAGCGTGTAACCTATAGAGCTGGTTTCCGATATGAAAACACCGGGCTTGTGATCAACAATCAATCCGTTAAAGATTATAGTGTAAATGCCGGTTTTGGATTGCCAATCGGTCGAAGTCTTTCGAATCTGAACGTTGGATTTGAATACGGAACAAAAGGAACGACAAGTAGTAACCTGGTTCAGGAAAACTACTTTGGAATTTATATCGGACTGTCGGTAAATGACCTATGGTTTAAGCGAACTAAATACGAATAGTATTCTGATGAAGGTACACTTTGGAAAATATTTTCTAACATTAGTCACAGTTCTCGCTGTGACTGTGTTTTTTTCATGCGAAAGCAATTTTAAAGACGTACAGCGTATCAATGCGGTACCGTTTTCTCCCATTGGAGAAGCCGAGCATGTAAATTTAAAATATACCGATTCGGGTAGGATCAAAGCGATATTAGTGAGCCCGTTATTGTTGGATTTTTCCAATTTAAAATATCCGTATACTGAATTTCCGAAAGGCGTATTTGTGACCCTTTTTGATGAACGTGGTAATAAAAGCTATGTAGAGTCCGATTATGCAATTACCTATGCCAAAACCGACATTATCGATTTACAGGGTCATGTAAAGATAACATCCAGTGATGGTAAAGTACTGCAAACGGAACAATTGTACTACGATCAGAAAAATGAATGGTTTTTTACCGAGAAATATTTTAAATTTACAGATGCGAACAGTTACCTGGAAGGAAAAGGTATCGATTTTAGCAAAGATTTTTCAGTTATGAATGCCCAGCAAAACAGGGGCGAGATTTCAAAGATAGAGTAATTATGGGATTATTAAAGTACGTCCACTATTTGTATTTGGTTTTAGCAGTATTGTTTATTTATGAAGGCGTACGGCGACAACAGGCCGGAGAAAGCTACCTGATTAATTTTCTTTTTGCGGCTGTAGCCATTTTTATGTTTTTCTTCAGAAGACATTTTTCAAACAAGATGAAACGATAGGATAAGCAATATATGGAAATAGCGATAATCATAACGTGTCTGATTTTGTCCGCGTTCTTTTCCGGGATGGAAATAGCCTATATCGCTTCCAATAAAGTTTACCTGAGTATCGAAAAAAAACAAAACACTTTTTTTTCAAAAATACTAACCCGACTCACAGAAAAACCGGCTCATTTTATAGCATCTATGTTATTGGGAAAAAGTATCGTTTTTACGATTTACGGTTATTTTTCCAGTGCTTTGGTGGTGCAGTTGCTTCGGGAACACGGCGTTTTATTAAACTCTTTTCAGATGATCGTGATGCAGGTGCTTATCGCAACCGCGTTGCTATTGCTTACGTCCAGTTTTCTTCCGAAAGTTATTTTTCAGATTTATCCGAATACGCTGATTAAAGTACTGGCCTTGCCGGCCTATTGCTTTTACCTGCTATTTTCAGGGATTTCCAAAATTGTCGTAGCGATTGCTGATAAAGTCCTGGTTCATGTTTTTAAACTCGAACGAAATAAAGAAGTGCTGTATTTTAATAGGGGTGAGTTGGGAACCTATATTACCGAACAGGTCAATGCGGCCGAAAACCAACAGGAAATAGATGCCGAGATACAGATTTTTCAGAATGCATTGGAATTTTCCGATGTTAAAGTGCGCGATATTATGACTCCACGAACGGAAATTGCTGCGGTGGAATTGTGCGATAGCGTTACAGAACTGCGGGAATTGTTTGTAGAAACCGGTTACTCCAAAATAGTGATATACGAAGGGACGCTTGATAATAGCATCGGATATGTGCATTCGTTCGAATTGTTTAAGAAGCCAACCGATATTCAGTCGGTAATGATACCGGTGGAATATGTGCCGGAAACCGTGCTGATTAAAGAGGTGTTGGATTTGCTTACAAAAAAGCGGAAAAGTATGGCGGTAGTTATCGACGAATATGGAGGAACTGCCGGTATTGTTACGGTAGAAGATATTATCGAAGAATTATTCGGTGAAATTGAAGACGAACACGATCTGGAAGAACTGATCGAGGAAAAGCGGAATGATCATTCATTTTTGTTTTCGGCTCGTTTAAATGTGGAATATGTTAACCAGAAATATAATCTTAAAATTCCGGTAAGTGATTCCTATGTTACATTAGGGGGCTTCATTGTACATGCGACCAAGGAAATCCCGCAACAGGGACAGCAATTGGAGTTGTCCGGTTACCGGATTATAATACGCGAGGCTTCCGGTAAACGAATTGAATTAATCGAAGTTCGTATCAAAGAATAAAGAAATATCCAAATAAAAAAGTAAAAATATTTGAAAATATAGTGGGACATCTTTTATTATTAAATAGATAATTGTATTTTCGCCCACTGAATAAAAAAAATAATATCATAAAAGATGGCAGTTTTATCAAAAATTAGACAGCGTTCGATCCTTTTAATTGGAGTTATCGGATTTTGTTTGCTAGCATTCGTAATTGGGGATGTTATCCAAAGCGGAGGATTTAGACAAAGTACACGTAACGTAGGTAGTGTAAATGGAGTAGATATCTCAGCTCAGGACTTTTTGCAAAAAGTATCTATGGCAGAAAAAAACAGCCAGGGTATGAGCAATACACAAGCTTCAAACGGAGTTTGGGAGCAGGAAGTAAAACAAATCCTATTAGACGCTGAATTTGAAAAAATCGGTTTAAAAATCGGAAAAGAGCAAATGATTAATGTAATCAAACAGAATCCTAACTTTGCTCAGGATCCAAGATTTTTAAATGCTGCCGGTCAGTTTGACGTAAATAAATTCAACGAATTTGTAGCCAGTATCAAATCATCACAGCCGGATCAGTGGAATAACTGGTTGGCGTATGAAAAACAATTGCAGCAAATGGCTACCGAGCAAATGTATTATACCATGATCAAAGCAGGTCTTGTAACGACTAAAAGCGATGGTAAATTTGCTTACGAAAGAGAAAACGACAAAGTTAATTTCGACTATGTAGCGGTTCCGTATACTACAATCAACGATGATGAAGTAAAAGTTTCCGATAGCGAAATTTTGGATTACGTTAAGAAAAATCCTAAAAAATATAAATCAGAAAACTCACGTGAAATAGAATACGTATTCTTCGAAAACAAACCGTCTAAAGAAGACGAGGATGAAATGAAGAAAACAATCGAAGGATTATTATCCGGACGTGTAGTTTATAACGACAAAACGGGAACTAACGATACGTTACCTGGTTTTAAAGGTGCTAAAAACGTAGAAGAGTTTGTGAATGCAAATTCCGATATCAAATACGATTCGTCGTATGTAGCGAAAAAAGACCTGCCATTGGAAAATCAGGAGCAGTTATTTAACCTTTCAACAGGAGAAGTATTCGGACCATACATCCACAACGGGTACTACTGTTTGTCTAAAATGATGGGAAGAAAAGGTGGTGCTACTGCAAAAGCAAGTCACATTCTATTGAGCTATGCCGGAAAAATGCCAGGTATTACCAGAACAAAAGAAGAGGCTAAAGCAAAAGCAGAAGAATTGTTAAAACAAGCACAGGCAAATCCATCAAGCTTTGCCATGTTGGCGATGACAAATACAGACGATCCGGGATCAAAACAAACCGGAGGTATGTACGATAACATCCAACCTGGTCAAATGGTGAAAACGTTCAACGATTTCGTATTCAACAACCCGGTAGGTAAAATTGGAATGGTAGAAACAGAATATGGTTTCCACGTAATTAAAGTAGACGATAAATACGATGCTGTTCGTTTGGCTACGATTGCACAAAAAATTGAACCATCTGAGGCAACTGCTGATGCGATTTATGTAAAAGCTACAAAATTAGAAGCGGAAGCTGCAGATAAAGATTTCGACAAAGTAGCAAAAGAAATGGGATTAACGGTAGTTCCGGCAATGAACGTTAAAGCTACAGATGAAAGTCTTCCGGGACTTCAAAACCAGAGACAAATTGTACTTTGGGCATTTGGAAAAGATACAAAAGAAGGAGCTGTTAAGAAATTTGACAACCTTGAAGGACATATCATCGCAAAATTAAAAGGGAAAAACGAAACCGGTTTGATTTCTTTGGAAGAGGCTAAACAAACAGTATTGCCAATCCTTAGAAACCAGAAAAAAGCGGAGAAAATCAAAGCTAAAATGCAAGGCGCTACTTTGGAAGCGGTTTCACAAAAATCAGGTGCTGCTGTTAACGTAGCTTCAAATGTGACAATCGATAACCCAAGTATCCCGAACATCGGGCAAGAGCCTAAAGTTGTAGGAACGGCTTTCGGATTAGGAAACGGAAAAACTTCAAAATTAATCGAAGGTCAAATGGCTGTTTTCATGATCAGAACGAAAGACGTAGTAAAAGCTCCGGCTTTACCAAACTATGCGACTTATACGGCAAAAATCAAAACGCAAACACAAGGCGCTTCTTCATACCGCGTAATTGCTGCCCTGAAAGCAGCTGCTAAGATCGAAGATAACAGAGCTGCGTTACAATAGTATACCGACTGTAGTCAATAAAAAAAGGCATCCGATGAAAATCGGATGCCTTTTTTTATGATGTTTTTTTTATAAAATCATTTCAGAATAGGGAATAACAATCGGAAAGCCTTTCTCTTTAAAATAAGCCGTAGGATCATCTGGCGCTATGGCAAGTATAAAATCGCCGCCCCAGGCACCAAGACTCTTTAAGGCGCCTTTAAAATCGTTGAAAAAGCGTTCCTTAACGGTTTCCATTTCCAATATATCACTCAGAATGCTTTCATGTTGATTGATCAACGAACCAAACTGATACAAATCATTGGCAACAAGAATCGCTTCCGTTAGCGCATCGATTTTAGAAATCATTTTATCAATACGCTGTTGCTTGTCGTAATAACTCATAATCGCCGATTTGCTGCTTTGCTTCTGATTGAGATACACAAAATACAGGTTTTGGTGAAACGATAAATCCAACTGTAAAGGCGTTACCGTAGGTCGTTTAAAACGCGTCAACTGGTAAATGATAGGAGTATTATTCTGAGCACAGGCAATGTCGTAACCGCTACCGCCAAAACTGGATTCCAGTAAACGATACGCATCAACCTGGAGCCATTGTGCGATATTGTTGATCAAAGTAGAAGATGTGCCAAGTCCCCATAATCGGGGAAATGTTAAGCGCGTCGTTACACTATATCCGGTATCGGAATTAAGAAAATCAGGATTAAGCTGTGCGGCTTCATACAAAATTTCGATTAATGTATTTTTGATTCCGGCTTGCGATCCGAAATTTTCCTTATTGCGAATACTGTCAAACGAAATTTGATCCTCAAACCAGATAGTGGAATCGGCATCATAACTCTGCCAACGTATTATTTGCTCCGGGACTTTTTCGATATCGAGAAACTGACCGTATTTTGTAGGAAGCGCAATCGCTTTCGCACCGTCCAGAACGACATATTCGCCGGTAAGCAGGAGTTTTCCGTTGCTGTAAAAAGTCTTTTTCAAAATGAATTATTTACGTAAAGATGCTAAATAGTCAACTACAGCCGAATGACTTACAGTGTTATGCTCGAAATGAGCCGTTACCTGTAGACGTTCGGTTTCGGTAGCCTGAAACTGATTCAGGATATTCATCAAATGCATTTTCATATGCCCCTGTTGAATTCCGGTCGTCGTTAAGGAACGTAAAGCGGCAAAATTTTGCGCCAGTCCGGCTACGGCTACGATTTGCATTAACTCTTCGGCAGATGGATGTTCCAACATTTCAAGTGCTGTTTTTACTAAAGGATGTAAGCCGGTTAAACCACCTACCGTTCCCAATGCCAGAGGGATTTCCATCCAAAACGTAAAAATACCGTTTTCGACTTTGGCATGCGAAAGGCTCGAATATTTTCCGTTTCGGGAAGCAAAAGCATGCACTCCGGCTTCTACCGCGCGGAAATCATTTCCGGTTGCGATCACCACGGCATCGATACCGTTCATGATTCCTTTATTGTGTGTTACGGCGCGATACGGCTCGATTTCGGCTATCTGAACGGCACGAACGAATTTTTCAGCGAACTCTTCCTGCGAAATGTGTTTGTCTTCTTTTAAATCGGCTACCGGACAGGAAACTTCCGCTCTAACAAGACAATTCGGAACATAATTAGACAAAATACTCATCACCACCTGGATTTGTTTTTCCATTTCCGAAAAAGCCTCGTACTGAAGCGCTTGTTCTTTTAAGGTCTTGGCAAATTGCTCCAGACAGGAATTGATAAAATTGGCTCCCATACTGTCTTTGGTATTAAAAGTAGCATGAAGCTGGTAGTAATTTTCCAGTTCGCCGGTTTTATCGCGCAGGCTGATATTGATAATTCCGCCACCTCTTTTTTGCATATTTTTCGTAATGCTTTCGGTCTCGGAAAAGAATTTCGGTTTAATGGTTTGAAAAAAGGCTTCCAGTTTATCGGCAGCACCTTTATAAATAAAGTGTACCTGGCCGATTTTTTCGGTACTGATCACCGTGGTTTTAAAGCCACCACGATTGGACCAGAATTTGGCTGCTTTTGACGCTGCTGCTACAACGGAACTTTCCTCGATAGCCATTGGAATGGTGACATTTTTTCCGTTGATCAAAAAATTGGGAGCCACACCCAAAGGCATATAGAAATTGGAAATCGTATTTTCAATAAACTCATCGTGAAGCTTTTGAAGGGCTTCGTCGGAATTCCAATATTGGGTGATAACTTGTTTGGCAGTTTCCGGATTGGTAAAATGGGTATTCACAATCCAGTTGATTTTTTCTTCTTTCGACAACTTCGAAAATCCAGCAATAGCTTTCGTCATTTTTTGGCATCTTGAATTCTACTGCAAAGATAAGATTTCGAAAATGCAATCCGGGATAATTTTTTAAATACGTTTTTTTAAGGAAAAAATTACAGTAAAAACTTATAAAATTGGCTTTAAATGCGAAAATTGAATTTGCATTTAACACATAAAGTTATGGCTAATTGATAAATTTTCACTAAAATTGGAAGTTTTTTTACCATTTGACAAAATGAATTACTTTAAAAAATCGTTATTTCTACTGTTACTGACTTCATTGTCAGCGGTAGCACAACAAAAAATTACGCTCGAAGAGATTTGGAGCGGTGCTTTTAGAACGCAGGGAATGACTGCTTTAGAAGCGATGAAGAACACGAATCAGTACACTGTTTTGAATTATGACCGGAATTCGCGGTCGTCGCAAATCGATCTGTACGATTTTGCTACACTAAACAAAGTCACCGCGCTGATCGACTCTAAAGATCATAAACAACTGGACGGAATAGACAGCTACACCTTTAGCCCGGACGAAAAGAAAATTCTAATTGCGAATAACTCCGATCAGATTTTCCGCCATTCTTTTGTAGCCGATTATTTTATCTACGATATTGCCAAAAAGACCCTGACCAAACTGGCCGACTATAAAGTTCAGGAACCAACCTTCTCACCAGACGGGACAAAAATAGGATATGCACACGACAACAACTTATACGTGTACGACCTGACTACTCAAAAACACACTCAAATCACTAAAGACGGAAAGAAAAACCACATCATCAACGGTATTACCGACTGGGTGTATGAGGAAGAATTTTCGTTTGTACGTGCTTTCGACTGGAATGCGGGAAGCGATAAAATCGGATTTATCCGTTTTGACGAAACCGAAGTACCGGAATTTTCTATGGACATGTATAACCAGGGATTATATCCGACACAATACGTATTCAAATATCCAAAAGCAGGAGAGAAGAATGCTGTTGTATCGTTACATGTGTATGATGTAAAAACCGGAGCGACTAAAAAAATCAATCTGGATAAATACAACGATTTCTACATTGCCCGTATCAAATGGACCAATGAAGCGAATACGTTAAGTGCGCAGGTATTAAACCGTCATCAGAACAATCTGGATCTTTTATTTGTTGACGGAAATTCCGGAGCGACAAAAATCGTTGTAAACGAAAAAGACAAAGCCTATGTTGATGTGACGGATAACCTAACGTTTTTAAAAGACAACAGTTTTATCTGGACCAGCGAAAAAGACGGTTTTAACCATATTTACCATTACGACAAAAACGGAAAGTTGATCAATCAGATTACCAAAGGGAAATGGGAAGTGACCAACTACTATGGATTTGATACGAAGACCGGAACTATCTTCTATCAATCGGTAGAAAACGGTTCGATTAACCGTGATGTGTACAGTATTAAATTAAACGGAAAGGACAAAAAGAGACTAACTACGGAAACCGGTACCAATGCGGCAACGTTTAGTCCGAATTTTGAGTATTTTATCAATTCGTTTTCAAGTGCTAAAAACACACCACGCTATACCCTTAACGAAAGTAAAACCGGTAAGCTTGTAAAAACCATCGTTTCGAACGAAGCTTTGGAAAGCAAACTGGCGAAATACGATTTACCAACAAAAGAGTTTTTTGAATTGACTACCGAAAAAGGAAACCGTTTGAACGCGTGGATTCTGAAACCTAAAGATTTTGATCCGAACAAAAAATACCCGGTATTTATGTACCAGTATTCCGGACCGGGATCACAACAGGTAAACAACGACTGGAACAATACAGACGATTATTGGTTTGCGATGTTAACGCAACAAGGCTATATCGTAGCTTGTGTTGACGGACGCGGAACCGGTTTTAAAGGTGCGGAATTTAAAAAATGCACCTATAAAGAATTAGGAAAATTTGAGGTAGAAGATCAGGTCGATGCTGCAAAAGTAATCGGAAACTACCCTTATGTTGACAAGGCCAGAATTGGAATTTTTGGTTGGAGTTATGGAGGTTTTATGTCGTCAAACTGTATTTTCCAGGGGAACGACACCTTTAAAATGGCCATTGCTGTGGCTCCGGTGACCAGCTGGAGATATTATGACAGCGTTTATACAGAACGATATATGCAGACACCTCAGGAGAATGCATCCGGATACGATAACAATTCACCAATCACTCATGTGGCGAAATTAAAAGGAAACTTCCTTTTGATCCACGGAACAGCCGATGACAATGTACACGTACAGAACACCATGAAAATGGTAGAAGCATTGGTACAGGCAAACAAACAGTTTGACTGGGCGATTTATCCGGACAAAAACCACGGTATCTACGGTGGTAAAACCCGTTTGCAGTTGTATACTAAAATGACCAACTTTATCAAAGAAAAACTATAATCAAACCAAACCAAAAACCAAAAACGAAGCAAATGAGCGAACAGACAGTAAAACAAGGACATCCAAAGGGACTTTGGGTATTATTCGGAACCGAAATGTGGGAGCGGTTCAACTTCTATGGAATGCGGGCATTGTTAACCTTATTCCTGGTTAACTCCTTAATGATGAAAGAGGAAGAAGCTTCCTTAATTTATGGTGGATTTCTTGGTTTATGTTATCTGACACCTATGTTGGGTGGATTTATTTCCGACCGTTTTTTAGGAAACCGTAACTGTATTATGTTGGGTGGTTCGTTAATGGCCATCGGACAATTATTGCTTTTTGCAAGTGCTACGGTATTTCCAAACAATTTAGAATTAGCCAAAACATTAATGTATGCGGCTTTGGGAGTTATCATTTTTGGTAACGGATTTTTCAAACCGAATATTTCCAGTATGGTGGGAAGTTTGTATCCGAAACAGGAAAAAAGCAAATTGGATACGGCTTTTACCATTTTCTATATGGGGATCAATATCGGAGCTTTCTTAGGACAATTTATCTGTCCGATTGTAGGTGACGTAAAAGATGCCGGTGGAATGCGTGACATCCATGCGTTCAAATGGGGATTCTTAGCAGCAGCTTTGGCGATGACCATTGGTACAGCGGTATTCTTCTTCCTGAAAAATAAATATGTGGTAACGCCGGAAGGAAAGCCACTTGGTGGATTACCGTCAGGACATGATGCATCCGATTTCGAAGAAGGTGAAGCACAAAAAGCAAACTTCTCAACGACCTCATTAATCGTAGCGGTTATCGCTTTTGTAGGATTAGGGTTTTTATTCCATTATGCGGTAGGACAAAACGTAATTTACTCGATGATTTATGCGAGTGGTCTTACGTTAGCCGGATTGATCTTATCAGATAAATCATTAACAAAAATTGAAAGAGACAGAATCTTAGTAATTTATATCGTTTCGTTTTTCGTAATCTTTTTCTGGGCAGCTTTCGAACAGGCGGGATCATCGTTAACGTTTATAGCCGATAACCAGACCGATCGTAACTTCTTCGGATGGCAAATGCCTCCATCAATGGTACAGATCTTTAACGGATTATTCGTTGTAATGTTAGCCGTTCCGTTCAGTATCTTATGGGATAAATTAAGAGCTAAAGGAAACGAGCCGATTTCACCAATGAAACAGGCTTTCGGATTATTATTAATAGCAGTGAGTTATTTTATTATAGCTTACAATGTAAAAGACCTTGGAAACAGTGGTTTATTAGCAATCAAATGGTTAATCTTATTATATTTAATTCAAACATGTGGTGAATTGTGTTTATCGCCAATCGGTTTATCATTGGTTGGTAAATTATCACCAAAACGTTTTGCATCCTTATTATACGGTGTATTCTTCTTATCCAATGCTTCCGGATATGCATTAGCAGGAACATTAGGATCGATCTTACCGGCAACGGGAGATAAATTCAAAAAAGCACAGGAATTAGGAATTGATCTTCAGGCAGTTTTAGATAAAACCGTAACACCAACAGCTGAACAATTAAAATTATTGGCCGACAATCAAATCAGTGCTGAATACCGCGTATTCGCAGGATTTGAAATTCACAACCTATTCGAATTTTTTATGGTATTCGTAGTATTGTGTGGCGTAGCATCAGTAGTATTATTCTTATTAACTCCGGTTCTTAAGAAAATGATGCACGGTGTAAAATAATTTTAATCCCTTTAAAAAGCAGCTATGTGGAATAAACATCCAAAGGCATTGCCATTTTTGTTCCTGTCCGAAATGTGGGAACGTTTCGGTTATTATCTGATGATCGGTATTTTCACGCTTTATCTAAAAGATGTGGAAGCCGGTTTTGCAATGACCGAAAAAGAAGCCTCCGATTTATACGGAACTTTTATTGCATTAGTATTCTTAACACCTTTTTTGGGCGGATTAATAGCCGACCGTTATTTAGGCTATCGCAAATCGATTGTTTTGGGAGGAATCCTGATGGGACTCGGTTATTTCCTGATGGGCGTGCATTCGATTACCGTATTGTATATCGCAATGACGTTGGTTATTGTAGGAAACGGATTTTTTAAACCGAATATTTCGACCCTGTTAGGAAACTTCTATTCCAAAGAAGAATACAAAGACAAAAAAGACGAAGGCTACAACATTTTCTATATGGGAATTAACGTAGGTGCCTTTATTTGTAACTTCTTCGGAGCCGCACTGCAAATCCTGTTAGGATGGCATTGGGCTTTTATGGCTGCCGGTGTGGGAATGTTTATCGGAGTATTCGTATTCCTGATGGGAACCAAGCATTACGCGGGTTATGATCATAAAAAAGGAGTACAGGAAGGGGATATGCCTTTCTGGAAAATCGTATTATTTATCCTGGTACCGTCAGCGGTATTTGGAGTAATCGGATGGTTGCTAAAAGGAGTGGCTTCCGAGTCCAATCCGGACAGTTATATCTTCGGATCCGATAGTACCGATGCCTTTATCTTTGCCTGTATTCCGGTAGTATTGTTTTATTCCAGCTTATATTTTAAAGCCAAAACAGAAGACAAACGACCGATTGCGGCCTTATTAGCCATTTTCGGAGTTGTAATATTATTCTGGGCTGTTTTCAAACTAAACGGTTCGGCATTGACAACCTGGGCCGATCGTTATACCGATCGTCAGACAACCGGTACGACTTCAAAAGTATTTAACGGATTAAAACTGGCTAAGGAAGTCGAATATAAAAAAGATTCGGTCGAATTATACGATGCGCAGTTCCGTTTGCAAAAAGAAAATGGCGTAGTACAAAAAGAAGTCAACTATCCGTTATATTTTAGAAACGTAGCACCCGAAAAATTACCGGCCGAAGGTTCGAAAGTAAGTTTATGGGCCACCAATTTAAGTCAGTCGATTAACCCGGGTTGGGTAATCATTCTCACGCCTTTGGTAGTCGCCTTTTTTACCTTCCTTCGCAACCGTCGTAAAGAACCGTCAACACCAACCAAGATCGCTTTCGGTTTACTGATTTCGGCCTTGTCGGTATTGGTTATGGTTGCTGCGGTAAAAATGGGAGGTAACGGAACCGAAAAAGTAAGCGTATGGTGGTTGGTCGCCAACTATGGTGTGATCACGATCGGAGAACTGTTTTTAAGTCCGATGGGATTATCGGTGGTTTCCAAATTAAGCCCAACCAATATCACCTCGTTAATGATGGGAGGATGGTTTTTAGCAACGTCAATCGGAAACAAATTAAGTGGTGTATTAGCCAGTATGTGGGACACCTACGAAGACAAAACCAACTTCTTCTGGGTCAATTTTAGCTTATTGCTAACCGCATCCTTAATGATGTTTGTGTTGTTGAAATGGTTAAATGCCATTATGAAAGAAAAAGGAATTAATTAGAATATGTATAAAACAGATAATTTAGAAGCAATTCAAAATTTCAAAGGCAAGTACCCCAAACAATTGTGGTACTTGTTTTTTAGTGAGATGTGGGAACGTTTCAGCTTCTACGGAATGAGAGGGATGTTGGTGGTCTTTATGGTAAACCAACTAATGATGAATGGAAAAGTGGCCAACCTGCAATATGGCGCCACACAGGCATTTGTATATGCTTTTACTTTTATCGGTGGATTGTTTGCCGATAAAATCTTAGGATATCGTAAATCGCTGTTTTGGGGCGGACTATTAATGATCGTAGGAAGTGTGATTCTGGCGATCGATCCGAAGCAGTTTTTCTTTTTCGGAATCAGCTTTACCATTGTAGGAACCGGATTTTTTAAACCGAATATCTCAACTATGGTTGGGAAATTGTATAAAGACGACGATATCCGTCGAGATGCGGGATTCTCGTTGTTTTATGCCGGGGTGAACCTGGGTGCTTTAATCGGTGGTTATATCTGTATCGCAGTTGCCAACGGAAGTATGCTAAGTAGTATGGTGCCGGAACATTTGCGTTGGAATGTAGCCTTTGGTTTTGCTTCAGTGGTGATGTTTATCAGTTTGATCACATTTACGCAAACGCAGAAAAGCCTTGGTCCAATCGGACTTTCACCCTTAACACATCTGGAAACATCCAAGAGAAAACGATATGAATACGCAACCTATATCGGATCATTAATCGTATTGCCAATCATCATGACGATGGTGTCCAAAACAGAATACACGGACATCTTTATGTACATTATCGGACCGTGCTCGTTGTTGTATTTGTTTTACGAAATGAAAAACTACTCGGTAGCCGAAAATAAAAAATTATTAGCGGCCTTGGTATTTATCATCTTTTCGATTTTCTTCTGGGCGTTCTTCGAACAAAGTGGTGGATCTTTAAGTCTTTTCGCAGCGAATAACCTAAACAATACCATGTTCGGAATGAAATTCGATCCGAACGGTGTCAACAACTCTGCAAATTCCTTTTTTGTAATTGTCTTTGCGGCTTTTGTTGGAATGGTTTGGTTGTGGATGGCGCGTAAAAAAATCGAACCGAATACCATCGTAAAATTCGGATTGGGATTCCTGTTTTTAGCGGGTGGTTTCTACGTATTTTACTATACAAAATTCTTTGCCGATGTAAACGGTATGACCGGATTAGACCTGTTTACCTTTGGTTGGTTTGTAATCACCTTTGGGGAATTATGTCTGTCGCCGATCGGAATGTCGGTGATGACCAAATTATCACCTGAAAAATTACAGGCGGTACTGATGGGAATGTGGTTTTTGGCCAGTGCTTACGGACAATATTTGGCCGGAATATTAGGTGCCAATATTGCCGAAGCTTCCGAACATGCGACCAACCTTGAAAAATTAAATATCTATGCCGATGGCTATAAGCAATTGGCACTTTACGCCCTGATTGCAGGGATTATACTGATTGTTATTTCACCACTCGTTAAAAAATTAATGCAGGGCGTTAAATAACATACTAAATTAAGCATACCATAATGGCAACAACTTCAGCAAACCCCGATTTTTTTAAAACCAAAGTATTAGGACATCCTTCAGGATTATTCGTATTGTTTTTTACCGAAATGTGGGAGCGTTTTTCGTTCTACGGAATGCGCGTATTATTGGTAAATTTCCTTACAATGGCCATAGCCGGAGTCGATATGCCGGGTTGGGGATGGAGTAGTGAAAATGCCGGAGCCTTATTCGGAACCTATGCCGGATTGCTATACTTAACCCCGATTTTGGGCGGAATGATAGCCGACCGTTATATCGGTTACCGTTGGGCGATTGTAATTGGTGCCGCCATTATGACCCTCGGTCACGCCGCTATGGCTGTAGAAACCGAGTTTATGCTTTACCTCGGATTGGGATTACTGGTTATTGGAACCGGATTCTTTAAACCGAATATGACTTCTATTATTTCGCAGATGTACAAAGACCTGCCGGAAAAAAAGGACGGAGCCTATACCATTTTCTATATGGGTGTAAATGCCGGTGCTTTTTTCGGAATGATGCTTTGTGGTTATCTGGCGGAAAAAATCGGATGGAGTTGGGGATTCGGATTGGCCGGAATCTTTATGTTATTAGGAACATTACAATTCTGGATGGCCAAACCGCTATTCGGAACGATTGGTGATGTACCGGATAAAGCCAAGAAAGATGCCGAAATCGATGCGACCGAAAAACGGAACCCATTTACCACCATCGATAAAATCCTGATTGTGATCACATCGTTAATTGGCGTATTGTATATTTTTAACGATCCGCTATCCAAAATCGGAAAAATCAATATTTTACCACAGGAGTTTTTAGTGTCAAAAGACACCTTAACCGGACCTTTGGTTGTAATTATAACCGGACTGGTGTTGTTCCTGTTTTTGGTAATTAGTCGTATTCTACGATACGAACCTGTGGTACGTGATCGTATGTTTGCGTTTATCGTATTTGCGTTTTTCACCGTTTTCTTCTGGTTATCGTTCGAACAGGCGGCAACGTCACTGGTTATTTTTGCCCGTGATTTTACCGACCGCACACTGGATGGAAATTCACTGGTGATTTTTAATATCGTAAACACCTTACTCACCGTAATTCCACTGGCGATTATTACATGGGTTTTGGTTTTATTGTTTAAACAAACACGATCGCAGATTTTACGTTCGAACATTACTCTGTTTATCTGTTTTGGATTGATGTGGGGCATCGTAATCTGGATGTTATACCGTGAATTCACGAGTACAGCATCCGAAGTGACGGTTTCCTGGTTTAGTATCCTAAACTCCTTTTTTATTATTGTTTTTGCCTCGTTATATACCCGTTGGTGGGATAGTAAATACAACCCAAGTGCGGCGGTTAAATACGGATTGGGACTGATTATTATGGGACTGGGCTATGCCGTATTGGCCTATGGAGCGTCGGTGATTCCGCAGGGTGCGGTAGCCGGAACCGTACGTGTTAGTATGATCTGGCTTATTCTGGCCTATTTATTTCATACCTTAGGCGAATTGTGTCTGGCACCGGTAGGACTATCCTATGTGAGTAAACTGGTACCACCGCGAATGATTGCTTTTATGTTTGGAATGTGGTATCTGGGTATCGCCATCGGAAACAAACTGGCGGCTAGCGTTGGTGGAATGATCGACGATGTGGTGCGCGATTATGATATGACAACCTTTTTCCTGATCTTTACCTTGGTGCCGATTGTAGCAGGTAGTTGTATCATGTTGCTGAATCCGGTGTTGAAAAAATTAATGCATGGTGTTAAATAAATGTTTTAGTACATGAAAAAATTAGTTTTTGTATGCATATTTGCATTGGTTTCGATCTTGACAAACGCACAGGAGACTTCGCTGGAATGGCATACGGATGTTAAAAAGGCGGTACAGCTTTCGCAAAAAGAAAACAAACCTCTTTTTCTGTTTTTTACCGGAAGTGATTGGTGTGGCTGGTGCATCCGATTGCAAAAAGAAGTGTTTTTTCAGCCGGAGTTTGTTACCTGGGCCAAAGAAAATGTCATTCTGGTAGAATTGGATTTTCCGCGGAGAAAAGCATTGGCACCCGAAGTGCAACAAACCAACAACCAACTGATGCAATTATTTGGCGTTAGAGGGTATCCGACGGTATGGTTTGTAAAAGCAACGGAAAAAGAAGGAAAAATTAATTTCGAAAAACTGGGAAGTACCGGATATGTCGCTGGCGGACCGGCAGCATGGTTAACAGGAGCAAATCAAATAATCAAAAAATAAAATAAAAAGCAATGAAAAAAATACTAGTACTATTGTTCCTGACAGTTGGAGCAATTGCTGCCCAGGCGCAGGAAATCAAGTGGATGACGTTTGATGAGGCAATTAAAGCCCAAAAGAAAAATCCGAAACCCATTTTTATGGATGTTTATACCGATTGGTGTGGTCCATGTAAATTATTAGACAAAAATACATTTAGCGACAAAACCGTTGCGGATTATATTTCAAAAAACTACTATGCCGTAAAATTTAATGCTGAAGGAAACTCGGAAGTAAACTACAAAGGCAAAAAATATACGAACCCGACTTTCGACGCGAATAGAAGGGGAAGAAACGGAATCCATGAATTTACCATGTTCTTACAGGTTCAGGGATATCCGTCGATGTTTATCTTAGATAAAAAAGGAGATGTACAGGCACCATTGGTGGGTTACAGAACTCCTGAGGAATTGCTAAAAGATTTAAAAGGTTAATTGATACTAGCAATTGAAAGGAATCCCTTTTTACCGGTAGCGTAAAAAGGGATTTTTGTTTTCCGGCAACTCACTTCCCAACGCGTTGTTTCGCTTTTATAATTCGTACCATCGGCGATGATCAATTTCGGATGTATCTGGTCAATCAGGCGATCCAAATTGATTTTTGGATTGTTGATCAATAGGATGATATCGGGCTTTTCTGGAGTGTTGTATATCCCATCACCATCCACAATCAGAATTTTTTGACCGTTATAGAAAAGCGTATTGTGCAACGGAAGGTATTGGATTTCGGGATAAAACAACCCGCTTCGGTAGGCTTGCAGGTTAAGGTTGGTAGTGATCAGGCTATCGTTGGAATAGACGGTAATACGGTTATGCGTTTTTATCGTGATCAGACTATGTTGCGGTTGCTGAAAAACAACCAGTTCGTCTGTATTTCGAATGTTATATAACGTAAGCCAATAGATAATTTGAAATGCAATCAGCGTCGAAAGGAATCCTATAAATCGCGGGGCATTTCGTTTTTGAAGCCAAATAAAAAAAGCGATCAGCACCATATAAAGTGCCAACAACAATCCAAGGTTAAAAGAAATGTCGCGGAGGATTAGCGATCGGAACGAGGCAATCCAATCAATGTAGCCATTCATGGTTTCGATAAGAAACGACAGTACTTTTCCTAAAAATAAGATGAGATTTCCGGGGATAAAATTAAGAATCGTCAGCAGGATGCCTAAAGTTAAGATCAAGGCAGTTAGCGGCAATACTACCAGATTGGACGCCATAAACAATAACGGAACCTGATGAAAATAGTATAGGCATAACGGTAGTACGCCGATTTGGGCGGCGAACGAAACAAATGCGATTCCAGTGAAATAGCGAACGATCGGGTTTTTGGATAAATGAATTTTCTGAAAAAGGGTGTTCAGAGCAATAATGGAAAAAACGGCCATATAGCTCAGTTGAAAACCAATGTCGAAAATATAATTGGGTTTTAAAACTACCAGGAAAAAAAAGGAAACCAAAATACCCTGATAGCGATTGGCCGGTCGGTTTAAAAAAAGCCCTAAGCCGATACAACTCAACATCGTCACCGAACGAACCACCGAGGCCGAAAATCCGGTTAGCAAGGCATAAAACCAAAGAAGCACTATTGGGATCAGGAGTTGTAGAATTTTACCATTTTTAATCCTTTTTAGCGGCTTTGTCAGGAAAAGCAGGATTCCGTATAAAAGTGCGATATGAAGTCCGGAAATGGCGAGTATATGTGCCGTACCGGCATCGGCATAGGCGGAGGTCGTATCGCGATCCATATCCTGTCGTTGTCCCAATACCAAAGCATTGATGATATGCTGCGTTTCCGGTTTAAAATGATGTTTTTTAAAACCCTCGAGTAACCGATCGCGATAGGTTGCAATCCGACTCAAAATACCATTGGAATGACCGGTTCGTTTAAAATTGTTCGCGTTAAGATAGACCTGATGGAATACATTCCGTTTGGCCATATAATCGGCATAATTAAACTGAAAGGGATTTCTGTTTTTCGGTAAAGAAGCGACGGAATCATGGATCAGAATTTCGGAGCCCGTTACAGGTTTGTAGAGGACGATGGTTTTGGGAATATAGAGCAAAAGCGTTCCGTTTGCCTTTTGAGAATTAAGCTCGGCTACCTTAAAAAGATACTTTTCGAAATCGGTACTATTTTTTAGCCGTTCTGTGATTATTCCCCGAATGGGATAATGTCCGGAATGAGGAAGATAATGACTATAATGTTTCGACTGATTTGGTGCATAATGGAGGTGATGACTCCAACTTCCGCAGCAAAAAAACAGCAAATAAACACTAAGGCCAAAATAGTTTTTCTGTATAAAATGCCGATTGGAATAGCCATAACAAATACAAAACAGGACAAATGAAATTGCAAGGGCTATAAAAAGAGCGATTGTGTCCGGTTTTGTATAAAAATCGACTACAATTCCGGATACAAAGCAACACGTAATTCCGAATATGGGATATCGCAATACCTTCATGGAAACAATAAGGTATTGAAAAATAGCGAAAAATAAAAACCGGGATTAGTTCACCACTCGGTTGGCCTGAACAAAAGAACGTTCGTAATAGGGCTCTTTGGTTGACGAAATGATCACACCGCTGGACGTTGAGGAATGGATGAATTTTATTTCATCTTCGACCACTTCTACCACCAGTCCGACATGATTGATAACCCGTCTGCCGTTGGTTTTAAAGAAAACCAGATCCCCGCGTTTAATATCCTTAAATTCGAGTTTTTCGCCCACTTTGGCCATGTCGTTGGAACTTCGGGGTAGTTCCATGTCAAACGAACTAAAAACAGCCGTAACCAATCCGGAACAATCCATTCCTTCGCGGGTTGTTCCGCCACCGCGGTAACGGACACCAAGATAATCCATCGCGCTGTTGGTTAATTGTTCGGCCAGATAACTTTCGTTTTCATTGCTCACAATGATATCATTTTCCGGAACATCACTGTCTACAATTTTTCGTTTTTTCGTATTCGTTTTTTTAGATTCGGACGGTTTGGCGTTTTTATCGGAAACGGCTACAGTTTTGGATTTTGTTCTTTCGGAATAGGTGTAAACTCCTTTTTTTTCGGCTTCTTTTTTAGAAGTGATAATGGTAGGAGCGGCAGTTTTACAGGAAACCACCAGAAATAATAAAACCAATACTTGTATAACCTTTCTCATATCTTCAAACGCTTTTCAACAAAATTAGGGAAATAATTTTTTGGGCTTATGTTAAATTATCCATAATTAAACGGGCCGTTTTGTCGCTTGCACCTTCTCCGCCGAGCTTTTCTTCCAGCAAATCATAAGCAGCCAATACTTTAGAACGATGATTCGGCTCTAATATTTTATGCAGTTCCGCTTTAATTTTTTTAGGATTGCAATCGTTCTGGATCAATTCGGTTACCACTTCCTGATCCATGATCAAATTGACAAGTGAAATATATTTGAGCGTAATAATGCGTTTAGCAATCTGATACGAGATCCAGTTTCCTTTATAGAGAACGACTTCCGGCACTTTAAAAAGCGCGGTTTCCAGGGTGGCGGTTCCGGAAGTGACCAGTGCCGCATGTGCTACACTCAGCAAATCGTACGTTTTATTCGAAATAAAATGCACCCTTTTATTCGTGAGAAACTGTTTGTAAAATTCAAAATCCTGACTCGGCGCACCGGCAATTACAAATTGATAGTCCGGAAAACTATCGACAACCGATAGCATTTCGGATAGCATTTTTGAAATTTCCTGTTTCCGGCTA
The DNA here is from genome assembly GCF_004801375.1 of Flavobacterium supellecticarium. GTDB lineage: Bacteria > Bacteroidota > Bacteroidia > Flavobacteriales > Flavobacteriaceae > Flavobacterium > Flavobacterium supellecticarium. The sequence continues at coordinate 73,544 of NZ_SSNZ01000002.1, forward strand.
CCGGGTAATAATGCAATGATCGGTTTGTCGTCCAGATCGTGTTCTTTTCTAAATTTTTCGGTATCGGTTTTTGGTCGGTTATGAATCGCATCGATTAATGGATGACCAACAAAATCGACCGGATAATGGTGTTTTTTCTCGTAAAAATCCTTTTCAAACGGAAGAATCACATACATTTTATCCACATCGCGCTTAATAGCATGAATACGGTTTTCTTTCCAGGCCCAGATTTGTGGCGAAATGTAATAATGTGTTTTCATACCAAGCGCTTTCGCCCATTTGGCGATACGCATATTAAAACCAGGGTAATCGATAAAAATCAGCACATCCGGTTGAAAAGCCAGAATATCGGCTTTACAGATTTTAATATTATTGAGGATCGTTTTCAGATTCATAACAACCTCTGCAAAACCCATAAAAGCCAGATCGCGGTAATGTTTTACCAATGTTCCGCCGGCTTGTTGCATCAGATCACCACCCCAAAAGCGGATTTCGGCTGTGGGATCGTGTTGTAAAAGAGCTTTTATCAGATTGGAACCGTGCAGATCGCCCGAAGCTTCCCCGGCAATAATATAGTATTTCATGTTGGTACGATTATAATAGAACGGTTAGAATGGCTAAAAATAACGTTGCCAGTACAACACCGCGTGCCATTTCTTCTTTCTGAAATTTTAATAAAATAAAAAAACAAATCAGATTAGCAATAGCACCCAGCGTGATTACTTTTCCGGATAAATGCTGTTGTCGGATAAAATGCAAGCCTTCAATACTGCGGATATCGGTAAACAACAACAGAAAAAGTCCGGCGCCAATACAGGCGGCCACAATACCGATAAGAAACCCGATGATAAGATCTTTTTTAGTCATAATGTTTTTAGGAATTAAGATTCCAGGTATTCAGTTGCTGGATGGCATGGTGCGCTGTTAAATCAAATTGAACCGGAACTACGGAAATATAACCGTTGGCCAAGGCCCATTCGTCGGTATCTTCACCTTTATCCTGATTGATAAATTCGCCGGTTAACCAATAATAGTCTTTTCCCTGCGGATTGGTTCTTTTGTCAAAACGCTCTTCCCACATGGCTTTTGCCTGGCGACATACTTTGATTCCTTTGATTTCGTCTACCGGTAATTTTGGCAAATTCACATTTAGAATAACACTGTCAGGTAATCCTTTTTCCAGTACTTCCAGTGTGATCTTCTTTACAAAAGCCTTTACCGGTTCAAAATCGGCATTCCAGCTAAAATCGAGTAACGAAAAACCAATGGCCGGAATTCCTTCGATACCGGCTTCTACCGCAGCACTCATCGTTCCCGAATAAATAATATTAATAGAAGAATTCGAACCGTGGTTGATTCCTGAAACACAAAGATCCGGTTTGCGCTTTAAAATTTCATGTACGGCAATTTTTACACAGTCAACCGGAGTTCCGGAACAACTGTATTCCATATCCAGATCGGCATCGATTTTGACTTTTTCGATATGTAGCGTATTATTAATGGTGATAGCGTGTCCCATAGCCGATTGCGGACTGTCGGGCGCCACTACAACTACATCACCAATCTCTTTCATGACAGCAATTAAAGCACGTATTCCGGGCGCAACAATACTATCGTCGTTGGTTACCAGAATCAAAGGTTTTTTGTTCATTTCGGGCATTTTTTTAACTTTCGCTAAAATACGCAATTTCTAAATTTGTTCTGGTACAATTTTTGATTTTTGAAATTTTAAGAAAGGGCTGATGATTCACTAATAAAAAGAAACCTTTAACAAAAAATTATCCGTATATTAAGAGAGTGGCGCCCTTTTTTATGTAATTTAGTTGAAAAATAGTAATGAATACTTTTTGGCAGTTTATGAAGAGAAATTATAAGATTGTATTGTTGATAACCGCTTTGTCAGCAATACTTTGGAGTTTTATGCCCACTAAAAAATCAGATCCGGAAAAAGACCGTCTTTTACTGGAATTACTGACATTTGTGTTGGAAAAAGGGCATTATGATCCGGTGCAGATGGATGACGCGTTTTCAAAAAGTGTTTATAAAGAATATATTTCGGCACTCGATCCGTCGAAACGATTCTTTATCCAGTCGGATATCGATGAGTTTTCGAAATACGAGACACAGATTGACGACATGATCCGTAATAAGGATTTAACCTTTTTTGACCTTACGTATACCCGTTTGATGGAACGAATGGGAGAAGCGAAAGGTATTTACAAAGACATTCTGGCACGTCCGTTTGATTTTAATACAGACGAGCAAATCAATCTGGATTATGACAAACAGCCGTTTTCCAAAAATAAACTGGAATTAAAAAACCGTTGGGAAAAACAGCTAAAACTCAATGTATTGTCTTCTGTAACCGATAAGCTGAAATTACAGGAAAAAGAGAAAGAAGATAAAGGGATCAAAAAAGAAGGAACAACAGCCAAAAAAGAGTCTGATTCGAAACCAAAAACCATGGAGGAATTGGAGAAAAGTTCCCGTGAAACGACCTTAAAATCGTTGGATGAGTATTTTGGATTTATTGCGGAATTGGATCGTGATGATTGGTTTTCAGTGTATCTGAATTCGATTGTAGAACGATTTGACCCGCATACCTTCTATTTTGCGCCAGACGATAAAGAGAAATTCGACATCAGCATTAGCGGAAGTCTGGAAGGAATCGGAGCGCGTTTACAAAAGAAAAATGACTATACCGAAATTACCGAACTGATACCTGGCGGACCGGCATGGAGAGGAAAACAATTGGAACAGGGTGATGTGATCATGAAAGTTGCTCAAGGGAATGCAGAGCCGGTAGATGTGGTTGGAATGCGTTTGGACGATGTGGTGAAAAAAATTAAAGGTAAAAAAGGAACCGAGGTTCGTCTGACCGTTAAAAAAGTAGACGGAACGATCAAAGTGATTCCAATTGTCCGTGAGGTAGTTGAAATTGAGGAAACTTATGCCAAATCATCGATCGTGAAAAAAGGGGATATGACGTATGGTATTATCAATCTTCCGAAATTCTATATCGATTTTGAGAATAAAGATAAAAGAGACGCTTTTAAGGATGTGGCTCAGGAAATTGAACGCCTTAAAAAACAAAATGTTCAGGGAATTGTGATGGATCTTAGAGATAATGGAGGAGGATCGTTACAAACCGTTGTAGATATGGTTGGTTTATTTATTGATCAGGGACCAGTGGTTCAGGTGAAATCGGCTAACGGTAAAAAAGAAGTATTATACAACAAACAGTCAAAAGTACACTGGGACGGACCGTTGGTGGTGATGGTGAATAATTTCTCAGCTTCAGCATCCGAAATTTTTGCGGCAGCCATTCAGGATTATAAGCGCGGTGTAGTGATTGGAAGCAAACATACCTATGGAAAAGGAACGGTACAAAATGTTATCGACCTGAACCAGTTTATCCGAAGTAACCCTTATGGTGACTTAGGTGCGTTGAAAACAACTACGCAGAAATTCTACCGTGTTAACGGAGGTTCTACGCAACGCGAAGGGGTATTAAGTGATGTCGTAATGCCGGATCGTTATTCGTATATCGATATGGGTGAGCGTGATATCGACAATGCAATGCCGTGGGATAAAATTGACCCAGCGAATTACCAACCGGTAAAAGGATTGGATTTTACAGCAGCTATAGCAAAAAGTAAAGAGCGTATGGCGACAAATGAGCAATTCAAATTGATCGATGAAAATGCCAAATGGATTAGTTCCCGTAAGGATATGAATACGTTGAGCCTTAACTTTAACAAGTTCCGCGCTGAAGAAACAGCAGTTGAAAATACCGCGAAAAAATTCAAAGCATTGGCCGATTATAAAAACAATCTGTCCTTCGGATCCTTGCCATATGAAAAAGAAATGTTTAAAAATGATACCGTTTTGGCTCAGAAAAGAGAGCGTTGGCATGAAAGCCTAAGTAACGATGTATATGTAGATGAAGCTTTGAACATTTTAAACGATATGAAAAATAGCGGCAAAGATGTTAAAGGAACCATCACATTAAAAGACAAAAAAAATAAAATAGTTGATAAAGTAAATTAATGAGTTTATCAAATCAATCGCTTACTGCTTTAGCGCTCCAGAAATTCCGTAGGAATTTTTGGGGCGTTTTCAGTTTTGTATTTATAGCTGTACTGGTTTTTATTTCCATTTTTGGCTATTTTTTAGCACCGGATAGTACTAAATATGCCAACTGGGGTGATCTGGCAATTCGTTCGAAAGAACCCGGATTTAAGGTGACCATGCTACAGGTTCCGTTGGAAAACCAACCCGAAAGCCATTGGTATGATTATTTTACGGGGCATCCGGAAACGGTGATGCAAAAACCGATCAATACTTATAAAATAGCAAACGACAGCTTGTATTTCGACGAGTATTCGGACGATAAGAGTATTGTTATTTCCGATAAAATTCCGTTATCTGCTTTTGGAAAAGCGGTTGATAAAAAAACGATTGAAAAAGAATTTGTCTCCGAAAGGAAATTCCTTTTAGGAACGGATAATCAGGGACGCGATTTGCTTAGCCGTCTGATTATCGGATCGCGGGTTTCGATAGCCATCGGGTTTGTAGCCGTTTTGATTTCATTGGTGGTTGGGATTTTCTTCGGTGCTTTGGCGGGTTATTACGGCGGAAAGATCGATGCGATGGTGATGTGGTTGATCAATGTAATCTGGTCGATTCCAACCTTGTTGTTGGTTATCGCGATTACATTGGCACTGGGAAAAGGATTCTGGCAGGTTTTTGTAGCCGTAGGACTTACCATGTGGGTCGAGGTTGCACGTGTGGTCCGCGGCCAGGTTATGGGAATTAAAGAAATGCAATACGTAACCGCGGCACGTGCCTTAGGCTATACCAATAGTCGGATTATATTCCATCATATATTACCAAACAGTATGGCACCGGTGATCGTAATTTCGGCGGCCAATTTTGCCTCGGCGATTCTGGTCGAAAGTGGATTAAGTTTTTTAGGATTGGGCGCACAATTACCGGTACCAAGTTGGGGTGCTATGATCAAAGATAACTACAACTATATCATCCTTGGAAAACCATATCTGGCAATTATTCCGGGTGTGGCCATGTTGCTACTTGTTTTGGCCTTTATGATGATCGGAAATGCCTTACGCGATGCACTTGATGTAAAAACGTAAAACAAAAAAGCCTTCATGTGAAGGCTTTTTTGTTACGCATTAGGATTGAGATTTTTCAGGTTTAATTGGGCTTCCTGTAATTCAATTTTGCGCTCTTTATTTTTGTTGGTTAGCTTTAACAGCTTTTTCTTCCATTTGATATCTTCTTCGGGAGTAAGTTTGTCTTTGTCTTTTAAGGTTTTATACTTTGCAGCCTGTTTGTCCAAATCCTTCTGACTGTCGGCTAATCTGTCAGTCGCTTTATGAACGTTTTTCTGAGCCTTTTCGATATCTTTTTTGACTTTTTCGGCTTTTTGCAATTCTTTGGCCAGTCGTTTTTGTTCTTTTTCGGCCGCTTTACGCTGTTTTTCGGCTTCTTTAAGCGCTAATTCATGTTCTTTAAGCTTTGCTTTTTCCAGTCGCTCTTTTTCTTCTTTGATCTTTTTTAAATCGTCAAGACTTTGTGTTAGGTGGGTTTCGGCATTGTTGCTAACGGTTTCTTTCGAAATTTCCTGTCCAAAACTAAACTGTGTTGAAATAACAGCTAGTGCAACCATCAATTTTACTTTCATAGATACTACTTTTATTAATTTTAAAAGGGTTATAACTATTTATTATCTTTACAAATGTAACAAAAATCAAGCCATGCCTGTAGTAATAGCGATGAAACGACCTGTATTTCTGATAAAACTCTTTTTCGTGTTTGTTTTCTTTTTTTCGTGTGATAAAAAGACACCCGCAATACCGGATACCGTTTTGTCTGAAGTGTCAGAAAATGGAATTGTGGCTTCGAAAGATACCGTGGCAACAACTTTTAGAACGACGGATTTTGATTATTTCCCGACATCAACAACCGGAGTGGTGATCAACCATGAAGCGTATTCCTTTTCCTATGCCGAACCCTATGAACAGGCAGAATGGGTAGCCTATACACTAACAAAAGATGATTTGTCCAACAGGGACTTTAAGCGTCCGTTGTTTACTGAGGATAAAGACGTAAAATCGGGTTCGGCAAGTTGGCGGAACTACAAACAATCCGGTTATGATAAAGGGCATTTGTGCCCGGCTGGTGATCGGAAAAAGAATTATAAAATGTTTGAAGAAACATTTCTAACCTCTAATATTTCACCGCAATTGCATCACTTTAACGATGGTGTCTGGAACCGACTGGAACAAAAAGTACGGTATTGGGCTACAAAATATGACGGATTATATGTGGTGACTGGTGGTGTTTTGTCTGAAAATTTAAAAACCATCGGAAAAGAAAATGTCGCCGTACCAAATTATTTCTATAAGGTACTGATGACCCAAAAAGGCGATAAAATGATCGGATTTCTGGTTCCACATGCTGTAAGCGACCGACCGTTATACGAATTTGTAGTCGATGTAGATACGATCGAAAAACTCACCGGAATCGATTTCTTTCCGCAATTACCGGACGCTATCGAAAATAAATTTGAAAAAAACAGCGATTATAAAGCGTGGAGTTTTAATTAGGCTACCACTCGTTTACTTTGTTGGCATCCATTTTCAGGAATACAAACAATAAAATGGTAAACGCCCATAAACTCGATCCACCATAGGAGAAAAAGGGTAGTGGTACTCCAATGGTTGGAAACATCTTGATTAGCATCGAAATATTTACAAAAAAGTGCGTAAACAGGAAGGTTGCGACACAATAGCCATACACCCGACTGAATTTTGTTTTCTGATGTTCGGCAAGATAGATAATCCGCATAAAAAGAGTTACAAATAATACGATTACAACCGAAGCACCGGCAAATCCCCATTCCTCACCAACGGTCGTGAAAATATAATCGGTATGCTGTTCCGGTACGAAACCTCCTTTGGTTTGGGTTCCTTCGAGATAGCCTTTGCCAAGCCAGCTTCCGGATCCAATGGCAATCATCGACTGATTCAGGTTATATCCTTCACGCTGCATGTTTACATCTTTTCCTAGAAGTACATTGATACGGTCTTTTTGGTGGGCCTCCAATACGTTTTCGTAGACATAATCCACTGAAAACACAAATCCCGTTATCAATACAAAAATAATCCCGTAAACAATAGGATTCCGGTTGATACGACGGTTAAAGATATAATGGATGATCATTATAATAAGTGCCAGTATAACGATAAATACCGGTTTAACAATGAGTGCCAGAATAAAGAGGGCGATGGCAATAAAACCGGTCCAGAGATACCAGCTTGGCAATCCTTCGCGATATAATACGAACACCAATGAAATAAAAATCATGGCACTACCGGCATCGGGCTGTAAAAGGATCAAAACAACCGGAAATCCAAATACGGCCAGTGCAATTAACTGGTGTTTAAATAGTTTGATATTGATCTGAGTGTCACTGAGTAACTTAGCCAAAAGTAAAGCGGTGGCCGTTTTTACGAACTCAGACGGCTGGAAACCGAAACCGCCAAACTGGTACCAGTTGGTTTGTCCTTTAATGGTCTTACCAAAGGCAAATAGCCCGAGGAGGAGGACAATACCAAATGCATAAAAAACAATAGCATACTTTTCGAATATTTTGGCATCCACAGAAAGTATGGTGAAAATCAACGGGATGGTAAGCATAATAAAAAGCATTTGCTTGCCGTAGGTCTGACTTAAATCAAATATGGAAGTTTCCTCAAGCGGTAACGAAGCCGAGTAGATATTCATCCACCCCATGATCACCAATATAATATATATAAGTATGGTAATCCAATCGATATTATTCGCTACGCTCTGATTCTTCATTATCGGTTATTGATTGTAAAAGGTACACCACTGGTTACCTTGTCGTATTCATGTTGTAAACTGCCTTCCAGCATTCTTTTTTCCAAATCGGTACGGGTAATGGTCTTTTTTAGATATTTCTCAATCATCAAACTGGAAATAGGCCCGGCCCAACGGGCACCCCAATAACCGTTTTCGACCAATACAGCGATGGCGATTTTCGGATCGTTTCGCGGTGCAAATGCTACGAAAACCGAGTGGTCGGTTAGCTGTACTCTTTTTCCGTTGATTTTGGTAAAGTTTTCGGCCGTACCGGTTTTACCGCAAATCTCAATTCCTTCTACACGAAGACTGGCTGCAGTTCCCATATTGTATACGTCGAATAAACCATCGATCACTGGTCGGAAATATTGTTTGTCGATAGACGTAATGTGTTTGGTCGTAAACTTTTTGTCGATCTTATGCTTTTCAATTTTTTTGATTACGTGAGGCGTATAATAATAGCCTTCATTGGCAATTGTGGCCATCATATTCGCCAATTGAATTGGTGTCATGGTTACCTCACCCTGTCCGATGGAATTGGAAATAATGGTCGTACTTTTCCAGCCACCGTTTGGATACCAGCGGTCATAATAACGCGAAGTCGGAATATGTCCTTTTCTTCCCGGTGGAAGATCGTAACCCATAAAATTCCCCAATCCGAAACTCTTCATATGTGCACTCCAGGCGTCCACACCAAAACGGGGTTTATTGTATTTTTCGATCGTTCGTTTGAACACATTGGCAAAATAGGCATTACAGGATTTGTAAATACCGTTATGCAATTTGATATTTCCGCCCGGACAGTGGCATTTCATAAAAGCACCTCTACCGTAGGAAAATCCGTGATGACAAACAAAGGTTGTATTTTCGTCGATTACTTCTTCCTGAAGACCGGCTAGACCGGTTAAAATTTTAAAAGGCGATCCCGGCGGATATTCAGCCAAAAGTCCGCGGTCGTAAAGCGGTTTTGCAATCGAATCGTTATACAACATGGTATAATTCTTAGAACGCTCGCGACCTACCAAAATGGCCGGATCATAGGATGGAGCGGTCACCAAAGCGAGGATTTCACCGGTTTTGGGTTCGATCGCAACAATACCACCGCGTTTGTTTACCATTAAAGCTTCGCCATACTTTTGAAGCTCGGCATCGATGGTTAAGGTGATGTCTTCACCCTGAACGGCAATCGTATCGTAAATACCGTCTTTATAAGGACCGATTTCGCGGTTAAAACGATCCCGCTGTATGTATTTTACACCTTTGGTACCGCGTAAAACCTCTTCATACATCTGTTCTACACCTTGCATACCGATCAAATCCCCGCTTTTGTAATACGGTTTCTTTTTGATGATGTTATCGTTTACCTGTGTGATATAACCAAAGATATTGGCACCGACGGTCACTTGATAGTCCCGTAAAGAACGTTTCAGAATCTCGAAACCGGAAAATTTCCGGATCTTTTCCTGAAAAGCAGCGTATTCCATTTTGTTTAACTGTGCGATAAACACCGATGGGAGCATCGGACTGTAAACACGTGCTTTTTCAATTTTTTTGATAAAATCTTCTTTGGTAATATTAAGTAGATTACAAAATTCCAACGTGTCGATATTTTTAACGTCTTTAGGCGTTACCATAATATCATATGACGGCTGATTTGCTACCAATAGCTGACCATTACGGTCGTAGATGTAACCGCGTTCCGGATATTCGTATTTGATTTTGATGGCATTATTATCCGATTTTTGAATATAAGAATCGTCTAAAATCTGCAAATAAAAAAGCCTTGCCATTATCAGCAGTGCTGCAATAACAATCAAACCGGGTAATAAAAGTTTTCTCATCGTTTGCTAGGCTTAATTAAATAAATAATTATGATGCAAAGCAGTAAGGTAAATATAGTGCTTAGTAAAGTTCGCAATAAAATATCCCAAATAAAATTAAAACGGAATATTTCTAATAAATATAATACTAAATGATGGGTAACTACCGCAATAAGAATAAACGAAAAACGTTCGGGTGTCAGTTTATCGGTTATTTTAACCGTCTGGTATTCGTAGCTTACCCCGAATGAGAATTTAAAAAAGGTTGGTCTGAAATAGGCCAGAGTTACACAGGCTGCAGCATGCACTCCTCCGGAATTGGAAAACATATCCATCACAAGTCCCAGAAAGAAGCTGGCAACCAGCAAACCGGCTTTACTACCGTTTACCGGATATAAAATGATAAAAAGAATATACGGATACGGATTGATAAAACCCAGAAAGTCGATGTTGTTAAAGATAACAACCTGTATAGCGAGCAGCACGACAAAGCGTAAGCTATTTGTGATAAACGTACTATTCATTTTTTGTCTCTTCTTCTAATTTCTGGATTTCCTGTTTTTTTAGGTTTTCAATTACATAGACATGGCCTAAATTGGTCATATCGTTAAATAAACGAACGTTCAGCGTATAGTAATTGGTTGCCTTGTCGATATACACTTTATCAATAGTACCGATAGGAATATTTTCAGGAAAAATTTCCGAACGACCACCGGTAACAATAGTATCGCCTTTACGTACGGAAGCCAGACGAGGAACGTCGATCAACTGAGCAAAACCTACATTTTTCCCGTTCCATATCAGGGACCCGAAGTGGTTCGATTTTTTAATCTTGGCATTGATCTGCGATTTCACATTCAGAATACTTTGTACGGTCGAATAACTACTGGATGTTTTTTCGATAATACCGACTACGCCCAAACTGTTTACGACACCCATATCCGGTTTAATACCGTCCTGTTGTCCGCCCAATAAGGTCAGGTAATTTTCTTTACTGTTAAAAGTATTGTTGATTACCTTGGCATTATACACTTTTACATTTTCGATTCCGGACGGTTTCGGTAAGGCACTTCCGGCTGTTAAGGAATCGGTATTGTTAAAAAGCAGTTTTTTCAACTGAGCGTTTTCATTGGCCAGCTGGTTGTTTTGTTCGCGAAGGTTCAGATATTCTTTAACGTTATTGATCTTTTCGTATACAAATCCGGTAAACACATTCGCCGAACTGATATAACGGCTTCTGTGATAGGAATGGGATTGTATGGTCAATGATAAAGAAATGCCCAAAAGCAGCAAAAACAGTAACCGGTTACTGTTTTTTAATATAAAGTTAAAGATTTGCTGCATGAATTAGTTCTTTATTTGATAAGAATCCCTTTGAATTTCTGAATATTTTTTAATGCCATTCCCGTTCCTCTTACAACGGCTCTTAATGGATCTTCGGCGATATAAACCGGTAAATCCGTTTTTTGAGAGATACGCTTGTCAAGTCCTCGTAACATCGATCCTCCACCGGCCAGATAAATACCGGTATTGTAAATATCGGCGGCTAGTTCGGGCGGTGTTTGTGATAAGGTTTCCATAACCGCATCTTCAATACGCTGAATGGATTTATCCAAAGCTTTTGCGATCTCACGGTACGAAACGTCCACCTGTTTTGGCTTTCCGGTTAACAAGTCACGTCCCTGAACCGACATTTCATCCGGCGGCGTATCCAGGTCTTCCGTAGCGGCACCGATAGCAATTTTGATTTTTTCAGCGGTACTTTCTCCAACAAAAAGGTTGTGTTGTGTTCGCATATAATATACGATATCATTGGTAAACACGTCACCGGCAATTTTAACCGATTTGTCACAAACGATTCCGCCTAAAGCGATTACGGCGATTTCGGTAGTACCTCCTCCGATATCGACAATCATATTTCCTTTCGGCTGCATAATATCGACCCCGATACCGATAGCCGCAGCCATCGGTTCGTGGATCAGGTATACTTCTTTTCCATTAACCCGCTCACAGGATTCTTTTACCGCACGCATTTCCACTTCCGTAATACCGGAAGGGATACAAACCACCATTCGCAAAGCCGGTGTAAACATTTTTTTCTTAAGCGCCGGAATGCTTTTGATGAACAAACTGATCATTTTTTCCGATGCGTCAAAATCAGCAATTACACCATCCTTTAGAGGACGTATGGTTTTGATGTTTTCATGAGTCTTACCCTGCATCTGGTTTGCTTCTTTACCAACAGCAATAATTTTCCCAGAAACACGATCACGAGCAACGATAGATGGACTATCAACGACAACTTTGTCATTGTGGATAATAAGGGTATTTGCGGTACCTAGGTCAATCGCAATATCCTCAGTCATGAAATCAAAAAATCCCATACAAAAAAGGGTTTAATACATTTATAAATAATTAGCCTACAAAAATAATAAAATTAATGTTTAAAATGACGAACTCCGGTAAATACCATCGCAACTTTATTTTCGTTGCAATAGTTGATACTCAGTTCGTCTTTTATAGAGCCACCCGGTTGAATAACAGCGGTGATACCGGCATTTTTTGCCAACTCAACACAATCCGGGAAAGGGAAGAAAGCATCGCTTGCCATCACCGCTCCGTTTAAATCAAAATGGAATGAGTTTGCTTTTTCTACAGCCTGGCGTAAAGCATCCACTCGGGAAGTTTGTCCGGTTCCGGATGCGCATAGCTGTTTGTTCTTTGCAAAAACAATAGTGTTTGATTTGGTGTGTTTACAGATTTTTGAGGCAAACAGTAAATCTTCAATTTCCTGTTCTGTAGGTGCTGTTACTGTAACGGTTTTTAAAAGCTCTTTATTGTCTGTAATATTGTCTTTATCCTGAATTAACATTCCATTAAGACAGGTGCGTACCTGTTTTGTAGGTAATTCTACATCGTTTTGGATCAGGATGATTCTGTTTTTCTTTTCTTCTAAAATAGCGATCGCTTTTTCGTCATATGCCGGAGCAATTACCACTTCGCAAAACAACTTGTTGATTTCTTCCGCAGCGGCTTCGTCAATTTTTCCATTGGCGATCAAAACACCACCGAAAGCCGAAGTCGGATCACCGGCTAAAGCATCCAGATAGGCTTCTTTCATCGTTTTACGCGTCGCTAATCCACAAGCATTGTTGTGTTTTAGAATCGCGAATGTCGGATCGTCGTTTTTAAACTCATGCATCAGATTTACAGCCGCGTCAACGTCCAGAAGGTTGTTGTACGAAAGCTCTTTTCCGTGTACTTTGGTAAACATTGCGTCGAAATCACCAAAGAAATACCCTTTCTGGTGTGGGTTTTCGCCGTAACGCAATATCTGACCATTGGCTACACTGGCTTTATAAACCGTTTCATCGGTATTGAAATAGTTGAAAATAGCACCGTCATAATGCGACGAAACATGGAACGCTTTGGTAGCCAAAAGGCGTCTTTCTTCTAGTGTAGTTGCTCCGTTTCCGTTCGTGATCATGTCAAGGAATAACGCATATTCGTTTACCGATGCTACGATAACGGTATCTTTAAAGTTTTTAGCCGCCGCACGGATCAGGGAAATACCACCGATGTCGATTTTTTCGATAATATCGGCTTCGCTGGCTCCGGAAGCAACGGTTTTTTCAAACGGATATAAGTCAACAATAACCAGATCAATTTGTGGAATTTCGTATTCCTTCATCTGTTGTACATCGCCTTCGTGATCCTGACGGTTTAAGATTCCACCGAAAATTTTCGGATGTAACGTTTTAACGCGTCCGCCTAAAATGGAAGGATACGACGTTACATCTTCCACAGGAACTACCGGAATACCTAGATTTTTGATGAAATCTTCGGTTCCACCGGTGGAATAAATAGTCACCTTATGGTCGTGTAATTTTCTAACGATAGGTTCCAGGCCGTCTTTGTCGAATACCGAAATTAAAGCCGATTGAATGGTTTTTGTTGTGTTCATTGTGTTGTTGTGTTTTTTAAAGGTGCAAAAGTAATTATTGTTATACTAACATTCAAAAGAAAGGGCATGAGATTTTAGTGTTTTTTGATTTTTTTTCACGGTTTCTGATCTGATTCACAGCTTTATTGGGAGCAGAACTTTAAGCAATGGAAGATAATCGGATAAGGGTAGACTTCGGTTATGATAGGACTATTGGGTATTTGTGTAAATTTTCTGTAACATTTACGGTTTTTTATGGACTAATCAGCTAGGATATTGCTCAAAAAATACAGAATTTTACAAAAGTTAAACACGTCACTATGTTGTTATACCTACGACTGCTAAAAGAAAGTCTGAGTTTTGCACTCAATGCTTTGCGGAATAATAAATTGCGAACCCTGTTATCGCTGTTAGGTGTTACAATTGGTATCTTCTCGATTATTGCCGTGTTGGCGGCTGTCGATTCGATGGACCGTAAAATCAAAAATGACCTTAGCGGATTGGATAAAAATACGATCTACCTGATGCGTTTTTCATTCGGACCATCGGATATACCACAATGGAAACGCGAGCAATTCCCGGATGTAACCTACGAAGAATTCGACTATCTGAAACGGTCGTTAAACGATCTGGATAAGATTTCATTCAATCTGTTTACCCGTAAAGAAAATATCAAATACGAATCGAATACGGTGAGCAGTATTAATGTGACCCCGTGTACCAATGAGTTTATCGATATTGAAAAGTTAAAATTTGCACAGGGACGTTTTTTTAACGAAGCAGAATCCAATTCGGGCTCGCCGGTAATCATTATTGGAAGCGAAGTCGCAACAGGATTGTTTGGGACGATGGATCCGATGGGTAAAAAAATACGTTTATACGGACAACGGTTTACAGTGATTGGTGTTCTGGATAAAGAAGGATCAAGTACTTTCGGACCGAGTAGAGACGTTTCGGTTTTCCTACCGGTAAATTTCCTAAGACGATTATACGGTGATAATAGTGATATGCTAACACCGGCGATTCTGATAAAACCGGTAAAAGGTGTGGATATTGAAGCTTTTAAAGGCGAATTGATCCAAAAGCTACGTACTTTCAGAGGGCTAAAAACCGGAGATATCAATAACTTTTTTATTAATGTATTATCCGGATTCACGGATCTGATCGATAATATCGTCGGGCAAATGAATGTGGTAGGCTGGATTATCAGTGGTTTTTCCCTGTTGGTAGGCGGTTTCGGAATTGCCAACATTATGTTTGTGTCGGTAAAAGAACGCACCAACCTGATCGGAATACAGAAAGCTTTAGGAGCGAAAAACCGATTTATATTGTTCCAATTCCTGTTTGAAGCCGTTATTCTATCGGTAATCGGAGGATTGGTCGGAATGTTTTTGGTTTGGATTATTGCTTTGGTTTTGTCGAAAGTATTGGACTTTGAATTTGTACTGGGCTTTTGGAATATCATTATCGGAACGTCACTTGCCGCTTTTATCGGATTAATTTCCGGAATTATCCCGGCGATTTCAGCCTCCAAACTGGATCCGGTGGAAGCGATCCGAAGCGGAATGTAAACACGGGTAAAAAAAAACACCTGACAGGTTTTCAAAACCTGTCAGGTGTGAAATACTATAGTAGTATTTATACTATTATGCAGAAGCAGTCGCTACGTTTTTATCGATTTTATTGACCAACCCAACTAAAACTTTACCCGGACCTACTTCTGTAAACAAAGTCGCACCGTCGGCAATCATTTGTTGTACGGATTGCGTCCATTTTACCGGAGCGGTTAATTGTGTGATCAAATTCTTTTTGATTTCAGCAGGATCCGAAACAGCTTTTGCCGGTACGTTTTGGTATACGGGACAAATAGGCGTGTTAAATGTAGTTGCTTCGATAGCTGCTGCCAGTTCTTCGCGGGCCGGTTCCATCATAGGTGAGTGGAAGGCACCGCCAACCGGAAGGATTAAGGCACGTTTTGCTCCGGCTTCTTTCATCGCTTCGCAGGCTTTTTCCACAGCCGTTAACTCACCGGAAATTACCAACTGACCCGGGCAATTGTAATTGGCAGCTACAACCACTCCGTCGATTGAAGCACATACCTCTTCCACTACTTTATCCTCAAGACCTAAAACGGCCGCCATAGTAGATGGAGTGATTTCGCAGGCTTTTTGCATCGCCATAGCTCTTTGGGAAACCAATTTCAAAGCATCTTCAAACGATAAGGTTCCGTTGGCAACCAAAGCCGAAAATTCCCCTAACGAGTGACCGGCAACCATTTCCGGTTTAAAGTCGTCACCAAGGGTTTTGGCCAAAATAACCGAATGTAAAAAAACAGCCGGTTGTGTTACTTTGGTTTCTTTTAATTGTTCGGCAGTACCTTCAAACATAATGTCGGTAATGCGAAAACCTAATATCTCGTTTGCTTTTTCGAATAGCGCTTTAGCCAGTGCCGAATTTTCGTATAATTCTTTACCCATTCCGGTAAACTGCGCGCCCTGACCTGGAAATACATATGCTTTCATATTCTTCTCTGTTGGTTTTGTTTGTTATTGACGGACAAAAATAGTGTTTTTTAGCATATTGGAAAGCAGATTGTTGCCGAGGCTAAAATAAGAAACCGTTGCAGTTTCCCTAAAAAGGTAGACTGCAACGGTTCTATTTAAAACCAGATTATGAAATAATTATTGCTTTACAAGTTGTAATTCGATGTTTAAACGAACGTCGTCACTCACTAATACACCACCGGCTTCCAAAGCGGAATTCCAGTTTAAGCCCCAGTCTTTACGGCTGATTTTTCCGGAAATATTTAATCCGGCTTTGGTATTACCCCAAGGGTCTTTCATCAATCCGCTGAATTCTACCGGTAGTTTTACAAATTTAGTAACACCACGTAAGCTAAGATCACCAGATAATTCGTAGTTGTCGTCGTCTACTTTGGTAAAAGATGACGCTTTAAAAGTCAGTTTTGGATGGTTCTCCGCATCGAAAAAGTCAGCACTTTTTAAATGGTTGTCACGATCGGCATTTCGGGTGTCCACCGAATTCACATCGGCTGAAAAGCTAATCGAAGCATTTTCGAAGTTATCACCATCGGTTGTGATGGTAGCGTCGTAGTTTTCGAATTTACCGGAAACATTAGTAAACATCATGTGTTTTACTTTAAATCCTATTTCTGAGTGTGTCGGGTCAATTGCCCATTTTGTAGTTGCCATACTGATATGTTTTAAAAGTTTTACTATTGTTTTTAAATTTTTTATTTATTCGATTTCCATCGGAACCTCCATTAATAGAAACTCCGCATCAGTAGTAGCCGTAATGGTTACTTTATCGGTATTCCAGATTCCCAATCCGTCGCGGGTATCTAAAGCTTGATCATTTACAGAAACGGCGCCTTTTAATACAAAAACATAAAGTCCGTTACCTTCTTTTTTAAAGGTATAATCGGTTGTCACACCAGCGTCGAATTTCCCCATGTGAAACCAGGCATCCTGATGGATCCAAACGCCTTCGTCATCCGGATTTGGAGAAAGTACCTGTTGCAATACATTATGTCTTTCGTCTTCGTTTAATGTGATTTGATCATAGCGTGGAGCCACATTTCGTTTGTTTGGGAAAACCCATATTTGAAGGAACTTAACTTCTTTGTCGGCGTTTTTGTTGTATTCGCTATGGCGTACACCCGTTCCGGCGCTCATCACCTGGATATCTCCTTTTTTGATAACGGTTTTGTTGCCCATACTGTCCTGATGTTCCAGATCGCCTTCCAACGGAATACTGATGATTTCCATATTGTCGTGTGGATGGGTTCCAAATCCCATTCCGGCGGCTACGGTGTCGTCGTTTAAAACGCGTAAGGCTCCGAAATGAACCCTTTCCGGATTAAAATAATTCGCGAAACTAAAGGTGTGGAAACTTTGTAACCAGCCGTGATTGGCGTTTCCTCTGGTGTTGGCTTTATGCAATACGATATTTTCCATAATCTTTGAGTTTGTGTTTTGAATATGATTAAATCCTACGGTTTCTTGTGGGGCGGAAATAGCTTCTTTGGCTAGTGCCGTTCCGGTGATGACTGCTCCGGTTCCCAGTAAACTTTTTTTGATAAAATCTTTTCGGTTCATAACGGTTATTTTGATAGTTCAAAGATACAACCGATTGATAACGAATACACTTAACCTAGATTAAGAAATAAAAAAATCCCCGTTACAAGTCGTTGAACGGGGATTAGAAGTTTATTTTTTGAGTAATCGGGCTTTCATCTTACTGAAAAACTCCGGTGTTACTCCTATATAAGAAGCGATTTGTTTTTGCGGCAGACAATGAATCAGATCCGGATGTTTTTTGGTAAACTTATCATAACGCGCTTCAGCGGTAAAACTAAGATTATCAATTAACCGCTGCTGATTGGCGACCAGCGAGTTTTCGATCAATATTCTAAAAAAGCGTTCCATTTTAGGAACTTCATCATAAAGTCGCTCCTGATTTTCTTTGGACAACATAATAACTTCCGAGTCTTCATTGGTTTCGATATACAATTGTCCGGGACGTTGCGACAGATAACTGTACATGTCGGCAATCCACCAACCGGGTGAGGCAAAACTCACCACATGTTCTGCACCGTTTTCATCAATCGTATAACTGCGCAAAATACCTTTGATCACAAAATAGGAGTGAAGGCATATTTCGCCCTCCTTTAATAAAATGCGTTTGGCTTTATAGGATTGAAATTCCGTAGCCGACACCACGCGTTCCTGTTCTTCGGGCGTTAGTGTTACATATCGGGCAATTGTATCAAGGAGTAGGTTCATTTTTTAGGCGTTTACGGTTATCAAAGTAGCGGTTTCTTTGGCTCTTTCGGTAATCGATTCGATAGGAGTTTCCAGTGTATCGCTGGTTAACACAACACCCATTCGACGGTACGGTCTGGAAGTCGGTTTTCCAAATATTCTGAAATCTGTTTTCGGTAAAGCGGCTACTTTTTCAATTCCGGTATAGGTTGGCTGTTCGGAATTTTCCGAAGCTAATATCACGGCACTGGCACCGTTTTTTTCTAAGGTGACGGCTGCAATCGGCAGACTCAAAATGGCGCGCAGGTGTAATTCAAACTCGTTAAAATTTTGTGTTCCGGCTAAAGTTACCATTCCGGTGTCGTGCGGACGCGGTGATAATTCGGAAAAATAAACGCCTTCGTCTGTCAGGAAAAATTCTACGCCAAATAATCCGGCACCACCTAAGGCTTCGGTTACTTTTTGTGCCATATCCTGTGCTTCTGCAATATCCTTGTCCGATACACGAGCCGGTTGCCAGCTTTCCTGGTAATCCCCGCGTTCTTGTCGGTGACCGATTGGCGCACAGAAAAGCGTCGGGTTGTTATTTTGTGTTATGGTTAATAAGGTGATTTCAGAATGAAAATTTATAAAAGCTTCTACGATTACTTCCACCACATCGCCACGGGAACCGTCTACGGCATATTGCCAGGCTTTAGCGATATCGCCTTCCGATTTAATCGTCGACTGCCCTTTTCCGGATGACGACATTAAGGGTTTTACCACACAGGGAATACCGACTTCTGAAACGGCTTTTTCCAGTTCAGACGCCGAAGTAGCATAGCGGTAATTTGCGGTGCGCAAGCCTAAATCTTTAGCAGCCAAATCGCGGATCGCTTTTCGGTTCATCGTAAAGTTGGCTGCTTTGGCCGATGGAACCACGGTGATACCTTGTTTTTCATAATCGTAAAAACGTTCGGTACGAATGGCTTCAATTTCCGGCACGATAAAATCGGGTTGGTGTTTGGCTATTATAGTATCCAGAGCGGCACCGTCAAGCATGTTGATCACTTCATAACCATGAGCCACCTGCATGGCCGGAGCGTTAGCATAGCTATCGACAGCGATTACGGTTTGTCCGATACGTTGTGCAGCAATTACAAATTCTTTTCCGAGTTCGCCGGAACCTAATAGTAGTATTTTTTTAGTCATTGTAGTGTGTTGTATTTTAGTAGTTTGTTGTTGTGAATTGTCGGAGCGACCGTTAAAAAAAAGTCCCGACATTGCCGGGACGTAAATTTATGCTAAAACTTCCGAAGTTGCTACCGCTTCTTTAATACGGTGCAAAGCTTCTTTTAGTAGATCGTCGCTGGTTGCGTATGAAAAACGGATACAGTTCGGGTTTCCGAAGGCATCACCTGTTACTGTGGCAACATTGGCTTCGGCCAAAAGATACATCGCGAAATCATCTGCATTGTTGATCAATGTACCGCGTAAAGTTTTTCCGAAGAAAGCCGAAACATCGGGGAAAACGTAGAAAGCACCTTCCGGCACGTTAATTTTCATTCCTGGAATTTCTTTAATCAAACCAACTACAAGATCGCGTCGTTGTTGGAACGCCTGAACCATGTGTTTTAATACGGTTGGATCGGCTTCAACTGCGGCAATCGTTGCGCGTTGTGCGATGGTATTGGCACCACTGGTAACCTGACCCTGCATTTTGGTACAGGCTTTGGCGATAAATTCCGGTGCACCGATATAACCGATTCTCCATCCGGTCATGGCAAAAGCTTTGGCTACTCCGTTTACTGTGATGGTTCTGTCTAACATACCCGGAATAGACGCGATACTGCAATACGATCCGGTGAAGTTAATATGCTCGTAAATCTCATCCGATACAACATAAACCGAAGGATGTTTTTCCAATACGGCTACCAATGCCGTTAATTCTTCTTTGCTATATACCGAGCCACTTGGATTACAGGGAGAACTGAACCACATCATTTTGGTTGCTGGTGTAATCGCTGCTTCCAGTTGTTCCGGAGTGATTTTAAAGTCACTTTCAATGCTTGTCGGAACTTCTACCGGAACACCACAGGCCATTTTGATGATTTCGTAATAACTTACCCAGTATGGTGCTGGTAAAATCACTTCGTCACCAGGGTTGATCATTACCTGTGCAATGTTATATAACGATTGTTTCGCACCGGTTGATACTACAATTTGAGACGGTTTGTAGTCTAATCCGTTATCTCGTTTGAATTTTTTACAAATAGCTTCCTTTAATTCCAGGTAACCTTCTACGGGAGGATACGAACTGTAATTATCGTGAATGGCCTGAATAGCGGCTTCTTTGATAAAGTCGGGCGTGTTAAAGTCAGGTTCGCCAAGACTTAAACTGATGATGTCTATTCCGGCGGCTTTTAATTCTCGGGCTTTGGCAGCCATGGCCAGGGTTTGCGATGTCGATAAATTATTAATTCTATCAGAAAGCGGATTCATAAAAATGATTTTGTTTTGAAGTTTATGGTTTATACGTAGTTTTTAAGCAATAGCCGGTTTTTGCCCCATTTCTTTTAAGTGTTTGAAATGTGAGTAAACCGCAGAACGCATCGTTTGAAATTCGTAATACGGAAGGTTGCATTCCATTGCCGTTTGTTTTACGATTTCGCCGATTTTACTATAGTGAATATGACTGATGTTCGGGAAAATATGATGCTCGATCTGGTGATTTAAGCCGCCGGTATACCAGTTGACGATTTTGTTTTTCGGTGCAAAATTGGCGGTTGTATATAATTGATGAACGGCCCAGGTGTTCTCCAATTCTCCGTTTTCGTCCGGTTGCGGGTGTTGAATGTCTTCTACAACGTGTGCCAATTGGAATACCACACTTAGGATTAATCCGGCAGTATAGTGCATGATAAAGAATCCTAATAATACTTCCCACCAAACGATTCCTAAAAGCATCGGAAGAATTAACCATAAGGCAAAATAAATGATTTTGGTAATAACCAATGTGGTCCATAGTTTAAACGGACTAGGGAATTCACCATACGATAATTTTCGTTTGATATAACGTCGCATCTGACGGAAATCGGTGGTAATCGCCCAGTTAAACGTTAGTAAACCATATAGAAAAATGGAATAGTATTGTTGGAAACGGTGCATTGGCGACCATTTGGCGTGTTCAGTAAAACGGATAATTCGGCCTGCGTCAAGGTCTTCATCATGACCGTGGATATTGGTGTAGGTATGGTGCAATACATTGTGTTGTACCTGCCAGTTGTATACATTTCCGGCCAGGATATACATACTACCGCCCATAATTTTATTTAACCAGGGTTTTGAAGAGTAGGCGCCGTGGTTTCCGTCGTGCATCACGTTCATTCCAACACCGGCCATTCCAACGCCAATCAGAATCGTCATTAGTAAATGGATCCATAGCGGCATACTAATGGTTAGAATTAAAAAATACGGTACCAAAAAGATACTGAACATGATAATGGTCTTCATGTGTAGTTTCCAGTTTCCGGTTTTCTTGATATTGTTTTCCTTAAAATAATCGTTAACTCGTTTGTTTAGTGTCCTGAAAAATTTTAAACTATCGGTTTTTGAAAAAAGTGGAGTCTGTTTTATCATAAGTTTATTAAAATGCAAAATTTCCGTTCAAAGGTAATTATTAATAGAAATGTAATAGGTTAAAAATGAAAAAAAATGATGGGTAAAATGCTTACTTTTGTGGAAAATTTTGAATAATGCAGGATATTGTAAAGTATTTTCCTAATCTAACAGAAGATCAGGTTTCTAAGTTTCGTGAATTGGAAGTTTTGTATAAAGATTGGAACGCTAAAATTAATGTGATTTCGAGAAAAGATATAGACGAATTATACGAAAAACACGTATTGCATTCGCTGGGAATTGCGAAGATACAGGAGTTTAAACCGGGATCGAAAATTATGGATGTGGGCACCGGAGGCGGTTTTCCGGGAATTCCGTTGGCGATACTGTATCCTGAGGTGGATTTTTATCTGATTGATGTAATAGCCAAAAAAATCCGTGTGGTAAATGAAGTGGCAACCGCTTTGGGATTGCATAATGTCAAAGCCGAACAAATGCGGGCGGAAAACGTAAAAGAAGAATTTGATTTTATCGTAAGTCGGGCGGTAACCAATATGCCGGATTTTGTAAAATGGGTAAAGGATAAGGTGAAGAAAAAGCAAAATCACGAACTGAAAAACGGGATTCTTTATTTAAAAGGGGGCGATCTGACCGAAGAGTTACAGGATTTTCCAAAAGCAACGCAATATGATCTTTCCGATTATTTTAAAACAGAATTTTTTGAAACCAAAAAAGTGGTGCATTTGCCATTAAAATATAAGGTGTAAAAACCGGATGGATTTACTAAAACAAAAAAGCGTGCTTTAGCACGCTTTTTTGTTTTAGTACACCTGACAGGTTTTCAAAACCTGTCAGGTGTGTGATATTCTGTTATCCTAAGAATGGATATCTGTAATTTGTTGGCGGAACGAAAGTCTCCTTAATGGTTCTAGGCGATACCCAACGCATTAAGTTTAATACCGAACCGGCTTTGTCGTTAGTTCCGGATGCTCTTGCGCCACCGAAAGGTTGTTGTCCTACAACAGCTCCGGTTGGTTTATCGTTGATATAGAAGTTTCCGGCTGCATTTTCAAGGGCTTTTGTAGCCTGCTCGATAGCATAACGATCCTGACTGAAGATAGCTCCTGTTAAAGCATATTCAGAAGTACTGTCAACTAAAGCAAGCGTTTCTTCCCATTTCGCATCTTCGTATACATAAATAGTCAACACAGGTCCGAATAATTCGGTTTCCATAGTGGTGTATTTTGGATTTGTAGTAACGATTACCGTTGGTTCGATAAAATATCCAACCGATTTGTCGTAGTTACCACCGGCAATAATTTCAGCATCGTTGTCTTTTTTTGCCTGATCGATAAATCCGGCTAATTTGTCGAAAGAACTTTCGGAAATTACGGCAGATACAAAGTTAGATGGATCTTCCGGTGACCCCATTTTCATAGAAGCGATATCGGCAACTAACAATTCTTTAACTTGCGACCAGGTTGATTTTGGTAAATACGCTCTGGAAGCCGCCGAACATTTTTGTCCCTGATATTCGAAAGCACCTCTTGATAAAGCGGTAGCCACCTGAGCCGGAATAGCTGATGGATGTGCTACTACGAAATCTTTACCTCCGGTTTCCCCTACGATTCTAGGGTATGTTTTGTATTTGCTGATATTTTGTCCGATTTTAGCCCACATATCGTTGAAAACGCCTGTAGAACCTGTAAAGTGGATACCTGCGAAATCAGGACTTGCCAATAATGTATCGGAAATCATTGAAGAGTTACCATACACTACGTTGATAACACCTGCCGGTAAACCAGCCTCTTTGAAAACCTCAACAATTACATTCGCTGAGTAAATTTGCGTAGCACTTGGTTTCCATACTACTACGTTCCCCATTAAAGCTGGAGAAGCGGGTAAGTTTCCAGCAATAGCGGTAAAGTTAAAAGGAGTGATCGCATATACGAAACCTTCTAACGGACGGTGCTCTACACGATTCCAAACGCCTTCTGACGAAATTGGTTGTTCGGCATACACCTGAGTCATAAACTGAACGTTGAAACGTAAGAAATCAATTAACTCACAAGCCGAGTCAATTTCCGCCTGGTGAACGGTTTTTGCTTGTGCAATCATCGTAGCGGCATTGATTTTAGCACGGTAAGGACCTGCTAATAAATCGGCTGCTTTTAAGAAAATAGAAGCACGGTGTTCCCACGAAAGGGCGGCCCATTTTTTCTTTGCTTCCAGCGCTGTGCTAATCGCTTTTTCGATATGCTCTTTTTCGGCTTGGTGGTATTGTCCCACGATGTGTTTATGGTCGAATGGAGGTGTTAGGTTTTTGGTGTTTCCGGTACGGATTTCTTCACCACCTATATATAAAGGTACATCAACATTGGCGTTGTACAATTCTTTGAAAGTTGCTAAAACAGCATCTCTTTCCGGCGTACCTGGCGCATACGATTTTACAGGTTCGTTAACGGCTTTAGGTACATTATAAATTCCTTTTGGCATAACAATTTGTATTTATTATTTATCAAATTTTCGCGTAGCGAAGATACAAATTATTCACGAAAAAGGTGTTTTTTGTGGTGTTAATGCTTTGGTAAAAAATGAATTAATTCAAGGCAAAAGGAGCGCTTAACCGGAATGTAGGAATTATTACACGGAAGGAGCGGGTTGAGGTGAAATTGATCATGTTGAAATACCCGCGCATGGCTCCAAACGGTGAAGAAAGCAGGCATCCGGAGCTGTAGGTGTGTTTTTCACCCGGTTTGAGTACCGGCTTTTTACCGATCACGCCTTCGCCGTCAACAATCTCAAGATCGTTAAGGGAGTCGTAAATCTCCCAGTGACGCGAGTTCAATTGAACGGAATCCTTGCTTTGGTTTTCGATCGTGATCTCATAACTAAAGGCAAAGTGAATCTTGTAGTTTTTGAAGTAAGTGCCTTCAAAACTAGTCAGAACTGAAATTTTTATGCCTCTGGTTATTTGTGAAACCATAATTTTTCCGATTGGATTTTTGGGAAATAATTCCAAAAATAGCAAATATTTGAATCGATTCGGATAAATTTAAAACTTTTTTAATTCGTGATGTTTTCAGAAGTGGCAAAACCACGTCCGATGATTTTGTCATAGCGGTCGTTGTTTCCGCGATAATACACAATTACAAAATAATTGTTTTCCGTTTGGTAGAAATTGCCGTCAATAGCGTTCTGATTGTCTACTTTACCCTTGGCATCCAATAAAACATATTGGTAGTTTACAAAACCTTGTTTCAGTAAAATAGCCTTTTCATAAACACCTTTCTGCGCGTTAAAATCCATTTTGTTTTCGGGTGCCAGAGCAAAATTGTTAAACATCCCGTTTATGTAAATGTCTTTCTTATCGATAGTTGTTGGCGGAATCAATGTAAAATAAACCCAGGCGTAATCGGCTTCGGTTTCACCGTTTTCGGAGCCAATGTTGCGTACGTAAAAACTACCGTTAATATCCGGATAATAGGTGTACGGTTTGTCACCTCTCGGAGAATTGGCAAATAACAGGGAATTGTAAATTTCACCGGAAGTCACCTTTCCCACATTATTACCGGGATTACGAATGTCTTTATTGTCGAAATACAAAAACTCGTTACCACCCCAAAACTGGGTTTCCTGATTGTAACGGTAAATCAGATCGGAACCTAAGGTATATTGCGGTTTGATATTTAAAATGGCATTGTCCCATCGTCCGTTTTGTAATAAGGCGACTTTGATATTCTGAACCGGATTTTGCAGCGTGTTATTGTCGCCCATTTTGATCGTAAAGTCCAGATTTTGCTTTTTCTCGATATCGGTCAGGTTACGGGAACGTTTGATCTGTAATGCAACGGACAGGTTTTCTTCATAAACGATAAAACGTCGGGAAAAAACAAGCTCCTGATTGTCGTTAAAAATCTTGATCATATAATTACCGGATAATAATATACGGTTAAAACGATTCGGGAAGGCCTGTTTGTAATGCGAATAAATCTGGAGCGTATTAAAAGAATTCTGATACGTCATAATTCTCTGATTGTCCATTCCCTGAAGGTATTCCGATTTGGCCAGTATGGTTGGCGTCCAGTCGTAATTGTATTGGGTAATCGTATAGTAATAATCGGCTTCGTTACCAAATAAATCATCAAACTGTAATTCGAAAGTATCACCCAGACGAAACATCGGAATGGTATTGGCACCGCTTTGAACAAACGACACGGTTTTGATGTTGAACGGCGGATTTACTTCCTTTTCAACCTGAGAAAAAACGGAAGCTGAACCGGATAATACAAAAGACAGAAGCAGTAAAAATCGTAGTTTTTTGTGAAATAACATAGGGCTTTTTTGAATTGTCAGTGAGGTAAAGATAAACAATTCGCTACAACAATCCGTTAAAAAAAGCTATGCGTTACGGATTTTATTTGCGACAAACGGGAATTATTTCCCCTTTGGCCAGACAATACCGTTCTACGAGTTCCGGTGCAATTTTTTGGGTATAATCGTCTTCGGTTACCGTAAAGCCTATACTGCGAAGCTTGTCAAAATAATCCCGTCCGTACACGCGCACATGATCATACTGACCAAAAATGGCCGCCCGTTCTTTAGGGTCGGTAATGGAATCGTCTTCGAAAGTTGTGGCGCGGTTTAAATCCTGCGGAATCTGGAAAATCCCCATCCCTCCCGGTTTTAAAACACGGTATAATTCCTGCATGGCTTTGGTATCGTCCGGAATGTGTTCCAAAACGTGGTTGCACAAAATCAGGTCGTAGGAGTTATCGGCAAACGGAAGATTACAAATATCGGCCTTAACATCGGCCAGTGGCGAAAGGAGGTCGGTTGTAGTGTACTCTAAATTTTTCTGGTTTCGGAATCGTTTGTAAAAAGCCTGTTCCGGTGCAAAGTGCAACACTTTTTTAGGTGCGGTAAAGAAATCGGTTTCATTTTTCAGATACAGCCAAAGCAAACGATGCCTTTCCAGCGAAAGTGTGCTGGGCGACAATACGTTATTCCGTTGTGTTCCGTATCCGTAAGGAAGAAAACTACGGAAACTTTTACCATCGATCGGATCGGTAAAGGTATTTCCTTTTAAGGCTAAAGCCAGAACAGGACGTACAACATAACTCAGACGGATCAGTAACGGTCTCGGAATAGTATTTAGTATAAATTTGAAAGCGGATTTCATGTACAGGAGTTTATCATGCAGACACTATATAATAATAGCGTCTGCATAGGGCTTGTTTTTAGAGTACTAAAGCTTGTTTTCGGAATTCGTTTTCTTCGTCGGATTGAATCCCTAATGCCTGATAGATGTATTGGAAAGTGGATAATAATTCCGGTTTTCCATCCACTATAGCGACATCATGCTCAAAATGAGCGCTTGGTTTTCCGTCTCGGGTCGAAATAGTCCATCCGTCTTTTAAATGCTTGATGTTTCGGGTTCCCATGTTAATCATCGGTTCAATAGCAACAACCATCCCCTCAATGAAAAGTTTTCCACGACCTCTTTTACCGTAGTTTGGCATTTCCGGTTCTTCGTGCATTTTACGGCCTAAACCATGTCCGACTAATTCGCGAACCACGCCGTATCCATGACCTTCGGCATATTTTTGAATCGCATTTCCAACGTCTTCCACGCGGTTTCCGATTTTAAATTCACGGATACCTACATATAAGGATTCTTTGGTAACCTGAAGTAATTTTTTCGTTTCGGGCGCAACATCACCGATTTCGAAAGTATAGGCGTGATCTCCGTAAAACTCATTTTTAATAACACCACAGTCAACCGAAACAATATCGCCTTCCTGAATCGGTCGGTCGGTTGGTAAACCGTGGACAACTTGGTCATTTACACTGGTCAATAAGGTCGACGGACATCCGTATAATCCTAAAAATCCCGGGATGGCCTGGTGATCTCTGATAAAAGTTTCAGCTAATTTATCCAGTTGAAGCGTAGTGACACCGGGTTTGATTTCGCCGGCAATCATCCCTAAGGTTTTGGAAACCAACAGGGCACTCTCACGCATTAATTCTATTTCTTCTCTTGTTTTAGGAATAATCATAACGTTATTTTTCAGACTGCAAAAGTACAATATTCTGTTGATTATTTTTAATTGAAATGCAGGTATGAGTTTTATCATATTTTCGTAACTTCTCTGAGTTTAATTTTACCCAAAAGTAAAGTGTATGAGCAAATATGTAACGGCAGCGGAAGCTGTTAAAGTAATAAAGTCAAACGATCGTATTTACGTTCAGGCGGCAGCGGCCACGCCAACCGTTTTGACTAAAGCGTTGGCCGAACGGGCATCCGAACTGAGAAATGTAGAATTATGTCATTTGCATACAGAAGGAGAAGCGGCTTACGCAAATCCGGAACTGATAGCAAGTTTTCACGTCAATTCTTTTTTTATCGGACAAAACGTCCGGCATACGATAGCGTCCGGAAACGGATCGTATACACCGGTGTTTTTAAGTGAATTGCCACATTTGTTCCGGAAGGGGGCTATTCCGTTGGATGTGGCTTTTATTCATGTATCACCACCGGATAGCCATGGCTATTGTTCGTTGGGTGTTTCGGTAGAAGCATCGATTGCCGCGGTGGAAAATTCTAAAATAGTGATTGCTCAGGTCAATCCGAATATGCCGCGAACCTTTGGGGATGGTATTCTACACGTTTCGGAAATCGATTATCTGGTTGAAGTCAATGAACCGATTCACGGGCACGGATCGAAAGAGATTAACCCGACCGAAGCTAAAATTGGGGAACTTGTAGCCGGGCTTATTGAAGACGAAAGTACCTTGCAAATGGGAATTGGCTCGATACCCAATGCGGTACTGGCGCAATTGGTAAATCATAAAAACCTGGGTTTGCATACCGAGATGTTTTCGGATGGGGTAATTGATCTTATTGAAAATGATGTGATCAACTGTAATTTTAAAGGTGTAAACCGCGGGCGAGCCTTAGCAACCTTTTTAATTGGTTCGCAACGGTTGTATGATTTTGTAAATGACAATCCGTTTATTGAAATGCGGGAATCGTCTTATGTAAACGATACTTCCGTAATTCGTAGAAATCCTAAAATGATAGCCATTAACTCGGCGATAGAAGTAGACATTACCGGGCAGGTTTGTGCCGATTCGATCGGCGCTAAAATGTATTCGGGTGTTGGAGGTCAGATGGATTTTGTTCGTGGAGCCTCACTCAGTAAAGGCGGAAAAGCGATTATTGCGTTACCATCGGTAACAAAAAGAGGAGAGAGTCGTATCGTACCGTATTTAAAACAGGGTGCCGGAGTGGTTACAACCCGTTCGCATGTGCAATATGTGGTTACGGAATATGGTATCGCCGATTTATACGGTAAGACACTAAAACAACGTTCGGACGAACTGGTAAAAATTGCGCATCCGGATCACCGGGAATGGATTGAGAAGGCCTATTATGAACTAAGTCATTTCAAATAAAAATAGAAAAAGCTCCATTCGGAGCTTTTTCTATTTTTGGATCGGATGTAAAAGCGAATGTTGTGTCATCGCAGCCGGTTTTTCGATTCCCATTAACTCTAGTATGGTTGGTGCAATATCGCCTAAAATACCATTGTCGATAAATTGTAATTCCTTGTCTACTAAAATAATAGGAACCGGATTCGTAGTGTGTGCCGTATTGGGTGTACCATCCGGATTGATCATGGTTTCACAATTACCGTGATCAGCAATTACAATAGTAGTATAATCGTTTGCCAAAGCGGTTTCGATGACTTCTTTTACGCAGATGTCAACGGCTTCACAGGCTTTAATCGCGGCTTCCATAACACCGGTATGGCCAACCATATCGCCATTGGCAAAATTCAGACAAACAAAATCCACGTCACCTTTTCGTAATTCCGGGATTAGGGCGTCTTTAAGATCGAAGGCACTCATCTCCGGTTTCAGATCATAGGTAGCAACCTTTGGCGACGGACATAAGAGTCGGCTTTCACCTATAAAAGGTTCTTCACGGCCACCGGAAAAGAAAAAGGTAACATGCGGGTATTTTTCCGTTTCGGCAATCCGGATTTGTTTTTTATGGTTTCTCTCCAGGACTTCTCCCAGTGTTTCGGTAATGTTTTCCTTGTCGTAAATGACGTGAACATTTTTATAGGTATCGTCATAATTGGTCATTGTCACATAATACAAATCCAGTTTGTGCAGGTTTTGCTCGTGCAGGTCTTTTTGCGACAACACCTCGGTTAACTGGCGTCCGCGGTCGGTTCTGAAATTAAAGAAAATCACCACATCACCGTCTTTTACTGTAGCAATCGGATGCTGTTGTTCGTCAACGATAACAATTGGTTCGATAAACTCATCGGTCACATTATTATGATAACTGGCCAAAACACTTAATACCGGATTGGTAGAAGGTGTACCTTGTCCGTTTACGATAAGATCATACGCTTTTTTGATACGTTCCCATCTTTTATCGCGATCCATAGCATAATAACGTCCAATAATTGAGGCCAGTTTAGCATTGGAACGGTGTAGGTAATTTTCAAGATCCTCAATATATCGGGCGCCCGATTTCGGATCGACATCACGACCATCGGTAAAAGCGTGCACAAAAACGTTTTGTACTCCCGATTCCTGAGCGGCATCCAACAGACCTCTTAAATGAGACGTATGGGAATGCACACCACCATCGGAAACAAGACCTAAAAAGTGAACCGCTTTATGGTTCTTTTTGGCATAGTCGAAAGCGGCTTGTACTTCTTTTTCGTTATTTAACGTTTTGTTCTGAACGGCCAGATTAATTTTGGCCAGATCCTGGTAAATAATTCTTCCGGCACCAAGGTTCATATGACCCACTTCGGAATTTCCCATCTGACCTTCCGGAAGGCCAACATTTAGACCATCGGTACGTAACGAAGCATTTGGATATCGGGTATAAAGACTGTCAATAAAAGGCGTGTTGGCATTGTCGATTGCTGAAACTTTAGGATCGGGTGATTTTCCCCAACCATCCAGAATCATTAAAATAACTTTCTTTTTCATGTTTTGAACCATTTTTTGGCATTGTTGTAATCAATATAGTAGCGAAAACTAATTGATAGTGTGTTGTTAAGATTGTTGCTTAAAGTGTGCTCTAAATTATCAATAATATTTTTATTTAAGCGTCTTTCGGAGTGAATTGCGTTGTTGCGGTACAAAATTGACAACTGACTACCGGGCGCAAACCACCATGAATAGGATAAATCGAAGTTCCAGATTTTAAAATTGGAATTTTGATTCTCATTATAGGTTGCATTGGGAAGGAAATAACCATCGTCGGTTAGCGTAAGAAACGTAAGATTTTCGGCATACGACCAGTAATAACGTGCCTTCAAGTTGATGGTCATCTTGCTGTTAATCGAAAATTTTCCGGTTACGGTATTTTCGATGGTATTCCGGTTGCGATTCGCAAAGATGATCTGATCATTGTTGAAATCGACCCAGCCTTTTTCGTTGTTTTGACGACTCCAGTCCACCGCGTAAATCAATGTGAACTGATCGCTAAAACGGTACCTCGGACTAAGTCGGATTCCGTAATTGCGGCGTTTGTCCTGATCGTAAAAGTCTACAAACAGATTGGCATCCAGAGCAAATGGATAATTGTAATTGGTGGAAATATCAATCCAGTTAAACATATATTTCGGATTGTAAACATAACGTCCGTCTCGGCGCGGCTGGTAAAAATCGAAAGTTTCAAATGGCGAGACTAAAAAACCGGCTCCGAAATAATGGTTCTTTTTATCGGTCGTTTCCAGGTTAAATTCCAACGAAGCTTCCTGCGGCTTTCCAGTCACATTTTCCAGTTCGGTATAGGCAATTGTACTAATTTTAAAGGTGTTAAAAGTCTTATTCGGGTTTAGAATACGGTAACTACCATTAAACGTAACGTTATGATAGTTGGTCATAAAAATGATTCCCAAATCATTGATGTCGTATTGGTCTGATATATAGGAGGCATTCGTACTAAAGCGATAGTTGCCGCTGGTTTTTCCAAAGTTGAGATAGGCCGTATATCCGTTTCTATTTCCGTCGAAATCATTTACATGACTAAATTTTACATTTCCGGAAAGATTGTAGGTGTTGGCTTTGGTATTCAGGTCGAAAAGGAAAGCACTCACGTTTGCATCCCGAAAAGCACCTTCGCGGATTACGCTGGTATTAACTACTGAGACGGATGAATTTTTGCGGAAACGCTGATCCAGTACCAGAATGTTATAGTTGGCCAAAGGTTCGACCACTTCGGTACGGGTTGCGCCGGTTTCGGAATTTCGGATGGTCGCTTCGGCTTTTTCGGTAACCGCATTCATCACACCAATTCCGAGCCCTTTTGACGTCCGACCGGAAATTTTAACGGCATTGATCAGATTGATTCGTGACGGATATTGTTGTATTTCTTCCTTTTCGCCTACATCCGGTGAAGTAGACGGCGACCCGCCAATCCTACGGGAATACAGTAAACTGCCCTTGTTAAACATATCGGTTCCTTCGGTAAAAAAGGGTCGGTTTTCATTAAACTGCTGTTCAAACGGCCCAAGATTCAGGACGACATTGTCGAAGGCGGTTTGTCCGAAATCCGGTACAAGAATCGCATCGAGCGTAAACGAATCATTGATTCCGTATTTGATATCCATTCCGGCTTTAAACTCGGTATTGGTACCATTGGCTTTGTTCTGATTTATATAATAGGAAGAATAGGGAATCAGAAAGAGACGGGTAGGCGGTTTGATATCCCGGATTCCTTCTAAAATTCCGGCTTGTGTAATAGTATTTCCGATCTTATTATCGATCCGATTCCAGGTGAATTTCTGACGATCCCGACGAATTTCTCTAAAAAAATTCACGCCCCATATTTGTTCTTTTTGTTCGGAAAAACGCAGGGCGGCATATGGGATTTTCATTTCAACCGTCCAGCCATAATCGGTCAGATTGATATTGCTATACCAGATTCCATCCCAGGAATAATCTTCTCCGCTTTCGGTGGCAATGCAATCCATTTGTGTTCCGGCGGTACTCACAAAAAAGCGAAAATCCTGTTGCCCGTCGTTATACCCATTTATAAATATACCGAAAAAGTCGGACGTTCCGAATTTATCTCTTTCGGTGATTTCTTTTACAATTTTAGATGGATCATCATACAGAAAGGCGGCAATATAGATACCGTCGTCATCGTATAAAACCTTTACTTCGGTACGTTTTTCGTAAGGCGCGGGGTTTCCGTTATCGGGTTGAAAGGTGATAAAGCCGGTTGCAGCTTCTGCGTTTTTCCATTCGTTTTCGTTGGGTTTTCCATCAATAATAATAGTGTTTCTAAGCGGTGAAGCCTTAAGTCTTTTTTTATTTTGAAAGTCGGGTGTAACCTCCTGTCCGAAAATAAATGTTGCATTTATGGCAATAAAAACGATAAAAATTACGTTTTTCATTTAATTTTTGAGTTGAAATTAACAAATATACTTTTTTTAATTCTGTTTTGTAAGAATAAATGTTGTTTTAAATGTTAAAATGTGATAAAACGGAATTAAAATGTTAAATTTAGGGGGTAAATGATAAAAAACATTTGGTTGTTTGAAATTTATCTATATTTTTGGGCTCGACACACAGTAATATAATTAATAGAGTATCAATGGCTTATAGAGTTTTGCCGGTTTTGTTCCTTTTTTTGTTGTCTTTTAAACCACTAAGCACAAAGGAAACAGACCCACCAAAGTTAGTAGCGGCCAACGCGAAAGCTTCGTTTGAATTAAAAGTTAAAAATTTATACACCGCGCTAAATCCACAAAAGTTCGCAATGCCTAAACTGGAGAGTTTTTCCAAAGCATTGGAAGGTTTTTACCAGTTGAAAGAACAAGGGCTTATCAAAAAAGATATTTTAACTTTAATCGATTTTAGTTTGTCTTCCGCCCAAAAACGACTTTGGGTGATCGACATGGCTACCAACACTATTTTACTGCAATCGGTAGTATCGCACGGACGTAACAGCGGTGACGAATTTGCTACGCAGTTTTCCAACGAAAACAACTCTTTTATGAGTAGCTTAGGTTTTTACGCTACTGGTGAAGTATATCAGGGTAAACACGGAATGTCTTTACGTCTGGATGGATTGGAATATGGTATCAATGACAATGCGCGCAATCGTGCGGTTGTGATGCACGGTGCTGATTATGCCAATGAAAACATTATTTCAAAACAAGGCCGATTGGGAAGAAGTCAGGGGTGTCCTGCTGTTCCGGTTGCCCTTCACAAAGAAATTATCAATTTAATAAAAGAGAAATCCTGTCTTTTTATTTATCACCCGTCACGCAATTATGAGAATAAGTCTAAACTAATCTCGTAATTTGGCGTAGAGTTCGAAATCAAGATCATAAATATCGTTTCTGAATTGAAACCCGTCTTTGTCCATCCATGCTGTCCAGTACAGCTGATGCACAAAGGTGGGTTTTTTCAATACAATACTTTGCGTTTTATTGGATGCAATCATTTTATCCACGCGTTCCTTACTCCAATTGTTCTCTTCTTTTTCCAGAATAAATCCGGACAACTTAAATGGATCTTCGACACGGATACAGCCCGAACTTAACGCTCTGTTGTTGAGTTTGAAGTAATCCCGGTGATTCGTATCGTGTAGGTAAACCAGGTGTTTGTTGCTAAAATTAAATTTGATTAACCCTAAAGAATTATTCGCACCCGGCTTTTGCACATAACGATAGTTGTTGGATTTTCCGGAGTTCCAGTTTTCCGGACTAACCACATTTCCTTTCATATCATAGATGGTGATTCCGGTTGAGGCAAAATAATTCAGGTTTCTACTGGCCGACGGCGTCAGGTCTTCTTTTAAAATCGTTGGTGGAACCGTCCATGTAGGATTGATCACCAAATTACTGAACTTTGACGATAATACCGGCGTACGTCTTTTGGCGCGTCCCACAACCACCCGGTGATTCTGGATCGTATCGTTGTTGTTGACCAGGTATAAATTAAAATCAGGAATATTGATAATCACATAGCTTTCGCCTAAATCTCTTGGGAACCAACGCCAACGTTCCAAATTAGCTATGATTTGCTTTTTTCGTTGCGCTTTCGAGAGATTCATCGCGGCTACGGTTCCTTTTCCGATTACGCCATCGGGTGTTAAGCCGTGTCGTTTCTGGAATTTTTTTACAGCCGACTGTGTTTGATCGTCGTAAACTTTTGTCAGGGAGTCCGGTTTTTTATAATCACCCCAATAGGCCAGTCGCTTTTTGACGTCGATTATAGCTGCATTGGTATCGTTAGGAATCAATTTGTCCTTAACAGCAATATGTTTAAGATTGTCATTGGGCATACTTTCGATTTTGCGAAGCGCATCCTTTAGTTTTAAATAGACGATATGTTTTGGTTTTAGTGAATCCAGACTTTCCAGAATGGTATGGTTTTTTAACGCATACTGTAATTTATGACTAAGGTCAATCTCTTTCGGATACATATCCCAATCGGAATATAATTTGGTCGGTTCCAGTTTACCATTATACAAATGGCTGGCCAGTTTATAGAAGATTTCCGTATGAAGGATATCATTCGCAATCCGGTCTTTTTCGGCCAGATTTTTATGATTGTTGTCTTGTTCTGTAATGGTACTAAAGTTATAATCGTCTGGGTTAAGGCCGTCCAACTCAATGTTTTTAATGGATTCGGTTAGTGCAGAGCGATCCTTTTCCAGCGTCCATACGGTTTTATATAGGTTGTTTTTATAGAATTGTTTTACAGCATCCGAACTATTGGTAAAATAAGTAGAATCAATAGCAATAGCTTCGGGAAAAGCAAGCGGCGCCACTTTTACCGTGTCTTTGTGTACAATTTGTTTGTCTGCAATAGCAGCCGGTTCCTTTTTACAACCAAAAAGGAACATAGGAACCAATAAAAGACAGTAGCGTTGCAACATGGTCATATAAATTTATTCTATAAGTTACGAAAATAATAGTAAACGAAAAAAACGTGTAGGTTTTTATACCATTTTCCTCATAACAAAATGTATGCCGATTGTTGGAATGTCAAAAGCATCACCGACAATTTCATATCCCATTTTTTTATAGAAATCGACAGCAGCTTCCCGCGCATTAAACCAAATGAGGGAACCGTTCTGTTCTTTAATACAGACTTCTGCTTCGCTAACAAGGCGTTCCCCATATCCTTTTTTTTGGAATTCGTCCAAAACTGCCATTCCCCGGAGCTGAAATTGCCCAACCTGAGGAAATAATTTGTGGCAGGAGGCAAAAATGGAAACAATTCCAGCGAGTTTACTGTTGTTGTATAACCCTAAATGCGTAGTTGTTTCCAGATCGTCTCCTTCAAAAATACAACTTTCTATAGGCTTACCCGGTCGTAAAACCGGCTGGCGTACCTGAAAAGTAGTAGTGCTGTTGATTTTTTTTACGAAAATCATTTTTGCTTTTCTGAATAAATTCAGATACTATAATTATTTTGACACATAATATAATTATAACATAGATGCAGGAAAAATGAAATAGTTGCTTCGAAAAAACTATTTTTTTTAAAATGATGCCAAAAAAGTACTGCCATGCAACATTTTGAATAGCAATAAAGTCGGTAATTTATTTTTTGGACTGCATTTTAAAGGCATTATAAACCGCCTGGTGAATAACCGTTGCATGGGTTTCATCGGGCATATAGTCGAAAATTACTTTTGCATTTTTATGTGATTTGATGGTCTGGTATAGTGTTTCCACTTCCTGATACATTTTCAAATCTTCCTCCTTGCTTGGAGCGCCGATATAGATCGTAACCGGATTTTTTAGATTTTTGGTAAGCAGTGTTCCGGCATTTTTTAATAAAGCCTGTTCGCCCCACCATAAACTCGGACTAATGATGATATAATTGCTAAACAACTGCGGGCGTTTTGCCAGAATTTCGGTAGCCATTAATCCGGCCAAAGATTCCCCGATAATGGTTTTTTGCTCGTTGGTACGGTAGTTTTTCGTTATATACGGCTGTAATTCTTTTTCAAGAAAATCCATATAGTGTTGCGAACCGCCATATTGCGGGAAGCTACTCTTTTTAAAGCCTTCTTTTTCGATAAAATCGGTGTTGGTCACGGCAAAAGTAAAGTCTCTTCTTCGGTTGGTATTTTCAATTCCTACGACAATAGACCCGGGAAGGCGATTCACCCACGATTGCGAACTAAAGCGTACGATTCCTGCCAGATGTATAAAATCCTCTTCCATACCGCCGTCAAGGATATAGATTACCGGATATTTTGCATTAGGATCGTCATTATATCCTTCCGGAAGCGTGATATTGATATTTCGGTTTTCATTTAAAATTTTAGAAAATAAAACGTCCGATTTTCCAATGGTTAATGATTTATCCTGAGCTTGTACAGTCAGATTGGTAGCTAGTAGAAGAAAGCATGCCAATAGCAGTTTGTTTAAGGAGTGTATCATATAATGGTATTTATTTTTTAGGTTGAGTGATTTTTGACGGGTTTCCAAATATCAGACTTTATTTTTTTATTTCAATGCCCTGTATTCGGACAAAAATATCCGAAATAAAAAAGAAAAACATTTACATATGTTGAGGCCGGATTATGGTTTTGGCTTGATACGGCTCAATTGTGTTGGCGTAATGCCGAGGAAGGAAGCTATATGATGTTGTTTGAGCCGCGGTAGAATCGTAGCATAGGAAGTCAGAAAGGTAGCGTAACGCACTTTGGCATCATCGGATTTGGAGGAAATTTCCAGCATCTCTTTTTCAATAACCCAGTTTTTTTCCAGATAATTGATGTAAAACAGTGCGATGTCGTGTCGTTCTGCTACTAATGCTTTAAAACGATCGGCCGGAATACTCAGGACAACACTGTCTTCCAAAGCTTCAATCGAAAAATGACCGGGCGTTTGTGTTAGCAATGCCGATGCTGATGCGATAAATGTATTTTCGGGAAAGAATTTTTTAATAACCTTTTCGCCGTTATCCGTCAGGAAATAATAAGCAAAAAGGCCTTTCGCCACATAGTAGTAGTGTTTGGGAATACTACCCGCAGTTAAAAGCGAACTGTTTTTTGGAATACTGCTTTCGTGACAAAGTGCTTCCAGTAATGCAATACTTTCGGGTATTAGAATAGCGGTACTTTCAAGATTGGAGCGGAAGGAACTTACAGGCATATGATTTGGGGTGTTTTCCATTTTGATAGTACTAAATTACAAAAACAGGAGTCAGTATTTTTAAAAAAGTAATTGTTTTTTGATCGCCATTTTTTATTTTTTTGGTCTTTTTCAGACTATTTTTTGATACAACCGAATAGGAAATTGATATTGTTCGGAATGCCTTTTCTAAATAGTGGCAGACTTAAATAATTGAAAATTAGAAAGCTGCGGTTGGGTGCGAAGCCTTGTTTTGTTAGGCATTTTAAACTGTCGGCACCATGTCTGAAAACGACCTTTGCCGATTTTAATTTTTTTTAGAAAAAAATTGCAGGGGAGTAAAATTATTAATTATATTTGCACTCACAAAAGCGGAAGTAGCTCAGTTGGTAGAGCTCCAGCCTTCCAAGCTGGTTGTCGCGAGTTCGAGCCTCGTCTTCCGCTCTGCTAAAAACCTGATGGGGTTTTAAAAACCATTATATGCGGAAGTAGCTCAGTTGGTAGAGCTCCAGCCTTCCAAGCTGGTTGTCGCGAGTTCGAGCCTCGTCTTCCGCTCTGAAAAAACCTGATGGGGTTTTAAAAACCATTCAATGCGGAAGTAGCTCAGTTGGTAGAGCTCCAGCCTTCCAAGCTGGTTGTCGCGAGTTCGAGCCTCGTCTTCCGCTCCATAAAAAAACCGAAACATTTGTTTCGGTTTTTTTGTTTTATAACGTTGCTATTTCAGATTACTCAAATCGCTTTCAGGGGCAATTTCTTCAGGTTCCTGATTCTGACGGAACAAACGCGCATGTAACGCTCCTTTAAGTGTAATTGTATTTCCGCTTACTTCCAGCCAGCTTCCTTCTCGTAATCCCAATACCGGCTGCGGATTAAAATGATGAAATTCGTTAATACGGGTTTCGCGGGTTTCGCCCATATGTGTCGAATTAACATCCGGATCCAGATAATGCGGATTGATGTTAAATGATACAAATCCCAGGGTCTTAAAACTCGGTGGATATACAATTGGCATATCGTTCGTCGTTCCCATCGTTAGTCCACAGATGTTGCTTCCGGCTGAGGTACCAAGATAAGGTGTTCCGTTTTTTACAGCGGCTTCCAGAGCGTCGATCACTTTGGCTTGATACAATTGTGTTACTAATAAAAATGTATTTCCGCCACCGGTAAAAATACCTTCCGCGGCAGCTATAGCCTCAATCGGATTTTCATATTCGTGAATTCCCTTTACGGTAATATTGATTTTAGAAAATGCCTCGCGTACTTTATCGGTATAAGTGTCATGCGAAATCCCTCCGGGACGGGCATACGGAATAAATAACAGGTTTTTTACATTTTCGAAATGTATAGCCAAAGTTGGTAAAAGATAGTCTAGGTAACTTCCGTTGTGAAGGGTGGAAGTACTGGCGATTATAAGTTTTTTCATGTTGTTGGGTTCGGTTTGGGTCAAAGATACATTTAATTACAAAAAGAAAGTCAAATGTGAAATTCTTGCTTTTAACAAATTTTTACAATGTTGTTGGCAATAAATTTGGAGAATAAGCAAATATTTTTACCCAATATATTCGAATTTAATAAAGAATAGCGCCTTTTACATGAAACAAAAACTACTACTTTTTTTATTGATCTGCACCACCCTGCTTTCAGCTCAAAATGAGAAACCACTAAAAGGAAAACTAATAACCGAAACGAATGGCGATGTAGAAGGAATTTCAATTATAAATCTGACCACAGAAAAGCAGGTATTGTCCCGTAAAGACGGAAGTTTTGCTATTACGGCTGCGGTCGGAGATGTGATACAATTTTCATCGATTCAATATGAAGAAAAAAAGATAACCGTCAAAGAAATTGATTTTGAAGACGGTGAATTATTACTAAAAATGGTAGCTAAAGTGAATAGATTAAGCGAAGTCTATATTGAAAAAAGCGGTATTACTTCTGAAAAGCTTGGAATTGTACCGATGGGACAAAAACAATATACGGCAGCCGAACGGAAGTTAAAAACGGCGGGTGATTTTAAACCGATTCAGTTGCTGAATATATTAGGAGGCGGTGTGTCGGTAGATGCGATCGTTAATAAGATATCCGGAAAAACCGCACAGCTTAAAAAAGAGCTGGTGGTAGAGCGCCGCGAAATGTTAATGGATCGCTTAAAAGGCTGGTTTCAGGAACCCTTTGTGACGGACGAACTTAAAATTCCACAGGAACATGTAGATGGTTTCTGGTTGTATGCAATGGATGATGCCGGTTTTAATAAAGCGGTAAACGAAAAAAATAAGACTTTGGCGACCTTTTTACTAACGGAGCTGGCTGTAAAATATAAAAAATTAATTTCCGAATAAATGTCCGGTAAAAAAGCATATTGCGAAAAGGCGCAGCAAATGAATAAGATTTTTCCTTTGATTTTATTGGTAATTTCTGTAACTTCATACGCACAGAATACAAAAGTCCTTAAAGGGAAAGTTATGGCGGCTACAACGGAGTTGGATGGGATTCACGTGATCAACAAAAGAACGGAAAAAGCGGTAGTAACGGAAAAAGGCGGCTTTTTTTCAATAATGGCGCAACCGAATGACACGCTGATTTTTTCGGCAGTCCAATTTAAAGGTCGGCAAATCCGACTGGAAGAAAAGGATTTTAACGAGGAGTTGTTCTATGTCAAATTAGACGTGATGATACGTCAGTTAAAAGAGGTGGTGATCAATGAATATGGAAATATCAATTCGGAAAGTCTGGGATTGGTTCCAAGAGGACAGAAAAAATACACACCGGCCGAAAGAAAATTAAAAACAGCCACCGGAACCGACGCACAAATAGGAACGAATACAGTTGTAGGTCTTGACCCGTTGTTAAATTGGTTTTCCGGTCGGACATCGATGCTGAAAAAAGAAGTTGAAATTGAGAAAAAAGAACTGTTCCGACAAAAGTTGGAAGGGATGTATGACGAAGAGTATTTTGTGAATACCTTAAAAATTCCACAGGAATATGTACAGGGATTTATCTTTTATGCTGTCGAAAACGAACGATTTACGGCAGCGATAAAAGCGAAAAATAAAACGCTGGCTACATTTTATCTGAATGAACTGGCCGTTCAATACCGAAAAATAATTACAGATGAAAAATAAACTGTTGCTTATCCTGTTGTTGCTGACTTTTCAGGCGTTTTCACAAACCACAACTAGAGAACTGCTAAAAGGTCAGATACAAATCGATAGTCTCGATGCCGAAAATATTACAATTCTGAACACGGCAACCCGCATTAAAACGAATACCGGTAAAATGGGTGAATTTGAAATTTATGCCCGGGCAAAAGATACACTGGTTTTTTCGAGCCTATCGTTTAGTCCGCTGATGGTCGTATTGGAAAAAAGCGATTTCGACATGCAAATTCTTCGGATCCGACTTACCGTTGAGGTAAATCAGCTAAACGAAGTAATTGTAAAACGACTTTCCGGTGATTTGGAACGGGATACCCGAAAATTAAAAGATCGGAGCCAGCGGATAGCCGTATCGGAGAATACCTTATTTCAGACCGATTTTAAAACCGATTACCTGACCAGGCCAACCACACCACCGGTAATCCCTAATATGAGTCCGTTAATGGGCGTCGACTTTATTAAGGTGGGAGAAATGATGGGACGCCTCTTCAAATCCAAACGCAAAACCGATACCGGAACTGCAACTTTTGTAACCGATAAGATTTTTGCTGATGCGGTACGGGAAAGAGTTTCAACGCCGTTTTTTACCGATGTTTTAAAACTTAAAAAAGACGATATCGGTCCATTTTTAACCTATTGCGATCAGGGTGCACTTACTCGCGAATTATTGGAGCCGCAACACGAATTTGAACTGATCGATTATCTGATCAGTAAAAGTAAAACGTATCAACAGGCGAAAAAGAAATAATACTATCTTTGGAGGATGACAAAGTTGTTGCGATACGGTTTTTTATTCCTGTTATTGTTGAGTCTTAGCGGGGCGGGATTTCATAAATTCTATGTCTCCATTTATCAGGTCAACTATGCGCCGGAAAAAAAAGCCTTGCAGATAACCGCGCGGATTTTTACGGACGATTTGGAAAAAGCCCTGGAACGAAAAGTAAAGAAAAAGATTTATCTGGCCACTACAAAAGAAGCACCGGAAGCAGAAGAACTTTTAAAAAAATACCTGACCGATAAACTGCATATCCGCATTAATAATTCGGAAAAAGCGATCCGGTTTCTAGGGCGGGAAACCGAAGACGATGTTGTAATTTGTTATCTGACTGTGCCGGTAACCGAAAAAATTACATCGGTAGAAGTATACAATACGGCATTGACGGAAATATATCCGGATCAGCAAAATATCATTCATACGAATATAAATAGTAACAAAAAGAGTCTTTTGCTGACCAATAGTAATCCAAAAGAAAAAATTGAATATTAGACTGTTATAAACATGAAAAAATCGGCATCTGTTTTTTCAATACTGGCTTTGGTAATTCCCTTGATGACCATGGGCCAGGATACAAAAAAATCGGGTAAAAGAGAACCCGGACATTACGACACGAACAAGTTTAGCCAGATGTATACCCAGATGGCGACGCCAAACATGTTCCGTACCGCATCCGGTGCACCCGGACCGGCCTACTATCAGCAACAGGCAGATTATAAAATAAAAGTTGAACTCGACGATAAAAATACCCGTCTGAGCGGCGAAGAAACCATCACCTATTATAACAATTCCCCCGATCCGTTGGATTATTTATGGGTGCAATTGGATCAGAATGAAAAGAAACCGGACTCCAAATCGCCATTGGTGGAAAACCAGCGAATGGATGGCGCGATGAAGCCCGATGGATTTACAAAAAAATTCATGCAACAACCGTTTCAGGG
This sequence comes from Flavobacterium supellecticarium, assembly GCF_004801375.1. Lineage (GTDB taxonomy): Bacteria > Bacteroidota > Bacteroidia > Flavobacteriales > Flavobacteriaceae > Flavobacterium > Flavobacterium supellecticarium. Next base: position 116,618 of record NZ_SSNZ01000002.1, read on the forward strand.
TGGTTATAACATTGAATTTGTAAAAGATGCTAAAGGGAATCCGATGAAATATACGATCAATCAGACCATGATGCGTATTGATTTGGATAAAACCCTTAAAAAAGGTGAAAAAATCTCATTTTCAATAAAATGGTGGTACAACATCAATAATTATAGAGTGGACGGAGGTCGTTCCGGATACGAACATTTTGATAAAGACGGAAACAACCTGTATGTAATTGCGCAGTTTTATCCGCGTATGGCCGTTTATAACGACGTAGAAGGATGGCAAAACATGCAGTTTTGGGGCGAAGGAGAATTTGCCTTGCCGTTTGGTAACTTTGAAGTAAGTATAACCGTTCCGGCCGATCACGTAATGGAGGCCACCGGTGAACTGCAAAATCGCAAAGAGGTTTTTACAGCCGAACAGTTAAAACGCTACCAACAGGCCGAAAACTCCTATGAGAACCCGGTTATCGTAGTGACGCAGGCCGAAGCCGAACAACGATCCAAAACCGTTTCGGATCAGAAAAAAACATGGAAATTTAAAGCGACCAACGTACGGGACTTTGCTTTTTCGACGTCGCGAAAATTTATTTACGATGCAATGGCGGTAAAAATTGGCGGTAAAAACGTCATGGCCATTTCCTTATATCCGCCGGAAGCCAACCCGTTATGGGAACAGTATTCTACTCGTGTAGTAGCGCATACACTAAAAAGTTATTCCAGCTATACCTTTGATTATCCGTATCCGAAAGCCGTTTCCATTTCGGCCGAAGATCAGGGAATGGAATACCCGATGATCTGTTGGAATTATGGGCGTCCTGATGAAAAAGGCTTTGTGAGCGACCGATTAAAATACGGAATGATGGGTGTAATTATCCACGAAGTAGGACACAACTTTTTCCCGATGATCGTTAATTCCGACGAACGCCAGTGGACCTGGATGGACGAAGGATTAAACACCTTTCTGGAATACCTTACCGAACAAAGTTGGGATAAAAACTTCCCGTCAAGCAGAGGGCCGGCGGCTAAAATCGTACCGTATATGAGTGGAGATCAACGATTTTTGGAACCGATTATGTCCAATTCGGAAACCATTCATCAGTTTGGTGCCAATGCCTACGCGAAACCGGCTACCGGATTAAATATACTACGCGAAACCATTATGGGGCATGAGTTGTTTGATCATGCATTTAGAACCTATGCCAACCGTTGGAAATTCAAGCATCCGACACCGGAAGATTTTTTCCGTACGATGGAAGACGCCTCGGCTGTTGATCTGGATTGGTTCTGGAGAGGTTGGTTTTATTCGACCGATTATGTAGATATTGGAATCAAAAACGTAAAACAATTCTATGTGTCGGAAGAGCCAACCAAAGAGATGAAAGACTTTGCGGCCAAAAGAGGACGTTTTCTACAAGATAATGGACCATTTGTGTATTTGGTGTCCGATAGTAGTGAAGATTTTAAACCGGGCATGAAAAAACCGTTTGTCATTCAGGATGTAAAACTGTTGCATGATTATGTGGAAACGCTGTCACCGGAAGATCGAAAAAGTCTGAAAACACCGAAATATTTTTATGAAGTCGAATTCGAAAAACCGGGAGGGATGATGATGCCAATCCTTGTGGATTTAGAATTTGAAGACGGAACAATTCAAAATTACGTATTTCCGGTACAAATCTGGCGCAAAGGAAACGAAGTGGTAAAACGCGTTTTTGCGACCGAAAAACCGGTTAAAAAGATACAACTGGATCCAAAACTGCAAACGGCTGATATCGATGTGACCAACAACGTATGGCCTAAAGAAACACCAAAATCGAAGTTTGATCAGTTTGAAAAAAACGAATAGAAGCACTCGAAAGAGTGCTTTTGTGTTAATAAAAGTCAAAAACCGGGAAATAAAACCGGAACTTCGTAAATTTGCTACTTATAACTTTCAAACTTATAGACAATGTTTGGTATCGGAGGCGGAGAAATATTCCTGATTATATTAGTCGTTTTAATGTTATTTGGTTCGGATAAAGTGCCGGAAATCGCGAGAACCCTTGGAAAAGGGATGGCGCAGATTAAGCACGCAACCAACGACATTAAAAACGAAATTCAAAAAAGTGCCGAAGAAAACGGCTTAACCAAAGATTTGGATTTTACCAAAGATTTGGATTTGGATCTCACCGGCGGTATTCGAAAAGAAATCGATAAAGCCAAAGAGGATATTGAAGATATTTCCGGACCGATAAAACGACAAATGTAATCTTGGAGCATTTTATTCAACTCGACAAACAACTACTGGTTTTCTTAAATAGCCTGGGTTCCGAACGTTTTGACGGACTCTGGCTGATCATTACCAAACAAGCCTATTGGACACCAATATTTCTGTATGTATTCTACCTGTTGTATAAAAAACTGGGTTGGAAACATATGCTATTGGTGATTTTGTCGCTAGCGTTATTGATCGCATTTACCGATCAGATGACAAATCTGGTAAAAAACAGCGTACAGCGTTTGCGCCCGTGTAACGATCCGGAAACCAAAGATATTATCCGTCTGGTTAAACAAAGTTCGTCGTTTAGTTATTTTTCGGGACATGCAGCCAACTCACTGGCATCGACTACGTTTATCGTATTGATTCTACGGAAATACTATAAATATGCGTTTTTGTTTTTCCTCTTCCCGTTGATTTTTGCGTATAGCCGTATTTACCTTGGATTGCATTTCCCAGGTGACATTCTTTCCGGTTATATTTTCGGAATGGGAACCGGTTATTTGTTTTCAAAAATATATGAAGTCTATCGGAAAAAATACTTTCCGGATAGTCTATAATTTTAGACCTGACAGGTTTTTTTGCAAACCGCTGAGAAACCTGTCAGGTCTGCTTCGTATCTAACCCGAAAAGGGATTACAAATTTGTAATCCCTTTTCGGTTTTAAAGTACACGACTAACGGTCAATCCGTCGCGGATCGGCAATAAAACCGTTTCGACTCTTGGATCGTCTTTTAGCAGCTGATTGTACTCCAGTAATATTTTAGTACTCTTATCATTGGCTTTTACCGTTTCCAGAATTTTACCGGACCACAATACATTATCCGATAAAATAACACCGCCTTTATTCATTAAAGGAACGATCATCTGGAAATAGTTGATATAGTTTTCTTTATCGGCATCAATAAATACCAAATCAAATTTTTTGTTTAAGGTTGGAATAATTTCCAAAGCATTCCCTAAATGCTGGTGAATCTGATCTTTCCATTCTGATTGATCAAAATATTTGCGCTGGAAATCGAATAACTCCTCGTTGATATCGATAGTATCCAAAGTACCGTTTTCAACCAACCCTTCGGCCAGACATAACGCAGCATAACCGGTATAGGTTCCGATTTCCAGAATAGTCTTCGGGCGAATCAATTTGGAAAGTATACTCAAAACGCGCCCTTGAAAATGACCGCTCAACATACGGGGTTGCAGGATTTTCTGATGGGTTTCCTTATTTAAGGCGGCCAGCAAAGCCGGTTCGTTTTCGGAATGTGCCGCTACATAATCTTCTAAAGTCTCGGAGATAAAATGCATAACGTAAATTTTTTACAAAATTACAAATTACCAAAAGCAGAAACGGCCAATTATACAAATAGTTACTAACTTTGTGCCATGCAAACGGAAAAGAAAGATATTAGAGCGTTAAGTAAAGAGCAGTTACGCAATTTTTTTGTAGCTCAGGGCGACAAAGCATTTCGCGGGAACCAGGTATACGAATGGCTATGGAATAAAGGCGCGCATAAATTTGACGATATGACCAATGTCGCCAAAGCAACGCGGCAGATGTTGGAGGATAATTTTGTGATCAATCATATTAAGGTCGATCAGATGCAACGTAGTGAAGACGGTACGGTAAAAAATGCGGTTCGTTTACACGATGGATTGATAGTGGAAAGTGTTCTGATTCCGACGGAAACGCGAACAACGGCCTGCGTATCCAGTCAGGTGGGATGTAGTCTGGATTGTAACTTCTGTGCTACGGCGCGTTTAAAACGAATGCGAAACCTGAATCCGGATGAGATTTACGATCAGGTTGTGGCAATCGACAACGAAAGCAAACTGTATTTCGACCGTCCGTTGTCGAATATTGTATTTATGGGAATGGGAGAACCCTTGATGAACTACAATAACGTAATAAAAGCGATCGACATGATCACTTCTCCGGAAGGTCTGGGAATGTCGCCAAAACGAATTACCGTTTCGACGTCCGGGATTCCAAAGATGATCAAAAAACTGGCGGATGATGAAGTAAAATTCAAACTGGCGGTTTCATTACACTCGGCTGTCGATGAAATCCGTTCGCAGATTATGCCTTTTTCCGAAAATTTCCCGTTAAAAGATTTACGTGAAAGCTTAGAATACTGGTATTCCAAAACCAAAAGCCGCGTAACCTACGAATATGTGGTTTGGAAAGGAATCAACGATGATAAAAAATCGATCGATGCCTTGGTTAAATTTTGTAAATACGTACCGTGTAAAGTAAACCTGATTGAGTACAATCCAATCGATGATGGTGAATTTCAACAGGCTCCGGCAGCGGCAATCGAAGCCTATATTAGCGCGTTGGAACGAAACGACATTGTAGCAAAAGTGCGAAGAAGTCGCGGAAAAGATATCGATGCCGCTTGCGGTCAGTTGGCCAACAAAGAAGCAGAAGCATAAAAAAAGCCCCTCTAAGGGGCTTTTTCAATGGTAATAACCATGTAATCTAAAGTGATAATCGAAGTTTTTTTTCCGGGATAAAGCTGTTACACCCTATATATTGATCAACATAAAATCATTTCAACAACTGCATCAATCAGGTTGTTTTTCCTGTAAAAAAGAGGAAATGATTTGTTGGTAATTATATACTAACGTAAAAAAATAAAGTTTAGTATAAAAATTATCATTTTTTACTTTCCGCCCAAATTGGTATATTTGGAACCGATGAAAATTGTAGAGCAAATAAAACAGCCGATCGGTACGGAAATGGAACTTTTTGAAAAGAAGTTTCATGAATCGATGTCTTCAAAGGTTGCCTTGCTCAACAGAATTACCTACTACATTGTAAACCGTAAAGGGAAACAAATGCGACCAATGTTTGTTTTCTTAACGGCAAAAATGGTATCCGGTGGCGAAGTAAACGAACGTACGTATCGCGGCGCGTCGGTAATCGAATTAATTCATACGGCTACTTTAGTTCATGACGACGTAGTAGACGACAGTAACCGTCGCCGTGGCTTTTTTTCGATCAATGCTTTGTGGAAAAACAAAATCGCCGTTTTGGTGGGCGATTACCTGTTGTCCAAAGGATTGTTGCTTTCGATTGACAACAATGACTTCGATTTGTTAAAAATCATATCTGTTGCGGTTCGTGAAATGAGTGAAGGCGAATTGCTTCAGATCGAAAAAGCAAGACGACTGGATATTACGGAAGCGATTTATTACGAAATAATCCGACAAAAAACAGCGACGCTTATTGCGGCTTGTTGCGCCCTGGGAGCCTGTGCCGTAAAACCCGAAGATGCGGAAGTGGTAGAGCGGATGCGGAAATTCGGAGAATTGATCGGAATGGCATTCCAGATCAAAGACGATCTTTTCGATTATACCGATGAAGCTATTGGTAAACCGACGGGAATCGACATCAAAGAACAAAAAATGACACTTCCGTTGATTTATGCACTTAACAATTGTACGACCAAAGAAAAAAACTGGTGCATTAATTCCATCAAGAACCATAATAAAGACAAAAAACGCGTTCGCGAAGTCATTGCTTTTGTAAAAGAACGGAACGGACTAATCTACGCCGAACAAAAAATGGTGCAATTCCAACAGGAAGCACTTTCATTACTACAAAATTTCCCGGATTCACCTTATAAAAACGCACTAACGTTAATGGTGAACTACGTGATCGAAAGAAAAAAATAATTTTTTTTAAAAAATAATAGCGCTGTAAACGCTTGTTTTTCTGTGTTTTTTTAAAAAATTTAATTTTTTTGTATATCCCATACAACCATTTGCCAATCAAGCCCGTCTATAGTAATAGAAACATCTGATAATTATTTTGAGAGTAATCAACCTACATCAGGAAGAAAAGGAATTAATCGCTATGGCAGTCGAAAACAATCGGCATGCACAGCATAAGATTTATTCGCTTTTTGCTCCGAAGATGTTAAGTGTTTGCCGACAGTATTTAAAAGATGTTCACCTGGCGGAAGATGTAATGATCACCGCTTTTATGAAAGTGTTTACCAATTTAAAAACATTCGAACATAAAGGCAGTTTTGAAGGATGGATCCGACGGATTATGGTTAACGAATGTATCTCACACATCCGGGTACAAAAACCGGTAAAATTTACCGAAGACGAAAGTTATTTCGAAGAACGTTTTAATGATATCGAAAGCCAATTGTCGGTAGACGATATCCAGTTTCTGATCGATAAATTGCCCGACGGTTACCGTATGGTTTTTAACCTTTATGCGATTGAAGGTTATAAACATCAGGAAATTGGGAAAATGTTGGGAATTAGCGAAGGAACATCGAAATCACAACTTTCGCACGCCCGCAAAATGTTGCAGGATCAAATTAACAAACTAAAAAATTATCAAAATGGAACCGAATAAATTAGAAGAGGATTTCAGAGATAAGTTGAATTCAAGAACGATTCAACCCTCCGAAATGGCATGGGACAGATTGGATGCGATGCTTTCGGTTTCCGAAAAGAAAAAGCCGAAGCGTAGCTACAAATGGTTGTCTATGGCGGCAGTTTTTGTCGGAATGTTGTTCGTAGGAACTTTATTAATGGAACAGCAAAAAGAAGATTTGAAAATAAAGGAAACCATAAAAACGGTTGTCAAACAGCAACAGGATTCAATAACGTCGGAAATAAATACAACGCCTTTGGCAACAGAAGAAGTTGTTTCGGAACCCGTTAAAAAGAGAATGAACAACATTGTAACCGTTGTGAAAACGAATGTAAAAGGAGCAACAAAAGTACAATCTGCTTCCGATATCGGACAACAAACAACAACCGCTCCGGAAACACAAATTGTTGAAGTAGCACCGCCAAAAGAAATTAAAAAGATAACTACTACAGTAGATGTAGAAAGTTTACTGGCATCGGTGGATAAAAATGCTCCAACAAAAAGTACGATTAAAAAAGGGAATGTAAAAGTCGACGCCAATTCCCTTTTAAGTACTGTTGAAGGAGAAATCACTACCGACTACCGCGAAGGTGTATTTCAGACGATCAATCGGAATTTTAAAACCGTAAAATCGGCTGTAGCGAATCGCAATACCGAATAAATCAATCAATAAATCGAATAGTTAAAATTTAGAATTATGCAGAAAATTATTTTTTATGTAGTGGCTTTCGTATGCCTGGTGGTGACGAAAATCCACGCTCAGGAAAACTTTGAAAACCGTGCTAAAGTAATTGCAGCCAATATCGAGAGAATTACCAAAGAGGAAAAAGCCATTCTAAAAAACAAGGTTGACAGTATTAATGCACGTTGGGAGCAAAATCAGATTACCCGTGAAGAAGCCGATACGCAAAAATTAGAAGCCGCCAATTACCACGCCAAGCGAATCGAAGAACGGGTAGCCGTAGAGGAAGCGAACTTAAATCTTTTGGTAAAAGAACAGGTAGATGGTAAAATCAAAGAGCGTGACACAACGAAAACCGATGAAGAAGGTTATTTCGTATTAAAGTATAAAAAAGGGAAAAATAAATTTAAATCCGGCGAAAAAAGAACAACAACACAGTTGGTCGTTGCGGGAGGTGTTAACAATGTGATGACCGATGGTGCTTTGGCAAACTCAAAATTCAGATATTGGGGATCCCATTTTTATGAAGTCGGATTAACGTTGAATACGCGTTTGGCAAAAAATGATAACCTGTTACATTTAAAATACGGATTTTCGGCGGTGTATAACAATCTGAGACCTTCGGATAATCAGCAATTCGTAAAAAGCTACGATCAAACGGATCTTGCGCCTTCATCAGTATGGTTAAAAGAATCCAGATTGCGCAACGTACAACTAATCTTCCCGGTGCATCTGGAATTTGATTTTACACCGGTTAAGACGAACGATAAAGGCGAAAAAGTTTTTAGAACGCATCAAAATTTTCGTGCCGGAATTGGAGGATATATCGGTGCCAATCTGAATACCAAACAGTTTTTGGAATACGAACGCGATGGTTATGATATTGAAGAGACTCAGAATAGCGGTTTTAACACCAACGGTTTTATATACGGTTTGAGTACTTATGTGGGTTATCGTTCGATGTCGCTATACCTGAAATACGATCTGAATCCATTATTTAAAGATAATGCTACCAAGCAAAACAACATTTCATTGGGATTGCGTTTTGACTTCAATTAAAGTTTAGGTTAGTTATACTTTTTTATCAGGTGCTCATAACGGGCACCTTTTGTTTTTTAGCCGATACAAATTTGTAAAAAATAACTCCCGTATCGTATCTTTGCCGGACTATGATTGCACAGAATACTATAGATACCGTTTTCGAAACAGCCCGGGTTGAGGAGGTAATTGGCGATTTTGTCCAGTTAAAACGAGCGGGAAGCAACCTAAAAGGGTTGAGCCCGTTTGTAGACGAAAAATCTCCGTCTTTTATGGTCTCACCGGTTAAGCAGATCTGGAAAGATTTTAGTTCCGGAAAAGGCGGAAATGTAGTGACGTTTCTAATGGAGCACGAACATTTTTCCTATCCGGAAGCTATTCGTTACCTCGCGAGAAAATACAATATTGAGATCGAAGAAACGGAGCAATCCAATGAAGAAAAGGAAGAAGCCAATGAAAAAGAAAGTATGTATCTGGTTTCCGAATTTGCACAGCAATATTTTCACAATATACTGACGCTTTCTGAAGAAGGAAAAGCCATTGGTTATTCATATTTTAAAGAAAGAGGATTTACGGACGAAACAATCAAAAAATTTGGATTGGGATATTCGCCTGAAACCTGGGATGCTTTTACAAAAGAAGCGCTCGGTAAGGGATATCGTTTGGAATATCTGGACAAAACTGGACTTACAATTGTAAAAGACGACAAACAATTTGACCGTTTTAAAGGACGGGTGATGTTTCCGATACAGAGTATGTCGGGGCGTGTATTGGGATTTGGGGGACGTATATTGACCAACGATAAAAAAGCGGCCAAATACCTCAACTCACCCGAAAGTGATATCTATCATAAAAGTAAAGTACTATACGGAATCTTCCATGCCAAACAGGCCATTGCCAAACAGGATAACTGTTATCTGGTGGAAGGGTATACCGATGTGATCCAGTTTAATCAGGCTGGAATCGAAAACGTAGTGGCTTCGTCCGGTACGGCTTTAACACCCGATCAGATTCGATTGGTGAACCGTCTGACCAAAAATATCACGGTTCTTTTTGATGGTGACGCGGCCGGTTTACGTGCCTCTGTTCGCGGGGTGGATCTTATTCTGGAAGCCGGAATGAACGTAAAAGTATGTTCGTTTCCCGATGGAGAAGACCCGGATAGCTTTGCTAAAAAAACGCCATATGACGAATTAGTGCATTATCTGGACGAAAACGCGAAGGATTTTATCCAGTTTAAAGCTTCCCTTTTAATGCGGGAAGCCAATAACGATCCGATTAAAAAAGCCGAGCTGATTCGCGACATGGTTACGAGTATTTCCAAAATTCCGGATCGTATCAAACGCGAAGTATATATACAGGAGTGTTCCCGAATTATGGACATTTCTGAACAGGTTTTGGTCGATACGCTGGCGCAAATGGTGCAAAAAGATGTGGCCGATGCCGGAAAAAAACTAAAACAGGAACAAAAGGAAAAAGTTTTTGAAGTAGTTAAAAATCAGGAGGGAATAGCGGCGTCCAAAGTGGATGTACAGTACGAACTGGAGCGAAAACTGATTGAAATCCTCTTGCTATATGGAAATGCTGTTGAAGAATTCGAAGACGTCATGTTGAAAACGAATGAAGAAGGTGAGATGACGGAAGTGAGTGAAATGAATAATTATAAAGTGTACCACCGAATTTATCTGAGTTTACAGGAAGATGAGGTTGAATTGGCTAACGAATCGTTCCGGGCGATTTATAATCACCTGATCAATTATTACCATCAGAATGAAACCTTCGAAATGGAACAATATTTGATGCGACTGGAGCCGGAACTGGCCCGTGAAGTGACCAATATTTTAATGGAAGAAGAGCGGGAATCCTTACACAATTGGGAAGTACAACAGATCATTGTAAAACAGAAAAACCAAACGATAAGTCAATACGTTTCAGAAACTATACTGACTTTACGTTGGTTTTTAGTAGACCGGATTATCAACGATCTTAAAAACTCCCTTAATAGAGAAGTCACGGCAGATAATTCGGAAATCCTGATGATGGCAGTAGACTACCAAAAATTGATCAATACTTTTTCGAAAAAACTGGGACGCGTCATGTCGCGTTACAGTTAGACGATTTCTAATGTTTTGGCCTTATTGACCAAGTCTACCAGATTCGTTACATGTAATTTGGTTAGTAAACGAAGCTTGTAGGTGCTAATTGTTTTCTCGTTTAAATTCAACAGTTTGGCAATCTCCTTGTTTTTCTTTCCATCGCTTAAATAGCGTAATACTTCGATTTCCCGGGATGATAATTTGCGGTAAAGTCTGTCAGTTTTACGTCCTTTGTTTAGAAGTGCAAGGTTTTTACGAACGGCCTCACTAAAGATAATGTTCCCGACAAAGACGCTTTTTATGGCAAACTCTAATTCTTCCAATTTCGAGTTTTTATGCATATAGGCCGAAACGCCGGCTTTTAATGCATTGGGTGCGTAAATTTGTTCAGCTAAATTTGTAAAAATAACAATCTTAGTGTTCGGGTACTCTTTGGTTAAGGTTTTTACGGTGCTAATGCTGGTTAAACCGTCCAATTCCAAATCTAAAACAACGACATCTACGTTTTTTTTCCGTAGTAATTCCTCAAGGCCATATAAATTACTAACAACTCCGACAAAATTGATCTCCGAATTATCCTTGAAAAAGGATTTCACCCCATACTGAACGACGGGATGATTATCTGCTAAACAAACTTTTATCATCTTCAATAGGTTTTAATAGTAATTATCTGTAAAGTTACTAAAAAAAATATAAACGATTGATAATCAGTGAAAGAAAATTATTTCAAATCTTCGGGGATGTTGCAAACCGGTATTGGGTTCATTTTGTGTTGATTAGCGGTGTTAAGTCTGTGGTAAATTCTCATAACTTCGTGTTCTCTTCCTACAAAATCGTTTTCAGTCTTACCATTTTTGTATGCTAGCATAGCAAATTCCAATTCATCGTAGCTCGCGCCCAACTGATCTTCGTCACTTCGATCGTCTCCAAACAATCCGTCTGTAGGTTTTGCCTGAATAATGCTCTCGGGTACATTGAGGTATTGTGCCAGTAAACGAACTTCCGATTTCATCAGGTCGGCAATCGGACTTATATCGACACCGCCATCACCGTATTTTGTAAAAAAGCCTACACCGAAATCTTCAATCTTATTTCCGGTTCCGGCTACCAAAGCACTGTGTAATCCGGCAAAATAATAAAGGGTAGTCATTCGTAGCCGGGCGCGTGTATTGGCCAGAGTAAGGTTTAAAATGGCTTCGCTATCCGAAGAGGGTACGTGTTGTTTGAAATTTTCGAAAACCGGAGTCAGATCAGAAATCACACTGGAAACATTCTCAAAGCGTTTTTTAAGCTGATCAATATGTTCCTGACCTCTTGAAACCTGACTGGCGGCCTGGTGGATTGGCATCTCTACACATAAGGTCGGTAAACCGGTCTGTGCACATAGTGTAGAGGTCACAGCCGAATCAATCCCACCGGATATGCCTACAACAAAACCTTTAACGCGGGCTTTAGTGGCATAATTTTTTAACCAGTTTACAATATGCAGGTTGATTTTTTCAGCTTGGAAGGAGTTTGTTGGAACCATAGAAATATTATGAAGATTTTATAAAACGGTAATGTTATATTTGCAAAAAAATAATTGCGATAAAAATAACAAAAAATTAGCCGTGATTATCCGAGTGATGTAATCAAATAGGAATAGGGCTAAAACGTAAATATAAATTCACAGAGACATGAAAAAATATTTGACAGGGGTTTTTATGATTTTGGTGCTGATCGCCTGTAAAAAGGAAGATAAAGTGGCAAAGGAGGTGGATAAGATCCCGGTGAAGGTGGAGATCGAACGGTTCGATAAGGTTTTTTACGAATCTCCGGTTTCCGATTTCCCAAAAATCAAGCGGGAATTCCATTATTTTTTTCCGGCTGGAAACCCCGATTCGGTTTGGACCAATAAAATGCAAAACCCGTTATACCGCGAATTATATGCCGAGGTAAAGAAAAAATATCCAAACAACAATGCCTTTGAAGGTGACCTGGTGGATTTGTTTAAGCACATTCAGTACTACTTCCCGCAATATAAAACGCCAAAAGTAGTCACATTGGTGTCGGAAATGGATTATGAGAACAAAGCTATTTTTGCAGATAGTTTAGTGATCATCTCATTAGATATGTATTTGGGAAAAGACAATCGTTTATATGAGTTCCCGCAGTATTACAAACAAAACTTCGAACCGTCTCAAATGATGCCGGATATCGTAGCAAGCTTGGCAACTAAAGAAATAAAGACAACTGACGATCGTTCCTTATTGGCGCAAATGATCTATTTTGGAAAAGAGTTGTACATGAAAGATCTGCTGCTGCCGGATATGTCGGATGCTGATAAAATTGCCTACACCGAAGAACAGCTAAAATGGTGTCAGGAAAACGAATCGGAAATGTGGAAATACCTGGTAAACGAAAAATTGTTGTATGATACCAATCCAAAACTAACACAGCGTTTTATATCGACGGCGCCTTTTTCCAAATTCTATCTGGAAATCGATGCTGAATCGCCTGGAAGAGTAGGAACCTGGTTGGGATGGCAAATTGTGCGCTCGTATATGAAAAACAATCCGGACGTAAGCCTGCAGCAATTACTGGTGAAAGATGCAAAAGAAATATTTGATAACTCAAAATACAAACCCAAAAAATAATGGCAAAGAATATTAAATCCGAAATAAAAATACAAATCGAACTGGACGAAAACCGCGTTCCGGAAAAACTAAAATGGAAAGCAGCAGACGGCGGTGTAGAATCGGCCGAAGCCAAAGCAATGTTGTTGGCCATGTGGGATAGTAAAGTGCAGGAGACTTTACAGATCAACTTGTGGACAAAAGACATGCCGGTAGATGAAATGAAAGTGTTTTTCCATCAGACTTTAGTGGCTATGGCGGATACCTATCACCGTGCTACAGACGATGAGAAAATGACGGATACCATGCGGGACTTCTGCGATTATTTTGCAGAAAAACTCGAATTGGGTAAAAAATAAAAAAAAGCGGTTGAAAAACCGCTTTTTTTATAGATCATTATTTTTAAAAATACCATCGTTCACGCCATCGATAAAATCCAATAGCGGTTCGCGGCCAACAACGTCCAGTGAGGACGTGATAAAATGTTGTGGCATTTCTTCCCAGTTGTTGGCTAATAATGCTTTGCGGTATGCCGCAATATTTTGTTCCACTTTTCCTTTGCTGATTTTGTCGGATTTGGTAAAAACGATACAAAACGGAACTTCAATTTCACCAAGGTAGTTGATAAATTCCAAATCGATTTTCTGGGCTTCCAGTCGGATGTCAATTAAAACAAAAGCACAAACCAATTGTTCTCTTTTCTCGAAATAATCGGTGATAAATTGCTGGAACGTTTCTTTTGCTTTTTTTGAAACACGTGCATAGCCATAACCCGGTAAATCGACTAAAAACCAATTATTATTGATTTTAAAATGGTTAATCAATTGTGTTTTTCCGGGTCTTCCCGAAGTTTTTGCCAGATTCTTATGGTTGGTTAGCATATTGATCAACGAAGATTTTCCCACGTTGGATCGTCCGATAAAAGCGTATTCCGGTAAAGGTTCTTTCGGGCATTTGCTTACTTCGGAATTACTGATCACAAATTCGGCAGTATTAATTTTCATGGTTTCCGGATTTCAGATTTGTATTAAAAAAGCATTCGGTACTTTTTTGGAGTACCGAATGAAAGTATATTATAAGTTGGCTTTTTTGAGCCACTCCAACATGAGTCGGTTAAATTCGTCCGGATGTTCCATCATCGCGGCATGTCCGCATTTGTCAATCCAGTATAAATCGGAATTTGGCAAAAGTCGGTTAAACTCTTCGGCTACATCCGGTGGCGTAACTTTGTCGTTTCGTCCCCAGATAATTCCGGTAGGCGTATCCATTTTTGGAAGATCTTTAGCCATATTATGACGAATCGCACTTTTGGCAATTGCCAGTGTTTTTAAAAGCTTCATTCGGTCGTTAACGGTCGCATACACGTCGTCAACAATTTCTTTAGTAGCAACTTTCGGATCGTAAAAAACATCCTCGGCTTTTTTTCGGATATACTCATAATCGCCGCGTTTCGGATAGCTTTCGCCCATAGCGCTTTCATAAAGTCCGGAACTTCCTGTAATCACTAATCCGGCCATTTTTTCCGGATACATTTTAGTATGATATAAGGCGATATGACCGCCAAGAGAATTTCCTAAAAGGATTACTTTTTCATAACCTTTATACGTAATAAAGTCTTTTACAAACTTTGAAAAAGCCTTCACATTGGTTTTTAAAATACTGTTGGTGTAAAGTGGTAACTCGGGAATAACAACCTTGTAACCTTGTTTTGGAAAAAAATCAGCGACTCCGTCAAAGTTACTCAGTCCACCCATTAGTCCGTGTAAAATAATGATAGGCGTGCCTTCTCCTGCTTCAAAATAACGGTATTTGCCCTCTTTTTTTAACGTATGCTCCATGTATTTATGATACGGTTTCAAATTCTCACAAATATAGGACTTTCTAAAGAAATAAGAAGTTTTGATAGGTAAAATCGAAAATACTTTGCCTTTAAGAAATTGTAACGCGTTTTTGTAACAGTAACCTGTTAATTATCAGCTGTTTTTTAGTAGTAAAAATCAAAAAAAGGTGATTTGTTTTACGTTTTGGCCGATTATTAAAAATGTACATAAAAACAGTACTTTTTTTAAGGATAATGATGTGATTGATGGAAAACAATGCAATATTCTTAATGATTAGAAATGAGAACATTAGTGAAATTTCCTATATTTTAGGTTTTGAGTGTAAAAACTTATCAACAAAGTGGGAAGATGTGGTAAAAAGTGGTAAAAAAATCTGTACTTTTGCTATAAATCAAATCAAAAAGAGCGAATCTTGACCAATATAATCGGGACATATGAGTGTAAAATTGATTCAAAAGGAAGGCTAATGGTGCCGGCTCCTTTGAAGAAACAATTGCCTGCTCCAACCGATGGTTTTGTGTTAAAACGCTCCATTTTTGATCCGTGTGTAGAGTTGTGGCCTAAAGCGGAATGGGATATCATGATGTTGAAAATCAACAAGCTGAACCGTTTTGTGAAAAAGAATAACGACTTTATCCGAAAGTTTATGGCTGGTGTGAAAATGGTGGAGATCGACGATGCCGGACGACTATTGATAACAAAAGATCTGATTGAATATGCGGGAATTTCCAAGGATTTGGTTTTGACCTCAAAGGTAAATATCATCGAGATCTGGGACAAGGATTTGTATGAAAAATCAATATCAGGAGACGATATGGATTTTGCAGACTTGGCCGAAGAAGTAATGGGTAATTTAAATGACGACGAAAATGGAATATCATAATCCGGTATTATTAAAAGAAACGGTTGGTGGGTTGAATATAAAACCGGATGGTATTTATGTGGATGTAACCTTCGGTGGTGGTGGTCATTCACGGGAAATCATGCGTCATCTTGGGCCAAACGGAAAGTTGTTTGCCTTTGATCAGGATGCCGATGCTTTGGCAAATGTGATCGATGATGAGCGATTTACACTGATCAATGAAAACTTTCGCTATATCAAACGGTTTTTGCGTTTTCATGGCGTAAAACAAGTCGACGGAATTTTAGGTGATTTAGGGGTTTCGTCTCATCAGTTTGATGTTCCGGAAAGAGGATTTTCAACCCGATTTGATGCCGAACTGGATATGCGAATGAATCAAAAAGGGGAATTGAGTGCTTTCCATGTCGTAAACGAATACGATGAATCGGATTTAAAACGGATGTTCTTTGATTATGGCGAATTGAAAAATGCCGGAGCGCTTGCGAATACTATTGTAATGGCGCGTAAAGAAAATCCGATCCGCAATACCGAACAATTAAAAAAAGTGTTAAGCCGCTTTTTACCGGCACACAAAAGCAATAAAATTCTGGCACAAATCTATCAGGCGATACGTATAGAGGTAAACCAGGAAATGGATGTGCTAAAAGAATTTTTGGAGCAGTCGCTGGAACTATTAAAGCCGGAAGGGCGTTTGAGTGTGATATCGTATCATTCGCTGGAAGACCGACTGGTAAAACGTTTTATGCGAAACGGAATGTTTGAAGGAGAACCGGAACGCGATTTCTTTGGAAGATTTGAAGTTCCGTTCCAGTTAATAGGAAAACTGATCGTGCCTTCGGAAGAGGAAATTGCAGTAAACAACCGGGCGCGGAGTGCTAAACTAAGGATCGCTGAAAAACGCTGAAACAAACGAAAATACGAAGAATCATGATGAAAGAAGGCGTTTATAGTTTGTTAAAAGCAAAGTTCCTGATTAGCGATGATGCGTTGAAAAATTGGCGCTTTATCGTTTTTCTGATTTTATTGGCTATGATAATGATTGCCAATTCGCACCGATACGAACAGAAAACATTCCGAATTACGGAACTGACAAACGAGGTAAAAGAATTGCGATCGGAGTTTGTAGATCGCAGATCGGAATTGATGGAGCTCAAAATGGAATCCACCATATCAGCCGAAATGGAAGCAAAAGGAATTCAGCCGTCATCGGTTCCGCCGAAAAAGATAAAAGTTAAAGAAGAAGAAAAGAATATTCTAAAAAAAATATGGCAGTAGAAGATAAAAATATCTCTTACCGAATCTATCTGGTGGCCTTCGCGATTTTCGCGATGGCTATTTTCGTTGCTATAAAGCTAACGAATATCCAGTGGGTGGAAGGGGAATATTATCGGAAACTGGCCAAAGAGCGTACGGTAAAAAATTTTGTTATTCCTGCGAATAAAGGAAATGTATATTCAGCAGACGGAAGTTTGCTGGCGACCTCAATTCCGAATTATACGATTCGCTTCGATGCGGTAGCGCCGAAAAAAGAAGATTTTGACAAAAATGTAAAACCGCTGGCGGATTCGCTTTCCGGATTATTAGGAAAACCGTCGAGCTATTTTCAAACCGAACTGCGCAGAGCCCGTGCCAACAAAAACCGCTACTATCTGTTAGCGCGTAAGCTAAGCTATACGCAATATATGAAAATGAAAAGTTTCCCGCTTTTTAATCTGGGAGCGTATAAAGGAGGAATGATCACCGAACAAAAAACGGTAAGGGAGCATCCGATCGGAAAAATTGCCGAGCGAACCATTGGTTATGAGCGTCAGGATGAAGGTGGAAAAGAAACACGAGTGGGAATTGAAGGGGCTTTTGGAGCGTATCTGAATGGAAAAGACGGTCAGCGTTTGATGCAGAAAATTGCCAAAAATCAATGGAAACCGATTAGTGATAATAACGAAATAGAACCACGCGACGGTTACGATATCATTTCAACGATCGACGTGTATATTCAGGATATTGCGCACCATGCCTTATTAAAACAACTGGAATTATACGAAGCCGATCACGGTTGTGTGGTGGTGATGGAAACGAACACCGGAGAGATCAAGGCGATTTCCAACTTAGGAAGAACCAGCGACGGTAGTTATTACGAAACGATCAACTATGCGGTGGCCGAATCGCACGAACCGGGATCAACCTTTAAACTGGTTGACCTGATTGCATTACTGGATGATCGAAAAGTAGATACCAGCAAAGTATACGATTCCAAAGGTGGCGATATTACGTATTACAACCGTCACGTTCGCGATTCCAAAAGAGGTGGATATGGAAAAGTTAGCCTGGCCAAAGGATTTGAAGTATCGTCGAATACAGTAATGGTTCAGGCCGTTTACGACAATTATAAAGACAATCCGCGTCAGTTTGTAAACCGAATCAACAACTTGGGATTGGACCGTCCGTTAGGATTGCCGTTTAAAGGAGAAGGGAGACCGTTTATTCCGCAACCGGGCGAAAAAGGATGGTCGGGAGTGGCCTTACCATGGATGGCTTTTGGTTACGGGGTTTCGATTACGCCTTTACAAACATTAACGTTGTACAATGCGGTGGCGAATAACGGTGAAATGGTAAAACCGCAATTTGTAAAAGAAATCAAAGAATGGAATAAAACCATCAAAAAATATGATAAACAGGTGTTGAATCCAAAAATATGTTCGGATGAGACCCTTAAAAAAGTACATGCCATTCTGGAAAATGTGGTAAAACGCGGAACGGGTTCCAAATTGTATTCCAAAGATTTTTCGATGGCCGGAAAAACAGGTACCGCTCAGGTAGATTACCACAAAGGCGACGGACAAATGTATTATGCCTCATCGTTTGCCGGATATTTCCCGGCCGACAAGCCAAGGTATTCCTGTATTGTAGTCGTACACAAACCGAATACGTCAAAAGGATTGTATTATGGAGCCGATGTAGCCGGACCGGTTTTTAAGCGTATCGCGCAAAAAATATTTACCGATGTGCCATCGACAAACGAAGTGAAAAAATTAAACCGCAAAATCCTGAATCAGGAACAAAGCTATGCGGCTTACTATGATAAAGTACAGAAAAAAGAAAACATCGTGCCGAATGTAAAAGGAATGACCGGAATGGATGCGGTGGCGTTGTTGGAAAATTTCGGACTTAAAGTGAAAATAAAAGGAATAGGAAAAGTAAAACAGCAGTCCATTTTACCGGGACAAGTATTTACGAAAAACCAAGTAATAACATTAGAATTATCGTGACAGCCCTAAAAGACATATTATATAAAGTAGCGATCGAAGCGGTAAAAGGTACGACCGATGTATCGGTTGGCAAAATTGAATTCGATTCCCGAAAGATAGAATCGGACGATGTATTTGTTGCGATCAGAGGAACCGTTTCCGACGGGCATGATTTTATTGAAAAAGCAATCAGCCTGGGTGCGATAGCGGTAGTTTGTGAAGTAGTGCCGCAAACAACCCACGACGGAATTACCTATGTTCAGGTAGCAGATACGAGTTTGGCGTTGGCCTATATGAGTGCCAACTATTACGGCGATCCGTCGGCCAAATTAAAACTGGTTGGTGTTACCGGAACCAATGGGAAAACAACCATCGCGTCCCTGTTATATCAGCTGTTTAAAAAGGCCGGTTATAAAGTAGGATTATTATCAACCGTAAAAATTTTAGTCGACAATAAAGAATACAAAGCCACACATACCACACCGGATTCATTAACCATTAATTACTATATGAATGAAATGGTTGAAGAAGGTTGTGATTATTGTTTTATGGAAGTGAGTTCGCACGGGATTCACCAGAAACGTACCGAAGGTTTGCATTTTACCGGAGGCGTTTTTACCAACCTGTCGCACGACCATTTGGATTACCATCCGACATTTGCGGAATACCGCGATGTTAAAAAATCATTTTTTGACAACCTGCCGAAAACCGCTTTTGCGATCACGAATATCGATGACAAAAACGGCCCGGTGATGTTGCAAAACACCAAAGCTAAAAAACGCACCTACGCACTAAAAACTTACGCCGATTACCGTGCGCAGATCTTAGAAAACCAGCTTTCTGGTTTGCTGTTAAAAGTAAACGAACAGGAAGTGTGGGTTCGCCTGATCGGTTCGTTTAACGCCTATAACCTTTTGGCGATTTATGGTGTGGCCATCGAATTGGGGATCGAAAGTCAGGAAGCATTGCGACTGTTAAGCGAACTGGAAAGTGTTTCCGGGCGTTTTCAGTATATCGTATCGGCGGGAAATATCACCGCTATTGTCGATTATGCCCATACGCCTGATGCCTTAGAAAACGTATTAAAAACGATAGAAGATATCCGTACCAAAAACGAACAACTGATCACGGTTGTGGGATGTGGCGGAGATCGCGATACCACCAAAAGACCTATCATGGCCAATATTGCGTCAACAATGAGCGATAAAGCCATTTTTACGTCAGATAATCCGCGAAGTGAAAAGCCGGAAGCCATTATCGAAGACATGGAAAAAGGTGTGGAACCGCAAAACTATAAAAAAACGGTATCGATTGTGGATCGCAAACAGGCCATCAAAACGGCTTGTCAGCTCGCACAACCCAATGATATCATCCTGATTGCCGGAAAAGGACACGAAACCTACCAGGAAATTCAGGGTGTACGTCACGATTTTGACGATATGAAAACGGTAAAAGAACTATTAGAACAACTTAATAAATAACCAGATGCTGTATTATTTCTTTCAATATTTAGATAAAACCTTAGATATTCCGGGAACTGGAGTGTTCCAGTATATCACGTTTCGATCAGGTTTGGCTATTATTTTGTCGCTAATGATCTCCACGATTTTCGGAAAACGAATCATCAATTTTCTGCGAAAACAACAAATCGGAGAAACCGTTCGTGAATTAGGACTGGAAGGTCAGAAAGAAAAAGCGGGAACGCCAACGATGGGAGGATTGATCATTATCTTCTCCACGTTGATTCCGGTGTTTTTATTAGCAAAACTGGATAATGTCTATGTAATGTTGCTAATCGTAACCACGCTTTGGATGGGAACCATTGGCTTTATCGACGATTATATCAAGATCTTTAAAAAAGATAAAGAAGGATTAAAAGGTAAATTTAAAGTTGTTGGACAGGTTGGATTGGGAATCATCGTAGGTTCGGTATTGTATTTCCATCCGGGTGTTACGGTGCGTACCGACACCGCTACCAGTAATATTTTTCAGACGCCGGGAACGACAACCATTGCTCCGACGCCAACAGAAGAAAAATCAACAGCAACTACGATTCCGTTCTTTAAAAATAACGAATTCGATTATGCCGAATTATTAGCCTGGACTGGTGATGGCTACGAAAAATATGCCTGGTTGATTTTTATTCCGGTTGTGATTTTTATCATCACGGCGGTTTCCAACGGTGCCAATCTTACCGATGGAATCGACGGGCTGGCAGCGGGAACATCGGCCATATCGGTGCTCACGCTCGGGATTTTTGCCTTCGTTTCCGGTAATATCATCTTTTCGAATTACCTGAATATTATGTATATCCCAAATTCCGGGGAAATGACGGTCTATATCGCGGCCTTTGTAGGGTCGCTCATCGGTTTCCTCTGGTACAACACTTATCCGGCAAGCGTATTTATGGGCGATACCGGAAGTTTAACCATCGGAGGGATTATTGCGGTTTTGGCAATCGCGGTACGTAAAGAATTATTGATCCCGGTATTATGCGGAATTTTCCTTGCCGAAAACCTATCCGTAGTAGTACAGGTGGCCTATTTTAAATATACAAAAAAGAAATACGGCGAAGGAAGGCGAATCTTCCTGATGTCGCCTTTACACCACCATTATCAGAAAAAGGGCTATCACGAAAGTAAGATCGTAACCCGTTTTTGGATTGTGGCGATTTTGTTAGCAATTTTCTCATTGGTTTCATTAAAATTAAGATAGTATGAGACTAGTAGTATTAGGAGGCGGAGAAAGCGGTGTTGGCACTGCAATCTTAGGAAAGAAAAAAGGATATGAAGTGTTTCTGTCTGATTTCGGAAAAATTAAAAACAACTATAAAGAAGTGTTGATTCTGAACCAGATTCCCTGGGAAGAAGAAACCCATACGGAGGATTTGATTCTGAATGCCGATGTGGTGATGAAAAGCCCCGGTATTCCCGACAAGTCGCCGATTGTAAAAAAACTAAAGGAAAAAAATATTCCGATTATCTCGGAAATCGAGTTTGCCAACAAATTTACAAATGTCGTAACAGTTGGAATTACCGGAAGTAATGGAAAAACGACTACGACCATGCTCACGCATCACTTGCTAAAACAAGGCGGATTAAATGTAGGTTTGGCCGGAAACATCGGAAAAAGTTACGCCTGGCAGATCGCCGAAAACAAATTTGAAGCCTATGTTTTGGAATTAAGTAGTTTTCAGCTCGACGGCGTTATCGATTACAAACCGCATATTGCTGTAATCACCAACATCAGCCCGGATCATTTGGACCGCTATAATTACGACTACAGTCAGTATATCGAAGCCAAATTCAGGATTACGAAAAACCAGACAGAAGACGATTACCTGATTTATGATGCCGATGATGAAGCCATAACCGACTGGCTGAGCAAAAACAAAATACGAGCAAAAAAAGTTCCTTTTTCACTCACAAAAACATTGGAAGAAGGCGCTTATATTAAAGACGATACGATTTATACCAACATCAACAACGAGACATTTATCATGCCAATAAACGAACTATCATTAGAAGGAAAACATAACGTAAAAAATGCAATGGCAGCAACTACAGTAGCGCAATTGATGCGTATCCGAAAAGCAACAATCCGCGAAAGCCTGTCCGATTTCCAGGGAGTAGAACATCGTTTGGAAAAAGTACTGAAAATACAAAATGTACAGTATGTAAACGATTCCAAAGCGACCAATGTAAATGCAACCTTCTTTGCTTTGGATAGTATGACGACGCCAACCGTATGGATCGTTGGAGGTGTGGACAAAGGAAACGATTATGCTGAATTAATGCCGTTGGTACGCGAAAAAGTAAAAGCAATTGTTTGTTTGGGTGTGGATAATTCCAAAATCATCGAAGCCTTTGGTAACGTAGTGGACGTAATGGTGGAAACGACCAGTATGACCGAAGCGGTGAAGATTGCTCAGAAAATGGCCGAAAAAGGGGATACGGTTTTATTATCACCGGCTTGTGCCAGTTTCGACTTATTTGAAAGTTACGAAGACCGTGGAAAGCAGTTTAAAAACGCCGTACAAAGTCTTTAAAAAATAAAAAAGAATAACAATGAAAGCATTATTAACCAATTTAAAAGGAGATAAAGGGATCTGGGCATTTGTGTCCCTGTTGGCCCTGTTTTCTTTTATGCCGGTTTTTAGTGCCAGTACGAACCTGGTTTATGTGGTGGGAAAAGGTTCAACCATCGGATACCTGATGAAGCACCTGGTGCATATTTTTATCGGTTTCTGCCTGATCTATTTCGTACATAAAACACCCTACCATTATTTTAAGGCGATCTCGAAAGTAGCCTTGCCGATAGTGGTGTTATTACTGGCCTACACAATGGTTCAGGGAACGACCATTGGCGGTGCAAATGCCAGTCGTTGGATTCAGGTTCCGTTTATCGGAGTCAGTTTTCAGACCTCGGCATTGGCGCTCATTGTGCTTATGGTATATGTGGCCCGTTACCTGTCGAAAATCGAAGGAAAAGAATATACATTTCAGTCGTCACTTTTTGAACTTTGGTTACCGGTTTTTTCAGTAATAATATTAATTTTGCCGGCCAATTTTTCCACAGCGGCCTTGATCTTTTCAATGGTGTGTATGTTGGTTTTTGTAGGGAAATACCCAATGAAATACCTCGGAATTATTATCGGTGCGGGATTAGTAGGATTGATCATGTTCGTTCTGGTAGCGAAAGCCTTTCCGGATGCCATGCCCAACCGTGTGGATACCTGGATGAGCCGTATCGAACGATTCAGTTCGGATGAGCCGAATGAAGACGATTATCAGATTGAGAAAGCAAAAATTGCCATCGCTTCCGGGAAAATTTACGGATTGGGACCGGGGAAAAGCGTACAGAAAAACTTTTTACCACAATCGTCGTCCGATTTTATTTTCGCGATTATCGTGGAAGAATATGGACTGTTAGGCGGATTGGCGATTTTGTTTATGTACCTGATGTTGTTCTTTCGTTTTTTGATCACCTCACATAAAGCACCGACCATGTTCGGGAAATTGCTAATCGTAGGCCTCGGCTTTCCGATTATTTTCCAGGCCTTGGTGAATATGGGCGTAGCGGTGGAATTACTACCTACAACCGGTCAGACCTTACCGTTGATCAGTAGCGGGGGAAGTTCGATCTGGATGACCTGTATTGCAATCGGGATCATTTTGAGTGTGACGAAAAAAGAAGAGGAAATCGCTCAGGAAGAAGAAGAAAAACGGCAACGGGAAGAAATTTTGCAGCGCCTTATCGATAAGGAAATGGAGGAGAGCAAAGAAGTGGAAGAAGATTATTCCATCGAAACAGTGGGTGATAACCCGATGAATGCCGTTTTAAATAAAGAATAATAGTTGTAAGCAACACCAAAATAAAATGAAAGAGAACCCTAAATTCATAATTAGCGGAGGCGGAACCGGAGGACATATCTATCCGGCTATTGCTATTGCCAACGAATTGAAAGTTCGCTTTCCGAAAGCAGAAATCCTGTTTGTGGGCGCGAAAGATAAAATGGAGATGCAAAAAGTACCACAGGCTGGTTATCCGATTAAAGGATTGTGGATTGCGGGAATTCAGCGAAAACTGACATTGCAAAACCTGATGTTTCCGTTAAAACTGATATCGAGTTTAACCAAATCACGCGGGATTTTAAAACAATTTAAACCCGATGTGGTTATCGGAACCGGAGGTTTTGCCAGCGGAGCCGTATTAAAAGTCGCTGCCGGAATGAATATTCCAACCGTGATTCAGGAACAAAATTCCTTTCCGGGAATCACCAATAAATTGTTGGGAAAAAAAGCCAATGCGATATGTGTGGCTTACGAAAATCTGGAGCGGTTTTTTCCAAAAGATAAAATCCGGTTAACCGGAAATCCGGTGCGTCAGGATCTGATTTCGGTAGCCGAAAAAAGAGAGGAAGCTATTACGTATTTTAAACTCGATCCAACCAAAAAAACACTATTGGTGTTAGGAGGAAGTTTGGGTGCCAGACGAATCAACCAGTTAATCGCAAAAGAGATCGATTGGTTGCTGGAACAAGGAGTTCAGATCATCTGGCAATGCGGAAAACTTTATTTTGAAGAATACAAACACTTTTCTGAAAAAGAAAATGTACAGGTTTTGGCTTTTATTGATCGTATGGATTTGGTATATGCGGCGGCCGATATGGTGATTTCCCGTTCGGGGGCGTCATCGGTTTCGGAGCTTTGCATCGTGGGGAAACCGGTTGTTTTTATTCCGTCGCCCAATGTAGCCGAAGACCATCAGACCAAAAATGCCAAAGCGATTGTCGATAAAAAAGGAGCCTTGTTGCTAAAAGAATCCGAACTGGACAATCATTTTGAGAACACGTTTAAAGGCTTGCTGGAAAACGAAGAACAAAGAAAACAATTAAGTGACACGATTAAACAATTGGCTTTACCCAATGCAACAAAGCAAATTGTGGATGAGATTGTCCGATTGATACGATAACCAAAAGAAATTGATCGCAGGAGCATGAATTTACCGCAAATACATAACGTCTATTTTATCGGAATTGGAGGCATCGGAATGAGTGCTTTGGCCCGTTATTTTAAAAACATCGGGAAAAATGTAGCCGGATATGATAAGACACCGACGCACCTTACGGCCGAATTGGAAGAAAGTGGTATTGCGATCCATTTTGAGGATAATGTGTCTTTGATTGACGAAGCTTTCCGAAATAAAGAAAATACGCTGGTGGTGATTACGCCGGCAGTTCCAAAACAGCATGCGGAATGGAATTATTTTCTGGATAACGGATTTGTGGTTAAAAAAAGAGCGGAAGTATTGGGAATCATTACCAAAGATACCTTTTGCTTTGCGGTAGCCGGTACACATGGAAAAACCACAACCTCCAGTATTTTGGGACATGTGTTGTATGAAAGCGGCGTCGATATGACAGCCTTTTTAGGTGGAATTGTGGAAAACTATAATTCCAACCTGATTGGAAACGGAAAAACGGTAACCGTAGTGGAAGCCGATGAGTTTGATCGTTCGTTTTTGCATTTACATCCGGATATCGCTTGTGTGACGTCGATGGATGCGGATCATTTGGATATCTATGGCGACAAAGCTTCGATTGAAGCTTCTTTCGTGGAATTTGCGAATAAAGTAGCCGATAAAAAACAACTGTTCGTGACCAATGGACTGCCAATCGAAGCGATAACGGTAGGAATTGAGGACGACGCACAGTTTACGGCAAAAAATATACGAATTGTAGACGGTTGGTATGTGTTTGATGTAGATACGCCTACCGGTGCAATAAAAGATGTGAAGTTCGGATTACCCGGCCGACACAATCTGACGAATGCTTTGTTGGCATTGGCGATGGCAAAAACCTACGGGGTTTCCGATAGCAATATCGCCAAAGCCCTGTTGAGTTTTAAAGGTGTGCGAAGACGTTTTTCGTTCCAGATTCGCAAACCGGAGTTTGTGTATATCGACGATTATGCGCACCATCCGACCGAAATCAATGCGGTACATCAGGCGGTTCGCGAATTGTATCCGGGGAAAAAAGTACTGGCGGTGTTTCAGCCGCATTTGTACAGTAGAACCCGCGATTTTGCAGATGATTTTGCCAAAAGTCTGTCGCAATTTGATGAAATCCTGTTATTGGATATTTATCCGGCGCGGGAATTGCCAATGGAAGGAATTACCTCCGAATGGTTATTAGGGAAAATCGAAAACAGTACCAAAAAACTGATTTCAAAAGAAGTCCTGATTCCGGCACTCGAAAACAGCGATGCACCGGTAATTGTAACGATAGGAGCAGGTGATGTGGGGGAAATGGTACCCGATATTCGAAAAGCATTAGAAGTAGTAAAAAAATAACAAAACGATGAAAAAAATAAAATGGACAGATGTAAGATTGGTACTCATGATTGGAGTAGTGATTTTCCTGTACTCATTTTCATCGAAGCGAAATGAAACCCGTTATCTGCAAAAAACAGAGGTTCGGTTTAAAGGTGAAAACAACCTTTTTATCACGCCGGAAACGGTTGATAACTTGTTAATACAAAATTTTAACAAAGTTACGAGCATACGGAAAGATAAGCTAGATTTGAATAGATTGGAGCATATTCTCGACAGTAATGAAATGATAGCCAAAGCAGAGGTCTTCGCCACTATTGACGGGACTTTAGAGGCAGTCGTAACACAGAAAACACCGGTAGCACGGGTCGATGACGGAGAGCGTTCTTATTATATTGACTATGAGGGAAATCAGATGCCGTTGTCGGATAATTTTGCAGCACGGGTTCCGTTAGTTTCTGGTGAAATAAACACCGAAAACAAAGGCAAACTGACCGAAGTACTCCGGAAAATTTATGACGATGATTTTTTGAAAAAAAACATCACCGGGATACAAATTTTGCCCACAGGAAGTCTGATAATGACCAACCGGAATTACAATTATCAGATCCTTTTCGGAAGAACGATAAATGTTGACAAGAAGTTTGACAACTATAAGGCCTTTTTTCAACATGCGATAAAAGACACCCTTATCGGGAATTATAAAACAATTAATCTGAAGTTTACACAACAAGTAGTGTGCACCAAATATTAGAGTATGGAAAAAGAAAGTATTGCAGTAGGTTTGGATATTGGGACAACCAAAATTGTCGCCATGATCGGCAAGAAAAATGAGTACGGCAAATTAGAAATTTTAGGGGTTGGAAAATCCAAAAGCCTTGGTGTGGCGCGCGGAGTTGTAAACAATATTACGCAGACAATTCAATCCATTCAGCAGGCCGTTTTGGATGCAGAGACGGATTCGGGATATAAAATCAACGATGTGGTAGTAGGCATTGCCGGTCAGCACATTCGCAGCATTCAGCACAGCGACTATATCAGTCGTCACAATCCGGAAGAAGTGATTGGCGATGCGGATATTGACTTATTGATCAATCAGGTGCACAAACTGGCCATGTTGCCGGGAGAGGAAATCATCCACGTGTTACCACAGGAATTTAAAATCGACGGACAATCGGAAATCAAAGAACCTATCGGGATGTATGGTGGCCGACTGGAAGCGAGTTTCCACGTGGTAGTGGGACAGGCATCTTCGATCCGTAACGTGGGACGATGTATTAAAAGTTCCGGTTTGGATTTGTCCGGTTTAACATTGGAACCATTGGCATCGGCTGATGCGGTGTTAAGTCAGGAGGAAAAAGAAGCCGGTGTAGCGTTGATTGATATCGGAGGCGGGACAACCGATCTGGCCATTTTTAAAGACGGTATCATTCGCCATACGGCAGTAATCCCATTTGGAGGAAATGTGATCACCGACGATATTAAAGAAGGTTGTTCGATTATTGAAAAACAAGCCGAGTTATTAAAAGTAAAATTCGGATCCGCCTGGCCGGGTGAAAACAAAGACAACGAAATTGTTTCGATACCGGGATTACGAGGACGCGAACCGAAAGAGATATCGTTAAAAAACCTTTCGAAAATCATTCACGCCAGAGTGGTGGAAATTGTAGA
The DNA here is from genome assembly GCF_004801375.1 of Flavobacterium supellecticarium. Taxonomy (GTDB): domain Bacteria; phylum Bacteroidota; class Bacteroidia; order Flavobacteriales; family Flavobacteriaceae; genus Flavobacterium; species Flavobacterium supellecticarium. Next base: position 145,142 of record NZ_SSNZ01000002.1, read on the forward strand.
GCAGGTTTTCGCGGAGATCAAAGCCTACGGGCATGAAGATCCGAGAAAAAAACTGATCGCCGGAATTGTATTAACAGGAGGCGGTGCTCAGTTAAAACACATCAAACAATTGGTGGAATATATCACCGGAATGGACACCCGGATCGGTTATCCGAACGAGCATCTGGCTGGAAATTCCGACGAAGAAATCTCCAGTCCGTTATATGCCACGGCAGTGGGATTGGTGATGAACAGTATCCGGAATAATACGAAAAGTGCAACGCCACTGGCCGAGATTAAAAAGGAACAACCAAAAGTGGAAAGCAAACCACAACCAGTGCGAATCGAACCGGAGCCGGAAGTGATAGAAGAAGAAATAGCAGCAGCACCGATAAAGCCAATTAATGTAAGAAATGACGTAGATTCAGAATCTACCAAAGAAAAGATCAAAAGAGGCTTTTTTGACAAGTATATAGATAAGATTAAGGAATTTTTAGATAACGCAGAATAAAACCGATACGATATGAACAGCAACTCAGAATTTGGAAGTATTGCATTTGATTTGCCAAAAAACCAATCAAATGTGATTAAAGTTATTGGTGTAGGTGGCGGTGGTAGTAATGCCATTAACCACATGTTTAAACAAGGGATTAAAGGAGTAGATTTCGTGGTTTGTAATACCGATTCACAGGCATTGCAAAGCAGTTCGGTTCCGAATAAAATACAACTTGGCGTTAACTTAACAGAAGGGCTTGGCGCCGGAGCGAATCCGGAAGTAGGACAACAGTCGGCTTTGGAAAGTATCGAGGAAATTGAAAAAATGTTGGACGTAAATACCAAAATGGTATTTATTACGGCTGGTATGGGTGGTGGAACCGGAACAGGAGCCGCACCGGTAATCGCACAATTGTCCAAAGAAAGAGATATCCTGACCGTAGGGATTGTAACGATTCCATTCCAGTTTGAAGGGAAAGTACGTCAGGAACAAGCCTTATTGGGAGTAGAAAGACTTCGCAAACAGGTGGATTCATTAATCGTTATCAACAACAATAAATTAAGAGAAGTATACGGTAACTTAGGATTCAAGGCTGGATTCTCCAAAGCGGATGAAGTATTGGCAACCGCTTCACGAGGAATCGCCGAAGTAATTACGCACCACTATACGCAGAATATCGACTTAAAAGATGCGAAAACCGTATTGTCCAACAGTGGAACCGCTATTATGGGATCGGCTGTTGCAAATGGTGAAAACAGAGCAAAAGATGCGATTGTGGATGCATTGGATTCTCCGTTGTTAAACGACAATAAAATTACCGGTGCTAAAAACGTATTGTTATTGATTGTATCCGGAACCAACGAAATCACGATTGACGAGATCGGAGAAATCAACGACCATATCCAGGAAGAAGCGGGGCACAATGCCAACATCATCATGGGGGTTGGTGAAGACGAATCGTTAGGGGATGCTATCGCAGTAACCATCATTGCTACGGGATTTAACGTAGAGCAACAGGCGGAAATCGTAAATACAGAGCCAAAAAAAATTATTCACACCTTAGAGGGTGAACAAAAATTGGTTCAGGATTTATCGGCAACCGGATTTGTACCGTCATTTGACTTCTCAACTCCGGTTGAAAAAGCAACCGCACAAGCGATGATCAACGATATTATTGCTGAACAACCGGAAGAAAAAATCGTTTTCGCTTTAGAAGAAGTGGAAGAAGAAGTATACGAAAAAAAACAACCGGAAGCAGTAATTGAAGACGAATTGCCATCGGCTGATTTTATCAATAACCTGGATGTATTTTTCGAAATCGTTTCACCGGTAAAAGAGGAAGCTCCGGCTCCGGTTATGAGAGATGTACGCGAAATTGAGGTGATCGAGCCGCAATATGTGTTGCCAAAAGTTGAAGAGCAAATCGCCTTTTCATTCGACTTACCGGTAACAGCAGCTCAGGACAGAGTTGTTTTCGATCTTAGCAATGAAACCAAAGACATCAAAGTAAACCAACCGGTACAGGTGGTTCCGGTAACGGAAGTAAACCAGTCGGGAGTGGTGAAATACTCTTTGGAAGATTATATGGAGAAAGAAAACGAATTATTAGCTTCCAAAGCGGTTGAACCGGTAAAAGAAGAACCGGTTGCTGAAGAGTTAAACTTTACGATGCGAAAAGTGGAGCCGGCTCAGGTACAATCCAGCTTTGACGAGATTTCTCCGGTTGAGATGACCATCGAGGAAACCTTGCGAATGAGAGCCGAAGAGCGTAAAAGAAAAATGAAAGAGTTCAACTACAAATTCAATAACAGTGCATCACGCGTTAATGAATTGGAAAAAGAACCGGCATATAAAAGAATGGGAGTTGATTTAAACGCCACTTCTGTCGATAATAGTAAATCGCGTATGTCATTGGGAATGGATAGTAACGACGACTTACAGTTGCGTTCGAACAACTCTTTTCTACATGACAACGTAGACTAACTAACCTATATTTGAGAAACCTTTAACCCGAAATCAAACCCGATTTCGGGTTATTTTTTATATCTTCGCAAAGCATACCGGAATAGCGAATGTCATACAAATGGCATTCGCGAAATCACTTTTCCGGATAAATAAACGAAAATTAAACCATTAAAATATGAGCTTACAGACTAAGATCATGGACGAAATGAAAACGGCCATGAAAGCTAAAGATACCGTAGCGCTAGAAGCCTTACGTGCCATAAAATCAGAAATCTTATTAGCACAGACTTCCGGAGCGGGTCAGGAATTAAAAGAAGAAGACGAAATAAAAATATTACAAAAACTGGTAAAACAACGAAAAGACAGTGCGGCTATTTTTAGCGAGCAGGGTCGTGCGGATTTAGCAGAGCCGGAATTGGCTCAGGTTGCCGTGATCGAAAAGTTTTTACCGGTGCAATTGTCTGAAGCAGAAGTAGAAACAATTATAGCAAAAATTATTGCCGACGGTGGATTTTCCGGAATGGGAAGCATGGGACAGGTAATGGGCGCAGCCTCTAAAGAATTGGCGGGTAAAGCCGACGGAAAAACAATTTCAACAATTGTAAAAAAGCTGCTGACATAATTTGCAAAAATCAAATCAGATTGTTTTCTTTGCAATCGGATTAATAATGGCCGCGTAGTTCAACTGGATAGAATATCAGATTTCGGCTCTGAGGGTTGGGGGTTCGAACCCCTCCGTGGTCACAAAAAAGCCTGCAAAATTTTTGCAGGCTTTTTTGTTGGACAAAATCAACGGCAAATTTATAGGTGAAATCTTGTTTTTATGGCACTATTGTTTACATATTCTATACTGTAATTCCTTGAAAAATAGTTTTTTAAACGCGAAAAAAAGTGTAGTTTTGGGAAAACATAAAGCCTTATGAAGTTTTCGTTAGCCTGCCTTTTTAGTTTGCTTATTTCTCTTTCCGGACTTGCTCAAGTTCAAAAAGCAAGTCAGAATAGTGATCCATTTTTCCATATTGATTCCGTATTAACAAGTGTTTTAAAAGACCAGCATATTGCCGGTTTTGCGGTAGCGGTGGTAAAAGGTGATCAAGTGATTTACAGCAAAGGTTTTGGCTATCGCGATGTCGAAAACAAAAAACCGGTCACAACCAACACCCTTTTTGCGATCGGTTCCAGTAGTAAGGCTTTTACGGCTTCCTTATTAGGGCTTCTTAGAAAAGAAGGCAAGTTGACATTCGAAGATAAGGCCGTCGATGTGCTACCGCAGTTGCAATTTTATAATGATGAAATGAATAATCAGATTACTCTAAGGGACCTGATGGCGCATCGATCAGGATTGTCCCGGTATGATTCGTCGTGGTTTCTATTTAATACCAAAGATAGAGACAGCATTATTGCACGTGTCAAATATATGCAACCTAAGGTGGGCGTACGCGAAAAATGGTTCTACAACAATTTTATGTACCTGGCGCAAGGGATGATTGCAGAACGATTTAGTGGCAAGACATGGGAACAAAATATTCAGGAAAAGTTTTTTACCCCATTGGAAATGACCCGTTCGAATACCGATATTAAAACGTTTCAGAATGATAGCGATGCCGCTTTGCCCTATACGCTAGAAAAAGATAATACGATTAAAAAGATCGATTATTACAACATTAACGGAATGGGACCGGCAGGAAGTATCAACAGTAGTGTAAACGACATGGCCAACTGGTTAAAGGTTTGGATTAACGACGGATCTTTTAAAGGAAAAGAAATCGTACCAAAAAACTACATCACCGAAGCGATGAGTTCTCAAATGGTTATGAGTGCTGATCTGCCGGATAAGCATAGCGATATTTTTTTAGCCAATTATGGTTTGGGTTGGATGATCGGTTCCTATAGAGGACACTACCTAGTAGAACATGGCGGAAATATTAACGGGTTTTCGGCGAATGTTGCCTTTTTTCCTTCGGATAAGTTAGGGATCGTTGTCCTGACAAATCAAAATGTATCGAAAGTTCCGATGATAGTTTGTAATTCTATTGCCGATAGAATGCTCAATTTAAAACCGGAAGACTGGAATGGCGAAGTAAAAGCTGCTGCGGCAGAAAAAGCACTTCAGGTAAAAAAGGAAACTAAAAAGATGCCCGCCCCAAATACAAAACCATCCCATCCTTTAAAAGAGTATACTGGTTCTTACACGAATCGGGCCTACGGAACCATTAAAATAACCTTTAACGGTAAGGATTTGTACACCAGGTTAAAAGGCGAAAAAATCATATTCAAACACTTTCATTATGATGTTTTTGATCCAAGAGCGATCGATAAAAATGGGAAAGTGGATACCGATCAAAGTGATTTGATGTTTAATTTTACTACAAATGTAGAAGGTAAAATCCAGGGGATCGAACTTTTTCTGGATGGTAACGAAAAACCGGTGCTATTTGATCGGGATGCCGACAAAAAATAAAAAGCTAATTAGTTGCTGAAATTATGTCAGAACACTACAAAAAGACAGTCATAACCCTGAGCGTTTTTCTAATCCAATTACTTGTTTTTGGGCAGGAAAAGCAGATAAAAGATATGGATAACGACGGTGTAAAGGATACGATTAAGTTTAATAGAGCCGAATTAACAATAGTTTGTAAGCTATCGACCCATAATTTCAAACCGTTGTTAAGTAAGCAAATTAAGACTATAGGCATGAGTTATTCAGCGGGTATAGAAACGACCCGGAACGGCTTTACGTTTTATATTGATTATGAGAATGGAGGATTTAAAAATCGATTTCGATACAACCCCAAAACAAAAAAAGTCCAACTGATAGGGATAAGTCTGTATGAACATGAAAAAGACAAAAAGCAGGTTGAGGCGAAATCAAACGTAAATTTACTTACAGGAGACTTTATAGGGAATACAACTTTTTACGGAGTTGAGAATTTGCGAACGATTAAAGCAAAAATGCATTTCAAGACAATTAATCTGGGAGATTTTAGCGACAAAACATTTTTTGATTACAGTGAAAGATGTAGGGAATTATATGAAAAGACAAAGACTATTAATTAAAATAAAATGATACAAAAAGTAGTCAAAATACGTGTTATAAAGTACCTTGTTTTATTACAAACCAAACTTCTTTTTAAAATCGGTAGCAAGGTCAATTTTCATACCTAAGGTAAAAACACTGTTTTCGCGTATTCCGGAAGCGATGCTACCGGTCGAAATCCGTTGTTCGCTATAAAATTGAACGAATGGTACCGGTTGGTAGGTAATCCCGGCAATAAAATCGTTTCGTTTAAAGCCTCTTTCAACAGGAAGCTGACCGTTCAAAATCGGAATATGGGAAGTTATCGGGGCATAATGGTTGTAACCTGCCAAAATTGCCAGTTTGCTAAATTTATATTTTCCAAAGATTTCAAGACCTTTTGCGTCGAAAACAATCGTAGGTGTTATCGTATTTCCTTGAAGATCGGTGTAATTACCTTGCGTGAAATCCCCGTTTTTTTGAAGTACTCCTACGATACTGAAATCCACTTTTGATCCGATAAATTTACTTCCTATGGCCATATAAATGGGTTGTCCGTTTAGCCCTACGATTGTTCCGCTGTTGATTAGATTTTCGCTTACATACGCTTTGTTAAAGGCCGCACCTATAAAAAAATCGGATGCAATTTCCAATTGTGCTGATAACCCAAAACCATCCACAAAAGAAGTATTGTTTTGGCCGCGCGCCTGAATTTGTCCGCCAAACCGAAAAGAGCCTATTTGATTCCGGTAAATTATCGATTGATCCGCACGACCCGTTCCGTTTTCACCACCATCGGTTCCACCGATAAATGTAGCCGATGCCCGCGCGCCAAAAACACTAAACCGGTCGGTATAAGCCGTGATATCGCGATACACACTCCATTGTTTTCCAATGGTAATCGTACCAAATTTGTTCAGATCGAGACCTAAATAGCCCAAACGATTTCCGAACACCTGTTTGGTTTGTACCGATTGGACGTTTTGATAGCCACCGGTAAGACCACCGTCGGCACTAAAAGAAGTATTGCCGTGAAACAGATTTACCTGTACTTCGACACCGGCAATAAAAGCAATCGTTTCCTTTTTTATTTTTATCTCGGCACCTATTCGGGAGGCATTCTCCTGAAGTTCCATTTTGTTGTTATAAATAGCTGTATGCCCCCTAAGACTTGTATACGGTCGGAACGCTATTTCGATGGAATCTTTTGATTGCTCTTGCGCATAGAGCGGTTCCATAAAAGCGAATGCGATTAAAAACAGTAGTATAGGATTGATTTTAGTGATTTGCATTTTAAAGAGGAACGGTTTTAATTAAAAAAGGCTCTTAGTCTTTGAAACAGATTTTTATTGGACTCGGTTTTGGGAGCATGAGCTTCATGGACAGCATCACTTTTTTCGGGACTTTTAGCATTTTTATCTTTCTGTAAACTTTCGGAAATAGCCGCTGCGTTTTGCTGATAATAGTCTGAAAAACACTGATTCAGCTCGTGAATTAATGGATTTTCGTCCTGATATTTCTGAACAATTGTATGTATGGACTGGAGTCCGGTAAGCCAATTTTGATATTTTTTCCGGATATACGCTTCGGAATCGGCAATGTTCTGTGGAACAAAATAAAAACTGGCCGGATGATTTGTAAGCGTTTGTTTGAAAAAGATATTCATAAGCTCCGTAAAACTACCGGTACGGATAGCGAGATTTTCACCCTTTTCAGTATCATCCCAGTATTCACTCATAATCCAGACCTTTGGATTGTCGCCTTCGGCATAAATTAGAGAGATATAATCATTGCGACGTTCGGAAATAACGAAAAAATCCTCTTTTGGAGGCCTCGCATTATTTTCGAATACTTCGTTTGCAAAGTTGTTGATATAATCCAAATCCTCAAAAGCCATGTTTTCAGCATCCATAAATTCAAACAAAAACTTTTTTCCAAGGCTTCTCAGATAGGCTTCATAAGCCAAAGGAATTGGCCCTTTTTCACTTCTAAGGGTATTGATTTCGGCTTCACTACAGCCAACAATTCCGCTACGGGAATCGATTGCTAATAACACTAAATATTTTTTTAAGGTTTCAAAATAGTCATGGTAGATTTTTGTCATCGCAATAATGAGAAGATTATATTAATATTTGAAAGAGATACTTACAAATATATTGAAAAGCGAAATACCTTGTGATATCGGATAGGACTATAACGGGAAGAATAAATTTTGTTTTACGGGAATGAAACGGTAAAGGGAGCGCGCCCTTGATAGAAACAAATAAAAATCATTTCTTTGTAAGAATCCGTAACATACCCTTTTAATCTCCTGAAACGATTGCTATGATAGCACTTTATTTTTTAGTGGCGACATCCACAGAAGAAGCCGATTTGCGCGCAATGTGGAGTGTGATGGCAATTGTGCTGATGATCCTGTTATTTTATGGGATCCGATTGTTAGAACTAGTGTATGCTTACTTTTGTAAAAAGCCTTTTTACGTTCATTTGTATCTTTTTCCAAAGCGATTAACGAATGAACAATTATTTGTATTGCAAACGCAATTTCCGTTTTATCAGAAATTGACACCCAGGTACCAGGCCTATTTTGAACATCGGGTAAGGCGTTTTATTTTAAAATACCGGTTTATCGGTCAACAAGGACAACCAATTACGGATGAAGTCAAAGTGTTGATTGCCGCCACGTCGGTGATGCTCACTTTTGGAATGCGCAACTACCTGTATACCGTTTTTACTAAGATTGTCGTCTTTCCGTCAAAATACTATTCGGCAGCCACTCAGGCGTATCATATTGGGGAATTTAACCCGGCATTAAAAACAATCGCTTTTTCCTGGGAAGATTTTGTAGCCGGTTATCAGGATGCGCACGACAACCGCAATCTGGGATTGCATGAGTTTAGCCATGCACTGCATTTTCAGTGTGCTAAAAGCCATCATGTGAGTGCGATACTATTTGAAAAAATGTTTGTAAAAATCTTACAGGAATTAAAAAATCCGGAGTATAGTGAGCAACTCCGGGAATCGGGTTATTTTAGGGCATACGCTTTTGAAAACCGGTATGAATTTCTGGCCGTATTGCTGGAACACTTTTTTGAAACCCCGGAAACATTCCGAAACCATTTCCTGGTTTTATATGATCATATTCAAAAGATGATTAATTTTAGAGATCGTTAAACGTGAATTGAAAAAACAACAAAAAGATGCGGAAATGTTGTGACTACATTATCAGATATTTAAAATTCTAAAAATAGTGTTAAATTAAATTTAATGTAGTGACGAATACAGTATTTAAAAATTAGCTTTGTTGTTTATACAAATAAAGCAATACAAAAAAACTACATTACGATACTATGAAAGGTAAACATATTGTATATCTCGTTCTGATTATAGTGTTGGGCGGAATGATATTCTATCGCGTTTCGGCTAATAAAGAAAAAGGGGATGGCGGTAAAAAAGGCGAAGGTAAAAACGCTACAAAAGTCTCCGGAATTGTGTTGAAACCACAGGTGTTTTCCGATAATTTATCCTTGTCGGGTTCCATTGAGGCCAACGAACAGGTGGAAATCAGAAGTGAAGTTTCCGGAATCGTGGAAAGTATCAATTTTAACGAAGGAACTCCGGTAACTCAGGGACAGGTGTTGTTTAAAATTAACGATAGCGAACTGCGGGCGCAACTGGCGCAGGCCAAAACCCAACAGGCATTGGCTGCCGAAAACGAAAGAAGAGCCCGCTTGTTATTGCAAAAAGAAGCCATCAGTCAGGAAGAATACGATACGGCCAACGCCACACTGCGTTCTACTCAGGCGCAAACCCAGCTGATTCAGGCGCAATTGGCCAAAACCAGTGTAAAAGCTCCTTTCTCCGGAAAAATAGGACTACGGGCGATTTCAAAAGGAACCTATGTCACGCCAACAACCGTAGTGGCAAACCTGGTCAACATGAATCAGGTAAAAATCACCTTTTCAATACCGGAAAAATACGCAACCCAAATGAAAAAGGATGCGACGATTTCGTTTACGATAGCCGGATCAAAAGACGTCTTTAAAGCCAAAATATATGCCATTGAGCCGGGTGTGGATGTTGCGACCCGAACGCTTCAGATGCGCGCACTGGCACAAAATCCGGATGGGAAATTACTGCCGGGAACCTATGCCGATGTGGCACTTCCGCTGGAAAGCATCAACGATGCCTTGTTAGTGCCAACCGAAGCGCTGATTCCAATTCAGAACGGTAAAAAAATATTTATAGCCGAAAAAGGTAAAGCCAAAGAAGTTGTTGTAGAAACCGGACCGCGTACGGCCAAAGATATCCTGATCACATCGGGCTTAAAAGTGGGCGACACGGTACTAACCAGTGGAGTGATGACTCTTAAGAATGATATGCCGGTTAAAGTCGCGATCAAAAACTAATGCGAAGCCTCACCTCTTAAAGCACTGAAACATGAGTTTATCTACGACAAGTATCAAAAGACCGGTTTTAACGATCGTAATCAACCTGATGTTGATTTTGTTCGGAATCATCGGATATACCTATCTGGGTGTACGGGAATTCCCGTCGATAGACCCGGCACAGATATCCGTTCGAACCAGTTATACCGGAGCCAATGCTGATATCATCGAATCGCAAATTACCGAACCGCTCGAAAAAGCGATCAACTCGATCGACGGGATTCGAAATATCACTTCCTCCAGTAATCAGGGAAGTAGTAATATCACGATTGAGTTCAACCTTGATAAAAATCTTGAAGAAGCCGCAAATGACGTACGGGACAAAGTATCCCAGGCGGTACGAAGCTTGCCACAGGACATCGATGCGCCGCCGGTAGTTTCGAAAGCCGATGCCGATTCGGATCCGATCATTACCATGACGGTTCAGAGTGATAATAAAAACGTACTCGAACTAAGTGATTATGCAGACAATGTTATTGCACAACGGTTACAAACCATTCCGGGGGTAAGTAGTGTACAGATTTGGGGACAACGAAAATATGCGATGCGTTTGTGGATCGATCCGGTAAAACTGGCGTCCTATGGTTGTACGGTTTCCGATGTGCGCGATGCACTAAACAAACAAAATGTAGAACTCCCTTCAGGGAAACTAACCGGAGATAATACCGAACTTACGGTAAAAACGATCGGAAATTTATCGACCGAAGAAGAATTTAATAAAATTATCATTCGTGCCAATGGTGATAACATCGTTCGTTTGAGCGACGTTGGAAAAGCCTCTCTGGAAGCCGAAAACCTGGAAACTAAACTGAGCGATTCCGGTCAGCCGATGGTTGGTTTGGCGATTATTCCACAGCCGGGAACGAATTATCTGGACATTGCCGAAAAATTTTATGTGCAATACGACCAGCTCAAAAAAGACTTACCGAAAGATTTTAAACTGAATATCGCCATCGATAATACAGTTTTTGTAAAAAAAGCGATTTTGGAAGTAGCCGAAACCCTGTTGTTATCGGTTATTCTTGTAGTATTGATCATCTATGTGTTTTTCCGGGATTGGGCGATTGCCTTCCGACCGTTGATTGATATTCCGGTATCGCTGGTCGCGACCTTCTTTATCATGTATATTTTCGGATTCTCGGTTAATGTATTAACCCTGTTAGCGATCGTTCTGGCAACCGGATTGGTAGTTGATGACGGTATCGTAGTAACCGAAAATATCTTTAAAAAAGTAGAAGAAGGAATGTCGCCGATTGAAGCGGCTGTAAAAGGTTCCAACGAAATCTTTTTTGCTGTGATCTCGATTTCGATTACGCTGGCCGCGGTATTTTTACCGGTAATTTTCCTCGAAGGATTCGTAGGACGTTTGTTCCGGGAATTTGGAGTGGTGATCGGTGCGGCGGTATTGATATCGGCCTTTGTATCGTTAACGTTAACCCCAATGTTAAATGCCTACCTGATGAAAGGAGGCGAACAGAAAAAAACAAAATTCTATAAGCTGACGGAGCCGTACTTTGAAAAAATGAACAAAGGTTACGCTGCGTCACTGGTAAGCTTTCTAAAACGCAAATGGTTGAGTTTTCCAATTTTGATCGGATGTATCGGATTGATTGTGCTGTTCTTTAAAACTTTACAAAAAGAAACGGCACCGTATGACGATCGTAGTTATATCACCATGCGGGTAACCGCACCGGAAGGAGCGACCTACGATTATATGGATCGTTTTATGAGTGAATTAACCGATTTGATTAATGACTCTGTACCGGAGAAAAAAGTTAGTTTGATCATCACATCACCCGGATTTGGATCGGCTTCTGTAAATAGTGGTGTGGCGCGTTTGTCATTGGTAGAACCGGATCAGCGAAAACGATCCCAAAAAGAAATCACCGACGATTTATCGAAATGGACCCGACAGTATTCCGAAGCCAAAGTAGCGGTTTCCGAATCGCCTACAATTGCTGTAAACCGTAGAGGAGGACTTCCGATACAATATATTATTCAGGCACCAAACTTTAAAAAACTGGAAGAAAAAATTCCGGAATTTATGGACGAAGTGGCCAAAGATCCGACGTTCTCGATTACGGATGTAAACCTGAAATTCAACAAACCGGAGATTTATGTGAGTATCGATCGTGAAAAAGCGGAGAGTATGGGGATTTCGGTTATTGATGTAGCACAGACCTTACAACTTTCATTAAGTGGTCAGCGTTTTGGTTATTTTATGATGAATGGAAAACAATACCAGGTAATGGGGCAATTCGACAAAAAAGATCGTAGTGCGCCAATGGATCTGACATCGATGTTTGTACGTAACAAAGACGGAAAGCTAATTCAGTTGGATAACGTAGTGAAAATTGAAGAGCAAAGCAGTCCGCCACAGCTTTACCATAACAACCGCTATATGTCGGCTACCGTTTCGGCGGGATTAGCACCGGGTAAAAGTCTTGGTGATGGTATCGAAGCGATGGAACGGGTAAAAGCAAAAGTGCTGGACGATACTTTTACAACCGATTTGGGTGGAGAATCCCGTGACTTTGTGGAAAGTAGTTCGAATACATCATTTGCTTTCGGACTAGCTTTATTACTGATTTTCCTGATTCTTGCCGCGCAGTTCGAAAGTTTTATCGACCCGTTTATTATTATATTAACCGTTCCGATGGCGGTTGCCGGAGCCTTATTTTCGTTATGGCTATTTGGTCAGACGTGGAATATATTTAGTCAGATTGGTACGATTATGCTAATCGGACTGGTAACGAAAAATGGTATCCTGATTGTCGAATTTGCGAACCAACTCCGGGAACAGGGTAAGAGTAAATACGATGCGATTGTTGAAGCCGCCGAATCCCGTTTACGTCCGATTTTAATGACCAGTTTGGCCATTGCATTAGGTGCGTTGCCGATTGCGTTATCGTTGGGAGCTGCTTCGCAGAGCCGTATGGGAATGGGAGTGGTTATTGTGGGAGGGACCATCTTTTCGTTAATATTGACATTATTTGTGATTCCGGCGATTTACCTGATGTGGTCGAGAGCGCGTAAACACCGCCCGGAGTTTGATACTATTAAAGACTAATTATGAAACAGTATCTGTTCGTTATATTTGCAATTGCAACGACAAATCTGGTACAGGCACAGGAAATGCTTACAGCCAAAGAAGCCGTTGAGATCGCGTTAAAAAACAATTACGACATTCTGATCGCGACAAATCAGGCGAAGATCAGTGAGAAAAATGTAGGGATTGCCAATGCCGGAATGTTGCCAAGGTTGGATGCGACGTTGACCAAAAATAACAACCTGCAAAATTCAACGCAAACACAGGCCGATGGTACACAAAGAGAACTGAATAATGCTAAAAACAACAGCTTGAACTATGGTGTTACTTTGGGTTGGACCATATTCGATGGTTTACGCATGTTTGCACGCTATGATCAATTAAAAGAACTTGAAAAACAAGGAGAAACACAATTAAAATCGGCTATTGTAACCAAAGTGGCCGATGTGTTGTCAACCTACTATGATTTGGTACAACAACAACAAATGCTGGCTACGTTGGATACTGCCGTTGTGATTTCGAAACAACGATTGCAAACAGCCGATAATCGTTATAAAATTGGAAAAGCATCCAAATTGGAAGTTTTAAATGCTCAGGTCGATCTCAATACCGACGTAACGAATCTGGTTAAGCAAAAGCAATTGTATGCCAATACTATAACCCAGTTAAACGAATTACTCGTTCGCGACCGAACCACGACGTACCGAGTTGAAGAAACCGTTCACATTGATAGCAAACTGGAATTAAAAAACCTGATGCGTTTGGCAGAAAAGCAAAATCCGGATATTCAGTTGGCTATTATTAATAAAAGAGTCGCCGAACTGGATTTGAAACAGGTGAAGGCTAATAGGTATCCTGTGATCAAATTAAATACGGGTTATAATTTTGCCGAAACGGAATCCAGTCTTGGTTTCGTTACCCAATCTTCTTCCAAAGGATTTAACTATGGATTAAGTGCGACTCTGAACATTTTTAACGGGTTTCTGCAACACCGAAACGAAAAAATTGCAAACCTTCAGGTTGAGAATACACAATTTCTTTTGGACAAACAAAAACAAATCCTGAATACACAATTAACGACCGTATTTCAATCCTATCTGACCAATTTGGAGTTAAAGGAACTGGAGGCAAAAAATGAAGATATAGCGCGCCAAAATCTGGATATTACCCTGGAAAAATTCAGAATAGGAACGATTACTACAATAGAATTCCGAAACGCCCAATTAAACTACATTACTGCCCGAACCCGTCATAATGCGGCGCGTTATCAGGCGAAAATTTCAGAAGTAGCTTTAAAAGAACTAACCGGATCAGTAACATTTTAATGAATATATAAAAGATTACAGAATATGATTTTTGTCAATGTTTTTGTAAATTTATAAGGTTAAATTAGCTCATAATCAAAAACATATAGTTATGAAACATCGTGTTCCTGTATCGTCTATTATGACTAAAAATGTGGTTAAACTCAATCTTACTGATGATTTGACCAAAGCCGAAATGCTCTTTAAAAAAAATAACATCAGACATATACCGGTGGTGAATGGAAATAACATCATTGGAATGCTGAGTTATACCGACTTGTTACGTATTTCGTTTGCCGACGCTGTAGACGATGACGAAGAAATTATTGATACTACGGTGTATAATATGTTTACAATCGAACAGGTAATGGCTAAAAGACTGATTACCATTGCTCCCGAAACGACCATTAAAGAAGCGGCCGAAATATTGGCAACAAAAGAGTTTCATGCTTTGCCGGTTGTTGAAGGGGATTTGTTGGTTGGAATTGTGACAACTACTGATTTAATTAAATATTTGATACAACAGTATTAATTTTAATAAAATACGGAATAATATTCAAAATAATTGTTAATTTTAATTAATCAAACAATTAATTGGATATTATGAAAAAAACTACTCAAAAGAATTTTTTGGCCGTGTTAACACTGGCTTTACTGGGACTGACAGCTTCTGCGCAGGGGTTTTATACAAATGGTGGACTCACTACGGGAACGACAACCGCTAACGGTTCGACTACATCACCGGCGGGTTATACCTGGAGTGAATTGCAATCGGTAGGAGGTTCGACAAATACTAATTTAGGGTTTGGGGCTATTTTTAATACTGCCGCTACCACGAATTTACGTATTGCAGATAATTTTACAGTAACATCTACCATGAATCTGACAACAGTGGATTTGTTCTGTTATCAGACAGGTTCTACAGGAACAACACCTCCGATTGATCAGATGCGTGTTCAAATCTGGAACGGAGACCCGTCTTCAGGAACGGCTACCGTAGTAGCGGGTAATATGACTGCTAATATCTACAATGCTGCCGGTAGTGGTGAGGCCAATATGTACCGTATAGGGAACAATACACCGGGTACTACCCGTAAAATATGGCGCATTAGCGGAAACCTTACTGCGACATTGGCTCCGGGAACTTACTGGGTCGATTTCCAGGTGCATGCGACAAATGATGGCTCTATCTTTTTCCCGGCTGTAACCATTCCAGGTGCGCTTACAGTTGCAGGCTCGAATGCAAAACAGTATAGTGGTACGGCTTGGGCTGGAATTGTAGATGCCGGATCGACTCAGGCGATGGATATGCCTTTTATTCTGAACTATCAGGCTTTCTTAGGAACTGAAAGCTTTATAACGAATAATAAAATGCTGTTATATCCGAACCCGGCTACAAATGTGTTACATCTTAAAGTAAATTATAATGCGACTCAGGCAGTTCCGGGGCGTGTTGAAATTTATGATTTGAAAGGGGCAAAAGTACTGGATCAGAAATTGGTTCTGGCGGAAGCAGATAATTACCCTGTAAATGTTGAGTCATTAAACAGAGGAGTGTATCTTGTGAAGACTTTTGATGTCGATAATAACGAAATCGTAAAAACAAAACTGGTAAAAGAGTAATTGTTTTAATATGATCAAATAAAAAAGCAGCCTTTTCGGGCTGCTTTTGTTTTTATAATGCGGTGATCTTTTTTAAATCGGCAATCGTTGCAATGGGATCGGAAGCTTTAAAAACGTAGCTGCCGGCTACCAGTACATCGGCTCCGGCTTCAATAAGCTGTCGGGCGTTTTGATTGGTTACACCGCCATCGATTTCGATTAAGGTTGAAGCATTGTTGCGGGTAATGATTTCTTTTAGCTGTTTTATCTTTTTATAGGTATTCTCAATAAATGACTGACCGCCAAATCCGGGATTAACACTCATCAGGCATACCATATCGATGTCGTTGATCACATCTTCCAGTAAAGCGACATTCGTATGAGGGTTTAAAGCAACACCGGCTTTCATGCCTTCAGCTTTTATGGCTTGTAACGTACGGTGTAAATGGGTACAGGCTTCGTAATGAACTGTAAGAATATCGGAGCCAAGATCTTTAAAGGTTTTAATATAACGGTCCGGATCGACAATCATCAGGTGAACGTCTATTGTTTTACGGGCATGTTTGGTGATGGCGTCTAAAACCGGCATTCCAAAAGAGATATTAGGGACAAAAACGCCGTCCATAATATCAATATGAAACCAGTCGGCCTCACTGTTGTTGATCATTTCGATGTCGCGTTGCAGATTGGCAAAATCGGCTGCAAGGACAGAAGGGGCAATTATGTTATGTTTCATTGTGTTGTGTTTGTTTGCAAAGATAACGAAATGTTGGATTATGATTGTTGGAGAACGAAAGAATTGCTAAAGAAGAAAAAGGGTGAAAAAACAAAACTCCGGTAATCAGCCGGAGTTTCAATCATCAATCAAAAAACGAACAGTTATTGAAACTGTTGTTGCGTTCAATATTTTTAGTACGAATGTTCAATTTTATAAAGATAATAAACATTCTGTTTTTTCCTAATTTTTATCCTAAATATGTTTTTAGGATTTTACTTCTGGATGTATGTTTTAATCTGCGGATCGCTTTTTCTTTAATCTGACGTACACGTTCACGAGTCAGGTCAAAAGTTTCGCCGATTTCTTCCAGTGTCATTGGGTGTTGATCACCTAAACCGAAGTAGAGACGAACCACATCAGCTTCACGAGGTGTTAAGGTTTCTAACGCTCTTTCGATTTCAGTACGTAGCGATTCGTGAATCAATTCCCGATCCGGGTTTGGTGATTCACCGGAACGCAATACGTCGTAAAGGTTAGAGTCTTCTCCTTCAACTAACGGAGCATCCATCGACAGGTGACGACCGGAGTTTTTCATACTCTCCTTAACGTCATTAACGGTCATGTCCAGTTCTTTTGCGATTTCCTCTGCAGAAGGAGCGCGCTCGTTAGACTGCTCTAACAAAGCATACATTTTGTTGATCTTATTGATCGAACCAATTTTGTTTAAAGGAAGCCTTACTATACGGGATTGCTCCGCTAAAGCTTGTAAGATCGACTGACGAATCCACCAAACGGCATAGGAAATGAATTTGAAACCACGTGTTTCATCAAAACGTTGTGCCGCTTTAATTAACCCCAAGTTACCTTCGTTGATCAAATCGGGTAAAGTCAAACCTTGATTTTGATATTGTTTAGCAACCGAAACCACGAAACGTAAGTTAGCCTTGGTTAATTTTTCTAAGGCTCTCTGGTCTCCGGCTTTAATTCTTTGTGCTAATTCTACCTCTTCATCAGCGGTAATCAAGTCAACTTTTCCAATTTCTTGTAGGTACTTGTCTAAGGAAGCAGTTTCACGGTTAGTAACCTGCTTGGTAATTTTAAGTTGTCTCATTTAAGAATCTCCTCTTTTTAAGTATTCAGTAATTATACGTAACCGGTTGTGAAAAAGTTACACAATTTTTAAAAATATTTTAAAATAGCGTAAATTCTGTGTAAAGTGCTTATTTTTAGTAGGTTGGTTTTGGTGTTTGCAGCATTTGACTACCACTTATCAGACAAATATTGGTAGCCTTTTAAAAATCGATGGTGATCTCGTTTTTTAAACGCTCGATGTAGAAATCAATTTTGTGTAGTGATTTGTTGAAAAATTGTTTGCGGTCTTTGGTGCCGGATACATTCAGCGACTTGGAATTTTTAATCTGATTTAAAAAGAACCGTAATGTTCCGGAACAGGTTTCGGAATCGTCGGTTATAAAATAACCCAACATAGTATATGGAATGAACAACGATTGTCTCTTATTGTCTGTTAGTAATACATTGTTATTTAAAATTAATAATTCGTTATAATAGATAGTGTACAACGGATCGTTCAGGCATTTTTTTTCTGCTTTGTATATAATGGCTTTTAAATCGTCGTATAATGCAATTGCATTTTGTAAGTTAACCAGTCCGGCTTCGAAGAAATACAGGATTTGTTGTAGTGTACTATTGATAGTGGTATCGTTCCAGATTTCATGAACTTCAACGGATTCATATACCTTTTTTAACGCTTGTGTATATTCGGATAACTGACCGTCGATTGAAAATTTCTCGAACGATTCCTGATTTTGATCCCCATTTAGAAGATTCATCCATACATATAGTTTGAATTTGGACAATAAGGTACCATCGGCGGTATAAAAAAGCGGGATGTCTTTGGCCGAATAATACATTTTGGTTTCGGAAAGAGACGTGAATAACTGTAATTTTTCGGACGAATGTTTGAAATACGCAATCATATCGGTCATGGAATGGATCTCCTTTGTTTTTTCCACAATTACTTTCCGATCCTGAAAAAACAATTTATCCATAGAGATTTTATAATGCCTGCAAAGGCTAACGGTTTCCTCGATGGTAAATTTACTTTTCTGAGAAATACGACGATGTGCGGCATCATAACTGATATTCAAAACAGCGGCGAGCTCACTGATAAGTGAAGCCTGATCTGGAAACTGCTTCCGAATGGCTCTTAAAAGGATTTCCTGTTCTTTCATGTTTTGCGATAATCACAAATTTAAAACTTTTAATTAGTATTAATTACAATTTTATATGTGAAAATTGCAATAGGTTTGACTGTCAATTGTAAACCCTAAAATTATGAAACTACAATTTATTGCTTTTTTTATCCTGTTGCTTTCCAACACGGTTTTGTCACAGGATACGATCAAGGTTACCACCGAAAATACGAGAATGAAAGCGGTTGGTGTGGTACAAAGAAACGTACATTTGAAAAGCCAATCTGAAAATAAAAACCCGCGAGACAGTGTTCGGATATTTAGTTTTTCACCCATTCATAGTAGTGTAACTAAAGTAAACGGACTAACGTTAGGTGTGGGACATTATAGAAATAGAAAAATAAAATTTCAGGAAGTAAACGGTTTGAATGTCGAAGCAAGTCCAATAGCCGCTGCGCTAGTTACATTTGGGCTTGGTATTACCCTTGAAAGTTTTTTTATAGCAGCGAGAAAAGAACCTTTTGAAAGCTTTTCGTTAACCAGAACGTTTTTAAAACGGGATGATGACAGTTTAAAAACCCGGATTAACGGATTAAATATAAGCTCAGGTGGATTCCTGGACGGAGCAGCGGTTAATGGTTTAAACATTTGTGTGGTCTCGTCGATGAATAAGATGAATGGCGTTTCGCTTACCGGGGCGATTTTGAGTACCGGAAGGATGAATGGTATTTCTATTTGCGGAATTGCGAACATAGCCGAAGTAGGAAACGGTTTGCAAGTGGCCATTTCGAATGTGGCAAGAGATTACCGCGGATTACAAATCGGGTTGTTTAATAATGCTAAAAATCTGAGAGGCCTTCAATTTGGCTTATGGAATACTAACGGGAAAAGAAGACTTCCTTTGGTAAACTGGCAATTTAAAGGTTAGTACAAAAATTTTTAGAATCCGAATGGATATACAAAAGGCTATTATCATGGTAATAGTCTTGTCAGTTTTGTGCAAATTTCGGTTTTGATTTTATACGGATCGGTACAGTTGGTTAGTCCGGTACCGATAAGTATCAGGAATATCAGTTGGTTTAAAAATTTCGTTTTCATAACGTAATGGTGTCATTAAATGGTGAAATATAGGGAATAGAGGAGCCCCGACATTCCGAAAACGGAACATCAATTATGATTTACGCTATAGATAAGATAAGCCGGTTTATATGGCCGGCTTATCTGTAAGATTGAAATTCTAAGAGAATATTATGGTACTTCGATATACTCTTTGGTATAAACCGGTTCTCCTTTTTCGGTAAAACCTTCCAGTATGATTTCGAAAGTACCTTTTATATCAGAACTATAAAAAGAAACAGTCGTCGGTTCTTGACCAATGTTCAGGTTCGGGAACCAGGCCAGTTGGTAGCGATAATCCGGAATTCGGTCCAGATTTTGTGTGCCGTCGTATTTCGGACTGTAATAGGTTTTCTTTTTCTGAGGTCGGTTGATTTCAGTCTTTTTAATAAAATCACCGGAAGCTTTTGTCTGGTAATCAAAATTTTTAGTAATGATATTTACAACACCACTATACATAATTGGCCCATAGATGTATGCCTTATTGATAAGGGATATTTTATGAATATTATTGGTGTTGTACTGAAATAATTCATCACTATTCTGAATCAACAATCCATCAACCATGATCAAAGGATTATCAATCGAACCATCGTTAGTAGCAGAATTTCGCAGGTGTAGGGAATACTTACCTTTATTTTCGCGGAAGAAGAGTTCCGGTATGACTTCGGTTACTGTTTCTTTAAAAGAAGAAAAACGGGTATAATCGTCCAGGAAATAATCCTTTTGCAACGGATGGTAAAAAGGCTGCGTACGCGGTGCTATTTCGAGACTATCTCTTTTTTTGGAATAATAGGCATTTTCAATCTGATTGGCTGTAGAACGTTCTTCGATGGCAGCCCGATACGCCGGATTCAGCGTAAAAGCTTCCGGAAAACGCAACTGCGACAGGTCTACATTTTGCATATCGGTTAGCACAACGCTGTAGTCATCATGTTCGGCGTCGACCACTTGTATTACTGCGTTATTGGTATTTGGATAACGATCCAGTGCAAAAAAGAAATTTCCGTCTTTATCGGTAACCGTCATTTTCATCTCGAACGATTTCCCCGGTAAGGATAGCGCTATGTTTTTGTTTTGTACTTCCTGACCACTTTTCGACATGATTTTCCCGGAAAGTAATTCACCTCTCAGTTCCGGAATATGCATTGTACCGCCGGTCAAAGGTGTGTTATTCGCATTCGAAATAAAAGATTGCGGAGTTGTTACGGATGGGTTTGTAAGCAGATCTACTTTTCGTACAGAAAGGGAATAAACACCTTTGCTACCATTGGTCAGAGGATTAATAGTAAGATTGATTTTTTCGCGATTTCCATAGCTTTTTTTGTCGGTATTCAGTGCCATAAAATTGCTGGTAACCTTGTCGTTGGTATTTTTAACCACCAGACTTTCTTTGGAAACCGGATTTTTTCCTGTCAGAAATGGATTGATCACCACCAGATCCAGTTGGAAAAATGCAGCTGCATTATTGTTGAGCATCCAGTTGGTATAGGCAATTAGCTTATAGTTCCCGGTTTTTAAGGTGGTAGGGATAAAGAAATCGCCCTGAGCCACACCATTGTCCAAATGTATTTTTTGTTTTAAAACACTTTTTTTGTCGGCATCGATTACTTCGATATAGGCGATTTTACTAATCGTACTGCTCGTGTTATTACCGGCATTAAGGCAATACAGATTATAAAAGCAGGATTCGCCGGATAAAAGCATGGTAGTATTAGCGTGCACATAGATGCGCTCCAAAGCGGCAACTGTCAGGTTGCTTTTTTGGGAACTGCCTTGTGCGATACTGTTATGACAAAAGAAGCAGCTTGCTCCTATTAAAATCAGGGGTAAAATATTTTTTCTCATTCCCAGAATGAAGGTATTACGTTAGACGAAAAAGTGGTGCAATCACCGCAGGGTGCTGGTGTTAAAATATAAATAGGAGCTTCATCGAATTTATAGATCACCATGACGTTGGTATTGATGTAACCTACAACCGAAGGACCATTACAGGAGGGATCTAAAGTAGAGAAACAATATTTTTGTGACAGCTCAGTGCAGTTTACTTTGTAAGGAGGCAAAGGTTTATCCGGAAACAGATCGGCATAATTAAAGAAAATTCGTTTGGATGAAACCGGTGAAACATCAAAGAACCCGATTACTTTTTCACTGGAATTGTTTACCGATTTTATATTTCCGATAAGGAACCCCGGTTGATTAGGAGACAGGATATTCCCTCCGGAACCCGCTAGTTTTTTTAAGGCTTTGTAATAATTATAGGCATGTGCATTTTGTACATATTGACGTACCAGAATGCTATAGCGATGACTCATGATATAATTCTGGTTACTTATAAAACGTACCGGGAAATCGACACGGTCTTCTGCGGTTTCATTAGTGTTTAGCTGTATAATTTCTAATGATTTATCCGTGCTGTAACAGGTTCTGGCTTCTTCCGTACGCGGTAACATGGTTAATATGGGCTGATTGGGATTTGGCCCGGAAAAGAAAGCTTTTGTGGTAATCCATTTCGGAGCTACAATTTTATAGGTTTCTTCATATTCGAAACGATAATATTGAGAACTACCGTTAGGATTGTAGCTTTTTGCCCGGATTTCAACACCAGTAACGTTATCGATGGTTGCTACGTTGGCGGTTACCTCTTCCAACGGACTGTCTGTTGGGAGAATCTCCTTAGTTGAAGTGTATTTTTTACCATCGCTTGTAATTACCGTTAGTTGGTATTGCTTACCCGGTACCGCCTGAAATTCATTAACCGATGTATACACATTATTGCTTTGTACAAAAGGATATTCAATGCCATCACTGTCGGTTACAAAAACATCGGCATTTTCTTCAAAAGTAGGGCCGAAATCTTCAAAACGGTAGGTTCTGGAAACTTTTATGGTTTGTTTTTGAAGGATGTTTGTAATAGTTGCTTCCACAACTAAGGCATCTTCAAAGGTATTGGTTTCCATTTTATACGGATCGGTACAGTTGGTTAAACCGATACAAATCAGGAATAGCAATGTTAGTCTGGTTAAAAATATTTTTTTCATAACGTATTCGTCTCGTTAAAATCTGAAATTATAAGTAATAGTTGGAACAGGGATCGAGAAGATAGAAGTTTTATATCCTTTAACCTGTCCGTTTTCTGTTACAAAGTATACGGAATATGGGTTGTTACGTCCCAAAACGTTATAAACCGAGATATTCCAGAAACTGTGTGCCAGTTTTTTAATTTTATGGTTGCCTTCAATATTGATTCCAATATCCATTCGATAATAGTCTGGAATTCGGAATGCATTTCGATCACTATACAGCGTATATTCTGCATTTCCAAACTGGTACTTTCCTACAGGATAGGTAATGGGTCTACCGGTCTGATAAATGAAATTCATGGATAAACTGTAGCGTTTTGTAAATTTATAATTTAAAACGGCACTAAAATCATGTGGTTTGTCAAAATTTGCAGCAAAGAAAGCGCCGTTGTTTACTTTTTCGACATCAAATGGACTGTCTAGTTTGATCAAGGTTCTGGAATAGGTATATCCAATCCAACCGTTAAGTTTTCCGGCCGTCTTTTTTAGTAACAATTCCACACCATAAGCTTTTCCTTCACCTTGTAATAATTCGGTTTCGATGTTTTTGTTTAGCATGATTTCGGCTCCTACTTTATAATCCAGTATGTTGTTCATACGTTTGTAGTAACCTTCTAAACTCACTTCGTACATTTCGTCTTTAAATGTCTTGTAAGCACCCAAAGAGATTTGTTGCGCATCCTGCGGTTTTACATTGATATCAGATAATTTCCATACATCGGTTGGCGATTGTGTGGTGTTGCTCGATAACAAGTGCATGTACTGGTAGGTTTTATCATAACCGGCTTTGATGGAGAAATCGTCGGTAAAAGCATACTTAATTGCTAATCTCGGTTCAAATCCTCCATAGGTTTTTACGACTTCATTGTTGCCAAACGTTTGGATTTCGGCAACGGTTTCATTGCTTTTTGGTAATCCGTCTTCGTAAATACGTTGGTTGGACGCGCCCAAAGCTGCAAATACAGAATAACGCAATCCGATATTAAAGGATAGCTTGTCGTTAAATTTAAAGTTGTCAGCAATATAGAGCGCCGATTCCAGTCCTTTCTGTTTGTCAAGTGCAACAGAAACTAATTTTGAATTTTCGCCGATAGGATCCAGGAAGCCAGGATTTACACCGTATAGTTTACTGGAGATACCATAATTGAACGTATGTTTTTTATTGTAGTCATAGTTAAACTTCAACTGTGCTTGTGTTTCGTCAATTTTATAACCATAGTTAAACGCTCTCTGGCTTTCGGCTTTATCAAAATCAATATTGAATTTATATTCCGAATTCGTCAGGATTAAAGCCCCTTTGTGTTTTTCATTAAAATTGTGATTCCATCTCAAAGTTGCTAATCGGTTGCTGTATTTATAAAGGGAATCCGAAGTGATACTAAAAGCATCACGGCTGTAATAGAACGTTGCCTGAATATCGTTATTGTCGTTAATTTTATGATTGTATTTTGTAATAATATCAAAGAAATTCGCCTGACTGTTTTTTAAGGATGGCTCATTAAGCGATTTTAAAATCCAATCGGAATAGGTCGCACGACCACCTACCAATAAACTTGATTTTTCTTTTACAATCGGAGTGGTCACCATTAAATTACTGGTCACAGGTCCAATACCACCTTCTCCGGAGAATTTGGTCGTATTTCCTTTTTTTGTAGAAATATCGAAAACCGACGATAATCTTCCTCCAAATTCTGCAGGGATACTCCCTTTATAGATATCGGCTTTGTCGATGGTATACGGATTGATAGCGGAGAACAAACCGAAAAAGTGCGCCGGATTGTATAGCGTGGCATTGTCTAAAAGGAAAAGGTTTTGATCCTCTTTACCACCACGTACGTTTACTCCTGAAGAACCTTCACCAGCCGATTTAATACCCGGAATGGTAGTGGCGATTTTTAGAATATCGCGTTCTCCTAATACGGTAGGAACGTTTTTAAGATCTTTTATATCGATAGAAGTAACTCCGGCAATAGCCGCTTTCGCTCCTTCACGTTTTTTACCACGTACGTTCACTTCTTCCAATAAGGTAATGTTTTCGGTGATATTTAAATTAAGAGTACCATTGTTGTACATCATAATTTTACGTGTCACCTTTTTATGGGTAAACGATTCTACTTCCACCACATTTAAACCCGACGGAAGTTGTATACTATAGTGTCCGGTATCATCGGTCATCGCTGTAGCTTCGTTGTTTGGGGTTTTTATGATCACATTGGCAATGGGCTCTCCGTTTTTGGTGTTTTTGATATAGCCTGAAAGTTCAAACGTTTTTCTTCCGCTTACTTTCGCTTCTTTTCCGATTAAGGAAACGGAATTGTTTTTAGAATCGCCACTGGTAGCGTCGTCATATTGTTGGTAAAATACAGGATCACCCTGAATCACCACTTCGTCACTTTTACGCGTAGTGGTTTCACCGAAATAATTGTCGGCCAGTTTGGAATAAATAATACTATTGTTGGTAAGAATCACAGTATTCTTATCTACAAAAAAATTAAGGTCGGTATTGCTAAAAATTTCAGTCAGAATCTCATCAAGAGAAGCCTGATTAAAGTTTTTGGTGATACGAATGTTTTTATAATTCTCCAGCCAGGAGTTGTCGAAATAGAATTTATAGCCTGAGGTAGCTTCTATTTTGTTCAAGGCAGTCGGGACATCAGAATTGTTCAGTTCCAGGGATAATTTTTGTTTTTCCTGAGAAAAGGCAGCCTGACTGTACGCGAGGATGAACAGAGCAAGTAAAATTTTCTTCATTACGGATGGTTAGTTTCAAGTAGGGAATTGATTTTGTGGATTAGGTCATCATAGAAAAGATATTTGTTTTCCTTCTCCAAAGACTTGTTTTGACTGTACAAGTCGTTAATTTTCTTTTTCAGATCGGGAAACAAAGCGACAAGATCGCTTTTGGAAGCTATTTTATAGTAGGTGTCATTACGATAGATATAGTAGTCATTATTATCTTCAAACTCATTATAGGTACGGGTGCCATTGACAATCTCCCGTCTGTCTTTATGATGTTTGATATAAAAACTAAAGTTGTTGCCTTTTAGATTTTCTTCATAATAGCCTTTTATAAAAGTGATCATTGGAGAAACTTTTTTTCCAAGGTTGACAAACTTTTTGTTGTTGATTGTAAACGCATCTACATTTTGCTGAATAAGTTCGATTCCTACATTTCCGGATTCGGCCGATGGTTTGTAAACTAAATTATCCTGATATAGATCGTATTTGATATCTATATCGTAATAATATTGATTTTCATATAAAACGGATGCTTTAATGGGGCTGTCAGAGGAATAATAGCGATGTTTTCCGTTTTGAATCGGATAAGGATTCGTGTGATAATAACCATTATTGATGGCTAAGCCTTGCTTACCAACAAGACTGTCGTGCATTTTTGTAATATACCGTTCTTCCGATTGAGCCTGAGTTTTATAAAAGCCAAAAAATAAGGTATAAATTATTATAATGCATAATTGTTTGGGAGGGTTTTTGAGGATCATTTATAAAATAAAAGTTTTGATTGATAATATAGCAGAATGCCAAAAGTAGGAATAATATCGGATCAAAAAATTATTTTGAAAACTTTAACATTTTTTTCTCGCAAAAGAGAAATAAAGTAAAAGCCCTGATTCAGTTAAGGATCAGGGCTTTCTATGAATTAATTTTTATAAAAAATTAACCTTGTTGCTTCGTGTCTTTCTTTTCCTCCGGTTTGTTTTCTCTTGGAGGTCTTGGTAATAAAGCTTTTTTAGAAACTTTAGCTTTTTTGGTTTTCGGATCGATACCCATGTATTTAACGTCAAAAACATCTCCGATTTTAATAACATCGGCTACATTTTCTACGCGTTTCCAATCTAACTCCGAAACGTGAAGTAAGGTTTCTTTTCCTGGTACAAATTCAACAACTGCTCCGAATTCAAGAACTTTAACCACTTTTACAGTGTAGGTTTCGCCTTCTACAGGAGCGAAAATTGTATTCTGGATCGAGCTGATAGCTTTTTCCATA
The DNA here is from genome assembly GCF_004801375.1 of Flavobacterium supellecticarium. Taxonomy (GTDB): domain Bacteria; phylum Bacteroidota; class Bacteroidia; order Flavobacteriales; family Flavobacteriaceae; genus Flavobacterium; species Flavobacterium supellecticarium. The sequence goes on from NZ_SSNZ01000002.1 coordinate 172,137, forward strand.
CCGGCAGCATTAACGCCAAGGATTTCGATGATGCCCAGATTACCTTCTTCGTTGATAACGATAGTCGTTTCGGTTTCAGCTTGTAAAGCCTGGATGTTTTTACCACCTGGTCCGATAACGGCACCGATGAAATCTTTAGGGATTTCAATTTTGATGATTTTCGGAGCTTTCGGTTTAACGGTAGGGTTAGGCTGTGCAATTGTTTCGGTAATTTTCCCTAAAATATGCAGACGTCCGTCGCGAGCCTGTTCAAGGGCTTTCTCCATGATGTCGTAGGCCAGTCCTTCGATTTTGATATCCATCTGACAAGCCGTGATACCATCGGCAGTTCCGGTAACTTTAAAGTCCATATCCCCTAAATGATCTTCATCACCCAGGATGTCGGATAATACAGCCCAACGACCTGTTTTATCGTCTGAGATAAGTCCCATAGCAATACCCGAAACCGGCTTGCTGATTTGAATACCGGCATCCATCAACGAAAGGGTTCCGGCGCAAACCGTAGCCATCGAAGAGGAACCGTTCGATTCCAGTACTTCTGATACCACGCGGATCGTGTAAGGACAATCGGCAGGAATCATATTTTTTAAAGCACGTTGTGCCAGGTTTCCGTGACCTACTTCTCGACGGGAAGTTCCTCGTAAAGGCTTTGCTTCACCGGTTGAGAATGGTGGGAAATTATAGTGAAGATAGAATCTTTCTTCTCCTTGTTCAGAAGGTAAATCAATAATATTCGCTTCTCTTGAAGTTCCAAGAGTAACGGTAGCTAATGCTTGTGTTTCACCTCTGGTAAATACAGCCGATCCGTGTGTTGATGGTAGATAATCTACTTCACACCAGATAGGACGGATTTCAGTTGTTTTTCTTCCGTCAAGACGTAATCCTAAATCTAAAATTACATTACGAACGGCTTCTTTTTGTGTTTTAGAAAAGTATTTGGAAACCAAATCTCCGTTTTCTGCTAATTCTTCTTCAGTAAACAGGGCGATTACTTCTTCTTTAACAAGGGCGAATTTTTCACCTCTTTCTTGTTTTGAAGTCCCTTCCTGTGCGATTGCATAGCATTTGTCGTAGGCAGCTTCTTTTACTTTTGCATAAATAGCCTCGTCATTTTTCTCTTGCTCATACGTACGTACTTCGGTAAGACCTAAAGCGGCACGTAACTTGATTTGTGCGTTGATTTGTGTTTTAATGGCTTCGTGTGCAAATTTGATTGCTTCTACCATTTCTTTTTCGGAGATTTCTTTCATTTCTCCTTCCACCATGGCAACGGAATCCAAAGAAGCTCCGATCATCATATCGATGTCTGACTTTTCTAAATCCTGTTTGCTAGGGTTGATGACCAATTTCCCGTCAATACGACCCACGCGTACTTCAGAGATATACGTTGTAAATGGAATGTCGGAAACCGCTAATGCAGCAGAAGCAGCCAAACCGGCTAATGAATCAGGCATTACGTTTTCGTCGTGCGACATTAATTGGATCATTACCTGCGTTTCAGCATGGTAATCGTCCGGAAATAACGGACGTAAAACACGGTCAACAAGACGCATGGTTAAAACTTCGCTATCACTTGGACGCGCTTCACGCTTAAAGAAACCACCCGGAAAACGTCCGGCTGCGGCAAATTTTTCGCGATAATCTACTGTTAACGGTAGGAAATCCACTCCTGGACTGGCAGTACGGGCAGATACAGCAGTAGCTAATAACATTGCATCGCCCATACGAACCACGACAGAACCGTCTGCTTGTTTGGCTAGTTTTCCTGTTTCGATAGTGATTGTTCTTCCATCACCTAAATCGATAATTTCTTGGGTAACCTTAGGAACCATAAAATTAATTTTAATTCTTAATTAGACAAATGGGTTTTAGTTGTGTTGTTGTCGTTGTTGTTGTGTAGTTGTCTAATACCCAATGAAAAACCAAACTTTTTTCTGTCAAAATATACAAAACAAAAAGAGGCGCGCGGGCGCCTCTTTTCAGTGATTATTTTCTGATGTTTAATTCTTTGATAATCTCACGATATCTGTTGATATCTTTTTTCTTTAAGTAGTCAAGAAGACTTCTTCTTTTACCTACCAATTTCACAAGCGAACGCTCGGTGTTGTAATCGTGACGATTAGCTTTTAAGTGTCCAGTCAAGTGATTAATTCTGAATGTGAATAACGCAATTTGTCCTTCTGCAGAACCTGTGTTAACTGCATTTCCACCGTGTTTTGCGAAAATATCCGCTTTAACTTCTTTAGTTAAATACATGCTAATATTATTTAAATGATTATTATGTAGTGAATTAGGGTAGTCCTATTTCGTGTGCAAAGGTAGCTTTATTTTTGGAACTAACAAATAAAAACAGGAAACAATGTTAAAAAAGTTGTGCAACCTCCTGATTTACAAATTCCAGAAAACGCTCGTCTGCAGCTGTGAACGGATCCAGAACATGCGAGTCGATATCGATCTGACCGATGTTAACACCATTTACAAAAAGCGGTACCACGATTTCGGATTTTACCGTAAGGCTACAGGCAATATAGTTGTCCTGCGCTTTTACGTCGGGAACCACAAAATTCTGATTGGAAACCGCCACCTGTCCGCAGATACCTTTTCCAAACGGAATCACGGTATGGTCGGTTTCAGCACCTACATAAGGACCTAATACCAGTTCTTCTTTATCACCGTTGCGGAAATAAAAACCAACCCAGTTGTAATATTCAATGTGATCCTGTAAAAGCTGACAGATGTTTTTTAATTTTTCATCCCGACTACTATGGGTATTGGCAACAATTGCCTTCACTTTTGGTTCTAATTCTTGAAACTTCATAACATTACTTTTTGCAAAAGTATTTATTCGGAATGTTTTAATTTTTATATTTTTGTTAAAAAAAAGTGTTTTGAAAAATCTATTCTTCCAATACAAGCCGTTTTTTGTCTTTTTAATAAAATTTCTATTACTCTATATCGTATTGACAGTAGTGTATAAATTGTACCTTGGTAAATATGATGCTGAAAAATTTCAAACCGATGGGATTACGACTTCGGTGGCTTTCCAGGCCGAAAGGATACTACTTTTTTTAGGGGAGCCGGTAACGACCAGGGCAAGTACTGAGGATGCAGCGGTAGTCGTTTTGTTGCATGATAAACCGATAGTACGGATCATCGAAGGTTGTAACGCGGTGAGTATAATAATTATGTTTACGGCTTTTGTCTTTGCCTTTTCTTCCGGTTGGAAAAAAACCTTAATTTATATTATTATTGGAATTGTTCTGATTCATATCCTCAATGTGATACGAATTGTATTGTTGGCGATGGCTCTGGATCGCTATCCGAAACAGGAACATATACTGCACGGAGTGATTTTTCCATTGTTTATCTATGGATTCGTTTTTCTGTTATGGGTGCTTTGGGTTCAGAAATTCTCCGGATATGCTGCAAAACGGGTGGAAAAATAAACAGGCTATTTTAGGAATTCTGTTGGCGGTTGTATTGCTGGCCGTTATCCGGGCTTTTGAAAGCCAGCTTTTTTACGATCCGTTTCTGGAGTTTTTCAGGGGGACTTTTCAGAATGCGGTTTTGCCAACTTACGAAACCGGACGATTGGTAGTTGGTTTGTCATTGCGCTATTGGCTTAATACCGGGATATCTTTATTTGTTATTTATATTGTTTTTAGAGAAAAATCACTACTACAGCTTTCGGGAATATTATATGGCTTCTTTTATATTGTACTATTGACAGCTTTTATCATAGTGCTAAAAAGTTCGGATAAACCCGACTATATGATGTTATTTTATATTCGTCGCTTCTTGATTCAGCCGTTGTTTTTGATATTATTCCTTCCTGCATTTTATTATCAAAAGAAAAAAGTGTAATTTTTTGTACCTTTAAAGATGTGAAAAAATCTATTTAAAGGATGAAAGTTGTAAAACAGTCGGGAGATATCGTAAAATTCGACAGTGAAAAACTGAAACGTTCCCTGCAAATGTCCGGAGCCAGTCCGGAAAAGATAGAGGAGATTCTCAATATAATTGTCAATCAGCTTTATGATGGTATGCCTACCCGGAAAATAAACCGTCAGGCTTTTCAGCTATTAAAAAAAACATCAAAAGTACATGCGGCCCGTTATAATCTAAAAGCGGCAGTTCAGGCTTTGGGGCCAGCTGGTTTTTTCTTTGAAAAATATGTAGCATTATTGTTTGAAAACGAAGGATATGTTGCCAAAACGAATCTGGTTTTAAACGGGAAGTGCGTGGCACATGAAGTAGATGTGCTGATTAAGAAAGATCAGCGGATCGGAATGGTTGAATGTAAATTTCATAGCCGGAATGATATTAAATCGGATGTAAAAGTACCAATGTATATTCTGTCCCGGTTTAACGATTTGAAAAGTAAAACCCATTCTGTTTTTAGTCAGAGCGATACGATCACCCGATGTTGGGTGATTACCAATAACCGTTTTACAACCGAAGCGCTACAATTTGGACGGTGTTCCGATTTAAGGATGGTGAGCTGGGATTATCCCGAAAAGGAAAGTCTGAAATTTAAGATAGAGGAAAGCGGACTTTTCCCGATTACCTGTCTTACAACCCTGACACAAAGTGAAAAGGAGAAATTATTGATTACGGGAGCTTTACTGGCATCTGATATCTTGGATAATAGTCAGCTGCTGGAAGATGTGAATGTACATCCGAACCGCATTAAAAACATTATCCGCGAAGCTTCGGCCTTATGTGAGCATATCGGAAATCAATGTAAAATCTTTAACGATTAGCGTATGAAAGTTCAGTTTTTAGGTGCCGCTGGTACGGTAACCGGTTCCAAAACACTTATCGAAAGTGATAATGGAACTCGGATTTTGGTTGATTGTGGTTTGTTTCAGGGTGGAAAATTATTGAGGAGTTTTAACTGGAATCCGCTATCGGTACTTCCGTCAACCATCGATTATGTGGTACTTACACACGGTCATTTGGATCATTGTGGCTGGTTACCACGATTGGTTAACGAAGGCTTTGATGGGAAAATCTTCTGTACCGGGCCTACAAAGTCAATTAGTAATCTGATTTTGCAGGACAGTGCCAAGATTCAGGAAGAGGAAGCCGAAAAAGCCAATAAAGAACATTATTCAAAACACGATCCGGCCGAACCGCTCTACACAGTTGAACAGGCCGATAAAGTGCTGCCGTATTTTAAAGTCATCGCCATCGATACGCCTTTTGAATTGGAAGAAGGTATAACGGCTACCTATTTTTATGCGGGACATATTCTGGGGGCTTGTTCCATTGCATTGGAGATTGATGGAAGGAGACTCGTGTTTTCAGGCGATATCGGGCGCGACAATGATGTGTTGTTGTATCCGCCGGTACATCCGAAACAAGCCGATTATATTTTTCTGGAAAGTACCTACGGAAACAAAAAGCATCCGGACAACGATCCGAAAGCCGAACTGGAAGCCTGTATTAATGAAACCTATGAACGTGGTGGTACTGTCGTGATTCCGAGTTTTGCAGTCGAAAGGGTGCAAAGTATTATGTATCTGATCTGGCAACTTAAAAAAGAAGGGCGAATACCGGATATGCCGTATATTATTGATACACCGATGGGTATTAAAGTCCTGGATATTTTTACCGACAATGAAAAATGGCACAAATTAAAATGGGAGGAATGTACCGGAATGTGCGCAATGTTTACGATGATCTCCAATTATGAAGAAACAATCGAAGCGATTTACGATGATCGTCCGAAAGTGGTTATTGCTGCGAGTGGAATGATCACCGGAGGACGGGTTTTAAGTTATCTGGAGCGGTATATCGTCCGACCGGAAACGACCGTTGTTATCGTAGGCTATCAGGCCGAAGGAACCCGTGGCCGAAAATTACTGGAAGGCGAAAAAGAAATAAAAATTTACGGACGTTATTATCCGGTGGAAGCCAAGGTTATTGAAATCGAAGGCTTATCGGCGCATGGTGATCAGGACGATTTGGTAAACTGGCTATCAGACCTTGAAAATAAACCCAAAAATATATTTCTGGTTCACGGCGAAGCGGATAGTTTTACCGAGTTAAAAGCGGTAATCGAAACGCGCTATGGCTATGAATGTATCATTCCGGAACTGGAACAAAGTATCGAATTATAAAGTCATTAATACAGTACTACAAAAAAAGTACTATTTTTGTGGCAATGAAAATTAAAAAGCACATTAGTATACTTATAGCAATGCTGATATTGGTCTCCAATATCGGACTGGCTTTTAATGTGCATTATTGTGGTGGAGAAATCGCCTCGGTTTCATTGGCCTACAAGTCGGAAATGCCATGTATGGACACATCTGATTCGGACAGTTCCTGTTGTGCTGCCACCGAAAAAAAAGACAGCTGTTGTTCTAATAGTAAAGTCGACTTAAAGAAAAATACTACCGATAATATTATCGTAAAAAGCTTCCAGCTTGATTTGGGGGCTTTTACAATAGTCGATAACTGGAAACCGGTTGTTGATAGCGAAGAGGAGGAAGTAATCGTAAAAAGCGATATCGCGTCTTTTTACTGCGATAGTAATGCGCCACCACTCTTTAAACTCTACTGCCAATATATTTTTTACGCCTGATTTTTAATGCTTTGAAATCCTGCGCACGATGCGCATACCTTACATTCAAACATTAAAAATTAAATTATGCACAAGAACTTTATGTTTTTTCTGTTGCTGTTTGTCAATTTTATAACAGCGCAAGAAAATGTAACAGGTACGATTACCGATGAACACAATCTACCTGTAATTGGAGCTTCCGTTACCTGGAAAGATACCACAATTGGAGTAACCACCGACGAAAACGGCACTTTTAGTCTACCGTATTCCAAAGAGAATCATTTATTGGTGATCAGTTATGTGGGTTATGAAACACAAACACTTGAAATTCACGAACCGAAAGCGGTTAAAATAAATATTAAACCCTCCAAAACACTGGGCGAGGTTGTTGTACAAACCAAGCGAAACAGTCTGCAGAAATCGTATGTAAAAACGGCTAATGTCGTTACGATGAGTAGTAAAGAATTGCTTAAAGCGGCTTGTTGTAACCTTTCCGAAAGTTTTGAAACCAATCCGTCGATTGATGTAAACTTTTCGGATGCGATTTCCGGAAGCAAACAGATCAAAATGCTGGGATTGACCAGTCCGTATATTCTGATTGCCGAAGAGAATATTCCTTCTGTACGCGGTGCGTCACAAGCCTATGGGTTGTCTTTTACACCGGGAACCTGGGTCGAAAGTATTCAGGTAACCAAAGGAGCCGGAAGCGTGGTAAATGGCTATGAGAGTATCTCCGGACAGATTAATACCGAGTTGATCAAACCTGCGAATGATATTCCGTTTTTCCTGAATGCCTATGGATCGACCGACAGTCGTTATGAGTTAAATACCCATTTTAATAAAAAAATATCCGATAAATGGAGTAGTAGTCTTTTCCTGCATGGAAATGCGCGTGTCGCTAAAAACGATATGAATAACGATGGTTTTCTGGACAATCCTTTGGGAAAACAAATCAACGTGCTCAATCGTTGGCAATATAGCGATGCCGAAAAAGGTTGGGTAAGTTTTATCAATCTTCGCTATATGCGCGATGAAAAACAAACCGGACAAGTAGATTTTGATCCGGATCGGGATAAATTTACCAATAATTATTGGGGATCCGAAATTAACACTGATAAAGTAGACCTTTCCACAAAAATCGGATATGTATTTCCGGATATGCCGTACCAGAGTATCGGTTTTCAGAATTCCTTTAATTACCACAAACAGGAATCTTATTTTGGTTTTAACCAATATAATATCCAGCAAAACAGCTTTTATTCCAATCTGATTTTTAACTCGATTATCAGTAATACGCTGAATAAATTTTCAACGGGGTTAAATTTTACGTCCGATGATTATAATGAATATGTATTTGTTGGATCAGGCATGGATGTGAGCCGTCGCGACAATTCCATCGGAGCCTTTTTCGAATACACCTATGACAATACAGATAACTTTAGTCTGGTTGCCGGAGCGCGTTATGACATTCACAACCGGTTGGGTGCTTTTTTTACACCGCGTTTGCACCTGCGATACAATCCGTGGGAAAAAGCGGTTTTCAGAGCATCGGCAGGAAGAGGAAAAAGAAGTGCGAATATCTTTGCTGAAAACCAGCAATTGTTTGCTACCTCAAGAGCGTTTAACATCTTAAATACGGGCGGTAAAATTTACGGATTGGACCCGGAAATCGCCTGGAATTATGGTGTGAGTTTTATGCAAGGGTTTAGCCTTTTTGGTAGAACCGCAGAGGTAAGTGTGGATTTTTACCGTACCGATTTCGAAAATCAAGCGGTAGTCGATTTGTATGCGAGTCCGCAACAGGTGTTGTTTTATAATTTGGATGGGAAGTCGTATGCCAACAGTTTGCAATTGGAGTTTAACTACGAATTTTTCAAGCATCTAAACCTACGTACGGCCTATAAATATTACGATATCCAAACGGATTACCTAAGTGGAGCCAAAGAGAGACCATTGCAGGCCAAACACCGTGTTTTTGCCAATCTGGCATTCGAAACGCATATCAAAGAAAAAGGGCAACAATGGAAATTTGACTTCACCTATAACTGGATGGGAGCGCAACGTTTGCCGAATACCGCCGACAATGCCTTATTGCGCGATCGTTTGCCGGATTATTCACCGTCATTTTCGGTAATGAATGCCCAGATTACCCGAACCTTTTCGAGTACGTTCGAAGTATATGTAGGAGGTGAAAATATTGGGAATTATAAACAGAAAAAAGCTATTTTAGGAGCGGAAAACCCATTTGGCCCGTCATTTGATAGTTCTATCATCTATGCACCGGTATTCGGACAGATGTATTATGCCGGATTACGATTTAAAATTAAATAACTAAAAATTAAAAACAATGAAAAAAATAATAGTAGTGCTTTTGGTGTCGTTAGTAGGATTTGTGGCACAGGCACAGGAAAAGAAAAACAAAAATGCAAAACACGATATTGCTGTAAAAGGAAACTGCGAGATGTGTAAAAAACGTATCGAAAAAGCGGCTTATGGTGTTCCGGGTGTTAAATCGGCGATATGGACAGCCGATAGTCAGTCGTTACATGTGATTATGAACGAAGAAAAGGCGACGCCATTACAATTACAGGAATCGATAGCCAAAGCAGGGCATGATGCCGGCGAGGTTAAAGCCAGTGCTGATGCTTATGGAAAGCTGCACAGTTGTTGCCAATATGAACGATAAAATTAAAATCCCGATTCTTTCGAATCGGGATTTTTTTATGAAAGAAACGAAATAACAATACTGTGACTAAATCATCATTGTAAAGGACAAGAAGGGAATTGCGTAGCGTCGAGCTATTGAAAATGAATATATTGTATTTTGTTTTTAAGATGGACGGGGTGTTAAATGATTTTGAAAGTTCGGATATTTTCAGAACTTTTTGTACTTTTGAGATGAGGATAATAGGACGGAAAATAATTTTAAAATTAAAATGGAAGAATATCGGAAATAAAAAACTGTGCAACGCAATTGATCAATTACTCGCAGATTTAGAAACATTCGATTTTAAAGTAGCGACTATAACGGATATTAGAAAAGATGCAGATTGTGTACATAGCGAAGGGTTTTATTTTTTTAATATTCATATCCACAGGACATTAATTTTAATCGAAATGGATGATGAAGGAGAGGCAACCCTAGTTTGGGCCGGATCGCATCAGGAATATGAAAGGACTTTTAAAAACAATAAAGCGACCATTGCAAAATGGTTGCGTACTAAAAATTATATCGAATGATGAATACCGATTTTACAATAGACGAATTTATAAGAAAAGGCATCATTACCGATGAACTGGAACTGGAACGCGCGTTAATTGCCGATCGGAAATTGCGACTGCTGGCAAAAGACAACCTTCATTTTAAAAACCTTAGAAAAAAACTAAGAAATTTAATTGAAGCATACGAACGCAAAGAATGGTCGGATATAGGACAATTAACGGATGAAAAACTGGCGGAAAGTAACTTTTGGGAAACCGTAGCGGAACAGGAACGGATTTTTATAGAAAAAAGAAAACACCTTATTCGAAAAGAATTAAAAATCCGGAAGCTGATACAAAAAGACCTCGCACATCTATTGGGACACAAAAGTAAAACCCATATGTCCGAATTAATGAACGGGATAAAACCGTTTACGTTAAAAGACCTGATCCTGATTCATCAATTATTACGGATCGATATAAAAGAATTGATTCCTGTTTTTTTGTCAAAAGAAGACATGATTCGGGTACAATCAGCACTAGCAGAACTGGGTAAACCGCATATTAAATTATGCAGCTAAAACAAGATGTTGAATTAAAATATAAGTATTTATTCCGCTGTATAAAATAGATACAGCTCTTCGATAAATGGAATACTAAAATCAAAATCCCGATTCTTACGAATCGGGATTTTTTGTTGTGAAAAAAAGATTTATAGTTTATATTTATTATATTGCTTTGAAAATTAATGTTTTAATATATGGATCCAATAGAAAAGTTTTTATCTGTAAATAAAGATGTCAAACGTATAAATGAAACTGATCATATAATTTTAGAAAATCTTTGGGGGGATGATACATTTATATGTCGTTTTGATAAGACAATAGATTTTAAACCACTAGAAAATATTGAATTACCAGCCGAGTTTTCCGCATTGTTTCACGTTCAAGAAAATACGTTAGAGTTTATATATAATACATTGCCGGAAAATGAGATAATTGAAAGGAAATTCATGTTTTATTATGCAGGGCTAGAATTTGAAGTTTCATTTGGAGAAGCATCTAAATCATTAGAAATATTAGCTACTGCTTTTAGAGAAATAAGTATAAAAACCGATACGGATTATCGTAACCTAAAAATATTGAGAGATTATTACAGAGTAGATAAAACAGAAGGAATGAAGCGTTTTTTTGCTGATAAAAAACCTATTTCATTCTTTGTTAAAGGAGACTTTTGTAAAATAAATAAAGATTTTATTGGTCTATCAAAACATATGAACTTTTATATGAGGTATTTTGATAGAAAAGCACCAATGATTTTAATTTTTGATGATGACAAGTCAAAAGAGAAATATGAACTTCCATGTCATACAGGGAATAAGCATTTTCCCGATAAGATAAGGGCAAAAAAGATTGAACCTGTGATACTGGATTTACTACATATTGCAAGTTTAACAACTAATATACGTCTTAAATATATATTTTATTATCAAATTTTAGAATATTGCTCATATTATCATTTAAATGATGAATTAAAAAGAAAGCTTAATAATATTGTCAAGAATCCTGATGTATTGAATGATTCGGGTAATTATAGCAGACAAATTATTGATCAATTTAAAAATTATTTTAAGGCAAATGATGATAAACAAAAGTTAGAAAAATTGATTTTTGACCATTTAGATTATAATGATATTAAATTGGAAATAAAATGTAACTATAAATATTTTTCACAAGATTTTACTTTTGACGGAGATTTTAAAATTGAGGCTTTAATAAAGAATCAAGATGATGCTGAAAATCCACCAAAAGATATATTGAAAAGTATAGTTGATAGAATAGATAAAATAAGAAATGTATTGGTGCATATTAGAGAGAGTAGAGAAAACAAAGTGATTTTACCAACAGCTAAAAATAATCATCAATTGATTCCTTATTTTTATTTAATTAGAAGGATTGCTGAAGTGATAGCTATAAAGTATGAATAGGGTTTGTATAAAATAATGAAAATATTTTTGATTTAACAAAATACAAAGAGAAAGTAACTGAATTAAAAATTCTACATAATGATAGTAAACAAGGAAAGTAAAGGCTTAAAAGCAATATTTATAATTCTTTTATAAACCAAATTTTTATAAAAAGAACATAAAAAAGCCAAAATCAGAAGGTTTGGATTGTGTCTTTCATGGCTTTTTGATCCGAAAACGGTATATTTGTAAGAATAGGTCGGTGGTGATAAAATCCATTCTGAGAGGGGTAATGTTTGTGTAAAAGATTTTTGGAACCGACTGTCTATCGCTTAAAACTCACTTTACTACATTTATGAAAACAACTAACATTTTAGCGGCAGGATTGCTGTTGCTAGGGTTTTGTATGCCGCAACATTTGCAGGCGCAGGACTTTTTTAAAGACAGGAAACTTAACCTGAATGAAGACGGTTCCAATTATGTGAAATTTACCTTTCTGACCCAAGCCTGGTTACGTCATCAGGATTTTAATCCCGGGTCGACCATCAACGGAGTAGCGCAGGATAATGGAACCGATATCGGAATCCGTCGTTATAGAGTACAAATGTACGGTCAGTTAACGGATCGTGTTTTTATCTACACTCAATTCGGTGAAAACAATTTTAACAATATGTCCGATCGGAAAGTTGGTTTTTTTGTACACGATGCGATGGGTGACTATGCGATCGACAAAGAAAAGCTGTCGTTGGGTATGGGATTATCCGGTTGGAGCGGATTGGCGCGTTTTGCATCACCGTCGGCAGGTACGATTCTTGGCGTAGATGCGCCCTTATACCAACAAAGCACCAACGATGTAACCGATCAGTTTTTACGCAAGTTATCGGTTTTTGCAAAAGGAAAACTTGGTAAGCTGGATTACCGAATTGCGATGGCCAAACCGATGAACATCCAAAAATCGGCAAACTATAATCCAACCGTTACGACCAATGCCACTTTTTCGTCTGAACCACCCAATATGCAGTGGAACGGTTATTTTCAATATCAATTTAAAGATCAGGAATCCAACCAAACACCTTATATGACCGGAACGTATTTAGGGAAGAAAAAAGTGCTGAATGTTGGCGCCGGATTTATCTACCAAAAAGATGTTATCTGGCGACTGGGAACGGTTAATGACACCATTCGCGAAAATATGGTACATCTCGCGGCAGATGTGTATTATGATGCTCCGATAGGAAGTAGAGGAGAAGCGATTAGTGCTTATGGTAGTATCACACATTATGATTTTGGTAAAAACTACACCCGAAATGCAGCGGTGATGAATCCTGCAAACGGTACCACTAACCCGGCCATTTTAAACGGAAGCGGGAATGGTTTTCCAATGTACGGAACCGGAACCATTTTCTACGGTCAGATTGGCTATAAGCTAAAAGACAATTTAATCGGAAAGACGACTTTAATGCCGTATGCTTCGTTACAACACGCGAACTATGAACGACTCAATCGCGCGATGCAGTTTTACGACGTTGGTGTCAATTGGTTGTTGTCCGGACATACATCTAAATTTACGGTTGCCTATCAAAGTCGACCGGTGTACAACACTACTGGAGACTATCTGGAGCGAAAAGGCGCTATTATTGCGCAATATCAGGTGTTCTTTAATTAAAACTATTAAAAAACCGAAGTCCAGGCTTCGGTTTTTTTATTTTATAATTGGATCGTTTTTTCCTCGGAAATGAGTTCGCCATCGGGGTCGATTCCCTCAATTTTTACCCGAACACTTTCTTGTTTGCAATCGGGAATAAAAAAGAAGAAGTCTCCATTTGGATCTGTTTTTACTACTGGAAACCAGGCAACCGTGCCATAGTTTGCAAAACCGTCGTCATAATTCAGGTAATCCGGATTTTTAAAATCTTTAGGAGCCTGTGCGGCTTTTTTTATCACATACGTTTGCGCTTTCGATTTCACCGTTTCAGTTCCCATATAGCGTTTGGTATAGATGCGAATATAACCGCTTCCACCATCCATACCCATGCCGTAACCGCTTTTGCTGATGTATATTTCTTCCACCATATCGAGCGACATCCCGATCAGCATGGTCAAATCCGATAAGGGTACATCATCTATAAAAACAGCAGGAGAGGGATTGCCACGCAGGGATCGGGAAATTCGGTTGTTGATATAGACAGAGCCGTTTTTATAGATCACATCAAAGCCATTGGCACCGATAAAAGGAAGTACCTCCCTAAAAGTTGCAAAATCACCATTGCTGATTTTGTAGCCTCTGGCCATGGAATTGTTATACCGCCCTACATTTTTTAAGGGAACCGTTTTGGCTTTTTTCTTCAACGTCACATTACTTAACTGAACAACTTTCTGATCCCTAAAGTCAGGTAGTTGATACGATTCGGTAGCTATGGGATTTGCCGGATCTGTCGGACAGGTTGAAAATAGTTTTGGAAGTGGTTTTAAGAACAGATTTTGCCCTTTTAAGATCTGAATCGCTAATGGGACATCTTCGGTTCTACCGGTATTTCGATTGTGTAGGGTTAAGGATATTGAAGTAGAATCATACACAATGGCATTGTTAAAAATAAACTCATTACTATCATTGATTTCAGATTGCTTTTTAACGCTATTGTAAAAGGAACTCATTTCTACATAATAGTTACTTTTTTTAGAAAGCGGACGGTTAATGGTTCCCTTAATCGTAACTCCTCTGTCGGGTTCATATTTAGGAACCATTGGTTCGGTACTATTTAGAATTTTTTCGGCATCGTATTTTGGTTTTTGGGTGATAAGATACGTATCCAACTCATAATGTTTATTTTTTGAAAAATCAGAAAAATAGTAGGCGGTATTCGTAATCATAGGATTTTCCAGATAGGAAGCAAAAACAAATGCATCGTTAATGGATATAAAATTACCGGTTGCTACCGATTTTTCCGGTACCACCGAAATACTCAGATTACCGAGGGGAAAATTAGATGTTCCTTTTAAAATAATAGTGTCTTTTTGTTTTTGCACAACCGAAAGCATTATATTTCGATTGGCTGAATAGGGTTGAAAAATAAGTCGCTCGGCGAGTTTTATATTGTTTTGATCCAGGAGTACGATCGTATTAATGCCTTCGTAAAAATGTTTATTGTCTATAGTAAAAGTATCTTCTTTGACTCCGGCTTTAAGCGATAAGTTTTCAATCAGTGAAACTTTTTCATCTTGTTGGATCAATAACGATAAGTTCGTTTGTGAAGTAACAGGTTGAGCTGTTTTCAGGGATACAATCGCTTTGTCGAACCTGTAATTGTTGATACTAAAGGTATAACCGGTATTTTTCGGTGTCGGTAAAGTAAATGACTGTATGTCGTTATTGCTCTTAAAAACGGCTTTGTAGGGGGCGTTGTTGTTTTGTGGCAGCTCAAATCGACCAACCCCTTTTGCGTTAGTGGAAAAATGAGTGACCACATCCCCTTTAGCATTTACAATAGAACCATTTTGAATTGCAATAGGAATATCGTTGCAATCGCTAATTTTTAGGGCAATTACATTGGAATTATTTTCCAGAAAAACACCACTTTCCGGAAAAAACTGAACATTCAGGTTTGATAGATTGGGCTTGTTATTGGTAAAGGATGTTGTTTTATCCATCGGATCCAAAATCGTGACAGGATATAAGGCCGATTCATCTTCTGCGAAATTATTCATAAAACCAGTATAGGCTCTGATATAGTAGCGACCGGATTTTATCATTTTGCTTAAAGGGATATAGCCTTCAAACGATCCATTGGCGAGGTAACACAACTCCGACTGAATTCGCGTTCCGTTTGGATCGTAAAGGTCGATATAGGCATTGGTTATAGCTGTAAAGGGTTTTTTGTTTTTTTCTTCAATGACATAACCTTTAAACCAGATTGTTTCCTCGTTGAGGTAGGTTGTTTTGTTTAAATGCAGGTAGATTTTTTCCCGGTCGGCTTTAAAATAATTACTGTAACGTGCGGTAATATCTTTTTCCCGTTGGGTTCCCGGTGTTGTTTGCGCCATACTGCCATGATGTGTTATCATGATAAGAAGAGTGATAAAGAAAAGTAATGATTTATTCATAGTGGAATTTTCTCATTTTTGTAAAATAAATATACAAAAAAAACCGCCACAATTTTGTGACGGTTTTTTGTATAGTTGAAAGGAATTTTACATCATTCCTGGCATTCCACCACCCATTGGCATGGCACCAGCAGCATTTTCCTCTTTGATTTCAATTAAGGCACACTCCGTAGTCAGGATCATACCCGATACCGAAGCAGCATTTTCAAGTGCCACACGGGTTACTTTTTTCGGATCGATAATTCCGGCTTTTAACATGTCTACGTATTCGTCTGTTTTAGCGTTGTATCCGAAACTGTCTTTACCTTCGGCTACTTTTGCTACAACAACCGAACCTTCCAATCCAGCGTTTTCAACAATAGTGCGTAACGGTGCTTCAACTGCACGGGAAACAATCTGAACTCCGGTTGCTTCGTCAGCATTGTCGGCTTTAATATTAGCTAGAACCGTTTTAGCACGTAATAAAGCAACACCACCACCGGCAACAATTCCTTCTTCTACTGCTGCACGAGTTGCGTGTAAGGCATCGTCTACACGGTCTTTTTTCTCTTTCATTTCCACTTCGGAAGCTGCACCAACATATAATACCGCTACACCACCTGCCAATTTAGCAAGACGTTCCTGTAATTTTTCTTTGTCATAATCGGATGTAGTTGTTTCCATTTGAGCCTTAATCTGGTTCACACGGTTTTTGATCATATCCGCTTCACCGGCACCGTTTACAATAGTAGTATTGTCTTTGTCGATCGTTACTTTTTCACAGGTTCCCAACATATCCAACGTTGCGTTTTCCAGGTTGTATCCGCTTTCTTCAGCGATAACAGTTCCACCTGTCAGGATGGCAATATCTTCCAACATCGCTTTTCTTCTGTCGCCAAATCCTGGTGCTTTAACGGCAGCGATTTTTAACGCACCTCTTAGTTTGTTTACCACCAAAGTAGAAAGCGCTTCACCATCTACATCTTCAGCAATGATCAATAGTGGTTTACCCGATTGTGCCACTGGTTCCAGGATCGGTAATAACTCTTTTAAAGACGATACTTTTTTGTCGTATAAAAGGATATAAGGTCTTTCTAATTCCACTTCCATTTTTTCCGGATTGGTTACGAAGTAAGGTGATAAATATCCTCTATCGAACTGCATTCCTTCTACCACATCCACGTAAGTGTCGGTACCTTTTGCTTCTTCAACGGTAATAACACCTTCTTTTCCAACTTTTCCGAAAGCAGTAGCGATCAAATCACCAATTACATCATCGTTGTTAGCAGAAATAGAGGCAACCTGTTTGATTTTGTCGGTTGAGCTACCTACTTCCTGTGCTTGTTTCTGAAGATCGGCCACAATAGCTTCTACTGCTTTGTCGATACCTCTTTTTAAATCCATTGGATTGGCACCGGCAGCTACGTTTTTAAGTCCTTCTTTTACGATAGCCTGTGCCAAAACCGTTGCAGTAGTTGTACCGTCACCGGCTAAATCGTTTGTTTTGGAAGCTACTTCTTTTACCATTTGCGCTCCCATGTTTTCCAAAGTGTCTTTTAATTCCACTTCTTTTGCTACAGAAACTCCATCTTTTGTTACGGTTGGTCCGCCAAAGGATTTACTGATGATTACATTACGTCCTTTAGGACCTAAAGTTACTTTTACTGCGTTTGCTAAAGCGTCTACACCGCGTTTTAAACCATCGCGTGCTTCAATATCAAATTTTATATCTTTTGCCATTTTATGTATTCTTTAATTTTACGTATTCGTTTTATGGTTTGTATTAGATGATTGCTAAAATGTCATCTTCTCTCATAATCAGGTAGTCCTTACCTTCGAATTTTAAATCGGTTCCAGCATATTTTCCGTATAAAACAGTGTCACCAACCTTAACGGTTAGCGGTTCGTCTTTTTTACCGTTTCCAACAGCTACCACAATACCTTTCTGAGGTTTTTCCTTAGCTGTATCAGGGATGATAATACCGGAAGCGGTTTGCGTTTCAGCAGCCGCAGGTTCCACGATAACGCGATCTGAAAGTGGTTTGATGTTTAATGCCATAATACTATATTATTTTATGTTATGATTATTTAGATGCAAATTACTTTTCAGAAAGTATGCCAATTGCTAAAACTGACAGTTTTTTATAAAAAAAAATGCCAGCACTGACAGGCTGGCATTTTCTAGTGATTATTATATCTTATTTTTTAGCTTCTTCAGTCGGAGCTGCCGGAGCTGCTGCGTCAGTCGCTGCCGGAGTTTCAGATGCTGCTGCCGGAGCCGCTGCTTTATCGGCTGCTGGTTTTGCCGGAGCCGGAGCTGCTGGAGCTGGTGTATTATTGTCAATTAATTTAGACCCGTTATCCCCCATGCTTCCTGTAAAGCTCAAGCTGGATAATAAAATCAATACGATTAAGGCTGTAGCCAACGTCCAGGTACTTTTGTCAAGGAAGTCATTTGTTTTCTGAACACCACCCATCATTTGAGAACCACCAAGGCTTGATGATAATCCTCCACCTTTAGGGTTTTGAACCATGATAACCACAATAAGTAAAAAACAAACGATTGTTATTAGTACTAAAAAAACTGAAAACATATTTTAATTTTTTAATTGTTATTTTGTTGTAATATCTTAATATCCGAAATTCGGTCTGCAAAGAAATGACTTTTTTCTGGATATTTCAAAATTAATATTTCATAAGCTTGAATTGCTTTCTGATATTTTTTTTGTTCAAGGTAAACTTTAGCCAGTGTTTCGGTCATCAGATAGGAGGTGTCTTGTGAAGATTTCTCAATGTTTACGGGAGCTGATGGCGTATTTTTGACGGGCGTTATTTTTGGATTTGTCTCGATAAATTTGTCAATTAAATCTAATTTTTTCTTTTTCTCCGGATCAATTTCTTCTAAATCGGCCGGCTTTTCACGGTCAATAGGGCTGAATTTGGCCAGTTGTAACCATTCCTGGAACGAATGTTTTTCTTCTTTTGAGAATTCCAACGGTTTACCGATTTCCAGTTTTTCTGCAGCCGATTTGATTTCCAGCGGTTCTTTAGCGATTGGTTCCGGTTCCGGTACAACAACTTCTGCCACAGGTTCCGGTTCGGCAACGCGTATAGACGAGCGGATGGATTGCTCCAAGGCGGTTTCGATTTTTGGTTGTTCGGTAGCGGATGGTTCCGGTTTTGGTGTTTCGATTTCCGGTTCGGCTTCCTTAATGGAGGAACGGATGGATTGTTCCAGAGGATCGACCTCGGGTATGGTTATTTTGGCTTCTTCCGGAATAATAACTTTATACTGGTTGACAATAATATCGTGGATTGCGGCTTCTTTTTCTTCAAAAAAGGCCTGTTGAATTGCGGTGAAATTTTTCGAAGTAATAAATTCAAACAGAATACTACGGTCGGTAGTATAGGCGGCTGTCTTTTTTAACTCCTGATTATAACGATAACTATTTTCGTCGTAAAGCCCTTTGAGATGTATGGCACGAGCCGCCTGGAAATAGGGAAACTGATGCAAAACCGCCTCCAGTTCGACCGTTTGCCGGGACCGGATGTTTTGGGGGTTATTGAGTAAATATGATAAATCGTTTACGTTCAAAATGACAGTTTTAGAGTGTTACCACTTTGCTAGTGACTGGTTGAATACATCCTGAGTAATCCTTTCGAAAACAACATTCAGGGCTTCCGATAAACGGGAGCCTACTAATTGATCATTAGCCGGGAAATCATAATAGAAAGAGAATTTTCTTTCGAAATCATCGTCCGATTTATTTTTATTGGTAAAACGTACGTTAATTGTGATCGAAAGTCTGTTCTGATCGGCGCCCTGATTGGCGTTCGACCCCATAGGTGTAATACGGTAATCGGTTATTTCACCTTCATAGATCAGGTCACCGCCGGTATTGGTAAGACTCAGGTTCGTTTGATTCTGAATAATCTTTTGCAGTTCGAGTGTAAAAGTTCGTTCGATACCCGGTTCTACCAAAGGAGCATTATTTTGAAAATAATTCACCTGAAATGTTTTGGCGTCTATTTTTCCGGTTCCGGTAAAATTATAAACGGAACAGCCGGTTAATACTAACAGGATTGGGACAATTAGGATGTATTTAATAGCTTTCATGGTATTACAAATCGAATTGCTTGATTTTTCGGTATAAAGTTCGTTCAGAAATTCCAAGTTCGTCTGCGGCGGCTTTTCGTTTTCCTTTGTTACGTTCCAGTGCTTTTTTGATCAGTTCGATTTCTTTCTGATCCAGTCGAAGGGAATCTTCTTCCTCAATAGCCTCAGCGATAAGATAATTTTCTTCATCATCATCGTCAAATTCTTCCTGTATGGTTTCCGATGGCATTGGAATCACTTCCAGACTGGTTTGTTTTTCAAACGGAATCTCGTTTTCTTCTGTGGAACCGTAAATACGTTGAATCAGGGTTTTATTACTTTCCTGTACCTTGTTGGTATTTCCGTTTTGCATTAATTCCAATGTCAGTTTTTTCAGATCGTTCAGGTCGCTTTTCATGTCGAAAAGAATTTTGTACAGGATTTCCCGTTCGGAACTGAAATCACTGTCGGCTTTTTTCTCGCTGATCACTGAAGGCAGATTACTGCCTTCCATTGGTAAATACGATTGTAAAGTAGCGAGTGAAATATCACGGCTGGTCTCCAGTACAGAAATTTGTTCGGCTACATTTCGCAATTGACGGATATTTCCGCTCCAGCGGTATTTGGTGAGCCATTGGACAGCTCCTTCGTCTAATTTTAAAGGCGGCATTTTGTATTTATGGGCAAAATCGGATGCAAATTTTCGAAAAAGCAGATGGATGTCTTCTTTTCGTTCGCGTAAGGGCGGAAGATTAATTTCTACGGTACTCAAACGATAATAAAGATCCTCCCGGAATTTTCCTTTATCGATAGCGCTAATCATGTTAACATTGGTTGCAGCAACAATTCGCACATTGGTTTTTTGTACCTGTGAGGAACCTACCTTAATAAATTCTCCGTTTTCCAGTACCCGTAGCAAACGCACCTGAGTGGTTAGCGGTAATTCGCCTACTTCGTCAAGGAAAATCGTACCACCGTCGGCCACTTCAAAATAGCCTTCACGGGTAGCGGTTGCCCCGGTAAACGCGCCTTTTTCGTGTCCAAATAATTCGCTGTCGATCGTTCCTTCGGGAATAGCACCGCAGTTTACGGCGATATATTTTCCGTGTTTCCGGTGGGAAAGGGAGTGGATGATTTTCGGAATACTTTCTTTACCTACACCGCTTTCACCGGTTACCAATACCGAAATATCGGTTGGAGCTACCTGTATGGCTTTTTCGATGGCGCGATTGAGTTTTGGGTCATTCCCGATAATCTCAAAACGCTGTTTTATGGCTTGGATGTTTTCCATGACAGAGGTTGTTTGGGTTATATTGATGAATGGACCGGTTTACAATTAATTCATGTCGGAATAACCGGTTGCTTCTCCTATTAGCGTTGCGGTAGTACAATCGTTGATTTTTACCATAACAAAATCACCTACTTTGTAGTTTTCTTTCGGGAAAACAACGACCACATTCTCAGAATTTCTTCCGGACCAATGGGCATCAGATCTTTTGGATGTTTTTTCGATCAATACTTCTACCGTTTGGTTTAGGAAACGCGAGGTTCGTTTATGACTTAGTTTTTGTTGTAAATCAACGATTTCCTGTAAACGACGTTTTTTAACTTCTTCCGGAACGTCATCCTCCATTTTACGGGCTGCCAGTGTTCCCGGTCTTTCGGAATAGGCGAACATATAACCAAAGTCATATTCTACATATTCCATCAGGCTTAAGGTGTCCTGGTGATCCTCTTCCGTTTCCGTTGGGAAACCAGTAATTATGTCCTGAGAAATAGAACAACCCGGTATAATGGTTTTGATTTTATCGACCAAAGTCATATACTCTTCACGGGTATGCTGACGGTTCATTTCCTGTAAAATTCGAGTACTTCCGGATTGTACCGGTAGGTGGATATAATTACAGATATTAGGATGTTTGGCGATGATATGTAATACTTCTTCGTGCATATCCTGTGGATTGGAAGTCGAAAAACGGAAACGCATTTTAGGATGTGCGATGGCACACATGTCTAATAACTGAGCAAAATCTACTGCAGTTGCTTTTTGCATTTCAGTTGCTTTTTCAAAATCTTTTTTCAATCCGCCACCATACCATAAATAACTATCCACATTCTGGCCTAAAAGTGTTACTTCTTTAAAGCCTCTGCTGGCCAGATCGTTTATTTCTTCGAGGATACTTTGGGGTTCACGGCTACGTTCGCGACCACGGGTAAATGGAACTACACAAAACGTACACATATTGTCGCATCCTCTAGTGATGGATACAAAAGCGGTAATTCCGTTACTAAGTAGGCGGACAGGAGAGATGTCTCCATAGGTTTCATCCTTAGACAAAATAACATTGATGGCATCACGACCTTCGTCT
The DNA here is from genome assembly GCF_004801375.1 of Flavobacterium supellecticarium. Classification (GTDB taxonomy): domain Bacteria; phylum Bacteroidota; class Bacteroidia; order Flavobacteriales; family Flavobacteriaceae; genus Flavobacterium; species Flavobacterium supellecticarium. Next base: position 194,420 of record NZ_SSNZ01000002.1, read on the forward strand.
ACCTCTTTTAAAAGGTTTGGAATATCTTTATAGGCATCCGGACCAACCACCATATCCACGATTTTTTCCTGTTCGAGGAACTGGCTTTTCAGACGTTCGGCCATACAACCTAAAACGCCGACTTTCATACCCGGGTTTATTTTTTTTACGGCATTGTATTTTTCAAGACGTTTACGCACGGTTTGTTCTGCTTTGTCCCGAATAGAACAGGTATTAACCAGAACCAAATCGGCCTCTTCCAGTTTTTGGGTTGTATTATACCCTTCGTTGGCCAAAATAGAGGCAACGATTTCACTGTCGGAAAAATTCATGGCACAACCATAGCTTTCGATAAAAAGCTTTTTAGAATTTCCTTCTTTATTTTCGAGAACAAGACTGGTTCCCTGTTTATTTTCTTCAATAATCTTTTCCATATAGCACTATAGAGTGAAAATCTTCATAATCTGCAAAGATAGTATTAAATTTTATTTTCTGACAAGATGACAGATTTGTTTAACATAGATTTTCAATTGTGCTGAAAAGGGCCTGAAATGACTATTCCGGCTATCTTCTGAAAAGATCCCGGAACTGATATAACAGGCGTTCCAGTAGGCGAAGATCTTCGGTGATAATATCAGCTGTTCCACCCATTTCCTGTTGGAAGGTAATTTTTTTATGGTAGGATGTATTTAAACCTTTAGGAAGGGAAACATCAATTAATAAGAAGCCATCTTTGTCGGGTGTTAACGAAATGGATTTTACTTTTCCTTTCACAACACCGAATTCGCGATCGGGATAATTTAGTAAACGAATATTGACATCCTGATTGGGTTTTAGTTTTCCGGCATTGACTGTTCTCGCTTTGACTTTACCTATATATTGTGTAGAGGATTCCGGAATGACGGTAAATACATTTTCGCCCACATTGATCGTTTGGTTTTCCTTCCAGATTTGCAGATAGGACACTTCACCTGGAATGGATGCCCGAAGCACATACGCCAGATCCCAATCGGCAATAGCCTTTCGTAACTGATTATAGGATTGTGCCATATTCCGGAAAAAAATGATCTGATCTTTAGTCTCGTTGATCTTAGTTGTTTTACTACTGCGATTGAGTTCGTTTAATGATGAATGCAATTGTGAGATCTGAGAATTCAGGTTTTTTATGTTTTTTTCGTTCTGTAGGTAATCGATATTTTTGGTTTCCCACTCCTGTAATGCGATTACACCATTGTCGAATAGTTTTTTATACCGCTCCAGTTCTTTTTTCTTAAGCTGTAACTCGGTTTGGGCAATCGAAGCCTGTTGTTCCAAAAGCCCTAAGCGTTCTTTTAGCTGAATGGCTTCATACCGTTGTGCGCTGTTTTCCACACGATAGGGTTGTAAATCTTTATTCAGTTCGTAATTGGCATAGTCTTTTTCGAAAAGCGCAAAAACACTGGAAATATCACCCAGTTGTAAGGTGGTTAATTTTTCAAAAGGAAATTTAAACTCCGGATTGATTTTTAACGTATCGGTGATGCTTTTTAAAAGAAAAACATCCGGATAACTGGCCGTATTTTCAATAACAGCCAAAGGAGTATCCTTTTTGACTTTGGTACGATCCGAAACCAATATTTTTTCGATGCGCCCCGAGGTTCGGGCGATTAGTTTTTCGGGAGGTGTTTGCGTTGTTATGGAAATTTCGGCAGTCACGATATCCGGATAACGGACAAACCAGGACAGGATTAACATTAATGATAGGATAATGAAAATTACAATATTGCCCCATCGGATCATCCAATGTGGTACCTGCGCTAGTATTTCCTGAACTTCTTCGCTTCTTAGCTTTATATCTGTATTTCTATGTTGCGGCATTTGATAGATTTTTTGTTTTAATTGCCCAGTTGTAACTGATTTTTAACCAAACGGTAGTAATTTCCGCGACTATCAACCAGTTCGTCGTGGCTTCCGACTTCAATAATTCGTCCTCTGTCCAATACCACAATCTGATCGGCATTCATAACGGTACTGAGTCGGTGGGCGATTACAACTACTGTTTTATCCCGAAAAAAGAGATCCAGTTTTTGCATAATTTCCCGTTCGTTGTTAGCATCCAATGCAGAAGTTGCCTCGTCAAAAAACAACATCTCCGGATTTTTATACACGGCACGGGCGATTAGTAAACGTTGTTTTTGTCCGGTACTCATTCCGGTACCTTCCATTCCGATTTTTGTGTTATAGCCCAACGGAAGCTCCTCGATAAACTCCTGTATGTTGGCCACATCGGCGGCATAAGCCAGTCGCGCTTTATCTACTTTATCGGCGCCAAGGGCAATGTTGTTCGCAATTGTATCATTAAAGATATAGCCTTCCTGCATAACACAACCAATATGCGAACGCCAGGTTTTTTGGGACATATTTTTAAGATTGGTTCTGCCTAAAAAGATCTCCCCGGAATTCGGATCGTAGAACTTTAATAAAATTTTCATCAGCGTAGTTTTTCCACTACCGCTAACCCCAACAATGGCGGTTACTTTTTTGGCTGGAATGGTCAGGTTGACATCTTCCAGTACCGGTATATCGGAACCGGTATATCGGAACGAAAGATTTTTGATATGTAAGGTTTCGTCTTTAGGGAAATCGTGTATTTTTTCATCTTCATCCTGAGTTTCATCGTCTTTTTCGTGTATTTCCGATAAACGCGCCAGGGAAATCTTCGCATCCTGTGCTTCTCGTATAAAACCTATTAATTGTAAAATAGGGCCATTTAAACTTCCTACAATAGAACTGATCGCCATCATCATCCCTAGCGTAATGGCACCGTCGATAACCAATTTGGCCGAAAGGAAAATGATCAGAATATTTTTCAGCTCGTTGATAAAATTGGAACCAATTGACTGCGTCTGTTCCAATACCAGACTTTTCATAGACACTTTAAACAAACGCGCCTGTATGTATTCCCAACCCCATCGTTTTTGCTTTTCAGCATTGTGCAGTTTAATCTCCTGCATTCCGTTGATCAACTCAATGACTTTACTTTGTTCCTGGCTGACTTCCGAGAAGCGTTTGTAATCGAGATCCTCCCGTCTTTTCAGGAAAAGTGTTACCCATAGGAAATAGAAAAAACTACCAATAAAGAAAATGGCAAAAATGGTTAGATTGTAATACGCCAAAACCGCTCCCATGATGATCATGTTTACAAAAGAAAACAATACATTCAGGGAAGACGTGGTTAATATCCGTTCGATCCGATGATGATCACTAATACGTTGCATAATATCCCCGGTCATTCGTACGTCAAAAAATGAAATGGGCAGATTCATCAGTTTGATAAAGAAATCCGAGATCAGGGAGATGTTGATACGGGTGGAAAGGTGAAGTAAAATCCAACTTCGGATAAACTCCAGTCCGGTTTTTCCAAAAAATAAAAACAACTGCGCAAACAAAACCATGTAGATAAAATGGATGTTCTGATTTTGTATTCCTACATCGACCACACTTTGGGTTAAAAAGGGGAAGATTAGTTGCAAGCAACTTCCGGCCATTAATCCAATGATCAATTGAACGAGGAATGACTTATAACGTAGCACGTATTTAGAAAGGAGTCCGAAACCAAAAGCTTTATTATTGGAGTCGGATTCAAATTCACTCTGGTAAAACTTAGGAGTAGGTTCGATTAGCAGCGCAATACCTTCCTCGGTTGTTTCGGTCACATTATTACCGATCCAAAATTTAAGAAACTCCTCTTTATCGTACTCCAAAAGGCCATGTGCCGGATCGGAAACATAGAGTTTGTTTTTCTTTACTTTATAGAGCACCACATAATGGTTGTTATTCCAATGCAAAATACAAGGAAGTGGTACTTCTTGTAGTTTTTCAAGCGAAATACGCACACCCAATGTACGGAAACCGATTCTTTCGGCGGCATCACTCAGCGATAACAAATTGCTTCCTTCCCGGGTCGTTTCGGAAAGTGCTCTTAGTTTCTGAATATTGATAACCTTTTTATAGTGCTTGGCAATTATTTTAAGACATGTAGGACCACAGTCTTTGGAATCGGCTTGTTTATAGAATGGGAATTGCGACATTATTTGTTGGTATTGATTCTAATGATGCATAATGCGATCATGTTTGTGTTCATTTTGCGGATAATTCTCCATATTCACAAATATATAAATATTGTTAAGGAAAGCTTTAAATTTATTTTTTTTATTCAAAAAGTTAAATACTATCTTTTGAGTTGAATTTTTATAAGAAATAATGCTTGATAGTGTTTGCTCCGATTGAATTAGAACTTGTTTCATAAGATTTATCTACAGTCCCAAAAACCGGAAAAAAGTTTAAAGCCATATTTTATTTCATAGTCCTTCTTTTTGGTATCAACCATGGTTGAAACAATAAGCATTTTTTTTCTCATTGCATTTACTGTATCTAAGTTTATGTTTTTTATATGCCCTAAAGCCGCGGGATTTAAAAGATAGGCTCCAGTTAATTTAATTTTGTCACAGTAATAAGGGAATTTGGATTTATAGCGGTAGGCATTATCATAAATAAGACCAACATCTCTTGGGTGAATATTTCCCTTTTTGATTTCGTTTAATAAGGTTTTTTTTAGGAGGTAATACGAACAAGGGTTGTGTACAAGGATGATTTGTGCCCATACTGTGGATAAACTTTCTTCTTCAGAGTTCATATAGAATAGTTCTTTATGTTTTTTTCGCTGCTGATATAGATCCAAGTACGATTTCCCAATTTCACGAAAGATAGAGCTGTCTTCGATGCCGATTAGTTTATCGCCCGGAAATCCCTTGTTTTTTATGTATTCGAGAAGCTTTTGTGTGGTTTGGTATACAATGTTATGGTATTTAGGTTTTCGTTTGTCCAATTGATCTTTAATAGCGAGGTAATAAATAGTGTTTCGGTAATCAAAATCAATTCGGGCAATATATTTTCTTCTGTTTTGATTATACGTTTTGATGAGTTTAGTATCTTTTTGTAATTTCTGCAATTCTTTTTTAAAGAGCGGATAATAGTTTAAATGCGCTATTTTTAATCCCTGTTCAAACCCCTGTTCAATATAAAAACGATAGGGTCTTTTTTCGAAAAGAACGATTTGAGCAGCGTTGACCAAATCTTTAACATATATAAAGTTGTATTCTTTAAAAACCTGATTGTAGTAAAACAGAGTGCTATCCGTTTTGTGTTCCATAAAGTAAAGTTCCTCGGCTTTATTTATCAGGGTATGATACTTGGTATAGTCATCGGTTTGAGAAAAAACAAGGCAAGAATAGAGGCCAAATAAGAGTAGTACCTTTTGTTTCATAACAAGCTATTTGAACTGATAACGTTGACAATATCAACGCTATCAGTTATTAATGTTAACATTCCCGATACCAAAAATCCCGGGGAGTACCACCTCCATCAACGGATCCGGTTTCATTTGTACGGTAATCGTAACAATCCGGATTACCACCTCCATAGGTTGTAGCTACTTTTGCACCTCCAATAATTGATTTCATTTTCTTTAAAGGATTGAAATCTATCCTGTTCTAAACTTTCTAATCTTTTCATGATATATAAACTTTATAGATTATTTTTTAATAGATTCTTAGTTATATGTTCATTGATAATTAATATTATTGTAGGTGCACCTAAAATCAGTACCATTTAAATTCGGATTTAATTTTTTTTGCAAAATCAGGATCTTTCACAGGAATTTCTTCGTTGTTTTTGCGGTAATATTCGGGTATGTTTTTAATACTGATCAAACCGAAAACCTGATAACCATAATGTAAATACGATAGGTTATCGTAATTTCTAAAAATCATATAATCAATCTCATCTTTTAAATAGGCTTTTTTGTAATAGGGATAAAATAAGGTCCAGTAATTATCGTAATTAGCTTTGGCTTGTAGATTGTGGATTTCAACTATCCCAAATCCTTTTTGAACCAAAGCGAAGGATTTAGCAGTTGGAAGATTCTGGTGTTTTTGAGTGATATGATAGAGCGTACCGGCATTTTTGTAGAAATAGTCGGAGAGTAATTTCATATTTTTTTCTTTCTGAATGGAGTCTAAACCTGGTATTTCCGAAACATTGGCAGCGTAACTATTTACCAGTTGATCTTTCATGGCCAATTCATTTAGCTTTCGCAGGTCAATCTGTTTTTCAAAATTATTTTTCAACCATTTTGTATGGCATTTGAGATACATTTTTTTAAACCATTTTGATAAATCACCTTTCATTATGGCATCATAAAATTTTTCTTCTCCAGACATATAGGCTACATTAAAGCCATATTTTTCGACTAATAGGGACAATTCCTTTTTTAAAAAAGGAATGTCGTTATGGGAAAAACTGTTATTTAATAACCTGTATTTAAAATCTGGCTCATAACCGCCGCTTTGTCGTTCCAACTTTAAAACATTTTTTTTCAGTATGGCATATTCTATTTTACTTGAAATAGAATCGTGTATAAAAACATCTCTTTTGTTTTGGCTTACGGAATAAAAGCAGATAAAGCATAAAATGAGTGTGAAGAGTATGTTTTTCATAAATTTTTAAAAAGTAATGAAGCGAAATTTTCGCTTCATCGAGTGTGTTAATAATAGCATTTTGTTAATCACACCAGTCTTGCCCTACTCGAGTAGGTGTAGAATCAGTAATCAAATCAGTGCTTTCAATATTGTCGCCGCAGTCCTGTCCGTCCATGGTACATTCTGTATCGCCGGTTGCTCTTGATTCCTCTGGTCCAGATAACATATGACCGCCATTGATTTTCTGTAGCGATTGTTTTAGGATTCTCGCATCTTCAAACTTTTCAAATAATTTTGACCCAAATTTTTCCATAACATATAGATTAGATTAATTAATACTTTTATGACCGGATTAAGATATTCAGCAAATAGCCAGAGTTTAGGAATAAAACTGGTTCTTCTCAAATGTAGGAACAGTTTTTAAGCATTTATTAAAAGTGCACTACGCAAAGACACGCAGCAAACACGTAAAGACACTCAGTAAAACTGTGAAACGAAAATAAAGCTATAGATGTAGCGAAAAGAGAAGTGAGAATAAATAAGAAATCCTACAAGCCGCGCTCTGCGATTTGTAGGATTTGAAAGGTGAAATATAATGTAACGTTATCCGACTTTAATTCGGATTAACTAAAATGCCGACTCCTCGAAATTCCCCGATCATTTCATCGGCAAATAATATAAACTCCTGTGTTTTGTATTCATTTGGATACTGATAGCTATTGATAAAAGTAGCTGGAGTATATAAAATTCCATTGGCATCACACCAGGAACGATGGGACTGAAGCAACTGTAACTTTTCCGGACTAGGATTCCCGGATTTGTTTTCCCACTCCGAAATGTTTTTTTTCTCAAACCATTCCTTTAATAGGAGTAAAGCCTGTTTTGGGTCACGGGAATAGGCTTCCAATGCCTCCAATGCAATTTTGGTCGAAAGCGTATCGGGTTTCTCATACGGAACACTAAAAATAAATTGGATCTGAATATCCGTTCCGTGTTTTTCCAATAACGAGAAATAGGCTTTAAAAGCGTCAGTACAATAGCCGCATAAAGGATTGGTTACCGCCTGGATCGTAAGAACCGGATTATCGGAACCAAACCGCACTTCATGGTGTGGTGGAATGTGATTCGTGTTGGTTAATTGTTTCTTATATAATAAGGAGGTGAAAAGTCCGTAGTTGCGTTTGAATTTAAAGAAATCCATTTCACTTTTCTTTAGGGCTATGTTTTTTTCGATCAGCATTTTCGCCTGATTTGCTCCTAAGCTTACCAATGTGATGCACAATAACGCTTTGATCCAGTAGGTCGCGTTAAAGGTTAAAAGGAGTGGTGCTGTAAAAACAATGCCCATTTCTAGAAAAAGTAGCAAAGCAGTCGCCAAACAAAGGGCGCACCATTCTTTTAAAACAAACGCCTGACTGTATAAGGAATACAAAACGGCCGGTATTGCCGCTAATAAAGCAATTGAAAAAAAAGTCGGATCCAAACCGATAAAAAGCAATACCAGCAATTGTGATACAAAAAAAACACTGGTAGCAGTACTGAGTGGGATCAAACCTAAAAAGCGAACCTCGGAATTGATGATGTTCGAACAACTCCCTTTTTCATTTAATGTGCTACACAAAGTGGCTGTAATCGTGTCCCGGATGCCCAATTCTTCTTTAGTGATCAACCAGCTTATATAAATGCCGATAAGTGCCAACAAACCGATAAGTGCTGATATAAGCGAAAAGGGATAGAATAGTGTCAGTAGTGTTAAAGCAGCAGCGATTCCTAAAACGACTAATATTTGTCTGTTTTTGGCGTTTGAAGGCACCGTATTCTTTTCTACAGCAATAATCGTCCCGGACCAGATTTTTTTAAAATCGGCATAGCTATATTGTTGTGATTTCTTTTCCGTGCTCTTACAGCTAATACGGTTTTGGGTTTTATGTACCGAAACAAAAATGCTTTTACCTTCAATATTGATTAAGGTCAGGAAAAACTCAGGAAGTTGTTCCAGGGCTTCAACAGGAACAGTGGCTGCCAGGTTTTCAATGCCGAAATAATCGAATGTATCCGAAACCGATCGAAAACTAGGGTAATCCTCATGGGATAATAGTTGGAGATTCAGATCCTCTTTATTTAAGGAGTGTGAATTTTTGAGTAGAAAATCATTTATAAGGTTTATGAAAGAGGGCATATCGTAATTTTTTGGTAATAAATGTGAATTATTTTTCCAAAAATCATCATAAAGTGCGTTTGTCCAAAATTTTAAATGTTAATTTTTTTAACTTTTTCGGATTATTTATAAATAAAAGTGCTGATAATGTGTGAAATGTTTTCCCGGCGTTGTTTTGGGAAGTCAGGTGGGATAAGTGGTGGTTTAATTTTTTTAAATCAGGTGGTTTAAAACGACTATCGGAATGGAATAATTGTTGTTATTACGGATCGTTATTAACAAAGAAATGGGAATAAATAAATAGGTTTTAAAAAATCAAAAAATGTAATATTTAAAAAAATCATATACTTTTGCGGAACAAACAGAAGAAGTATGGCAAAGAATTTAGTGATTGTGGAGTCGCCTGCCAAGGCAAAAACGATAGAAAAATTTCTAGGAAAAGACTACCAGGTGGAATCAAGTTACGGACATATAGCCGACTTGCCATCAAAAGAAATCGGTGTGGATATTGACAACAATTTTAAACCGAAATATGAGGTTTCCTCCGATAAAAAAGCGGTAGTAAAAAAACTAAAAGATCTTTCCAAGTCAGCAGAAATTGTTTGGTTGGCTTCCGATGAAGACCGCGAGGGAGAGGCTATTGCATGGCACTTGGCGGAAGAATTAAAATTGGACCAGAACAAGACAAAACGTATCGTTTTTCACGAAATCACTAAAACAGCTATTCAAAAAGCAATTGAAAACCCGAGAGGAATCAATTACGACCTTGTAAATGCGCAACAGGCGCGACGTGTTCTGGATCGTTTGGTAGGATATGAATTGTCGCCGGTTCTTTGGAAAAAAGTAAAAGGTGGTTTATCAGCCGGACGGGTACAATCGGTTTCCGTACGTTTAATCGTAGAGCGTGAACGCGAAATTCAGGACTTTAAAGCGGAAGGATCGTATAGTGTTACAGCCGAATTTGCTAATGAAGCGGGAAAAGCATTTAAGGCCAAACTGCCACATAATTTCAAAACAAAACAAGAAGCGGAAAACTTCTTAAAACAAAATATAGGATCGGATTATAAAGTTTCCGATCTGGAAACAAAACCGACCAAGAAATCGCCGGCAGCACCGTTTACCACATCAACCTTACAACAGGAAGCGGCTCGTAAGCTGTATTTTCCGGTAGGAGTAACCATGATGTTGGCGCAACGTTTGTATGAGGCCGGATTGATCACTTATATGAGAACGGATAGCGTAAACTTGTCGCAGGAAGCTATGGCGGCAGCCGAAGCGGAAATCATCCGTTCCTATGGAAAAGAATTCAGTAAGCCGAGAAACTATGCGACCAAAACAAAAGGAGCGCAGGAAGCACACGAGGCGATCCGCCCTACGGATATGTCGTTGCATTCGGTAAATATCGACCGGGATCAGGCGCGTTTGTACGATCTGATCTGGAAACGTACGCTGGCATCGCAAATGAGTGATGCGCAGTTGGAGCGAACCAATGTGAAAATTGTAGCAAGCAATCATAAAGAAGTATTTGGAGCGGTAGGCGAAGTGTTACTTTTTGAAGGTTTTCTGAAAGTATACCTGGAAGGAAATGACGACGAGGAAGAAGAACAGGAAGGAATGCTACCGGCTTTAAAAATCAACGAAAAGTTAACGAATAATTATATAACGGCAACCGAGCGCTTTTCGCGACCGCCGGCACGTTATACCGAAGCATCGCTGGTTAAGAAACTGGAAGAGTTGGGTATTGGGCGTCCGTCGACGTATGCACCGACCATTTCGACGATTATCAATCGAAATTATGTCGAAAAAGGAAGTTTTGAAGGTCAGGAACGTAAATATGCGATGTTGACATTGAAAGGTGGTAAAATTGCTGATCAGGAATTAAAGGAGAATTTTGGTTCGGATAAAGGGAAATTAGTCCCAACTGACATCGGGATGATCGTAAATGACTTCCTGGTTAAAAACTTCGAAACCATTTTGGATTATAACTTTACAGCCAAAGTAGAGCAGGATTTCGATGAGATCGCGGCCGGAAATGAAGATTGGGCAACCATGATGCGTGTTTTCTATGATCATTTCCATCCAACCGTGAAAAATGTCGAAGAAAATGCGGAAAGAGAATCCGGGGAACGTATTTTGGGAGTTGATCCAAAATCAGGAAAACAGGTAAGTGTTCGTTTGGGTAAATTCGGACCGATGGCACAGATTGGAGATGTGGACGATGAAGAAAAACAATTCGCCAGTTTGCGACCGGAACAGAATATTGGAAACATTACATTGGAAGAAGCTTTAAACTTATTTCTGCTACCTAAAAATCTGGGTACCTATAAAGGAGAAGAAGTAGAGGTGAATAATGGCCGTTTCGGACCGTATGTTCGTTTTGGAAGTGTGTTTATTTCATTGCCTAAAGGCGAAGAACCATTAGATGTTTCATTTGATAGAGCTGTAGAGTTGATCAAAGAAAAAGAACAAGCTGATGCGCCTATCGGGACCTATAAAAACGAACCGGTACAAAAAGGGGTGGGACGTTTTGGGCCATTTATCAAATGGAATGGAATGTTTATCAACGTAAATAAAAAATACAATTTTGATAACTTGTCACAGTCGGATATTGTAGCATTGATCGAAGAAAAACTGCAAAAAGATATCGATAAAGTACTGCATAACTGGGAAGAAGAAGGTATCCGTGTTGAAAAAGCACGATGGGGACGCTCGGTAATTCTGAAAGGAAAAGTAAAAATTGAGCTTTCAAAAGAGGTGGATGCGTCGAAGTTGACTTTGGATGAGGTGAAAGAAATGATCGAGAAAAAAGCACCGGCCAAAAAAACAGCTGCTAAGAAAACAACGGCCAAAAAAGCGACAACCAAGACAGCTGCCAAAAAAGCAACAACAACGGCAAAAAAGAAATAAGCAATGGCATTTGATTATATTCAACCGGTAGATGCCGATTTTTTAGAATTTATACAGGGGCTAAACGTCCAGACCTTAGGTCGAAAAGTGGTATTCCATACCGAAACGGAATTTCCGAATATTGAAAGTGCTGCGATAGCGATTATCGGAGTGGTAGAAAACAGAGGATTTGCCGGTCATAATGATACGATTGAACTAACCGCGATACGGAAAGCGTTTTATCAGCTTTTTCCGGGAAACTGGGGTGCTGAAATCATAGATCTGGGGAATATTGTTGCCGGAAGTTCTTCCGAAGATACCTATTATGTGTTGAAAACGGCAGTTGCACACCTGATCAAAAACAAAGTAATTCCGGTAATAATCGGAGGTTCTCAGGATCTGACTTATGCAATCTACAGAGCATACGACCAGTTGGAGCAAATGGTAAACCTTGTTGCCATTGACAATCGTTTTGATTTTGGAAAAGAAGAAGAGCAATTGACCGGTCATTCGTATTTGACGAAAATGATTGTTGAAGAGCCAAACAACCTCTTTAATTATAGTAATGTAGGGTATCAGACCTATTTTAACTCACAGGAAGAAATTGACCTGATCGAGAAATTGTATTTTGATGCCTATCGATTAGGTGAAATCAGTAATAATCCGACCATTGCAGAGCCGGTTTTCCGCGATGCTGATTTGGTCAGTTTGGATCTGACTTCGGTCAAATCGAGTGATTCGGGGAACTTTACTCAATTTATGCCGAATGGATTTAACGGTAAAGAAATCTGTATTCTTTCCCGTTATGCCGGGATTAGCGATAAAGTATCTTCTTTTGGTGTTTTTAATCACAATAGTACCGAAGGAGAAGCCATGTTGGTGGCGCAAATCTTATGGTACTTTATAGAAGGTTATCACTATCGTTCGAAAGAATATCCGTTTGGAAGCCGGGAGGAGTATTCCCGTTATATTGTGCCGCTGGAAGACGAAGAGTTAATCTTCTATAAAAGTGATAAAACGGATAGATGGTGGATAGAAATACCCTTTTTAACAAGTTTTAACAATAAATTAAAAAGAAACACGTTATTACCTTGCACATATGAGGATTATTTGGGTGCAACAAACCATGAAATCCCGGAAAGATGGTGGAAGGCGCAACGTAAAAATATGGTTTAATTAACATGTTCGTAACGTTGAATGTTTAAAAAACGTTTATTTAAACCCTAAATTGTGTTTTATTGTTTTTTTTAAGTTTTTTTTAATAAATTTTTTGCTTTTTAGAAAATAAATAAATAGGTTTACGCCCTTAAAAATATAAATACTATTAACCCAAATTTATATGAAGAAGTTCATTGCATTAACAGCTGTTGTATCCTTGTTTTTCAGCTGTGGTTCTAACGACAGAGGTGAGCTGGTAGGAGTTAAAGGAAAGAAATGGCATCCGGAAAAGCCGTATGGTATGACTTTGGTTCCTGGTGGCGCTTTTATCATGGGTAAGTCAGATGATGATTTAGCCAACGTTCAGGACGCACCGACAAAAACGGTAACAGTTCGTTCCTTTTACATGGATGAGACGGAGATTACGAATAGTGAATATCGTCAGTTTGTCGAATGGGTAAAAGATTCTACAATCCGTGTTCGTTTAGCTATCTTGGCTGATGAGCAAGGGATGAAGCCAGGTTCTGGAGGAAATAAAGGTGGAAGTATTGGAGATTTCGCTTTTAGTGACCAGGATCCTGCAAAAATGTCTGCATACGACAAATACATGTATGAGAATTATTACAGCGTAGGAACTGATGAAGATCCTTATGCTGGAAGACGTCTTAACAAAAAAGTAAAACTACATAAAGACCCGCAAAAATACCCGGATGAGTATTATGTTGAGGTTATGGATTCTTTGTATTTGCCTGCAAGCGAGTCGTATAATGGATTGCGTACTTTCGACGTGTCGAAGTTGAAATTCCGTTATACCTGGATGGATATTCAGGCGGCTGCTAAGGATAAAAGTACTACAAGTAGCAGATCGAAAAGAAGTAAATTCATCAAAACAGAAAATCAGTTAATCTATCCGGATACTACCGTTTGGATTAAAGACTTCGCATATTCGTATAACGAACCAATGCACAATGACTATTTCTGGCACCAGGCTTATGGAGATTATCCTGTAGTTGGAGTTAGCTGGAAACAGGCGAAAGCGTTTTGTGCGTGGAGAACGTTAAACAAAAACTCCTATATCAAAAAGAAAAAGGGAAGAGATCAGGTGAATTCATTCCGTTTGCCAACAGAGGCAGAATGGGAATATGCTGCCAGAGGTGGTTTAGAATCTGCGACCTATCCTTGGGGAGGTCCATATGCTAAAAATGACAGAGGATGTTATTTGGCAAACTTCAAGCCAAGCCGTGGAGATTATGCAGCAGACGGTGCACTTTACACTGTTGAGGCCAAATCATACGAACCAAACGATTTCAATTTATACAACATGTCGGGTAACGTAGCCGAGTGGACGGATTCATCTTACGATGCAGCTGCTTATGACTATGTTTCGACAATGAATCCAAATGTACCGGATGCTAAAAACCAACGTAAAGTAGTTCGTGGTGGATCTTGGAAAGATGTATCGTACTACCTGCAGGTGGGTACCCGTAACTTCGAATATGCGGATACAGCAAGAAGTTATATCGGATTCAGAACGGTACAGGATTATATGGGAGCACAAGCTACCGGAAACAGACCGAACTAAAATTCACAAAATAATCAACTTAACTCAATATTAAAATTTAACCAATTTTTATTTATAATTAACTTAACTAACTAAAATTTTATTTTATTATGGCACTACCTAAAAAAGTTATGAATTTTGCCTATGGTATGGGGGCAGCAGTGGTAATCATCGGAGCGTTATTCAAATTGATGCACTGGCCAGGTGCGAGCGCGATGCTTATTATTGGTCTTGGAGTTGAGGCTTTCATCTTCGCATTATCAGCTTTCGATCCAGTTGAAAAAGAATTAGATTGGTCATTAGTTTACCCTGAATTAGCAGGTGGAGAAGCTAAAAAGAGAGATGCTAAAAAAGCGGACAACCCAACTGAAGCGCAAGGATTATTATCTCAGAAATTAGACAACATGTTAAAAGAAGCTAAAATTGACGGAGAGTTAATGTCAAGCTTAGGTAACAGCATCAAAAACTTCGAAGCTGCTGCTAAAGGAATTGCTCCAACTGTTGATTCAGTTGCTTCTACTAAAAAATATGCTGAAGAAATGTCATTGGCAGCTGCTCAAATGGAATCATTAAACAGCATGTACAAAGTACAATTAGAAAGTGCTACTCGTAATGCAGAGATCAACAAAGAAGTTGCAGAAAACAACTTGAAACTGAAAGATCAAATGCAATCATTGACTGCAAACTTATCTTCATTAAACAACGTATACGGCGGAATGCTTTCTGCAATGAGCAACAGAAACTAATTAGTTGCATTATTTATTAATCTTTAAAACTAATTAGAAAGAAATGGCAGGAGGAAAATTAACCCCTAGACAGAAGATGATTAACCTGATGTACCTGGTTTTCATCGCAATGTTGGCATTGAACATGTCAAAAGAAGTATTATCCGCTTTTGGTTTGATGAACGAAAAATTCGAAACAGCAAACAATGCTGCGATGGAAACGAATTCACAAATTTTAAGCGCATTAGGTACAAAAGCTGCTGATAATTCGGCTCAGTTCGGAGCTGCTAAGAAAATGGCAGATCAGGTAGCGGTTATCACTAAAAATTTCTATGATTATATCGGAAAATTAAAAGTTGATGTAACTGCAGGAGTTGAAAAAAATGAAAACGGTAAATTGCCTTATGAAGCAATGGATAAAGGTGACAAAATCGACGAAGGTTGGTTTGAAGGTGACGGATATTCTGCAAAAGGTAAAGAAATCGTGAGCACTATGGACAAGTATAGAGCTGATATGAAAGCGGTACTTGGAAACGATGCAAAATACAAAGCAATCATCGCTGAAATTGATTCTAAATTCAACACGGCTGATGTAAAAGACGGAGAAGGTGTAACTAAAAAATATTTAGATTACAACTACAAAGGATTCCCATCAATTGCTTCTTTGACAAAATTAACGGCTATGCAAAATGACGTTAAAGGAATCGAAGCACAACTTTACAACGCATTCATGGGTAACACTGCTATGGCAGCGGCTTCTATGAAAAACTATAAAGCGTTCGTAATGATGGATAAATCAGCGTTCTTTCAGGGAGAGCAAGTTACAGGACGTGTGGTATTAGGACGTTATGATGCGTCTACTGTACCAACAAATGTTACTGTAAACGGAGCTTCTACTTCAACTGAAAACGGATCTGCAGTATTCAAAATGGCAGCTGGAAGCGTTGGAGAAAAAGAAATTACAGGTAAATTTACCTTTATGGAAGACAAAAAACCAGTTGTAATCGACATTGAAGGAAACTATGTAGTAGTTCCTAAGCCAAACCAGGCTATCGTTTCTGCTGATAAAATGAATGTAGTATACCGTGGAGTTGCGAACCCGATTTCGGTTTCTGTACCAGGTATCTCTTCTGATAAAGTAAAAGCGTCTGCACCAGGAATGGCAGCTGCTGGAAAACCAGGTCAGTATATCTTAAAACCAGGAGCTGGAAATGAGGTAACAGTTAACGTTACGGCTACTATGCCTGATGGAAAACCATTCTCTAGCAAACAATCATTCCGTATCAAAGGATTACCGGCACCAACCGGAAAAGTACGTGGAGAAGTTGCTGCAAAAGGAGCAAAATCAAACTTAGAGGTTTGTACAATCTCAGCTGAGTTAGAAGATTTCGATTTCCCGGTTACTGTAAACGTAACACAATTTAACATTAAAGTACCAGGTCAACCTACTATTGTGGTTTCCGGAAACAAAATGGATGCAAGAGCAAAAGCTGCAATTGCTAAAGCCGGAAGAGGTGATGTTGTTGTTATCTCTGAGATCAAAGCGAAATTCGCAGGTTTAGATCAGATCGTAAAAAGAGTTGCACCTTGTACATTCGAAATACAATAAAAACGACCAAGTTTGAGTTTATAATTACTTAAATAGTATATAAAGAATAAAAAATGAATTGGAGAAATTTTTCATTAGTAATTGCATTTACTTTTAGCTCAATTGCAACTTTTGCACAGTCTAACCTTTTAAATGCAAAAACCCCGGCTGAAATCGGTAAAAAAACCGCAGCACAATTAAATGCAGATAACGACAAGCCGCTACCGTACGGATATGTGGATGACCGTGATGTATTAATGGGAAAAAAGATTTGGGAAATTATCGACCTTGATGAAAGAGTTAACTTCCCACTGTATTACCCTATTGAAGGGAACTTAGGTCCGGATAGAAAACCATTATACGATGTGTTGGTAGAAGGAATTAAGTCAGGTAAGCTTACCGAAATCTATGATGATAGTTATTTTACAACTAAAAAATCATTAAAAGATATCGAAGCTTCCCTATTCAGAATCGATACAACTGATGCCGGTAAAGAGCAGTACAACAGCTTCACGGCAAAACAGAAAAAAGCAGGTGCTAAAATTTCTGAAGAGTATATCAACAAAACAGAAATCGCAGCTGTTCACGTATCCGATTATAAAGTTGTAGGATACTGGTATTTCGACACCCGTCAGGGCGAATTAAAATACCGTATTTTAGGAATTTGCCCAATTGTTCCGGATGTGTATACAATGGACAAAGAGGAGAAAGAATACATCGAATTGTTCTGGGTTTACTTCCCATCAGCAAGAGATGTATTGCACGCCAGCAAAGCCTTTAACGATAAAAACTCGGCAATGCCAATTACGTTCGACCACCTGTTAAATTCAAGACGTTTCAACGGTGTGATTTACAGAGAAGAAAACGTTTATGGAGACAGACAAATTGACGAGTACGTAAAAGAAAATGCACAGATGCAATTATTGGAATCAGAACGTGTAAAAGAAAAAATCCGCAATTTCGAGCAGGATATGTGGAATTACTAAAAAATAATTTCTCCAATTTCATAAAAACTCTTACCCTAACCGGTAAGAGTTTTTTATTTTTGTGCTATGATAGATTATTTGATTGTCGGTTCCGGAATTGCCGGTATCTGTTTCGCGGAAACCTTATTGCAAAACGGAAAGACCTTTACAGTATTGGAAGATAATTCCACCTCCTCGTCGCGCGTGGCGGGAGGATTGTACAATCCGGTTATTTTAAAACGTTTTAGTCAGGTTTGGATGGCGAGTGAGCAATTGGACTACGGTTTGCCTTTTTATGCGGCTATTGCCAAAAGAATCAGTGCGGAATTTGATTTTAAAATACCGATCTACCGGAAGTTTGCTTCCATAGAAGAACAGAACAATTGGTTCCATGCGGCCGATAAACCGAATCTGGCGCCCTATTTGTCTTCCGATATAATTCATCGGAAATACCAATCGATTACGTCCGATTTCGGTTTTGGTGAAGTACGTATGACAGGTTATGTCGATACGGCCGTACTATTGAATTCCTATAATGGTTACCTTGACCAAAACAACTTGTTGCTTAAAACACATTTCGACCATTCGAAATTGATAATCAACGACGATTTTGTGCAATATGAGACACTATCCGCGCGACATATCGTTTTTGCCGAAGGTTTCGGGATGATTCACAATCCGTTTTTTAATCATCTGCCATTAGATGGAACCAAAGGCGAATTACTGGTCATTAAAGCGCCGGAGTTAAATCTGGATGTGGTTTTAAAATCCAGTATTTTTATCCTTCCTATCGGTAACGATTTGTTTAAAGTAGGGGCGACCTATAATTGGGATGATAAAACTGATTTACCAACAGAAGCCGGAAAACAGGAATTAGTAGAAGAACTCAAAACCCTGATCGATTGCGAATTTGAAATTGTCGACCATTTTGCCGGTGTACGACCAACGGTAAAAGACCGGCGTCCGCTCATTGGTACGCATCATGTATATCCTAATGTACACCTGTTAAACGGACTGGGAACCCGTGGTGTAATGTTGGGACCGTTTTTGGCGGATAAACTCTTTGAATCGATCGAAAACCAGACGGCATTAGATGCCCAAATCGACATCAAACGTTTTTATAAAAAATTAGGAATCCGTTTGGATTCCTAAGCTTATATTGTGTCGTTTTTATCGATATGTTGTCTCCAGTTTTTGTCATAATGCACAAAAATGTTAATCCAGATGTTTCGGGACAAACGCATGATTACCGGCATAAAAACGATTAAGGTTGCTATAATAGCTATAAATGCAGTTTTAAGACTGGTTCCCAGAAAAATATGGGAAATAACAAATGCTGCGACTCCGAAAGCGATACCAACACCATAACTCACATACATGGCACCGTAAAAAAAAGACGGTTCGATTTTATAATAGGTTCCGCAATGACTGCACTTTTCATGCATAGTAAAAACGTGGCTTAGTTTATACGGATTTTTCTCTACATACATGTTTTCTTCCTGGCATTTTGGGCAACTACCCGTTAAAATGCTGTTGAGTTTGCTTCCTTTTTTAAACATTTGTAAAAATTTTTGTAAAGGTACATCTTTAAAAAATTACCTTTGTAACCTTTGTAACAAAATTATGCTAAATATACACAATTTATCGGTTTCTTTCGGGGGAACATACCTGTTTGAAGAGGTAACTTTCCGATTGGGAGCAGGGGATCGCGTTGGGCTTGTAGGAAAGAACGGGGCCGGAAAATCGACCATGCTTAAAATCCTGTCACGGGAATTGGCTCCCGATTCAGGAAGTATAGCTACAGAAAAAGAAGTAAAACTTGGTTTTCTAAAACAGGATATCGACTTTGTAAAAGGAAGAACCGTTCTGGAGGAAGCCTATCAGGCTTTTGAGGACATAAAAAACGCAGAGCTAAAGATGGAAGAAATCAACCATCAGTTAGTAACGCGTACCGATTATGAAAGTGAAAGCTATTCGGAATTGATCGAACAGTTAAGCGATGTAACACATCATTACGAAATATTAGGTGGTTATAACTATGTAGGGGATACCGAAAAAGTATTGCTGGGATTGGGGTTTAAACGGGAGGATTTTGATCAGCTCACGGATACCTTTTCCGGAGGATGGCGTATGCGTATCGAATTGGCCAAACTATTATTGCAAACCAACGATGTATTGTTACTGGATGAGCCAACGAACCACCTCGATATCGAGAGTATCATCTGGTTGGAAAGCTTTTTGCGAAACTTCCCGGGTGTAGTCGTTATCGTTTCGCACGATAAGATGTTTTTGGATAATGTAACCAATCGGACCATTGAAATTTCATTAGGAAAAATATACGACTTTAGTAAGCCTTATTCGGAATACCTGATACAACGTCAGGAAATCCGTGAAAAGCAGTTGGCTACGCAAAAAAATCAGGCTAAAAAGATTGAAGAAACGGAAAAACTAATCGAAAAATTCCGGGCCAAAGCCTCAAAAGCTTCGATGGCGCAATCGTTGATCAAAAAGCTGGATAAAGTGGAACGCATTGAAGTTGACGAAGATGATAACTCCGTAATGAGTATTTCGTTTCCGGTTTCGGTTACGCCGGGTCGGGTAGTGGTTGAAGCCGAACACGTGACCAAAAGCTATGATGAGAAAACCATCTTAAAAGACATTTCGTTATTGGTCGAACGCGGGAGTAAAATCGCATTTGTTGGACAAAATGGTCAGGGAAAATCGACTTTTATTAAAGCGATTGTGAATGAATTCGAATACGAAGGAACCATCAAACTCGGACATAACGTACAATTGGGGTATTTTGCGCAAAATCAGGCTGAATATCTGGATGGTGAGAAAACCCTTCTTGATACCATGATCGAAGCGGCAACCGATAGCAATCGGTCGAAAGTACGCGATATGTTGGGCGCCTTTTTATTCCGAGGTGATGATGTTGAGAAAAAAGTAAAAGTATTGTCTGGAGGTGAACGAAACCGATTAGCCCTTTGTAAGTTATTGTTACAACCGATTAACGTGTTGGTAATGGATGAGCCGACAAACCACCTGGATATTAAGTCTAAAAACGTTTTAAAAGCCGCTTTACAGAAATTCGAAGGAACGTTATTGTTGGTGTCACACGACCGTGATTTCTTACAGGGAATGGCGAATATCGTTTATGAATTCAAAGATCAAAAGATACGGGAATATCTGGGAGATATTAATTTCTTCCTGGAACAGCGTAATGTGCAAAACATGCGTGAAGTAGAGAAGAAAGATGTTGCCAAAGAAACAGTGGTACAGAAAGATAATAAAGCCCTTTCGTATGAGGAGCAAAAGAAACAAAAAGCCCTTCAGAACAAGCTGAGTAAAATTGAAAGTCAGGTTCAGGAACTGGAAAAGGAAATCCGAAAAGACGATAAAGCTTTGGCAGAACATTATGAAAAATTAATGCAGGATGCGTCTTTTTTTACAGCTTATGAAAAGAAGAAAAAAGAATTAGAACAGCTTTTGGAAGAATGGGAAAATGTTCAGGCGGAAATAGAAAGCAATAGCTAAAAATACAGAAAGAGTGGTTTAGAACCGCTCTTTTTTATTTAAACGGATTGCGTTCCTGCCAAAGTATTTCCGGTTCCAGTGAACGGAATAGTTTTGAAATATAACGGTTGATAAAAGAATTTTCGTGTTGAATATAACCAAACATTTCCTCTGGTTTTGCACCTACGGAACTCTTGATTTCAAGAGCCGTACGGGCAAAAACAATTTTTGTAAAGCCTTTATTCACCGAATAGCCAATCATATCGTAAAGCATATTCAGATACAACATTTTGTCCCGTTGGTATTCGTCGTCATATCCCAGAAAATACGTGTCGATGGTTGAACCGTTTTGGATCAATGTATTAAAACCAATCAGTTTATTATCCAGAAAATAACCGTAAAATAAAAACCGGTCACCCAGTAATTTTTTGAGCTTAAAAAAATGATTTTCGGCCAGAAAAAAAGTATTAAAAGGCGCATTACGCGCTACATTCTGATACAAACAATTAATGGTGTCGGAATGTTTTTGGATTTCCTCCAGACTAAACTTTTGTTTAACAATGTCTGTTGCCTTTTTTCGCGCTCTTTTATATTGATCCCGGTATTTTTTAGTCAATGCCTCTACATAATCCGTTTCGTAATTCCAGTTTTCCGGGATGTTAAAAAGCATATTGGGTTGAGTGGTGAACCGGTAAAATGAAGCGAATTCGGGAATTGCAAAAGAAAGGGTATCATATTCGGAAAAATCCTTAAAAACAGTCAAATGGATTTTTGTTTTTTGTTTTCGGAAGTGTTCCTTTAATGCTTCTGTAGCCTGTAGTAATAGCGTAATAGCCTGCGACGGTTTCATTTTTTCGTTTAAAACAAAAGCATTCTGACCGGTAAGCATATTATTTCCAATAAAAAGCACATGAGCGCTAAAGTTTCGGAATATAAAATTGCGGGCTGACGTTTTAAGACAACTATCTCTTTCGCCAAATGATTCGACTTTGTTTAAATCCAAAAACTGCGATAAGGCAATTCCGCATAATTCGTCTTGTCTGAATAAACCGATATAATGGCAAACCATATTGGCTGGAGCCGATTTCTCCAGGACTTTAATATACGCTTTGCTCAGAAAAATATTGGCAACAGCGATATCATCCCAGTTTTTAGGGAGTTCGCCGGCAGTTGTGTAAATTTTATAGGTAAAGTCTGTTATCACAAAATAAGAATCGCTCCACAAATGTAGAGCGATTAGTATATAAATAAGTGTTAAAAGATAAAATTTTCTATTTCATAGCACAAATTATTCCCCCCATAATCATACAGCTAACCACCCAGAAACCACCGGCGATTAAAGTATATTTCCAGGATCTGCGTTCAAAAAGGGCGCCGGTCCCTACTACTGGTAAAGCAAAAAATAATCCTGAGAAAAAGCCGTGTAGCATTCCGTGTTTAAAAGTGCGGAAAGCCTCGCCATAATCGGCCATAAAAGCTTGGTACGACGGTTTTGCAACAGTAGGATCACCTCCAATCATTCCCAATGCTCCGAATTGGTGAATAGTCAGCATCTGAAGAATAAAAGAAATAAAAAAGGCATAGACAATAGCCATTCCGAATATAACAGCCATATTGCCTGTTTTTACCTGTTCTTCTGTTAAGTGTGCTTCTTTCATCCAGATAGTACCGAAAACTTTAGGATTATACCATATAAATCCAACTACAAGAGTGGATAATGCAGCTAATAGTAGCGCTAAAAAGTTAATTTCCATGATTTTTTGTTTTTTGTTGTATAAAAGTATGAAAATTAACACATTCTTTTTGAAGTTTTATTTTTAATGATTTTTTTGACTGAAAATAGAATAGTTTAATAGCTATTAAACATACAGGAGTATTACAAAATCAGTATACGCAAATCCACTCAAAAAGTAATAAATTAAATATTTAACATATTGATTTTTAGGTGTTTGTTATTTTTTTTGCTCTTGAGTATAGCTGCGTAGTTGAATTTTTTTTCGTTGTTTTTTTTTGCAGTTACTTTGCTCTGTTGATGATCTGGAAATCACGATGAATTATATAAGGTTAAAGATTTCGGAGTCAGAGCGTTTATTAAGAGAGTGGAACAAGTTGGAGCGTTAGTCCCTTCTATACTAAATCTGATTTTGTTACAACTTAATAAAGAGCAAAAGATGTTCTTTATTTATCAGGGGATTATTGTAGATTATTTAAAATTAAAGTTTTTTAGGGTTAAGTTGTTAATGAAGTTCCCATGTGAATTCTTGAAATTGATTTGGGGAATCAGTTTTGAAGTAAGGGAGTCTCTTAACTATTTAAAATGTAAAAATTGTTATCACCTGAAAAAAGTAAATAAGACAGTTTTTATAGATGAAAAACAGATGATTTGAAAATAAAGTTTTTTGGGGTTAAACAGTTGTTAATGAGGCACCCGTTAGATTTTTAAAATTGATTGGGGGAGTCAGTTTTGAAGGAGGGTGCCTCTTAACTATTTAAAATGTAAAAATTGTTATCACCTAAAAAAGTAAATAAACAATTTTTATAGATGAGAAACAGATGATTTGAAAATAAAGTTTTTTGGGGTTAAACAGTTGTTAATGAGGTACCCGTTTGATTTTAAAATTGATTAGGGGAGTCAGTTTTGAAGGAGGGTGCCTCTTAACTATTTAAAATGTAAGAATTGTTATCACCTAAAAAAGTAAATAAACAATTTTTATAGATGAGAAACAGATAATTTGAAAATAAAGTTTTTTGGGGTTAAACAGTTGTTAATGAGGTGCTCTTTAGATTTTTAAAATTGATTGGGGAGTCAGTTTTAACGCGAGAGTACCTCTTAACTATCTTATCTTAAGATGATTTTTGCGAGGCAAAGATATATTCTTTTTTATATAATTTTAAAAAAAGATATTGTTTGTCGGTAATTGACAATAGAATGTCTCGAAATGGCTTTAGTGGTTGTTGTGTTGAAAGTTTTATTTCTTCTAATAAAATCAGCTGAATTTCATTGCATTTATTCGGTAATCTGATTGTTGGTTTCAAAAATAATACGACGTAGTTTCAAAATAATTGTTGGGGAAGAGTATGTTTTTTTAGGATAATAAGCGATGGCTGTCGATGCAATCATAATACTGTTTTAAAATGCAGGTTTGTTGCTATAAGTACTGCTTTTAATTTGGGTAAAGAACGCTTACGCATACCGTGAAAAAACATAATTTTTTTTCGTTACAATGAGACAGATATTTAACCGAATTACTGTTGTTTTCCAGAGCTCATCTTTCCGGAGTCGAAAATTGTGCTAAAAATTAATTTTTAGTTTTTGGAATTTTTTTACATACTACGTACACCAGATAATCGTTTCTTTGTAATAACGTTACCCGTTTTTACAGGTACGAAGTAACTTTTTCACGACTGCTTTTTTTAGTATTTTTTCTTGTTCTGTAAGCAACAATAATTTTGATATACATCAAAGGTAATTATGTGATCTTTTAGTACTCTTATAGGTCGATAATTTGTTTTTAAAAAGATAAATTTCAAATGGTTATGGAATAGAAGCCTAATGATATCGGTATAGGCAGTAAAATACACTGCATTTCCATGTGATTTAAAGTAGCCATAACTGATTACTTCTTCGGCTTTTGGTATAACATCTTTAGTCGTATTGTGAAAATGATTTGGAAGTAGCTGAATTTTCTATGGAAAATCCTTGATATAATGGCTAATTTCTTTCGATGTTTTCAGAAACGGTAATTTTAGTTATAATTATAAAAATTTATATTCGACAGCCATTTTAATGAGCTCTGCTACATTTTTAGCTCCGAATTTTTGAAGCAGATTGCGTCGGTGAGTTTCAACTGTTAGCGGACTTACGAAAAGTTCATCAGCAATTGTAACTGTAGTTTCGCCATTCGCAATTTTCTGTAAAATCTGTTTTTCTCTTTTTGTCAATGTTGGAATCGCTTTCCATTCGTTTTGGGATGGTTTCATTATGATTTCTTTCGCTTCTTTGCTAAAAGCCAGCTTCCCTTCCAAAGCTTCGGAAATACAGTTTAAAAGTTCGTTTGCATCCGCATTTTTTAGTACATAACCACCGGCACCGTTTTGAAGTAGTTGCATCATAATGCTTCGTTCCGCCTGATTACTCAAACCTAAAATAACCGTTTCTGGTGTTTTTTTCTTGATGATTTTACAAAGCTCAATCCCATGGTAGTCGGGGAGCATAATGTCAAGCAATACAATATCCACCTCGTTGCTTTCGAGAAAATTTATAAAAGACTCCCCATTAGTAAAACTAAAAGCAGTAATGCGTAAATTACTCTTTAATAATGTTTTCAGGCCTTCAATAACAATTGGATGATCATCTACAATGGCCAGGATAATTTTTGAAGTATCAGACATATAATTCGATGTTTATAGTGGTTCCCTCGTGAGGAGCCGAATGAATTTCAACAGTTCCATTTAGGTATTTAGCTCTGTTTTCAATATTGGTAATACCAATTCCTTTCTTCTGATTCAGAATATTTTTATCAAAACCGTAACCATCGTCTTCAACAGTGATAAAAAAAGTTTTTCCATTCTGACTGCATTGTACCATAATATTTTGGGCATTTGCATGGCGGATGGCATTGGATAGAGCTTCCTGAATGATACGGTAGATGATCACCTGGGTAGAAATCTCCATTTCGGTATCCAAATTAAATGACTCATAACTAATGGAAATATTCTGGGATTCTAGGGATTCACACAGATCTTTCAGGGCTGTTTCGAGACCAAAGCGAAGTAATGTTTCCGGCATCATATTACGAGCTATACGACGTAATTCGGTAACAGCATTGTCGAGTTGACCGATGATTTTATGAATTTCTACAGGATTGGGATTTTTATCACCATGGCTCATTTCACCGGATAATTTTATTTTTATTCCGGCCAGCATTCCGCCTAAACCGTCATGAAGGTCGCGTGCTACCCTTCGACGTTCCCGTTCTTCGCCTTCCAGCATGGCTTCGGTTGTGGATAAAAGTTGTTGTTGGTGTAACTCTTTTAATTGTTGCTGGTGATTGATCTCTTTTTGTTCCGATAGTTTTTTCTGATTTCTATAGAAAGCAAAAGCGAGTAAGGCGATGGATAGAAAAAATAATGTTGATGCGCCGAGCAAACTACTAAAAAGCCGATTGTTGCGAGCTGCCAAATCGGCTTCTTTTTTATCGGTTTCCAAAGCTGTAATTTTTTTCTGATTTTCTGCGTTTTGAAATTGGACTTCCAGCTCATTGATTTTTTCTTTGAGCTTACTGTCGTTAATACTATCGCTCAGTTTACTGTATTGTGTCTGCCATTGATAGGCTTCTTTCAGGTTACCCATTTTTTCATTAACGGAAGCCAATTGGGTATAAAACATTTTGCGGTTGTTTACCTCGGCGGACAGATTGCCTTCTTTTAAAAGTTTTACTAACAAATCCCGGGCCTTTTTATATTCTTCCAATTGCAGGTAGATATCATACTTTCTAAAAGTAAGCATTTGTAATAAAGTCGATTGATTTAGACTTTTTGCCAGTATCATTCCTTTATCGATACTTTTGATAGCATTGTTAAAATAGCCTTTTGAAATAAGATACAACCCTTCGTTGTAATAGTAATAGGGATACTGTGTCGATTCTTTATGCGGCTCCAGGATAACTTTAGCCTTGTCCAATAAGATTTTAGCGGTTTCACTATCACCTTTGTAAATGAAATTACTTACCGCACCGAGGTAGGCGAGCATAAGTTCGGAGGATCCAGGTTTCTTTTTTTCGAGCAAATCGATAGCCTTTTTATTATAAGCTTCGGCTTTATCAAATTGGGCGTTATACATAAAAAGGGTGCCCAATTGTGAGTAATAATGTGCCATTTTTTCGGATTTACCGGATTGTTGTGCAAGGGGGATTGATTTGTTTAATAAAATATTAATTACGAATGGGTCTCCTTTTTTATTTCGTTGCAATATGCCATAGTTGTACCAGGCCGCTGCTGCTGCTTCATAACTGGCTGCTGTACGGAAGGCCATTAGTTTTTGAGTGGCTTTGTATAGGGATATTTGTGCCTTTTCCGGATGGATTGCCGATAGATGTTGGCCTTCATAAAAAAAATATAGCGCATTTAGATAGGGATTTTTAGCACTCAGTTGTTTGCCTTTGGTTAGGAACATCCGACTTTTTACAGTGTCTTTTGCCCGCCAGTAATCGGAAAGCAAAAAACTGGCATTGGCTTTACTACTATCGGCTGATCTGGAATAAACAATCTGACGAAGACTATCGGCATAGTTTTTTTCGTTAACGGGTAATAACTGTTGTGCAGTAACGGAAAAGAGAAAACCGTGTAGTATTAAAAAAAGCCATAAAAGCTTGCGGAGGTATAAGGACCGTTGCATGGGAGTGTATTGATTTTTGAGAAATAAACAAGAATTTTCTTTCTAAGAATATTATTTTAAAAACAAATTCTTTCAAAGATTGTAAAAACATCGCAAAAAGCCATGTGGATGTGATAAAATACTGGAAAACCATTAGAAAAAAATACTCATTTCCTGTTATTGTTGCAGTTTTGGCGGGAATCTAACTTTGCTTCAGAAAAAGATTGTTAACCATTTAGACATTTTATATTATGAGAAAGAAGATTTTAGCGACGTTAGTATTGACCATGGCCTTCGGATTAATTGCCACATCGTGTAGCAGCGATAGTGACGGGTCGGGAAATGGCAGTGGATCCGGAGGAACCAACAAAATGGTGCGTTATAAAGCAATAGCATCCGATAATGCTACTATTGATGTGATTGCCTATACCAATGCGCAAGGGGATATGACGACCCATACGGATATAAATGCAACTACTTGGGAAAGCCCGGAAATTAACATGCCGGCATCGGTACAGGCGATTTCGTTTGGAGGATCGGCTACTGTAGCGACACAAGGAGAAACAGGCACACTAAAAGTACAGATTATTATAAACGGCGAGGTGGTTAAAGAAAATATTTCAACCGGATCGGTTATGTCGGCATCGACAACATTATATTAATATAAAAACAATACTACCCTCCGTTTGTTTTTTATCCGATAAAAAAGCCGTTTTACTAAAAAGCGGCTTTTTCGTTTTGTGAGATGTACCATTTAGAATATTATTAGTAGCCATGTTTTGTGCTATAGTAGATTTTTTTTTTTCGACCGAGAAACGTGTCGCCTTTGCTAATGGATCCGGTTATCCCAAGTCCTGCGGATTTTCGATAGATTCAGGGGCGGATACTATTGGGGTATAAATTGTTATAGTCAATTTCTTTAAAATCGACCAATACATTATTGGTATTTATCCATGATCATGGGATATAAGTTTCAAAGCTAAGGTTTTGAGTGTTATATAGATAGGATGGCTGATTGTGTACTCCGGTTGCTTCCCTGGTATCGTGTGACGTCAATATAAGCCCATACTCTCCGGGAGGGATGTTGGGATGTGAATTAAAAAGTACTGTTGTATCAGGTAGATTTACTTTTAAAAGTAAGTGTTTTGTCTATTTTATTGTGGATTAAAATTTGATTGTAATCACTATTCGGTCTCCAGAAATCGGGATAAAATGATCATCATATTTTTGAAGGGAATAAA
Source organism: Flavobacterium supellecticarium (assembly GCF_004801375.1). Taxonomy (GTDB): domain Bacteria; phylum Bacteroidota; class Bacteroidia; order Flavobacteriales; family Flavobacteriaceae; genus Flavobacterium; species Flavobacterium supellecticarium. The sequence goes on from NZ_SSNZ01000002.1 coordinate 223,091, forward strand.
ATAAACTGTACTTTCTGTAGGTGGAGGTAGTGCTAAGAGTTTAATAGAATGGGATAAGAAGTTTTTTTGTGTATCAGTGACTCTATTTGTCCTTAGTATTCCACCTGACTTTTGTATATTTAGTATATAAAACTGCAATAATGAAAATATACTTAGGGTTGTTCGTACTGGTATTAACGTGTCAGGCTTGTCAGAATACAGAAAAAACGAATTCGATCGAAAGGCAAAAAGAAACCCGAAAGGTCATGTCGTTTGATAAGGAAAAATGGGCGGTTAAAAGTGATGCAGCCTATGCGTATAGGGCGATGATGCTTCAGGATTTGATTGATAGTAAGCGGTTAAAACAGCTCAAAAAAGCAGCTATTCTGGAATTATTAGGAACACCCGACCGAACGGATAGCTTATATCTCTTTTATACCATTCTACAGAAACGGGCACTGTTTTTTCCGTTGCAAACCAAGTCAATGGTTATAAAGCTAAAGGAAAATGATAGTGTCGAATGGGTGAAAATACACGAATAACAAAATTGCAACACTTGACAGGTCATAAAGATCTGTCAGGTTTAAATAAAAACAGAATGGAGTTAAAAATAAGGCAGGAAGATAAAAAGGACTTTAAAGCTGTTTTTGAGTTAATCGAAAAGGCTTTTGAAAATGTTGCATTCAGTGATCATCGGGAGCAGTTTTTGGTGGAACGACTAAGAGTTTCAGATGCATTTGTACCGGAATTATCGCTGGTTGCAGAGCAGAATGACCAAATTGTTGGGTATATCTTGCTGACAAAAATCAAGATTAAAAATGAAACTGGAAAAACAGCGGAGTCTTTAGCATTGGCACCGGTTGCAGTTTTACCGGATTTTCAGGGAAAAGGTATCGGTGGTCAGCTGATCCGGACGGCACATGACAAAGCCCGTACAATGGGTTTTGGTTCGGTTATACTTTTGGGGCATGAAAAGTATTATCCAAAGTTTGGGTATCAAATGACCAGTCAATATGGAATACGATTGCCTTTTGATGTGCCTCCTGAAAATTGTATGGTTATCGAGCTAATTCCCGGAGCACTAAAGGATGTGTCGGGAGTTGTGGGATATCCCAAAGCGTTTTTTGAGTAATAAGGCGTAAGTTATTTGTTTCTAATTAAGACTAGAATTATCGATGGTTTCGATTTTTTGGATCCAATGGGATAGTGATTGTGTTTTTGATATCCAGTATCGTTCCGTTTTCTGACTGCTGATTGTAGCATACCAATTTGTTTTCGCATGATGCTATAAAATTGTAAATAGGTGCGAAAATTACCGTATTAGTAGAGGGGAAATATCACTATATTTTAAATGCAGTTTTTTGCAAATAGAATCAAACACCTTTCAGATGCGTTCCATTTCAAGGAATTTTTTTTCGGCAATTGCTATTTCTACCGGATTCATGATTTCTGAGGTTTTAGGTAATCTCAAAAATAAGATAAAAAAGGAGAAAAAGATTAGTGAGGTTATTTTAAGACGATTAAAATAGGTGGGGATTAACAATAAAAAAAGCCAAAAAAGAATTTCTTTTTTGGCTCTTAGTAGCGGGAACAGGACTCGAACCTGTGACCTTCGGGTTATGAGCCCGACGAGCTGCCTACTGCTCTATCCCGCGCTGTGCGTTTGTATTCTCAGTATGTTTTCTTAGTAGCGGGAACAGGACTCGAACCTGTGACCTTCGGGTTATGAGCCCGACGAGCTGCCTACTGCTCTATCCCGCGATGTTTCGAGTGCAAAACTACAACGAATATTTGGATTGACAAGACTTTTTTTAAAAAAAATAAAAATTTCATTCTTATTCGCCTGATATGCCTACCTTTGTAGGCTAAAATTTTTACTATGGCACACAAAGCAGGTTTTGTTAACATCATCGGGAATCCCAATGTCGGTAAATCGACATTGATGAATGCCTTTGTTGGCGAACGCCTTTCTATTATAACTTCCAAAGCACAAACCACCCGTCACCGTATTCTGGGAATTGTAAACGGAGACGATTTTCAAATCCTGTTTTCCGATACACCGGGAATCATCAAACCGGCGTATGAATTACAGTCGTCGATGATGGATTTTGTAAAATCCGCTTTCGAAGATGCCGACGTACTGGTATATATGGTCGAAATAGGAGAGAAGGAATTAAAAGACGAAGCGTTTTTTAACAAGATCATCCACGCCAAAATCCCGGTATTGTTGTTGTTAAACAAAATCGACAAATCCAACCAGGAACAACTGGAAGAACAGGTAAACCTTTGGAAAGAAAAAGTGCCGAATGCCGAAATTTATCCGATTTCAGCCCTTGAAAATTTTAACGTAAGTACCGTATTCGACAGAATTATCGAATTATTACCGGAATCGCCGGCCTATTATCCGAAAGATGCGTTAACCGATAAGCCGGAACGTTTCTTTGTAAACGAAACCATTCGTGAAAAAATTCTGTTGCATTACGAAAAAGAAATTCCGTATTCCGTAGAAATCGAAACGGAAGAATTTAAAGAAGACGATGATATCATCCGAATCCGGGCCGTAATCATGGTAGAACGCGATACGCAAAAAGGAATCATCATCGGACATAAAGGTGCTGCGATCAAAAAAGTTGGAATCGAAGCCCGACATGACCTTGAGAAATTCTTTGGAAAGAAAATCCATATCGAAATGTTCGTAAAAGTGAACAAAGACTGGAGAAACAGCAGTTACCAGTTACGTCGTTTCGGATACAACAATAAATAAAAATACCAAAATAGAAAACAGTGTTGTAGTTAGGATAAGGCCGCTACAATTAAAATAATGTACTTTTGCAAAAAATAAAGAAAGATGAATAATATCGTAGCCATAGTAGGAAGGCCCAATGTTGGAAAATCCACTTTTTTTAACCGATTGATTCAGCGTCGTGATGCCATAGTCGATTCGGTAAGTGGTGTTACCCGCGACCGTAACTACGGAAAAAGTGAATGGAATGGAAAAGAGTTCTCGGTGATCGACACCGGAGGATATATTAAAGGTTCCGACGATATTTTTGAAGGCGAAATCCGCCGTCAGGTAGAATTGGCTATCGATGAAGCCGACGCGATCATTTTTATGGTCGATGTGGAAGAAGGCATCACCCCGATGGACGATGAAGTGGCAAAACTGTTGCGTAAAGTGACCAAACCCGTTTTGCTTGCCGTAAACAAAGTAGACAATGCCATGCGTGAAAAAGACGCATTCGAATTTTATAACCTTGGACTGGGCGAATACTATACCATTGCCGGAATGAACGGAAGTGGAACCGGTGAATTACTGGACGCTTTAGTCGAATTATTACCGGAACTTCCGGATGCAGTGGAAGAAGAAAATCCGCTACCGCGTTTTGCCGTGGTGGGACGACCAAATGCCGGGAAATCATCGTTTATCAATGCGCTGATCGGGGAAGACCGTTTTGTGGTAACCGATATCGCCGGAACAACCCGTGATGCAATCGATACCAAATACAACCGTTTCGGATTTGAATTTAACTTAGTCGATACGGCCGGAATCCGTAGAAAAGCCAAGGTAAAGGAAGATTTGGAGTTCTATTCTGTGATGCGTTCCATTCGTGCGATTGAGCACAGTGATGTTTGTATCCTGATGATCGATGCTACCCGTGGTTTTGAAGGACAGGATCAGAGTATTTTCTGGTTGGCCGAAAAGAACCGAAAAGGAATCGTGATCCTGGTAAATAAATGGGATTTGGTCGAAAAAGATACCATGTCGACGCGTGACTATGAAGCCCGAATCCGTCAGGAGATTGCACCGTTTACCGATGTGCCGATCCTGTTTGTATCTGCATTGACCAAGCAACGACTTTTAAAAGCTCTGGAAACCGCTGTTGAGGTTTATGAAAATCGTAAGCAACGTATTGCGACTTCAAAATTCAACGAGTTGATGTTGCCTATTATCGAGCATACGCCACCACCGGCTTTAAAAGGGAAATACATTAAAATTAAATACTGTATGCAGTTGCCGACACCAACGCCTCAGTTTGTGTTTTTTGCCAATTTACCACAGTATGTTAAAGATCCGTATAAACGTTTTATCGAAAACAAATTACGGGAGAATTATAACTTTTCAGGGGTTCCGATTGATATTTATTTCAGACAGAAATAGTTTGTTAAAGTTTCTGTAAGAACTTCTGTTTTTATATACGAAATGATTTCTTTTGCGGTTATTATGTTTACATATTAACCGCAATTTTTTTATACGAATGCAAAAAATCACCTTACTTTTTGCGCTTTTGTTGATAAGTTGCCTGTCTTTTGCTCAGAATAATATAGTGTTAAAAGGAAAGGTAATAGACAAAAACTCAGGATTACCAGCCGAGTCGGTTACCGTTTATCTTTCGGTTGTAAAAGATTCTACACTTATCGACTATACGATTACCAACAAAGCGGGCAATTTTGAATTTAGCGTTAAAAAAAGCACTCAGCCGGTTTTTCTAAAGATATCGATGATCGGTTATGAGGATTATAAACAGGAACTCGATGGGATTGCCGCATCCCGGGATTTTGGAACCATAGCCATTGTCGAATCGTCTAAAGTATTGGATGAAGTGATTGTAAAAACCGAAGCGCCGCCCATTCGGATTAAAAAAGATACTTTAGAATTTAATGCCGCCTCGTTTAAAGTGCGACCGGATTCCAATGTCGAAACATTATTAAAACAATTACCGGGTGTTGAAGTCGATAACGGCAAAGTAACGGTCAATGGAAAGGAAGTTAACCAGATATTGGTAAACGGCAAACCGTTTTTCGATAAAGATGGTAAGATTGCTTTACAGAGTTTGCCATCCGAAATCATCAATAAAATACAGGTAACCGATACCAAAACGAAAAAAGAAGAGTTCTCCGGACAAAAAGCCAGTTCAAATAATGCTACAATAAACCTGACGATAGATGAAGATAAAAACAAAGGATTTTTTGGAAGGTTTACCGGAGGATATGGAACTGACAGCCGCTACGAAAGCAGTGCGTTGATCAATTATTTTAAAGGAAACCGTAAAATCAGTTTTTTAGGATCATCAAATAATATCAATTCGGCCGGATTTTCAATGAATGAAATTTTCGACAATATGAGCGGCGGACGAAATACTTCGGTGAATATTGGTGGAGATGGCAGTTTTGGAGTGAACGGAATGAATTTTGGCGGTGGAAAGGGAATTACCCAATCCAATATGGCGGGGTTAAATTATGCCGATCAGTTTTTCAAAGGATTTGACGTAAGCGGTAATTATTTTTATACCGATGCCACGTCAAAAAATGACAATAAAAGCCGGTATCAGAACTTTCTTCCGGATCGGACAATTATAACCGAATCAGTCGGAAACACGCGTGAAGATAAGTATATGCATAATGGAAGTCTCATTATTGAATATAAGATCGATTCGACGACAACTGTTTATGTTTCGCCACGATTTTCCAAAGGCAACACCAAATACAAAAGTCAGTCGGAAGAGGCGACGATGAACGAAAACAATCGTGTTTTGAACGATAGTGACAGTAATTTGTATAATGAAAGTGACAGTCAGAATTTTTCAAATTCCATTAGTTTTAATAAACAATTTGGGAAAAAAGGAAGAAGTCTTGGGGTTGACCTCGATAATTCCAATTCCAAAGATATCGGTAGCAACCTAAATCAGTCAAAAACCCGTTTTTATGATGACAACGGAGCTTTGCTTCGAACCGATAACCGGGATCAGATTCGGTATAACCGGAACTTTAACGATCGTGTGGAGATCGACCTGGAATATCTGGAACCGGTAATGGATTCCGTACGTTTAAAGCTGGCAGTGGATTATAGCAGGAATAAAGTATTGGATACTAAAACGGCCTATAACTTTGATACGACTACGGAAGATTATACGATACAAAACGATACGCTTTCCAATTTCCTTCGATCCATAACGACTACGATAAGTCCGAAAGCCGGAATCAATATTGAAAAAAATAAATTCTTCCTGAGCAGTTATTTCGGGACCAATATTACCCGTTTGGATAACGAATCGTATTACCTGTATCGAAATACCAAATTGATACGGGATTATATACTGCCCTCGGCTTCGCTATATATGAGCTACAAACTGTCGAAAGCCAAATCGTTTTCGATGAACTATTCGTATCGGGTTTCATTCCCGTCGGCCGTTCAGATGTTACCGGTAGATGACCCGTCAAATGCGTTGGTAAGTTATATTGGAAATCCGGATTTAGATCCAACCAAAAGCCATTCAGCCGGAGTTTATCTTCGAAATTATAATTATGCTACCCGATCGGGTTATAGCTTTTCGGTTACCGGTCAGTATTACGACAGCCAGATTATAGCGTCAACCATTTATGATGAAAGCGCGAAACGTTATACAACTTATCAGAATATATCCGGAGGATTTAGTCTCACAGGAGGCGGAAACTGGAGCAAAAGCCATGTCATTGATATGCATAAACTCCGAATTGGCGTTTCGCCGAGTCTAAGCCTTACAAAAGACAAAGGTTATACTAACGGAGAACTGTTTGATGCGTTGAACTACCGTTTTCGTACCCGATTTAATTTAAACTGGGATTATGGCGAACTATTGACGGTGTCGCCATCGTACACGTATTCGTATAACGTGACAAATTATACCAATTACACCGTTAATTCGGCATCCAACTACACGCATCTGTTCAATCTGCAAACCACAAGTTACTGGCCTAAAGGATTGGTAATCGGAAATGATTTTGGATATACGTACAACTCGGCTATTTCCGACGGTTTTAAAAAGGATTTTTACCTGTGGAATACCAGTGTGGGCTATAATTTCTTTAATGAAAGAATGTTATTTAAAGTTAAAGTTTACGATTTGCTAAACCAAAATCAAAGTGCCATCCGAACAATTGGAGCCACCAGTATCCGGGATGAGGAGAATACGGTATTAAAGCGTTATGCTATGTTTTCGCTGACCTATAAGATTGAAAAATTTGCCGGAAAAGAGAAAAAAAGCAGAGGGAGAAGACCGGGTGTCTTTTAAGACAAAAAAAGAAGCTCAGAAAACGGCTTCTTTTTTCTGTTAGTCCCGAAGTATATTTGCAAAAAAATTGAAAAAGAAAGATGAAATATTTTTATGCCGGAATTGTGCTCTCCACCTTATTTGGATGTGAGCCCGAACGAAAGAACTACGATCTCAGGATGTTGCCGCGGGAATGGGTACGGCTCACCAAAACAGCAAAAGGTCTGGTAGTCTATAATACCTGTGATTCCGGGAATTTATTGCTAACGATTACACATACCGGTGAAAATTCGGAAATCTTCCTTCACGGTCAGCAGGAAGATCAGGAATATCAGGTTTTAAACACCTACCAGTCGGGCGATACGATAGTGGCGGTAACAAAATGGAAAAACGGGAAAGACCTACAGGATTTTAAATTTCTGCCGGCCGAAAAGGAAAAACATTTGGGCCGTTGGATTACGACATTTCCAAGTGGAATGACATCGGATAACATATTTGTAACCACCGAAAAACAAAATCATTATCCCAAAGTCGACCAACCCTGTCGGGAATGTTGGGGTGATGAATGTGATTAACAATTTCAAACCTGACAGGTCTCAAAGACCTGTCAGGTTTAGAAATAAAAAGGGCTGTTTCACTTTTGGAACAGCCCTGACTTTTTAAAATTCATTTTCCTTCGAATATTCTAAATATTCATAGAAATAGCCGCTTTCGAGTATAAAAAAATAAGCATGATTTTTATACCCCATTTCCGCTTCTAATGTCTTAGATAAAGTGTTGTTTACTTTTTGCAGTGCTTTTACTGCAGTTTCCTGTCGCATCATTACTTCTTTGAATGCACTTTCATTTTTGCCTGTTTCCATAATTCGTATTTTAAGGAAATTAATACCCGGACGGGGTAGGTTTCCTAATGCATACGAAAGCATTTTGAGTTGTTTCCAATACTCATACCGTACCACCCGGGCTAAACTTTTTAAGTTATGACTTCGTATTTCTAGGAATCATAAATATACAATTTTGATAGGTTTGTTTTAAGTTAATATGTTGATATGTAGTGGTTTTTGATTAAATATAAATCAGACCATTTTAATAAAAAGATATGCAATAAAATTACTTTTTAAAGCAGAAAAAGAAAAGGAAAGAATAAAGATAATATATAATTCGCAGTATGATTTTTAAGAAAAAATAAAAAGCCGGAACTAGTCCGGCTTTGTCTTATATTGTACAGTATGTTACCAACTTCCTCCGGCGCCACCACCGCTAAATCCGCCGCCGCCAAAGCCGCCACCGAATCCACCGCCGCCAAAACCGCCACCGGAACTTCCGCCTCCAAAACCACCTCCGCCACCACGGCCAAGGCTGCTAAGGATGATCATGTCTAGTAAATCCGGTCCGCCGCCACCGCCAATGCCGCCTTTACCGCCACCACCGGACTTACGTCCTCGTGCCAATACGATAATCAGGATGATGACAATAACGATGAAAATAAAGATTCCGGCTAAACCATCATCGGATTTGTCGCTTTTGCGGGTACCTTTGTATTTCCCTTTTAGGACATCTACAATTACATCGGTACCTTTGTCGAGACCGTTATAATAGCTGCCGGCCTTAAATTGCGGGATAATTACTTCCCGTACGATTTCACCCGTGATACCAGCCGTAAGGCGATCTTCCACACCATAACCCGGAGCAATCCAGATACGACGTTCGCTTTGCGCCAACAGTATAAAAATACCGTTGTCTTCTTTGGCTTGTCCGATACCCCATTGATGTGCCCATTTTGGGGTTAATATTCCGATGTCTTCGCCTTTTAATGACTCGATGGTAGCGACTACAATCTGCGTTGAGGTCGAATCGGAATAACGAACCAGTTTTTCTTCCAGGCTTTGTTTTTCCTGCGGACTTAAAAGGTTGGCATAATCGTAAACGCTCGTCTGGAATTTTGGTTTTTCCGGTATGGTAAACTGTGCCGAAACCGGTTGCAGCAGTAAAAAGAATACCGGCAACAACAGGCTTTTAATAAATTTAGCAATACAATGTGTCATTTATCCTTTGGATATTTCGTTCGATAATTCGTTGGTATCGTCACTTTCAAAAGGAAAATACTGTTTTAAACGTTCGCCGGCTTTGATAATACCATCCACCAGGCCGTCTTTATAACGTCTGTTTTTGAAGTGTGCAATCACGATGTCTTTGGTACAATCCCAAAAATCGTCTTCCACCACCTGATGAATGCCTTTATCGCCAATAATGGCAAACGTATGGTCGGAAACCCCTATATAAAACAAAACGCCATTTCGGGCTTTGGTTTTGTCCATACCAAGGGAATAAAAAACCTCCTGCGCTCTTTCGACCGGAGGTTTTTCGCTATGATCTTCCAGATGGACTCTGATTTCTCCCGAAGTATTCTGTTCGGCAATCTGAATCGCGTTGACGATTGCACGTTCTTCTTCCGGAGTCAGGAAATTTTCAGTAGCCGACATCTTTTTTTAGAATTTTACTTCAACCGGTTTTTCAGCACCTTCTACAGCATTGAAATACGATTTCTCTTTAAAACCGAACATTCCGGCAAAAATGCTGTTCGGGAACGTTTTAATATGACCGTTGTAGTCTTTAACCGATTCGTTAAAACGCGTTCTGGCGGTTAGAATCTGATTTTCGGTACTGGCCAGTTCGTCTTGAAGTTTTACGAAATTCTGATTCGCTTTTAAATCCGGATATTGCTCAACGGTAACTAATAAACGGGATAAAGCCGAAGAAACACCGCTTTGCGCTTTGTTGAATTCTGCCAATTGTTCCGGAGTGATATTCGAAGGATCAATAGTGGTTTTTGTAGCTTCCGAACGGGCTTTTACTACTGCTTCCAGTGTGCTTTTTTCGAAATCGGCCGCACCTTTAACGGTGTTAACCAAATTACCGATAAGGTCATTTCGTCGTTGATAAGAGGTTTGTACGTTACCCCATGCTTCCTGTGAAGCCTGATCTTTTATTACTGCTGTATTGTTGATGCCTTTAGCCCAAAAATAGACTACAATAATCAGGAATACAATAATTCCGGGAACTAACCATTTTTTCATAATTACTTTTTTTAGATTGTTTTTGTACTATTAGTCGTATATTGATTTGATCCGTTACAGACCGATATTCTTAAAGGAATGTTATAATTCGTTTTTCATATTTAAAAGCTGCATTTTGATAGCTTCTAATTTACGAATGATTTCGAATTTATCCAGTGTTTTTTTCTGCGCTTCCTTTAAATGGATTTTAGCTCCTTCGAGTGTAAAGCCCCGTTCTTTAACCAAATGGTAAATCAACTGTAGGTTTTTTACATCTTCCGGAGTAAACATCCGATTTCCCTTTGCATTTTTTTTCGGTTTCAGAATGTCGAATTCCTTATCCCAAAAACGGATCAGGGAAGCATTTACGTTGAATGCCTTGGCGAGTTCGCCAATACTGTAGTATCTCTTTTCTGGTAAGTCTAAATGCATTAGTCGAGCGATTGGTTTTCTTGGTTAGCTAATTGTGATATTAAAATATATTCTTTGGCCGAAATCGAGCCGTAATAGAAATTCAGCGGATTCACTACCGCTCCGTTTTTATGTACTTCATAATGCAGGTGAGGTGCTTCCGAACGTCCGGTACTGCCCACATATCCGATGATGTCACCTCTTTTAACGCGTTGCCCCGGTCGGACATTGTATTTGCTCAAATGGGCATATAAGGTTTCATAACCATAGCCGTGCGTAATTTCGATATGATTTCCATATCCCGAAAGCGAATTGTCGGCTCTGCGCACCACTCCGTCGCCGGTAGCAAAAATCGGAGTTCCGGTTTTGGCCGAAAAATCCATTCCGGCATGGAACTTCCGCACTTTGGTAAACGGATCACTCCGGTATCCGAAACCGGATGCCATGTGTTTTAAATCTTCATTTTTTACCGGTTGGATAGCCGGAATGGCCGAAAGAAGTTTTTCTTTGTCTTTGGCCAGTTTTAATATTTCGTCGAGCGAACGTGACTGAATCACCAATTGTTTGGTGATCACATCCACGCGACGGGTTGTATTCATAACCAAATCCGAATTGTTATAACCTTCCAAGGCTTTGTAGCGGTTGATTCCACCAAAACCGGCGCGACGTTGTTCATCGGGAATCGGTGAGCTGTTAAAATATACCCGGTACAGGTTGTTGTCACGCTCTTCCAGATCGCTTAACACATCGTCCAACTGATCCATCTTTCGGTTCAGAATGGCATAATTGATTTTTAAATTCTCGATTTCACGGGCTTGTAATTTATCTTTAGGCGTTTCGAAAAAAGGGGTGTTAATCAGTACGACAAAACACAAAAAACCGAATAAAGCCGATGCGACTAAAAACAAACTGATATATCCCACACGACGCCCTTTTTTGGGTTTGATTTTTTGATAGGCTAATTTTTCAGAATCGTAATAATATTTTACCTTCGACATTTTCTAAAATATACTATTTTTGCACCTTATAAAAAGTTAAACGGCAACCTTTTGTAAGGTTAGACGAACAAATTTAATAAATGTTTCTGTAAAATACTTTCCCGAAGCAACATTTAGCTTGTTTCTTGTGAGTTACGTAACGATATGTTAAGTGTAAGTTGATGATAACAGGAAGTATAGGTCGGAAGCTTTATTTAATTTTAAGAAGAATTTAATACAATACGGGCGAAGTCAATTCGCGTCAAATAATGCAATATATGAAATCACAAGACGTCAGAAAACAGTTTCTCGACTTTTTTCAAAGCAAGGGTCACTTGATAGTACCTTCGGCTCCGATCGTTTTAAAAGACGATCCTACTTTGATGTTCAACAATTCCGGAATGGCTCAGTTTAAAGAGTTTTTTCTGGGGAATGGAACACCGAAAAGCGCCCGTATAGCCGATACTCAGAAATGTCTTCGCGTATCCGGGAAGCACAACGACCTGGAAGAAGTAGGAATTGATACCTATCACCACACGATGTTCGAAATGTTAGGAAACTGGAGTTTCGGCGATTATTTTAAAAAAGAAGCGATCAATTGGGCCTGGGAATTATTAACCGAGGTGTATAAGATCGATAAAGATATTTTATATGTAACGGTTTTCGAAGGTAGCAAAGAGGAAAATGTTCCTTTTGACCAGGAAGCCTACGACATCTGGAAAACTCTTATTTCGGAAGACCGAATCCTGTTGGGAAACAAAAAGGATAACTTCTGGGAAATGGGTGACCAGGGGCCATGCGGACCGTGTTCGGAGATTCACGTGGATATCCGTTCGGCGGAAGAAAAAGCAAAAGTGCCAGGGAAAGATTTGGTAAACGCCGATCATCCGCAGGTAGTGGAAATCTGGAACAACGTATTTATGGAATTTAACCGTAAAGCCGATGGATCACTGGAAAAATTACCGGCGCAACACGTCGATACCGGAATGGGATTTGAGCGTTTGTGTATGGTTTTGCAAAACGTAAAGTCGAATTATGATACCGATGTGTTTTCACCGCTGATTGAAAAAGTAGAAAGCCTTACCGGAGCAAAATACACGATTAAAGCTAAAGACGAAGACGAAGAAAAAATAAACATTGCCATCCGTGTTATCGTGGATCACGTACGTGCGGTAGCCTTTGCTATTGCCGACGGACAATTACCGTCCAATACCGGAGCAGGTTATGTAATCCGTCGTATTTTACGTCGTGCAATCCGTTATGCGTTTACCTTCCTAAATAAAAAAGAACCGTTTATTTACGAACTGGTACAGGTGTTGAGTGATCAAATGGGTGCATTCTTCCCGGAAATCACGGCTCAGAAAACATTGGTGATGAACGTGATCAAAGAAGAAGAGGCGTCTTTCCTTAAAAAATTAGAGCAAGGATTACATCTGTTGGAAAACGTAATCGCCGAAACTAAGGGGATTGTTATTTCCGGAGAAAAAGTATTCGAGTTATACGATACATTCGGTTTTCCGAAAGATTTAACCGAGTTGATCTTACGGGAAAGAGGTTATAATTATGATGAAGCCGGTTTTGAAGCGGCGATGAAAAAACAAAAAGACCGTTCGCGTGAGGCTTCCGAAGTTTCGACAGATGACTGGACGATTTTGGTTGATGGAAATGTTGAAACCTTTGTAGGCTATGATCAAACGGAAAATGAGGTCAAAATCACCCGTTTCAGAAAAGTAGATAGTAAAAAAGACGGAAAATTATATCAGATTGTTCTGGATAACACGCCTTTCTATCCGGAAGGTGGTGGACAGGTTGGTGATAAAGGTGTTTTGGTATCGGCAAACGAAACCATTGAAATTATCGACACCAAAAAAGAAAGCAACCTGATTTTGCATTTTGTAAAAAAATTACCGGAAAATGTAAACGGAACCTTTGATGCAAAAGTAAATAAAGAATTGCGCAATCAGTCGGCTAATAGCCACTCGGCGACGCACTTATTGCACCAGGCTTTGCGTTCAATTTTAGGAACGCATGTGGAGCAAAAAGGATCGTTGGTTGCTCCAAATTACCTTCGTTTTGACTTTTCGCATTTCGCAAAAGTGACCGACGAAGAGTTAAAACAGGTTGAAGATTTCGTAAATGCGCGAATCCGCGAACAATTGCCCTTAATCGAAAGAAGAAGCATCCCGTTTGCACAAGCGATCGAAGAAGGTGCGATGGCATTATTCGGTGAAAAATACGGTGATAACGTACGTGCAATTAAATTTGGTGAAAGTATGGAGCTTTGTGGAGGAATCCACGTGCCGAATACAGCCGATATCTGGTACTTTAAAATCACGAGCGAAGGTGGTGTTGCAGCGGGAATCCGTCGTATAGAAGCAATCACAAACGAGGCGGTAAAAGACTTTTTTGCGTCGCAGGAAAACACCTTAAAAGAGATCAAAGAAACCCTGAAAAATCCACAGGATGCTATTAAAGCGGTTGTTTCGTTACAGGATGAAAATGCGAAACTGAAAAAACAGTTGGAAGCATTATTAAAAGAAAAAGCGAAAAACCTAAAAGGAGAATTAGTCGGAGAACTTCAGGAAATCAATGGTGTTCAATTCTTAGCGAAACAAGTGGATTTAGATCCAAACGGAGCGAAAGATTTGGCGTATGAATTAGGAAACTTAGGAACTAATTTATTCCTTTTATTGGCAACTGCTGAGGAAGGAAAACCAATGTTAACCTGTTATATTTCGAAAGAATTGGTAGCCGAAAAAGGACTTAACGCCGGACAAGTAGTACGCGAACTTGGAAAATATATCCAAGGTGGTGGAGGTGGACAACCTTTCTTTGCAACGGCAGGAGGGAAGAACCCTGGCGGAATTAAAGAAGCGTTAGAAAAAGCCGTTGATTTCGTAAAATAGATTTTAGATCACTAAAGATAAAAAAGACCCGAAGCATGCTTCGGGTTTTTTGTTTGCCGTAAAATGGCCTAATATCCTTAAGTTTGTAAAAACAAATGTAACCATGCAATTCAGAACCCCAATACTTATTTTAAAGAGCAATAATCCGATCGATTATACATCGCAGGTAGTGTCTTTGGGTTCGTGTTTTGCGGTCAATATGAGTGAGAAACTGGATTATTTCCGGTTTCGGAATTATTGTAATCCGTTTGGCATACTGTTTCATCCGCTGGCGATCGAAAAAGCTATTGGTTTCGCCTTACAGGAAAAACAATTTACCGAAGAGGATATCTTTTTTTATAACGAACAATGGCATTCTTTTGACGTTCATTCGGATCTGAATGCGACCAAACCGGAGGAATTACTAAAAAACCTGAATCAGACCACATCCGAAACCCGAAACCAACTTACCGATGCAACACACGTTTTGATTACTTTAGGGACGGCCTGGGCGTATCGAAAAACGGAAGACGATAAATTGGTTGCTAATTGCCATAAAGTCCCGCAAAAGCAGTTTAAAAAAGAATTATTGCCGGTTGCTGTTATTCAGGAAAGTTTGGAAAGGATGATTGGCGGTATTTCGCAATTAAATCCAAAAGTGCAGTTTGTTTTTACCGTTTCGCCGGTGCGGCATAGTAAAGATGGTTTTGTAGAAAACCAATGGAGTAAAGCCAATCTGATCACGGCTGTTCATCAGGTGATTTCGGAAACGCCAAATGCGGTTTATTTTCCAGGTTATGAAATCATGATGGACGAATTACGGGATTATCGTTTTTATGCCGAAGACATGCTACACCCGAATGGAATTGCGATCGACTATATCTGGCAGCGTTTTACGGAAACCTGGATCGCAGAAACGGTCTGGCCGGTTATGAAGGAAGTTGATAGTATCCAAAAAGGACTGGCGCATCGTTCGTTTAATCCCGATTCGGAACAGCATCTCCGCTTTATGGAAAACCTAAAAATAAAGATTGCTAAATTAGCAGTAGAATATCCTAATATCCAGTTGTAATATGCCACGAAAAACTTCAGAAGAAACACAGATCAAAAACATGTTAGTGCCCGTAGTTCAGGCGTTGGCGCGTTCCGGGAAAATTATGTATTTGCTGATTTTTATCATCATCGGATTTGTAATCTATAAATGGGTGACTTCTGACAAGAATACCACTTCGACCGAATACAATACCAATTTGATTCAGCAGCAGATTAAAAATGTTGGAAAGCTGATTGTAACAGAAGGGCATTATGCCCAGGTGATGACCTATAAAGACCAACAGAAATACTTAATGAACTTGTTGACGTTCGAAAAGAAAGCTTTGATCGTGATCAATGCCGATGTGACGGTGGCTTACGATTTACGTCAGGTAAAGTATGATATCGATGAAAAGAATAAAACCATTACGATAGTCAGTATTCCGAAAGAAGAAATCAAGATTAGCCCGGATATTCAGTTTTATGATGTAGATCAAAGCCGGATGAATCCGTTTACCGGAGACGATTACAATAAAATCAGTAAAAAAGTAAAAGAGGATCTGGCACGTAAAATGGAAACATCGACCTTAAAATCGAATGCCAAAAACCGATTAATCAGTGAATTGTCTAAAATTTTAATCCTGACGAATTCTTTAGGGTGGAAATTACAATACGAAAACCAGGTGTTGGAAAATGAACAGCAGTTGGGAGAACAAGTGAAATTATAAAATAATTGTGCCGATAAAAAACAACCCTGTCAGATTCTGACAGGGTTGTTTCTTTATAGATAAAATGTAATTACAATTTGCTTTCCAGGCTATTCCAGCCACCACCGTTGATCACTTCGATATTGTTTTGTTTTAATACTGTTGCAGCTTGTGCACTTCGCATTCCGGAACGGCAACAGGTAATCACCGGTTTGTTCCATTTTTTGATGGTGGTGATTTCGCTTGCGATCCGTTGTAATGGAATATTCCGGGAATTTGGAATATGTCCGCCGGCAAATTCTTCCGGTGTTCGTACATCAAGAATAATAGCACCTTTGGCTACAAATTCCTGTATCATTTCATTTTTATTGCCGAATCCTAATAAATCTAAAAGTCCCATAACTTTAATTTTTAGCAAAGGTACGGGACTTTCAGGTATAGGGTTGTAACAATTGTTACGGATTTAATTTACGCTTTCGTTTTCGAAAATAAGTTCGAGACCGTTGCTGATCAAATGAGCCACTTCCGGACGCGTTGTTTTTAATTGTTCCAAATGGGCTAAGACTTTACTTTCCAAAGCGTGGTCATTGTTTTTATGTGCCAGTTCGGCAATTTCAACAGACAATAACCAATCTTTCGGATGTTCGTTTTGCAGGGTTTCGAAAATGGCATCCGGGTTTCCGGTGGTTTTTCCTTCGCGGATGTCGCGGATATTTTGGTATAACGCTTCCAGTTTTAAACGTTCCGTTGTTTTTTGCGCTTTAATGGTTTGCGATGATGGCACATGTGTAATCAAATCGAAGCTTCTAACATCGGCCGGACCTGAAAAAGCGGAAGTGATTTTCTTACCGACAGCCATATCATAAATACCCCATTCCGGTTGGAATAATACGGTGTCGTTATGTGTTACCGTACAGTTTTTAAAGCTGATGGTGATGATTTTTCCCTGTAAGTTTCGGGAACCGGTAATGATTTCTCCGGAAACTTTGATATTTCCTTCAAATTCCAGTGTAACAACCTGTCCTTCAAATATGGCATAGGCGCTCAAATCCCTTGGACTCATATCTTCGATAGCCAGATTGATGCCTTTTAATTTTCCGACCGGACTTCCGAAACCTTCGGCATGGTATTCGGTACCATGACCAACCAGTTCTTTTTCGCGGTAGGATAAGGCTGTTTTTCCGGTTGTCTGAATATAAACCGGTTTGCCTTCGTGTTCGATTACATTGGTAAAAACACCTGACACCTGAATACCGGTACTCAATTCAATAGTTCCTAAGGCTTTGGAATGGATTAATTTCTGAATTCCGGATAATCCGCCGGTACGCAATGCCATTTTATTGGCAAACTCTTCCAGTACGAGGTTGAGGTGTGCAAAATCAGGCGTTACATACAATTGCGGTTGCGGTTTGGTGATGTCAAAACTTTGATTCGCCGCACTGATATCATATGGGATTTTGGTTACATTATCGGTCATACACCAGGTACTTTCTCCAATGGAGGATAAAAGTCCGGCACCATAGATTTTCGGATTGTCTACGGTTCCGATCAAACCGTATTCCACGGTCCACCAGTGTAAGTTTCGGATTTGTGCCATTTCGGACAATTCGCCCATATCGTTTTGTAATTCGTCGACACGCTTTTCAGCAGCTTCGATTTCGTTTTGCGGTGTACCTTCGGCTTCTTTCAGAATCGAAAGCAAACGAATCGCTTCATACATTTCGTAATCCCGTGCCGATGAAATGGCCTTACAACCGATTTCACCAAAACGACGCAGGTATTCGGCATATTCCGGATTGGCAATAATAGGGGCGTGGCCGGCTCCTTCGTGAATAATATCGGGAGCAGGTGTATATTCGATATGTTCCAGCTGACGGATATCGGACGCAATAACAAGTACGTTATACGCCTGAAATTCCATAAAAGCATTGGGTGGGATAAAACCGTCTACGGCAACAGCAGCCCAACCGATTTCTTTTAGGATACGGTTCATACCATACATATTCGGGATACTTTCGATAGAAATTCCCGTCTGGCGAAGACCATCCAGATACGAGCTGTGGGCTACTTTTCCGAGGTAATCCACATTTTTACGCATCACATAGCGCCAAACGGCCTGATTAATCGGAGTATACTCGTCATAATCCTGCGGTTTGATAAATTGCTTCAGATGCTTGGGTAAGCGCTCAATTAAGGGATTGGTTTCAAACGATGGATTCATGATTAAAAATTGTTGCTGTTTGGTGTAAAATTACGAAATCTTTAGGGAGTTAGCAATTGGAATTTCAATCATGGAATTATATTGTGTTATTTTTAATGTATTCTATTTTATAGTGAAACATAGCTGCCATTTTTGCAGCCCTTTCTTTGGCTTCTTCGGCAATGGGTCCGACAAAAAGGGAATCGACCGTAGCGGTAAATAGGGTAAGCCAACGGTTAAAATGTGTGGCATCTACGGGTAAAAGTGCATGTGGTGGGAAAGGTCGGCCGGAATAGGTATGGTTATCCAGTAAAATACTTTCCCAGAACCGGTACATTTTAGCCAGATGTTCCGGCCAGCGATTCTGTATTTTACTATTAAAAACCGGTCCGATATAATCGTCCTGCTGTACTTTTCCGTAGAAAGTATTCACCAGTGCTTGTATATCCTCAAAAGTGCTGATATCGTTCATAGTTATAAAAAAGCCTACACAACAGGGTAGGCTTTATAGTTTTATAGTGAATTACATTATTTTTTTTGCGGTGGAAACTGCATCAGAATTTTAGAAACAAATTCGTTAATGCGCTCTTCTTTTCTTTCACGGTCTCTGGTTAAAACACCGGTTCCAATACCTTGCCAGATCAATTCTTTTTTACGGGCATCGATCAGGTCGATATAAAGCGTTCCTTCTGTAGTGGTACTAACAGTACTGTAGGAAGGACCCCATCCCCAGCCATAGCCCCATCCGCCGTAACCCCAACCATAGCCGGCATTAAACTGGCTTACGTTGACCTGTTCGCTGGATTTGGTGAAAATATTAACCAACATATCCGGATTGTCACTTTTTGTAAAGCCTTTGGCAGTCATCTGATCGTCAATGGCGCGAAGAATACGTCGTTTGTCTAAATCGGAGATCTCGACTTTATCGATTCCATCTTTATGAAAGGCATAGGTTTTATACTGACTAAAGTCGGTTCTGTTGTCAAAATCGGATGCTACTCTAACGGAGCTACAAGAGCTGATGACCAAGAGCAGTAGTATCGGAAGGTATTTTATTGCTTTCATAATGTAATTAGGTTTTATGATTAACTAAAATAATGATTCATCAACAAAATTCGGGAGGGTTACTTTTAGTAATGGCTGCGATTCCATGGCCCTTTTAATGGCAAAAACTGCGCCTTCGTTTCGCGCCCAGCTTCTTCTGGCAATCCCGTTGTTAACATCCCAGAAAAGCATTGATTCTAAGCGTTTTGATGCTTCTTTAGTACCGTCAAGAACCATGCCAAATCCACCGTTAATTACTTCGCCCCATCCAACGCCACCACCATTGTGAATGGATACCCAGGTTGCTCCCCGGAAACTGTCACCGATTACGTTATGAATCGCCATATCGGCTGTAAAACGGGAACCGTCATAGATGTTAGATGTTTCACGATAAGGGGAATCAGTACCGGATACATCGTGGTGATCGCGTCCTAAAACCACATATCCGATTTCGCCACGGGCAATCGCCTGATTAAAAGCCTCGGCAATTTTGGTGCGTCCTTCGGCATCGGCATACAAAATACGCGCCTGCGAACCAACCACCAGTTTGTTTTCCTGCGCCCCTTTGATCCAACGGATGTTATCGGCCATTTGTTGTTGGATTTCAGTAGGAGCAGTTTGCATCATTTCTTCTAAAACCTGACAAGCGATGGCATCAGTTTTAGCCAGATCGTCCGGATTTCCGGAAGTACAAACCCAACGGAACGGTCCGAAGCCATAGTCAAAGCACATGGGTCCCATGATGTCCTGAACATAGCTTGGATATCTGAAATCGATACCGTTTGGAGCCATTACATCGGCTCCGGCTCTGGAACTTTCCAAAAGAAAGGCATTTCCATAGTCGAAGAAATAGGTGCCTTTGGCGGTGTGTTTATTGATCGCTGCCGCATGTCGGCGTAAGGTCTCCTGTACTTTTTCTTTGAAAAGTGTCGGTTCGTTCGCCATCATGTCGTTGGCATCTTCAAAGGAAATCCCGGCAGGGTAGTAGCCACCCGCCCACGGATTGTGTAAGGAAGTCTGATCGGAACCTAAGTCGATATAAATATTTTCGTCGTAAAAACGCTCCCAAACGTCTACCACATTACCAAGGTAGGCAATAGAAACGACTTCTTTATTTTGCTGTGCTTTTCGAACACGTAGGATCAGTTCATCAATATTTTCGATCACTTCATTGATCCATCCCTGTGAGTGACGGATATGGGTAATTTTTGGATTTACTTCTGCACAAACGGTGATACATCCGGCGATATTACCGGCTTTAGGTTGCGCACCACTCATTCCGCCCAAACCGGAAGTTACAAAAACTTTACCGGCCAGATCTTCGCCTTTTTTAGCGATTTTTCGTCCGGCATTCAATACGGTAATCGTCGTTCCGTGAACAATTCCCTGTGGACCGATATACATATAACTACCGGCTGTCATCTGACCGTATTGCGTAACACCTAAGGCATTAAAACGTTCCCAATCGTCCGGTTTGGAATAATTCGGGATCATCATACCGTTGGTAACCACCACTCTCGGAGCCTCCGGGTGTGAAGGGAATAATCCCATCGGATGACCGGAATACATCACCAGCGTTTGTTCGTTGGTCATTTCAGCCAGGTATTTCATCGTTAAGCGGTACTGTGCCCAGTTGCTAAAAACCGCTCCGTTTCCACCATAGGTGATCAATTCGTGTGGATGTTGTGCCACGGCATAATCCAGGTTATTCTGGATCATTAGCATGATGGCTTTGGCCTGATCGGATTTACCCGGATATTCGGATAACGGTCGGGCATACATTTTATAATCCGGACGCAGGCGGTACATATAGATACGGCCATAGGTTTCCAACTCGTTCGAAAATTCTTTGATCAATTCGGCGTGATGTTGGGGTTCGAAATAACGCAGGGCATTTTTTAGTGCCAGTTTTTTCTCGTCGTCGGTTAATATTTCTTTACGCTTTGGCGCGTGGTTTATAGTGCTTTCGTACGGTTTTGGTTGTGGTAATACAGAAGGAATTCCTTCTAAAATCTGTTCTTGAAACGTCATGATTGTTGTGTGAATTTCGTGTATTATAAAATGATAAAAATGCGCAGGGAATTCCCGGCTATGGATAGCGGATATCCGACCTATGGTAGGATTTGTAAATTTTGATCTTATAGCGGACTAAAATGGCATCCATTTTTTATTTTTTTATCGTTCCGGTGTTTTTGTTGAATCCATACGGACAATGGCGGCATCCGTTTTTACAGCAATAGCCTCTTTTTAAATGATAGGCTTCTGTGAACACTTTATAGCCTTCCGGGGACAAATAATAGTCTTCTCCGGGGATTAATTTATTTTTAGTATTTTGGTTGTCCATACGGACAAATTTAGGAACTTTACCGTTAATGATCGTACTTGTATTAAAATATTTAACGCCAAAAGGGTTTCGGGGTATTACCGTTTTTCCTTTTGTGTTTGTTGTGAGGAAGGAGGATAAAAAGGACGTTGTATTTCTGAATCATGAAAAAATTCATATCCGGCAACAATTGGAACTTTTACTGCTTCCTTTTTTTATCTGGTACGGAATCGAATTTCTGATCCGATGGCGGCAGTATGGCAATCGGCATACGGCTTACCGGAATATCAGTTTTGAACGGGAAGCCTATGCGAACGAAGCCAATCCGGATTATCTGTCGAAACGACCATTTTGGTATTTTATAAAGTATCTGAAAAACAAATAACCCCGATGATCGATCATCGGGGTTATTTGTTTGTATTCGGAAGTTATTAGAAAATCGTTTTACGATCTACCGTAGCTCCGTTTTCAAGTGTGATTTTTAAAAGCACAACACTAGATGATTTTTTTACATTTTTCAAGGCGATTTCGTTTTCACCTACATTTTTATACTCGTCAATTTTTCGTCCTAAAACATCGAATGCTGTGATGTTTTTGATTCTTTCATTAGCCGAGTTTACAGCCAATTCGTTTCCGCGTAATACTTTGATACCGTTTTCAAGGCTAAAGTCACCGTTTCCTAACGTACCGTTGGTGAAACGCAATACAAAACGCTCGTTAAAAGTACCTGCAGCCGATGTGAATGAATACGGAGCCGTTCTTAAATCGTGGATCGTATTGGTTGTTTTATCTTCCAGGTAGATCGCATGCGTATCGAAAATTCCATCTAAGTGATCAATTCCGATTTGGTAGGTATTCTGAGCGTTGGCATTGAAACCTAATGGAATCTGATCTTCCTGGTTAAACGGTAACGGACGTGCCTGAATGGTCAGGTTCATATCCGGAATAGTCGAGTAGAAGGTTACACCGTTTCCACCGAAAGACTGTCCATCAAGACCTCTGTCGAAATCCATAGTTGCCTCTTCATCATATCCTACTAAAATTTGGCTAAAAGCACCGTTTTCATTTGCTAAATTCAACCAGATACGGTGTTTTTCCGATTCACCACCAGCAACCGATTGTGTTTCCGGGTTGATTGGTGTGCCGCCATTTTTCATGAAATTATCGTTTTTACCGGTAACACGCATACTGTTTGTAAACTTCGCATTTCCGTTGGCTAAACCTTTTACGAAGAAAGCCTGTCCCGATGCGATATAACGGCTTGGCGCGCTTCCACCGGTTGCAGCGGTTGCTGTTGCTCCGAATTTATTTACGGTAGCATAATCGGCAGCAGTATAGTTATAGGCATATGTACCATAGAACGGGCTAGGATTTGTGTTGCCTATAGGTGTATTGTGCGTCCAGATATAAACCGTACCATCTACCAATGTTTTGTTGGTATTGTCTGTCAGGAAAGACACCACATCGATAGCCGAAGCATAAGGATTTCCGATCAAGTTCCACTGATCATCATCTACAGTTACACCTCCGCCAACGTTTGCGTCTGTTCCGATAGCAATTGGAATTGTAATATCTCCATTGTTTGGTGTTCCTACGAAAGTAGCCGTATATGGTGTTTTGTTGTTTGGACTAAGATCGAATGTTTGTGGCGCTCTTACGATATAACCCATTCTTGGATCCATAGCTGTAGCATTGTTTACACTGATCCAGTTTCCGTAACCACCATTGATAGTTGGTTGCCATTTCATGTATTTGTCACCCAATGTGTTTGGAGATAACATCGCTAATGTATATCCGGAAGCTAATGTTACCGGTGAATTCCAGTAGGTGAAATCATAACGATACATCGGTTTTGTTGTACGTCTGATATTTACATTTCCAGAATTTTCTACATTGTCTACCTGTACGATACTAGCATTATTGTCTACATTTAAGGTACCGTTATTTTTTACGTCAATTTTATTAACCACTTTGATTCCGTTAGTTGCCGGAATATCCAAACGACCATTTGTACGAACCGTTAAGGTTTTAGCCTGCGCTTCATAATTGGTTCCATTAATGGTTGAGGAATTGCTGGTTGGTTTAATGATCACACAGTTATCACTTGTAGGAACTCCTACCGGTAACCAGTTGTTCGGATCATTCCAGTTGCCATTATTACCCTGCCATACCTTCGATTTGTTGTTAACACTCACCGGTTTAGAAGCGGTACAACCATTGGTTAATTGAACATTAGCTGTAAAGGACCAGTTGCTTACTTCTAATTGTGCTGTAGATGGTTTGATATATACAGTGTTTACAGCCTGATTGGTATAAGGGATTGTCCCGTTTGCATCGATATAGGCATCGATAGTTGCACCCGACCATGTAAAGTTGGAGGTTAACGGACGGTGTCCGGATAAAATCACATCGTCGATAGCCCATCCATCGCAATAACCTGCCTGATAACGGAATCTGATTTTTAAATTGCTTACTCCGATATAGTCATTCAAATAAATAATTGTATTTACAAATCGGCTTGGAGCACCCTGACTGTTAGTGTAACTAACAACTCTGGTCCATGTTGTTCCATTGTCTTTAGAAACTTCGACAGCAGCACTCTCACCATTTCCATAGTACGAATAATACTGACGGAATGTTAAGGTTAAATCCAGAAAAGTTGAAGTGTTATACGAATTTGTTGTCGTTAAAATAATGTCTTTTCCACTTCCGCTTACATCAGCTGTTGTGAAGGCAAATTTATTACCTGTTGTTCCTGTACTCGAATTGATCGCTGGTTTCCAGTTGGCTGTTGTAGTAGTATAAATACTTGTTTTTTGTTGCCATTCGGTAGTACTGGTTCCATTACCGGATTTAGTGAAAAGACCTAATCCGCTCCCTTCAAAATTTTCGTTAAAAAGCTCTACCAATTCGGTGCTACCTGCTGCTGCAATCTGTACAAAGTTGTCATCACCACAAATTTCCGGAGAAGAAGGTGTAATTGTAATATTGGGCACCGGTTTGATTTTAGCGGTAATTGCTCTTCGAACCAACGATTCGCAAGAACCGTTTACAGCGGTAACATAGTAAGTTGCTGACATCATTAGTGGAGGTGTCGTATAGCTTGCCGATGTTGCACCTGCAATAGGAGAACCACCGGTTTCGCTGGTATACCACCGGTAAGAAGTAACTCCTGCTGATCCTGTTACAGTTAAGGTTACAGGGCCTTCACCACATGATTCTACGGTTGGTGCTGTAAGGATTTTTGCCGGACAATCGGCAATAACTGTAAGGATGTAATCTTCGGTTTCTCCATTTGTATAACTACCACAAGGAGAAAGTACAGTACCATTATTTCCATTAGCGGAACGAATACGTAGTCGGTAGTTCCCCGGGGCAGTCCCGGCCGGAATTACAAATCCAAAAGTAGTTGATAAGATATTTACACTTGAGTTATAAACATTCTCACCGCTATCGGTAAAATCGTTGTTTTTATTCCAGTCAACCCAGGCACTCACAAATTGTTTGTCTGGACCGGCAAGAACTACGCTGATATTAAGATCACCACCGGCAATTTGCTGAGCCGCATCCAAACTTGTGAAATCACCATATCCTGACGTACTGTATCCTGAATTGTTGTTTACAGCGTCTGAAATCGCTCCGGTTGTTTTAAAACTTGAAATATAATAACTGCTTGATGTCGATGTTGCTGTACAGTATACTAATGTTTTAGCATTTCCGGTTAAAGGAGAAGTCGTTCTGTATTTTGTACCTCCTGTACAGTTTGAGTTAAAAGAGTATACAAAGAAATAATACGTTGTATTGGCCGAAAGTCCGGTAGCGCTAAAAGTAGTATTACCATCGTTGTCGATAACGATATTTGTGCTACCCAGATTCTGTCCGATAGAATAGTTCGTTCCATTGGTAATTGTTGGAGCTGTACCGGTTGTGTTTGCGATAACAAGGTAGTTGTCTGGAGCAGGCGATGCTGCTGTAAACGAACCGTTCATAGAATTAACTCCGATACTGCTTAACGTAAGTGCCGAAGGCTGAGCCGTAGGTACGGTACAAGGTCCTACAGGTGTCCAGGTAAATAAAAGATTTGCATTTGGATAGGCACTGTTACGTGTTCTTACAGTCGAACTATTAGCTGTTCCGTCAGAGGTATTACCAGCCCAAGTAGTGTTACTTGAAAGGGATCTGTTGTTATAATCACCGTTGTTGCTTCCTCGTAAACCAACCTGAACATTCACGTTGGAACCACCACCATTACCTGATGGAGCGCAAGAACCGTACGAAATGGACACAACATTTGTTGTTTCGCTTAAACGGATTTGAAAGTTAAAATCACCATCACGAGCAGTACGCACGGCATTTGTCCATTGTACTACAAAAACACGGTTTGGAGCGGATCCAATTGTTTTGTAGATAATCGCATTTCCGTTATTTTTAAGATCAACTCCCACAGCACTTACCGCACCAGCATATCCGGCTACCGAAGAAATAGGAGCGTATTCAGAAGCAGATGAAGTTGTTGATCCGAAGGTGATAAATCCGTTTGAGTTTACCGAACAGGTTGTATAGTTGGTTCCGTTAAAATTAAAGGTAAAACCAATTGGAATATTGTTTGCCGTTACATTGTCGTCCCAGTTGCTGTTAATAGCATTTGTTGCACCGGTAATAGCCGTATAATTTGATGAGCTTTCTGAAAAAGTATAATTGCTTACCTGGCTGAATCCAGTAGCGCAAACAAGTAAAAGCAGCAACGAAAGTAGGTTGCTTTTTGAGTTGAAAAAATTTTCAATTTTAAACGTAAATCGGGGGCGAATTAACATACTAAAAAATCTTTGGGGTTATTTTTACGGTGCGAAAATATGTACTAAGAAGCAGACAGAAGGTGTCTCGGAACCGAATTTCGATGAAGGTTTCTGTTTAATCGATAAAGTGCATTTTTGACCTCGACATGACCTTTTATGATACAGACTTATTTTTGATTTGTATTGTTTTTCTGATGGTTATCTGTTTTTTGGATTCGGAGATTTGGGCGGTTTGTTTTTTGCTTTTTACAAGGTTTTTCTGTGTAAAAAAAACGTAGAAAAGGGTTTGGATGGAGGCGTTTGATGTACCATTCCAAAAGATTATTTTGTTTGAAACAAAACGAAATAAAGTGGATTTGTTACAAAATAAAAATCCCCTGCATAAACAGGGGATTGGTCTTGAAATGTTGTTATATTGTTTAGAAAATCGTTTTTCGGTCTACGGTAGCACCGTTTTCCAATGTGATTTTTAATAATACCACGCTGGACGATTTTTTAATGTTTTTCAATATGATATCGTTTTCATTAGTGTTTTTATATTCATCGATTTTACGACCTAAAAGATCAAAAGCTGTAATATCTTTAATTTTTTCGATAGCCGAATGTACTGCCAATTCGTTGCCGCGTAATACTTTGATACCGTTTTCAAGGCTAAATTCTCCGGTTCCTAAAGTACTGTTCGCAAAGCGCAATACAAAACGGTTGTTGAATGTTCCGGCAGCCGATGTAAAGGAATACGGGGCTGTTCGTAAATCAAAAATCACGTTTAGCATTTTATCTTCCAGGTAAATGGCATGGGTATCGAAAATACCATCCAAATGATCAATACCAATTTCATACGTGTTTTGCGCATCAGCATTAAAACCTAAAGGAATCTGATCCTGTTCGTTAAACGGTAACGCACGAGCCTGAATGGTCAGGTTCATTTCCGGAATGATCGAATAGAACGTAACGCCGTTACCACCAAATGACTGACCGTCTAAACTTCTGTCAAAACCCATTGTGGCTTGCGCATTATAGCCAACCAAAATCTGACTAAAAGCGCCGGATTCGTTGGCTAAATTCAGCCAGATACGATGTTGTTCCGGTTCGCCTCCGGCTACACTTTGTGTTTCCGGATTGATTTTGGTGGTATCGGCCACTTTTAGAAAGCTGTTGTTTTGTAGGCTCACACGCATACTGTTGGTGAATTTAGCATTTCCATTAGCCAGTCCTTTAACAAAAAACGCTTGTCCTGAAGCGATATAACGGCTTGGCAGACTTCCTCCTGTGGCAGCAGTTGCAGTGGCACCGAATTTGTTTACCGTTGCATAATCGGCTGCGGTATAATTATACGAATATGTACCGTAAAACGGACTTGGCGACAGTGCAGATGGCGGAGTGTTATGTGTCCAAAGATATACGGTACCATCCATTAAAGCACTGTTGGCAGGATCGTTTAAAAAGCTTACAATATCGATCGCAGAGGCATACGGATTTCCAATCAGATTCCATTGATCGTCATCAACCGTTACAGTACCGCCAACATTGGCATCGGTTCCCACAGCTATCGGGATGGTAATATCGCCATTGTTTGGTGTTCCGATAAAAGTTCCGGTATAGGTCGTTTTGGTAAGTGGATTAACACTGAAAGTCTGTGGTGCGCGTACAATATATCCCATTTTCGGATCCATAACCGTACTGGAACTTACGGTAACCCAGTTTCCACTTCCGTTGCTAATGGTTGGTTGCCATCTCATGTATTTGTCGGATAACGTATTGGGAGATAACATGCCCAGTGTAAATCCGGAAGCTAAGGTTACCGGTGAATTCCAATAGGTGTAATCGTAACGGTACATCGGTTGGGTGGTGCGTTTGATGTTTACAATACCGGTATTGGTGGTGTTGTTAACCTGAACGATGCTTGCGCTAGTATCCAGGTTAAAAGTTCCGTTTGGCACTACATTAATTGTGTTAACCACTTTAATGCCGTTTCCGGTTGGTATATCCAATCGGCCATTAGCCTGAACGGTTAGAGTTTTGGCTTGCGCTTCAAAATTAGAACCGTTTACAGTCGAATAATTCGTCGCTGGTTTAATGATTACACAATTATCATTTGCCGGTACACCCACTGGTAGCCAGTTGTTCGGATCATTCCAGTTGCCATTAATTCCCTGCCAAACTTTTGTTTTATTAGTAACGGTTACGGGTTTAGTGGCGGTACAACCATTGGTTAATTGCACATTAGCATTAAATGACCAGTTGTTTACCTCCAGTTGAGACGCCGACGGTTTAATATACACCACGTTTACAGCCTGATTGGTATAAGGTGTGGTGCCATTGGCGTCAATATAGGCATTGATTGTTGCTCCGCTCCATGTAAAATTGGAGGTTAACGGACGGGTACCGGATAGTACGATGTCATCAACAGCCCAACCGTCGCAGAAATCGGCTGCATAACGGAAACGTATTTTTAAATTGGCAATCCCTACATAACTGTTCAGCGGAATACTTTCGCTTACGAATTTACTGGGGTAGCCTTGTGTGGAGGTATAGGTTTTTACGGTTGTCCAATTGGTTCCGTTATCGGTTGATACCTCGATATTAGCTGTTTCACCACTTCCATAGAAGGAGAAATAATGTCTGAAATTAAGTGTTAAATCGATAAAATTAGTGGTATTTACCGAATTGGTTGTGCTCATAATCAGAATTTTACCAGTACTATTGATATCCGATGTGGTAAACGCGAATTTATTTCCAATTGATCCGGAATTAATAGCCGGTTTCCAGGTAGCCGTTGTTGTGGTAAATACACTGGTTTTTTGCTGCCATTCGGTAGTGGTAGTTCCGTTGCCGGACTTGGTAAAACTGCCCAATCCGGTACCTTCAAAATTTTCATTTAACAATTCGACTACTTCTGTACTACCGGCTGCTGAGATTTGTAAATAATCGGTATCACCACATATTTCCGGAGATGCCGGTGTAATGGTGATATTCGGAACCGGTTTTATTTTAGCGATAATTGGTGTACGGGTAAGGGATTCGCAAGTGCCGTTTAATGCGGTTACATAATAGGTTGTTGTAGCGCTTAACGATGGCGTTGTATAGGAAGCAGCGGTTGCGCCCGAAATAGGGGAGCCTCCGGTATCGGTAGTATACCAGCGATAGGATGTTACGCCCGATGATCCGGTTACCGATAAGGTTACCGGGCCTGTTCCACAAGATTCAACTGTTGGAGCACTGGTGATTTTAGCGCCGCAATCCGGTATTACTTTGATCAGATAGTCTTCTGTTTCACCATTGGAAAGACTTCCGCAAGGTGTAAACGTTGAGTTTGATAAATAGGTTCGAATACGTACACGGTAATTACCGGGATTGGTTCCGGCGGGAATTACAAACCCAAATGTTGTGGAACTTACACTAATCGTAGGAGAAAAGACGGTTTCTCCGGCGTCAGTAAAGTCTCCGTTTTTATTCCAATCCACCCAGGCTTTTACATATTGAGTAGTACCTGTACTACCGGTTAGGATTAACGAAATATTGATATCGGATCCGGCAATTTGCTGTGCCGGAGCAAGACTGGTATAGTCGCCATAACCACCGGTACTGTATCCGGAAGTATTAGAGGATTCCACAATGGCTCCCGTGATTTTATAACTGGAAATATAATACGTCGACGAAGTAGAAGCCGGCGTACAGTTGGTGTAGGTGTAATTCGGCGGATACCAGGAATAAACCAATCCGTTGTTCGGATAACTGTTACTTCTGGTTCTGTTGGTGTCGGTGTTGGAAGTTCCACTTGACGTATTACCATACCAGGTGCTGTTTGAACTCTGTGATCGGTTATTGAAATCGGCATTGCTACGACCTCGTAACCCAACTTCGGCATTTAATGTTGTGGTGCTGCTTGGCGAACAGGAACCATAAATGATTTGTATGATATTGGTTGTTTCGCTTAGTCGGATTTGGAAATTAAAACTCCCGGACTGAGATACGCGCCGCACATTATTCCATTGTACGATAAAAGTCCGATTTGGAGCTGTTCCGGTAGTAGTATAGGTAATTGCATTCCCGTTGTCTTTAAGATCCATACCCAAAGCACTGATCGCCCCGTCAAAACCGGCTCCGTTTACCGAAATCGGGTTGTATCCGGCTGCATCGCCTGCTACAGTAGTTCCAAAAGTGATAAAACCATTGGACAAAATAGAACAGGTAGTGTAATTCGTGCTGTTGTAATTAAACGTAAAGCCGATAGGGATGTTAAGGGCGGCGTTATTATCCCATGAAGTGGCAATGGCAGTCGTTCCGGATATGGACGAGTAGGTCGCGGTATTTTCCGAAAAAGTATAATAACTTACCTGTGCCTGTCCGATTTGGAAGCACAATAATAAGCCGGCTACTATTTTGAATAATGGAGTGCTTTTTACGCGAACAGGAGTTGCGTTAAAAGCACCGGAAACTTTAAAAAAGTTGCCGGTTTTTTGGTTGTTTTTGTAGCTGTTTAACATACTTGAAAATATTAAGTGGTTCATTTTCAATACTAATTTAGCTACTAAAAAGGGGGCGATAAATGCGTTTTGACCGAATTTCGATAAAGGTTTCCGTTTAATCGATAAAGTACGTTTTTGTCTACTTTTTGACCTTTTGTTTCTGTGTGTTAATTGTGATTTTAAGTATGTTTTTTGTATTTATTTATGATTTTTGTTTTTAAAATAATAGTGTTACTTGTTTTTGGGTGTTTATTTTTTAATTTAAGAAAGTGCTTTTTTAGCAAGAAGTGCCAGAATAGCAGGTGTAGGAAGCTACAAACAGATCGGATTTTAATGTACCCAAAAAGTTTAGATTGCAGAAAGAATAATAGCAAAGTTGCGATATAAAAAAGACATCCTCTGTTTCATAAAGGATGTCTTTTACTTTTTTCATTAAAAAACTTAGAAAATTATTTTTCTATGCAGTATGCTATTGTCATCCAATGTTATTTTGAGGAGTAATATGCCAAACGTTTTTTTTGTATTTTTCAAAACTACTTCATTAGCGGAAACATTATAGTATTGACCAATTTTACGACCTATTAGATCATATATAACAATATCTTTAATTTTTTTGTTTGCTGAGCTTATAGTCAGTTCCTCTCCGCGTATGATTTTGATGATGCTCTCCTGACTAAACTCCGAGGTATTTAAAGAGTTACTGTTAAAACGAAGTACAAAACGGTTGTTGTAGACACCGGCTTCTGAAATAAAAGTATAGGGTGTAATTCGGAGGTCATGTATGCTGTCGAGTAATTTGTCTTCCAGATAAATTTTATGAGTATTGAAAATGCCATCCACATGATCAATTCCGATTTGGTAAATGTCATGCGCGGTGGCACGATATCCCAAAGGAATCTGATCCTGATCGTTAAAGGGTAACGGACGTGCCTGTATGGTTAGATGCTTATCCGGGATGGTTGAATAGAACGTGACATGGTTTCCGCCAAATAATTCGCCATCCAGTCCGCGGTCAAATGCTATAGAAGCATCCGAATGATACCCTACCAGGATCTGGCTAAACGCACCGGATTCGTTTGCTAAATTGAGCCAGATACGATGTTCTGTAGGAGCAGGAGCATCCTGAGGTTGACTTTTGAGAGTCGTTTGGGGATGATGAGCAACTTTCATAAAGTTGTCATTCCGGCTACTCACCCGCATATAGTTGGCGAATTTAACATTTCCGTTAGCAAGACCTTTTACAAAAAAAGATTGACAGGAAGCGATAAAGCGGCTTGGATAGGGACCTCCGGTTGTTGCTGTAGCAGTTGCTCCAAATCGATTAACAGTAGCATAATCGGCCTCGGTATAATTATAAGTAAAAGAACCGTAAAAAGGATTTGGATTTGCTTCCGATGTTGGCGAGTTATGCGTCCACAGGTAAATAGTGCCATCCAAAAGCGAACTGTTATCCAGATCGTTGAGAAAAGAGAGCACATCAATAGCCGAAGGATAGGGATTTCCAATCAAATTCCACTGATCGTCATTTGCTGTCACATTCCCGCCTACATTGGCATCCGTTCCAACCGCAATAGGAATAAGGATGTCGCCATTGTTGGGAGTACCGCTAAAAGTTGCGATATAGTTAATTTTGTTGGCCGGATTGGGATCGAACGTTTGTGGGGCACGAACGATATATCCCATTGTAGGATCCATTGGAGTAGCAGGATTAAGCGTGATCCAATTGCCATTGCCTCCGTTAATTGTTGGTTGCCAACGCATATATTTATCCGATAAGGTATTGGGCGACAACATGGCGAGCGTATACCCGGAGTTTAGCGTAACGGGCGAATTCCAATAGGTGTAATCATAACGGGACATAGGCTGGGTAATCCGTCTGATCGTGACGATTCCGGAGTTGGGAACGTCATCCTCCTGGATTATCCCGGAATTATTGCCAACATTGAAAATACCATCACTTTCCACATTGATGGTATTGACCACCCGGATGCTATTGCCATCGGGAATTTCCAGATGACCATTTGGTTTAATCGTTACACTTTTTGACTGAGCCTCAAAGTTGGTACCGGTAATAGTGGAATAACTCCCGGCAGGTTTAATGATCACGCAATTAGCAGCTGTAGGAGTGCCCAATGGAAGCCAGTTGTACGGATCATTCCAGTTACCCGTGTAACCCTGCCATACTTTCGATTTGTTATTCACGGTTAGAAATTGTGAAGCGGTACAGCCATTCGTTAGTGCTACATTGGCGGTAAAAGACCAGCTGTTTACCTCCAGTTGGGAATCGGTAGGTTTTATATATACCACATTGGTCGGTTGGGAAATGTAGGGAATGGTACCATTCGGATCAATAAAGGCATTAATAATTGCCCCGGTCCATGTGAAATTGGAAGTTAGTGGTCGGGTACCAAATAAAACGATGTCGTCAATGGCCCATCCGTCGCTATAATTGGCAGCATAACGGAAACGGATTTTCAGATTAGCCACATTTATATATCCATTTAACGGAATACTTACAGCAGTAAATTTACTGGGATATCCCTGATTGGAGGAAAAGGTTCTTACGGTTGTCCAGCTGGCCCCGTTGTCTGTCGAGATATCAATGTTGGCCGTTTCGCCTCCATCATAGAAAGAAAAATAATGTCTGAAAGTAAGAGTCAGGTCGATGAAATCGATTGTGCTAAACGAATTGGAGGTAGTCATGATCAGGTTTTTACCATTCCCGACAACATCAGACGTGGTAAAAGCAAAT
Source organism: Flavobacterium supellecticarium (assembly GCF_004801375.1). Classification (GTDB taxonomy): domain Bacteria; phylum Bacteroidota; class Bacteroidia; order Flavobacteriales; family Flavobacteriaceae; genus Flavobacterium; species Flavobacterium supellecticarium. The sequence continues at coordinate 256,750 of NZ_SSNZ01000002.1, forward strand.
TTATTACCAATGCCTCCGGAATTTATGGCTGGTTTCCAGGCAGTGGTAACGGTGGTATACACACTGGTTTTTTGTTGCCATTCGGTTACCGAATTTCCGTTTCCGGATTTGATAAAACTTCCTAAGCCGGAACCTTCAAAGTCTTCGTTTAACAGTTCCACGATTTCGGTACTTCCGGCAGCCGAAATCTGAAGGAAATCCTTGTCGCCACATATTTCAAGGGTTGTAGGCGAAATGGTAATATTTGGAACCGGTTTTATTTGGGCAATAATAGGCGTGCGGGTTAGCGATTCACAGTTACCGTTTAGCGCAGTAACATAATAAGTAGTCGTAGTACTTAGTACAGGAGTGGTGTAGGTAGCTGTGGTTGCGTCTGGAATTGGAGAACCTCCGGTTTCGGTGGTATACCAGGCGTAAGAAGAAGCACTTGGAGATCCGGTTACCGATAAAGTTACCGGTCCGGCGCCACAAATGGTTACAGTTGGGGCATTGGTTATTTTGGCAGGGCAATCTGGAATGACTTTTATAATATAGTCTTCTGTTTCACCATTTATCTGATTGCCACAAGGGGAGGGGTTGCTGAATAAACTAGCCCGGATTCGCAAACGATAATTCCCCGGATTAGTTCCGGCAGGAATAACAAAACCAAATGTAGTCGAGTTAACAGCAGCCGAAGAAGAAAAAACGGTATCGCCAGTATCGGTAAAGTCTCCGTTTTTATTCCAGTCGACCCATGCTTTGATATATTGTGTTGGAAACGGTACCGGGCCACTTGCAACAGCGATCGAAATATTAATATCGGATCCGGGAATTTGTTGCGCGGGTGTCCGTCCGGTATAATTAGCGTATCCACCGGAAGTGAATCCGGAATTATTTGACGCTTCAACAATAGATCCGGTGATTCTGAAACTGGAGATGTAGTAGGTCGAAAAATCTGAAGACGGATTACAACTGGCAGTAGTATAATCAGGAGGATACCAGGTGTATGTTAAACCATTATTAGGATAGCTGTTATCTTGAGTTATACAGGTGTCGGTATTGGAAGTTCCTGAATTGGTGCTGCCATACCAGACAGCATTGGTGTTCTGGATCCTGTTATTATAATCGCTGTTGGAAGCGCCTCGTAGTCCTACTTCTGCATACAAAGGGGTTGAGCCGTTAGGAGAACAAGAACCGTAGACGATTTGTATTAGGTTGCTGCTTTCTTTCAATTGGATCTGGAAGTTAAAATTTCCCGATTGCCCAATTCTCCGAACATTTGCCCATTGTATGATCAGGGTTCGGAAAGGAGAAGAACCAGTAGTGGTATAGGTGATGGGAGAACCATTGTCCCGGATATCCATAGTCAGAGCGCTAATGGCTCCGCTAAAACCAACGCCATTCACTGAAATGGGATTGTAACCCAGAGCATCATTAGGAACGGTAGTCCCAAACGTGATAAAACCATTTGACAGAACCGAAAATGTAGTGTAATTTGTACCATCATAATTAAAAGTAAAACCAATAGGGAGGTCAATAGCTGAGGCATTATCCCATGGAGCCGCTATTGCGGTTGTGCCACTTATGGAACTATAGGCCGAAATGCGTTCCGAGAAGTTATAATAACGCACCTGTGAGTGTCCGGTATGGAAGCATAATGATAGGCCTGTTATGGCATAAAATAACAACATGTTTTGAATTTTCGAAGCAATAACATAAAATCGAACGGGAACTTTTGAAAAGCCGCTCGAACCTCTCTCTCTTTTGTAGCTGTTTGATATATTTTTGAATGTTAAGTTGTTCATTATCAGTTATAATGTAGTGATTAAAAACAGCTTTTAAAGAGGGCTTTGAATGAATTTCGATAAAGGATTTTGTTTAATCGATAAAGTACGATCTCGAAAAAAAAGGAAAAAAAGGGGTGAGTGTAAACCTGCGATTTATCTTATTTTTTTAGTTAAAAAAGGGATTGTTTTAGAGCTATTGTTATAAAATTATTTGTGTTAGAATAATTTTTTATGATAAAAAATAATTAATTTTAATGAATAAGGGAAGTGTCGTGGAGTTGGTGTTGTGATGATTGTAAAAAGGAATGTGGATTATAGGTGAGATGACAATTTTATCCCTTTTTTGTGACAGTTTATCCCTTGATAATAGATGACGAGTTTAATAGTGTATATTTATAACTACTTAAAAAATAATGATCATGTTACGAAAAGGTCTTTTACTTATAATAGTATTGGGTAGTACTTGTTTAAGTTATGCCCAGGTTTATGTAAGTCCCAGCAGTTATGTTTTTGTAAATAATGAATTACTATTTGTAAAACAGGATGTGGTTTTGGCCTCAACAGCCGGAAATGAGGGCAATATTTTTCTTAGGAGAAACGGACAATTACTACAGGGAGTAGCAGGAAGTACTGTAAATAGCGGAGGGGGAAGAATTTCTGTTTTCCAGGAAGGAACATCCGATAATTACGACTATAACTACTGGTGTTCTCCAGTTGGAAGTATTGCTTCCGGACAGGAAAGTTTTCTTGGGAATGTAAATGGAAATGTAAACAATCTTTTTTATCGGGCAGTTGATATTACCAATAGTACAGCGGCAACTATTCTGCCTTGGGGATCCTATGACGGACAGGCCAATCCGCTGAGTATTTCTTCCCGCTGGTTATGGAAATTTATCAATGGTACGACATATTCCCAATGGGTTCATGTGGGTAACGGTCAGCCGATTGCTCCGGGTGAAGGCTTTACAATGAAAGGAACCGCCGGTACCGATGCCAATAATGTAGACGGGATTGTAGCGAATAATCCGGGTAGCCAGCAACGAATCGATTTTAGAGGACGTCCCAATGATGGCAATATTATAATCCCTTGTCTGGTAGGACAACAAACGTTAACCGGAAATCCATACCCTTCGGCAATTGATTTGAGTTATTTTCTGTTGGATAATACAGCCTGTAGTGGTACTGCTCAGTTTTGGGAACAGGACAAAACAGTAAATTCGCATACACTGGCAAATTACAAAGGCGGTTATGGAACATTCTCACCAGCAGCAACACTTTCGCAGGTAACAGCCGGTACAGCCGGAATGGGAATTTATACTCCTGCGATTTTTTACTCGTATGATTCAGGCGGAAATCAGGGGCCGATAGCTTCAACTCCGGGTAATCAATATAAAAGACGCTTTTCTCCTATCGGGCAAGGATTTCTTATCACAGGAGCAAGTGTAGGTGTAGTGACGATGCGAAATCAGTACCGTGTTTTTGTAAAGAAAGGAGCGGCGAATAACTCAGAGTTTGAAAGAAATGTAACTCCGGAAACATTGGCAAATGTGAATGCGACTACAACTTCTTATAATCCGGATGTGGCAGAACTGGCCTTTCCGGTAGTTTTATCGGTTTCCGGTATCGACTATACCACCGAATCGATCCGACCACAACCACAGGTTCGTATGAATACGTTAATCGATAATCAGGGAGTTCGGCAAAGTGTAATCGGTTTCCATCCTGAAGCTACAGATGGTATAGACAGAGGAATGGATGCGATTTCTTCCGATGATGGATTACCTTCGGACATGTTTTTTGTAATTGATGATAAAGAATACATAATCAACATGGTGGCTTTTGATGAAAATAAGCGTCTTCCGCTTGGCTTTAAAAATACAGCGCCAGCAAATTATAAAATAACGGTACAGGAAATTATTAATGCCGATGAGGTGGAAAATGTATACCTGCACGATAAAGTAAACAACCTGTATTATGATATTAAAAATGGGGTACATGAGTTGAATTTACCTGCTGGAATAAATAAAACAGGTTACGAAATTACCTTTAAACGGGATAGTAATCTGGGATTGGGTGAAAATATTAAAAATAGTTTCCAGGTATATCAGAACAATTCCGAACATGCTTTGCAGGTTTCCAATCCAATGGCTTTAGATTTGAGCGCAATAGTTTTATACGATGTGGTTGGAAAAGTTATCTTCGAAAAAAAGAAACTGGGTAATAATACATCCTATTCATTTCCAACGGCAAACCTGAGTGATGGAATATATATAGTAAAAATGGTTACAACGGATAATCAGGAAATAAGTAAAAAAATCATAATAAAAAATTAAAATTTATAGACGATATTTAAAAACAGCTCCGCATTTGGAGCTGTTTTTGTTTAAAATGATATTTTTGCAACTATGAAAAGTTACAACCAGGTATTGCCTTTTTCATTTCCGGACGGAATTACGCTTACGGTAAAAAGAGAAGACCGGGTGCATCCTTTTTTATCCGGAAATAAATACCGGAAAATGAAGTACAATCTCGAGCAGGCCCGAAAGGAAGGCTATACAAAGTTGTTGACTTTCGGTGGGGCATTTTCCAATCATATCGCAGCGGTTGCAGCGGCAGGAGCACATTTCGGGCTCGACACCATAGGTGTTATACGGGGTGAAGAATTGGAAAGTGAAATAGAAGCAAATGCGACCTTACGCCTGGCGCGGCAACAAGGCATGAAATTTGATTTTGTATCGCGGGAAAGCTATCGCGCTAAAGAAGATCTGATTTTTTTGGAGAAACTTAAGAAAAAGTACGGTGCTTTTTATCTATTGCCCGAAGGCGGAACCAATACGTTGGCGGTAAAAGGATGTGCGGAAATATTAGAAACAACCGATAAGACACAATTTACCCATATTTGCTGTGCAGTGGGAACCGGAGGGACTATTTCAGGTTTGATCAATTCCTGTGGAGAAAATCAAAAAGTAATTGGCTTTCCGGCGTTAAAAGGTTCGTTTTTATCTGATGAGATTTGTAAATTTGTAAACAACGACCGTTGGGAACTGATAAATGACTATCATTTTGGAGGTTATGCAAAAATAAATGAAGATCTGATTCGTTTTAATAATGACTTTTATACTCAGACAGAGGTGTTGTTAGATCCGGTATATACCGGGAAAATGGCCTATGGAATAATAGATCGGATTAAAAAAGGATATTTCCCTGGCGGATCCTCAATTTTAATGATTCACACCGGAGGATTGCAAGGGATAGAAGGAATGAATAAAATACTGGCTCGGAAAAATATGCCGTTGCTTATAGAAAATATAGTCTGTAAAAAAGAGAATAATGATTAAAAAAATTTGCCTGCTGCTAACGCTTGTATTGCTTTATAGCTGCGGATCTTCGTCAAAAGTACGTACGGCGCCAACGAAGATTACGACAACCAAGAAAAACACAACAGTAAAAACACACTCGGGTTCAACGAGAACCAATTCTTCATCTTCGGAAAATTCCAAACCATCGGAAGTTCTCGAAGCGACTTCAAAGATAAAAGTAACGACTGAGATCGTAAATGCCTATATCGGTAAGTTTAACGAAACCGCAAAAGAAAACATGCGAAACCATGGTGTTCCGGCTAGTATTACGCTGGCTCAGGGGATTTTGGAATCCGGTGCCGGAGTAGGAACCTTATGCGTAAAAGCAAACAACCATTTCGGAATCAAATGCCACACCGGATGGACGGGAGATAGTGTGCGTCATGACGATGATTCCGAACAGGAATGTTTTCGTAAATATAGTGACCCGGCCGAATCGTTCCGTGATCACTCACTATTTTTAACAACCAGAAGCCGTTATTCCGCTTTGTTTAAATTGCCAAAAGGCGATTATGTAGCCTGGGCAAAAGGACTTAAAAGTGCCGGATATGCCACCGATCCGAAATACCCGGAAAAATTAATCGGACTTATCGAGCGTTACGAACTCTACAAATACGACTCGGAAGTTATTGGCGGAGGCTATACAAAACCGATGATCAAAAAAGATACGACTACAGTAAATGCAGAGGTTAGCGGTTCGACCTATAAAGTGGCGCAAGGGGATACACTGTATTCCATTTCCAGAAAATTCAATGTAACGGTAGACGAATTGATGAAAATCAATAACCTTACCTCAAACGCAATAGCAATAGGACAAATTATAAAAGTAAAATCATAATGTTATATACAAGAAGCAGTCAGCTGTTTGCTGAAGCGTCAGAAGTTTTACCGGGCGGTGTGAATTCACCCGTTCGTGCCTTTAAATCAGTTGGAGGAACGCCAATTTTTGCCAAAGAAGCCAAAGGAGCTTATTTGTATGATGAAGACGGAAATCGGCTAATCGATTATATCAATTCCTGGGGACCGATGCTTTTAGGACATGCCTATGAACCCGTAGTAACGGCAGTAATTGAAAAAGCAAAAAAAGGAACCTCATTCGGAATGCCAACAGAATTGGAAACGGAAATCGCAAAACTGGCCCTTTCGATGGTGCCCGGAATCGAGAAAATCCGATTTGTAAATTCCGGTACCGAAGCCTGTATGAGTGCTGTCCGACTGGCACGTGGTTTTACCAATCGCGATAAAATCATAAAATTTGCCGGATGTTACCACGGTCATTCCGATTCATTCCTAATTCAGGCCGGAAGCGGAGCGATTACATTTGGAGCACCAAACAGTCCCGGAGTAACACAGGGAACCGCAAAAGATACTCTTTTGGCCCGTTACAACGATCTGGATAATGTACGTTCGCTGTTTGAAGCCAATAAAAACGAAATCGCGGCCATTATTATAGAACCGGTTGCCGGAAACATGGGATGTGTGCCGCCACAAGAAGGCTTTTTAAAAGGGTTGCGGGCACTTTGCGACGAACATGGGGCTTTGTTGATATTTGATGAGGTAATGACCGGATTTCGCCTGTCAAAAGGTGGGGCGCAGGAATTGTTCGGGATTAACGCCGATATCGTAACGTTTGGAAAAGTAATCGGTGGTGGTTTGCCGGTGGGTGCTTTTGCCGCACGAAATGAAATTATGAATTATCTGGCGCCGTTAGGACCGGTATACCAGGCGGGAACTTTGTCCGGAAATCCTTTAGCGATGGCGGCAGGTTTGGCCATGTTACAGGATATCAATACCAATGAAGGACTTTTTGAACGATTGGAACAAAAAACGGCTTATCTGGAAAAAGGAATCCGGAAACAGTTGGAAAAAGCAGGTGTTGTATTTACGATTAATCGTGTCGGTTCGATGATTTCGGTCCATTTTGACGAAAGACCGGTAGTTGATTTTGATACGGCTAAAAATGGCGATAATGAAAGCTTTAAAAAATTCTTCCACGGATTGTTACAGGAAGGAATCTACATTGCTCCGTCGGCCTATGAAACCTGGTTTATTACGGACGCATTGACCTACGAAGACCTTGATTTTACAATTGCAGCTGTAGGAAAAGTAGCAGCGACACTATAAAAGAAAATAGCGATACACGAAAAACGCACCTTTACGGTGCGTTTTTTATTATTCGGAAACCAGTTGTTTTACCAACTTCGGATTCGCGTCCAGTTTTTGAAGTTGAGCTTGTGTTAAAGGGGCACGTAAATAGTGATCCACCACTTTTACCAACTCTTTTTTTCGTGCTTCCGACAACTCCGGGCTCAGATTTTGATGTTTCATTACCAATCCCTTTTCGATCGCAACTTTTTGTGTATCAGATAGTGGGATATATGCGGTAAGTGCCGTGATGTCGTTTTGAACTTTTTTAGCGATTTCTTTTTGACGATCCTGCGCATTGGCAGCTACCGAAAAAGAAACAATCATAAAAAATAACGCAATAAATTTTTTCATTGTCAGATAGATTGGCTGATTATAGAGCCAAAGCTAATTTATTTTGCGATATATTGCTAAAAAAACAATCAAAAATTATTCTGGAGCGTTGTTTTTAAAGTTTCGGGTTCTTTTTGTGATTTTTTCCTGGCGCATTTCACTCTGTTTTTCCCATTTCTCCATCTGACCGGAATTCAGGATTTTTTTCATTTCGCCTTTAAATGCAATTTTGTCGTCCATACGTTTGTTTTGAAGCGCAAAACGTTCGTCGGCAGTCATTTCTTTGTAATTTTTTCGGACATCACCCTGTGTAGCTCGTGCTTCTTCGCGTTTTTTGCTCTGATCCATTAATAGCTTTTCAACCTCTTTTTGTTGTTTGGCTGTCAGATCCAGATCCAAAGTCATTTTTTTAACCTGTAACTGTACTTGTTGTTCCGGAGCCAAACGTTCGCGACCACCTCTCGATTCTTTTTCCTGTGCAAAGCCTAACATAGTTGCGCAAAGGCAAACGGCTAAAACTAATTTTTTCATAATGCTTTTCTTTTAAAGTTGTTACGATGCTTTGACCGCGGGAATTTCAAAAGGTTTAAAATTGTACAGCCTAAATAAAAGTTAAAAAAAAGGCCGAAATGTTGGGCTTCTGTTAAAATAGAGCCGGATATTTTTTGGAGTTACCATTTTTGGGGTTACCTTTAACGCGTGAAAAAAGGAATTGTAATACTCGTTTTTTTTGTCCTCTTTAAACCGATATTGCCGGTTTTTGAGTATATGATCAATTACGAATATATTACGAAAACCCTTTGTGAAAACAAAGCCAAACCTCAAATGGGCTGTAACGGAAAATGTCACCTGATGAAAGAGCTGGCCAAAGCTTCCGAATCGGAAAAACCGTTGTCTACCGATAAAAAAAATATAAGAGCTGAAGTAGAAGTGCTCTTTTGCGAAATCCAGAAAAACTTCGATTTTAATCCGGCATCGGTAACCGAAAAAGTTGCAGAAAACTTTTCCTATACGAATCTGTACCAACACCTCAATGCAGACGGAATCTTCCATCCACCGGCATTTATTTTTTAAAATTTAAACCTTTTAAGCATTTTTTCTTTTGGCTGGAAGTCAAAAGGATTGCTATGTCGTATTTTAAAAAATAAAAAAATGAAATTCAAATTAATAAACACTGTTATAGCAGTGGCATTGGCTATTGCCTTAGGATCTTGTACTAATGATAACGATGTGGTAAACGCCACAGAAGGAAGCGGAAGCTTAAAAATAAAATTTGACCACCGTTACGGGGATGTCGATTTTATCATGGGCGCGCCGTATACAACCTCTCAGGGTGAGACGATTAAAGTTGATAATATCAAATATATCGTGAGTAATATCGTGCTTATAAAAGAGGAAGGGGGGACTTATGTTTATCCAAAAAGCAAAAGCTATTTTATTATAAAAGAGCAAACGCCAAGTTTGTTTACAATCGAACTAACCGATGTTCCGGCCGGGAATTATAAAACTGTAAAATTCGGTATTGGTGTCGATCAGGAGCAATTTAATTTAGGAGCTGCCGGTCAGGGTGATTTTCTGGCACAAGCGCAATCCGAAGGTATGATGTGGTCGTGGAGTGCGGGCTATAAATTCCTGGCTTTCGAAGGAAACTTCACTTCGGCTACTGTAACCGATCCGACACTTTTTAAAGTACATACAGGACAAACCGGAACCAATTATAACTATACTGAAGTCGTATTGGATATGCCGGATAAAGCATTGGTGCGACCAACTATTACACCACAAATTCACGTAATGGCCGATTTGTCTAAAATCCTGGATGGAGCCACAAAAATCAGCTTGTCGCCACAACCAAATATCATGGGTGGTGTTGTTTTGGCTTCGATTACAGCCAATGTGTCCACTATGTTTTCTGTTGATCACGTTCATAATGACTAAATAAAATCAAAAAAGCTGTTGGTAGTGACTATTGACAGCTTTTTGAAAAACAAATCATTATGAAAAGAATCAGAACACTACTGTTTCTGTTGCTGCCATTTTTATGGAGCTGCTCGAACGATGATAGCCCTGAAGCCTATCAAAATATTCCGATCGATTTTAAAGTACCGTCCAATTTTCCGGCCTTGAGCTATAATTTGCAAAACAATCCGCTAACGGAAAAAGGATTTGAATTGGGAAAAAAGTTGTTTTACGACGGTCGGTTGGCATCGGATGGATTGGTATCCTGTGGTTTTTGTCACATTCAGGAAGATGCGTTTACGCACCACGGACATTCTTTTAGTCACGGTGTGGGCGATAATATCGGAACCCGTAATGCACCACCGATTCAAAACCTTGCGTTTCAGCGTGCTTATATGTGGGACGGAGCAACAACACATCTGGATTTGCAACCTTTGATTCCGCTAACCAGTGAAATCGAAATGAACGGGAATCTGGCGGAAATTGTCAGTATGATGAAAGGCGATGCGACCTATCAGAAACTATTCAGACAGGCCTTTCCTGATGGAATGATCAATTCTGAAAACATGCTTAAAGCATTGGGGCAATTTATGGTGATGCTAACATCGTCCAATTCAAAATTTGATAAATTCAGAAGAGGAGAACCCGGAGGAGCTTTAAATACTGATGAACAGGAAGGCTACACACTTTTTACACAAAAATGTGCCGGTTGTCACGCTACGGATTTATTTACCGAAGATACCTATCGTAATAACGGTTTACCGATTAACCCGATGATCAATGATGTGGGACGCTACCGCGTAACCGAGTTGCCACAGGATAATTACAAGTTTAAAGTGCCTAGTTTGCGAAATATCGAAAAAACGGCACCTTATATGCATGATGGACGTTTTGCCACATTGGAAGCGGTTTTAAATCACTATTCCAACGGTGTGTTGGATTCGCCTACATTGGATCCGGCATTAAAGGCTAATGGCGCTTTAGGGATTCCGTTAACGGCGAATGAAAAAACAAAACTTGTCGCCTTTCTGAAAACACTAACGGATCATGAATTTTTAACGGATCGCCGGTTTTCGGAATTTTAAAAACAACAAACACTTTTCTAAATTTTAGAAATAAGATTTGGATTGAAAAGAAAAATAAAAATGAAAAAATATAGTCTAGTAGTAGTGCTGTTTTGGAGTGTATTTACCTACGCGGCAGAAAAGGATAGTTTGGGGATAAATCCGTATCAAAACTATTTTCGTTCACTCGAATATTTCGAAGAATGTGATGCTTGTGGTTGTTCGGCCAGTGGTGGAAGTCTGGGGTTTTCGTCGATGCTGAATACCAATTTTGTAGGGATACGCTATTTTAACCAGCGGTATAAAAGTAACGACGGATTGTTTTCGGATTCGCCCTGGTATGAAGAAAATTTTAATACCATTCAGGTGTGGGGACGTATTCCGATTGTGAAAAAAGTTCAGGTTTCCGTATTGGTGCCGTACCATTTTCATAATCGGGAAACTGTAACCGGCGCCCAGGATATATCCGGCTTAGGTGATCTTACGGTATTGGGGATGTACACGGTATATGAAACGGTTAAAGATAGCGCCGTGTTTTCGCATTCGGTACAATTAGGTGCCGGAGTAAAAGCGCCTACGGGAAAATATCGCGAATTTAGCAATGGAAGTGTAAACCCGAGTTTCCAGGTGGGAACCGGTAGCTGGGATTATATTTTTGCAGCAGAATATGTTGTAAAAAAAGGAAGCCTGGGATTAAATACTATGGGGAGTTATACCGTTAAAACGGAAAATGAGAAATATTATCGTTTCGGGAATCAGTTTAATTATTCGTCAACAGTATTCTATTTTTTGAATAGTGATAAGTATGTATTTGTGCCGCAATTGGGCGTTGCCGGAGAAGTGTACGGGAACAACTATCAATACAAACAATTGCTTCGAAATACGGCAGGAGATATCCTTTTTGGAAAAGCGGGAATCGAGATCGGACGGGATAAGTTTTCGTTTGGTGCCAATGTGATGGTGCCGATAAATCAAAATCTTACCGGTGGCAGGGTGGAAGCGCAATATCGTTGGAGTGTAAACCTTAATTATACTTTATAAGCTACACCTGACAGGTTTTTCGCCGCAACGCTGATAAACCTGTCAGGTGTTTGTATAAGAGTTGCGAGATGGGTTTTTCGAGGCAAGAGCAGAAATCGGTCTGATATAGTAAATACAAACACCTGACAGTTTTTAAGTGAGAAAATGCTAAGACTGTCAGGTGTAGGCAACCGGATTAAAGTATAATCCGGTTTAGTGTAACAGAAACAGGCTGTCTCGAAAAAAGAGGCAGCTTTTTTTAAGGCTTATTTTGGGTAGTTGCTTTTTGCGGTTGATTTTGGAATCGTTTTTTATAAACGGCATCCCATTTGTCTTGCTGCTCCTGAGTGAGAACTGCTTTTAGATTGGTTTTTAAGGTCTTTAGACTTTCGATGTATTCGGTTTTTAAAGCTTGATTATCTTCTGGTTTAGCCGACTGTAGACGTAATTTGATATCGCCGGTTTTTCGGTTATTATCCATTAGTATTTTTTCGATTTGTTGTTGCTGTACTGTCGTCAGATTAAGATCCGTTGTCATGCGTTTGACCTCTAATTTGGCCTTTTGTTCTGCTGTCAGGGTTGGTTGTTCCGTATTAGGGGACTGTGCATTGATTGCTAATGCTAAAAAGCTTACAATCAGGATAAAGAATGCTTTCATAATCCTGTCGGTTTAAGTGGTAAACTCCGTGATATGTCTATTAAAAGTAAGAAATAAAACCGAAAGGCATTCTGATTTTCTGTTAAGAACGATTTTTGTCGATTAAATTCATTTTGAAACGCTTAAAAATATAAAAGGCCGACTATTTTAGTCGGCCTCTTTGATGTATATCGAAAACTTAGGATTGTAATTCTACGACTTTACTGTCGCCGGCTACAACCACTTTGGTTAATCCGTGTTGTGCTAAAGCTTTCATGGCTTTATCCCATTTTTTACCACTTAATCCGGCCTGATTTTTTAATTCGGCTAATTCCAGAGTGTTGGCATTTTTCTCTAAGATCGCAATAATTGCTTTTTCTTCGTCTTCCAATTCGATTTGTACGGCTTTTTTCTCCGGACGCATTTGTGGGAAAAATAGCACTTCCTGAATCGATGGATTGTTGGTTAAAAACATAATCAGACGGTCCATGCCGATACCTAAACCAGATGTTGGGGGCATTCCGTATTCTAATGCACGTAAGAAATCGTTATCAATAAACATCGCTTCATCATCACCTCTTTCGGATAAGGCCAACTGCGATTCAAAACGTTCCCGCTGATCGATTGGATCGTTTAGCTCGGAATAAGCATTGGCGATTTCTTTTCCGCATACCATCAATTCGAAACGCTCGGTTAATTCCGGGTTGTCGCGGTGTTCTTTTGTTAGCGGACTCATATCTTTCGGATAATCAGTGATAAAAGTTGGCTGGATAAAATTACCCTCACATTTTTCACCAAAAATCTCGTCGATCAATTTTCCTTTACCCATCGTATCATCTACGGTAATTCCCATCGATTGTGCAGCAGCCCGTAATTCGGTTTCTGTTTTTCCGGTAATATCAAAGCCGGTAAAATGTTTGATGGCATCTGTCATCGAAACACGTGCATAAGGTGCTTTAAAATCAACCGTATGCTCGCCGAAAGTAGCTTTTGTAGTACCGTTCACCTGAAGGGCACAATATTCCAAAAGATTTTCGGTAAATTCCATCATCCAATTATAGTCTTTATAAGCTACATAGATTTCCATAGCGGTAAATTCCGGGTTATGGGTTCGGTCCATTCCTTCGTTACGGAAGTTTTTGGAGAACTCATAGACACCATCGAAACCACCTACGATTAGTCTTTTTAGATACAATTCGTTGGCAATTCGCATATATAGAGGAATATCCAGGGAATTGTGGTGCGTGATAAACGGTCTTGCGGCCGCACCACCCGGGATAGACTGTAATATTGGCGTTTCTACTTCAAAATAACCTTTGTCGTTAAAAAACGTACGCATCGCATTGAACAACTTGGTTCTTTTGATAAATACTTCTTTAACCTGCGGATTTACAACCAAATCAACATAACGCATACGGTAACGCAATTCCGGATCGGTAAAAGCGTCGAAAACATTACCATCGGCATCTACTTTTGGTAGTGGTAAAGGGCGTAAGGTTTTGCTTAATAGTGTGATGTTTTTGGCACGTAAGGTTTTTTCGCCTACCTGAGTGGTAAACAATTCTCCTTCGATACCGATAAAGTCACCCAAATCGATTAGTTTTTTAAAAACTTCGTTGTAAAGTGTTTTATCATCATCAGGACAAATCTCGTCACGGTTAATGTATAACTGGATACGACCTTCGCTATCCTGTAATTCGGCGAAAGAAGCTTTCCCTTGTACGCGGGCAGACATCAGACGGCCGGCCACAATTACCTTCTTTCCTTCCTCAAAAGTTTCCTTGACCTGCTTCGACGTGTGGTTCACGGGAAACAAATTGGCGGGATATGGGTTTATTCCAAGTTCTTTCAACTTACCCAGTTTTTCTCTTCTGATGATTTCTTGTTCTGAAAGTTGCATAATTGTGATTTTTTTAAGTGGGCAAAGATAGGTATATTTTAAAAAGGAATCAATTTCAAATTTTGAAAATGATAATAAAGGTATTGCGGATGGAAAATCGTATCTTTGAAAGCAAATTTGAAGCCTGAACTTATGAAGGAAAAAATCCGGTTCGTCCTTACTTTGGTTGTCGTGGTTATGATGACAGCCTGTAATTTTACAGAGACTATTTATTTGAATGCTGACGGAAGTGGTAAATTTTCGTTAGATGTCGATGCATCGGCTATGATGGGTATTGCGGCAGAGCAAGGCGATCGGAAAATTGATTCGACTTTTACACTAAAATCATTAATAGACGAACGAAAAGACAGTATTGCCAAATTGCCATTGGTGGAACAGCAACGTTTGAAAAAATTGGAAAACTTTTCGGTTCGAACGCATGTGGATCAAGTGGAAAAATCATTTTTGTTTACGCTTTTCAGTGATTTTAAAAAACCATCGGATTTGGTTGATGGGTTGTCGGTTGTAAAAGCAATGGACGATTTGAAAACAAATGGAAGCGGAGAGAAAGGCAGATTGTCGGATATGGATAAAATGGCAACCGATTTGAAGTATTCGTTCGACGGGAAAAAATTTACCCGTAAGGCGGCGGTAAAAGATCCGGCCATTCAAAAGCAGCTGACGGATAGCCTGGCGACAATCCGGCCGATGATAGAAGCTTTTACCTATACCGTAAGATACCATTTTCCGAAAAAGATAAAATCGATTACCGCAAAAGATCCGGTTTTTAGTGACGACAGAAAAACGGTAACCTTGCAATATCCGTTTATAGATTATATAGAAAGACCCGAAGTAATGAACTTTGAGGTTATTCTGGAGAAAAAATAATAACGATGAACAAACAGATTGTATTCCGGGATCTCGGATTAAAAGATTATAAAGAGGTTTGGGATTATCAGGAATCTTTATTTAAAGAGATTCTGGATATCAAGATTGCTAATAGGAGAGAAGAAAAAGAGGAGGTAACGCCAAATTATTTTTTATTTGTAGAACATCCGCATGTTTATACGCTTGGTAAAAGCGGGGATTTTTCAAACCTGTTACTAAACGAAAAGCAACTTACCGATAAGGGTGCTTCCTATTATAAAATTAACCGTGGCGGTGATATTACCTATCACGGACCGGGACAAGTGGTTGGTTATCCGATTCTGGATCTGGAGAACTTTTTTACCGATATCCATAAATATCTTCGTTTTCTGGAAGAAGCTATCATTCGAACCCTTGCAGAATACGGATTGCAGTGTGAGCGAAGCGAAGGGGAGACCGGAGTATGGCTTGGTGTGGGTACGCCGTTTGCGCGAAAAATATGCGCGATGGGAGTGCGCGCTTCACGATGGGTAACGATGCATGGGTTTGCGCTAAATGTAAATTCCGATTTGGGCTATTTTGATAATATCATCCCATGTGGTATAAAAGACAAGGCGGTTACTTCCTTGAATGTGGAGTTGGGTGTTGTAAAAGTGGATGAGGAAGAAGTAAAGTCGAAAATTAAAAAACATTTTACGGCTTTGTTTGAAGCGCAAATCAAAGACTAAAAAATTGTAGTATTTTATAAAGAAAAATCCTGACAAAATTTTGTCAGGATTTTTTTTGTGATCAGAATTCCAGTTTTAATTGCTCTGGAAGTAGTCGGAACGATTTCCGGTGATAGGGAGTGGTTCCGTATTTTCGAATGGCTTCCCGATGTTCAATCGTAGGGTAACCTTTATTTTTTTTCCAGTTGTACATGGGATATTCTTCATGTATACGATTCATATATTCGTCGCGATAGGTTTTGGCCAGAACCGAAGCGGCGGCAATACTCAGGTATTTGCTATCGCCTTTTACGATGCAACTGTACGGTATGTTTTGAATCGGTTTAAAACGATTGCCGTCTACAATAATATAGTTGGGTATTGGATTTAGATTGACGATGCAGGTTTGCATGGCTTGTATCGAAGCGTTCAAAATATTGATTTCGTCAATGATTTCGGGTTCGAGGTGAATTACTTTAAAGCAAAGGGCTACTTCTTCAATTATGGGCTTTAGTTTTTCGCGAGTGATTTCGGATAATTTCTTGGAGTCATTGAGTTTTTCGATAATCACATTATCCGGTAAAATCACGGCCGCAGCGGTAACAGGGCCGGCTAGACAACCCCTTCCGGCTTCGTCGGTACCGGCTTCCAATGTTAACTTAGAGTAATTCTGTAGCAGCATTTTTGTTTTTGGTAAATGTATAAAAAAAACACAAATATTTTGAGTAAACCGCAGTCTAATAAGGGACTTTATTTGATATAGTGTATTTTCAAATGGCTTTTTTTAACACAAATAAAATGCTACAATTCCTATATTATATTTGTTTATTTAAGAAATTATTAAGAAGTTTGCGGAATAACTAACTCAAATAAATTTAATATGAGATCGAAGTTTAAATGGATTTTTACGCTTTTGCTAGCGTTTTCGATGCAGTTTTCGTTCGCACAACAGGAGAAAACTGTTACAGGTACAGTGACCGAGGGAGGTTTACCGTTACCTGGTGTTAGTGTTGTTATTAAAGGAACAACACAAGGCACACAAACTGATATGGATGGTAATTATTCCATCAAAGCCAAACAAGGACAAGTGTTAGTCTTTACATTTGTTGGAATGGAGACTTCTTCTGTAACAGTTGGAGCTTCAAACAAGATTAACGTTGCGTTGCAATCAGAAGCAAAACAATTAAACGAAGTTGTTGTTGGAGCTTTAGGTATCAAAAAGAGACAGGATGCAATCACTTCTGCTAACCAAGTTGTTAAAGCAAAAGAGTTAACACAGGCAGCTTCTCCGAATGCAATTCAGTCATTAACAGGTAAAGTATCTGGTTTACAGATTAACCAGACGAACTCTGCTGTTGATGGAACAATGAGAATTGTAATTCGTGCTCCTAAATCAATCACACAAAACAACCAGGCTTTGGTTGTAATTGATGGGGTTATCTCTACTGCTACTGCATTACAGCAGTTACCAACTGAGGCTATTGAGTCAATCAATACAATTAAAGGTTCTCAAGGAGCTGCATTGTATGGATCTGATGGTGTTAACGGGGTATTAATCGTTACAACTAAAAAAGGATCAACTCAAGGTCAGAAAATGTCAATCTCTGTAAACTCTTCAATTGACTTTACAAATGTAGCTTACCTTCCGGAAAGACAAACAAGATACGGACAAGGATGGGATGGACAACACTATTCTTATGAGAATGGTACTTGGGGACCAGAATTTGATGGTTCTATCCAGCCTACAGGTTTGCCACAGGCAGACGGAAGTTTCTTAATGTTACCTTACCGTTCTTTAGGAAGTGATAATATCAAGAAATTCTTCAAAACTGGGGTATTAACTCAAAATGGTGTTTCATTATCTTCAGGAAACGAAGATGGATACCTTTTCTTTACAGCTAACAAATTGAAAAATGAGTTCATCGTTCAGGATGACGTTTTGGACAGAACAAACTTCCAATTCAAAGCTGGTAAAAAAATCGGAAGATGGAATGTTGAGGGGAATGCTCAATATACTACACAAGAGTCTAGAACTACAAGTTCAAGTTTATACTATGATTTATTACAAACGCCAACAAACGTTCCAATCGAAATGTTTGAAAACGGAGGTAACTTACATGGATATAGCTACTATATGAGAAATCCTTACTGGGTACGTGACAACGTAAGAAACCAGTCGAATACAGATGTTTTCAACGGAATCGGAAAAATCGGTTTTGAAGTAAACAAAAACATCAACATTTCATATACTGCAGGTGTTAACCTTTCTAGTACAAAAGCATTAAGCTATTCAAATGACTATGTAGATCCATACCGTTACGGAAATGGTAACCAGTCTGTTATTTCTTCATTGTCTACTTCTAATGGTTCTACAAGAAGATTGTATGCTGATTTATTAATTAACTTTGATTATGACTTAACAAAAGACTTAAACTTAAAAGTTAATATTGGTAACAACGTACAGGATGTTTATGCTACTTCAACTGGAACATCAGGATCTCAGTTAGCAATCCCTGGATTGTACAATATTTCTAACGTATCAAGTGTGCCGAATGCTACAAATTCATTCGCTAGATCAAGAAGATTTGCATTCTTTGGAAACGTTGACTTAGGATATAAAGATTATTTATTCTTGAACTTAACAGGAAGAAATGAGTGGGTATCTTTCTTAGATAAATCTAACAATAACTTCTTCTATCCATCAGCTGGTTTATCTTTTATTCCTACAAAAGCTATTGAGTCGTTAAAAGATAACAACGTTCTTTCTTATGCTAAAATTACAGCGAGTATCGTAAAAGTTGGTAGTGCAAATGGTATTGCTGCTTATGATATCAACAACTTATATACAAGAAGTACAGGTTATCCATTCAATGGAGTTAACTCTTATGTTCCAAACGTACAGCCAACAATCGCTTACAACTCAAGAACAAACCCTTATATCAAACCAGAGTTCTACCTTACTAAAGAGGCTAGTTTAAACTTAGGTTTCTTAAAAGACAGAATTACTTTAGACGTAGCAGGTTATATTAGTGATAACACTGATTTGATCACAACAATCAGTTCTTCTTACGCTTCTGGTAACCCTAACTATGCAACAAATATTGGTGCTACTAAAACTAAAGGTATCGAGATTGACTTAGGTATTACACCTATTAAAACGAAAGATTTCACTTGGGATGCTAGATTCAGCTTCTCTAAAGCGAAAACTACAGTAGAAAAAGTTGCTGATAATACAAACTCAGTAGCAATCTACTCTCCTTACGGAACTTACGGTATCTTCGCTGAAGAAGGTGAAGAGTATCCAATCATCAAAGGTTTCGGATACCAAAGAGATGGAGAAGGACGTATCATCGTTGATCCAAACACTGGTAACCCACTTAAATCTACTGAGTTAATGAAGTTAGGTAAAACTACTCCAGATTACATCTTAGGTTTAAATACCTCTATTGATTTCAAAGGATTACGTTTAGCTGCTGTAATGGATTACAGAACTGGTCACCAGTACTATTCTGGAACTAAAAACACATTAACTAACTTCGGTTATTTAGTTGATTCAGCTGAAAACGGAAGAGGTGGATTCATTATGCCAAACTCTTCTTACTTAGATGCTAACACTGGAACGTATGTGGCGAACAACTCTGTAGTTACAGGTGGTGGTTCTTCAATTGGAGTACAACAGTATTATGCAAACATTTACTCAAACATCGATGAGAACTACATTTTAGATGCTACAGCTTTCAAAGTACGTGAGTTATCTTTAAGCTATGCAATTCCAGCTAAAATGTTAGAAAGAACAGGTTTAACTAGCTTAAGAGTAGGTGTGAATGCTAGAAATCCATTTACAGTATTAGCTAGAGAAAACAGAGGATATGATGATCCTGAAACATCATTAAGCAATGGTAACATCGTTGGTTTAGCTTCTGGTACTAGTAACAGTGGAGCAAGCGGAACTAACCAGTATCCAAACACTAGAACTGTTGGTTTCAGTCTTAACTTAACGTTTTAATTAAAAGAAGTATGAAAAAGTACAAAATACATTTATTTTCATTAGTAGCAGCATTAGGATTGTCCTCTTGTGACGATTACTTAGATATCAATCAGTCACCTAACAACCCTACTTATGAAAACGTAACGCCAAACTTAGCTTTAAGTGGTGCGATCACTCAGCCTTACCGTTCATTTTCTACAATGCCAAATGCATTAGGAAACTTATTTATGAACAGCTGGGGTGGAAACGTTAACTCGGTAACGGGTATTTACACTGTTGAGTTTGACTTAAATATCGATAACTCATTCTACTCAAGAATTTGGGAGAATTTGTTCCTAACAACTTTAGGTTTATCAAACATCCAGAATTTCCCTGCTGAGAATTACGATAACCACAAGGCTATCGCAAAAATCATGAAAACGTTCTACTTCCAGTATTTAGTAGATCTTTATGGTGATATGCCTTATTCTCAGGCGCACAATCCATTAAACCCTACACCGGTTTATGACAATGCGCAAACGATTTACAGAGATTTAGTAGTACAGTTAGAAGACGCAATCGACATGATCGATAACGCTCCTGCTGGAACAACTACAGTTGGATTAGAAGATCCTGTATTCAAAGGAAACATGGCTAACTGGAAAAAATTAGCAAACACAATCAAATTAAGATTGTTGATCAGAGAATCTGGTGTTGCTGCTAGTCAGACTTACTTAAATGCTGAGTTTGCTGAATTAGCTGGTGCTGATTTCATCACTACTGATGCTACAGTTAACCCTGGTTATTCAAATGCTAACAACGACAGACAAAACCCGTTCTATAACACTTACGGATACCAAATCAACGAAACTACAGAAAGACCTTCTTACAGTTCTACTGTAGCTACAGATAACGCGATCAAATCGCTTAACGGTAGTAAATATGGTACACCAGACGGACGTTTAGGTAGATTATTCAAACAAAACGGTGGATCTTGGGCTGGAGTTATTCAGGGACAAACAGGTATCGAGGCTCCGGATAACTTAGCGAATCTTGGTCCTGGTTTGATCAAAAATTCTGCGCAAGACGGATATATCTTCACAGCTGCTGAAAGTTACTTCTTACAAGCTGAAGCGGTACAAAGAGGATACCTATCTGGTTCTGCTGAAAACTTATTCATCACTGGTATTGAGAAATCATTCCAATTATTAGGAGTGCCTGCAACTGGAGTTGGAAATATTACCGACTATAAAACTGCAATTAATTCAGCTGGAGCAGATCCTAGAATTAGCTGGTTAACTTCAACTAATAAAATTGAGACCATCATGACTCAGAAATGGATCGCTTTAATGGGGATCAATGGTATCGAGTCTTGGATCGAGTATACAAGAACTGGTTTCCCTGTAACGGATTTAGCTTTAACAGCTACAAGACCTGCTAAACCAGTACGTTTAATGTACCCGAACTCTGAGTACACTGCAAATGGTAACAACGTACCTAGTCAGTCTCAAAATGATGCATTTAATAATAAAATCTTCTGGGCATTACCATAATTGGTGATAACCTCAAAATACTATTAAATATGAAAAAAATTAAATTATTATTATTGTTTGTTGCAACTGCCGCTGTGTCGGTATCGTGTGACCTAGGCGATGAAGCACCATACTTTGGTGATTCAAGAGCTATTGTTGGATTTTCCAGAACTTCTCAAAGTAATGGAATCGTAACAGACGGAACTGATAAAACAGTTAATATGGTTATCGAACTAATCGGAGGTAACCAAAGTCTACCAGCTGATAGCGATATCGCTGTTAGTTACGATTTTGATGCTGCTAGTAGTACTGCTACATTAGGACATGAGTTTGATTTTGCTTCTGCTAATCATACTGCAATTATTCCTGCTGGAAGCAAATCGGTTGTAATTCCTATTACGGTTCACAGTAACAATGTTGTTGTAAACGACGATAAAACTATTGTAATTAAACTTACAGGAGCTTCTTCTTCTAGCGCAACTGTTGTAGGATCAAACTACAGCAAATTAACAATCACTTTAGTAGGTTCTTGTTTCTCTAACTTAGCAGGTAACTATTCTGTAGCGTATACTTCAGGGACATTCCCGATTGTAGTTACGGAGGTTGGAGTAGGTTCTTATAAGTCGAATGTTACACCAGGTTATACACAGTACGATATGTACTTCACAGATCTTTGTGATACATTAACAATCACAGACTGGTATGGTAACGATACGTATCCAATCTCTGGAACAGGTACAGTACAACCAAATGGTGACCTAAGATGGACTAGTGTTACAATCACAGGTATCTATTCAAACAGAGCATACCTATTCAGAAAAGTGAACTAAATAATAATAGAGAAATATGAAAAAAAATAAAAGATATTTAAGTTCAGCTTTAGCATTATTATTTTCAGGATTAGCTTTTGTATCCTGTAATGATAATGACCCGGACTTTGTTTACAACGAAAAACCAGCAATTTCCCCTGAATTTTCTGCCTATACGGTAAATGAAGGTGATGCCGTTACGCTTGTACTTAAAACGAGTAAAGTGTCTAACGTTCCTATGGAGGTTAAACTGGAAGTTTTAGGTAACAGTACGGCTACTTTAGGTGATGATTTTACATTACCTGGATTAGAGGTTGGAGCTGAAGATGGATTAGGAACGGATGGGTTTTTAGTAACTTTCCCGGCTAACACATCTACGTATACAATTACAATTCCAACTGTTCTTGATAATGAGTATGAGCAAGATGAATTACTTGCTTTAAAACTTACAGGTGCTCATAACATGAACGGTACAATTGATCAAACTGTTAACATTACGATCAAAAACGTAGTGAAAGACGAATTAGACTTAACACTTGCTTGGGATAAAACATTCGAAGCTGGAGGTCAGACGTATTCACTATGTGATATCGAGTATGACGTAGACATCTTGGTTTTTGATTCTGGTTTCAACCCAGTTGGAGACGGAGCACAAACTGGTGACTGTCCGGAGCATTTAGTAATGCCATTGGCTGATTATCCAAATGGTACTTACTTAATCGTTGGATACCTTTATGGTGATGCAGGAGTTCCTGCTGCTGGTTTACCAGAATTCAACATTCCAATCACTGTTGATTATGTAAGAGGTGGTTCGGCTACTTTACAGGCTGGTTCTTACACACAAACTACAGGATACTTAACTTCTAACTCACAAGGTGAGAATAGTGCAGGTGCTGGAAACGGAGATATTACTATTATCGCTGCTGTGAAAGTAGAAAATGGAGTGTTCACGATCTTAAATCCAAATGACAATAGTGTTATTGCTCAAGGTAGATCTGCATCAACTGTTAACAAAATGGCTGCTGCTTTCAAAGCAAAAGCTAGTTTGAAAAAGAACAAAAAATAATTTTTAAATAAATATATTTTTAAGCGCCCCAATCTGGGGCGCTTTTTTTTTGACAAAGCGATAAATTATAGCTCATTTTACAGAATAGCTGCATTATTTGTAAATTTCTAATACCTTTGCGATTCTAATATAGAATTATGAAGCATCTTTTTATAGCGGTAGTACTGTTATGTTCTTTTGCGATGTTGGGTCAGGAGCAGATAAAGGATTCAATAAAGCCTAAGAAATCACTTCGGGGTTCGGATGATAAAACCCATTTTGCGCCAATTGACCAATATAAAATCATTTCGTTGGATCGCGATACTACCTTTGTGGATACTTCATTAACCATCAAAAAGGACTACGAGTTAAACTACCTGCGTAAGGATATTTTCGGATTGATGCCTTTTCCAAATGAAGGGCAAACCTATAATACACTCGACTACGGTTTGACGAACTATAATGCTTACCCGGAATTCGGATTTAAAGCGAAGACGTTCAATTTTATGCGGGCCGAAGACATTAAATACTATTCCATGCCTACACCAATGACCGAGCTATACTATAAATCGGTGATGGAACAGGGACAAAATCTGGATGCTTTTATTTCTTTGAATACCTCTAAAAATCTAAACTTTTCTATCGGTTATAAAGGATTGCGTTCGTTGGGCAAATATGTCAACCAGCTTTCGAGTACCGGTAACTTCCGATTTATAACCAGTTACCATACTACCGATAACCGGTATAATTTAAAATTCCACATAGCCATTCAGGATATCCTGAATCACGAAAATGGTGGTGTGAAAAATCTGGAAGAATTTGAAAACAGTATTCCGCCTTATGACGACCGGGCACGTCTGGATGTGTATTTTAGCGACGACACCAAATCGTCCTTGGAAGGAAAGCGCCTCTTTTTTGACCATAGTTTCCGTCTGAATAAAAATAACCCGAACAGTCTGGTTTTTTTGCATCGTTTTAATTATGAATATAAATTTTTCGATTATTCGCAACCTACGGCCAACACCCGTTTTGGCGATTATTTTACCACTACGATCAGTAATAAAACAAGATTTAACAGTCTCTATAATAAAGTGGGTGTAGCCTATTCCAACCAAAGCTTTGGCGATTTTGAGTTTTATCTGGAGGACTACCGTTACAATTATTTTTATAACAGTACGGTTATGAATGACGATGGCTCGATTAAAGTGCCAAATCGACTGAATGATAAAATCAACTCCTATGGCGCACAATATACCTACTATAAAAACAAGTGGAAGGGAACCTTGTTAGTCTCCAATTCCATAACCGATCAGTCGCTGGCTAAAATTGAAGGTACGGTTCGTTATAACTGGGATACACGTAACGTGTTTACATTGCGTTTCCAAAACATGAACAAGCTTCCGGATCTGAACTACAACCTGTATCAGAGTGGTTATATCTTCTATAACTGGAGCAATAACTTTAAAAACGAAAAAATTAAAAACGTTGAGCTCGAAGCCAAAACACAATGGCTGGAAGCTTCGGTAAAATATAGTATTTTGGATGATCATTTGTATTTTGTGGATACGAGTACCGATCCAACTCAGGTTTTGGTTTCCCCGCAACAATACGGAAATACAATCAATTACTTCTCGGTTAAAATAGGACGCGAGTTTAAAGTGGGTAAATTTGGTTTGGACAACACTTTCCTGTATCAAAAAGTAGATCAGACAGACAAAATACTAAACGTACCGGAATTTGTTACGCGTAACTCCTTATATTTTAATGATTACTATTTCTCAAAAGCCTTATACCTGCAAATGGGAATAACCTTAAATTATTTTACAAAATATTACGCGAATACCTACAACCCATTATTGGGCGAATTCTATATCCAACAGGAAAAAGAAATCGGAAACTTCCCGATGCTCGATTTCTTTATCAATGCAAAAATCAAACGCACGCGAATTTATTTAAAAGCAGAACATTTTAATTCCAGCTTTACAGGCTATAAATATTATTCCGATCCGAATAATCCGTATCATGATTTTATGGTGCGTTTTGGACTGGTATGGAATTTCTTTAGTTAAGGATGCGTTCGTAACATTTTATAATACGCCAAATAGCAATATCTTTGGCAAACAAAACAGACTTTTTAGAAATTATAGACTAATGAAATACGCAAAAAACATATTGGAAACCATAGGGAACACACCTTTGGTTCGACTAAATAAAGTAACCAAAGAAGTAGATGCCCTTGTATTGGCAAAAGTAGAAACCTTCAATCCGGGGAATTCGGTAAAAGATCGTATGGCCGTAAAAATGATCGAAGATGCGGAAGCCGACGGACGTTTAAAACCGGGCGGAACCATTATCGAAGGAACTTCCGGAAATACCGGAATGGGATTGGCTTTGGCAGCGATTGTAAAAGGATACAAGTTGATTTGTGTGATTTCTGATAAGCAATCCAAAGAGAAAATGGACATCCTTCGAGCTGTAGGAGCCAAAGTAGTGGTATGTCCTACAGACGTAGAACCAACGGATCCGCGTTCGTATTATTCGGTATCAAAACGTTTGGCCGAAGAAACACCAAATGCATGGTATGTAAACCAATACGACAATCCGTCGAATGCCATTGCACATTACGAACAAACCGGACCGGAAATCTGGGAGCAAACCGAAGGGAAAATCACACACTTTGTAGTAGGTGTGGGAACCGGAGGAACCATTTCCGGAGTAGCAAAATACTTAAAAGAGAAAAACCCGAATATTAAAATCTGGGGAATCGATACGTATGGTTCGGTATTTAAAAAATACCATGAAACGGGTATTTTCGATGAAAACGAAATTTACTCCTATATCACCGAAGGAATCGGAGAAGACATCCTTCCTAAAAACGTTGACTTTTCACTAATCGACGGCTTTACCAAAGTAACCGATAAAGATGCTGCGGTGTATACCCGTAGAATTGCATTGGAAGAAGGAATCTTTGTAGGAAACTCAGCCGGAGCCGCTATAAAAGGACTGATCCAGTTAAAAGAACACTTTAAACCGGAAGATGTGGTAGTAGTGTTATTCCACGATAGTGGTAGCCGTTATGTTGGGAAAATGTTTAATGACGACTGGATGCGTGAGAGAGGTTTCCTGGACGAAGAAATTACAAAAGCAGAAGACTTGATCAAAGAGCATATCGATAAACCATTGGTTGTAGTACGTACGGAAGAATTAGTATCGCATGCGATAGAAAGAATGCGCAAACACAAAATTTCTCAGATTCCGGTAATTGATGTTACAGGATTTGTAGGTTCTGTAGACGAAACGGATTTATTCCAAAGTTATGTAGCCGATAAAAATGTAGCGGATAAACCAATCCGTGAAGTAATGGGGGCTGCTTTCCCGATTGTAAAACTGGGAACTCCGATTGACGAAGTATCAAAACTGATCAATAAAGATAATCAGGCGGTTTTGGTTGATTTAGGAAATGGGAAACACCATATTATCACCAAACACGATATTATCAATTCGATAAAATAATAGAATGCTGCAAACCTGTCAGGTTTTTAAAAAAAAGAGTGTATAAAAAGTGCCGTTTGTAATTTACAAACGGCACTTTTTTAATTTCCGATCAGGACTCCCGAAACATTCCACGAACTGAAACTATTTCCTTCCGGTGCGCCTTGCGGAATCCGAATCTGTATCGTATGTTTACCCGCTTTCAGATCGCCCAAAGCTATCATAACCGGATTGGTTACGGTTCCCGGACACCAGTTCGAACGACTGTAATCGGATGAAGACAAGCCGTTGTTAAAATTCCCCGAAGCAGGATTAAACAATCGGTACGAACCACAATCCTGTCGCCAGGGTATAAAAGCAAATACTTCCTGTTGATCCAGGAAAATCCGGTTCTTTTTAGGGACAAATTCATCACCGTTTTCCCAACCGCCATGACCTGTGGTTATATAGCGAAGCTGTGCATTCGCAACATCGTTCGGTAAATCGAACGTAACCTCGAGGCCTTTGTCGGTATTAAACAGGGTCGCATAATCCTGTCCTGCCATTTCCATCACGTTAGTGGTATTAAACAACGGTAAAACAAAACGATTGGCAGTTGCTGGCTTATCTCCTTTATGGATGGTAATGTCCAAACTGATTTTATGACCGCCTTTATCGTAGTTCCCGATAAAAGTTCCAACCCATACCGTTTTAGTACTTAAAGTACTTTGTAATTCCGAAATATCCTGACGATACGGGACAATCTCATGCCATTTTTTATCTTTTAAGGCGATATGATTGTATTGTTGGATGCCAAACGGAGTAAAGAAACGCATCAATTCCAATAGCGGACTATAATTAGTAGTACGAACAATGCCCTGATACTGTTTTCCATTTCCGTTGTCATAAACCGGAAGGGATTTTGCGCCATTTTTTAAACCATCTAAAAAAGAATGCGGCTGATCTTCCGGAATCACAAAAACGGAACCGGTACGATCGTAAGCATCACCATTGGATTGTTCCTGTAATTCGGTAAAAATCAGACTCCCGACAGGAATCTCTGGAAAGCTTACTTTTTTCAGAATAACGGTACCATTCGCATACCGGAAGATGCTATCATTAGATTTGGACTGATCGGAGAAATTGATGATCTCGTTTTTAAAAACAGCTATCGTGGTAAACCGACTTTTCCAAAGTAAATCGCGATAGGTTAAGAGATCGGTTTTCGGGCCGTTAAAATTATTAAAGGCCATCTGGTAAGGTGATATTTTCTTTTGTTTTTCAATTTTAGTAGCGGTAATCACATAATTATTGTTACGCACCATTTCGAGTACCAATCCCAGATCGGCCCCTAATACGGTAGGTGCACCTTTTACTTTTAAGTCGGTGGTAAACCAAAGTTCGATCGTATTGGAATTGATAATTGTTTTGGCTTTTCGGCATTGGTAGCCCAGTATTATCTTGGTTTCCGGGCTAAGGTCAAATATTTGCTTGGATAGTGAAATACTATCAGTAGTCGCTGCATTTTTAGCCTTGTCCCAAAAAGCCAGTTGTGTGAAATTACGGGTGTTCAGATCGATAAACGTTTGTTCATAAGGAAAATCCGCTTTACCGGATTGAATGCTGGCACTCGAGAGTAAAGTTGTTTGATCAGTTGCCGCAAAAACCAGAATCGGATCCTGATTTTCGAGTACTTTTCCATTCGAACTTTTTAAGTAGGTTATCCTATAACCGTTGGACGGGATTATATCCCGTTGTGCGTACAGTATTCCGAAATGTAATACTAATACGATCGCGAATAATTTTTTCATTTTTTGTTGGTCGAGACACAAAGATAATTTTTTCTTAAATTAGAGATTTACTTTATATGCCATGCAGGAGATTTTTTTACATTATATCTGGCAATACCAGAAGATTACCGCATTGCCGCTAAAAACAATTCAGGGAGAAGCACTACAAGTCCTTAAACCCGGAGAATACCACCAAGAAGACGGACCGGATTTTTTCAATGCCTGTTTAATTATCGGAGGCCAGCGATGGGCAGGTAACGTGGAAATCCATTTAAAATCGTCCGATTGGTACTATCACCGACACGAGATTAATAAAAAATACGACAATGTAATTCTGCATGTGGTCTGGGAACATGATATTGCTGTTTTTCGTCCTGATGGTTCCGAAATTCCGGTATTGGTACTAAAAGCCTATGTTCCGGATCAATTCTTAGCAGATTATTATCGATTGATAAAAGCGAAAAATTGGATTTTCTGTGAAAAAGACCTGCTCACAGTCGAACCGATTTTCTGGCTAAAATGGAAAGAACGCCTTTTTTTAGAACGTTTGGAACGAAAAGTAAAACCAATTCAGATACTGTTAAAAGAAAATAAAAACGACTGGGAAGCAACCTTGTTTTGTTGTCTGGCTAAAAGCTTCGGATTAAACAGTAATAGTGAAGCGTTTTATCAGATTGCGAGAGCTATCCCGTTTACCATCATCCGAAAAGAACGATATGTGGCAGGCAATCTCGAAGCACTGTTTTTTGGGATGACAGCGTTATTAGATGAAGATAAGGAGGATCGGTATTTTTGTGATCTTAAACGAAAATGGAAGGAGCTAAAGAAAAAGTATCAGTTTCATTGGAGAGGTAGTATCCCGTTGCAATTTTATAAAGTACGACCCGATAATTTTCCAACGATCCGACTGGTACAATTGGCCGGATTGTACCAACGATATCCGAATTTATTTGATGTCCTTATTCATTGTAATACGCTTGATGCATTTTACAAGATCTTTACTATTGAAATCCCGGAATATTGGAATACCCATTATCGGTTTGATACGGTAAGTTCCGGAAAAGAGAAAGTCAAAAAGATAAGCATAAGTTTCCGGCAATTACTTTTTATAAACGCTATTTTGCCGCTACGATTTTTATATGCCCGTTATTTCGGGAATGATTTTTCCGAAGAATTACTGGACATGGCACGGGAAATAGCACCGGAACGGAATAGTATCACCGACCGGTTTAAACAATTGGGAATAACGATCGAAAGCGCTTTCGATAGTCAGGCGATGTTGCAATTAAAAAAAGAATATTGTAATTATAAAAGATGCCTGCATTGTGATATCGGAAAAAAGCTATTGGGATAATCGAACGGAAAACCGTATTTTTGAATCAAATTAAAAACAGATGAACCTGATCACCAACATACGTCATTTTTTTGAAAAGCACGGATTCGAAGTGTCGTCACGATTAGCCGACCGGTTAGGGATGCGGGCAACCAGTGTTCGGCTGTTTTTTATTTACCTGTCGTTTTTTACGGTCGGCTTGTGGTTTGGCGTCTATCTGACGCTGGCATTCTGGTTACGCTTAAAAGACATGGTTTATACCAAACGGAGTTCCGTTTTTGACCTCTGATAAAAAATGGACAGCAACAACAAATACGGACTAAAATTTACGCGGGCGCAGCGAAGTGGTGTTTTTGTATTGTTGTTACTACTACTGGGAATACAACTTCTGATTTACTTTACCGGACAATTGCCACATACTTCAGAGGTGAATCCGGAATCCGAAAAATGGTTGTCGCAACAAATAACAATCGACAGTCTCAAACGGCAAAATCAAACATCCAAAATTCAACTACAACCGTTTAATCCGAATTTTATTTCCGATTATAAAGGATATATTGTAGGAATGACGGTAGCCGAAATCGATCGGTTACAGGCTTTTCGGGCCCAAAATAAATATGTCAACTCAGTAGCGGAATTTCGTCAGGTTACCCAAATGGACGAAAAACGACTTGCCG
The DNA here is from genome assembly GCF_004801375.1 of Flavobacterium supellecticarium. Taxonomy (GTDB): domain Bacteria; phylum Bacteroidota; class Bacteroidia; order Flavobacteriales; family Flavobacteriaceae; genus Flavobacterium; species Flavobacterium supellecticarium. Next base: position 287,110 of record NZ_SSNZ01000002.1, read on the forward strand.
AAATAGCGCCCTACTTTAAATTCCCGGAATGGGTTAATCAAAAAATACACAAAACACAATCCGTTTCATATCCGATAGCAAAGCGACAGGAAAAAAAAGACTTCCAAATCGATATCAACAAAGCCACCCGTGAAGAACTACGAAAAATATTCGGAATAGGGGAAGCTTTATCCGAACGGATTCTAAAAGAAAAAGAAAAATTCGGCGCCTTTGTCAGCACAGAGCAATTCCGTTATATTTGGGGATTGTCGGATGAAGTGATCGAACAACTGATACATCACTTCCCGGTGATCAATCCACCGGAAATAAAAAAGATTGATATTAATAACGCCTCACTGAAAGAATTGGCACAGTTTCCGTATTTCCGATACGGGATTGCAAAGCAGATTATTACCTATCGTAGTATGATTGGCCTGATAAAATCCAAAGAAGACTTAACAAAAATTAAAGAATTCCCAGTTGAAAAAGTTGATATAATTGCCTTATATTTGGATTTTTAAACAAACAAACAGCAAAATGAATTTTGAATACAATGAAACGCAAGCTATGATCGCTCAGTCGATCAGAGACTTTGCCGAACAAAACATTCGTCCTAATATTATGGAATGGGACGAAGCGCAGACTTTTCCTGTCGATTTATTCAAAAAATTAGGAGAAATGGGATTCATGGGGGTTTTAGTACCGGAAGAACTGGGCGGATCCGGTTTGGGTTACCATGAATACATTACTATTGTAGAAGAAATATCAAAAGTAGATCCTTCAATTGGTTTATCGGTAGCGGCACACAACTCGCTTTGTACAAACCATATCCTGACATTCGGAAATGAAGAGCAGAAAAAAAGATGGATTCCAAAATTAGCAACAGCCGAGTGGATTGGAGCCTGGGGATTAACCGAGCACAATACGGGTTCGGATGCAGGAGGAATGAATACCACTGCGGTTAAAGATGGTGATGAGTGGGTGATCAACGGAGCAAAAAACTTTATCACACATGCGAAATCGGGTAACGTTGCGGTAGTAATCGTTCGTACGGGTGAAAAAGGGGATTCCAGGGGAATGACAGCTTTTGTAATCGAACACGGAACACCGGGATTCTCAAGTGGAAGAAAAGAAAACAAACTGGGAATGCGTGCCAGCGAAACGGCAGAGTTGATTTTTGACAATTGTCGTATCCCGGATGCAAACCGTTTGGGAGAAGTAGGCGAAGGATTTATCCAGGCTATGAAAATTTTGGATGGCGGACGTATTTCAATTGGAGCTTTATCGTTAGGAATTGCAAAAGGAGCTTATGAAGCGGCTTTAAAATATTCAAAAGAGCGTCACCAGTTTGGAAAAGCGATCAGCGAATTCCAGGGGATTTCCTTTAAGCTGGCGGATATGGCGACCGAAATTGAAGCATCGGAATTATTATTACACAAAGCGGCGTTCCTTAAAAACAACCACAAACCGGTAACAACATTAGGAGCTATGGCTAAAATGTATGCATCAGAAGTTTGTGTTAAAGTAGCTAACGAAGCCGTTCAGATTCACGGCGGTTATGGGTATACTAAAGACTTTCCGGTTGAGAAATTCTATAGAGATTCCAAATTATGTACGATCGGAGAAGGAACCACTGAAATTCAGAAACTGGTTATCTCCAGAAATATTCTAAAAGGATAATGAATTGATCATATTGCATAAAAACCCGGTCTGTTGACTGGGTTTTTTATTACACCTGATTTTCACCTGACAGGTTTTTAAAACCTGTCAGGTGTGTTTAACAAGGTTTGTAGGATCATTTTTAACTAGGGAAGTTTAATAAATGTTGTTTTCTGTTTTGTAATCAAAAATAAAGTTATACTTTTGCACCCATTAACGAGAGGAGGTGTTATATTATGTTGATTATACCAATTAAGGACGGAGAAAATATTGATAGAGCGTTAAAACGTTACAAAAGAAAATTCGACAAAACGGGAGTTGTTAGACAATTAAGAAGTCGTCAGGCATTCACGAAACCGTCAGTAACAAGAAGAGCTCAGATTCAAAAAGCAGCTTATATTCAGACACTAAGAGATTCTTTAGAGAATTAGTAGTTTTTGAATTTTACTATAGCCGTTAGTAGCAAAGTTTTTTAACTTTGCTACTAACGGTTTTTTTATTTTTATGCGAACAATTTTACAGGCCTATCAGGACTACCTTCAGAAAGAGAAAAACTACTCGCGACACACATTGACGGCTTATGTGAATGATGTGCAGTTTTTTGCAGTCTTTCTGGAAGAGCAGGGTTTTGAAGTAGTGCTGGAAAAAGTAAACTACAGTCATGTTCGATCCTGGATTGTAATGTTGGTCGAATCGGGAATGGCGACACTCTCGGTAAACCGCAAAGTGTCTTCTTTAAAATCGTTTTATCGATTTTTGTTAAAAACAAAACAAATAGAAGTTAATCCGCTTCAAAAACATAAGGCGTTAAAAGTGGCGCGAAAGGTTCAGATTCCGTTTTCGGAAAAAGAATTGGATCGGGTTTTTGAGGTGTTGGGAGAAGAGGATGGGTTTGAGGAAATCCGCAACCGTCTGATAGTAGAGCTTTTTTATACGTTGGGGTTAAGACGTTCGGAATTAATAGGGTTAAAATGGGTGGATTATAATGTGCATTCGAAAACGTTAAAGGTTTTAGGGAAGCGCAATAAAGAGCGTTTGTTGCCCGTTTTGGATTGTACAGACAGGTTAATTAATCGTTATCTTGCAGAAAGAAAAAAGTTAATTTCGATAGCGGATAATGATTTGTTAATATTGAGCCAAAAAGGGAACAAAGTCAGTGAATCGTTTGTTTATCGATTAATAAATGATTACTTTAGTACTGTCTCTGAAAAGGTAAAAAAGAGTCCCCACGTTCTTAGGCATACCTTTGCGACGCATTTGCTGAACAATGGTGCCGATATAAATTCAGTTAAGGAATTGTTAGGGCATGCTAGTTTGTCGTCGACCCAAATTTACACACACAGCAGTCTGGCTGAGTTAAAAAAAGTATACCGGGACGCGCATCCCAGAAGTCGTGATAATTCCGAAAATTAACCCATTAAAAGTTTTTATTATGAAAGTAAATGTTCAGGCTGTCAATTTTAATGTTGACAAAAAGCTAATTGGTTTTGTTCATGACAGATTAGGGAAATTAGAAAAGTACTACGACAAAGTTGTTTCTTCCGACGTGTTTTTGAAAGTTGAAAATACCAGCGATAAAGAGAATAAAATAGTGGAGGTAAAAATCAGTGTTCCTGGAGATGAATTTGTAGTGAAAAAACAAAGCAAAAGTTTTGAAGAGGCAGTCGACCTGTCTGCGGATTCTTTAGAACGTTTATTATTAAAAAGAAAAGGTAGGATAAGAACACATATTTAAGCGATGGGATTCTTTTTGAGGGCTTTACAAATTTGTTTCTAAAATAAATTTAAGAAGAAATAAAAAAAAGATGAAAAATGTTTTGATTAAAAAATAAATTCTATACATTTGCAGTCCGTTAGAAATAGCGGACTTTTTTATTACTGATGCCGGTGTAGCTCAGCTGGCTAGAGCAGCTGATTTGTAATCAGCAGGTCGTGGGTTCGAGTCCCTCCATCGGCTCAAAGTTTGGTAACTGTAATAAAATTGTAGGGGAGATACTCAAGCGGCCAACGAGGGCAGACTGTAAATCTGCTGACTAAGTCTTCGCAGGTTCGAATCCTGCTCTCCCCACCAGGTTCCGGAAACGGAAAAACACCAGCCGGTGTAGCTCAGGGGTAGAGTGCTTCCTTGGTAAGGAAGAGGTCACGGGTTCAAATCCCGTCATTGGCTCAAGGTTTAGAAGAATTTGAACACTAATTATATAACTAAGATTAAATTATTAAATCATGGCAAAGGAAACTTTTGATCGTTCCAAACCCCACTTGAATATTGGTACTATTGGACACGTAGATCACGGAAAAACAACTTTGACTGCTGCTATTACTAAAGTATTGGCTGATGCAGGTTTATCTGAGGCAAGAAGCTTCGATCAGATTGACAACGCTCCTGAAGAGAAAGAAAGAGGTATTACTATTAATACATCTCACGTAGAATATGCTACTGCTAACCGTCACTATGCGCACGTTGACTGTCCGGGTCACGCGGATTACGTTAAGAACATGGTTACAGGTGCTGCTCAGATGGATGGTGCTATCTTGGTAGTTGCTGCTACAGATGGTCCAATGCCACAAACTCGTGAGCACATCCTTTTAGGTCGCCAGGTAGGTGTTCCAAGAATGGTTGTTTTCATGAACAAAGTAGATATGGTTGATGATGCTGAGTTGTTAGAGCTTGTTGAAATGGAAATCAGAGATCTATTATCTTTCTATCAGTATGATGGAGATAACGGGCCAGTAGTTAAAGGATCTGCTTTAGGAGCTTTGAATGGAGAGCCTAAATGGGTTGCTACTGTAATGGAATTGATGGAAGCTGTTGATAACTGGATCGAATTACCACAGCGTGATGTTGATAAACCATTCTTGATGCCGGTAGAGGACGTATTTACAATTACAGGTCGTGGAACTGTTGCTACAGGTCGTATCGAAACTGGAGTTGCTAATACTGGAGATGCTGTTGAAATCATCGGTATGGGAGCTGACAAATTGACTTCTACAATTACAGGAGTTGAGATGTTCCGTAAAATCCTTGATAGAGGTGAAGCTGGAGATAACGTAGGTTTATTATTAAGAGGTATTGACAAAGCTGATATCCGTCGTGGTATGGTTATCGTTAAGCCAGGATCTGTTAAACCACACGCTAAATTCAAAGCAGAGGTTTATATCTTGAAAAAAGAAGAAGGTGGACGTCACACTCCATTCCACAATAACTACCGTCCACAGTTCTACGTACGTACAACTGACGTAACAGGTACTATCTCTTTACCAGCTGGTGTAGAAATGGTTATGCCTGGGGATAACTTGACTATCGAAGTACAATTATTAAGTCCAATCGCATTAAGCGTAGGTTTACGTTTCGCTATCCGTGAAGGTGGTAGAACAGTAGGTGCTGGTCAGGTAACTGAAATCTTAGACTAATTTCATTTTGAAATAAAAACCAGTGTCGTTACACGACGACACTGGTTTTAACAAACGGGTGTAGTTCAAGGGTAGAATAGCGGTCTCCAAAACCGTTGATGGGGGTTCGAATCCCTCCACCCGTGCAAAAACAGAATATGATGACAAAAGTTGTTAATTACATATCGGAAGCATTTGTGGAATTAAAATCAAATGTGACCTGGCCAGAGTGGTCTGAAGTACAACGTTTAACCATCATTGTTGCGATTTTCTCGATTTTATTCGCGTTGGCAACATGGGGTGTAGATGTTGTTTTCGCCAAAGTGCTGGGAGGATTCTTTAATTTATTAAAAAAGGCTTAATTTTTTTGATATGACTGATAATAATGTCAAAAAGTGGTATGTAGTTAGAGCGGTTAGCGGTCAGGAGAATAAAGTTAAAAACTATATCGAGACGGAAATTAACCGTCTTGGTATGAGTGATTATATTTCTCAGGTGCTTGTTCCTACAGAAAAAGTAGTACAGGTACGTGATGGTAAGAAAATAAGCAAAGATCGTGTTTATTTCCCGGGATATGTGATGATAGAAGCAAATCTTACGGGAGAAATTCCGCATATAATAAAATCAATAACAGGAGTTATTGGATTTTTAGGGGAGACAAAAGGTGGTGATGCAGTACCGTTACGACAGTCGGAAGTAAACCGTATGTTAGGTAAAGTAGATGAGCTTTCTGTGAAAACCGATACCGCTGCAATTCCGTACTCCGTAGGAGAAACGGTAAAAGTAATCGACGGACCTTTCAACGGTTTCAATGGAACGGTAGAGAAAGTGAACGAAGAGAAGCGTAAACTTGAAGTAATGGTTAAGATTTTCGGAAGAAAAACACCATTGGAATTAAGCTTTATGCAAGTAGAAAAAGTATAAATTTTTGTTACATACAAACCACATCATTCGCTTCCAATGAAGATGTGCTAAATTTTTTTAAAAAAATGGCAAAAGAAATTAGTAAAGTAGTTAAACTACAAGTTAAGGGAGGTGCTGCGAATCCGTCGCCACCGGTTGGACCTGCTTTGGGGGCTGCTGGGGTTAACATCATGGAGTTCTGTAAGCAATTTAATGCTAGAACACAAGATAAACCTGGCAAAGTATTACCAGTACAAATTACTGTGTATAAAGACAAATCTTTTGAATTTGTTGTTAAAACGCCACCTGCTGCAATTCAGTTATTGGATGCTGCAAAGTTGAAGTCTGGTTCAGGTGAACCGAATCGTAAGAAAGTAGCTAGCGTTACTTGGGATCAAATTAGAGCTATTGCTGAAGACAAAATGCAAGATCTTAATGCTTTCGAAATTGAGAAAGCAATGAGTATGGTAGCAGGAACAGCTAGATCTATGGGGATAACTGTATCAGGAAACGCTCCTTTTTAATCGTAAAAAGAAAAAGACATGGCAAAATTAACAAAAAAGCAAAAAGAGGCTGCTTCAAAAATTGAGAAGAACAAACTATACAGTTTGAAAGATGCATCTGCATTGATCAAAACTGTTGCTTCTGCAAAATTTGATGAGTCTGTTGATATCGCAGTTCGTTTGGGAGTAGATCCTAGAAAAGCGAATCAAATGGTTAGAGGTGTGGTTACATTGCCACACGGTACAGGAAAAGACGTTCGCGTTTTAGCATTAGTTACTCCGGATAAAGAAGCAGAAGCGAAAGCTGCTGGTGCTGATCACGTAGGATTAGACGACTATTTGCAAAAAATTAAAGACGGTTGGACAGATGTTGATGTAATCATCACGATGCCGGCTGTAATGGGTAAATTAGGACCATTAGGACGTATTTTAGGTCCAAGAGGTTTAATGCCAAACCCTAAAACCGGAACGGTTACTATGGACGTAGCGAAAGCAGTTCAAGAAGTGAAAGCTGGTAAAATTGACTTTAAAGTTGACAAAACCGGTATCGTTCACGCTGGAATCGGAAAAGTTTCTTTTGAGGCTGATAAAATTTCTGAGAACGCTCACGAAATTATTCAAACGTTAATCAAATTAAAACCAACTGCAGCAAAAGGTACTTATATTAAGAGTATCCATATCTCATCAACAATGAGCCCTGCTATCGCCTTAGATCCTAAAGCGGTATAATTGGTAGTTAAAAATTTTTAGTATGACTAGAGAAGAAAAATCAATCGCGATTGAAGATTTAACTGCACAGTTAGCTGGTGCTAATATTGTTTATTTAGCAGATATTTCTGGTTTAAACGCAGATACTACTTCAAACTTAAGAAGAGCTTGTTTTAAAGCAGGTATTAAATTGGAAGTTGTTAAGAATACATTGTTGGAAAAAGCAATGGAAGCTTCGGATAACAACTACGGTGAATTACCAACAGTTTTAAAAGGAAACACTTCTATTTTAATTGCAGACATCGCAAATGCTCCTGCAAAAATTATCAAAGAATTCCGTAAAAAATCAGATAAGCCTTTATTAAAAGGAGCTTATATCAACGAGGAAATCTACATTGGAGATAACCTGTTAGATTCATTAGCTTCTCTTAAATCGAAAGAAGAGGTTATCGGAGAAATCATCGGATTACTTCAGTCTCCTGCACAGAGAGTTATCTCTGCTCTTAAAAATCAATTTAAGGACGAAGAAGGAACTGAGGAATAGTATTCCAACGAACGCGCATAATAAATTATATAATTACAAATCATTTTAAAAGATAGAAAAAATGGCAGATTTGAAACAATTCGCAGAACAACTAGTTAACTTAACAGTTAAAGAAGTTAACGAATTAGCAACGATATTAAAAGACGAGTATGGAATTGAGCCAGCTGCAGCTGCTGTAGTTGTATCAGGTGGTGGTGATGTTGCTGCTGCTGAAGAGCAAACAGAATTCACTGTAGTATTGAAAGATGCTGGAGCTTCTAAATTAGCAGTTGTTAAAGCTGTTAAAGAATTAACAGGTTTAGGTCTTAAAGAAGCAAAAGATTTAGTAGACGGTGCTCCTTCAAATGTTAAAGAAGGTGTTTCTAAAGACGAGGCTGAAGGTCTTAAAAAATCTTTAGAAGAGGCTGGAGCAGTAGTTGAGCTAAAATAAGCTAAGCTTACTCTAAAAAGCTAGGTTTAGGCCTTGAGAAAAAATCTCAAAGGCCTAAACCATTTTGCGTATAATAAAATTATGGTATCTTCCAGTGTACCATAATTTGAAATGCAACCCCTTTTAATCGGTACGAAGAAAGAAAATGAAATATAACTTTCTGTTCATTTTCAGAGATGTATCGGTTTAAAAAAGAAAGTACAATTACACTGTGTATTTACACAAAATTACTTTTTTTTAATCAAAATTTTGTCCATTGATGTTAACAAATCAGACTGAAAGATTAAATTTCGCCTCGACGAAAAACATCCCTGACTATCCGGATTTCCTTGATATTCAGGTAAAATCTTTTAAAGATTTCTTCCAATTGGAAACCAAATCTGACGAAAGAGGTAACGAAGGTCTATATAATACCTTCATGGAAAACTTCCCAATTACAGATACAAGAAATCAATTTGTATTGGAATTCCTTGATTACTTTGTTGATCCGCCACGTTATACCATTGAAGAGTGTATCGACAGAGGATTAACCTACAGTGTGCCATTAAAAGCACGTTTAAAATTGTATTGTACCGATCCGGAACACGAAGATTTCGAAACGATTGTTCAGGATGTATATTTAGGTACCATTCCATATATGACACCAAGCGGTACATTCGTAATCAACGGAGCCGAGCGTGTTGTTGTTTCTCAGTTACACCGTTCACCGGGTGTGTTTTTCGGACAATCTTTCCATGCGAATGGAACAAAATTATACTCTGCCAGAGTAATTCCTTTTAAAGGATCTTGGATTGAATTCGCTACCGATATCAACAGCGTTATGTACGCCTATATCGATAGAAAGAAAAAATTACCAGTAACGACTCTTTTCCGTGCTATCGGATTTGAAAGAGATAAAGATATCCTGGAAATCTTTGACCTTGCTGAGGAAATCAAAGTTTCGAAAACAGGTCTTAAAAAATATATTGGTCGTCGTTTGGCTGCACGTGTATTGAATACATGGCATGAAGACTTCGTAGATGAGGATACGGGAGAAGTAGTATCGATTGAGCGTAACGAAATTATCCTGGATCGTGATACGATTTTGGATAAAGACAATGTAGAGGAAATTATCGATGCCAACGTAAAAGCCATCTTGTTACACAAAGAAGATAACAACCAGGCCGATTACGCGATTATCCACAATACGTTACAAAAAGACCCTACCAACTCTGAAAAAGAAGCCGTAGAGCACATTTACCGTCAGTTGCGTAATGCAGAACCACCTGATGAGGAAACGGCTCGTGGTATTATCGATAAATTATTCTTCTCCGACCAACGTTATAACTTAGGTGAAGTGGGTCGTTACAGAATGAATAAAAAATTAGGTTTGGATATCCCAATGGAAAAACAAGTGTTGACCAAAGAGGATATCATTACAATCGTAAAATACCTGATCGAATTGATCAACTCTAAAGCAGAGATTGATGATATCGACCACTTATCAAACCGTCGTGTACGTACCGTTGGTGAACAATTGTCGGCACAATTTGGTGTAGGTTTAGCCCGTATGGCCAGAACCATCCGCGAGAGAATGAACGTTAGAGATAACGAGGTGTTTACACCAATCGATTTGATTAATGCGAAAACATTATCATCGGTGATCAACTCTTTCTTCGGAACCAACCAGTTATCACAGTTTATGGACCAAACGAATCCATTGGCTGAGATTACGCACAAAAGAAGATTGTCAGCACTTGGACCTGGAGGTCTTTCGAGAGAGAGAGCCGGTTTCGAGGTACGTGACGTCCACTATACGCACTACGGACGTTTATGTCCGATTGAAACACCGGAGGGACCAAACATTGGTTTGATTTCATCTCTTGGAGTTTATGCGAAAGTAAATGGAATGGGATTCATCGAAACACCGTACCGTAAAGTAGAAAACGGTAAAGTGAATCTGGAAGAAACACCAATCTATTTAAGCGCAGAAGAAGAAGAAGGTAAGATGATCGCTCAGGCGAATATCGAAATGGACGAGAACGGAACGATCACTGCCGACAGAGTTATTGCCCGTGAAGAAGGTGATTTCCCGGTTGTGGAACCAAACGTTGTTCACTATACTGACGTAGCACCGAACCAGATTGCATCGATTTCAGCATCGTTAATTCCATTCCTGGAGCACGATGATGCGAACCGTGCGTTGATGGGATCGAACATGATGCGACAGGCAGTTCCTTTATTGCGACCGGAAGCACCAATTGTTGGTACCGGATTAGAGCGTCAGGTGGCGTCTGATTCCCGAGTATTGATTAATGCGGAAGGAAGTGGAACTGTTGAGTATGTTGATGCGAACATGATTACCATTAAATACGACAGAACCGATGCGGAAAGAGCGGTTAGCTTCGATCCGGACGAGAAAACGTATCAGTTAATTAAATTTAGAAAAACCAACCAGAGTACGTCAATCAACCTGAAACCAATCGTAAGAAAAGGAGACAGAGTGGCAAAAGGACAAGTACTTTGTGAAGGATATGCAACGCAAAACGGAGAGCTTGCTTTAGGACGTAACCTACAAGTAGCGTTTATGCCTTGGAAAGGGTATAACTTCGAGGATGCGATTGTAATTTCCGAAAAAGTAGTTCGCGACGATATCTTTACGTCAATCCACGTAGATGATTATTCATTGGAAGTGCGTGATACAAAATTGGGTAACGAAGAGTTAACCAATGATATCCCGAACGTAAGTGAGGAAGCGACTAAAGATTTGGATGAAAACGGTATGATCAGAATCGGAGCCGAGGTAAAACCTGGTGACATCCTGATCGGTAAAATCACACCAAAAGGAGAATCGGATCCAACTCCGGAAGAAAAACTTTTACGTGCGATCTTTGGAGACAAAGCGGGTGATGTAAAAGATGCTTCATTAAAAGCGTCTCCATCATTACACGGTGTGGTATTAGACAAAAAATTATTCGCAAGAGCGGTAAAAGATAAACGCAAACGTTCTAAAGATAAAGACGATTTAGCACTATTGGAAACCCAATTTGAAGTGAAATTCAATGAATTGAAAGACAGATTGGTAGAGAAATTGTTCGACATCGTTAATGGAAAAACATCTCAGGGTGTAATGAACGATTTAGGTGAAGAAGTATTACCAAAAGGTAAGAAATTCTCACAGAAAATGTTGTATGCAGTTGAAGATTTCGCACACTTAACAAAAGGTCAGTGGACTACAGACGATGAAACCAATGCGATGGTGAACGACTTGATCCACAACTATAAAATTAAGTTAAACGACCTTCAGGGTGCTTTGAGAAGAGAGAAATTTACCATCACTGTTGGAGATGAATTACCATCCGGAATTTTAAAACTGGCTAAAGTTTACATCGCTAAGAAACGTAAACTGAAAGTAGGAGATAAAATGGCAGGACGTCACGGTAACAAAGGTATTGTTGCTAAAATCGTTCGTCAGGAGGATATGCCATTCCTTGAAGACGGAACACCGGTAGATATCGTATTGAATCCGCTAGGGGTACCTTCCCGTATGAACATCGGTCAGATTTATGAGACCGTATTAGGATGGGCAGGACAGAAACTAGGTAAGAAATTTGCAACGCCAATTTTCGACGGAGCTTCTTTGGAAGAAATCAATGCCTTAACAGACGAAGCAGGAATCCCGAGATTCGGACATACCTACCTGTATGACGGAGGAACAGGAGAGCGTTTCCACCAGCCGGCAACGGTAGGGGTTATCTACATGTTGAAATTAGGACACATGGTTGATGATAAGATGCACGCACGTTCTATCGGACCGTACTCATTGATTACGCAACAGCCTCTTGGAGGTAAAGCGCAATTCGGAGGTCAGCGTTTCGGAGAGATGGAGGTTTGGGCACTTGAAGCATATGGTGCTTCCAGCACATTGAGAGAAATATTGACTGTTAAATCGGATGACGTTATTGGTAGAGCGAAAACTTACGAAGCTATCGTTAAGGGAGAAACTATGCCGGAACCAGGATTGCCAGAATCATTCAATGTATTAATGCATGAATTGAAAGGTCTTGGATTAGACATCAGATTAGAAGAATAAATTTACACGGGAGTAGTCTTCGGATTACTCCCTTTTATAGCGTTTTAAATAAATCGATAGTATTCATATCATGACGAGATTAAAAGATAAAAATACCGTTAAAAGATTTAACAAAATTTCGATAGGTCTTGCTTCTCCGGAATCTATTTTGGCAGAATCAAGAGGTGAGGTTTTAAAACCGGAAACCATCAACTATCGTACCCATAAACCAGAGCGTGATGGTCTTTTCTGTGAGCGAATTTTCGGTCCGGTAAAAGACTTCGAATGTGCCTGCGGAAAATACAAAAGAATCCGTTATAAAGGAATCGTTTGTGACCGTTGTGGAGTTGAAGTTACTGAGAAAAAAGTACGTAGAGACCGAGTAGGACACATTAACCTGGTAGTGCCAATCGCACACATCTGGTATTTCCGTTCCCTTCCGAATAAAATCGGTTATATCCTTGGATTACCATCCAAAAAACTGGATATGATTATTTACTACGAAAGATACGTAGTAATTCAGCCGGGTATTGCAAAAGGACCAGACGGAGAAACCTTAAAGACCCTGGATTTCTTAACGGAAGAAGAATACCTGAACATTCAGGATAGCCTTCCAATGGAAAACCAATATTTAGACGATACCGATCCGAACAAATTCATTGCTAAAATGGGTGCGGAGTGTATCATGGACTTATTAGCACGTATTGACCTGGATTCGTTATCCTACGACCTACGTCACGCGGCCAATAACGAAACGTCTAAACAACGTAAAACGGAAGCCTTAAAACGACTACAGGTAGTAGAATCGTTCCGTGAAGCGAACAACAACCGCGAAAACCGTCCGGAATGGATGATTTTAAAAGTAATCCCGGTTATCCCGCCAGAATTACGTCCGTTGGTGCCGCTTGATGGAGGACGTTTTGCAACATCCGATTTGAACGACCTTTACAGACGTGTAATCATCCGTAACAACCGTTTAAAACGATTAATGGAAATCAAAGCTCCGGAAGTGATCTTGAGAAACGAAAAACGTATGCTACAGGAATCGGTAGACTCGTTATTCGATAACACCAGAAAAGCTTCTGCAGTAAAAACAGAATCAAACCGACCATTGAAATCCCTATCGGATTCCTTAAAAGGAAAACAAGGGCGTTTCCGTCAGAACTTATTAGGAAAACGTGTGGATTATTCAGCGCGTTCGGTAATTGTTGTAGGACCGGAAATGAAATTATTCGAATGTGGTCTTCCAAAAGATATGGCTGCCGAGCTGTACAAACCATTCGTTATTCGTAAGTTAATCGAAAGAGGAATCGTTAAAACGGTAAAATCAGCGAAGAAAATTATCGACAAAAAAGAGCCGGTAGTATGGGACATCCTTGAAAACGTAATTAAAGGACACCCGGTATTACTAAACCGTGCTCCTACCTTGCACCGTTTGGGTATTCAGGCGTTCCAGCCAAAACTAATCGAAGGTAAAGCGATCCAGTTACACCCGTTAGTGTGTACGGCGTTTAATGCCGATTTCGATGGTGACCAGATGGCGGTTCACTTACCGCTTGGACCGGAGGCTATTTTGGAAGCACAATTATTAATGTTGGCTTCACACAATATCCTGAACCCGGCGAATGGAGCTCCGATCACGGTACCTTCTCAGGACATGGTTTTGGGTCTGTACTACATGACCAAAGAACGTTTGTCTACGGAAACGCACAAAATCTTAGGAGAAGGATTAACATTCTATTCTGCCGAAGAAGTAAACATCGCGTTAAACGAAGGAAAACTGGAATTAAATGCCCGCGTTAAAATCCGTGCAAAAGATTTTAACGAAAACGGAGAATTAGTATACAAAATCATCCAGACAACTGCCGGAAGAGTATTATTTAACGAAGTAGTACCGGAAGCAGCTGGATATATCAACGAAGTATTAACTAAGAAAAGCTTACGTGATATTATCGGTAAGATTTTAAGTGTTACCGATGTACCAACAACGGCTGCCTTCTTGGATAATATGAAAGATATGGGATACCGATTCGCTTTCAAAGGAGGATTGTCCTTCTCTTTGGGAGATATCAAAATCCCGGATCAAAAACAAGATTTGATCGCCGATGCAAACAGTCAGGTTGAAGGAATTTCCATGAACTATAACATGGGTCTCATCACCAACAACGAACGTTACAACCAGGTAATTGACGTGTGGACTTCAACGAATGCATTATTAACGGAGTTAGCGATGAAAAACATTAGAGAAGACCAGCAAGGATTCAACTCGGTGTATATGATGCTTGACTCTGGGGCGAGGGGATCGAAAGAGCAGATCCGTCAGTTAACCGGTATGCGTGGATTGATGGCAAAGCCTAAAAAATCGACTGCCGGTGGTGGTGAGATTATCGAAAACCCGATCTTATCGAACTTTAAAGAAGGTCTTTCGATCTTAGAATACTTTATCTCGACGCACGGTGCCCGTAAAGGTCTTGCGGATACGGCTCTTAAAACGGCCGATGCCGGATACTTAACCAGAAGGTTACACGACGTATCTCAGGATGTAATCGTGAACTCAGTGGATTGTGGTACATTACGTGGTGTTGAAGTATCGGCATTGAAAAAGAATGAAGAGATCGTTGAAACATTAGGAGAAAGAATCTTAGGTCGTGTAGCGTTACAGGATGTAATCAACCCGCTAACGAGCGAAGTATTGGTTGCTGCTGGTGAAGAAATCACCGAAGCTATTGTAAAAGCGATCGATGCATCTCCGATTGAAAAAGTAGATGTTCGTTCACCGTTAACATGTGAAGCCGGAAAAGGGATCTGTGCGAAATGTTACGGACGTAACCTGGCTACCGGAAAAATGACTCAAAAAGGTGAAGCTGTCGGAGTAATCGCAGCACAATCAATTGGGGAACCGGGAACACAGTTAACACTTCGTACATTCCACGTGGGAGGTACTGCAGGTAATATCTCGGAAGAATCAAGTATTATCACGAAATTCCGCGGAAGATTAGAAATCGAAGATTTAAAAACCGTTAAAGGTGAAGACAACGAAGGTAACACTACCGATATCGTAATTTCACGTTCAACCGAGTTGAAATTGATCGACGAAACAACCGGAATCGTATTAAATACACACAATATTCCTTATGGATCAAGCATCTTTGTAAAAGACGGTGATATTGTGGAAAAAGGAACAACCATCTGTAAATGGGATCCATATAACGGGGTAATTATTTCCGAGTTTACCGGTAAGGTAGCTTATGAAGATATCGAGCAAGGACAAACGTTCATGGTTGAAATCGATGAGCAAACCGGATTCCAGGAAAAAGTAATCTCTGAGGGAAGAAATAAAAAATTAATCCCTACTTTATTGATCTACGGAAAAGATGGTGAATTGATCCGTTCGTACAACTTACCGGTGGGTGCCCACCTTATGGTTGATGACGGAGAGAAAATTAAAGCCGGTAAAATTTTAGTAAAAATCCCACGTCGTTCGTCTAAAGCGGGTGATATCACGGGAGGTCTACCAAGAATTACCGAGTTATTAGAAGCACGTAACCCATCGAACCCGGCTGTAGTTTCTGAAATCGACGGAGTAGTATCTTTTGGAAAAATCAAAAGAGGTAACCGTGAGATCGTGGTGGAGTCGAAGTTTGGTGAGATTAAAAAATACCTGGTAAAACTTTCCAACCAGATTCTGGTTCAGGAGAACGATTACGTAAGAGCGGGTATGCCATTATCGGACGGAGCGATTACTCCGGATGATATCTTGAGAATCCAGGGACCATCTGCTGTACAACAGTACTTGGTAAATGAGATCCAGGAAGTATACCGTTTACAAGGGGTAAAAATCAACGACAAGCACTTTGAGGTTGTAATTCGTCAGATGATGCGTAAAGTACAGATTCAGGATCCGGGAGACACCCTGTTCTTAGAAGATCAGTTGGCTCATACCAGCGACTTTATCGTAGAAAACGACAAATTATACGGAATGAAAGTGGTAGAAGATGCGGGAGATTCTGAAAACCTGAAAGCAGGACAAATCGTATCGCCAAGAGAATTGAGAGACGAAAACTCAATCCTGAAGCGTAGCGACAAAAACCTGGTAGTAGCAAGAGATGTAGTTCCGGCAACGGCAACTCCAATTCTTCAGGGTATTACAAGAGCATCGTTACAAACCAAGTCGTTTATCTCGGCAGCGTCGTTCCAGGAAACAACAAAAGTATTGAACGAAGCTGCAGTAGCAGGAAAAGTAGACGGACTGGAAGGACTAAAAGAAAACGTTATCGTAGGACACAGAATCCCTGCCGGAACCGGTATGAGAGATTACGATAACATCATCGTAGGTTCTAAAGAAGAGTTCAACGAATTGATGGCTGCTAAAGAAGAATTTAATTACTAAGCATCATGAGTGAGAATAAGCAACAAGGTCAAATCAATATTGAGTTGGACGAACAAACGGCAGATGGGATTTATTCCAACCTGGCGATCATCAACCACTCGAATACCGAATTTGTAATTGATTATATCAATATCATGCCGGGTGTGCCAAAAGCGAAAGTAAAATCCAGAATTATACTAACGCCACAACACGCCAAGCGTTTATTGGGGGCTTTAGCCGAAAATATCAATCGGTTTGAAGCCGCTCACGGTGAAATAAAAGAAGCAGAAATGCCTTCTATACCATTAAATTTCGGACCAACAGGTCAGGCATAATAGAAAGCCTCTCAGTTTTGAGAGGCTTTTTTTTATTACAAAATGCATTGTTTTTTAAGGGTTTTATTTTTAAAAATCAGGTATTATCCTTTTTTTATCAGAATGTAGTCACAAAAAGAATGTTTTTTTTAAACTAATTGTGAAAAATTAAAAATAATGAATATTATTTGTGATATGTTTTGTGTAATGTTAATGTTGTTAGAAGATGTTTAAAAATTTAGTAATTTCACTTACTAAATCATTTTATATGAATAAAAAATACTATTCATTAGGCAATGACTCCGATTCATTGTTTAATCAAAAAGGAAACCGTGATAGTTCACGGCTTAAGAACATTCGACAGCAAGCCTGTTTAATGTTCTTTTTGTTTTTAGCTGCGTTTGTAGGCCATGCACAGGTTACTACAAACGGGGGCTCGGGACTCAATCCTACTTATCCGTCATTAGCAGCAGCTATAACGGCATTAAATGGAGCGACAATTACAAGCCCGGTGGCCATTACGTTAACCGGAAATGAAACTGCTCCGGCAGGAGGATATGTAATTACAGCCGAAGGAAGTTCGACAAATGTAATTACCATTTCAGGAAGCACCAGTACGATTACGGCACCTACGCCACAAACTTCCGGAGCGTTAAACGATGCCATCTTTAAATTGGTTGGAGCCGACTGGGTGATAATCCAGAATTTTACCATGACCGAAAATGCGGCGAATACCACAACGGCAGCCGGTACGAACAATATGACCGAATGGGGTGTAGCGTTGCTTTATGCTTCTACAACTAACGGAGCGCAAAATAATGTTATTCAGAATAATACAATCAGTTTAAACCGTACCTATCAGAATACATTTGGAATTTACAGTAACTCGACGCACTCGGCTACAGCTGTAACCACTTCCACACCGGCTACGGGAACAAACGGAGGAAATCACAATTTAAAAGTCTATACCAACGACATCAGCAATGTAAATATTGGAATTTTGGTTATAGGACCTTCGGCTGCTGCCGACCATAATATGGGGCTGGATATCGGAGGAGGAACAACAGCAACGGGAAACAGCATTACGAATTTCGGAACAACCGGAACGTTTTCAAGTTATGCTAACGTATCGGGTTCTGTAAACGGCGTTTTAGTGCGTAACACCAGAAATCTTAATGTATCCCACAATACAATCACCAGTTCAAACGGAGGTGTAACATCTGGAACATTACGAGGTATATATGTACCGTCATTTACAAATACCCCAACCGGAACCACATTGATTGTAAATGAGATCAATGCCAATACCATTTCACTTAGAAGTGCCAATGCCAGCGGTACCATAATGGGGATTTCCTATGAAGGTTCTACGGTAAACACAAACACAACGTTAAACATCAGTAATAATGACTTCAATAATTTTGGACATACAGTAGCCGGATCAGGAGCCATTACGCTAATTAGTAATGCTGCAGCAACGCAAAACACGGTTATTGGTGCGAACAGATTCATTAACCTTAGTGTAAATACAACCGGTAACTTTACTTTTATAAGTAATAGCGTTACCCACGCGGCCAATTCCGTAACAGCGGTAAACTCAAACATAATTGTAACGGCATTTAGTAAAACCGGAGCGGGAGGTACGGTGTATTTTTATGATTCATTCGGAAGTACACTAGGTGGAACAGAGGTTAACTCCATGAACGACTTCTCCAACGTGACCTTAACCGGAGCAACTACTTTGGGAGGTTTCCGTTCTGCAGATGGAACAACGCCAACCTATCCGAACAAAACCATAACAAACAATATTTTTAATAATATTACCACCGGAAACGGGACGGTAACCATCCTAAATGCGGGATACAGTCTGGTAGGTGGAACAAATAATGTATCCGGAAACGTGATCAGCAATATCACGGGAGCTAACTCAATTGTTGGAATTACTTCTGCAGCCGGAGATCAGAATTTCTTTAACAATACCATTTCGGGATTAACAACAACCGGAGGTAATACGATAAGTGCAATAGCAATTACCGGAGGTACATCACAAAATATATATAAAAATAAAATTTACAACATCGAAGCCAACAATGCATCGGGAGTTGTAAACGGAATTTTAGTAAGTGGAAGTACCACTGTAAATCTGTCTAATAATATCATTGGCGATTTAAGAACACCAATTTCCAATGCCGCGAACCCATTAGTAGGGATTAATATTACAGGCGGAACAACGGTCAATGCGTCTTACAACACCGTACGATTAAATGCAACCAGTACCGGAGCATCGTTTGGATCGAGTGCGATTTCGGTATCGACAACACCAACCGTATCATTGCGCAACAATATCTTTGTAAACCAGTCAACACCGAATGGAACGGCATTGGCGGTGGCTTTCAGAAGATCGGGAACTTCATTGACAACCTATGATGCAGTATCGAATAACAACCTGTATTTTGGTCCCACATTATTTGCTGATGGAACCAATACCGATACCGTGTTGGCAACCTTAAAAACCAGAATGGGTACACGCGATAGTGCTTCGATATCAGAAAATCCAACATGGACGTCTACCACAGGAACGAATGCAGGCTTCCTACATATCAATACAACGGTGCCAACTCAGATTGAAAACGGAGGAACACCAGTTGCTGGAATTACAGACGATTTCGATGGTGATGTTCGTAGTACTACGACACCGGATATTGGAGCCGATGAATTTGCGGGAGTTCCTATGGATCTTACACCACCGGTAATTACACATACTGTTTTGGCAAACGTTTGTGCCGTTGGAACCCGAAACATCACGGCAACGATTACAGATGCCAGTGGAGTGCCTACATCTGGAGCCGGATTGCCGGTAGCCTACTGGAGAATTAATACCGGAGCCTATACAGCAGCTACAGCTACGAGTTTAGGAGCCGGACAATATCAGTTTGCAATTGGAACCGGAGCAGTCATAGGCGATACGGTAAGTTATTATTTCGTAGCTCAGGATAATGCCGGCACACCAAATGTAAGCGCATTACCGGCGCCCGGAGCGGCTTCATTTACGATTAACCCACCAGCAGTCGGTACACCGCCAACAACACCATTCTCCTATAGTCTGACAGCACCGTTAAACGGAGTGTACACCGTTGGAGTAGGTGGCGCTTATGCAACCATTACGGCAGCTGTTGCCGATTATAATACACGATGTTTATCCGGTCCGGTTACATTCTCTTTAATAGATGCAACCTATCCTGCAGAAACCTTCCCGATCACGATCAATTCCAATGCTGATGCCAGTGCTGTCAATAGACTGACAATTGTACCGGCTACGGGAGTAACACCAACAATTACAGGGTCGAATGCCACAACAATCTTTAAACTTTTCGGAGCAGATTATGTAACTTTCGATGGAAGTAACAACGGAACGACAACACGTGATTTAACAATTGCCAACACCAACTCAGGAGGTGTAATCGTATGGGTGGCATCGGTAGATGCAACTAATGGAGCAACGAATTCGATTTTCCGAAATATAAAATTCGTAGGGAATGCACCAACAACAACGGTAGCCGGTTTGGTAGTGAGTGGCGCTACTTTAGGAGCCGCAGCAGAGTCGCCAAATACAGGCTTTACATCGATTAATAATACCTTTAACAAAATGCAGAATGGAATCTTTGCTATTGGAAATGCAACAACGCCGGATCAGGGATTTGTAATTTCCAATAACGTATTTGGTTCTACTGTTACAGCTGATAAACTTGGTTTCCGAGGTCTTGCAGTGCAAAATGCGCAGGCGTTTGTGATTTCCGGTAACGATATCAAAGGGGTTATTACTACAACAACAAGTACTTCTTCCGGTATTTTGGTGGGAGGAGTTGCAATAAACGGAAATATATTCAATAATAAGATTTCGGATGTTAAGAATACCAATTCAACCGGATATGGAAGTAATGGTATTTATTTGAATTCCAATAGTGTAGTAGCTGCTATCAACGTATACAACAACTTTGTCAGTGATATAGCCAGTTATGGATATTCTGCCGGAGGTGCCGTTGCGGATAACGGTTATGGTATTATTGTCGGACAAGGAGCGGGGTATAACATTTACCACAACACGGTGGCGATGAATACCAACCAAACCGTAAGTGGAAGACCGGCAGCAATAAACATCACTACGGGGGTAACCTTACCGGGTGCGATCAACCTGAGAAATAATATCTTCGCCAACTCACAAACACAAACGGGAGCGCGTTATGCGATCTATTCGGAGGCTGCGAACACGGTTTTTGCAGCAATCGATTATAACAACTATACGTCAACAGGGACTAACCTGGCCTATATCGGATCGGACAGAGCCGATTTAGCAGCATTGGTAACGGGTTTTGGTGGAAATGTGAATTCGAAAAACGTAGTGCCGGTATTTACATCGACAACCGACTTACATTTGGTTCCGGCATCGAATATTTACCTGGATAACACCGGAACACCAATTGCAACGGTAACAACCGACATTGACGGTAATACCCGAAGCATTACCACTCCGGATATGGGAGCGGACGAATTTACGTCGCCGGTTTGTACGGCAGCGGTAGGAGGAACAGCTACTGCTACGGTAACAGCCATTTGTACCTCTGGTACTTCAACAATTCAGGCAACCGGATATTCAACGGGAGAAACCACAACGTATCAGTGGCAATCGTCTTCCGATTTAGCCTTTACAGCACCGGTAAATGAAGGAACTGCTTCGGCAACGTATGCTGATCTGACCACCGGTACCCTTACACAAACCACCTATTACCGTTTGGTAGTAACCTGTGCAGCACTTGGATTGCCAAGTTTCTCCACTGTAGCAACGGTAACCGTAAATGTAACCGCATTGCCAACCGCAACCGCGCAAACATTTTGTAATTCAGCCACAGTAGCGAACCTTGTTGCTACCGGAACAGGACTTCAGTGGTACGACCAGCCAACAGGCGGAACCGCTTTAGCGCCAACAGTAGCTTTGACAACAGCACCATACTATGTGACACAAACCATCGCAGGATGCGAAAGTGCCCGATTCCAGGTAGATGTTGTAGTAAACGTAACAGCACAACCAACCGCAGCGGCACAATCGTTCTGTAACAGCGCGACCGTAGCCAATCTTGTAGCTACCGGAACAGGTATTCAGTGGTATGATCAACCAACAGGTGGAACCGCTTTGGCGCCTACAGCTACTTTGGCAACAGGTACGTATTATGTAACCCAAGCCATCTCCGGATGTGAAAGTTCACGATTAGCGGTGGCGGTAACAATAAATGTAACGGCACAGCCAACAGCAGTAGCACAATCGTTCTGTAACAGTGCTACAGTAGCCAACCTTGTAGCTACCGGAACAGGTATTCAGTGGTATGATCAACCAACAGGTGGAACGACTTTAGCAACGACAGCTGCTTTGGCCACTGGTACATACTACGTAACGCAAACCATTGCAGGATGTGAAAGTCCAAGATTGGCAGTAGCAGTTACGATCAATGTGGTGAATGCGCCAACTGGAGCGGCTACGCAGATTATCGCGGTAAATACACCGGCAGAAGCCACGATTGCCAGTATTGTAGTAACCGGAACCAACGTGATCTGGTATCCAACTTTAGTAGATGCTATGGCGGGAACAAACCCATTAGCGTCGACTACGCAATTGGTGAGTGGAACAACTTACTATGCGATGCAAACCGTAGGTGGCTGTTCAAGTACGGCTCCATTAGCCGTAACGGTAACAGTAACCTTAGGTACTTCGTCATTCGACAAAGCCGCGTTAAAATACTATCCTAACCCGGTATTGGATATCATCACGATCAGCTATTCCGAGCCAATCAGTAATGTGACGATCTATAATATGTTAGGTCAGAAAGTAATTGTTAAAAACAGTGCGGAAACAATGACCACTATCGATATGAGCGACCTGGCCTCAGGAGCGTATATTGCCCATGTAAAATCGGGCGATGCGATGCAGGAGATCCGTATCAT
The DNA here is from genome assembly GCF_004801375.1 of Flavobacterium supellecticarium. Taxonomy (GTDB): domain Bacteria; phylum Bacteroidota; class Bacteroidia; order Flavobacteriales; family Flavobacteriaceae; genus Flavobacterium; species Flavobacterium supellecticarium. Next base: position 309,954 of record NZ_SSNZ01000002.1, read on the forward strand.
TAAGAAATAACGCGTAAATTAACGTATTCGATATGAAATCGCCTGGAGATTAATCTCCAGGCGATTTTTTTTTTGGGAATATTTATAAAATAAATTGTGAAATTACGATGTGATGCAATTTGATTTTAACTTTAAAAGGTTATACTGTTAAGAAAATGAGAGGTTTTTATTTATTTCAGATTTTAAATTGTTAAAAAGCATTTGAAATCTTTTCAGTGTTATTATTTTGTTAAATTAGCTGCCTGTAAAAACTAATGACACTATTATGAAAAACTCTACTTATTTAAGTGGGTTTCGATGGCGTAATGCATTGAAGCTGCACTTTAAATTGAGTTGTTTGTTACTGATGGCATTGCTGGCGGGACACCAGGCAAGTGCACAAGGAACACAAACAACGGTTTTAATTAACCCGAATGCCGAAGGCGGCTTTGAAAATGGTAGTACATTCGACGCAAACGGTTGGACTACTGTAAACGGAACCCCGAATACCTGGAACGTAGGAACCGTTCCGGGATGGTTTACGGGAACCGGAGGCGCTTATGTCTCCAACGATACCGGGACTACCTGGGCGTATACCAATTCTACGGCAACCCGTTCTCATTTCTATCGGGATGTTACATTTCCTACGGGAGTAACTACTGTTACGCTTAAATTTGACTGGAGAGCAAACGGTAATGACGGAAACAGTGATAACCTTTTGGTTTATCTTGTGGATACCAATATTACACCAACAACATCAGGGCCAACAGGTACCAATACCACTACAACGGGATGGACCGGATATACCGATGGAACAACAGGATACTACCTGTTACAGCGTAACGGAACCGCAAATCCAACAACTACAACAGCGGTAACCTATTCGCTTACTACAGCGCAAATGAGTTATGTGGCTGGAAAAACAAAACGATTGGTATTTGTATGGAAAAATAACGGATCGACAGGAACGAATCCACCGGCATCGGTTGATAATATTTCATTGTCGGCTGTAGCGCCAACATGTTTAAAACCAGCTGATGTAGCTGCTTCGGCAATTACTACAACTACTGCAACCCTTAACTGGACAGCTTCTGGATCAAATCCGACAAGCGGATACGAATATGAGATCAGAACCAGCGGTGCAGCAGGAAGTGGCGCAACTGGATTAGCTACCAGTGGTACTACTACAGCAGGTGTTACTACAGCATCTTTAACAGGATTGGTGAGCAGTACGACCTATACCGTTTATGTGAGAGCAAATTGCGGTTCGGGCGATTTTAGCGACTGGACGGCAGCTTATACTTTTACAATGTTATGTGATACAGCTGCGATTCCCTATACAGTGCCAATTGAGGCTGTAACGGTACCGGCACTTCCGGTTTGTACAACGGTACAAAACGTAAACAACGATACTAAAACATGGGTAAGTTATGCCAGCACAACCGGAATTACCGGAAAAGTAATGGGATATCCATATCATGGAAGTAATGTCGCAAACGACTGGTTTTTTACAAACGGATTAAACCTTACGCAAGGTGTTGTGTACCGTTTGAAATTCAAATATAAAGATAGTGCTTATGTCGAAAAATTAAAAGTAGGTATCGGAAATGGAGCTGTAAATACAGCCATGACGACTACATTATTTGATGTAACTACAGGAACTGCTTCAACAGTAGTAGCAAAAGAAATCGATTTTACTGTACCGACTACCGGGGTGTATAACATCGGATTCCAGTGTTATTCGGCTGCAAACATGAACGTATTATACCTGGGAGAAATTTCGGTAGAATTAGGTCCTACATGTGTGGCACCAGGTGCCGTAACGGCAACAAACGTTTTAGCGACTTCAGCTACAATCGGATGGACAGCACCAATAGTACTACCATCGGCTGGATACGAATATGAAATCAGAACCAGTGGCGCGGCAGGAAGTGGCGCTACAGGATTGGTAAACAGCGGGTCGACTGCGGCAGGTGTTTTAACTGCAAATATTACAGCATTGACAGCAGTAACAACTTATACGGTATATGTACGATCAAACTGTGGATCCGGAAACTTTAGTGCCTGGACAGCAGCTTATACATTTGCAACATCATGTGAGGCATCTGTAATTCCTTATACAGTGCCGATTGAGGCAGTAACCGTTCCGGCAATCCCGGTATGTACTACTGTACAAAACGTAAATAACGATACCAAAACATGGGTAAGTTATGCCAGTGCAACCGGAATTACCGGAAAAGTAATGGGCTACCCATACCATAGTACCAATGCGGCTAACGATTGGTTCTTTACCAATGGATTAAACCTTACACAAGGAACGAGCTACCGTTTGAGATTCAAATATAAAGACAGCGGTTATGCTGAGAAATTAAAAGTGGGTATTGGAAACTCGGCTGTAAATTCAGCAATGAGCACCACTTTATTTGATGTGACTACCGGAACTTCAAACACAGTAGTAACAAAAGAAATTGACTTTACAGTACCAACTACCGGCTTATATAACATCGGATTCCAGTGTTATTCGGCAGCGGATATGAGTACGTTGTATTTAGGAGAAATTACAGTAGACTTAACACCTACTTGTCTTGCGCCTACAGCATTAACGGCTACAGGAACGACATTAGTTTCTACAACAATTGGATGGACAGCACCGGCTACAGCACCGGCAGCAGGATACGAATATGAAATCAGAACCAGTGGTGCAGCAGGAAGCGGTGCTACAGGTCTGGCAAACAGCGGATCGACTGCGGTAGGAGTAGTAACGGCTAACATTGGAGGATTAACAGCTTCAACAAACTATTCGGTATACGTACGATCTAACTGTGGATCCGGAAGCTTCAGTGCCTGGACAGCAGCTACAACTTTCCGTACCGGATATTGTGTGCCTTCGTCTACTTCGGCGTCTACTTATATCAACAATTTTACCACTACAGGTGGATCGACCAACATTTCGAACACTGCTTCGGGATATACTACAGGAGGATACCAGGATAACTATGCAACAGCAACGGTTACACAGTATCCTACAGGAACCATCAACTTTGCAACGGCTATTGTCGGAGGAACAGTAGGAACCAGTATCTGGGTTGACTGGAACAACGATTTAGTTTTTGATAATGCTACAGAAAGAGTATTTGTTACAACAGCTTACGGAAACGATCAGACAGGAAGTTTTGTAGTACCGGCTGGAACAGCATTAGGCGATTATAGAATGCGTGTACGAATTGATTATAACAGTAGTACACCGGATGCTTGTTCGAATGCAAATACAAGAACAGAAGCAGAAGATTATAAATTAACAGTAGTAGCGATCCCATCGTGTATGCCTCCAACAGCAGTAACTGCAACGGCAAACACCGCTTTTACAGCCACTGTAAACTGGACCGCTTCGGTATCGACACCGGCAAACGGATACGACATTTATTATTCGGAAAACAGCACAGCCCCAGGAGTAGGTACAACACCGAATGCAACGGCAGCTGCAGGAGCGGTAACGACACCATTAGCAGGATTAACACCTTCAACTACATACTATGTTTGGGTACGTTCTAACTGTGGAACCGGAAACACCAGTACCTGGACGTCTGCACCAGTAATCTTTACAACACCATGTAATCCACCGGTAATTTCGGCTACAACGCCAGCAAGTATCTGTGGCCAGGGAACGGCAACTTTGGGAGCAACAGCAAACGAAGGAAACATTAGCTGGTATGCAGCACAAACAGGAGGAACAGCGCTTGGAACAGGAGCTTCGTTTACAACACCAGTAATTTCAGCAACGACATCCTACTGGGTTGAATCCAGCCGAGTAAATGGTACTGTAGCTGTAGGACCGGTTTCGCCAACTGCACAGGGAGGAACAATCGGAGTACAAACAACGGCATGGGAAATCAACTTTACCGTTTTAAAGAACACGAAATTAACTTCAGTAGATATCTTCCCGGTAACATCCGGACAAACCGGAGCGATTATCGTTCGTAGTTCATCAGGAGCAGTAATTGCAACCTATCCGTATACGACAAACGTAAGTGGAGGAGCAACAGCGCAAACCATTACGTTAAACCATGCTTTAGCGCCAGGAAACTATCAGTTATATCCAACATTACCAACAGCTGGAGTAAGCCGTAACACTACAGGAGCCGTATATCCGTATACTTCTTCGGTAGCAAAAATCAACGGAAACGGTTATGACCCGGCTTACTTTATGGGAATGTATAACTGGAAATTCGAAGATTCTTGTACATCAGCAAGAACAGAAGTAGTAGCAACGGTAACAACGCCTCCGGCATTAACATTAAGTACAGCCAGTACAACAGCCGTTTGTAGCGGATCATCCAGTGCTGCGGTAACGATAACAGCAGGAGCTTCAAGTTATGATACCTATACCTGGACACCGGCAACCGGAGTAACCGGAGATGCAACAAACGGATGGGTATTTAATCCGACTGCAACAACTACTTATACCTTAAAAGCAGTTAATGCTACCAGCGGATGTAATATCGAAGCTACTGTAGTGGTAAACATTAACCCGCTACCTGTAGTAAACGTTTCGGGAACACCATCTACAATCTGTGAAGGAAGTACGGCTACTCTTGTAGCAACGACTACTACATCGGCACCTGGAACCATTACAATTGGAACCGGAACCACATTAACCAGTGAAACGGCACAACCAACAGCATTCTGTAACCGTTGGGCACAATACTGGAATCAAACCGTATTTACAGCAGCTGAGTTAACAGCAGCTGGGTTAAAACCTGGAAACATTACTTCGATCGCTTATACTATTACCACATTAGGAAGCGGAACGAACGTAACGAACTTCACGGTTAGAATGGGGACTACCACCAATACTGCCTTAACAGGATTTACAACAACCGGATTGAACTTAGTTTACGGACCGGCAACCTATACGCATGCAGTAGGAGTTAATACCATCACGTTTGCCACACCATTTGTATGGGATGGAGTATCGAACATCATTGTAGATATCAGACAGGATGGAGCTGATTCAACAAATAATGCGATTACGTATTATACGGCTACAACCGACAATACTACGGTATCGGCTACAACCAGTACGTTATCATCTACAACAGTTTTAGCAACAACTAATCCGACACCAAGTTTGTCTAAAAACAGATTAAACGTAGTATTCGGAGGACAGATAGCTTCAACAGGAGCAGGTAACTTAAACTGGATCTGGATGCCGGGTAACTTAACCGGAAGTTCTGTAACAGTAACACCAGCTACAACGACTACTTATACGGTTAGAGGAACAAACCCAACAACAGGATGTTATACCGAGTCTACTGTAACAGTAAACGTTAACCCTGCACCGGCAGCGCCAACAGGAAATGCGACACAAATAATCAATGCGGCAACAGCAGATCAGGCTACTATTGCCAATCTTACAGCAACCGGAACAGCAGTGGTATGGTATGCTACCGAAGCAGATGCCTTAGCAAATGTAAACCCATTGGCGTCGACTACGCAGTTAGTGAACGGAGCTACTTACTATGCAATGCAAACTGTAGGTGGATGTAGAAGTACTGCACCATTAGCGGTAACCGTAACGGTAACATTAAGAACAGGATCATTCGATATGCCAGGATTGAAATACTATCCAAACCCGGTAGTGGATGTATTTACAGTAACGTATACGAACGACATTACTTCGGTTGAGGTATTCAACTTAGTAGGACAACGCGTAATTTCAGTTCGACCAAATGCTACCACAGCATTAGTAGACATGAGTGTGTTGCCAACCGGAGCTTATATCCTTCAGATTAAAGCAAACGGACAATCACAATCTGTAAAAGTGATTAAAAAATAACAAGTTTGTTATGTGATAAATACGAGAGCCTCCCATTTGGGAGGCTTTTTTTATGAGCTGCCGGATTTTGGATTCGACTCGACTCGACTCGACGAGCTTTGTATAGTACCACTGATTATTCGGATACTAAGTTTAGGATTTATTAGAATCAATTGAGTAATAATAAAATGAAAATAATAAATAAAGTTTTTTATAACAATTATTTGTATTTTTGTTATTAATGCAACATTTTTAAAGAGTTTGCTTTATCAGTAATAATTGAGAATAACTTAATATTAATTTTTATGGACGCTATTACATTATTATTTTACAAATTTCGAATATATAAAAAAGAGGTACTGAAACGAATTGCTTTCATTTGTTGGACTGTATTGCTTTTTGGGTTTAGTCAGTCAATAAATGCCCGGAAGTTACCTTGCGACAATTTGCCGTCCTTGCTACTAGAAACCAATTCGATCACAATATGTAGTGGCAACGCTACTCCCGTAGTAACCCTCAAATCCAGGGTTGGTGATTATGATAGTTATGTCTGGTCACCGGCAGCAGGCGTAACGGGAAATGTTACTACAGGCTGGGTATTTGATCCGGCAGAAACGACTACATATACCTTAACCGGATCACAATTTGAAGAGGGTTGTACTAAAACAATTACAATAAAAATATACGTTCTGCCTAACCCGGAAATGAATATTTTGGAGGTACCTGTCATTTGTAAAGGGGCAGTGGCTAACCTGTCGGTTACAACAAGTGGTAATGTGCAGGTAGGAAGAGGTCAAAGAAAAACAATGGGATTTGAAGAGCATTCGGCTTTTTGTAGTAATAAAGCGCAGTATTGGAGTCAGACAGTTATTACGGCTGCAGAGTTAAGATTAGCGGGATTACAACCAGGGGCCATTACCGGAATTGGTTACCATCTTGCCGATAGTGGAAACAACGGCAAGGTGAAAAATTTTTCGATTAATATGGGAACTACTCCCAATACAACCTTATCCGGATTTGTAATGACAGGATTGGTACAGGTTTTTGAATCTTCTGTTTATAACTATCATAAGGGCTGGAATATAATTTCCTTTTCAATACCTTACCTGTGGGATGGAATGTCTAGTATTATTATTGATATCAGGCAGGAAGGTGGAGACAATTTCCAAAATCCGGCAACCCATTATACAGAAGCCGAAAATACAACGGTATGGGCTGCAACTGATATACCATCATCATCAAGTGTACTGACGGCAATGACCCCAACACCTACGCTATCCAAAATAAGGTTTGATGTGCAAATTGAAGGACAGGTAATTACAGAGGATACATTATTTACCTGTACCTGGACACCCGGAGCGTTAACGGGAGCTTCGATAGCGGTTTCTCCATCCGAAACGACAACCTATACGGTTAAAGGCGTAAACGGTTCCGGATGTTTTACAGAGAAAACAGTTACAGTGCATGTGAATGCTACCGAAGCACCGGAACCACCAATAGGGGCAGCCGAACAAACCATCAATGTGGGGCAATTACCCGAAGCTACCATCGCAAAAATTGCGGTTGTCGGAGAGAATATACTATGGTACGCCACTGAAACCGATGCTTTAAGTCATAGCAATCCATTATCTCCCGATACGTCATTGATCAATGATAAAACCTATTATGCGGTCAACGTTGCTGACAGTTGTACCAGCGCGCCATTCGCGGTAACGGTAAAAGTAGCTCTGGGTACCACTTCGTTTGTTATTCCGGGATTACAATACCATCCCAATCCGGTAACCGAGAAGTTTGTGATAACCCATACGGATGCGATTGCTTCGGTTGAAGTAATTGATTTTGTTGGAAAGCGCGTGATATCCCTTCAACCGGATCAGGCAAAAGCATCGGTTGATATGAGTGCTTTGCCAGCGGGAATCTATATGGTAAAGGTTCAGGCCAGTGGACAATTTCAGTCGATAAAAGTGATTAAAAATAAGTAATCCGTTTTTCGTTATAAAAAAGGCTGTCGTAAATATAGAGTGCCTCCAAAAAGTTAGACACTATTTGGGGGCATTTTTTATGGAAATCGATTCGTAAAAACGGGCAGCGGGATTTTTGAAGGGATGGTAATGTTTGTCTGTAAAAGAAGTCTTTTTAGAAAAATCAGATTTATCATAAAACAAACAATAAGTTAATATAATATATATAGTGTTTTTATTTTGTTATAATGTTGTTTTTTGTTTATTAAAATGCTAATTTTTTATATTGGATGATCAATATTTGCTTACATTGGTGCTAATAAACTGTTAATATTATATTTATGAAAAAAATTACTTTATTAAGCAAATTTGGATGGCATAAAAAACCGACACAGGGTTGGAGTGCTTTTTGTTTGTTTATGCTAACGCTTTGGCTGGGACAGTTACAAGCCCAAACGGTTTTAATTAGCCCTACCGGAGATGGCGGTTTCGAAACCGGAACCACACTGGCCGCTAACGGATGGACGGCTTTAGATGATACAACCAATAAATGGGCTTTAGGAACAACTCCGGGATGGTTTACCGGAAACAGAGGAGCCTTTATTTCCAATGATGGCGGAACAACCTGGAATTACAATACAACCGCTACCAGTAGATCCTTTTTCTATAGGGATATTGCATTTCCGGCCGGAGCGACGGCGGTAAACCTTTCGTTCGACTGGCGTGGAAACGGAAATGACGGAAATTATGACAACCTGATGGTTTACATTATCGATACGAATATCACGCCAACCAATGTTGGACCAACCGGAACCAATACCACGACTACAGGATGGACAGGGTATACCAACGGAACAACAGGGTATTATCTGTTGCAACGTGCGGGAACAGCCAATCCGACAACAACAACAGCGGTAGCTTATGCGTTCACTACGGCACAGATGAACTATGTGGCCGGAAAAACAAAACGATTGGTATTTGTATGGAAAAATGACTCGTCCGACGGAACCAATCCACCGGCATCATTGGATAACATTTCATTGACCTCTACGGTACCAACTTGTTTTGCACCAACAGCGATTGTATCAAGTGCGATCACTAAAAACAGTGCTACAATTGCGTGGACAGCACCGGCAACAGCACCGGCAAGCGGATACCAATATGAAGTGAGAAGCAGTGGTGCGGCTGGAAGCGGCGCAACCGGATTGGGAGCTTCAGGAACATCTGCTGCGGGAGTGGTAACACAAAATGTTACCGGACTGGCGCCATCAACAACCTATACGGTTTATGTGCGATCCAACTGTGGAAGCGGCGATTTTAGTGCCTGGACAGCTTCTGCTACCTTTACAACCCAATGTGATTATTTTGATATAACAGGAACAACACCGGGAACGGTATGTGGAACCGGATCGGCAGTACTTACGGCTACGGCAGCGGGTGGAACGATCAACTGGTATGCAGCACAAACCGGCGGAACAGCATTGGGAACCGGTACAACCTTTAATACCCCGGTAATTTCAACAACAACATCCTATTGGGTAGAAACAAGTGTTCCGGGAACGACAAGTGTAGGGCCGGTTTCGCCAACAGCGCAAGGTGGTACCATTGGAACACAAACAATTGAGTGGGAGGTAAACTTTACGGTTTTACAAAATACAAAACTGATTTCAGTAGATGTATTCCCGCAAACATCAGGACAAAACGGAGCGATTATTGTTCGTAGCTCATCAGGAACTGTAATTGCTACCTATCCATATGTAACTAGCGTAGGGGGAGGTGCAACAGCACAAACCATTACGTTAAATCATACGTTAGCACCGGGAAGTTACCAGTTATATCCAACGTTACCATCCGGTGGAGTAAGTCGTAATGTATCCGGAGCAACTTATCCGTATACATCTGCGGCGGCAAACATCACTGGAAACGGATACGATCCAACCTATTTTATGGGCTTCTATAACTGGAAATTCGATCTGTCATGTGCTTCACCAAGAACGGAAGTAGTAGCAACGGTTACTTCGGCACCGGCTATCACGTTAAGTGCCAACAGTACAGCAGCAGTTTGTAGCGGATCGACAAGTAGTGCCATTACACTTGCAACAGGAGGATCAAACTACGATACCTATACCTGGTCGCCTGCAACAGGAGTAACCGGAAATGTGACGAATGGATGGACATTTAATCCGACTGCAACAACTACTTATACCTTAACAGCATCACAATCGGCGGGAAGCTGTGCTACAACTGCAACAGTGGTTGTAAACATCAATCCGAATCCGGTAGTGAATGTTGCAGCAACTCCGGCAACAATTTGTGAAGGAACATCATCATCATTAGCAGCGACAACGCAAACAGTAGGTCCTGGAACGGTAACCGTTGGAACCGGAACTACGTTAACAGGTGATACAACACAACCAACAGCTTTCTGTAACCGTTGGGCACAATACTGGAATCAGACGGTATTTACGGCAGCCGAATTAACGGCAGCCGGATTAAAACCAGGAAATATTACGTCACTTGCTTACCGAATCACATCATTAGGAAGCGGAACAAACGTTACCAACTTTACAATCCGAATTGGAACAACAACAAATTCATCGTTAACAGGATTTACAACAACCGGATTAAACTTAGTTTACGGACCGGCGACTTATACGCATGCGATAGGACTAAACACCATCACCTTTACAACACCATATGTATGGGATGGAACCTCTAACATCATTATTGATATCAGACAAGATGGTGCGGATTTAACGTATAATGCGATCACGTACTATACCGCAACAGCCGATAATACTACGGCATCGGCTACAACAAGTGTATTGTCATCGACAACGGTATTGGCAACAACAAACCCAACACCGGCTTTATCTAAAAACAGATTAAACGTAGTATTCGGAGGTCAGACAAATGCAACAGGACCTGGTGACTTAAACTGGACCTGGATGCCGGGTAACTTAACCGGAAGTACGGTAACGGTATCGCCAGCTACAACGACTACTTACACCGTTAGAGGAACCAACCCAACTACGGGATGTTATACGGAATCGACGGTAACCGTAAATGTAACAGCGGCACCAGCGGCACCAACAGGAGCTGCGACACAGACTTTCAATGTAAATGCACCGTCGGATGCTACTGTGGCTAACCTTGTTGCAACAGGTACAGCAATAGTATGGTATGCTACCGAAGCAGATGCGATAGCAAATGTGAACCCATTGGCGTCGACTACGCAATTGGTAAACGGAGCAACGTACTATGCAATGCACACCGTTGGAGGATGTAGAAGTTTAACGCCACTAGCGGTAACAGCTACCGTAACACTGGGATCAGCGTCATTCAATTTACCGGGATTAAAATATTATCCAAACCCGGTAGTCGATAAGTTTACCGTAAGCTATACCAATGATATTACTTCAGTTGAGGTGTTTAATTTAGTTGGACAGCGCGTAATGGCGATACAGCCAAATGCAACAACTGCCTTAGTAGACATGAGTGTATTACCAACAGGAGCTTATATCCTACAGGTTAAAGCAAACGGACAATCACAATCTATAAAAGTGATTAAAAAATAATAGTTTTTTGAATTGCATGCCTAAGAGCCTCTCAACTGAGAGGCTTTTTTTATGGATATAAGTGATGAATTAACAGAATGATAACCTTATGCATAGTATATGATAATGCGGTAATTAGTGTCTGGTTATTAGGGTTCTATATTTTTGTATCGCTCAAATTGACTGGAGCGGAATACAATAAAAAAGAACTTATTTGAATGAAATTATTACAATTCAACATATCAGAATTATTTACTAAACAACGTTTTTTCGGAGCATTGGTATTAATGCTGTTTGCGATCCATACGACGCAGGGACAGGCGATTTTTAGTAACCCGATAACCGGAACAAATCCCAATACGGCCAATCCGTATACGGCCGGACAAACGGTAAGTCCGAACATTACGGTTTCGGGTATCGGTCGCGGATCGGGGATCACCGGAACCAATACCAACAACCGATATAATGCTACCGGCTGGAATTCCGGAACCCTTTCGAATACCAAATATTTTGAATTTACACTCACACCATCGTCGGGTTATCTTATAAAATTTGCCAGTTTTGAATATACGGCACAGGCTTCCGGTTCTGGTCCGACGTCCTTTTCGTTCCGATCGTCATTAGATGGTTACGCAACGAATATTGGTGCGGCAAATGCAACCGGAACAACGATCAGTTTAGCGGCAGCGGCCTATCAGAACATTACGGCTCCGATTACCTTCCGGCTTTACGCCTGGGGTGCTTCTGCAGCTGGAGGAACGTTTAGTATTAACGATTTTACCTTTAACGGAATTATAACCACAGCTTGTACACAACCTACGGTTACGAGTTTTTTACCGACATCGGCGCCGATTAATACGTTGATCAAAATAAACGGTAGCGGATTTATGAATGGATCCGGAACTTCGGCAGTTTTGTTTAACGGTGTACCGGCAACGTCTTTTACCATTATTTCAAATACGCTTATCGAAGCCGTAGTACCGGTTGGAAGCACCACGGGTGCGGTGAGTATCACGACCAACAACTGTACGGGGACTTCACCGGTTTTTACCGTACTTCGATCGACTTGTACCATGTTGTATTCCGATATTTTTATTTCGGAATTATACGATGCGGATCGTGGAGATGGCGGAATTATCGAACTGTATAACGGAACAGGAGCAACCGTCAATTTATCACAATATGCTGTTCTACGATACGGAACGGCCGGTGATCCGGTGCCTTCCTATACGATAAACCTGTCCGGAAATTTGGCATCCGGAAGCTTATACCTGATCCGAATTGGGAATGATGCACCGATTTGTACGTTTACACAGAATATTGCTTATTCAACCGGATTTAATGCCGATGACGGTTTTGAGCTGGTTAAAAACGGAAACGTAATCGATGCGGTAAATGCACCGGATAATACCGGGTATACCATGATCCGCAGAAACGACGTCGTGGCTCCAAACAGTGTTTATGTGCCAGGCGAATGGAATTCATCGTCTACAGAAAGTTGCGACGATATTGGGATTCACAATTATATGGTATCCAATACCACCTCTATAACCACGCAACCGATAGTACGTACGTTATGCGAAGGACAATCGGCTACTTTTTCGGTGGCCATGAATAATCCAACAGGAGTGACCTATCAATGGAAATTGCTGAATAGTGCTGGAGCCTGGGTAAATGTAACCAATTCGGCACCTTATTCCGGAGCGACAACAGCAGTATTAACGATCAATAATGTTCCAATCGGATTTAACGGCAATCAGTATTACTGTTTTGTAACAACATCGAGCTGTCAGGAGCATTCGTATGCCGCAACGGTAAAAGTAGTGCCAAAACCAACTACTATGGGGATTTATTATAACTAAAACAAGAAACTCATCAAAAAACTCAATAATGAAAAAGAACTATTTTAAAGTATTAATTTTCACGATGGTGATGTTGGCTACCTTAGGAACGTATGCGCAACAAACCATCTGCGTAGGTGCAACAAAGAATTATAGCGTAAATACTCCGGGTACAGGGCCTGCGGGATCGACTTATGCCTGGACGGTAACACCAGCTGCATTTGCCGGAACCATTACCGGAACACCCAATGTAAATGCCAACGCGATCACAATTAACTGGGGGACAACCCCGGCGGGCATTTATACGCTACAGGTTATTGAGACCAATGCTTCCGGATGTCCGGGAACACCTGTAAATCTTACTATCACGATAGAAGCGGCACCAGCCAACCCGGTGCTGACTCTGGATCAGCCAACCTGTGCGATAGCAACGGGAACCATTACGGTAATACCACCGGCCACTGGAACCGGGTATACGTATAGTATTGATGGCGTAAATTATCAGGCATCAAATGTTTTCAATAGCGTTGCGACAGGATCGTATAACGTAACCATCAAAAGCGTGGCAGGTTGTATTTCAGGAAGTACACCAGCTGTGATCGATCCGCAACCGGCATTGCCATCGGCGCCGGTAGCTTCGGTAACGCATCAACCAACCTGTACGGTGGCTACGGGAACGATAACGGTAACCGCACCAACCGGAACGGGTTACGAATACAGTGTTGACGGAACAAATTATCAGACAGGAATGCAGTTCACCGGGCTTACGGCAGGAGCAACGTACAATGTTACGGTAAAAGCACCGGGTGGTTGTATTTCGGCGGCAACATTGTTAACGATCAATGCGCAACCGGTAGCACCGGTAACGCCTACTGTGGTGGTAACACAACCTACTTGTTCGCAACCGATGGCTACTATTGAAGTAACCGCACCACTGGGAACCGGATTAACGTATAGTATCGATGGAGTAAATTACCAAACAAGCCCGATTTTTAATAACGTAGGACAAGGTTCGTATTCGGTAACGGTACAAAACGCTGGCGGCTGTTTTTCACCGGTACAAAACGAAACCGTAAACCCGCAACCATCGGCACCAACCACATCAGCAATCATTTTCAATTAGTAAACCGATAGCGATCGGCAGATTGGAAAAAAACAAAAGAATGAATCAAAAAAGAAGTCATAAAATAATACGCGCTGTGAATCCGAAACTACGAAAACTTGTTCTGAATACCTGTAGTAGTATCCTGTTGGGTATGGGGATTACAGGTTATGCCCAACAGGTCATCTGTCAGGGGACGAGTTCTTCGGTATATAAAGTCGATGCTGCCGAAAACAACGGATTGGGAACACCGGGTTCGGTATATAGCTGGACCATTCCGAATCCGAACTTTTCCGGAGCAATAAGCTTTTCGAATCCGGCGGGTACCAACGAAATAAAAGTCAACTGGGGGAGTTCACCGGCCGGAACCTATACGATACAGGTTCAGGAAAAAGACGTGGCAACAGGTTGTTTGGGACCAATCCAGCAACTAACCGTGCTGCTAAAAAACGCTCCACAACCCCATTTAGTGGATCAGTCGACTTGTGTAAACCCGGTAACCGGAAATCTGGTCGCTCCGGTCGTTTTAAATCCGGGTATTCCGGCAGCCGGACATACGTTTGTGTGGACGTCCAGCAATGGGACATTACCTAATACAACACCAACTCTTTCGGTAACGCAACCGGGTAATTATACGGTTACGGTAACCGATACGGCTAGTGGATGCCAGGGGATGGCTTCGGCAACGATTAGTGTTTCATCGGCGGCAGTCGTACAGGCCATCGTAAAAGAAGCATTCGATCTGGATCAGATCATCGTAGTTTCGGCACAGGGATCGGGAGATTACGAATACCAGTTAAACGATGGGCCGTTTCAGGATAGTCCGGTTTTTCAGGTAAGCACAGCCGGGTATTATACCGTCCGGGTACGTGATAAAAAAGGATGTGGCGACAGCCCGCTTCGTGTATTGGTATTGAACTACCCACGTTACTTTACGCCAAACGGGGATTCGTACCACGATTACTGGAATATAAAAGACTTACCCAATCCGGAGAAGGCGACTATTACCATTTTTGATCGTTATGGTAAGTTGATCAAGCAACTTTCTCCTAAAGAAAGAGGGTGGGACGGGATCTATAATGGTTATCCACTGCCTTCGACTGATTATTGGTTCGTATTGCATTATTATGACGAGGGTGTACCAAAAGAATTTAAGGCACATTTTAGTATGAAACGATAGTTTTTTTACTTTTGAGAGGAATAATTATGATCCTGTTAGAGAGCCTTTATGGTTAATCTGACAGGATTTCCTTTTTTAG
Source organism: Flavobacterium supellecticarium (assembly GCF_004801375.1). Taxonomy (GTDB): domain Bacteria; phylum Bacteroidota; class Bacteroidia; order Flavobacteriales; family Flavobacteriaceae; genus Flavobacterium; species Flavobacterium supellecticarium. Next base: position 325,468 of record NZ_SSNZ01000002.1, read on the forward strand.
GCTGAAAAAAATCGAATATCATAATGAAATAATGCGATAAAAAGCATAAAAAATGCGATAAAAAGTATTTTTGGGTGTTAATTAATATATTGGTAACATACTCATTTTCAAAATAGGTAACATCTTTATATCTTTGAAGTCTCAAAAAAACAAAAGTAAATTTATGAAACAAAAACTACATTGCTTATCATTAAAGTACGCCATGTTCCTATTGGCATGCTTTATGGGGCTAAATTCATGGGGACAGGTGAGTATTACCGCTTTACCTTACACCAAATCGGACAATTTTGATACTTACAACCCATCAAGTGCAACAAATGCGACGAATACACTTCCGGCAGGTTGGTCTTTATCAGGTGCTGCATCTTATAACGGAAGAAATACCGGTACCGCAAATGGAGGAGGATTTTATGCTTACGGTGTGGCAACCCCAACGGCAAATTATAGTTTGGGAGCTTTGCCATCGAGTAGTAATACATACACGTATACCTTGAGTTTTGTAAATAATTCTGGGTCTGCTATTACCTCATTAAAACTTTCCTGGGATTATCAGCAATGGCGTTACGGAGGTGCCAATACTTCCGGATGGGATGTTACCGGAACCGGAGCATTAGCTACGAATACAACTTTAAATGCAAAAGATTTTTCAGGAGTGGCAACCGGAACAAATGGTAACGTTTCCACCACACCGGTAGCTGAATTTACCTTAACCGGGCTGAATATCGCTGTCGGAGCATCCTTTGGGATTAGCTGGGTAACGACGAATCTTTCGGGAACCGATAACGGGGTGTCGATCGATAACTTTACTATGACGGCTACAGGTGCGCCACCAGTAGCACCGGTAGTTACGGGAGCTACTTTTAACGGAACGGTAGGAACGGCTTTTAGTCAGACTATTTCGGCTACGGGTAACCCGACAAGCTATGCGTTGGTAACGGGAACTTTACCAGCGGGATTGACATTAAATACCACAACAGGAGCTATTACGGGAACACCAACAGCAGTTTCTACAGCTTCGGTAACAGTAAAAGCAACCAATACTGTCGGGGATAGTGACCCGGCAACGATCAATTTTAATATTGTAAAAGGAAATCAAACGATAACATTCGCAAATGTTAACAAGCAATATGGTGACGCGGATTTTGCCTTAACGGGAACAGCCAGTTCCGGATTGACGGTTACCTATACTAGCAGTAATCCGGCAGTAGCAACGATTACAGGGAATACCGTAACAATCACAGGAGCAGGAACAACCAATATTACCGCTTCTCAGGTTGGAGATGCCAATTATAATGCGGCTACCGATGTCGTGCGTACTTTAACCGTATCAAAAAGAAATGCAACCGTTACAGGAGTAACGGCAAACAATAAAGTAGCCGATGGAACTACAGCGGCAACCTTATCGGGAACACCAACGCTAACAGGAGTATTGGCAGCCGATGTAGCCAACGTAATCCTGGGTGGAACACCGGTGGCAACATTTGCTTCGTCAGCAGTAGGGAATGGAATTGCTGTGACGGTAACCGGGTACACTATCTCCGGGTCGGCAGCAGCCAACTATAACGTAGTACAGCCAACCGGACTTACGGCTAATATTACAGCAATTGCTGAGCCGGTAGCAACAGCAGCAACGGCAGTAAACGCAAACGATTTTACAGCACATTGGAATGCGGTTCCACAGGCTGATGCTTATCTTTTGGACGTGAGTGAATACGCTTCATTTTCAACTTCGGCAACTGCTAATCTTTTAGAAAAATTCGAGTCAGGATTAAGTACCAGCGGTTACGGATTCGGAACTGTAACACTTACATCAGGAGTCTGGAGTATAAATGCGGTTCTACGAGCGGCTGTGTCTAGTGCCTATGACGGATATGGGGCACAGTTACGAGCTAGTGATGGTAAAATGACATCACCAAGCTTTTCAAAAGTAACATCGGTAACGTTCTTTGCTAAAAGAGGATCAAGTGCCAGTACTTTAAAAGTAAGTAAAATTGTAAATGGAGTAACTACGTTATTGGAGTCATTCCCGTTAGATAATCTCGGATTTGATGAATATACCGTAGCGGTTAACGAAACGGCAAGCGATGTGAAAATTGTATTTGAAAACGGAAGCGGAGTTGGTTATATCGATGAGGTAACCATTAACTACGCTACTACAGCACCTTCGTTCGTAACCGGATATGAGAATCTAAATGTTGGTAATGTTACTTCTTATGTAGTAACCGGGTTAAACCCGAATACAACCTACCACTACAGAGTTCGCGCAAAAAATGCATCGACAACATCAGCGAATTCCAACGTAATTGATGTGACTACAACTGTGACAACTGCAACCTGGAATGGAACGGCATGGTCGAATGTTACCGGGCCAACGGCAACAATTGAAGCCGTTATTGCCGGAGCGTATAATACCAATACAAACGGCGTGTTTACCGCTAAAAAACTAACGTTAAACTCAGGATCATTCCGTTTGGCATCTGGTACAAACCTTACTGTTGTGAACGATGTGGTAAACAATATGACGGCAGCTGATTTCGTAATTGAAAACAACGCCAACCTAATTCAAACAAATGCAGTAGCAAATACAGGAGCGGTAACCGTACATAGAAATTCTGCACCAATCGTAAGACTTGATCATACATTATGGTCCGCACCGGTTGAAGGACAAAACCTTTTCGGTTTCTCACCAAACACGCTAACAAACCGTTTCTATACCTATCAGACAACGACCAATACGTATGTAAATACAGGTTTAACCGCTACTTCTACATTTGTACCGGGTAAAGGATTTGCAGTACGTGCGCCAAACAACTATCAGGCATCTCCGGCTGCGGCCTGGGAAGGAGTTTTTGTTGGAAAACCAAATAACGGAAACGTTACATTTACATTAGAAACAACCGGAACAGGATACAATCTTGTCGGAAATCCATACCCATCGGTTATCGATGGAACGGCTTTCTTAAACGGTAACCTAACAATCGACGGAACATTATATTTCTACGCACATACTTTAACGATGAACGCTCAGGGGCAATTCCCGGCGGGAACCAACTATGCTACATGGACACCGGGATCGGGAGGAGTTGCGGCTACTTTGGGAACTTCAGGAGTTCCGGCCAATGTGCCAAACGGTAAAATTCAGGTTGGACAAGGATTCCTTGTAAAATCCTTACCGGCTGGTGGAAATGTAAGTTTTGCAAATACAATGCGTACGGCCGATAACAACAATCAATTCTTTAGAAGTGTGGCTGGAATGAATGCCGCTATGCCAACAGAAGAAATCGAAAGACACCGTATCTGGTTAAATCTGACTAACGATTCCGGAACGGCTTTTAACCAAATCTTAGTGGCTTATGCACAAGGAGCTACAGCAGGAGTGGATAGAGGATACGACGGTTTGGCTTTCGGAAACACAGGAAGCAGTTTGTCTTCGAAAATTGAAACAGCCGATTATACTATCCAGGGACGTGCGTTACCTTTTAATGATAACGACGTGGTTGCATTAGGGTTTAAAGCGGCTACTGCTGGAAACTACACAATCACCTTGTCTTCATTCGACGGATTGTTCACCGGAAATCAGGAGGTTTATTTAAAAGATAATGCCAACAACGGAGCATTACACAACCTGAAAAACGGAGCGTATACCTTTGCATCGGCAGAAGGAACTTTCGATAATCGTTTTGAGATCGTATACAAAAGCACATTGGGAACTATCGATGCAACATTGGATGCGACTAAAGTTGTAGTGTACAAACAAAATACAGCATTACACATCGAAACGAAAAACACTTCGATTAAAGAGGTAGCTATTTTCGATATCAACGGACGTATGGTATATCAGAAAGCTAAAGTAAACAACAACACATTGGTGATTTCAGATCTTTCTGTGGCACAGCAAGTGTTATTGGTTCAGATAACTGCTGAAGATAACAAAACGACAACAGTAAAAGTAATTTATTAATAAAATACAGATCGGGTAGGACAAATATTTGTCATACCCGATTTAATCCCCATATATTATGAAGAAGATAGGAGTATACAGCTACATTTTTATTTTTACATTATTAGCTAATGTAGTAGCATTTGCAGAAGAAGATCCTGGAGATTTTGGTGGAGATCCTGATGATAACCCATTGGATACGCCGGTGGTGCCAATTAACGGATACGTGATATGGATGGCATTTATTGCGATCGCTTTTGCGATATTTGTGATCAATAAAAGAAGAGCAGCACTTCGTAACTAGAAATAAAAAAACCGGCTTAATTAGCCGGTTTTTTTATGCCTTGTTTGTATTTGTTTTTCGATAGTATTTTCGGATGAGTGAGAACGCTAGAATGATCGCCATAATAGCCAATAGTAAAGTGTATTGGTTTATTGGAATCGGTACTACGGGATCCTCATCACCCGGAGGATCATTAGGGGATAATTCATCAGCAAATAATGAAATGTAAGAAAATAATGAAAAAATAATCATCCATTTTTTTTGTAAAAGTGCGCTCATAAAACTTAATTAGGGAGCATAAAAATAGGAAAAATACCGATAATGTGTTAAAATTTATCATTAAATTAATCGCGTCTAACAATAAAAAAGCGTAAACTTTTGGTTTACGCTTTTTTGGTATAAAGAAGTCTTTTTTAGTTTAATTCCGATGTAAAATGAAGTTTTACGGTAGGGTATTTACTTTGTGTCATCTGAATCGAAAAATCCGAGTCAGCCAGGAATACCAGTTGTCCGTATTTGTCTTTTGCCAGGAATTTTTGTTTGATTCGTTTAAACTCAGCAAATTCTTCGTTTTTAGTGTCTTCCGGACGTACCCAACAGGCTTTAAATGCCGGGAAGTTTTCATATGAACATTTAGCGCCATATTCGTGCTCCAGTCGGTATTGGATTACTTCATACTGAAGTGCTCCTACGGTTCCGATTACTTTACGGTTGTTCATTTCCAATGTAAACAACTGCGCGACACCTTCGTCCATAAGCTGATCGATTCCTTTTTCAAGCTGTTTGGCTTTCATTGGATCGGCATTATTGATATAACGGAAATGCTCCGGCGAGAAGCTTGGAATTCCTTTAAAGTTCATTAATTCTCCTTCGGTTAGGGTATCGCCGATTTTAAAGTTTCCGGTATCGTGTAATCCCACAATATCACCCGGATACGAAATATCGACAATCTCTTTCTTTTCAGCAAAAAAGGCATTTGGACTTGAGAATTTTAGGTTTTTACCCAAACGCACGTGTAAATACGGTTTGTTTCGTTCGAATACACCCGATACGATCTTAATAAATGCCAGTCGATCGCGGTGTTTCGGATCCATATTGGCGTGAATTTTAAACACAAATCCTGAAAATTTGTCTTCGTCCGGTTTTACATTACGCGTATCCGAATCTTTCGGTCTAGGCGAGGGTGCAATCTCGATAAAACAATCCAATAATTCGCGAACCCCGAAATTGTTTAAAGCCGAACCGAAAAATACGGGTTGCAGGTTTCCTTCAAGATAGGCATCGCGATCAAACGGCGGATATACTTCGTCGATCAGTTCCAGTTCGTCACGTAATTTACCGGCTGGTTTTTCGCCAATTATTTTTTCCAGTTCCGGACTGTTGATATCCGAAAAAGCAATGGTTTCTTCTATGTTTTTACGGCTGTCACCTTCAAAAAGATTGATGTTCTTTTCCCAGATATTGTATATCCCCTGGAAATCATATCCCATACCAATAGGGAAACTAAGCGGTGTTACTTTTAAACCCAGCTTTTTTTCCACTTCGTCCATCAGGTCAAAAGCATCCTTACCTTCACGGTCTAACTTATTGATAAAAACGATCATCGGGATATTACGCATACGGCATACTTCCACGAGTTTTTCGGTTTGTTCCTCAACCCCTTTGGCCACGTCCACAACCACGATCACACTATCTACAGCAGTTAAAGTACGAAAAGTATCTTCTGCAAAATCTTTGTGACCCGGAGTGTCCAGGATATTGATTTTTTTGTCTTTATAATTGAATGCCAAAACGGAAGTCGCAACCGAGATTCCTCTCTGACGCTCGATTTCCATAAAATCCGAAGTCGCTCCTTTTTTGATTTTATTGCTTTTTACAGCGCCCGCTTCCTGAATGGCACCACCAAAAAGTAACAGTTTTTCCGTTAATGTGGTTTTTCCGGCATCCGGGTGAGAGATAATACCAAAGGTTCTTCTGCGTTGAATTTCTTTTTGAAAGCTCATTTTAACAAAAATTAAGGACTGCAAAAGTAGCTATAATTTATGAGAACTTTTTAATCGGTTTAAAAATAAGAAGCTTACAGCGTAAGACCGGCGCGATAATTTTTTGTTAATAGTAAAACGCATAGTTGTATAATGTAATTGAATTGTTATTTTTGTTGATTGCTAATCAACTAGTATAAGGGCAATCAGGAAAGCGGTTGCAGATTTTTTTCGAGACTATAAATTATTTAAAATATTTTGAAAGAATGAGGTTAAAACATGTTCTGTTAGGTCTTTGTGTAGCGGCGACTGCGATTTCGTATGCACAGGATAAAACGAAAAAAGTACTTTTCAATATTGATAATCATCCTTATTATACCGACGAATTTAGCCGGGTGTACAAGAAAAATCTGGATTTGGTAAAAGACGAGTCACAAAAAAATCTGGATCAATATCTGGATTTGTTTTTGGGATATAAACTGAAAATTCAGAAAGCCAACAAGCTGGGATTACAAAATGACGCCAATTATTTAGCGGAGTTAAAATCGTATCGTACGCAATTGTCGCGTAACTACATGACCGATACTAAAGTGACCAAAGAGCTTGTGGATGAAGCCTATCAGCGTTCCCTAAAAGAAATCAAAGCTTCTCATATATTGATTACGGTCGATGAAAATGCATCGCCGGCTGATACATTAAAAGCCTATAATCAAGCTATGGATATCCGCAAAAAAGCAGTGGCTGGTGAAAATTTTGATGACCTGGCCGTTCGTTTTTCACAAGACCCTTCTGCAAAAGACAATAAAGGCGATTTAGGTTATTTTTCGGTTTTCAGAATGGTATACCCATTTGAAACGGCAGCTTATAAAACCAAAAAAGGAGAAGTGTCCTTGCCGGTTCATACGCGATTTGGTTACCATCTGATCAAAGTAAATGATATTCGTGATAACAGAGGACAGGTTTCCGTAGCACATATTATGCTGATGAAAGCGGAGAATCCGGTTGAAGGAGAATCGATTAAAAACAATATCGAAGACATCTATAAAAAAATCAAACAGGGCGAAAACTTCGAAAGCCTGGCGCAACAATTCTCTCAGGATCGTTCTTCTGCCGGAAAAGGCGGGCATTTACAACGCTTCGGATCGGGAGAGTTGAGTTCTGAAAAATTCGAAGACGTTGCTTTCTCACTTAAAAATCCGGGTGACATCTCCGAGCCGTTCCAAAGTCAGTTCGGATGGCATATTATCAAACTGATCGAAAAATATCCGGTTCGCAGTTTTGCTGATGTACAAACGGAAATGGAATCCCGAGTGCGTAAAGACGATCGTTCCAAACTGATTGATGCGTCGTTAAGTGAAAAACTGGCTAAAAAATACAATGTAGAGAAAAATCCAAAATTATATGCAAAAGCAGCCAAATTAGTAACCGACAAATTTTATGAAGAAGCCTGGGAAGTACCGGCTTCCACTCCGGAATTAGAAGGTAATCTTTTGGTAATCAATAAAGATAAAAAAGTAAGTGCGCTTGACTTTTTGGATTTTGTTAACACACAACAAAAAACAAAATGGGGTATCCGTCCGATCGGGAAAGTGGTTGACCAGTTGTATGGTAAATTTATCAACAACCAGTTAATGAACTATTACAACGACAATCTGGAAAAAGAGAATCCGGAATTTGCCAACGTAATGGACGAATACCGCGACGGATTGTTATTGTTTGATTTGATGGAAAAAGAAATCTGGAACAAAGCGAAAACCGATACCTTAGGATTAAAAGCATTCTACGAGAAAAACATTGCCAATTACCAATGGCATCCGCGAGTAGAGGCGAATGTGTTCTCTTCGACACAACAGGATGCAATCCAGCAGACATTAAAATTTCTGAAAAAGAAAAAATCCATTGATTTTATTAAAGAGCAACTTAATAAAGACAACAAAGTGTCTATTATGGTGAAGACTGGCGTTTTCGAAGAAGGAAGCGAAGCCTTACCAAAATACCCGAAACTAAATGTGGGGATTTCGGATGTGATCAAAGACGGGAATTACTATTTTGTAATCGACGTGCTTAAAAAGATGCCAAAAGGGCCGAAAACATTTGAAGAAACCAAAGGGAAAGTGATTAACGATTATCAGCAATACCTGGAAAGCAAATGGGTAGACGAACTGAAAAAAGAGTTTACCATCACTATTGATAAAGGTGTATTTAGCGAGGTAAAACAGGAATTACAGCAATAAATAGATGAATAAAGCCGCTGTACTGTTTTTAATAGTGTTTTCGGTTTGGTCCTGCGACTATATCCGGCCGAAACAAAAGCCCGAAGCAATTGCGCGGGTAAACGATTCCTATCTGTATGCAGACGAAATCAAAGGATTGGTTCCTGCCGGGACCTCCAAAGCGGATAGTCTGATGATTGTTAAAAATTATATTGACAGATGGGCAACGCGTACACTATTGATGGATGCGGCCGAAGTGAATCTTAGTGATAAGGAAAAAGCCTCTTTTGACGTTTTGATCAAACAATACACAACCGATCTGTATACGGGCGCTTATATTGAACAAGTCGTGAAACAGGCTATTGATACGACGATAACAAAAGACGAATTGTTGCGTTATTATCAGGCAAACAAAGAAAATTTCAAGACAACAGGGACGTTAGTCCGGTTAAAATATATCAATCTGACCAAAGATAATCCTAAATTTGCAGTCATCAGAAGCCGGTTCAATTCCTCACGGAAAGAAGATAAAAAAGCCTTAGAAGGAATGACGATACAATTTAAGAGCTATGCTTTTAACGACACGGTATGGGTCGATATGAATCAGGTGTATCGAAACCTGCCGTTTGTAAACCCGGATAATCGGGACCGTTATATAACCGACGGAATCTCGTATGAATATCAGGACAGTCTTTCGGCCTATCTGGTAAAAGTGAATAAGGTTTTAGATCGGAACCAAACGGCGCCGTTCGAATATATAAGCCCAACGATAAAACAAATATTATTAAATAACAGAAAATTAGAATACATTAAGAAATTTGAAAAAGAGATCACTAATGATGCCATTAAAAATAAGAAATATGAAGTTTATAAATAAAAAGGCGGCTTTGATTTTCGGGTTGTCTCTGACGTTCTTCGGAACAGCTCAGGCGCAACAAACCCCGAAAAAGAAGATTGACGGAGTGGTAGCCGTAGTTGGGGAATATGTTGTATTGGATTCGGATATCGACAAAACATTTGTCGAGTTACAGGCACAAGGGATTGACATCAAAAATATCACGCGTTGTGAAATGTTCGGGAAACTTTTGGAAGATAAATTATACGCACATCAGGCTGTTCAGGATAGTATCGTAGTGACCGATCAGGAAGTACACGACTTTATGAACTCGCAGTTGGATCAGATGGTAGAGCAGGTAGGGTCGATTGATAAAGTAGTGAAATTCTATAACAAAAAGAATCTGGAAGAATTTAAAACCTACTTTTTCGACATCGTAAAGATGAACAAACTAACCTCGCAAATGCAACGTAAGGTAGTGGATGCGGTAGAGATCACTCCGGAAGAAGTGCGTACGTTCTTTAAAGGAATTCCAAAAGAAGAATTACCGGTTTTCGGAGCCGAAATGGAAGTAGCGCAAATTGTGATCAACCCTAAGATTTCCGATGCTGAAAAACAAAGGGTGATGAATCAGTTACGCGAAATTAAAAAAGATGTAATGGATAATGGTGCCAGCTTTTATAGTAAAGCGGTATTATTTTCGGATGATAAAGCGTCGGTGCCAACAGGAGGTTTTTATAAAATCACCCGAAAAACACCATTCGTAAAAGAATTTAAAGATGTGGCTTTTAGTTTGGCGGAAGGGGAAATTTCCGAACCGTTTGAAACCACCTATGGTTATCATATTATCTACCTGGAGAAAATCCGTGGTCAGGAATTGGATTTACGACATATTTTGATTATTCCGAAAGTATCGGATGAAGCGATGAAGGAAGCGAAAGAAAAAATCGAAAAAATCCGTCAGCGAATTGTGAGTGGTGAGATTTCGTTTGCCGATGCAGCGCGATCGTCGTCCGATGAAAAAGAAACCCGTAACAGCGGTGGACTTTTAGTAAATCCAAGAACTTTGGAAACCCGTTTTGAGTTGACTAAAATGGATCCGGCGCTTTACAGCCAGGTGGCCGATTTAAAAGATGGGGCGGTATCGTTGCCATTGGTAGATGCAGATGAAAAAGGAATGAAGCATTACAAATTATTGACGGTTACCAATCGTTATGATGAGCATACGGCCGATTATGCGAAAGATTACCTTAAAATCAAAGAATTGGCTTTAAAGGAAAAACAAATTAAAGCCATCGCCAAATGGACTGAAGAGAAAATTAAAGAAACCTATATTAAAATCAACGGAGATTACAGAGACTGTAAATTCACGAATAACTGGTTGAAAAAATAATTTTTAAAAAATAATTAAAAGAGTTAGTTTTATGAATTTAAAGCTAACTCTTTTTTAATTTAACAGATACGAATAAAATATTATGTCAGACGTTGCAGCAATTCAAAACCTGGTTCAGAAACAAAAAGCCTTAAAAGAGGAAATCGCTAAAATTATCGTGGGTCAGGAAGAAGTGGTGAACCAGATTGTATTGAGCATTTTTGCCGGAGGACATGCCTTGTTGGTAGGGGTTCCGGGATTGGCCAAAACATTAATGGTAAACACGATTTCGCAGGCTTTGGGATTGGACTTTAAACGCATTCAGTTTACACCCGATTTAATGCCGTCTGATATTCTGGGAAGTGAAATTCTGGACGAATCGCGGACTTTTAAATTTATTAAAGGACCGGTTTTTTCCAATATCATCTTGGCGGATGAGATCAACCGTACACCGCCAAAAACCCAGGCGGCGCTTTTGGAAGCGATGCAGGAAAAAGCGGTAACCATTGCCGGACATCACTATAAATTGGATTTGCCGTTTTTTGTATTGGCAACCCAAAACCCGATTGAACAGGAAGGTACTTATCCGTTACCGGAAGCGCAGTTGGATCGTTTTATGTTTGCAATCAAATTAAATTACCCGACTTTTGAAGAAGAAGTACAAGTAGTAAAAAGTACTACTTCGGATGTAAGTGCTGTTATAAATCCATTGTTTACAGCTCAGGAAATCATCGATTTCCAGCATTTGATTCGTCGTATTCCGGTAGCGGATAACGTGATCGAATATGCCGTGGCCTTAGTTAGTAAAACACGTCCGGATAACGCTTTGGCAACCGATTATGTAAAGAATTACCTGGATTGGGGAGCGGGACCACGAGCTTCGCAAAACCTGATTTTGGCCGCTAAAACCAACGCGGCTTTAAACGGTAAGTTTTCGCCGGATATCGAGGATGTAAAAGCGGTAGCAACCGGAATTTTGCGTCACCGTATCATTAAGAATTATAAAGCGGATGCGGAAGGAATTACAGAAGAAATGATCGTTGCGAAATTATTATAATTTTTTTTTATTTTTTGCGTTTTTGTTAGAACGAACCAAAAACTGTTATCAAATGAAAAATAGTGTAAAAAATTTGCCGGAATATATCCTAATGGGACTGGCGGTTTTCAGTTTTGTAGAAACCCTGATTGTAAAAGGGCAAATCAATTACCTGATGATTGTGGTACTGGCCATTATGGTAGCGCAACTGGTGTTTAAAAATCGCTATTTTGGGATTTTTCTGGGACTGGTTGTAGGATTACTATCCTTCGGGTTGTTTTTGGCGGTACTAACCGATTATCGAAAGTTTCCGGAGGTGACTTCTAAAGCAATCGAGCTGATAACAGTGGGAAGTTTACTATCATTGGGCGGAGCGATACTCGCAGCGATACTACTTTTTAAATACTTTAATCAGGAAGAAAAAATAGCCGTACACTAAATCAAAATAAAAAAGAGCTTTTTCAATACTTTCGAAAAGGCTCTTTTTGTTTGCAATGGCGCTAACGCTATTTTGACGCGATTTTCTTTTCCAGTTCGCGGTCGTAAAAAAACAAAAACATACTGCCCATCATATCCTGTTCCGATGCAGAAGTGTTGTTAACGTTTAAAACCAGTTCGTAGTCGTGATTTCCATAAAGCCATACACCGGTTTCGGAGTGAAATGGCTGGATTTCCTTTAGTCCGATTTTGTCTTTATAGTTGATCACCTTACAGCTAAAAACGGTTTTGCCGGTAGTCTTGTCGTAAATGCCGATCGCGGTTGCAAACGGATGTACGTGCGGCGCGGAAAAATGCAGACGGGCGCTATCTGCAAGTTGTAATTGTTCGGTAATACTGCTTCGATACGTGGTAATACCGGTCGGAATTACCCAATGACCGGACAATTTGTTTCCGTTTTTATCTTCATACGTGTGATTTTTGGTTTCTACAGGAATACATTGATTGCTTCCTGGATCCAATGGGCCTTTAAAAGGATCGTGTTTATCGAAAGGTAATTGTATAAAAACGGTTTTGCTCATTAATGGTTTTATAGTATTTTGGGAAGCATCGTATTTAATGGTGATCTTGTGTTTTACCTTTTTAAAAATATCCGGGATATTCTGATTCAAAGTCTGTGACGTAACAAAAAGAAAATCATTGCCGATAATCGGAACGCCATAGCCTTCCGGAAAATCAAAACGCTCCAAACCTTGAGACAGCGAAGTAAGGCGCGGATATTGTTTTCCGATACGATCGTCTAACTGCCAGTGGCTATAATATTTTACATCGTTAATATCAACATTCATATGACAGATATAATCATTGGATAACGGCGCATTCGTATTGGCGTCAAACGCCTGTACTTCAAAACCTTTAATCCATAATAATTTTTCGGTCTGATTCAGTTGGATATAACGGGACGCTTTCGGACCTTCCATCGATTTGTAAATGCCGTCAATAAGAAAAGTGGGCGATAGCATTTTGTACTCCTGTATGCCATTGGTTACGATCCAGTCATTGTCCAGCAATCCGGTAAAATGCAAAACCTGTGTTTTAACAATCGCCTTATGTCGGTTGGTGAGTTGGGAATATACAATTCCAATCACGGCTAGAATAAAGACAATCAGGATTGTAAAATATTTATATATCTTTGATTTTTTCATAAAAAAATGCAATGTAAAACAAAAATAGATAAATAAAATGAATGCGACCACAATAACAGGAACGGAACGTATTTTCGGATTGGATGTGATGCGGGCTACGGCAATCCTAATGGTTTTGGGCGGTCATTTATTGTGGATTTATCCGGATTGCCCGAGAATTTTGGGACAGATCTTTACACTGTTTGGATTTTGGGGTGTGGAATTGTTTTTTGTCTTAAGCGGGTTTCTGATCGGAGGTATTTTATACCGTCTGTTTGTAACGACGGATTTTAACCGTACTACGTTTTTTTATTTTCTGAAACGAAGATGGTTTCGAACATTACCGAATTACTATTTAATATTGCTGCTGAATTGCGGTTTGGGACTTTTGTTTGGCTTTCAAATGGAACATGTGGGCTATTATTTTCTTTTTCTGCAAAATTTTGCGACCACCATGCCGACTTTTTTTTCGGAATCCTGGAGTTTGTCGGTGGAAGAATTTGCCTATCTGATTGGCGCGCTGGCATTTTTTATAGCTGCCTTGGTGTTTCGGCGGAAAAATAAATCCCGTCTTTTTTTAGCGGTGGTTTTAGGATTGATTCTATTATTTATAGGTATCAAAGTCGGATACTATTTTTGGACTTCAAATACAACGTTGATGCAATGGAATGTATCGTTAAAAGCAGTCGTGATTTATAGAATAGATTCTATTTTAATCGGAATGGCCTTTAGCTGGCTGTATATTAATTATTCTGAATTCTGGTTAAAACACAAACTGAAAATGACTGTTTTGGGTTGTTTTCTGATTGTACTAATGTTTATAGGAGTCGGCTTTTTTCAGATTTTAATTGAAAACTATCCGTTCTTTTGGAATGTATTCTATTTGCCCATTACCTCGTTTACATTTGCGTTATTTCTACCATTTTTGTCCGAATGGAGAATAGCACCGTCCTGGTTTGCAAAACCCGTTACCTGGATAAGTCTGATTTCATATTCGATCTATCTGATTCATTATAGTCTTGTTTTGCAATTGCTTAAATATTGGATCGATACGGTTTCTTTACCGGATTGGCAATTGCATCTTTTTACGCTGGTATATCTTGTGATTACTTTTTCACTAAGCTATCTGTTGTATCGTTATTATGAAAAACCGATAATGGCGCTCAGAAAGTAAAAATACGGATCGGCTTTAAAATTTTTTTTTATTTTTTTGACGTATAAAAATACTTGTTTCGACCTGTTTATGGGCTTTTTCGGGTGTCCTGATTTTGGAATTTATTAGTAAATGAGTGGTTTTTTTTAGGAATCGACAATATAAAATTAAAAAATTATGAATTTATCGCTTTTCGGGGTTATTTCTAGGAATCGTTGAAAAATATTCATCAAAATAGAATGTTTATAAATAATAATTCTTTGAAATTAAAGAAATACTAAAAATTTTCAAATCTCATTAGGATTGATTAAATTTGTACCGCTTTAAGTAAACAAACAAATAATAACATAACTCATTCATAGTATGGCTTTTGATATAGAAATGATTAAAAAAGTGTACGGAAACATGGCAGAACGTGTGGATAAAGCACGTGAACTTGTTGGTCGTCCGCTAACATTGTCTGAAAAGATTTTATATGCTCACCTTTGGGAAGGAACACCTTCTCAGGCATTTACAAGAGGTAAGGATTATGTGGATTTTGCACCGGATCGCGTTGCTTGTCAGGATGCTACGGCACAGATGGCTTTATTGCAGTTTATGCATGCCGGAAAAAACAAAGTAGCGGTTCCAACAACGGTACACTGTGATCACCTTATTCAGGCGAAAGTAGATGCTAAAACCGATTTGGCAAGAGCAAAATCGCAAAGTAGCGAAGTATTCGATTTCTTATCGTCTGTTTCAAATAAATACGGTATTGGTTTCTGGAAACCGGGAGCGGGAATTATTCACCAGGTAGTATTGGAAAACTATGCTTTCCCTGGAGGTATGATGATCGGAACCGATTCACATACAGTAAATGCAGGTGGATTGGGAATGTTGGCTATCGGAGTTGGTGGAGCGGATGCGGTAGACGTAATGTCCGGAATGGCCTGGGAATTAAAGTTCCCGAAATTAATCGGTGTTAAATTAACCGGTAAATTATCAGGATGGACAGCACCAAAAGACGTAATCTTAAAAGTAGCCGGTATCCTTACTGTAAAAGGCGGTACAGGAGCTATCGTGGAATATTTCGGAGAAGGAGCGACTTCAATGTCATGTACGGGTAAAGGTACTATCTGTAATATGGGAGCTGAAATCGGAGCAACAACTTCAACTTTTGGTTACGACGAATCTATGGATCGTTACCTGCGTTCTACGGGACGTGCGGAAGTTGCTGATGCTGCAAATGCAATCGCAAAATATTTAACGGCTGACGAAGAAGTATATGCGAACCCGGAACAATATTTCGATCAGGTAATCGAAATCAACCTTTCGGAATTAGAGCCACACTTGAACGGACCATTTACGCCGGATTTAGCGACGCCTATCTCTAAAATGAGAGAAGAAGCCGAGAAAAACAACTGGCCTTTAAAAGTAGAAATCGGATTGATCGGTTCTTGTACGAACTCCTCTTACGAAGATATTGCCCGTGCTGCATCTTTAGCAAAACAGGTAGCGGACAAAAAATTAAAAACAAAAGCACAATTCACAATCACACCGGGATCGGAGCAGGTACGTTACACGATCGAGCGTGACGGATTTATCGATACGTTCGACAAAATCGGAGCTACGGTATTTGCCAATGCATGTGGACCATGTATCGGTATGTGGGATAGAGAAGGTGCTGAAAAAGAAGAAAGAAATACAATCGTTCACTCGTTTAACCGTAACTTCTCCAAACGTGCCGATGGTAACCCGAACACATTGGCGTTCGTAGGATCACCGGAATTGGTAACAGCTTTGGCTATTGCCGGAGACTTAGGGTTTAACCCGTTAACGGATAAGTTAATCAACGAAGACGGAGAAGAAGTAATGTTAGATGAGCCAACAGGTGATGAATTGCCGAAAAAAGGATTCGCAGTAGAAGATGCCGGATATCAGGCACCGGCTGCTGATGGATCGGGAGTTCAGGTAGTGGTTTCACCAACGTCTGAGCGTCTGCAGTTATTAGATCCGTTCCAGCCTTGGAATGGAGAAAACATCACTGGAGCTAAGTTGTTGATCAAAGCTTTCGGAAAATGTACAACGGATCACATTTCAATGGCAGGTCCTTGGTTACGTTTCCGTGGTCACCTGGATAATATTTCCAACAATATGTTGATTGGTGCGGTGAATGCATTCAACCAAAAAACAAACAACGTGAAAAACCAATTGACAGGTGAATACGGTGAAGTGCCGGCTGTACAACGTGCTTATAAAGCGGCCGGAGTGCCATCAATCGTTGTGGGTGACCATAACTACGGTGAAGGATCTTCACGTGAGCATGCTGCAATGGAGCCGCGTCATTTAGGGGTGAAGGCGGTATTGGTAAAATCATTTGCCCGTATCCACGAAACCAACCTTAAAAAACAAGGTATGTTGGCATTAACGTTTGCTAATGAGGCGGATTACGATAAAATCCAGGAGAATGATACCATCAACTTCGTAGATTTAAAAGAATTTGCACCAGGTAAACAATTAACGTTAGAGTTTGTTCATGCCGATGGTTCAAAAGATATCATCATGGCAAACCATACTTACAACGAAGGTCAGATTGGCTGGTTTGTAGCAGGTTCTGCTTTAAATTTGATCGCCGCTGGTAAAGCATAGTCAAATCATAACTATAGTAAATGGGCCGTCTGAAAAGATGGCCCTTTTTTTTGTGTAATACCTGACAGGTTTTCGAAACCTGTCAGGTGTTAGTAGCAGGTGCAAAAAAAACGCCCCGATTAATCGGGGCGTTTTGATTTGTTGCAAAGCAAACGATTAATAGTACATATAACGTCTTACTTTAGCGATATATTTTGCCAGACGAATTACCTGGTGGCTGTATCCGTATTCGTTATCATACCAAACATATAATACGACGTTTTTACCATCGGCAGAAACAATTGTCGCATTACTGTCGAAAATTGACGGAGCAGAAGTTCCAACGATATCGGAAGAAACCAGCTCATTGTTTAGTGAATATTTGATTTGCTCAACCAATTCACCTTCCAGAGCATATTGTTTCATGATGTCGTTAACACCTTCTTTAGAAGTTTCTTTTCCAACTTCAAGATTCAATACTACTAATGAACCGTTTGGAACTGGTACACGGATTGCGTTTGAAGTCAGTTTGCCAGCCAATGCAGGTAATGCTTTGGCAACGGCACTTCCGGCACCTGTTTCTGTGATTACCATGTTTAAAGCGGCAGCTCTTCCACGACGGTATTTTTTGTGCATGTTGTCAACCAGATTCTGGTCGTTGGTATACGCGTGGATTGTTTCCAAATGTCCTTTTACTACACCTAAAGTGTCTTCAACAGCTTTTAAAATTGGCGTGATTGCATTTGTAGTACATGAAGCAGCCGAGTAGATTTTTACTTCATCCGGATTGTAATCCGTGTGGTTTACACCGTATACGATGTTTGGAACACCTTTACCAGGAGCTGTAAGTAATACTTTTTCGGCTCCTTTTGAAGTTAGGTGGCGGCTTAGTGCTTCTTCGGTTGTAAAAGCACCGGTATTATCGATGATCAACGCGTCGTTGATACCGTATTGTGTATAGTCGATTTCTTCCGGAGCATTAGCCGTAATAATATGTACGGTTGTTCCATTGATGATCAATGCATTGTTTTCAGGATCTGCAGTAACCGAACCTTCGAAGTCACCATGAACGGAATCGTAACGCAATAAAGAAGCACGTTTTTCTAATAAAACAGCATCGTTTTTATCGCGGGTAACAATCGCACGCAAACGCAATTGTTGTCCTTTTCCGATTTTCGACATTAATTCACGGGCTAATAAACGTCCGATACGGCCAAAACCATATAATACCACATCTTTCGGTTGGATATCTTTGGTTTCTTTTGCGTTTTTCAGCTTGTCTACTACGAAAGCAGTAGCGTCGTTATATTTATCGTCTTCTAAATGGTATTCGTATGTTAATTTACCGATGTCAATTCGGGAAGGAGGTAAGTCCAAAGCTTCAATAGCTCTGGCGATCTCCACAGAATCAAAAATGTTGATTGGTTTTTGAACAAATTCACCGGCATATTCATGTAAGTTGATGATGTCGCTTACATTTCGGTCGATCAACTGGTTTCTGAAAAGAACCAATTCAATAGACTTGTCATACCATAGGTCGCTAATGATTTTGATAAATTCAACGCCGGCTCTTCTTCTGTCTGCCTGAAAAGCCAACTCTTTCTCGTAAACAGCACTGTTGTTGTTCATTATAGTTAAAAAGTTAGGATTGTGTTGTTAAATAAAATTGGTGCAAAAGTATTGATTTTTACTGAATTTATTTTTGCAAAATGCAACTTTTTTAAAATTAAAAACCCTGCTAAAAAGCAGGGTTGATTTTGGGAGGATTTTTACTGGGTAATCACCTGTACTAAGGCTCCTTTTCGGGTAATCAGTTCCATTCGAACCGATTGCCCTTCGCCTTTTCGGGACAACGCTTGCGACACCGTTTCGATGTCGGTCGCCTTCGCACCGTCTATATTCAGAATGATACTTCCTTTAAGGTCATTCGCATATTTTAGTAGATTGCCACTGGTGATGTCTTTTATTTTGACACCATAATTGATGTTAAACATTTTTTTCTCTGCTGCTCCGATATCTTCCAGTTCCAGACCGTTAAAATCATAGTTGAGTAATTCGCGTTTGGTCAGTTCTATTTTGATGTCTTTACGGCTGCCTTCGCGGATGATTCCGGCAATCACTATATCATTCGGACGTTTGGTGTTTACATAGGACGACATATCGGCATACGAATTAATCGGTTGATTGTCGAGTTGTACGATAATATCACCTTTTCGCAATCCGGCTTTTTCGGCACCCGATTTTTTAGAAACAGCGGTTACGTAAAAACCTTGGGTTAGTTTTACACCAAATTCTTTAGACGCTGTGCTGTTGAGTTCGGCACCTTCCACGCCCAATACACCGCGTTGTACGTTACCGTATTCCATCAAATCCTCAACAATTTTACGGGTAATGTTAGAAGGAACGGCAAAAGAGTAGCCTACATACGATCCGGTTACCGAAGAAATCATGGTGTTGATTCCAATCAGCTCACCACGGGTGTTTACCAGAGCGCCACCACTGTTACCCGGATTAACGGCAGCATCGGTTTGAATAAAAGACTGAATGCCATTATTAGCCAAATTACGTGCTTTTGCAGACACAATACCGGCTGTTACTGTCGAGGTCAGGTTGTATGGATTACCAACGGCCAATACCCATTCGCCTACCTTAATATTATCGGAGTTTCCGAAAGTGGCATACGGTAGTTTTTCGTCGGAATCAATCTTAAGTAAGGCAATGTCCATTTTACTGTCTGTTCCAACCAGTTTGGCTTTATAGGTCTTATTGTTGTTTAAGGTAACTTCCAGGTCGGTCGCATTCTGAATTACGTGATTGTTGGTTACGATATAGCCGTCCTGGGTAATGATAACACCCGAACCGGTTCCGACCTGAGTCTGTTGCTGGTCACCGCGGTAACCGTAGAAAAACTCCATTAAAGGATTCGTCGGGATTTTTGATACAGAAACATTTTTCACGTGTACAACCGAATGTACGGCACTTTCGGCAGCAGCGGTAAAGTCTGAATTTTCGGCAGCACCAAGGCTAACATTTCGGGTATAGTTGGGCGCGATAGAAAGTTGGGAATCAGTTGGAGCAGATGGGTCAAAAAAGAGTTTGTAAGCTCCAAGGGTTGTAGCTCCACTTAACAGGGAGACTAAGAATAAGCTTGATAATCGTTTCATATTCGCTGGCATGTTTAATTATTTAACAGTAAAATTATAAACTTCAACAATTCAAAAAAAGGGTTTAACTCTCGTTTAACAATCTTTAACGTGTCATTAATATTTGTATTTTTGTTTATCCGTAACTTCGTAATAATAACTAAGGAATCGGTGTTTTAATAATACAGAATACGCCTTGAAAAAGCCTTACTTGTCATGACAAATGAAAATACAATTTTATAAATATCAGGGAACCGGAAATGATTTTGTGATGATCGATAACCGGCAATTAACATTCTCCAAAAATGATACCAATCTGATTAATACCTTGTGTGACAGACGATTTGGCATTGGTGCCGACGGTTTGATACTGTTGGAGAATGACGAATCGACAGATTTTCGTATGGTGTATTATAATTCCGATGGAAATGAAAGTTCGATGTGTGGAAACGGAGGGCGTTGTCTTGTCGCTTTTGCCCGTCAGTTGGGTGTTATTGATAATCAGGCGACTTTTATTGCGACCGATGGTTTGCATCATGCCACGATTGATGAAAAAGGAATTGTAGCACTGCAAATGAAAGACGTGGATACGGTTGAAGAACATTCGAATCACGTATTTCTAAATACGGGCTCGCCGCATCATGTGGAACTGGTAGATGACCTGAAGATATTTGATGTAAAAAACGAAGGCGCGCGTATCCGGTACAGTGAACTATATGGGAAATCCGGTAGTAATGTAAACTTTGTTTCGCAACTCGGAAACGATCGTTTTGCGGTGCGAACCTATGAAAGAGGTGTGGAAGATGAAACCTTATCCTGCGGAACCGGAGTGACAGCAGTAGCCATCGCCATGAAAGCGACCGGAAAAACCGATAGTTCCGCCATCACGCTTGATGTGGAAGGCGGACAATTGGAAGTGAGTTTTCGCGAAAAGAACGGATTTTATACCGATGTTTTCCTAAAAGGCCCGGCTACATTTGTTTTTAACGGTGAAATAAATCTATAAAACGTGATAACCTTAACCGGCACTACCATTTACCTGCGGGCACTCGAACCGGAGGATCTTGAATTTGTATATGCGATCGAAAATGATGAAAGTATCTGGGAGGTGAGTAATACCCAGACGCCCTATAGTCGTTTCCTGATCCGACAGTATCTGGAAAATGCACAACAGGATATTTATGAGGCCAAACAACTGCGACTGGCGATCTGCCGGAAGGGTTCTTTTGAGGCCATTGGTTTAATCGACCTTTTTGATTTTGATCCGAAGAACCAAAGAGCTGGTGTTGGGATCGTTATAAAAAGAAGCGACGACCGTAACCGCGGAATCGGAAAAGAAGCTTTGCAATTACTTATCGACTACGCATTCAGTCAGTTACAACTGCACCAGTTGTATGCAAATATTAGTCAGGAAAATGTAGCGAGTATCAAGCTTTTTACTACTTTTGGCTTCCAATGTATCGGGGTAAAAAAAGACTGGGTTCGCACAGGGCGTCAGTTTACCGATGAAGGGATATATCAGTTAATTCATCAATCTTAAATCGTATCTTATTTTGAAAGTAAAAAAAATCATCAGCATTTTTTCGGTAGTATTGCTATTCGTTGCTTTGATTTACGGTTATGTACTGTATAACAAAGTATTTTCGGCTAATACAAAATTTTCCGAAAACGAAATATTTGTCTATGTTCCGACCGATGCGACCTATCCGCAAGTGCAAAAAATATTGGAACCTTATATTGAAAACATGGAACATTTTGACTTTGTGGCGTCCAAAAGAGGCTATGAGCAAAATGTGGTTTCGGGAAAATTTCTGCTAACAAAAGGAATGAGTAGTTTTGATATTGTACGTTCCCTTCGCAAAAACGTACCGGTAAAAATGGCGTTTAATAACCAGGAATCGCTGGGGAAACTGGTACAGCGCTTATCGAGTCAGATCGAACCGGATAGTCTTACATTGACCAATACTTTTACCGATTCGACTTTTATGGCTGAAAACGGTTTCAATAAAGAAAACATCCTGAGTATGTTTATTCCAAATACCTATGAGTTTTACTGGAATACAACCGCTATTAAGGTGCGTGATAAGATGATCAAAGAATATCGCAGATTCTGGAATGAGGATCGCTTGCAAAAAGCCAAAGCTTTAGGGTTAACACCAATCGAAGTGTCAACTTTAGCAGCGATTGTGCATAAAGAAACTGCCAAAGTTGATGAACGACCACGCGTGGCCGGAGTGTATCTGAACCGTTTAAAAGTGGATATGCCATTACAAGCGGACCCGACGGTTATTTTTGCGGTAAAAAAAGAATCCAATGATTTTGATCGTGTGATCAAAAGAGTGTTGTATGAAGATCTTAAAATCAATTCTCCGTATAATACCTATATCCATACTGGTTTGCCGCCGGGACCAATTGCAATGCCGGATATCAATGCTATCGATGCGGTTTTAAACGCAGAAAAGCACGATTATATCTATTTCTGTGCGAGCGTGGAGAAGTTTGGATATCACGAATTCGCGTCGACTTTAGCACAGCATGGTGTTAATAAAAAGAAATATGTGGAGTGGTTGGCCAAGCAGGGAATCAACCGATAACCAAAATAGCTAAAGCAAAAAAATAAGGCCTTCTGATTCGTTCGGAAGGCCTTGTTTTTTGGGAAGTTAGCAGTGTTGTATTTATTTAGTCCAAATCTTTATTCCTGCTGTAGTTGCAGGGTAAAACCCATTTTTAGTCGCTGTTTTTGGTTTTTTGGAAAATGTCAAAATGATGGCTCATCCATTGGGAGTCAGCGGTATCAGGGCGTTAAGCAAGCGTTAGCTTGTTGTTAAGTTTGTTTTTGGAAAACTTTAACAGCTTGATTTACAGGTTTCTAAAAAATGTCTTATATTTGCAATCAGAAATTTCAAGATGGTGACAGGGCTTGAGAAATCAAAATTTATGATAAAAAAATGGACGTACTTTTTAGGATTGATACTCCTAATCACCTTAATCAGTTCGGGATTTAAAGTCTTCGAAGTAGAAAAGTTAGAAGGATTCCATATTGAGGATGATGAAGTAATCACGTATTTAGTTCCCACCGAAGAAGAAACCAGCAAAGTATTTTTTAATTTCCCATTTACCGGAAAATCATACGTAGGTTTTAAGCAGGCAATCGCTATTAAAGAATCACTCGGATTATATAACCTGGTGAATCCGTTTGGTTATATGGGGAAATACCAGTTCGGAAAGAGCACTTTAAGAACGGTTGGTATTTATGATGTTGCCGGGTTTCTAAAAAACCCAAGAATGCAGGAAAAAGCTTTTAAAGCACTTTTAGCGCGAAATAAATGGGAACTCCGTAAGGAAATCGACCGTTATGAAGGAAAAGTGATTAAAGGTGTGAAAATAACCGAATCGGGTATTCTTGCTGCGGCTCACTTAGGTGGCGCAGGTTCGGTGAAAAGTTTTCTTAAAAGCAATGGTAATAATGGGTTTACCGATGGTTTCGGAACCTCGTTAAAAAGTTACCTTAGAAAATTCGGAGGGTATGATACCTCAAATATTGTGGCCAATCCTAATGCAAAGGTTAAAATGAATTAATTCATTTTGTGAATAATAAAAATACAAGGTCGATTGTGTAAATCGGCCTTATTTTTTTTCCATTCGTTAACCGTTCGGGTTTTGATAAATTCGGTTGGTAATGTAATGTCGCAGGCGATACACAGGTGCGTGCCGGGTTGTAAGGTCTGTAATAAATCTTCAAAAAGTTTGTTGTTTCGATAGGGTGTTTCGATAAAAAGCTGTGACTGGTTTTTATCGGATGACAGCTTTTCGAAATTTTTCAACGCCTGTTTTTTATCCGATTTATCAATTGGAAGGTAGCCGTTAAAGGCAAAACTCTGTCCGTTCATTCCGGAAGCCATAATGGCCAGTAAAATGGAAGAAGGACCAACAAGTGGTACTACCTGAATTCCTTTTTCGTGCGCCAGTTTTACAATTGCAGCACCGGGATCGGCCACACCGGGACAACCGGCTTCACTCATCAATCCGATATGTTGACCTTCTAAAAGCGGCTGGATAAAAGCATAGTGCTCCGAAGTTTCGGTATGCTTGTTCAGTACAGAAATTTTTAATTCCGGCTGTTTTTTTTCAGGATAGACGCTTTTAATAAAACGACGGGCTGTTTTTTCGTTTTCAACGATATAGTGATCAATAAAGTCGATACTTCTTTTTATGGTTTGCGGCAAAACATCTTCCGGGTTCATTTCGCCCAGAGTGGTAGGGATGAGATACAGTTTGCCGTAAGAAGTAGCAGCTTTCATATGTGATGTGTTTTTAATTTGTTGGCAATAATGTCGCAGGCTTCGTCAAGTAGGTTAAAAACCTGCTCAAAGCCGTTTTGTTCTCCGTAATAAGGGTCGGGAACGGGGATATTCTCGCCGGGATATAATTCGTTTAGGATAAGTCTGACTTTACTTTTGGAAGCTTCGTCCGGTGCCAGTCGGATAATGTCCTTATAATTGGAATTATCCATGGCAAAAATATAGTCAAAATTCTGAAAATCGGCCAGTTTGAATTGTCTGGCGCGTTGATTGGAAATATCAATTCTATGGTTTTTAGCTGTAAGAATCGAACGCTTGTCCGGATGTTCGCCGGCATGCCATCCTCCGGTTCCGGCAGAATCGACCTCAAAAGTATCTGTTGGGAGTTTGCTTTTTAAGATTCCCTCAGCTAAAGGGGATCGGCAAATGTTCCCCAGGCAAACCATCAGAATTTTTGTTGGCATGGGTTATAGGGATAACTTTTTGTGTATATCGTCTACGTATTTTTTAAACTGTTTGTCGGTGGCTACCAGATTGTCAACCGTTTTGCAGGCGTGCAAAACAGTCGCGTGATCTCTATCGCCAATTTGTGATCCAATATTAGCCAAAGAAGCCTTGGTGAATTTTTTAGCAAAAAACATGGCTAGTTGTCGCGCCTGAACCACGTCGCGTTTCCGGGTCTTCGATTGTAAGGTTTCGATATCCAACTGGAAATAGTCGGATACAACTTTTTGAATATAATCGATGGAAACTTCGCGTTTTACATTTTTGACGAATTTTTCCACAACCTGTTTGGCCAGTTCGGTCGTTACTTCCCGTTTGTTAAATGACGATTGTGCGATTAATGAAATAATAGCACCTTCGAGTTCCCGTACGTTGGTTTTGATATTTTTGGCTACATATTCTACGATTTCATCCGGCATTTCAACTCCGTCACGGTATAAGATGTTTTTTAGGATGGCGATTCGGGTGTCATAATCCGGTTGTTGGATTTCGGCCGAAAGTCCCCATTTAAAACGCGAAAGCAAACGCTGTTCGATATCCTGCATATCTACCGGTGCTTTGTCGGAAGTCAGGATTACCTGTTTACCATTTTGGTGTAAATAGTTGAAAATATGGAAAAATACGTCTTGTGTTCCTGCTTTACCGGATAAGAATTGTACGTCATCAATGATTAATACGTCAATTAATTGGTAAAAATGGATAAAGTCGTTACGGGTATTCTTTTTAACGGAATCAATATATTGTTGTGTAAACACTTCTGCCGAAATGTATAGCACGGTTTTTTCCGGGTGTTTTTCTTTGATTTCAACACCAATAGCGTGAGCAAGGTGTGTTTTCCCTAATCCGACACCACCAAAAAGCAATAACGGATTAAAAGAGGTTCCTCCGGGTTTGTTGGCTACGGCCATTCCGGCCGAACGTGCCAAACGGTTGGATTCCCCTTCCAGGAAATTATCAAAGCTGTAATTGGAATTTAACTGGGATTCGATTTTTACATTTCGGATGCCCGGGATAATAAACGGATTTTTAAGCTCCGGGTTTTTATTCTGAATCGGTACGTCAACTTCCTGAGGCTTTACCTGCGGGCGGCTAACACTTGGCAATTGTTCCGTAAACGGTTGTTTGTTGCCATAAGTGTTTTCCATTTTGATTTTATAAAGTAACTTTGCGCTCGCACCAAGTTCTTTTGTCAGGGCAACTTTCAGTAATTTTACGTAATGCTCCTCCAACCATTCATAGAAAAATTTACTAGGTACCTGAATATATAATGCGTTATCAGTAAGCTCGACAGCTTTGATTGGCTCAAACCATGTTTTATATGCTTGGTCCTGAATATTGTCTTTTATGAACGATAGACAGTTATCCCATACCGATTGCGCAGTTTTATTCATATATTCGGGCATAATTAACGTTTTTTTTATGTTGAATGCAAAAAGCAAAAGTCAGATACTTTCGCTGAAATTGGAGAGACAAATATGTGGACAATTTTCCCAAAAAAAAAATATAAGTCATATTGATTTTGTGAAAAAAAAATTGTAAGTACATTTAAAAATCTTTTTAAAATAAATTAACAAAAAATTAATATGAAAGAATATCAATTTCAGGTTCGCGTCCGTTATGCCGAAACGGACCAAATGGGAGTCGTTTATCACGGTAATTATGCGCAGTATTTTGAGATGGGACGTGTGGAATGGCTTAGAAATCTGGGACTTTCTTATAAATGGATGGAAGAAAACGGAATTATGCTTCCGGTGGTTTCGCTAAGTATGAATTATCGGAAACCGGCCCGTTATGATGATGTGCTGACGGTGAAAACAATCTTTAAAAGTCAGACCTCTGTGAAGATTGAATTTGACTACGAAATATACAACGAAGCAGGTGAGTTATTAACAACCGGGAACTCCGTTTTGGTGTTTGTGGACATGAAAACGGGAAGGCCGACTTTGCCTCCGGCCTATGTTACGGAAAAGTTAACCGCCTTTGTTGAAAATTAAAAAACTTATTCTTTTTCGAGAATTTCAACCTCATAAAGATTCGAAAAAATGTCGAAAATCATTTCGGCATTTTTTTTTCGCGTTGCGATTTCGATCTCGCAACTCATCTCCATTTTCTGTGAAATAATGTCCAGGTTTTTTTCTTTGATGACCCGCATGACTTTATTCATGTTTTTATAGTCAAAACGAATCAGATAGTGAATGTCTATTGTTTTTTCGATAATGTCTGAAACTTCCAGAGCCATTTGCGCTGCTGTTTTATAAGCAGCGATTAATCCGCCAACACCCAGTTTGACTCCGCCAAAATAGCGAACAACAATAACCAGTACATTGGTTACCTCAAAGGACTGTATTTGTCCGTAGATAGGCATACCGGCCGAGTTGTTGGGTTCGCCGTCGTCATTGGCGCGAAAATAGACTTTGTCAGTACCGGTTTGAAAGGCATAACACCAATGGCGCGCCGAATGATGCTGCTTTCTAAGATCGTCCAATAGGGGCTTGACGTCGTCTTCCGAAATGATTGGAAAGGCGTAACCAAAAAATTTACTGTTTTTTTCTTTATAAAGAACCGCTTCCGAAGGAGCGGCCAGGGTTTTGTATGTATCTTTTTCCAATGCTAAAAATTACCAATTTTTATCCAGCAAATCAACGACATCTTCTTTGCCTACCTGTAAGTTCCAGATGTTAAGACCCAAATTGGCGGCCACATCGGTATTGTGCTTGTTGTCGTCTACAAAAAGGGTTCGTTTAGGGGATAATTCGTGTTTGTTGATGATGTAATTAAAGATGTCAGGATCGGGCTTTCTAAGGCCGATTTCGAATGAAAAATAGACTTTTTCAAAGCATTGGTAAAACTCGCGACTAAATGTTTCTCCGACCTTATTTTCAAACTTTTCAATATGGGTAGCGTCGGTATTACTCAAAAGGAATAACCGGTATTTGGCCGATAATTGCTGTAAAAACTCCAGTCGGTATAAAGGGAAATCCAGCAAAATGGCATTCCAGGCATCACGGATCTCGATCAGACTTTTGTTCGGGATGTATTTTTGCAATCCACCAAAAAAATCGGATTCTTTTATTTTTCCTTTTTCATAGCGTTTGTTCAGGTTGTCCAGATCTTCATTCCAGCAAACCAGCCCGGCTTTTCGCATATGTTCAAAAGGGGCTTCTTCGGCCAGGTTGATAAAAACATTACCAAAGTCGAATATAATAGTATCAATCATGGGGTCTGAAAATTAGAAGTTCGTCGTTCATAATCTGCTGTCGGTTGCTCATCGTACCTTTTAAAACCGGTGCTTTTATACCTTCGTTTAGCATTATAGCGCCTTTAAAAATGCGTGCTTCATCCCATAATCCGGCATCAATAAACAACTGCAATGTCTTTTGACCGCCTTCTATCAGCAACGACTGAACATTGTGCCGGTATAGTGCTGCCATGATCGTATGGGGAAGTTTTATATCAAAGATACAATTTTCAAAAAAAAGGGAAGCGGTATTTTGCATATTTTCAACCTCGGTAAAGATGATGGTCTTTACAGATCCGTCTTTTACGGCAGCATTGTCAGGAATCCTTCCTGTTCTGTCTAATACGATGCGGATCGGATCGTTACCGGACCAGTCTCTTGTGTTTAATTTCGGATTGTCGTCTATAACTGTTTGTGTACCAATAAGAATAGCCTGTTCTTCGTTACGCCATTTGTGAACCAACTGACGGGAATAGGTATTCGATACCCAAACCGGTTTTTGTTCGTCTTTATATAAAGGTGCAATATAACCGTCCTGACTTTCGGCCCATTTCAGAATAATATACGGGCGTTTTTTCTGATGGAATGTAAAAAAGCGTTTGTTCAGTTCATTGCAATCATTTTCCAATATACCCACTGTGACGTTTTTTCCGGCTTCGACCAGTTTCCGGATACCGTTTCCGGCGACTTTAGCAAACGGATCTACAGTGCCCACCACAACATTCGGGATTTTATGATGAATGATTAAATCACAACACGGTGGTGTTTTTCCAAAATGGCTACACGGTTCCAGGCTTACATAAATAGTGGCTTCCGATAGTAGCGATTTGTCCTGTACTGAATTTACAGCATTGACTTCCGCATGGGGTTCGCCGGCTTTTTGATGCCAGCCTTCTCCGATAATTGTACCGTTGTGTACAATGACACTGCCTACCAGCGGATTCGGATAGGTGGTTCCCAGTCCGTTTCGGGCCAGTTCGATACAACGGTTGATATACTGTTCGTGCGTTTTCAAGAAAATGTCCTGTTACTATTATAATTTTTTTGTAAATGTTTATGAACTGTCAGCCAGGCTGCTTACATTCGCTACGATTTGCAATAGGCAAATGTAATTCCTGTAGACTAATCTGCAAAAAATAAGTTACTCAAAAAATGAATACAATCGAAATACGAGCTATAAAAAAAAGTGATAATGCTACAGTAGCGGCACTAATCCGAAGTGTTTTATTGGAACACGATGTCCCAAAAGTGGGTACAGCCTATGCCGATACGGCTCTGGATTGTATGTTTGAAACCTATGCGGTACCACGTTCGGTTTATTTTGTAGCTTTGGTAAACGGAAAAATCATCGGAACGGCCGGAATAGCGCCTTTGGCAAATGGATCGGCAACTGTTTGCGAATTGCAAAAAATGTATTTCCTTCCGGAATCCAGAGGATTGGGATTGGGAGCTGCGATGATTGAAAAATGCCTCGAACAGGCAAAAGCACTTGGATTTGCGCAATGCTATCTGGAAACGCTGCCCAACATGAAGGCCGCTCAAAAATTATACGAAAAAACAGGATTTTATTATTTGGATGCGCCGTTGGGAAATACCGGGCACAGTTCGTGTCCGATTTGGATGATCAAAGATTTATAAGATGCTGCTAAAAGAATATCGCGATTATTTTAAAACCGAATTAGTATCGATTTACGACGAAAAGGAAATCGATAGTTTTTTTTATATCACGCTGGAAGCCTTTCACCAGATGAAACGCCTCGATCTGGCTTTGCAACCCGCCTTCGAACTGGATGGGATGCAGCTGTTGCAATGGGAAACCGTATTACATCAGTTAAAAGAACAAAGACCAATTCAGTATATTTTTGAAGAAACCGAATTTTTCGGATTGTCATTTTATGTTAATGAAAATGTTCTGATTCCACGGCCGGAAACGGAAGAGTTGGTTGAATGGATTTTGAATTCGGTATCCGGATGGTCCAGGGATCGGAAAATAAGAATATTGGATATCGGAACCGGAAGCGGTTGTATTGCGGTTTCACTGGCTAAAAATCTGCCGGAAGCCGAAGTGTATGCTATCGATGTTTCGGAAAAAGCACTGGAAGTTGCCCGGAGAAATGCCCGACAATTGGAAGCACCGGTAACTTTCTGGCATAAAGATATTCTGGAAACAACAATTCTACCGGAAATGTTCGATATTATTGTGTCGAATCCGCCGTATGTACGCAATCTGGAAAAACAGGAAATTTCGAAAAATGTATTGGAATTTGAACCACATCTCGCTTTGTTTGTGGACGATCACGATCCATTATTGTTTTACCGTAAAATAACCGAACTGGCGACAAAAAACCTGAATCACAACGGATTATTGTTTTTTGAAATCAACCAATATCTCGGGTCGGAAATGCAACATTTATTAGAGTCCAATTCGTTTTTACAAATTGAACTCCGCAAAGATATTTACGAAAACGATCGGATGACCAAAGCCGTTTGGGGTTCTTATTCGTAGCGCAAGGCTTCTACCGGATCCAGCTGAGACGCTTTGATGGCCGGATACAATCCGGAAACGATTGCGACAATAAAGGTTGTAGCAAAAGCAGCAAAAATAGCCATCCATGGAATGACAAAGCTAAACTTGATGGCGACCGATATCAGAAAACCAACGGAAATTCCGAGTAAGATACCAACCAGTCCACCCAATTGACCGATAACGAGTGTTTCGGTAAAAAACTGCCACGCAATCGTACTTTTTTTGGCACCGAGTGATTTACGAACTCCTATTTCACGGGTTCTTTCGGTAACCGATACCAACATGATGTTCATCAAAGCGATAGACGAACCAAAAATGGTAATCACACCAACACCCCATGCGATATAACCTAAGAATTGCGTATTGGATAATAAAGTATTGATCAAATCATCACTGCGTTCGATTCCAAAGTTGTTTTCCTCCACCGGGTTTTGTTTTCGGATTTTACGCATGGTAATAATCGCATCGTCCACAGCCTGATCAATCATTTCTTTCTGACCGATCATAACGCTTAGGTCGTAATTGATATTTGGCGTTGAAAAGATCGAACGGGCAATTTGGTTCGGAATCAGGACTCTTAAATCCTGACTGTTTCCAAAGGTGGATCCTTTTTCTTTTAATACGCCAATCACTTTAAAACGCGCGCCACGAATGGAAATTGTTTTATCGATCGCATTGGTGTCTTTAAAAAGTCCTTTTTCAAAATCGGAACCTAAAATGCAGACAAAATTGTTGTTTTTGATGTCAAAACCGGTAAAATTCCGTCCTTTTGTGGTTTCCAGTCCTTTGTTCGGTAGGAAGTTTTCATCGACGCCCACAATAGTGATTTCCGGATCGGTTTTTTGGGCTTCGTATTTTACTTCGGCTTTACTGGTTGCGGTAAACGAAAGCGAAGTGGTGGATAACGGATAATTGTATTTTTCCTGGAAAGCACGGGCTTCCGGATAACTGATGATCGGGTTGATTTTTCGGTTTGGATCGTTGTTGTTAATCTGCGAAGACATATCGTATTGACTGATCGAAAAGGTATTCGCACCCATTGACGCAAAATCTTTTGCAATTGTATTTTCGAGGGCCGAAACAACCGTTAGGATTCCCACCAAGGCGGTGATTCCGATTGCGATAATCATTACGGTAAGAATGGTACGCAACAACTGACTCTTGATGGCACCTAAGGCGATTTTTGTATTTTCTTTAAATAATCCGAACATCATGCTAATTTGTCACTAAAATACAGATTTTGTTACACACTATCCGTTAAAAAGTGTAGGAATACTATCCGGATCTGAAGTAAGCAGTAAAAGAGCCGGAAATGTGTCGCTTTTTTTTAAAAAGGGAACGGAGATCATTTGAAAAAGTAAGATATTTGCAAAACACGAAAACCGGAAAACATTTGCTGTCTTTCCGATGTTTTCCAATTCAAATTTCAATTCTATAATGGCACAGAAACCAAGTATACCGAAAGGAACCCGGGATTTTTCACCGTTAGAGGTGGCAAAGCGGAATTATATATTCAGCACCATCAAATCCAATTTTGAACGATTCGGATTCCAACCGATCGAAACACCTTCTTTTGAAAATTCCGAAACCCTTATGGGGAAATACGGCGAAGAAGGCGACCGTCTGATTTTTAAAATTCTAAATTCAGGTGATTTTCTGGCTAAGGCTAACGATGCTTTTCTGGAAACAAAAGACAGTTTAAAACTAACGGCTCAGATTTCGGAAAAAGCCCTGCGTTATGACTTGACGGTTCCGTTTGCGCGTTATGTGGTACAACATCAGAATGAAATTGAATTCCCGTTTAAACGCTATCAGATTCAGCCGGTTTGGCGTGCAGATAAACCTCAGAAAGGACGTTTCAGAGAGTTTTACCAATGCGATGCCGATGTGGTCGGATCAAATTCCTTATGGCAGGAAGTGGAACTGGTACAATTGTATGACAGTGTGTTTTCGGCTTTGGGATTGGATGGTGTAACAATCAAAATCAATAATCGTAAGATACTATCGGGTATTGCCGAGGTGATCGGAGCGAAAGACAAGCTAATCGATTTTACCGTTGCGTTGGATAAACTGGATAAAATCGGTGAAGATGGCGTGAAAAAGGAAATGTCCGAAAAAGGGATTTCCGAGGAGGCCATCGCAAAAGTACAGCCGCTGTTCCATTTTACCGGATCGATTTCCGAAAAGATCGAAAAATTATCCACGTTGTTAGCGAGTTCCGAAGAAGGAATAAAAGGAGTGGAAGAGCTGCGGTTTATTTGTGAAAATGTAACGGCTTTAGGTATGGATAAATCCGTGTTGGATTTGGATGTAACGCTGGCTCGTGGTTTAAATTATTATACCGGAGCTATTTTTGAAGTATCGGCGCCTAAAACCGTAAGTATGGGATCTATAGGCGGCGGTGGCCGTTATGACGATCTTACCGGTATCTTCGGATTGAAAAATATGAGTGGTGTTGGAATTTCTTTCGGATTGGATCGTATTTATCTGGTATTGGAAGAATTAAACCTGTTCCCGGAAACGGTTACGGCAACTTCGCGTGCTTTGTTCCTGAATTTTGGAGATGCGGAAGCCTTATATGCAATGCGTGCGATCGGGCAATTGCGTAAAGCGGGAATCAAAGTAGAGTTGTATCCAAGCAATGCGAAAATCGGTAAGCAGTTTCAGTATGCCGATAAACGCGGTATTCCATACGCTGTAATTGTTGGCGCGGAAGAAATTGCAAATAACGAGTTTGCGGTAAAAGATCTGGCTTCGGGCGAACAAAGTAAAGTAAGCCTTGAGGCGTTAAAAAATATGCTACAATAAATAAACACCTAAATAGACACCTGACAGGTTTTGGACACCTGTCAGGTGTGAAAAAATATCAAATAAAAAAGGCTGTCGTAGACAGCCTTTTTTATTTGAGTTATTTCCGGACTTGTTTTAGCATCCAGTCATAAACGGCATCTTTCCGGAATATATTTTCCACGTTACTGTGGTTTCCGCCCGGGATAATCGTAAAAGTAACATCGGCATCAGGTTTACAGGTTTTGATGGCTTTTACAATTTTTTTGGATTCCGATAACGGAACAATAAAATCTTTATTTCCATGCTGAATCCATAACGGGATCGTAGCCAGTTTACAGGCATCGTTTACATTCCCACCGCCACAAATAGCCACGGCAGCGGTAATTTTATCGGCATATTTTCCGGCAAAATGCATGGTTCCGTATCCGCCAAGACTCATTCCGCAGACATATATGCGCGACGGATCGGTGTTATAATTTTGTTGCACATATTCCAATACATTTAAAACTTTATCCGGATCCCAGGGACCGGAAGGCAATTGAGGTGCTACTACGATAGCTGGGATTTTTTTACCATTTTCGATGGCTTTTAATACGCCGTAACGCCGTACTCTTTCGAGATTGGTTCCTGAAAGACTTCGACCATGTAAAAAAATGATAATCGGTGCTTTTTGATCCAGGACTTCCTGTTCCGGCAGGTTGATATAAAACGGATAATCGGTTTTATCGGTAATGGCTTGTAATTGTGCCTGTGTCAGGGTAATGGAAAAAAGGCAAAAGAGGAGTATAAAACAGGTTTTCATGCGAATAGGGGGATTGGAGTGCAAAGGTACTTTATTAGAATTAAAAGTGCGATAAAAAAAGGCCTCAAATGCGAGGCCTTTCTATTATTTAATGATGGTTTTCTTACTGATGGAACCTTTATTGGTGTCGACTTTTATAATGTAAGTTCCGGTGCTGGCATTGCGTACCGGTAACAAAATTTCGGTCTGTTCCATGGTGTTGGTGCGCCATGAACCGATTTGTTGTCCTAAAATAGTATAAAGACTTACCTGTTCTACTACAGTATCGTTCAGGTCATTTTTAATACGAATCTGATTATTCCCCTGTAGATAGGTTACAGTAAGGTTTTCGAGTGTGTTATCGGTTACCGAAAGCTTCTTCATTTCAAAACACAGGGAGAAACGATTTTTATTTTCACCTGCGGGAACGGCTATTTCCAAGGCCGAATTATGAATATCATAGAAATGCCCGGTGCTGTTATCATGAATATAAATCGGTTGATCCGGGTTGAAATTTTCCAAAGCATCGATTTCGAATTTTACAATGCCCGGATTATCCGTTCTTACGTATAACGGGTAAATAGAACCGGGATTAAAATGACCCACACCCTGAATCACCAGTTTTTTGTCACCCAAAAGGAATAACATGTCCTGTGGTAAATCGTCGTCGATTACAACACCATCATAACCATAATCCCAACCATCGGAAGCCTGATTGCCCATAAAAGCCAATAGAATCTGACGGTGGTTACCGGTATTCGACGTAAAGCCTAAACGGATTTTACTGTTTGAAGTCACCGTTACCGGATCGTTGTCGTTATTGTTAAAATGATCTGAAGCCGGCATTGCCGCTACAGCGGTATTGGTGTTTCGGAACATTATGTTCGACGTGGCGGCATCTTCTTTTACGAAGGCACGTTGGTTGTTGTCGAATACAATGGTACCACCCAGTGTACTGGCATGTACAAAGAACCCTTGTCCCACCGGAATAAAACGTCCCGGTATACGGGAACTGGATCCCTGACCACTAATACCCGGAGGCGAAACCGGAGGTGTTCCGCCGGCAAGATTACGGGTAGCATAACCGCCCTGATATTGTTGCAAGATGTGGGTAGCATTGGTTGGATAATGTTCCCAGAAATAAACGGAACCGTTTGTTGCCGCTGCATTGTCTGCAATAAACAATTCGGCATCCAAAGCAGAAGCATATGGATTTCCGCTAAGATTAATATTGTTTGGTGTTACGGTATTGGTAATACGTCCGTTATAGGGTTTGCCTACAAAAACATAATTCTGAGTTGCTGCTCCGGCGCCGCTTCCTTTTAACGTAAACCCGCTGGCTGGCGATAGTATACCGGTTTCAAATATTTGTGTCCAGTTGGCATACAAATCGGAAAGGTTCTGGAATTTATAAATCCAGTATCGCGCCAGGCTGATTGGTGTTGTTGGCGACCCATCATAACCGTTTACCCAGTTGATGGCTGCCGGAGCTGCCGCATTGGTCCCGTCTCGTAGAATACCGTTTACCGTATAATTGTTGTTGTTGGTTGTCGCATTGATTGGTCCAACCGGCGACGACCAGTAGTTGTAATTGTATTTACTGGATTGTCCCTGTTGATCGCGTTCGATTGATCCGGAGCTGGTTGGATCCAGATCGGAATTATAGGTTTGTACCAATTGGGAACGGCCTTGTAGGTCAATTTTACCGTTTAATCGTAAAAAGTGGCTTACCTCGATTTTAGAATCGTTGGTTGCAAAAACAGTATTGGCGTTTACAAAGAAGCCTAGCATGGTTTTATTACCAGAGGATGTTACATCATGAGCTGTTCGCACAATATTCCAGTCAATGGATGTCGTACCATCTACGATTGATAAAGAATACGGTAAATCCTGAGTGGTACCATTTGTCCATATAGCGGTATTGCTCCACAAGCCCGTTGCATTACTGTCGTAAGGCATTGGTGCTGTTTGTGTATTGATATCAATCTTACTTGGATTCACAAGGTTTCCCCGGTTTTTATTTAAAGAATTGTCATTGATATGCGTTCCGATATAGGAATTCATCGAATAGTAGGCGGTTAAGCTGGCCCATGTTAGCGCACTGATATCATTTTTCGTCACGGTCGACGGCATGATTTTACCCAATGTATTGGCACCGGACCTTGAAATTTCCTGATTCATAATATAGCGGATTTCACTTATCGTAAGTCCGCGGTTCCAGATGCGTAGTTCGTCAAGATCACCTTTAAAAATATTGACAATACTGCTTTTGTTTCGGTATTCCGCACCAATAGTGAAAATACTGGTTGTAGCGGTAGGAGCTGCCATGACTCCGGCTCGATCCAATACTCCATCGATATAAATGCTTAAAGTACCGGCCGTATAAACGACAGCAATATTGTGCCAGATGTTATTGGGTAAAGTTGTATTCGATATTAAAGAAGCACCGTTCCATTCCATACGGATTTTGTTATCGTTTTGGATAACCAGTCGGTAACCGGTTGTTCCGTTGTGTTTGGAAACGATTGTTTTGTCGGATGTAGCATTGTTCGATCCGGTTGGACGCGCCCATCCCATGATGGTAAATGCTCCGGTAAGATCATTTTTATTGTCAACGCGAACGGCATCGTCCACGCCATCAATTGTAATATGACGCGATAATGTTACCTCGTGTGCCACACCGAAAGCGATGTATTTGGTTCCGTCGAAATCGTAGAAACACTCCTGATTGGTTCCATTGGTGTTTAGAAAAACCATATCGATACCGGTTGTAAAGGCCGCATCACTTGCGATGATCATCACATAAGCATCATTCCCGGAAAGTGCCGGTAAGCTGGCAAGATCGGTGGTTGCTAAGGATACTTTTACAGTGGCTACATCACCGCCGGTTTCCACGACTTTCCATCGTTTGTTGGTGATATCGGTTGTGGTTGTTACTGTAGAAGGGCCGAATGTATAGGTTAGCGGTGTAGTGCTGGTGGTCATGGCCAGACCATTGCTTCCCCAAACCAGGTGTTTTCGATCGGCATCAAACGTATTGGTATTGGCCGAGTTGGTCGTTAGGATATCGCCCAATCCCATGGTAATTACCGCACCAGAATTGATACTTTTGGATTGTTTTTGGTTGAGCTGTGCTGCATCGTCACGTCCGATTCCGGCAATATCATAGTTAAATCCGGTTGGCGCAATGTTCCAGATTGTGGTTCCGGCAGAGTTTACATAATTCTGACTCACACCGTTTGTTCCCAGGGTAATTCCATATTTTATAGCCAGATAGGATTCGATACGGTTACGCTCGGTCGCATCGTTTTTTCGTGCCGAATAGGAGATTACCTCAGCGATACGACCACCAAAACTACCGTCAAAAACCTGACTTCTTCCCAGCCAGTAACGACGGTTTTGTAAGGTAATCCATTTTGGGACCCCTACTTCGGTATTCGAAATACTCAAAGCATTACTGTATAATTCCTGTTTGGTTGCGGTACTGTTGTGACGGCTGTTGATGATATTCACACCGGAATAGGTACCGTTAAGCTGAGCCAGTCCGTATCCTCTTTCGTTGACATCGGTGGGGGTTGGTTCCGGTGTGCTTCCGATACAATAACTTACGACCTCGTTGTCGAAACGGATGGAATATTTTCCAAAACCAATTCCGGTACCATCTTTTTCGTAAGGATTTGTAGCTGAAGACTGCGCGCAAAATAAATCGACACTGGGTGAATTGGCATCAAGAATGGCCGGATTGTCATTAATAACCACAATAAACAGGTCATGGGAATAAAAACCGGAAGTACTCTGCATTTCGGCTCTGTTCGAAAGATAGGTATAGTTGGAAGCTGAAGTGGCAGGAGTATTTCCAAATTCTACTACCGGATTGAAATTAATGTTTTTGGTTGCATTGTTACGGTAAACCGGACGTACGGTTAGTGCGGCATTAGAGGCATCGATTACTTTGGCATCGTTACCTTTACCGCGATCGGTCCAGATATTAACATTGGCACCATCGGTTCCTACGGTCGATCCATTGACCTGATCGGCCCGTAACCAGGTTTCCAGATTGGCGGTAATTCCGCCCGGACCGGTAGCAATAGTATTGTTAATAGTCCCGGTGATGGTTACATAATCAATAAAGAATTGCCGGGAAGTACTACCGGTAGTCGTTACAAACCGAAACTGACTTGTTGCCGAAAAAGTTGATGAGGTCGAAAAAATGGTTCCGAATAGGGCATGATAATTGGTGTTGTCATTAATGTCCCGAACATTGGTACCACCTCTTTCGACTACTCTCACATCGGTCCAGGCTGCAGTGGCATTGTCGCGGTATTGCAGCGTTATTTTATCTGCGCTATTAAGGTTATTTCCTCGGACAAAGAAACTGACATCTATTTTGTTGTAACCACTGGTACTAATAACCGGAGAGGTAATAGAACTCCCGTTAACCGGGATTTGTGCTTTATAAGTTCCCCGGTAGGCATTAGTAGTCGTTAGGGTTGCTCCGGAGAGCGTCCAGGTAGAAGTTACTTCGAAATTCTCCTGATGGAGTTGCGTGGTTTGTCCCGATAAAAATTTAGGTAAAAGGCTTATTACCAATATCAGTAATTGCCTCGTAATAGATTTTGTTGATCTCATAGGGGTAAGTAGTTTTGTTCATAAGTTTAGATAATTGGGGCTTTAGTTTTGGTTGTTTACAGGCGCCCTTTTGAGAGCGCCATGTTGTTAAAGTACTTTTTTGAAAATTGTCTGGTTGGAAGTGGTAATCACTTTAACCAATAAAACGGTTTCGCTGGTAAATAGGTTGGTTGTAAAAGTCGCCGTACCAATTTTCGGTGACTGATAAATCAGTCTTCCTAATAAATCATATACCGATACCGTGCTTAAATCTTCTTTAGCCGATTGTACCGTTATGGCATTGTTGTTTTTGTAGATGCTGATATGGGCATTATCGGCATCGAAATCCGGGTTGTTTAACATTGTATTTTTGAAAACCAATTCAAAACGGTTGTTCGAGACACCTTCTTCGGCTGAAAAGCTATAATTGTTCAGCTTCAGATCGTGTACGATATTCAACAGCTTGTCTTTTACAAAAATAGTTTGCGAGCCGTTAAATAATCCGTCGAAATGATCAATAGAAAAAGTATAGGTTCCGGAAGCAGGTAGGTTAATTCCTAACGGAACACTGTCGTTGTCGTCAAACGGAACCGGACGGCCCTGGATGGCATAGGCGTCGTTTCCGATTGTACTGTATAAAGCGGCACCACTGGCGCCAAAATCTTTCGCATCGATACCATAATCGGCTTCAAAAGTCGCTCCGGTCATATAACCGACCAAAATCTGACTAAAGGCATCGGAATTACCACTTAAATTTAACCAGATACGGTGTTTTTCAACAGCATCGTGCTCCACCATTGCGAGTGTGTTGTTGCTTTTAAAGAATTGATTTGCATTATTGATCAACCTCATGTTGTTACGGAAAGAAACGCTTCCGTTGGTTACGGCATTCACCAGGAATCCTTGTCCGACCTGAATGATCCCATTTGGAACAGCACCACCGGCCTGAGCCGCAGTTCCGCCCAATTTGGTGTATTTTGCATAATTGTTTAACGGATATAAACCAGTCGATGGGTTGGAAGGTGTCGCATGTGTCCAGAAATATAAACTTCCGTCGATAGAGGTGTTCACTGTTCCGGTACCGCTAATGTTCGCAATGATGAAATCAATCGCGTTAATTGTTGATGGATACGGATTTCCAACCAGATTGTATCCGGTAGTTGCACCGCGTTGTACGGCGATATTGATATTTCCATTGTTTAAAACGCCTGTGAAATGACCCGGATATACGGTTGGAGTAGTAGTACTCCAGGTATTCGGTGTACGGATAAGATAACCTTTGGCCGCAGTAAAGGAATTGGTACTCGGGTTAATGGTCTCATACGCTCCGATTGGTCCGTTTAACGGATTGTAAATGTAAAAACGATTGGTTAGGGTTTGCGGTGAAAAAGCCAGCAAATTCTGAGCCGCCACCGGAGAAGCCCAATTGGTAAAGTCCAAACGAACCATAGGTGAACTGTTTCGGTAGACATTACTCGTACCCGTATTGGTCGCATTTTCGACCTGTACCAGATTGGCATTGTTTTGAATGATTAAATTAGCACCCGGAGCCACGGCAACTTCACGGTTGATGATGAAGTTATGTCCGGACTGAATGGTCACGACAGCCGTACCATTAATGGTAAGTGAACAGGCTTCCAGATTAGCTGTTGAGGTAAAGTTCCCGTTAATGATAGCGTGTACGTCATTATTCGGTGCACTATTACTCCAGCTACTGCCATTCCAGGTAGTGGACGTAGCGCAAGGAACGCCTTGTATGGTAAAGTTGGTGTTTGGCGTTACATAGTTGTTACAAGTATTGATCACACTTACAGTTGCAGTTCCGTCATTGGCAATATCCGCTGCGGTAATGGTAGTTGATAATTGTGTCGCACTGATAAAGGTTGTGGCTTTGTTGACACCGTTCCATCGGATGATCGATTCCCCGCTCACAAAACCGCTTCCGTTTACAGTTAGCGTAAAATTGGCGCCACCTTCCAAAGCGGTATCCGGTGTTAGGGTTGTGATAGCTGGATCCGGTTTTACAGTTACTTGTACTTGTTTTCGGGCACTTTTTAGCGGAGCGAATTTCCAGTTAAAAAATTGGAAGAACGTTCCGGTTCCGCTATTACTTTTAATACTCACGGTATTGTTTGTCATCGGATAGGTAATACCAGACGTAGCCACGAAAAGGCTAAAATTATTGATTTCACGGGAAACCAGTCGTAGGTTGTTTTGTGCCGGTAAATAGAAATCCAAATCGATATCCTGTGGTCCGCTGGCTGTAATACGGATTACTTTCGATTCCAGCATCGCACCGGAATTATCCTGTAATTCAACTAATATTTCACCAGTAGCATTGGGACGGATTGTTACCGACTGTAATTTCGTTGGCGTTGTACAATCGAATACCAGATATCTGTTGGCTACCGCTGCTTTACCCGTTGCAGCACCCGATGGTGCAGCTGGGCCTACATTGGCTAGTGCTACTTCACGTTCTACATAATACGAACGCGTAGTGTTTAGTGCAGGTGTGGTATAAGAAGTTCCTGTCGCAAGCGCGGTTGTACTGGTTGCGGTATCGTACCAACGAATCGTACCACTATCGGCAGTAGACAAGCTGGCGGTTTTTCCTTTACAGATCGTAGGACTGGCAACGGTTGGTTCGGCGGTAGTAGCGACCATCTGTACATTTAAAACCGTAGTCGCATTGTTGGCAACGGTTGCCGCTATCGTCTGCGAAACATAACCCGGTGCTTCAAATGTAATAGAATAATTTCCGGCGATTAGTAATTTGTAGTAGTCACCGTGAAGGGAACCGGTTTTAACCCAGGCCCCTTTTAAATCGTAACCCGGAATATAAACTTTTGCATTGATCGGATTGCCGGAAGCATCGGTTACTTTACCCTGTAGTCCATAATTGGCCTGTTTAATGTGATCTAAAAAAGCCTGTTTGTTATAATTCCAGAAATTAGGAAGCTCAGAAGCGGCCGGGAATTTCGTAGTCGAAATCTCGATCGTCACCTCTTTATTGTGCATATAATAGTTGTTGTAATCCTGACGGCCACCGCTCACAGTATACCATAGCGAACCATTGGTGGTTCCGGGATACTGACCGGCAAATACGTCGTCCATATAGCCATTGTTATTACTGGCGGTCTGGCAGGATTGCGCATAATTTTTAGCGATAAACTTAAAATAATTATCGTGAGGATGCAGATGGTTTGGCGAAGCGTAGGCATCCCAAGGATAATTCACCACCTCAACACCACCGTGGAAATTGGCGGCCATCACAAAATTTCTCGTTTTCTCAAAAGCAAGGAAAGCCAGAGTTTCCGGCTGATAAGCATAAGTGTCCGGATGTAATCCATTTAATGGGTCCGGATAATTTCGGTTTAAATCCCTACCGTTTGCATTGGCTCGGGTAGCGGCGTTCCCGGTTGAATTCATCACATCGTTCCCGGCGGTTTTAAAAGAGCCATCCGGATTGGAAAGCGGACTGATATAAATTTCAGTAGTATTGACCAAATTGGTTACTTCCGGATCGGTTCCGTAACGGGTAACCAGATAATCGATCAGACGCATCATCAATGGAAAACCAGTGATTTCGTCACCATGCATGGACGAAGAATAGAAAAATTCCGGTTCGGCCTCATCGGTCTGACAATTGTCAGATATTTTTAAAATCCACAGATTACGGCCATTAGGAGTGCTACCAATGTTTTCCAGCTTACATAAATTGGGATATGTATCAGCATAATACTGCATTTTTGCGACATACTGAGAATAGGTTGGATAGGCATCCCAGGTAGTATCCCATTGTGCATTGGGAGCCATAGCACTTTTGCTGGCTTCAGCACTTGGGATTTCATTGTCTTCAGTACTAACCTGAAACGGAATATTGTATTTCAGGAATTTTTCAAAATCAAGTTTATCGGCATAAGCCTCAGCTTTCAGATCGTCTTGATTGACCCTTTTGTGACTTAACGACAAAAAAGAAGCCAGCTTTTTAAACTGCTGTTGGTTGGCAGCCTGAAAAGTGAAAATAACTTCTCCTTTGGTTTTTAAATAATGTTGTGCTTTGGCAAGATTTGTTTCTGTTTGGGCAAATACATTAGTTAAGGAGGATAGTAGAAATAAAATAATTAATGTAGTTTTTTTCATATAATTATGCTTTTGGGTTTTCAAAAATAATGAAAAAAAATTAACATAAATTTATATGTAAGTATTGTATATTAAATAAAAAAATACAGATAGTTATGTTATTTTAAATAAATGATGCTTTGTTGTTATCAAAAGGTTATTTTAAGATTCAACAGTATGTATAGTGAAAACAACAAATTGTAACAATGTGTTATTACAAAATGTGATATATTTTTATAAAAATACAAATTTGTTTGATGAAGTGTGCTATGTCTGAGTGTTAAATAGTAACTATTACGGTAAAATGAGAATAAGAAATAGTATGATAATCGGGTTTATTTAACCCGTTCGATTTTGATTCCTTTTAAATTTTTTACATAACGTCTTCCGGTGGCGAAATCGGTCGGTGTAAGAATTACGATGCCCTCTTTTTGAGATGAAGTGGGAATGCCGTTAACTTCGGTTACAACTAAGGTATGTTCTCCGGTAGGACTGTTAAAAAGTTCATTCCAGGAAAAAACGACTTTGTATCCATCGGACGCAATACAAACAATGTAGTATTCACTTAGTGCTTTTGGGGATGGAGTATCAAATGCTGCGTCGCTTAATAGTTCTTTAAGAAGTACACCTTTGCAGTTTCTTAGCGTGCTTTTGTATTGAAGTATATGATTCAGTATTTGAAGGCTGTCTAATGAATGCATAGTATAGGTTTTAAGATGCTCGTAAGTCACAATAACGGGTTTGGTAGTTGGTGTTTCCAGAGTAATGCTGTTGGAATTCTGAGCGATACCGCTAAATCCGAGAAGAAGGAGTAATAGTAGTAGTTTTTTCATTTTTATGCGGTTGTGAATAATAATTTGTAGGAAGCCATTACCAATACTATGGCAAGCAGATATTTTAATGTGTCCTGATTGAATTTTCGGGCACCTAGATAGGCACCCAACATTCCTCCGGCAAAAGCAATAATGATATAAAAAGCCATACCGGAAGTAATAGATAGCCCCTGAGTTAGCATTCCGGCGAGTCCGGCGAGGGAATTTACAAATATAAAAGCAGCACTAATGGCTGCGGTTTGTTTTTGGTTGGTCCACTGTAATAACAGTAAAATAGGAGACAGGATAATTCCACCGCCAATGCCAATCATTCCGGAAAACAAGCCAATACTACCTCCGGTTGCCATGGCTAAAGTCAGATTACAGGGTTTTAAATTTGTGTGGGGAATGTTTTTAAAAAAGAAAAAACGTAGTATTGGAAATAGTAATAAAAAGCCGAGGATGCGTTTATAGATTGTGGCTTCTATATTGATCATCCCGCCAATAAAAGCCATAGGGATAGAAGTGCTGGCAATGGGAAGAAATATTTTTTTTAGAAAATAACCGCGGTTGTAATATTGAATAAAAGAGGTTAGCGAAACAAAGAGGTTCAAAATAAGCGCGGTTGGTTTCATTTCTGCCGGAGTAATGCCATATAACGCCATTAACGCGAGATAGCCACTGGCGCCGCCA
Organism: Flavobacterium supellecticarium; assembly: GCF_004801375.1. Taxonomy (GTDB): domain Bacteria; phylum Bacteroidota; class Bacteroidia; order Flavobacteriales; family Flavobacteriaceae; genus Flavobacterium; species Flavobacterium supellecticarium. Next base: position 370,030 of record NZ_SSNZ01000002.1, read on the forward strand.
TGCCCAACCGATGCATATAAAAAGGCAACGAGGAATAGAATAAGATAAAAAACTTCCTGCGGCATGACTGGATTTTAAACGAGTCTGCTAAATTTAATGCTTATTAAAGGCAGGGAAGTAAGAGTGGTTTAAATTGAGCGTAATCTGACCGTAAATGTCTTTTTATGTCCGAATCAAATCTAGTCCCTTTATACTTACCATAGATTGTAAGCTTGCGTTTTTCTAATCAATACGAATGGAAAAAGGAATATAAGGCAAACCATACCAAATCAATATCTCTGGTTTATCAAGTTGTTTTTCGATAACTTCTTTTGTTATTCCATTGCCACAAACGTTAACTTCATGAAGCTTCGGTAGTTTGTTCAAGATGCTGAAATCGGAGATTTCGTTGTCATAGAGGTTTAAACGTTCCAGATTCTTTAGATTTTTCAAACCTTCGATATTTTTAATTTGATTCTCTGACAAATTGAGTATTTTTAAATTGGTAAGCTTGTCCAGCTTGGGTAAAATGGAAATGCCCCGATAACAAAGATCCAGTTCTTCAAGGCTAGGCAGGTTTTCAAAAGCGACGATGTTATCAACATCATAACATTCACATACCAAGACTTTTAATTTTTCTAATCCGCTAATGTCTATTCTTTGTTCTTCCTCTGTGTTGCTTAATTGTAGTTTTTCGAGGTTGGGGAAGTTTTTCAGTGAGGTTACTTCAGAGTCTTCGTCTATTCTTATATCAAGTACTTTAACCTGTTCTAATCGGGGTAATTTATTGATAACGGCACCTCCCTCTATGGATAATTTTTCCAGTAAAGGCAAAGCGTTTAAATTTTCGACATCACCATCCGATTCTATAGAGAGTGTTTTTAAGGATTTTAGATGACCGATTCCTCTAAAAGGTATTTGATCATAGGATTGCAGGCTTAATTTTTCCATGTTTTTTAGCTGCTGTACGTCCAGAATTGCGGTTTCTAAAATTACCGGCGTTTGTTCGTCAATATAGAGATTAAGTTCTTTAAGGAATTTAATTGATAAGATATCCTGAGCAAGTTCAAGAGAATTTACCCAGATGTCAAGTTTTTCCAATGCTGTAAAGTGCTTTAAAACATCGATGTTTTCAATTAGTTCAAAAATATCCGAATCGTTAATAGTAAGCTTTTTTAAATGCGCTTTTAAGGGTAACAGTTTTTTGAAGTCAACAGGTCCGCTGTCAGATGTATTGGTTGTGAATTTTAGGTTTTCTAATGCTGTAAAATACTGAAAAGCTTCCTGATTTTTAATTGCTGTTGTTTTAAAGACAATCTGTTGGATTTGGGGTGCAATTAATGAATAATCATCCAGATCTATAGTGCATTTATCAAATGATAATTTATTTAGTCTGGAAAAGTGTTGTAAGTTATGGATATTGATCAGGTTGTAGCCTTCTATCGTCAAACTTCGTGTGTAGGAAGCAATCGATGCTAGAAATTCGGTGTTAAAATCGGGTAATGGAGAAACCTTGTCCCAGGTATAAATTCTTGGTTGAATGATGCATTCGGTTAATTCAAATTGTTTTGCATTATCCGGGATGTTGCGATCATTTACGTGTATATTAGGGTGTGAATAAAGTTTTTTTAAATCGGTGAACTGACAAATACTTTTTAAACTCTCTATTTCGCAATTGTTCAAACGTAAAACGGCTAAACCGTCCGAAATAGGGGCAAAGAAATCGAAATCCTTCAATTTCATATTTTTAAAATCTAAATGCGTGAATTTTCCTTTAGATTCTCGTTGGTATTGGATGTCGTTTGCCGATGCAATAAAATCAGTGTCATCGATGTTTAGGCTATATAATCGAGGGAAAAGATTTAATTCGTGAATATTGCTAACGGTACATTTGGTAAACGTGACATACTCAAGATGTTTGGAAATCGGTAGGAAAAAACCAGGATGGGGAATGCTCATGTTTTTCAAATACAAATGTTGAAAATTACGATGCGCCGTCTTGGCCTTTGGTACGTCGGGATCAAAAGTTCCTTCGTTAGTCAGAGTAACGCTGTCCATATATAAGTTGTCCGCAAAATCAGTATAAAGGAAAGGAGAAATGTTTTCCAGTGTACAATGATTGATATATACATTTTCTACGGAATAAAATACGGATGTGAGTGCCTTTAAGCTGTCAAATGCTATATCGGTAAGCTTGAGTGATTTTAGGTGATGATCGGGCTTATGATGGATTTTAGAATCAATGGAAATGGAACACTTTTCGAGTGTAAGATAACTTAACTTTATTTGATGTAATTCCCGGGCATTGGCAATCGAGCATTCTGATAAAGTCAGGTCGTAAAGTGTTTCGAAAACAGGTTCGAGAGCAGCGAAATTTTCAAAGTGTAGCTTTGTAAGATGTAAATCGGTCAATTTCTCGTATTGAACAGCGTCCTTTGTATAGCTGGAAGTGGCATAAGTGTTTCCGCTCATTTCGGCTCCTTTTTCCAATTGCTCCAATTTGATGTTAAGAGCGTTCTCCAGTCTGCTGATAATTTTAATACTACTATCCATCTTTTTAAATCAAGGCTTAATGATAATTTCGCTAAAAGTAACTAAATATAGAGTAATAGCAAGTTTTAATTCACGCAAAAGGGAAAAAAGAATATTAAGAATTTACACCGTTAAAATAATTTAGAAATGCTCTTGAAAAATGGTAACGGAAAAGAATAAAACCGGCATTGTAAATTGTAGGAGACGAATAGTATGATTTGATTTTCAAATCGTATGCGGTAGTGTATGCGTTTTTAATGGCATCGGGATTTTATTCCAAATAAAAAGAGCTCACAGTATCACTGTAAGCTCTTTTACTTTTTGTAGTCCGTAGGGGAATCGAACCCCTGTTACCAGGATGAAAACCTGGCGTCCTAACCCCTAGACGAACGGACCGCAATCTCAATAAAAACAGTATTAACGACTTAATACTTTTCGTAGCGAAGACGGGAGTTGAACCCGTGACCTCAGGGTTATGAATCCTGCGCTCTAACCAACTGAGCTACCTCGCCATTTTTGTTAGTGTTACATCCTTGAATGCGGGTGCAAATATAAGACTAAATTTGAACCTTCCAAACATATTTTGAAAAAAAATATTTTTTTTGAAATTCTTTTTTTTTGTATGTATTATTCTATATATTTCCGGAAAATTTTAATATATGGAAGGTAAAATAAAATATGAATTGGAGTTCCCGATAATGTCTTCTCCTCAATTATTGTATCAATATATTTCAACACCTTCCGGTTTATCAGAGTGGTTTGCAGATAATGTGAATTCAAGAGGCGAATTTTTTACATTTATTTGGGACGATTCTGAAGAAAAAGCACGACTGGCTTCTAAAAAGTCAGGCGAAAAAGTAAAGTTCCGTTGGGTGGACGATAATGACAAGGATAGTGAATACTATTTTGAATTGCGAATACTGGAAGATGAAATTACCAAAGATGTTTCGTTAATGGTCGTGGATTTTGCCGAACATGGCGATTTGCACGAAGCCAAACTGTTATGGGAAAATCAGATTTCCGATCTGAAACATGTGATCGGTTCCGCGTAGTTTTTTAAGATATATAAAGTATATTTGCCCTGAAATAAAAATCAGGGCTTTTTTATGGTTAATTATAACGGTGCGATAGTTGAAAATTCCGAAGTACTCATCGAAGGGAACAGAGGATTTCTATATGGAGATGCTATTTTTGAAACGCTAAAAGTATTGGATGGTAAGATCTTGTTTTTGGAAGATCATTATTTCCGATTGATGGCTTCTACGCGAATTGTACGGATGGATCTTCCGATGAATTTTACGATGGAATATTTCGAAGAGCAGGTAAAAACACTATTGCAGTCAAAAGAAGCTGCTGCGGCCTACCGTGTGCGATTTACAGTTTTCAGACAAAACGGAGGGTTTTATTTGCCAAAAACAAACGAAACAGCCTTTCTGGTTACCGCCGAACCATTGGGAAATCCGATGTATGCTATTGCAAACAATACCTATGAAGTGGAATTGTTTAAAGATTTTTATGTCACCAAACAATTGTTGTCTACGCTAAAAAGTACCAATAAAATGGTGCAGATTACCGGCAGTATCTTTGCCGATGAGAACGGTTATGACAATTGTTTGCTGTTAAATGACGAAAAAAATGTAGTGGAGGCTTTGCAGTCCAATCTTTTTATGGTATTAAACGGAAAATTAATTACGCCGCCGGTAACAGACGGATGTTTAAATGGAATCATGCGGAAGCAAATCCTGGCATTAGCCCGTAAAATGGAAGGTATTGAAGTGGTGGAGGAATCCGTTTCGCCGTTCGAGCTGCAAAAAGCAGACGAAATTTTCCTGACAAACGTTATCAAAGGAATTCAGCCGGTTACAAAATACCGTAAAAAAGAGTATAAAACCGATTTGGCAACAGAGCTGCTTAAAAAATTAAATGCCCAGATCCGATTGGGTTAGTTTAATACCGGATTTTCCGGAGCATTCGACCAAATCAGGTAATCGCCACCCTGTTCCATAATTTTTTCTTTCCAGAAATGAGCGGTCGGCTTGCCGATGATTTTGTTTTTATAGCTGTTTTCGCTAACAATCCACGCGTTATCTTCTAGTTCATCTTCCAGTTGATGACTGTTCCATCCGGTATATCCCAAAAAGAAACGGATGTTGTTTTTCTTGATTTTTCCTTCGTTAATCAGTTCTTTGGTTAATTCGAAGTCGCCACCCCAATAAATTCCATTGGAGATTTCGATACTGTTGGTGATCAGTTCCGGGACATTGTGGATAAAATAGAGGTTATCCTGTTCTACCGGTCCGCCGTTGTAAATTTTAAAATTGGCATTGATTTCCGGGATGAGGTCGTGGATCGTATAGCCTAAGGGTTTATTTAGGATAAATCCTACCGATCCTTCGCTGTTGTGATCGGCCAATAGAATAACGGATCTGTTAAAAGACAAATCTCCAATTATCGAAGGTTCTGCAATGAGCAGGTTTCCTTTTTGAGGCTTAATTGAAATCATTTTAGCGATAGTTTAAAATTAAATTTAACAAAAAAAAGGCAATTCTACCAAAAAAAAACGTTGAAGGAATAAAAAAAACCTCTCAAAGAGAGGTTTTCTATTTTTTTTTAAATGTATTTTATTTATTTACAGAACCTTCCAGTTCAGCACCCGCTTTAAATTTTACAACATTTTTAGCGGCAATTTTGATAGTTTTTCCTGTTTGAGGATTTCTTCCTTCTCTTGCAGCTCTCTTAGAAACTGACCAAGAACCAAAACCTACTAAAGATACTCTTCCACCTTTAGCTAAAGTTCCTTCAACATTGTTTAAAAAAGATTCCAAAGCTAATTTGGCGGCTGCTTTAGTGATACCTGCATCAGCAGCAATTGCATCGATTAATTCTGATTTGTTCATAATTCTAGTTATTAATTGTTTGGTTAAAATTAATTAAATGTCTTACAAATTTATGCGGATTTACCAATTACGCAAGTATTTTCGATCTTTTTGCATGAAAATGTTGATAACTAAAGCTGTTTGTTAATAAACTTAGTTGCTTTTTTCATTTTTTGTGCAACTATTAGTGTTTGTGCGGCTTAGAAAGCGATGGCGCTTTCCGAAAGAATAATTCCGTTTAGCAATTCGGAGGCTTTCATTCTTTTCTTGCCCGGGAACTGTAATTGTAGCAAATTGATATAACCGTTTGATACGGCAACTTTAATTTCTTTTTTGGTCGTTTGAATGGTTCCGGATGCCAGCGAATGATTTGCTGCTTCAAAGGCTGTTTCGTAAATTTTGACGTTCCATTCCTGTCCGTTATCTTTAATATAACACCAGGCTGCTGGGTACGGACTAAGACCGCGAACCAGATTGTGAACGGTTGCTCCGTTTTGATTCCAGTCGATTTTGCAATTGTCTTTGTTAAGCTTATAGGCGGTTTTGATTTCCGGGCTATCGGATTGTATCGTTGTAGTGGCTTCTCCTTTTTCGATAAGCTGTAACGTCTTTAAAACAGTATCCTGTCCGAGTACCATCAGGCGATCGTGTAACTCACCGGCGGTTTCGTTGGCTCCGATTTCGGTTTCACCGCGTAAAATCATCGCTCCGGTATCGATTTTATCATCAATAAAGAAAGTGGTTACACCTGTTTTGGTTTCTCCGTTGATCACTGCCCAATTAATAGGTGCCGCCCCACGGTATTCCGGTAATAAGGAGGCGTGAAGGTTAAAAGTACCCAATGATGGCATTTTCCATACGGCTTCCGGTAGCATTCTAAAAGCAACCACAACCTGTAAGTTGGCGTTAAGGCTTTGTAAGTCTGCCAGAAACTGCGGATCTTTTAAGTTGGTAGGTTGTAAAACCGGCAATCCTTTTTCGAGAGCGTATTCTTTTACAGCCGAATATTTGATTTTTTGTCCTCTTCCGGCCGGTTTGTCCGGTGCGGTAATTACGGCTGCAATGTCATAATGGTTCTGATATATGGTGTCGAGAATTCCAACGGCAAATTCGGGAGTTCCCATAAAAACGATACGTAATGCCTTCATTATTTTAGAATGTATTGGTTTTGTTTGTTAATGGTGATGCGGTTGTGTTCCAGTAAAAGCTGGAGTACAAAGATAGTTGCATCCGGACTTATATCCAGTGTGTTTTCGATTTCTCTGGAAGTTAGTCCGCCGTTTTGTAATAGTATGGTGATTTGTTCGGCCAGTGCCGCCGGATTGGCATATTCCTGTTTTTTGCTCATGCACACCGAGCAAATGCCACATTCCGGAATGTCGGTTTCTCCAAAATAATGGAGTAGAAACTGACTTTTACACTGTTTTTTGTCGGATATATACGCGATAACCGAATCAAGCTGTGTTATTTTTAGCTGGTTTTGCTTTTCAAGGAATTTCGCAAGTAGGTTAATAACCCGATCGTCTTCGCGTACTTCGTTAAAGGTAAGCTGACTATCATTGGCCTGACTTTTATAGTTGATGATGGCTTTTTCCTGTAAAATGTTTAAAACATAATGCACCTTATCTTCGGAGGTGTTGGCTTTCCGGGCAATTAAATGGGTGTTGATACCCACTTCCATATCGTATACACCGGGATAATTTCTTAAAATAGACACCATGATGTCTTCATGTGACTTATTTAAACTGATGTACCGGATGATTTCCTTGCTGGGTAATAAAAACTGAATGCTAATCTTTTCGGAGAAATTGGCCGAAAGACTTAAAACGCCCTGTCGGTCTAAAAACTGTAAAGCGTTGAATGTTTTTAAAACCGGAAGTTGGTATTGCGCGCAAAACCGATTGAGGTTAAAAGCGAAGGTCTCGTTATAACCTTCACCATAAGCAATCTGGAAATAATTGTTTAGTTTTCGGTAAACGGTTTTCAGGTAGTCCTTATCGGGAAGTACTTCTATAAACTGACTTTTAGAAGCGGCAATATCCGACGGAGCCACCAATAATATGGCAAAAGCTTTGGCGCCGTTTCGTCCGGCGCGACCGGCTTCCTGATAATAATTTTCAAGATTATCCGGTAATTGGGTGTGGATGACTGTCTTAACGTCGGGTTTGTCAATTCCCATTCCAAAAGCATTGGTGGCAATCATCACCTGAGCGGCATTGTTAAGCCAGCGTTGCATTTGTTGTTCTTTGTCTTTGGAGGGTAAACCACCGTGATAATAGGCGGTTGTAAATCCAAGGCTATTAAGCTGAGAAGCCATATCGTGACAGGCTTTCCGGTTTCGGACATATATAATAGAGGACTCCTGATTTTTGGTCAGGATTTGTTGTACCCGGTATAATTTATCTTCTGTTTCGAATACCATATAAGCGATATTCGGACGGGTAAACGAGCTTTTAAAAATCGCAGGCTGATCCAATCGGAGTTCTTTGCAAATATCCTCCTGTACTTTAAGTGTAGCCGAAGCGGTAAGCGCCAGAAACGGAACTTTTGGAAAAAAATCTTTTAAATCGGAAACCTTTAGATAAGCCGGTCGGAAATCATGTCCCCATTGTGAAATACAATGTGCTTCATCTACGGCAATAAGGCTAATGGGTAAACTTTTAATACGTTCGACAACCCATTCCGATTGCAGGCGTTCGGGCGATACATACAGGAATTTGTAATTTCCGAATTGGCAATTATCCAGTAAATCAATAAGTTCATCGGTTGGGATTCCTCCGGTTAAGGCAATCGCTTTGATGTCTCTTTTTTGCAGATTTTGCACCTGATCTTTCATTAGTGCTACCAAAGGGGAAATTACCAGGCATATTCCCGGCAATACCATAGCCGGAACCTGAAAGCAAATCGATTTTCCGCCACCGGTTGGTAATAGGGCAAAAGTATCCTTCCCGTCGAGAACAGACTGAATAATGGCGTCCTGCGGGATCCGAAAACGATCGTATTTCCAGTATTTCCGGAGTATCTGTAAAGCTTCGGACATCAAATTAAATAGTATGGAAAACCTTTAAACGGATTGGTAAAGGTCCATTGGTTATTATGAAAGTTTGTCTAAGATAAAAAGAATTCTGTTATCTACAGTATCGCGCGGCACTTCAATCAGGTTATAACCGTATTTTTCGTAGGTTTCTACCAAATGCTCGTGAATTAAAACGGCTTGTTCGTAATTCTCGTAACGAGCGTCGTCGCTGATATAAATGTCTTTCCAGGGTGGAAGGATAAAGATTCGGGTGTAAAGGTGTTCGCGACAGGCAGCATCGAAAAAAGCCGGATACGAATCGCCGATATAATGCATGTAAGCCAGAACGTCGGGAATGCCGCGATCCAAAAAAACAATATCGGCTGCTTCTTTGGTGGCGTTGATAAATTGTTTTTTTCGGCCTTCCAGTAATAATTCGCTAAATAAAAGTGGTTTTTCAAGGAAAAGTTGTTCGATTCCTTGCTTGCGGGCTTCCAGGGTTACCTCACGTGAGATCTCGGGATAACAGGTATATCCTTTATCCGTAAGTCCATTAATCAGTGTGGTTTTCCCTGATCCAGGTCCGCCAATTATAACGATGATTTCCTTATCCACTTTTTGAAAATAAGGCGCAAATTTACATTTTTTTGTGGAAACAACAGAAATAGTTTCTAAATTTATGATTTCGATCGGCTTCAAATTATAGGAGCAGACCTTGATTATTCACAACTCTACCGTATATTTGCTTTTATTTTTATGAAGATGGATAAAAAAACCGAGGAATTTTACCACAGACTTAAAGAAGAGTTAACCAACTCGACACTATGGCCTTCCGAATATTTGTTTAAGTTTATAGTGCCAACCGATGCCGAAAAAGTGAGCACTATAGAAAAATCGTTTGACGGGATGGGCGCCGTAATCCAGACCAATCATTCGAAAACCGGGAAATACACCAGTGTTTCGATAAACGTAACGATGCCGAGTGCACAAAGTGTAATCGATAAATATTTAGAACTCACAGCAATCGAAGGCATTATTTCGCTATAAAGACAGGGAATTATGAGATACAATCCAGAAGAGGCAATACATTTTCTTGAATACAATGCCGAAAGGCCCCATTTGATCATTCCGGAATACGGACGTCATTTGCAAAAGCTGATCGATCAGGCTACGGCAATTGAAGATCGCGACGAGCGTAACAAAGCCGCCAAATACATTATCTCGGTTATGGGAAGTTTAAATCCCCATTTACGGGATGTACCCGATTTTCAGCACAAGCTTTGGGATCAGTTGTTTATTATGTCCGATTTTAAATTGGAAGCCGATTCACCGTATCCGATTCCGAATAAAGAAGTATTGAATCAAAAACCGGAAAAACTGGCCTATCCGCAAAATTTTCCAAAATACCGTTTTTATGGGAACAATATCAAATACATGATCGACGTTGCCAATAAATGGGAAGATGGTGAATTAAAAAGTGCCTTGATCATGGTGATTGCGAACCATATGAAAAAATCGTACCTGAGCTGGAATAAAGACACCGTAAAAGACGAGGTGATTTTCGAACACCTGTACGAATTGTCCGGAGGTCAGATCAACCTGCTTAAAACAGATGAGGAGTTGTCCAACACAACCGATCTGATGCGGGTAAACAAAAAACAATCCAATAAAACACAGTTTGGAAGTAAGTCGAATAATAATAACAACAATAACAAAAAGAATTATTCGAACCAGAAAAACAATAATAACAACAAAAACAATAACCGAAAAGCTTAATTTTCTTTCGAAACATGGGAACATTTAAAATAGAAGGGGGAATCAAATTAAAAGGAGAAATTACCCCTCAGGGAGCCAAGAATGAGGCTTTGCAAATATTGTGCGCAGTATTGCTAACGCCGGAAAAAGTGACTATTTCGAATATTCCCGATATCATTGATGTTAATAAATTGATCACCCTATTAGGGAATCTGGGCGTAAAAATCCAGAAAATCGGATCGAATGCCTATACGTTTCAGGCTGATGAAGTGAACCTGAATTACCTGGAATCCATTGATTTTAAAGATGAAGGAAGAGCCCTGCGCGGTTCGATCATGATCGTAGGCCCGTTATTGGCGCGATTCGGAAAAGGATACATTCCGAAACCGGGTGGAGACAAAATCGGACGTCGTCGTTTGGATACCCACTTCGAAGGATTTATCAATTTAGGAGCAAAATTCCGCTATAATAAAGAAGACTATTTCTACGGAGTAGAAGCCAAAAAACTAAAAGGTACCTATATGCTTTTGGATGAAGCTTCTGTGACCGGAACAGCCAACATCGTAATGGCAGCTGTTTTGGCCGAAGGAAAAACGACCATTTATAACGCTGCGTGTGAACCGTATTTACAGCAATTGTGTAAAATGTTAAACGCGATGGGCGCAAAAATCACCGGAGTAGGTTCCAACCTGTTGGAAATCGAAGGTGTGGAGCGTTTGGGCGGATGCGAACACCGAATTCTTCCGGACATGATCGAAATCGGTTCGTGGATTGGTTTGGCAGCGATGACACAAAGTGAAATCACCATTAAAGACGTAAGCTGGGAAAACCTGGGCGTTATTCCAAATACATTCCGCAAATTGGGAATCACCTTAGAACGAAAAGGAGACGATATCTATATTCCGGCTCATGTGGACGGCTATGAAATCAAAACCGACATCGACGGATCGATCCTTACGATTGCCGATGCGCCCTGGCCGGGATTTACACCCGATTTGCTAAGTATCGTTTTGGTTGTGGCAACACAGGCTAAAGGAGAAGTACTGATTCATCAGAAGATGTTCGAAAGCCGTTTGTTCTTCGTGGATAAACTGATCGATATGGGTGCTAAAATTATCCTTTGTGATCCGCACAGAGCGACTATCATCGGACATAACTTTAAATCGCAATTAAAAGCAACTACGATGTCCTCACCGGATATCCGTGCCGGTATTTCATTACTAATCGCGGCATTATCAGCCAAAGGAAGTAGTATAATTCAGAATATCGAGCAAATCGACCGCGGATACGAAAAAATTGACGAAAGATTACGCGCTATCGGAGCCAATATCGTTCGCGTATAATATAATTAAAGCAGTTTAACAAAAGAGCTGAATCCAGATGGGATTTGGCTCTTTTTCTTTTGGAATATGGAAACGATTACTTTAGTATTACTTTGTGTAGCTGCCTTTGCGGCTGGTTTTGTGGATGCCATTGTGGGTGGTGGTGGATTGATACAAACTCCGGCGGCTTTGATTTTGTTACCACATTATGCGGTGTCATCGGTGATTGGTTCGCTCAAAATACCGGCCTTTTGCGGGACATCATCGGCAGCGTACCAATATATTAAAAAGGTAACGGTTAAATGGCGGTTATTGCTCTTAATGGCTGTTTTGGCTTTTGTGTCGGCTTTTGCCGGATCGCAGGTGCTTACAATGGTTAGTAACGATTTTATGAAACCGTTGTTATTGGTGATTCTGATTGCACTGGCGATTTATACCTTTCTTAAAAAAGACTTTGGTCAGCGTAAGGAACAGGTAGCAATCAGCCCTCGGACAATCGTAATACGTGCCGCGATCATTAGCTGCATTGTTGGATTTTATGACGGATTTATCGGCCCCGGAACCGGAAGCTTTTTTGTGGTCGGTTTTATTTCCCTGTTGGGAATGGATTTTTTACAAGCCTCAACCAATGCCAAACTGGTTAATCTGGCAACCAATTTCGGATCGATATGTCTGTTTTTATTAAAAGGAAAAATTATCTGGATGATCGCTTTGCCAATGGCGGCCAGTAATGCTTTGGGCGGATGGGTTGGCGCCAAACTGGCTCTTAATAAAGGAAACGGTTTTATCCGGATCTTCTTTTTGGTTGTTGTTATCGGAACACTGATCCGTTTTGCATATGATATCTTTATAAAAAAATAAAACCTGTCTGATTTATATCCGACAGGTTTTAAATAGCATTGTTATTCGACTATATTAAGGATCTTCAGACCAAAAACAACACCATCGGTTTGGAAACCATTCTGATAGGAGCGTACATAATCCACACGGAACATACGGAATTTACCCCATCCAATATTATCGAAACCGGCTGTAAACTCCTGATACGGTTTGGTATTCGGTACATTAATCTGATGAAATCCAACTACCAGATTCCATTGCAGTTTGTTTAATAATGGAATTTTATTCATGATATACCCTTTAAAATCGTGTTCGATATGTGTTTCTAAATACGCATCGTTCGTACTATTGGAATAATACGGCAACAGATTGAATACATTCAGATAGCGATCGCTGGTTCCGATATGCGTCTGATTTCCGTTAAAATGTTTATAGTCGACAAACGAAATATTATCCGCATTAAAAAACTTACCGGCTTTAAAACGGATTCCTAAATCCCCTTTATTTCCAAGGCGGGTATTGTAATCGAGCGCACCGGAAACAAGATCATAATTATAATTATCGGAACTTCCGGCAAACGCTTTTTCGTAGGCTAGGGATAAAGTCGGATATTTTTCGTTCGGGATATTCACTTTTCGATCGGGTCTGGAGATGTATTTCTGACCAAATCGGATTCGGGTGGCAATACTTGCTTTTACAAGATTGTGCTTTTCCAGTGCTGCGATCGTATTGTCTTCCGGAAGTAACGGATTGTTCGACGTATATGGTTTGTCGCGTTTAAAAATAACATAATCCGTATTGTTGAATAACGGTTTTCGGGCGGAATACTCCAATTTACCATTTAGGGTAATACCATTAACAACCTCTTGTCCGTAATGGATACTGATAAACTCCTTATTATAGAACTTCGCAAAGTTGTTTTTAAAGAATAAGGTTGTCACCGAATTCAGGATATTGCTAATCGGTTGTGCCGCGTTAAACTGCTGGATACTGCTTCCTCCGGAAATATTCAGAGATGCATTATTAATCGAATTAAAACGGTGGTAAATGTTACCCACAACGCGCAAACGGTTTTCGGCAAAGCCATAATTCAGCTTACTGCTAATGGTGGTGGCACTTCCTTTTTCGTCATCCCAGGTGCGGAACGAAAAACCGGAATTCAGATTCCAACCTTGTACGGTATTAAAATTAACAGACGTCGGATCGATGATACCATCGTAGCTGAAAATTTGCTTTTTAAACGAATTGCGATGGGTATAACCAAAAAGAATATCACTCAGGTTGAATTTATTCTTTTTGGCATCAATGGAATCCAGATAAACACGAGAGGTTCTCAAGGTTTGGATACTGTCTTTTTTATGATAATCGGTTACTTCCTCATCGGTTAATGGAACCGGTCGGAATGCATCCCAATAGGAATTGTCTTTTTTGTTGGCTTCTTTCTGAATCGTAACGATTTCGTTTCGGAAGGTTTTCTTTTCAAAGCTATCGCGGAAAACATAATTATTGAATACGTGCGTAAACTTTCCGGTAAATTTAATCCCGAAAATCCCCGCTGTAAAATCCATCGTCTGAATATTTTTGGCCCAGATTCCGGTTCCGGTATTATAGGTGAAATTCTGAGTTAGTTTCATCGTTTCCATCACCGGTTCCTGCATACGATAACCTTTTATGTCCAGATCTACGGCATAAATGGCCCAGGTGTCTTCTACAATATAAATGTAACCTTCAAAAACAGGTTCTTTGTCGCGCTTCGGTGTGATTTTAATTTTATTGATCAAATGATTATAATTATCGAAAAACGTGCCTTCCAGCGTATACTTATAATAGTTAAACGCATTATTCGCGATAGGCGATACCATATTGATTCCGAAATTGACATAATTCTCGTAAAAATCGTAATGCGTACCACGAGCGGTGTTATAGCTAAAACCTTTGTCATTTCCACTCACTTTGGAGGCGATGATTTCCTCGCGAAGGTTATTGGGTTTTTCGAACGCGATTTTCGAAACCGTTTCCGATAAATAGATGATTCCCGATCCGGTTGAATCGATGGAACCATTCATATCGCCAATTTCCTGCCCTAATATTTTTTTCGGCATATCCTTGACACGGAAAATTCCACGGGAATAAAAATCGGCTTCAAACTTATCCGATTTGGCCATGTTCTTTTTCCGACTGGCAATGGCGCTGCGAATAATAGCATTGGCCGGATTTTCTTTATTGTTGATAACGACCTCGTTCAGAATAAAATTTTCATCGGCCAACGTAACATCCTCTACTATATAAGGTAGCCGGTTGGCGTTAACGGTTATTTTTTTGGTTTTAAAACCCAGACATTGGTAAATAAGGGTATAGGTTCCCTGATCTTTTACACTGATTTCGTAGAAACCGTTGTCGTTGGTTGAGGTACCATTATAGGTCTTCTCAATCAGTACGCTGGCATAGGGTAACGGCTGACCGCTACTGGTAACCACTTTTCCGCGGATCTGGGCCATGGAGAGGAACGTACATAAAAGAGTGAGTAGTGTAATTGTTTTTTTCATCGGAATTGGAAATTAAGGCGTTTCATTATACTAATGACGCTTTAAAATCCAAAAAGGTTGCATGGGCTATAAAAAAGATTGCAATGCGAGATCATAGCTCTGCAAACCGAAACCGATAATAACCCCTTTGGCGTTGGGTGAAATATAGGATTGGTGGCGGAAAGACTCTCTGGAAAAAGTATTGGAAATATGAACCTCGATCACTGGAGTCGTCACGGCTTTAATCGCATCGCCAATGCCAATGGAAGTATGGGTATAGGCACCGGCATTCAGGATGATCCCGTCAAAATCAAACCCTTTTTCCTGGATTTTGGAGATCAGTTCGCCTTCGATATTACTCTGATAATACTCCAGATGAATATCGGGAAAGCGATTTTGCAGGATCTTAAAATAATCCTCAAAAGTTTGGGAACCGTATATTTCGGGTTCACGTTTTCCTAAGAGGTTTAAATTCGGGCCGTTAATAATGATAAGTCTCATGAATGCTTTTTTTTTGTAAAAATAACTAAAAATAGCATTTTATAGCATCTGGAAGGGTTTAAAAACCTGTCAGGTGTTGCGAGTAGCGCGATTAAAAAAGGGATTGTCCGAAAGAACAATCCCTTGATCAAATAATATAAGTGATGTTAAAACATATAACCTAAAGAAAACTGGATGGTCGAGTTTTTGACATCCGCATCTTTAGAGACTTCGGTAAGACCGAGGGCATAGCGGCCCTGAATAAAAATACTATTGGTTATTTTGTAACTCAAACCACCGGCAAGGGCAAAATCAAAAGTTTTGGAATCATTTGAACTCACTTTGTTGCGTTCGCTTACGAGGAAGGAAGCCTGCGGTCCTAATTCCAGGCTAAGTTTGTTTGAAGTCAGATAGAATTTGGCTAGTACCGGAATAGAGATGTAGCCTAATTCATTTTTAATCTGGTCGCCTAATCCTTCCAGTTTGGCACCCTGAGTTGAGTATAAAAGCTCTGGTTGGATGGAAAGGTTTTCTAGTAATTTGATCTCCGAAACAATCCCGGCATGATAGCTGGTTATGGTTTTAAAGTCATAACCTTCGACATTGCCACCGGTAAAATTGGCGAAATTCACTCCGGCTTTCACCCCAAATTGGATCATTTGGGCATAAAAAGGAGTACAAAATAAGGTGAATACTACTAAAAAAAACAGATTTTTTTTCATAAAAACAGATTTTAAGGTTTTTTTAATATTCTTGTAAGATATTGTTGATCAAATATATAACGTTTTTTTATGAAAAATAGTATTAAAATTATTTTTCTTTTGGACATATGTCTTGATCAACGAATAGTTTTTTTTATACATTTGCCTCGTTAATTTTAATAAACAAAACAATCATGAAAAAGATTATTTTAACAGTAGCAGCAGTATTCGCTTTCGGATTTGCTAACGCTCAGGAAGAAGCTAAAGGTGAAGGTTTCTCTAAAGGAGATGTATTCATTTCTGGATCTGTAGGTTTTTCTTCAAATGACAACAAAGCAACTGGAGTAAAAACTGACATGTTCAATGTAACTCCAAGAGCTGCATATTTTGTAACTGAGAACATTGCTGTAGGTTTATCTTTAGGATTTGCTCAAACTAAAGAATCTGATGACAAAACAACTGAATTCAAAGTAGGTGCATTTGGAAGATATTACTTCACTCCAGCTTCTAAATTCTCTGTTTTCGGACAATTAGGATTTGATTATTTCAACAATAAAGTTGAAACTTCTACTCCTCTTGGATCAGTTGAAGCTAAATCTAACGGATTTGACGTAGCTGTAGCTCCAGGTGTTAGCTATTTCGTATCTAAAAACTTCGCTTTAGAAGCTACTTTCGGAAGATTAGGTTACAGAACTTCTAAACCAGACGGTGGAGAAGCTACTAATAACTTCGGATTAAACGTAGATTTATCTAACATCAACTTAGGTTTAGTATACAAATTCTAATTTGATTTAGATTTTATAAAAGAAAACCTCCCATTGGGAGGTTTTTTTATATCTTTAATATACGAAAAAAAATCTGACTCCCTTTTCTTTAAGAAAGCGGAGTTTTTTTTAAGATCAATTTGTTTTTTTAACAGTAAAATTATTATTAAAATGAAGTTTAAAATAACAGTACTTTTCTTGTTTGTTACAAAAATAATTTTGGGGCAAAGTTTTTGTCCGCCAAACGGGATTTCAACCAATCCGGGAAATCCGATTAATCCACAACAAACAAATTATCTGAACCATTTTGATTGGACGACAACCAATCCGTTTTATCCGATCAATTCACAGTGTAATCCCAATGCATTTACACCAAATCCATTCCAGTCAAATCAGCTGGAGTTATTACCGCTTTCACTTACTAAAGATATGAAACCGGAAAACGGATGGGAAATGGTGGCGTATAATTTGGGTTTTGATAACAACAACAACCCGCTATTAGGTCGTCCGGAGCATACCTATGTTATGATGTATAATAAATATACCGGCAAGCTGCGTATTTTGGTAAAATGGTGTCGTAATGTAAATTATAACGGAGCAATGCTGACCTTAAAATTCGCACCGGGATTCCAGACGAATCTTCTGGATATGGCCAATGTTGAAAAGGCTTTAAATACGCCACACGTACAAAATCCATCGATGAGTACGGCTTTGAAATTTTATAACGATAATAATTCCTGGGCGTATGCCGAGTTTAAAATGAACTATGATCCTTGTACCTGTAGCTTTCCAGAATCGTCACGATTGTTATTGTATTCGGAATTGATCAGCAATTCATCGGTAGAGCTAACCGGAAAGATAACCGGAACGATTACTTCTATTTCAGGTGGACAAGGAGCGGCATCATCGGATGGTAGTTTCTGGAAGTCGGCGAACAACATCAATGATAAGATGATGAAAGTGCATACTACGACACAAAAATTTATAAATGGCTATGAAAAAATTTATACCGATCTTGCCGATGGAGGGATTACGATAAATGCAATAAAGACCTTAGGGAATTCAATGAAAGAGAGTCAGTTTCTTAAAGCCGGATTAAAAGCATTGCCTTATGTAAGTAAAGCGGTTAATTTTTTAGAAGGTCTGTTTGGAGGTGGTTTAAGCGGAAGTGGTCCTTTGGAAATAGCGCCTTTAAGTGTGAACCTGGATGTGAGGATACAAGGAACCATTGCAACACAGGATCCAATGCACAATCAGACAATTGGTTTGCCGGGTTCGCAAATGCAAGGGTATTTACCGGGAACTACCGGAGGACAACCGTTATATAACGAAGCTATGGGGATTTTTTCATTGATCAATGCTCCTGTAATGTATTATACGGAAACAAGTACAACAAAAGAATTTATAAATAGAGAAAAAGTAGGGCTTTCTAATCCAAAATATTTAGAAATAAAAAGTTTGTATAATTTTGTTGATAGAAATTATAAACTATCTGGAGACGCTCTTAAATATGCAATCAATCCGGCAAGTGGATTGATGTTGCAAGATGCAGAAGTAATGCTAATTACGGAATATGTTAAACCGGCAATTGAATATTCGAAAGCCAATCCAAACTCTACAATTGTTGGTGTTGATGTCGATATGAATAATGGTTTGGAGATAGCTGGGACTACAAAAGGACCATTAGTTGATGAAGCTGCATCTGTTTTTCAAAATGCATTTAAGCCAATAGGAATAAAAAATTATAAAAATGACTATTCATTTACCTATACATATAGTGTAACTCCTAAGTTAGGTAGTGCAAGGAGATTGGATTACTACCCGAATGCAACGCCAAAATTCTCGTGCTATGGAGGTGTAT
The DNA here is from genome assembly GCF_004801375.1 of Flavobacterium supellecticarium. Taxonomy (GTDB): domain Bacteria; phylum Bacteroidota; class Bacteroidia; order Flavobacteriales; family Flavobacteriaceae; genus Flavobacterium; species Flavobacterium supellecticarium. Next base: position 388,681 of record NZ_SSNZ01000002.1, read on the forward strand.
CTGAATTTTCATGTAATTGGTTAACAGGCTATATGCGACTATTTAGTTATAATCAAAAAATGCCTATTGCAAATAGTTTTTCGTTCTTGGACCTCAGTCATTTTAGAGATAATTATAATGTAGAATCTATAAATCCTAATTTAATCACACCAAAAGACGAATTCCTTGCACCTCGAATCAAAGGATTTAAACTAAAATTTGTCTTAAATCTTAAACGTACGGATAACCCGGATGCGCAAAATGTATTATACGTCGTAACGTATCCGGTTGAATTAAAACCAGCTCCGGTTGGTTATAATATGACAGGATCAAACTATATTACCGATGCGCAGGCTTATGCCGCTCAGGGTGGATTTAATCCGGCGGTACCAACTAACAAAGTTATTCCGGTTACGCAGGCAGAATTGGCTACAATATGTGCGGCTACAGCCTATAAAAACAACAGAATGTCGACCAGCGGTAAAATGGCTCGTGAGGCATTAGGTTTAGAGATGGCTAAAGAAAATAATACGGATGTAAAACCGTTATTGTATCCGGTTCCGGTTAAAGAGCGATTGAATATCGAGTCGAATGATAACGAATTGCTTTCAATTGTCGATTTTTACGGAAAAACGGTATATACTTTTGAATCCAATACCAATCAGGATAAAGGGCAAACGCTATCGGTAGATGTGTCCCGATTTGCCGCAGGGGTCTATATGATGACCTATAGAAATCAATCCGGAGAATTAAAGAGTATCAAGTTTACAATCGAATAAAGATTGATCTCGCATAAAAAAAAACGCCTCCCAAATGAGAGGCGTTTTTTATATATTTTAGAATTTGAATCCAAGTCCGACCTGGAAGACTTTGTTTTTGGCATCGGTATCTTTTACAACCTCATTTAAACTATAAGTATAACGACCGGTTAAAAATAAACCGTTATCAAAGTTAAAGGATGCGCCTATCGCCAAAGCGGTGTCGAATTTGTTGACTTCATTGGTTTCAATCGAGCTGTTATTGGTATCATGGCTTTCGTTTAGTTTGAACCCGAATTGTGGACCTGCTTCCACACTAAGTTGTTTGATGATATACAATTTGGCTAAAACCGGGATATTCAGGTAATCGATTTTGTGTTTGGTGGTATAGGACGTTCCGAGTAGGTTGTAATTGCTCTCAAAACCCTGTTGGGAATACAAAACTTCCGGCTGAATGGAAAATACGTTGGAAACGATTGGAACTTCACCGACGACACCAATATGGAAACCGGTACGATTGTCCGGACCATCTTCGAATTTACCTTGAGTTACAGTGGAAAAGTTCATCCCACCTTTAATACCAAAACTTGCTTTTTCCTGTGCATTAGCGGTTGTGATTGCGGCTAAAAATAACAGGCTGGCTGATAAAAATTTTGTAAATTTCATAGTGTTGAATTTTAAGTTTTTTAACTTTATCCAGAAATCATGCCAAAATTACTTACAGATTGTTTTTGATGCAAACACTACTTGTGAATGACTAGCTGGGAATCGTATATAAAAGAATATAAATCGTATCTGAAACTCGAAAGAGGATTGTCGGAAAATACGATTGCCAATTATGCTTTCGATGTCGAAAAACTTGTCACGCACCTTGAAAACACTAAGCAGGAGGTGTCGCCCTTAAAAATTGATGAGCAGGCTTTACAGGGCTTTATTTATGCGATTTCGGGCGTGGTTAATGCACGATCGCAAACCCGGATTATTTCGGGACTAAAAAGTTTTTTTAAATTTTTGATTTTTGAAGGCTATCGGGAAACGACACCGCTGGAACTGATCGAAATACCCAAAGTGGGGCGAAAGTTACCGGACACTTTATCGACAGAAGAAATTGATACACTTATCGGAGCGATCGATTTGTCTAAAAACGAAGGTGAGCGGAATAGAGCGATGCTGGAAACACTTTACAGTTGCGGATTACGGGTTTCGGAATTGGTGACGTTAAAGCTGTCGGATTTGTTTTTTGAAGAAGGTTTTATTAAAGTAACCGGAAAGGGAAATAAACAACGTTTTGTGCCGATTGGTACGGCGACTCAAAACTATATTGTACTGTATAAAGACAGTGTTCGGAATCATCAGGCGATAAAGAAAGGATTTGAGGATACGTTATTTTTAAACCGTAGGGGAAGCGGATTGACCCGGGCGATGGTTTTTACGATTATCAAAGATCTGGCGGTTAAAATTAACCTGCAAAAAACGATTAGTCCGCATACGTTCCGGCATTCTTTTGCGACGCATTTGCTGGAAAACGGTGCTGACTTACGGGCGATTCAGATGATGCTTGGTCACGAGTCGATAACGACAACCGAAGTTTATATGCATCTGGATCGCAAACATCTTTCAAAAGTTTTAAATGCCTATCATCCACGGAATCATTAGAGAGTTAAATAAAAAAAAGCATTTCCATTGGAAATGCTTTTGTCTTTTTATGCAGGTGAATTTATTTGGCAATATTAACCGCTCTGGTTTCACGGATTACGGTAATTTTTACCTGACCCGGATAGGTCATTTCCGTTTGGATTTTCTGTGAAATGTCGAATGAAAGGGTAGAAGCCATTTCGTCGCTCACTTTTTCACTTTCTACGATGACACGTAGTTCACGTCCGGCCTGAATTGCATAAGCGTTTTTAACACCGTTAAATCCGTAGGCGATTTCTTCAAGATCTTTCAGACGTTGGATGTACGAATCTAATACCTGACGTCGTGCTCCTGGTCGTGCTCCCGAAATAGCATCACAAACCTGAATAATCGGTGCGATAAGCGATTTCATTTCGATCTCGTCGTGGTGTGCTCCAATAGCGTTGCAAACCTCTTCTTTTTCGCCGTATTTCTCCGCCCACTGCATACCTAAAATAGCGTGTGGCAGTTCGCTTTCGGTTTCCGGTACTTTTCCGATATCGTGTAATAAACCGGCTCTTTTGGCTAGTTTTACGTTTAATCCTAATTCAGCAGCCATAACACCACAAAGTTTGGCAACTTCTCTCGAGTGTTGTAACAGGTTTTGTCCGTAAGACGAACGGTATTTCATACGTCCAACGATTTTGATAAGCTCCGGATGTAAACCGTGGATACCTAAATCGATAACGGTACGTTTACCCACTTCGATAATCTCGTCGTCAATTTGTTTCGCCGTTTTAGCGACTACTTCTTCGATACGTGCCGGGTGAATACGACCGTCGGTTACCAGTTTGTGTAACGCAAGACGGGCAATTTCACGGCGAACCGGATCAAAACAGGAAAGGATAATCGCTTCAGGAGTATCATCTACAATGATTTCCACTCCGGTAGCGGCTTCCAGGGCGCGGATATTACGACCTTCACGTCCGATAATACGACCTTTAACATCGTCGGATTCAATGTTGAATACTGAAACGCAGTTTTCCACAGCTTCTTCCGTACCAATACGCTGAATCGTGTTGATGATAATTTTTCTCGCTTCCTGATGTGCGGTTAATTTCGCTTCTTCAATTGTTTCCTGAATATGCGACATCGCGCTCGATTTTGCATCTGCACGCAGGCTTTCTACCAATTGATTTTTAGCTTCCTCGGCAGAAAGACCGGAAATGACTTCCAGTTGTTCTACCTGGCTTTTATGAAGCTTTTCGATTTCAGCTTGCTTTTTATCAAGAACGTCAATACGGTTGTTGTAATCGGCAATTTTGTTTTCCAGTTCATCGTTGCTTTTTTTGGCTTTAGCCAACTCGTTCGATACCTGTGATTCTTTGTCGCGGGTTCTTTTCTCAGCTTCGGCAATTTTTTTGTCGCGACCTAAAATTACCTGTTCGTGTTCTGCTTTTAATTCAATGAATTTTTCCTTCGCCTGAAGAATTTTATCTTTTTTGATCGCTTCACCTTCTGTTTTAGCGTCTTTTATCAGGGAAGCTGCTTCACTTTTTGCATTTTTAATCAATGCGGAAGCATTGATTTTTTCTAAATACTTAGCAATTCCAAAACCGATTCCTGTTCCTGCAATACAGCAAATAATTATTATAAGTGTTGTGCTCATGGTGTGTTTGAAAGTTATATATAAAAAAAAGCCTACATTAGGGTTATTGCATAAACTCGTAAAGACAAGTTTTGAGCTAACTCGTTGTTCAAGGATCTGTTCAGGACAGCTTGCTTTAGAAACGATGATTCGCTCATTTTAATTTGTTAGTGTTGAGTTTATCAAATAGGTACTAATGTAGGCAGTATCTTAATCTATTTAAAGAACGTGTTTATTTTGATAGAATCGAATTCAGATGGTCATCCATTTTTTTTAAGCGATCAAAAGCATCTTGAAAATCGGTGGATTTATCAATTTGTTTTTGTTCTAATTGAGAGGCAAACTGTAAAGCGCACATGGCTAAAACGTCCTGTTTGTCGCGCACGGCATAGTTTTCCTCGAATTGTTTAATCATTGTATCAATCTTTTTGGAAGCACTTCGGAGTCCTTCTTCCTGAGTGTAATCCACAGTTAGCGGGTAAACCCTGTCGGCGATAGATATCTTTATTTTGAGCTTGTCATCCATAAGCTTTCTATTCCGATAGCTGTGCTATACAATAATCAATTTCGCGTATTAATGAATTTATTTTGAGTTTCGTTTCTCTCTTGTTATCTTCACTGCCTAATAATGAATTCGCCATTTTCAGGTTTTCATACTGCGCCTGTAGGGCGGTAATTTCCTCTTTTTGACGGTTTATTGCTGCTGTTGATCTCGATAATTCATTTCGCAATTCCTGATTCTGTTTTTCAAGGCTATCCATTTTTAGGAGGAGCCTGGAAAACTTATGTTCAAGAGAATCAATGATTTCCGATAATCCATTCATTGCAGACTGATTTCATTATATGATTTTACAAAGTTAGCATTCCTGATGAGAAATACCAATAGTTTTGCTAAAAAAAAGGAAAATCTTTGGCTGTATTTGGTAATAATTTGTCTTATAGTTAGTTAAGTTTTTGCAGTATTTTTAGTTTGTTTTATATTTGTTTTTTATATTAGCCTAAATTCGTTTTATGAGACTGTTGTTGTTTTTCTGCTTCTCTTTTTTGTGTTGTTTTTCGCAAAATCAATATCCAAAGGATTATTTCCGATCACCACTTGATATTCCATTACAATCGTCCGGAACTTTCGGAGAATTGCGTGGCAATCATTTTCATTCGGGACTGGATTATAAAACACAACAGCGTACCGGTTTGCCGGTTTTTGCTGTAGCCGACGGCTATGTTTCCCGAATAAAAGTTTCTACGTTTGGTTATGGACATGCATTATACATCACACATCCCAATGGAGTGACTACGGTATATGGCCATCTAAAGGCATATTCCGGTAAAATCGGGGAGTATGTGCGTAAAAAGCAATATGCTCAGAAAAAATTTGAAATCGAATTGTTTCCATTGGCTTCGGAATTGCCGGTTGCCAAAAGCGAGTTAATTGCATTATCGGGAAATACCGGTGGATCGGGTGGCCCGCACCTTCATTTTGAATATCGGGATACCAAAACGGAAAAAACACTCAATCCGTTACTGTTTGGTATGGATAAGGAGACAACCGATACCAAAGCGCCGACCGTAAATGGGATCGTCGTTTATCCGATCAGTGATGACGCCGTGGTAAATCAGTCGCAAAACCCGATATTGGTAAACTTGTCGCTTCAAAAAGACGGTTCTTATATGGGAAGTAAAGTCATGGGAAAAGGTGCTATAGGCTTTTCTCTGGATGCGTATGATACGTCCGATAATAACTATAGTAAAAACGGAATTTATAAAGTGGAAACCTTTTTAAACGGTACCAAACTTTATGGCTATCAGTTTGATGCTTTTTCGTTTGACGAATCGCGTTATATCAATAATTTTATCGATTTCGAACGTTATAAAAAAACAAAACTCCGCTATCAAAAGCTGTTTTACAAAAAGAGCTATCCGTTTTCGATTATCAGTGATAATGCTAAAAACGGACAGATTACGGTAAAAGAAAAAGATACATTTTCCTACCGTATCGAAGTGTCCGATTTTCACAATAACAAAACGATCATTAATATTCCGGTAGTTTATGCGGATCAGCCGGTAAAATTCCCGCGTAAAGAAGTTACCACACCCTATTTTATCAAAGCGAGCAACGATCATAATTTTACAAAAGACAATATTTCGGTATTTGTACCGGCAAATGCTTTCTACGAAGATTTTTACCTGCGTTTTGACGTGAAAAACAACGTGCTGGATTTGCATGATGATACCGTTCCGGCACATAACAATATTACAATCACGTTCGATGTTAAAGGAATACCGAATCTGGATTATAAAAAAAGTTTTATCGGGCGGATGGATGGTAGTAAGCCCGAATATTTTACGACAACCAAAAAAGGAGATTTGTTTTCCATCCGTACCAAAGACCTGGGGAAATTTATGCTGATGCAGGACAGTGTCGGACCGAGAATATACAAACCGAATTTTACCACCGGCAGTACGATCGATAAACTGGATACGATTAGCGTGCACATTCAGGACGATTTATCCGGAATTAAAGAATACAACGGTTACCTGAATGGGAAGTGGATTTTAATGAAATACGACTATAAAACCAAATTACTGGTACACGATCTGAACGATATGATTTATGACGACGGAAGGAATGATTTGAAAATTATTGTGTCCGATAATATAGGAAATTCCACTACCTTTGAAACGCACTTTTTTAAAACCTTAAAACCAACCTCTCTTGAAAAGAATAATTGATTTTATTGCGATTTGTATTTTATTTATTGGTTTTGGCGCTTATGCACAAACGGCTCGGGTAAAAGGGATTCTTTTGGACGAGTCTAATAAACCAATAGCAAAAGCATCTGTTAAAACCAATACCGCTTCCGTTATATCAAATGAAAACGGTTTTTTTCAAATCACAGTACCGGCCAATCAGAAGATAACGATCGAGATTACACACGTTAGTTACAAAAAAGTAGCGACGGTTCTGTCGTTAAAACCCAATGAAGATTATGAACTAAACGTGGTGTTAAACCAGCGTGCGGAACAATTGGGGGAAGTGGTTGTGTCGAAAGGAGGACGTAAAAGAGTAGAAGGAATTACAACCATCGCGCCGGAAGTGATCCGGACAATTCCGGGAGCCAATGCCGGAGTAGAAAATATATTAAAAACCCTTCCGGGGGTTTATTCCAACAACGAATTGAGTACGCAATATGCCGTTCGGGGAGGAAATTACGACGAAAACCTGGTGTATGTCAACGAAATTGAAGTATACCGCCCGTTTTTGATTCGTTCCGGTCAGCAGGAAGGATTGAGTTTTACCAATACGGAAATGGTTCAGAATGTTGATTTTTCTGCCGGAGGATTTCAGGCCAAATACGGCGATAAATTATCATCGGTATTGGATATTACCTATCGTCGTCCAACGAAATTCCAGGCGGCTTTCGATGCCAGTTTATTAGGCGGAAGTGCTACGGTGGATCTGGTTTCCAAAAATCAGAAATGGACTAATATCACCGGAGTGCGTTACCGCGATAACAGTCTTTTGGTAAAAAGTCAGGAAACCGAAACAAACTTCCGACCAACATTTGTTGACGTACAAACATTGATCAATTTTGATGCATCCACCAAATGGCAATGGAGCTTTTTGGGGAACATCTCACAAAACCGCTATAACTACCAACCCATATCGCGTCAGACAAATTTTGGAACGATCGATAATCCGATCGCTTTACAAGTTTTCTATAACGGACAAGAAAAAGACCGCTATCTGACTTTATTTGGGGCGTTGAAATCCGTATATCAGGTAAGCGACGATTTTAAACTGAAGTTTATCGGATCGGCTTATCATACGCAGGAACAGGAACATTTCGATATCCAGGCGCAATATGCTTTGGGCGAAGTGGATAGTAATATCGGATCGGAAACCTTTGGTGACGTCGTGTATTCCCGTGGTGTAGGATCGCAATTAAGTCATGCCCGTAACAATCTGGATGCGCTTATTTTTAACGGAGAAGTAAAAGGATTTCATTCGTCTAAAACCAGTGAACATCAGGTGGAATGGGGCTTGAAATTTACAAAAGAAGATATTCGCGACCGTATTGTAGAATGGGAAGCGATCGACTCGGCCGGGTTTTCATTACCGGCACCGATTTTGGATATTCCACATGATCAACCTTATACGCCGTATACCGGACCTTTGGCACCGTATCAGAATGTACGGGCGACCAATTTTGTACAGATCAACCGTTTTTCGGGTTATGCCCAATGGAATTACCGCGGGGAAATCGGAACAGCCGAATATTGGGTGAATGCCGGAGTTCGGGCGCATCAATGGCAGGTGAGTGGGGATAATATTACGACCGGCGACAGTCAGTTTGTGATTAGTCCGAGAGTGCAGTTTGCTATAAAACCGGCCTGGGTAATGGATATGTTGTTCCGTTTGTCAGGAGGAGTCTATCATCAACCGCCATTTTATCGTGAGCTACGTGACGCTGATGGGGTTGTGCAGCCTAATGTAAAAGCGCAACAATCCGTTCATATTGTATTGGGGAACGACTATAGTTTTAAAATGTGGGGAAGGCCGTTTAAGTTGATATCAGAAGCCTATTATAAAAACCTGTCGGATGTGAATACCTATACGATTGACAATGTGCGCATTCGTTATAGCGCCAATAATGATGCTACGGCCTATGTATATGGAGCTGATTTCCGTTTAAACGGGGAATTTGTTCCCGGAACGGAATCCTGGTTTAGTTTTGGTTATCTGAAAACGGAAGAAAATCAGGACGGCCGTGGTTATATCGCCCGACCAACTGATCAGCGTTTAAAATTCGGATTGTTGTTTCAGGACTATATGCCGAACATTCCGAACCTGAAAATGTACCTGAATGTAGTGTATAATACCGGATTACCCGGTGGTTCGCCTTCGTATGCTGATCCGTATGATTACCAGTTGCGACTAAAAGACTACCGCAGAGCCGATGCCGGTTTTTCCTATGTTTTTAAAGATACAACAATCAAATCGACTAAAAACTGGTTAAAACCGTTTCAGGAAGTGGCTTTGGGATTTGAAATTTTTAACCTTTTCAACAACCAGAATGCTATTACCAATACCTGGGTGCGCGATGTTTATACGAAGAGCCAATACGGAATTCCGAATTATATGACAACCCGTACGTTCAATTTAAAATTGAATGTAAGATTGTAGTTCCAGTGTAAAAGTTATATATTTGAAATACCATTTAATTCCCGAAGATGAAAAAGATTGTAACCTGTACCACTTTACTTCTGACATTTCTTTTTATTGGATGTAAAGAGCCGGAAAGTAATAAGCCAAAGGTAATTTACGATGCCACGAAAAATGCGGTAAACAATCCGGTAAAAAGAGATTCTTCACAAATTAAGATCGCCGATTTACCGATCTATATGGAAGGAACCAAATACCTGATTCACGCTATCGGGGATATTCGGGTGTACGACGGTCCGGGAAGCAGCTACGGATCCAGTAAAACCAACTCGGTGAGTTATGCGATTTCCAATTACAACCGCTTTGAAGTTACCGGGTATTTTCAGAATTTAAAATTCCAGCATGTTGATTCGACTGCTATGCGAAGTCTTACGGATAAAGCCATTCAGATTCAAACGGCGACTTACCTGAATACGATTGCCGATAAAACCAAAAGACAAATTCTGGTATATTCGTTAGTCGATTCGGATACCAATCGCGATGGAAAAATTGATTCCAACGATATTAAATCGCTATACCTAAGCAATTTTAACGGAACCCATTTTACCAAATTATCGGATGATTTACAGGAATTATTGGATTGGAATGTGGTAGAAGTACAAAACCGATTATATTTCCGTACGATTGAAGATATCAATAAAAACGGAGCGTTCGATAAAAAAGATCAGGTGCATTATTTCTTCGTAAATCTGATGGATAAAGAATGGAAGGCAGAAGAATATATGCCGATCTAAATCAAGATATCGCTTTCTAAATCCGATTTTTCAATCTTAAAATCAAAACCTAATTTCGCGACCAGTTCGGTTACCAGTTTTTTATACCAGTTTTCCGATTTCGGATGGATATAAATGGTTTCGATCAGCTTGTTAATATCTACATTGATTTTTAAGCCATCGTTAATAGAAAGCTTTTGGGAAGTCACATCCGAAATAATCCGGATTTCTTTTTCATACTGAAAGCTTTTTCGTTTGAACAGAAACGGGAAAAAGGCATCATCAAACGGGATATACTCCTTTTTATAATCGATATAATGGACTTCACCGATGTATTGTTCAAAATGTTTTTCCAGCGCCAGAGCCTCTTTTAAGCGGCCTATGGTCGACTGGATTGCCAGGCCTTCATTGTTTTTGGTGAAAATTTGCCACATCGCGAAAGATTCGTATTCGTTGGCATGCCAGCTACTGATTACGACATTTTCGCGATGTGACTTATAATAATGCAGGAATTTGGGGTTGTTCTCTGCTATTTTTTTTATATCTTCAAAAGTAGGCTCACTAAACGTACCTTCGTATTGGTCTTCGAACTTATCCGACCGCGACATAAACATTTTCTGATATAACAGCAAATCCAAAAACTTCGACAAGTCGAGATACTTCCAGATAATGGTATCCGGGTTTTCAGGAAGTGTGATATTCGGATTCTGTCTGTACATAGGCTGTTTATTCGAACGATTGCATCATCACCAGTTTAGAATAGGTTCCGTTTAGGACTAATAATTCGTCGTGCGTACCTTGTTCTACAATTTCCCCTTTTTGCATTACCACGATCTTATCGGCTTTTTGAATGGTCGAAAGGCGGTGGGCAATCACGACTGAAGTCCGGTTTTGCATCATGTTTTCCAACGCCTGTTGTACCAAACGCTCGCTTTCGGTGTCCAGGGCTGAAGTTGCTTCATCCAGAATCATAATCGGCGGATTTTTCAAAACAGCTCTCGCAATAGACAAACGTTGCTTCTGACCACCGGATAGTTTATTTCCGCTATCTCCGATATTGGTATCGATACCATTTGGCAGGTCTTTTACAAACTCGTAGGCATTGGCCACTTTTAAGGCAGCAATGATCTCGTCGTCGGTAGCATCCTGTTTGCCTAAAAGGATGTTGTTTTTAATCGTATCGTTAAATAGAATACTGTCTTGTGTTACAAGTCCCATGAGTCCACGTAAGGCGTGTAGGTCGTAATCTTTAATATTGATATTGTCGATTTTGATTTCACCTTCCTGAACATCGTAAAAACGCGTCAGCAAATTGGCAATAGTACTTTTTCCGCTACCGGATTGTCCTACTAAAGCGACGGTTTTACCTTTTGGTACGTCCAGTGAAAAGTTTTTCAGAACATTTTCATCTTCATAACGGAAATTGATATTCTCAATCTTGATTAAATCGTCAAAAGTTGTTTTCTGTATTGCATCCGGCTTACTGGTAATTGGATTTTCTTCTTCCAGAATTTCCAGAACCCGTTCGGCAGCGGCATTTCCTCTTTTAATGTCGTATGACGCTTTGGAAATCGCTTTGGCCGGTGTAAGGATGTTATAAGCCAATCCCATATAGGCGATAAATTGGGCGCCCAATAAGGTTTTCTCAACCAATACCATATGACCGCCAAACCATAATAAAATAGCGATAACCATGATTCCCATAAATTCACTCACCGGAGATGCCATGTTCTGACGGTTCATGATTTTGTTGGAAAGGTTAAAATAACGATCGGTAGATGAACTGAATTTTTTATTGAAATACGCTTCCGATGTAAACCCTTTGATCACTTTTAAACCACCAAGGGTTTCCTCAACGATCGATAAAAACATGCCCTGTTCCTGTTGTGCTACAGTTGACTGCTTTTTTAATCGCTTACCGATTAATGAGATCACAAAACCCGAAACCGGAATAAAAATAAAAACGAAAATGGTCAGTTTTACACTAATGATTAGCATTCCCACAATGGTAAAGATAATCGTTAGCGGTTCTTTGATGATCAGCTCCAATATTGAAAGGTAGGAACTTTGTACTTCTCCTACGTCCCAGGTGATACGGGAAATGGTGTCACCTTTTCGTTTTTCGGAAAAGAACGAAAGCGGTAATTCCACGGCTTTTTTATACATCGCATTTCGAAGATCGCGCAGCATTCCGTTTCGAAGGAAGGTAGCGAAAAACAAGGCCAGGTAGTTAAAAAGATTCTTTAATAAGAAAATGGAAATAATGATCACAACTAATATGCCGAGAGTATAATCGATACCTTTAGCTTCGGAAGTAGTTGTCACAAAAAAATTAAAATAATCTTCTGCAAAAGCTTTGATGTTTCCGATACCGGTATATTGTGGTGCTTCGGTGATTTTTTTGGTTTCTCCAAATAAGACCGACAACATCGGGATCAGCGCCATAAACGAAATAGTACTGAATAAAGCATAGAGGATATTGAACGCAATATTCAGGTAAGCGTATTTTAAATAAGGGATCGCAAAGCGAAAAATTTGTTTAAAGTAGGTCATTTTATGATAAATTCATTCCTGTAATAATGTTCTCGATTTTAGCGTTCAGGAATTCTTCCGCAGCAGCGATTTCGTCGAGACTTTCTATTCTTGCATTTACGCTAAAATAGAATTTGATTTTGGGCTCCGTACCACTTGGGCGGGCGCATATTTTACTACCGTCTTCCAGATAGTAAATCAGTACATTCGATTTTGGAATATCCAGTGTTCCGGTTTCTCCGGTAAACATGTTTCGGGTAGTCGAATTTTGATAATCCTCTACAAAAATTACCCGTTCGCCATTGATTTCTTCCAATGGATTATTTCTTAAATCAGACATCATCTGTTTGATTTCGTTCGCACCGTCGATTCCTTTTTTGGTAATGGAGATCAAATGTTCTTTATAAAAACCAAAATCCACATACATTTGTAGTAATTCCTCGTATAACGAACTTCCGTTGGCTTTCGCCTGAGCCGCGATTTCGCAGACTAATAGGGTAGCGGTAACAGCGTCTTTATCGCGAACGGCATCACCGGCCATAAAACCAAAGCTTTCTTCGCCACCACCAATAAATTTCTGTTGCGGGAAATCTTTGATCATTTTAGCGATCCATTTAAAACCGGTCAATCCGACTTTGCATTCGATTCCGTAAACGTCGGCCAATTCCAACATCATTGGTGTCGATACAATCGTCGATCCGATAAATTCGGTTCCGGTAATGCGACCTTGTTTTTTCCATTGTTCCAGTAAGAAATGTGTCATCAGTACCATGGTCTGGTTACCGTTTAACAATACTAATTGTCCTTCGGCATTGCGAACGGCCACGCCAAGTCGGTCGCTATCCGGGTCGGTTCCGATTACGATATCGGCTCCGGTTTTTTCGGCCAGTGCCAACGCCATAGTCAACGCTTCCGGTTCTTCCGGGTTAGGCGATTTTACTGTTGGGAAATCGCCGTTTGGTTCAGCTTGTTCTTTAACAATGGCTACATTGGTGTAGCCGGCTTTTTCCAATACATCCGGAACCAGTTTAATAGACGTTCCGTGTAGCGATGTAAAAACGATTTTTAGGTTTTCTTTTGCCGAGGCCGAAGTGTTAAAACTTCCGTTTTCGATAGCCGAATTAATAAAGGCCTCGTCTACGGCTGTATCGATATATTCGATCAGGTCGTTATTCGCTTCAAATCGGATTTGATCGTATTGTAGCGCTTCGATGGTTTGTATGATTTCATGATCTTGCGGCGGAACCAATTGGCCGCCATCCTGCCAGTACACTTTATAACCGTTGTATTCCGGCGGATTGTGTGAAGCCGTTAATACAATTCCGGCATGACACTCCAGATGTTTTACGGTAAACGATAACTCTGGTGTTGGACGCATATCCGAAAATAAAAACACCTTAATCCCATTGGCCGAAAATAAATCGGCAACCACTTTAGCCAGTGTGTCGCTGTTGTGACGGCAATCGTAAGCAATAGCAACTTTAAGTGCTTCGCCCGGGAATGATTTTTTTAAATAATCTGAAATTCCCTGAGTATTTTTTCCTAAAGTATATTTGTTGATTCTATTGGTGCCAACACCCATTATGCCGCGCATTCCTCCGGTACCAAATTCCAGGTTTTTATAAAAACTATCTTCCAGTTCTTTTGGGGAAGACGTCATCATTTCCTTGATTTTTTCCTGAGTTTCCGAATCAAATACCGGACTGTTAAGCCAGATATTGACTTTATCGAGTAGCTGCTGTTCGATGTGCATGTTACATTTTTTTACGTTGTTATAAACTAAATATTAACCTTTTCGGCAATTTTATAGCGTTCTTCATTGTTTTTGGTGCGAAGAATAATTTCGCCTAAAAAGCCGGCTAAAAATAGTTGTGTTCCAATGATCATGGTAGTTAGCGCAATATAAAACCACGGATTGCTGGTCACTAAAATAGTGTGCTGGTGGTGGTAAAGTCGGAACAGTTTACTAAAACCGATATATCCGGCAGACAGAAAACCGATGCTAAACATCAGTACGCCCAGGGCGCCAAAGAGGTGCATGGGTCTTTTTCCGAACCGGGACAAAAACCAGATGGTAATCAGATCGAGAAAACCGTTGATAAAACGCTCCATTCCGAATTTGGTTGTGCCATATTTTCGGGCCTGATGAATGACCACCTTTTCGCCAATTTTAGCAAAGCCTGCGTTTTTCGCCAGTACCGGGATATAACGGTGCATTTCACCGGAAACCTCGATATTTTTGATTACGATATTTTTATACGCCTTTAGTCCGCAGTTAAAATCATTTAACTGGACACCCGATGTTTTACGAGCAGCCCAGTTAAACAATTTTGAAGGTAAATTTTTGGCTACGACTGAATCGTAACGCTTTTTTTTCCAACCCGACACCAGATCGTATTGTTGGTCGGTAATCATATGATATAACTCCGGAATTTCGTCAGGACTGTCCTGTAAATCGGCATCCATAGTAATGATAACATCACCCTGGGCCTTTGCAAAACCGGCATGGAGCGCCTGTGATTTTCCGTAATTCCTTAAAAAGCGGATTCCTTTTACATTGGGATCCTGAGCCGATAGTGTTTCAATCAGCTTCCAGGAATTATCGGTACTGCCATCGTCAATAAAAATCACTTCGTAGGAGAAGTGGTTGGCTGTCATGACACGGACAATCCAGGAATGCAGTTCCGGGAGCGATTCGCTCTCGTTTAATAAAGGAATTATTATGGATAGATTCATTTAATTTTTTATTCTAATGTGTTGGTTTTGTTTTTGAAAATCAACGCCAGGATAGCACCGAAAATAGCACTGAAAACAAAACTGAAAACCAATCCTTTTAATTGATTAGCGATACTGTAATTATCAGTCTCTTTCATTTTTTCAACCGTCTCTTTGATAGCAGCAGTAGGCGTGTTGAATTTTTTAAGCATATCGACGGTATATTCGATAGACATTTGGCTGATGGTTTCTTTTACTGACGGATCGATAAAATTAAACAAAATGATGTTGAAAACCACCCCTAAAACAGCACCGATAGCCGCAGCAATAAAGTAAACGGTAAAAGCTTCCTTAAACGTGATACCGCCCAGTGCTTTTTTGGTTTTGGAAAGTAGTATAACTCCTAAAACGATATAAATGATAATGCTTGCAATTCCGATCCAGGGATTAACAAATAGCGATACGTCAATGGCATAAATTAAAGTAGTGACTAAAATGGAAAATACACCCATTATGATACCAAAATTAATCCCGTTTTTTTTGATTGTAGCATTCATAAAAATTTAGTTTTTGGTTAATTAATTTACAAATATAAGAATTACCTTTATAGGAGCGTTAAAAAATATAAACGGTAAGGATTCAAAAAAATAGAGGGAAAGATTTGATATTTCAAAATTAATTGTAAATTTGCAGCCTTAAATAAAAAGATTATAAACAAAAAGTTGTAGACCGTTTATACCTTTTGAAAAACAAAAGCTTCAAAACGGGTTACAGCCACAAATAAAAAAGATTTACATCATGAAAAAAGGAATTCACCCGGAAAATTACAGATTGGTAGCATTTAAAGATATGTCAAACGAAGACGTATTCATCACTAAATCTACTGTAGATACGAAAGAAACAATTGAAGTTGATGGTGTTGAATATCCAGTGTTTAAAATGGAGATTTCAAGAACATCTCACCCATTCTACACAGGTAAATCAAAACTTATCGATACTGCTGGACGTATTGATAAATTCAAAAACAAATACGCTAAATTTAGTAAGTAATAAGTGTTCAAAATTTATAAGAAGCTTCCCATTCGGGAAGCTTTTTTTATTTTTATATCTGACGGAAAACTTTGTAACTTTGGTAACGAATCATACGGCACTAACAGATGAACTACATCCTTTTTGACGGAGCAGTCCGACAGGCACTGCTACCGTTTACGTTTACCCGACCTGTAGCGGACATCCGGATCGGAATATTAACCATCCGCGAAAAATGGGAAAAATACCTGGGGTATACAACCACAACAATCACCGAGGAATACCTGATGGAAAAATTCCCAATGGTCGAAATGCAGGAAAACATTATGATTAATGCTTCGTTCCTTCCGAATGAAATACTGACGGAGATGATTGCGAATCTGGAACCCAATCAGGCAATTTTTCATCATGAGGATGTGATCGCGTTCTATACACAGGATTCGCAGGAAGAAGTGGATTTTGATACCTATGAGATTATAGACTATACGGACGATTGTATCAAAATTGAACATACGTGGGACATTTTCAAAAAAAATGACAGCGCTTTACGCGAAGATTTCGAATTGCTCACCGAAGGGCGTACGTCGCAACCGATTCCGAAGAGTGTAAATGTAATCGCACCGGAAAATATTTTTATCGAAGAAGGAGCCAAACTGGAGTTTGTTACCTTAAATGCGGCTACCGGTCCGATCTATATCGGGAAAAATGCGGAGATCATGGAAGGAACCGTAATCCGCGGGCCATTTGCATTATGTGAAGAAGCGGTGGTAAAACTGGCTGCCAAAATATATGGCGCGACAACCGTTGGTCCGCATTGTAGAGTAGGTGGTGAAATTAGCAATTCGGTATTGTTTGCCTATTCGAATAAAGGACATGATGGCTTTTTAGGGAACTCCGTTTTGGGTGAATGGTGTAATATGGGAGCGGATAGTAATAATTCCAACCTGAAAAACAACTATGAAGAAGTAAAATTATGGAGCTATGAAACCGAAGCCATGGAAAAAACCGGCTTACAGTTTTGTGGTTTGATGATGGGCGATCATAGTAAATGCGGCATCAACACAATGTTTAATACCGGTACGGTAGTAGGTGTATGTGCAAATATTTATGGAGGCGGATTTCCGAAAAACTTCATACCGAGTTTTTCATGGGGTGGTGCCGATGGGTTTACGGAATACATTCCGGAAAAAGCATTTGCTACAGCCGAAAACGTAATGTCGCGACGTCATGTGAGTTTTACGGAACAGGATAAAGCGATACTGGAACATGTATTTGAAGAAACGGCAAAATGGCGTTAAACCATTTTTTTATATAAATCAGAAACCACAATCGTGTGAAACGGTTGTGGTTTTTTGTTGGTTGTTGTTGCAAATTTAACATGGCAGTATGGCAAATCTTTAAAATAAGCCTTACCTTTAAAGTGAAGTAACTCAAAAATAATCTTACAATGTATAGAGTTGAAAACGACCTGTTAGGGGATTTGAATGTTCCAGAAAAGGCATATTATGGGATTCAAACCCAACGTGCAATTGATAATTTCCATATTTCCGGAGTGCGGTTATACCAATATCCCGAGTTTATAAAAGGACTGGCCTATGTAAAATGGGCGGCTGCCGAAACCAATTTTACATTAGGATTATTGGACGAAAAACTAAAAAATGCGATTGTTGCGGCGGCTAAAGAAGTGATCGAAGGGAAATTCGATAAAGAATTTCCGATCGACATGATACAAGGAGGTGCCGGAACATCGACCAATATGAATATCAATGAAGTATTGGCCAACAGAGCGTTGGAAATTATGGGATATCAGAAAGGGGAATACCAATATTGTTCGCCAAACGACCATGTCAATTTATCACAGTCGACCAACGATGCGTATCCGACTTCGATAAAACTAGCGGCGATTAACTCGAACATCAAACTGATAGGTCATTTAAAATTATTGATTGCCTCGTTTCGCAAAAAAGGAGAGGAATTTAAATCGGTATTAAAAATGGGGCGGACCCAATTGCAGGATGCGGTACCCATGACATTAGGACAGGAGTTTGAAGCGTTTGCAGCCAACCTGGAAGAAGAAATCGACCGACTTAACCAAAATTCGGCCTTGTTTTTTGAAATCAATATGGGTGCTACGGCCATCGGAACCGGATTAAACGCTGTTCCGGGTTATGCGAAGTTATGTGCCGAAAATCTGGCAAAAGTATCGGGACATCCGTTTGTATCGGCACCCAACCTGATCGAAGCGACTCCGGATACGGGATCGTATGTGATTTATTCGTCTGCTTTAAAACGAATGGCAATCAAGATATCTAAAATATGTAACGATTTGCGACTGCTTTCATCCGGTCCGCGTTGTGGTTTAAACGAAATTAATTTGCCACCAATGCAACCGGGATCTTCCATTATGCCGGGGAAAGTAAATCCGGTCATTCCCGAAGTAATGAATCAGGTGTGCTACCGTGTAATCGGTAATGACCTTACGGTGACAATGGCGGCCGAAGCCGGACAATTGCAGCTAAACGTAATGGAACCGGTGCTGACCTATGCGATTATGGAATCGATGGAGTTGCTGGCAAACGGTATGGATACGTTACGGCTAAAATGTGTTGACGGTATCACGGCTAATGTCGAACATTGTCGTGAAATGGTATTGCACAGTATCGGTATCGTAACAGCGCTAAATCCGTATATAGGATATAAAAACAGTACCAAAATTGCCAAAGAAGCTTTGGAAAGCGGTAAGAGTGTGTACAACCTTGTTTTGGAGCACAATATATTGTCCAAAGAACAACTGGACGATATTCTAAATCCGGAAAATATGTTGGCACCAAAAGGATAAGCGAATTAAATATTTAGGTGTTTGATTATCTTTTTTGAAAACCTATTAAAGAAGCGGATTTTTAGGAATAGTATAAAAATCCGCTCTTTTATTTTGTGAAGGATTCATAGTCCCATTTCCATTTGTTGGTAAATGGATCATAACCACATTTTTGTGGTTTGGAATAGATATTTTCGGGAGTCTCCAAATAGGCTCTGCAATCAATACATATATAACGAAATTCGCAATACATACAGGTTTCTATTTTATCTTTTGAGATAGTCCAATATTTATTAAAATCAGGATTTTCGATAATTGAGTCGAGTGTTTTTATGGATTTAATATTTCCAAAGCTTTGTTTCATTGAGGGACAGTTTTTAATGTTTCCGGATTTGTCGATACTTATTTTACGATTCAGACAGGAATTATAGCATAAAGATTCGGTATAACTTTCGATAGTAATATTGAAATAATCAGGGTGAATGATGCCACAATGGCTTTCTGAAGTTATTTTTTGTCGGGTTGTCACCACAATGCCAAAACCGTAATTTTCCTTTTGGATTACTTTGTTTTCTTGGGAAGAATGTAAGACCAGACTTTTGATTTTACGATTATTCTCAACCCATTTCATTATTTGGGTATAGTCTTGTTCAAAAGAGTCTTTTATAATAAATTCGACTGATTTTATAAAACAATGGTTAATTTCTGTTATTAGAGTATCGAAAAAGATACTATCCATATCTTCAAAACAACGTATCTGAATGTGTCTGCAATTATATGGAATAAGGAAGTACTGAATAATATCTTTGATAGTAGTATTGGAGTTTTTGTCAAAATCGATAATGGCATTCGTGATTTTGGCGGGATATTCAAATTTCAGCTGTAATTGTGGGAATCTTTTTAGTTCTTTTTTAGAACAGGAAAAAATGAAATTATGATCTTTTAATACGGCTACGTACTCATGAAAAATGCTTAGATTTTCTTGGTCAAATATTCTTGGAGCTTCCTTTAAATTGTAGTAACGTTGTTTTGAAAATAAATCGGCAAAACTATTTGGAATTAGAACATACTTACTGCGTTGTAAATCACAGATCACAGATCGAGAGATCCCTTTTGTGATCAGACAGTTTGCAAAAAGATGGATGTAATTTCTATTCTTCATTTAGGATTGACAAGATTACAATTTTAGAAATAGGTTTGTAAAAAGGGATCGCATATGCACCTTCCGTTTTAAAATGACCGTATGTTATTGGATTTATCGGATTTGAAGACTTCGTAGGAATCACCTCTATATCCCAAAACCGCGCTATAAATGGCAAATCCTTTAGATTGTCATTTATATAGTGCTGAATATAAATTTTTATCTTTTTTTCCATTTTTTAAAATCGTTTTAGCGATTGTTTTTTCTATCGAATAGTTGCAATTTCTACTAAGCCATTGAAATTGACCAACAGGATTGATCTCCAGAAAATAATACTCACCTTCGGGAGTGTAGATAATGTCAAACGAGCCGCAATTCAATTTTAATCGCAACATTAATTGATGTAGTTTTTTTTCTAATTTTTTAGGTAATATATAAGGAACACAACGATTTGGATTTTTATGGTCGTAATTTCTGTAATCGATTTTTGTTTTTTCGTTTTGTTGACTAAAAATGACCATGCTTTTGAAAATACCGTTCAGGTAAAAACTTCTAATTTCAAATTGTTTAGGGATATACTTTTGAAAAAAAGAAGGCGAAAACGAACAACTACTTTTAGGGATATCTTTTAGTGTTACTAATTGGGTCGGAGTCGAAAAATAAGCTTTGTAGTTTTGGTTTATATTCAAGGAAAAAAACGGATTCTGAATCGATTTTGTAATTATCATTTTATTTTCGGAAAGAAATACATTCAATTCATCACTATTAGTTGTGATCAAAGTGTTTGGAATTTTTATGTTTAAATCCAGACAATGTTCCAAAACGGTAACCTTATTTATGAAATTGTCATTAAATCGATTTATAAGGTTGAAGTGAAAAAAACTATTTAAATATGAAATTAATGGAACCAAAGCGACCTTTTCCAGATTTTTTCGAAACGATTTGTTTCGGTGATTAGATGTTATTTTGTATTCACCTCTCCGATACCAAAAAGAACATTTATTTATCGGGATATTGTTAATTTTTACTGCCTTCTTTTTTTGATCGGAAAAAAGTAATGAAAAATTTTCTATGGCATAATCATTAAAAAATAAATGAATTTTGTTGAAGTTCCCATAATAGTATAGCCACATTAAAACCGTGTCGGTACTGCTGTCAAAAGATTGTGATTGTATGATTATAGAAGCTTTTTTCATAAGATTATCGGCAATTCCAGAAACCCCAAAAGAGTTTAAAACCGTGTTTTTTTTCGTATTCTTTCTTTTTTTCATCTACTTCCATAGCAACCATAAATAAATCATGTCTCATTTTATTAATATCCTTGCGTTTCCATTTTTCACCATAGCTAACAAACGGATTAGTATGATAAACACCCTTAAGTGTTGAAAAACCAGGATTCGTAGAAGATCTATAGGTGTTGTCATGTAGCAATGCCACATCCCGAGGATGTATATTCCCTTTTTTTATTTCGGTTAACCAATACTCTTTCAATTTATAATAAGACGAAAAATTATTAATTAAAACCAGAACCATCATTTTTTCGGTTAATTCCTGTTCGTTGCAGGAAAAATAATCCCATAATTCTTTATGAGGTTTAACCCTATCGTAAAAATTGGGCTTTTTGCTTCCTAGTTGTCTGAAAATTGTCGAATCGGCAATACCAATTAATCGATCACCTGGAAATCCTTTTTTAACGATCGAATCGGTTAAGGTTATTAAAATTGATTTTTTTCTTTTTTCATATACCTTTCGATCTAAAAATCGTCCCCTTTGATCCCAAAAACCTACTGTATAAACATAATCCAAATAATTTACATCGATACGGGATAGATAATCCCGACGTTTAATAGAATATATTTTTTTTAGTTTAGTATCGGCACTTAATTGTTTATAGATTGTTTTGAAAAGGGGAATGTAACGAATATGGTCAATTTTAAGGCCATATTCAAAACCTTGTTCAAGGTATTGCCGATAAGGTTTCTTGCAGAAATAGGCTATTTGTGCAGCATTTACGAGATCTTTGACAAAGACAAAATTATAGGATGTAAATACTTTATTATAAAAATAAAAAGTACTGTCAATATCACTTTTTATAAAATACTGTTCTTCAGCTTTGTTAATCAGTTTGTGATATTCAAAATAATTGCCTTGAGAAAAACAATTAAAAGATATCAGTAAACCAATGCACCATCGCATCCATTTTAATACCAATCTGTTCTCGGATCCCATGATGTCAATTTAAAGTCAATATCTGCACCACCATCTATCGGAGCTGTGTTAGGATGTAAAGGTTCGGCGGTGGGACAGGTTTCGGAATCATAGCTATCTGTACCAGTGTATCGGGCATTTCTATAGCAGGTGGCTTCTGGTTCGATAAGCCCTCCTAAAATTTGCAATGGATTTTTAACTGTATTACCTTTGAATTTTTCAAACGTGTCATTTTTTAAACTTTCTAACTTTTTCATTTTTAAATAGTTTAGTGTTAATAATTATGATTAAAGTCGAAAAGGCAAATGAAATACTAGGGCTTATGCAGAGAGAGATAGTAGTTCCACCTTTTATAGGGAGAATGAATTTTTACTTTTTGATTGAGGAACTACAATTTACAAGCTTTGTTTTTAAAACCAAAATTCGGATAAAATAAAAAACCGAACATTTAGTTCGGTTTTTTTATGATTTTTGATTAATCATCTACTCTTAAAAATTCGCCTTTGGAATTGAATTTTAATTCCAGACCATTGTTTAGATCTACTTCATAATCCCAGGCTCCTTTGTCGATTTTTACGATTGCGGCACCTTTATAATGCGTTTGAACATAGGTCAGAATGGGGGCCGGAACAACGCTATTCGGAATGGTGTTTTTGTTACCATCCACTTCTTCCCAGTTTCCTTTACGGTCAAATTCAATTTCGGTACCGTCGGCCAATTGTACCTTATAGTCCAGAGAAAAGGTTTCTTCGTCCTTTAGAATGTAATTGGGCGTTTGTTTTGGAAAATGTTTTTTCAGGAAATTCTGTGCATTAGCTGGTAATTGCGCCATAGTAATACTGCTTTTTTGTGCCTGAGCGGTAAAGCCGGTTAAAAAGATCATAAAAAGCGCGATAGCGGTTAATCGGAAATTCAATATTGTTTTCATAGTCGAATTGATTTTAAAATTTGATACAAGATTACAACCTGAATTAGGAAACAATTGGGAAAAAATAAAAAGCGCTTATTTTTTATGGGAAAGTGATGTTAAATACATGTTCCCCGTCGAAAGCGTATCCAATATACAAATTATAATTGGAACTAATCGATTTTACGATCGCTAATCCGAGTCCGGTAGAGTTTTCGTTCGTGCTATGTCGTGCAAAGCGGTTAAAAACAAAATCGGGATTCAAAGGTTTTTCGGAACCGGAATTTCGGATTGTCAGTTGTTTTTCAGACAAAGCTATAGTAACCGTACCGTCGGGACGATTGTGCAGAATCGCATTTTTGATCAAATTGCTTAACAAAGTCAAGGCGAGTCCTTTGTTCATGTTAAAAACCAACGGTTCATTTTGGATAACCTGTAGTGAAACCGATTTAAAAGCGGCAAAATCTTCAAAATCGGATAAAACCTGCGCGGTCAGTTCGTTAAAGTCGACAGCCGTTTCGTCCGGGAATTGCTTGTTTTCGATTTTGGAAAGCATTAAAAGCGACTTGTTTAATTTTACAAGTCGCGAAAGCGTATCGGTTATTTTTCCAACCGCATCCATTTGTTCTTCCGTTAAAGTGTTGTTTTCGGCAAATAACTCCAGTCGGTTAATACTAATAGCCAAAGGTGTTTGTAGTTCGTGCGACGCATTTTCGATAAACTGTTTCTGACTCGCATAGGTGGCTTCATTTCGTTTTAATAAGGCTTCCAGTTCTTTTCCCAGAGCTTTAAACTCATCGATAGGAGAAGGTGGTGCTGTAAATGCGGTACCGGTTCCGAGTTTAAAATGACGCAGTTTGTCCAACAAAGAATAAAACGAACGCCATACTTTTTTTAGAATAAAATAATTGATGATCACAATGCTCACGACCAACATAATGTAGAGCGCGATTAAGGCAGTCATCAGATCTTCCAACAACTCGTCTTCTTCCACCATCGAGGCGGTGATCGTCAGTTCATACGGATTACCGTCCGAGGCCATAAAAACCGTTTTTAGTACGCGTACCGGTTCGTAATCATCGTCGTATTCCATGTATTTATGATCATTGTAGATCACATTCTGATGATCGTCATCATCGTCATCGTCGCGATTATTTCGGGCAATATAGCGTCCCATCGAAACCGGTTTTATCGTAAACTGGTTGATTTCCGATTCGTGATTGGTGAGTAACTCCGGACTTTGTTGGGCTTTTCGGATGATCAGTAATTTGGAATTTTTTAAGCCGTCGTCAATATTATCGTAGACTTCCTCCAGAATGACCATATAAAATAGACTCGCCCATAGCGCGATAACGCCCAATAAGGCGATAAGCAGGTAGCGTAATGTATAAACCTGGAGTTTCATAATCAGCTCATTCGGTAACCAATGCCATAAACCGCTTGAATGTCGATTTCGGCTGCGGCATCTTTTAGTTTTTTGCGTAAATTTTTAATCTGAGAATAGACAAAATCGAGATTATCCGCCTGATCAATATAGTCGCCCCATACATATTCGGCTAAAGCAGTTTTGTTGATCAATCGGTTTGGATTTGTGATAAAATAGTATAACAAATCGAATTCCTTACGGTTGAGCGTCAGTTCGTTATTGTTTACGCTAACGGTGCGCTGTTCGGGCGAAAGGGTGATGTTGTTCCAGTGAATCAGGTTATCACCGTTATGGCTTTTTCTCCGGATTGCCGATTTGATTCGGGCATGGAGTTCGGCCAGATGGAACGGTTTACTCAAATAATCATCGGCACCGATATCCAAGCCTTTGACTTTATCGTCTACCGAATCTTTGGCCGATATAATGATAATCGCCTCTTTTTTATGTAATGCTTTGATTTCCGAAATCAAATCGAGTCCGTTTCCATCCGGTAGCATAATATCTACGACTACGCAATCGTACGCATAACAACCCAGTTTATCGAGTCCGTCGTTAAAACTGGCGGCCGTTTCTACGATAAATTTTTCTTTTTCCAGCGATTGTTGGATGACTTCACGAAGTCCTTTTTCGTCTTCTATTATCAGGATTTTCATTCGTTTCAAAGGTAATGATTACATAAATGGACGCAATTTAATCCGTGATTTGGGAAAGAATTAGGAATGATCCGGTAGCTTTTTTACTTTTTTTAGTTGTAGCAGGTTTAACGGATTGATTCCCAGGTTGACTACATTTTTACGGGTGAATCGCGCGACTCTGTCATAAAATAAAGGGATTATTGGCGCTTCATCGATGATAAGAGCATCCATTTCCCGGTACAGTTCATTTCGTTTGGTTATATCATTTTCCAAAAATGCCTTTTCATACAAAGCGTCGAAAGTAGCATTTTTGAAATGCGTATAATTCGGACCGTTTGGCGCAAAGTTCTTACTGTAAAACAACGAAAGGTAATTTTCGGCATCAGGATAATCGGCAATCCAGCTCGCACGGAAAAACGAAACTTTTCCAGTCGCAATTGCCTGTCGTAACGTAGCCGGAGGCGTTACATCGACCTGAACATTCAGACCAATTTTTTGCCATTCCCGTTGTAAATATTCCGTGATATCAATATAGGTAGCGTTGGTCGACAAATAGACAGTTGGATTCGGATTGCCGGTCGCTTTTTTATACTCGGCAATTAATTTCCGGGCTTTTTGCAGATCGTAATCATAGCCTTTCAGATTGGCATAACCGGGTAATCCGGCCGGAATAATACCACTGGTAGCCGGTGTTCCCATTCCGTTACGCAGGTAAAGGATCATTTTTTTTCGGTCGAAACCATAATTCATCGCCTGGCGGATTCGTTTGTCCAGTATGGTTTTATCGGTGCCATCCATACGGAATCCAAGGTATTCGGTGTTTAGATAAGCGCCGGTTATCAGGTTAATATCGTTTTGGTATTTGGACTGTAAATCGCCTTTTTGAGTCAGAATTTCGTCTTTATAGGAAGGATCCAGTCCGGAAACAAAATCCAGCTTACCTTGTACAAATTGTAGAAAACCGCTTTGTTTGTCCGGTAAAAAGGTAATGGCAACGGCTTCCAGATAGGGAAGTTGCACACCTTGTTCGTCTTTTTCAAAATACAACGGATTTTTACGCAACACCAGTTTGACGTTTTCTTCCCATAATTTGAACTGAAAAGGACCGGTTCCTACGGGTTTAGCCCGAAAATCATAACCCGGCGTTTCGACGATTTCTTTTGGAACCACCGAAGCATATTTCATTGATAGTAACCCTAAAAAGGCCGGAAACGGTTTTTGTAAGGTGATTTCGAAAATACTGTCGTTTTTAGCCTTCATGTTGGCCACAGTTTGTAAAATCCAACCACCGGGTGACGCGACTTTTTCATCGCGCAATCGTTTTAAACTGTATTCGAAATCAGTAGCGGTAACGGTTCGGGTGCTGTCTTTCCCGAAAAGCGCATTTTTATGAAAATAAACATCCTTGCGAAGCGTAAACGTATAGGTTTTTCCATCGGACGAAATCGTCCAGCTTTTGGCAATATCCGGCTGAATATGCAGACTGTCGTCCAGTTGTACCAATCCGTTAAAAATAAGATTGCAGGGCCAGATTATCGCCTGACTCTTGGAAAAAGCCGGATCAAGAGAGCTGATATTAGCACTTTCGTTATAACGGAAAACCAGATGATCCTTGTCTTCGGTACTGTTTTTACCACAGGAAACCATTAAAAGTAAAAGACAAAAGGCTGATATGGAAAAGATTATTGATCGCATTGAGAAAAATAGGTTTCTGTTTAACCGGTTGTTGTAAAGTCTTAATATAATGTGAATTAGGAATATAAATCTCCCAATGGATTTTACCAAACCGAATTTTGTATGTAACTTTGCAAACTCTTTTTTAAAAAGATGTAAATATAACTAAAGTTACTACTTTATAGGTAGCTTATCATTATGGAAAACAGAAAAAAAGTTGCTTTTTATACACTGGGATGTAAGCTGAATTTTTCAGAGACATCGACCATTGCGCGCAGTTTTCAGGACGAAGGCTTCGACCGTGTGGATTTTGAGGAAATAGCCGACATATATGTTATCAACACTTGTTCGGTAACGGAAAATGCGGACAAACAGTTCAAGCAGATTGTAAAGAAGGCGCTAAAGCATAATGATAAGGCATTTGTGGCGGCTGTGGGATGTTATGCGCAGTTAAAACCGGAAGAACTGGCAGCAGTGGATGGTGTGGATCTGGTTTTGGGAGCTACCGAAAAATTTAAAATTACCGATTATATCAACGACTTGTCGAAAAACGATATGGGCGAGGTGCATTCCTGCGAAATTGAAGAAGCCGATTTTTATGTCGGAAGTTATTCGATTGGTGACCGAACCCGTGCTTTTTTAAAAGTTCAGGACGGATGTGATTATAAGTGCACGTATTGTACGATTCCGTTGGCAAGAGGTATTTCCCGTAGTGATACGATGGAAAATGTAATGAAAAATGCAAAGGAAATTTCGCAACAGGGCATCAAGGAAATTGTATTAACCGGTGTTAATATTGGTGACTATGGAAAAGGAGAATTCGGAAATAAAAAACACGAACATACCTTTTTCGAACTGGTTCAGGCTTTGGATCAGGTAGACGGAATCGAACGTTTGCGAATCTCATCGATCGAGCCGAATTTGTTAAAAAACGAAACCATCGAGTTCGTGTCGCAAAGCCGTACGTTTGTTCCGCATTTCCATATCCCGTTACAATCCGGAAGCAATACGATTCTGAAAAAAATGAAACGTCGTTATTTACGCGAATTATATGCCGACAGAGTGGCTAAAATCCGCGAAGTAATGCCGCATGCCTGTATTGGAGTGGATGTAATTGTTGGATTTCCGGGCGAAACCGACGAATTGTTCCTGGAAACCTATAACTTTCTGAATGAACTGGATATTTCATACCTGCACGTGTTTACCTATTCGGAAAGAGATAATACCGAAGCAGCGGATATGGAAGGTGTGGTGCCAATGAATGTGCGTAGTAAAAGAAGTAAAATGCTACGTGGACTTTCGGTTAAAAAACGAAGAGCTTTTTACGAAAGTCAGTTGGGAACCCATAGAACGGTATTGTTTGAGGGTGAAAACAAAGAAGGTTATATTCATGGGTTTACCGAAAATTACGTAAAAGTTAAAACGCCGTGGAATCCGGAGTTGGTAAATACCTTACACGATATTCAACTTACAAAAATAGACGAGGACGGAATTGTTCGTATGGACTTTGTAAACGTTCCGGGATAAAATATAAACACCTGTTTCCGGTGTAATGATATAAAAAATGGCTGCCTTATAGACAGCCATTTTTTATGGATTATATTTTGATTCCCGGTGGCAATAATTCCTTATAAACGGGATTTTTTCTAAAAAAAGAAGCGATTTTAGGATGCGTCGGTACGACGCGTAATCGTTTTTCTTCGGCGTTGTTCATGATGGCTTTTAAAAAAGCATCGATAGTTTCAGGGTCTTCCTTTTCGGTATGGTTCAGTTTGGTTAGGAAAAGCTTGCGTTCCTGAAGGGAATACTCCACTGTTAATAACCCGTTTTCAGTTTGATTTTCGAATTGACGTAATAATTCGTTGTCTTTAATTTCCATGATATAGCGTATTCATAGGGGAGAAATAATTGATTATAATTTAACCCGGAATGTGATTGTAAAATCATCCGGAATGAATTATTTTTATGCAAATTTCGGAAAAAAACATAAGATTCTACGTTAGTGAAGCGTTAAAACAGCAGATAATGAGCAAAATACCCGTTTATTTAATGCCGGGAATGGCAGCCAATCCTACCATTTTTGAGAATATAAAACTACCGGAAGACCAATTTGAGGTCCATTGGCTGGAATGGTTTTTGCCGGAATCAAAAGAAAGTTTGGAAACGTATGCGAAAAGAATGGCCGAAAAAATAACGGATGAAAACCCGGTTTTGATTGGTGTTTCTTTTGGAGGCATATTGGTTCAGGAAATTGCCCGGATTATTCCGGTTCGGAAAACCATCATTATTTCCAGTGTTAAAACAAACGTGGAATTTCCGAAACGAATGAAATTTGCCAAAACAACCAAAGCTTATAAATTGATCCCGACGGGTATGTTTGCGAACATAGAAGTGCTGGCTAAATATGCTTTCGGTGAAACAGCCAAAAGTCGGATTAAATTATATGAAAAGTTTTTATCGATGCGCGACAAACGCTATCTGGATTGGGCGTTGGAAACAATAATCTCCTGGGATCGTAAAGTAGCCGATGATAAAATTGTCCACATTCATGGGGATGCCGATGAGGTGTTTCCGATAAAATATATCCATGATGCCATCATTATAAAAGGCGGCACTCATGTGATGATTATAAATAAATACCGCTGGCTGAATAGTCATTTGCCGGCTATAATTTTAGGAGAAAATACAATAAAAAATACGGAAGATGAATAAAGTGAAAAGAATGGCTATTGTAGCTGCTGTGATACTAACAAGTGGTGTTTTGGTTTATTGGACCAACGCCGGAACCGGAACGGATGTAGATGTAAAAAACCATGTGTATTTGCCGATGAATATCGATTTTGCAGGTGAAAGAGTACCTATGACGCTTTCGGATGTCAAAGAAAGAATGGATCGGGAACTGTTGGTCAATATAAATCTGCATGCGACTACAGCGTTGATCATCAAAAGAGCCAATCGCGCTTTTCCTGTAATTGAACCCATTTTACGACAGTATGGTGTTCCGGATGATTTTAAATACCTGGCCGTTATCGAAAGCGGATTAATAAATGCAGTGTCTTCGGCCGGAGCAAGAGGTGTATGGCAGTTTATGCCGGAAACAGCGAAGGAAAAAGGTATGGAAGTAACCGAAACGGTAGACGAACGCTATCATTTGGAAAAATCGACCGAAGCAGCTTGTAAATATTTGTTGGCAGCGAAAGAAAAGTTTGGAAACTGGACTTTGGCAGCGGCTTCTTATAACGGCGGGATGAACGGTGTAAACAAGCAAATCGACAGTCAGAAAGTAAGTGATTATTACGATTTGTTGCTTAATGATGAAACGGCGCGTTATGTTTTCCGAATTCTGGCTTTAAAAGAAATTATGACGAATCAGGCGAAATACGGCTATGATCTGCCTAAAGACGTGTTGTACCAGCAAATTCCGGTACGAAAAGTAGAAGTAACGGCTAATATCGACGATCTGGCTGCTTTTGCCATAGAACAGGGGATTAATTACAAGATTCTAAAAGTTCACAACCCGTGGTTACGCGATAAAAAACTGGTGATCACGCCAAATAAAAAATATACAATCGATATTCCGTTAGAAGGTTATAAGCGTTAATTTTTGGCTAGTATCGGTGAATCGTTAGTGTTTAAAAGGCAGCTGAGGTTGTCTTTAAATACCTTATAGTTGGCATCAAGTGCTTTGCTATATGTCGCTCTCGGAATGTGTAGGGCTGTATTGCGCTTGATGGCAACAACGGTTCGGTTTTTATCCAAATAGTATAAGATCGGAAATCCCAGGCTGTGTTTTAAGGTAGAAACCAGATACGCATCTTTATTGTAAGTTTCGTGAGCGTAGCAAATCGCGATATGATGATCAAATTTTTTTGACCACTTTTTTAAATTCGATTTTCGATCCCAGTATAATACTATAAATTGGATATCGTTTCCATATTGTCGGGCCAGTTTGTTTAGTGCCGGGATTTCCCCTTTGTTAGGAACACACCAGGACGCATAAGTGATCAGGAAAATAGGTTTTTCAAAAGCGCTGATCCGTTTTCGACCTTTATGGAACCGCTTTAAGTTAAAATCGTCGAAAGTGGTACCTATGAGTTGGTGCCGAACCAGGGAATCAAATAAAAAATCAGCACGATCTATATTGTTGTTTCGATAGGCTATATCCGACTTTTTGGAGTAATTTTTTAAGTTCCGGTGTAGGGTGTTTGAAAACAAAAAACTAGTGTTATCTTGAGCAGTAACTGTAGAAGATAGCAGGATCAGGATGATAATTGTAAAGTAGAAGTCTCTCATAGGCAAATACATTTTTAGGGTACTTGTTGGGGAAAACATTCTATTACAAAGATACAGTCAATATGGTAAGGTTGCGTAAAAAGCACAAAAAAAACGCCTTTTTGGGCGTTTTTTCATGATATTTTAGTTTTTTTTGGATTACATTTTCTTCATCTGATCTTTCATCATCTTGATCTGATCTTTCAGCATATTCTGTTTGTCCAGCTTTTTAGCCTCGTTTAAAAGATTGGTTGCTTCCAGTTTTCTTCTGCGTGTCATCGCGATACCGGCAAGATTTAATTTTGCCAAAGCCAAATCCTGATCCATATTTAAACCTAATTCAATCGCTTTTTTGAAATATTTTTCAGCCGCTGATAAATTAGTTTGGGAAACCATTAATCCGTTTAAGTAGTTATAATATCCCTGTTGTTTGCGAACCAAAGCCGTTTCCGGGTTTTTGATATAAGCAAGCCATTTTTGAGCACCGGGAAAATCCTGTTTACGAAGTTTTAAAAACGCTAATAAAATAAACTCGTTTTTGAAATACAATAAAATAAAAATAGATGAAAGCAGTAGTAAGAAAATCCCGTTTCCGATGTTACTTTCGGTGAATTGCCAGATACCAAGCGCAATGATTAAAGCGGCTATAATCAGTTTAATATTTCTGTGAAACATAATTGTTTTTGTTTTAAGTTTGCAAATGTAATAAAATGAAACGAGCGGGCGAAATTAAGTTTTCTGAAGCCGGTTTACAAGTAAAAGCTGCTCGCGGTAACTACTAAAGGGCAAAGCAGTTAACAGAAATAAAAATATTTTTTTAAAAGGGCTTGCCAGAAATAAAAGTCTTTGTATATTTGCACTCGGTTTTGAAGCGAGAGAATTTCAAAGCTGATCCTATTTAAAAACACGATTTAAAGATAAAAGCAATGAGTAAGAGAACGTTTCAACCATCAAAAAGAAAAAGAAGAAACAAGCACGGTTTCATGGAAAGAATGGCTTCTGCTAACGGAAGAAAAGTATTAGCACGCAGAAGAGCTAAAGGAAGACATAAGTTAACGGTTTCATCAGAGCCAAGACATAAAAAATAATGATTTTTAAAATCATAAATAAAGGTGTTACTTATTTAAGGTAACGCCTTTTTTTATATCTTTTCGTTAAAAATAAATAACTACATACTACACAACACAATGCCTAAAGACAATTCAATAAAATCGGTTTTAATTATTGGTTCAGGGCCTATCGTAATCGGACAGGCCTGTGAGTTCGACTACTCCGGATCGCAATCGGCACGATCGCTGCGCGAAGAAGGAATTGAAGTCATTCTGATCAACTCCAATCCGGCAACCATTATGACGGATCCATCCATGGCCGATCATATTTATTTAAAACCTTTAACTACAAAATCCATTATCGAAATCCTAAAAGCACACCCGCAAATTGATGCGGTTTTGCCAACTATGGGAGGACAAACTGCCTTAAATCTATGTCTGGAAGCAGACGAAAAAGGAATCTGGCAGGATTTTAACGTACGATTGATCGGTGTTGATGTAAATGCCATTAATGTAACCGAAGATCGCGAGCAGTTTAAACAATTGCTGGCGAAAATCGATATCCCGGTAGCACCGGCAAAAACAGCCAATTCTTTCCTGAAAGGTAAAGAAATTGCACAGGAATTCGGTTTCCCGTTAGTAATCCGTCCGTCATTTACATTAGGTGGAACCGGAGCAGCTTTTGTACATAAAAAAGAAGATTTCGACGATTTATTAACTCGTGGACTGGAAGCTTCTCCAATCCATGAGGTGTTAATCGATAAAGCGTTATTAGGCTGGAAAGAATACGAGTTGGAATTATTGCGTGATAAAAACGATAACGTAGTGATTATCTGTACCATCGAAAACATGGATCCGATGGGAATCCATACCGGAGACAGTATCACGGTAGCACCGGCGATGACTTTATCCGACAGAACATTCCAGAGAATGCGAGATATGGCCATCCTGATGATGCGAAGCATCGGTAACTTTGCCGGCGGATGTAACGTACAGTTTGCTGTTTCTCCGGATGAAAAAGAAGACATTGTAGCCATCGAGATCAACCCGCGTGTATCGCGTTCTTCGGCATTGGCTTCGAAAGCAACGGGATATCCAATCGCAAAAATTGCCACCAAACTGGCTTTAGGGTACAGTCTGGACGAATTGCAAAATCAAATTACAAAATCCACTTCGGCCTTATTTGAACCGACTTTGGACTATGTAATTGTAAAAATACCACGTTGGAACTTCGACAAATTTGAAGGAGCCGACAGAACACTCGGATTGCAGATGAAATCCGTAGGGGAAGTAATGGGAATCGGACGTTCGTTCCAGGAAGCGTTACACAAAGCAACGCAATCGTTGGAAATTAAACGTAACGGATTAGGAGCTGATGGTAAGGGATATACCAATTACGATCAGATTATTGACAAACTGACCTATGCGAGTTGGGATCGTGTATTCGTAATTTATGATGCGATTGCAATGGGAATTCCGTTGAGCCGTATCCACGAAATCACTAAAATCGACATGTGGTTCTTAAAACAATACGAAGAACTATATGCACTGGAAAAAGAAATTTCCAAACACAATATCGACACCCTGACTAAAGAATTGTTACTGGAGGCGAAACAAAAAGGATTTGCCGACAGACAAATTGCCCATATGTTAGGATGTCTGGAAAGTCAGATTTACAAATTGCGTGAAGATTTAGGGGTAAAACGGGTTTACAAACTGGTAGATACCTGTGCCGCCGAATTTAAAGCGCAAACACCATACTATTATTCCACTTTTGAAGCAGAAATCGAAAAAGCCGACGGAACCCGTTATGTGGATAACGAAAGCGTGGTATCCGACCGTAAAAAAGTGATCGTTTTAGGTTCCGGACCCAACCGTATCGGGCAAGGTATCGAATTCGATTATTCTTGTGTTCACGGGGTATTGGCGGCATCGGAATGCGGTTACGAGACAATTATGATCAACTGTAACCCGGAAACGGTTTCCACCGATTTCGACACGGCTGATAAATTGTATTTTGAGCCGGTTTTCTGGGAGCATATTTACGACATTATCCGTCATGAAAAACCGGAAGGTGTAATCGTACAATTAGGAGGACAAACTGCCTTAAAGCTAGCAGAAAAACTGTCAAAATACGGTGTTAAAATCATTGGAACCAGTTTTGATGCTTTGGATTTAGCAGAAGATCGTGGACGTTTCTCGGAATTGCTGGAAGAATTAAAAATTCCTTTCCCTAAATTCGGAGTAGCTGAAAGCGCCGAGGAAGCTTCAAAACTAGCGGATCAACTGGACTTTCCGTTATTAGTACGTCCTTCTTATGTATTGGGTGGACAGGGAATGAAAATTGTGATCAACAAACAGGAACTGGAAGAGCATGTGGTAGACTTACTACGTAAGATCCCGAATAACAAACTATTACTGGATCACTACCTGGACGGGGCGATTGAGGCGGAAGCCGATGCGATTTGCGACGGTGAAAATGTATACATTATCGGTATCATGGAGCATATCGAACCGTGTGGGATCCACTCCGGAGATAGTAATGCAACCTTGCCACCGTTTAATCTGGGTGAATTCGTAATGCAACAAATTAAAGATCATACGAAGAAAATCGCACTGGCTTTAAAAACGGTAGGACTTATCAATATACAGTTTGCGATTAAAGACGATACGGTTTATATCATCGAAGCCAATCCAAGAGCTTCACGTACGGTGCCATTTATTGCAAAAGCTTATGGCGAACCGTATGTAAACTATGCAACTAAAGTAATGTTAGGTGTGAATAAAGTAACCGATTTTGATTTTAATCCACATTTAAAAGGATATGCAATCAAGCAACCGGTATTCTCATTCAGCAAGTTTAAAAATGTAAACAAGGCATTAGGTCCCGAAATGAAATCAACAGGAGAAAGTATCTTGTTTATCGACGACCTAAAAGACGATCAATTCTACGAATTGTACTCCAGACGAAAAATGTATCTGAGTAAATAATAACATTATATTTTATAGAAAGCCTCACTGCTACAGTGGGGCTTTTTTATTGAAGTAGCTTTCAAAGTGATTTTTTATTAGCTTTACTTAAAAATTACTATGGCATTCCTAAAGCGCATCAGTTCCAGAGCTAAGGCAGACGAAAATACCGGTTTTGGAAGTAATGCTTCCATTTATGGGGCACGATTTGTAAACAAAGATGGAAATGCCAATGTCCGGAAAGTGGGAATCGGTATAACTGAGCGTATCAGTTGGTACCATGCGATGATCGATGTACCACGCTGGAAATTTATGTTTATCATTTTTGCCTTTTACCTGATCGTAAATTTTATTTTTGCCTGTATTTATTTTTTACTTGGTGTACAACATTTACAAGGAATCAATGCAAAAACAGCGGTTGATCAGTTTGGACAGGCTTTCTTTTTTAGTGCACAGACCTTTACTACTGTAGGCTACGGACATATTAGTCCGACCGGTTTTATGACCAGTTTTGTCGCTTCGGTAGAAGCGTTATTCGGATTATTGAGCTTCGCAATTGCGACCGGTTTATTTTACGGAAGGTTTAGTAAGCCCAAAGCGCTGATCCGCTTTTCGGATAATGCGGTCATTGCGCCTTATAAAGAAGGAAAAGCCCTGATGCTACGAATGACACCTTATAAGAATACCAACCTGATGGAAGCCGAAGCTAAGGCAACAATTGGATTAAGTCTGGAAGAAGATGGTAAAAAAGTCAATAAGTTTTTTTCGCTCGATCTCGAACTGGACAAAATTAATATGCTAACGTTAAGCTGGACGTTGGTACATCCCATTACCGAAAATAGTCCATTATATACCTTTACCGAAGCGGATTATAAAAATCAGAAAGGCGAAATTCTGATTTTTGTAAAAGTTTTTGACGATATGTTTAGTACTACCGTCGTAAAACGAACTTCTTATACCTTACGCGAAGTAATTTATGGGGCACGTTTTTTACCGATGTTTGAAGCCGACCGTGATAGTGATGAGACAATACTGTATGTGGATAAACTGAACGCCATCGAAAAGATACAGTTGTAGGGCGCAATCCGTATTTATTTCTTCAAAATATAATACTTTTGCAGTCTCAATGATGTATCGCCAATGAAGCCGACAACAATTTTTCTGATCACGCCACCTTTTACGCAGCTCAATACCCCATATCCGGGCACGGCCTATGTAAAGGGATTCCTGAATACCAAAAATATTTCCTCCTTTCAGGCGGATTTGGGTATTGAAGTTATCTTAAAATTGTTTTCAAAAGAAGGATTAATCCAAATGTTTGCCGAAAGCGAACAAAAAACGGAAACGCTATCGGATAACTGTCAGCGGATTATAGCGTTACAGGATGAATATATCAAAACGATTGATTCGGTTATTTTATTTCTTCAGGGGAAAAATCCGACGTTGGCGCATTTGATATGTCAGGAAGATTTCCTGCCGGAAGCATCTCGTTTTGCACAATTGGAAGAATTGGATTGGGCTTTTGGTACGATGGGAACACAAGATAAAGCCAAACATTTGGCAACGCTTTATCTGGAAGATATTTCCGATCTGATCGTAGAATGTATTGATCCTAATTTTGGTTTTAGTCGTTATGCGGAGCGATTAGGCCGTTCGGCCAATTCTTTTGACGAATTGTACAACCATCTTCATCAGGAATACACTTATATCGATAAAATCACCTTACAGTTATTGGAAGAAAGGTTGAACGTAATAAATCCGAAAATTGTAGCTTTTTCAGTTCCTTTTCCGGGTAATTTGTACAGTGCCTTCCGATGTGCCCAATGGATTAAAAAACACCGACCGGAAATTAAAGTAGCGATGGGAGGTGGTTTTCCCAATACGGAATTACGATCGTTAACGGATGTCAGGGTAATGGAATTCTTTGATTTTATTACACTCGACGACGGAGAAGCGCCGGTAGAAAACATGATTGCTTATGTGGAAGGTACTATCAGTAAAGAAGAACTGAAACGGACCTTTATACTGGACGAAGGTAAGGTAGTTTATATTAATAACCCAGCCTGTAGGGACTACAAACAATCGGAAGTGGGAACACCGGATTATACCGATCTGTTGCTGGATCGTTATATTTCGGTTATTGAAATTGTAAATCCAATGCACCGAATGTGGAGTGACGGGCGCTGGAATAAACTCACGATGGCGCATGGATGCTATTGGGGGAAATGTACTTTTTGCGATATTTCATTGGACTATATTAAAGTTTACGAACCTGTCGCGGCCAAAATGTTAGTGGATAGAATGGAGGAGCTGATTGCGCAAACCGGGCAAAATGGCTTCCATTTTGTAGACGAAGCAGCACCACCTGCCTTGATGCGCGCGGTAGCACTGGAAATAGTAAAACGAAAACTGGCGGTGACCTGGTGGACCAATATCCGGTTTGAAAAAAGTTTTACAAAAGATCTGTGTTTATTGTTAAAAGCGTCCGGTTGTATTGCTGTTTCCGGCGGATTGGAAGTGGCCTCCGACCGTTTACTGGAATTGATCCAAAAAGGAGTGACGGTAGCACAGGTTGCCCGGGTAAATCGCAATTTTACCGAAGCCGGAATTATGGTACATGCGTACCTGATGTATGGCTTTCCGACGCAAACGGCACAGGAAACTATCGATAGTCTGGAAATGGTACGACAATTATTCGAACTCGGAATTCTACAATCCGGATTTTGGCATCAATTTGCGATGACGGCACATAGTCCGGTAGGAATGTATCCCGAAAAATTTGGCGTACTAAAAGAAACGGAAGCTATTGGAACTTTTGCGAATAATGATATTGTTCATATTGATAAAACCGGTACAAATCACGATAAGTTCAGTTTTGGATTAAAAAAATCCTTGTTTAACTATATGCATGGAATCTGTTTTGATTACCCTTTGCAGGATTGGTTTGATTTTAAAGTACCGCGAACAAAAGTTTCGCCGGATTATATTTACAATGCTTTACAGGATGCGGATACTTTTACCGTAAAACCAACGGCTAAAATTGTCTGGACAGGGGGTAAACCGGTCGTGTCGTATTTTACCAAAAACAAAAAAGGAAGGCAGTTCGAAATGGCGAGTCTGACTTTTCACGATAAAAAAGAAAGTTTTGCGATTCAGGTTAATAAAGATGATGCCGATTGGCTAACTGCCGTTTTGCCAAAAATTTCGGTTACTCAAAATAAAATACTGACCTTTAATGAGGTAAAAGCCGATTATGAAGCTGCGGATCGTGAAGATTTTGAATTATTCTGGTATTCAAAACCAATTAATACCTTACGAAGCTCCGGTCTTCTGGTATTGTGATATTTAGGCTTTGAGATTAAATTTAAAACCGATACCATGCAGGTTTTCTATTTGTATACCGTCTTCTTCCGAAAGCAATTTGCGAAGTCTGGATATAAAAACATCAAGGCTTCGCCCCATAAAATAATCATCGGTACCCCACAAGGCCGTAAGTATCTGTTCCCGTTTCAGTACGGTATTTTTATTATCCAGGAATAATTTTAAAAGCTCCGCTTCGCGTTGTGTCAATACTGTTTTTGATGAACCCTTACTCAAGGTGTAATTTTCAGCATCAAACTGAAAGGCGCCAACAGTATAGCTGTTTTTTTCAGGTAAGACTTTCTTTTGTGAGCGTTTTAGAAAAATCTCAATTTTTAGCAACAATTCCTCGATGCTAAAAGGCTTTACAAGATAATCATCGGCACCCAGACGTAATCCTTTAATCCGATCTTCTTTTAAGGTTTTAGCCGAAAGGAAGATGATCGGGATTTCTGTATCGATTTGCCGAATGGCAGAAGCCAGTTCAAAACCGTCGATTTTTGGCATCATAATATCCAAAATACAAATGTCAAAAGAACCTGATTTGAATTGTTCCAGACAATTTTCTCCGTTTGGACAATGAAAAACGTCATAACCATTCAGTTCCAAATTATCTTTGGTCAGAAAAGCCAGGGTTTCATCGTCTTCAGCGTATAGGATTTTATATTTTGACATTATTTTTTAGGTATTAACAGGGTTATGGTTGTTCCTTTTCCTAGGTGACTTTTGGCGGTTATTTTCCAGTTATGAAGCTTGCAGATTTTATGTACATAGTACAATCCTAATCCGAAACCGGTCACTTCATTACTTTTTGTACCCGGAATCCGGTAGAACTTGTCAAATATAAAAGAAATATTTTTTTGAGAAATACCAATTCCGTTATCGGTAAACACCAGTCGGACGCGATGTGCTTCCCGGCTAACAGTAATATGAATTTCCGGGGCGATTTCGCAATATTTTACCGCGTTATCGATCAGATTGTACACAATATTGGTAAAATGGAATTCATCTCCGTAAATCTGCAGGGATTCATCCGGATTTGTGACGGTAATATGTGCTTCCGGATAACGTAACTGTATATTTTCGGTGACATCCTGTAATACGGTAGCTAACAAGATGTCATTTTTTTGTAGTTTTAATGCTGTGTCGTCCGACTTCGCAATATTTAATATTTTCTCAATATGATGGTTCAGTTTTTTACTTTGTTCGATAATGATAGCAGCATATTTATCCAGTTTTGGGTCCTTTTGTATCGGTTCCTGTTTGCTGAGGTAATTTGAGGCAATCAAAATCGAAGAAAGTGGCGTTTTAAACTCATGCGTCATATTATTAATAAAATCGCGTTGTAACTCCGAATATTTTTTCTGCTGTAATAAAGTGAAAATGGAATATACATAGACAATCAGGATCACAATCAGGGCAAAAGAAAGTATAAACCAAAATTTCAGGGAACTGAAAAGATAGGACGTTTCATTGGGAAAGCGAACGGCAAAATAATAGACCAGGTTTTTGTGTTTTGGGAAATAAACTGAATTCTCCTTTTTAGAAGTGTCGCTAATTGCGACATAATTTCCATAAACCATCTCATCACTTTCGCAATTGTACATGGCATATTCGAAATCGGTGGTAATATTAAACTTTTTAAAAACCGTTTTTAAATAATATTCGAGTATTTCCGGTTCAAAATCATTGTCGACATTAACGATATAGTAGTCGTTAGATACTTTAT
The DNA here is from genome assembly GCF_004801375.1 of Flavobacterium supellecticarium. Classification (GTDB taxonomy): domain Bacteria; phylum Bacteroidota; class Bacteroidia; order Flavobacteriales; family Flavobacteriaceae; genus Flavobacterium; species Flavobacterium supellecticarium. Next base: position 429,082 of record NZ_SSNZ01000002.1, read on the forward strand.
TAATCGGACTGTTGGCCGGAAGTTCATGATTCTTACCTTCGTAAAGTTTTTTAGCGACTTCGAGTAAAGCGATATGTACTTTTTGAGTGAACTTCTTTTCTTCCAGATTAAAAGCCTCTTTGGTCCAAAGCAATTGTGCGATGATAATCCCCACAATGGCTATCAATCCGAGAATAATGATACTGTTAAGTCGGTTAATTTTCAAAATCTGTACTGTTGAGTAGTGTAATATTACTGAAAAATATACTTTTTTCGGCCTGTTAACAAGTCATTAACAAACTTTTAAAAACGGTTAACAGCAATCTTGGCAAGACTGGGATACTTTTGAACTATCACAATGAACCAACAAAATAATAATAATTTAAAAAGCAAAATTATGAAAATGATCAAACTTTCAGTTTTAGCCTTGGCATTAGGATTAATGTCATTTGCTGGAAACCCGGTAAAAACAAACGAAACTGTAGCTGTTGCTGTAAATGGTACTTCACCGATTCAATGGAAAAGTGAGACTATCGATTTAGGAGAAATTCCGCAAGGAAAACCAGCTAAAATCGACTTCGAATTTAAAAACACTGGAAAAACTGCTGTGATCATTACAAATGTAAAAGCGTCTTGTGGATGTACGGCAACGGATTATACAAAAACGCCAATCGCACCAAACGGGAACGCAAAAATCACTGCTACTTTTAACGCTGCTGCAAAAGGGGTGTTTACCAAAACGGTAACGGTAACAACCAATGCAGAAGAAGCACCAAAAGTACTTGTATTCAAAGGAACAGTTATTTAGTTCATAATTATTAGATTGAAATGCGAAAACCGCCTTGGAATTCCAAGGCGGTTTTTTTATACCCGATTGTTTTTTTAATTTATTTTCTCGGTATTGTGATATAATGGGGTCGTGTTGATTTTTTATTAATTATTTTTTTGTTTTTGTTGTAATTAAAGTGTTTTAATTGTTAAAAAAATGTATATAGTTTAGTTTTTGACTTTTTTGGTTACATTTGAAGCCTACGCATGATTGTTTTTAAACGTTGGGTACGAAATAGTAGAGGTGGAAGTAAGGCAATTATAGCGGTCTGGCGGAATATCCAATTTTGAATGACGAACGGCTAACTAAAAAACTATATGAAAAAAACACTACTTGCTTTTACGCTATTAAGTTCTCTTAGCGCATTTACTCAAAATTTCACCCTGGTTTCCAATTCCGGAATTGTTCCGGTTCAATATAGTACCTGTAAGTTTGCTGATATTGATGGCGATGGCGATCTGGATTTATTCGCCATGGGTGGAAGTCCGAATGCCGGTAGTAGCCGGATGTATAAAAACGACGGAACCGGTCATTTTACCTTACACGATGATCAAACATTTATTAAAAGTCGTGAAGGCGGTAGTGCTTTTGGCGATGTGAATGGTGATGGCTTTCCGGATTTAATAGTTTCGGGAAATGCCAACGGAGTAAATACAAAATTATATTTAAATGACGGAGCCGGCAACTTTAGTTTGTCGCCAAATTCGAACTTTATCGGGACAATGAATGGTGATGTGAATATGGCCGATTTTGATAACGATGGCGATCAGGATATTCTGATAACCGGAATGTACACCAGTAATGGTTTTGCGATGGCGTTATATACCAATGACGGGACTGGAGTATTTACGCGTAATCTTCAAAGCGGATTGGAATCCTACGGTATGTATCTGGCTTCTGTAGTAGTGGCCGATGTCAATGGCGATGGGAAACCGGATATTGTAACATCGGGAAAAGTTGGTATTAATGCTACGGCTACTAATATCAGAATATTTCTAAATCAGGGAGATGGCGTTTTTGCACATCATCCGCAACCGGCTATAACGGCTTTATTGGGAAAAGTAGCTTTGGCGGATGTAGATAACGATGGCGATCAGGATTTACTGATAGCCGGGAATATGCCTTCGTCGTCCGGTAATCCGGCACTTTGGTTCCGTATGCAATTGTATTATAATGACGGGACTGCGAATTTTACAATGGCGGAAGGAATACCATTTGTAGGGATAGGCGATAATTTGGCGATCGCTTTTGCGGATGTCAATAATGATGGTTACCAGGATATTCTTTCGATGGGGCGGAAATATTCCGAAACGACGGTTGGAAACAATATACAGGAGGCGAATTTATATCTGAATGATGGAACGGGTGGTTATATAAAAATGGAAGATATGCCGTTTACCTCGCATTCCACCGGAAATATTGTATTTGCCGATGTGGATAATGATGGTGATCAGGATGTTTTGATCACCGGTATTGGTACGGGTACGACAGCTGTCGCTAAATTATACCGAAATGGACAGGTTTTAAATGTTGATGATCATAATGCAAAAACGATAGTGGTTTATCCGAATCCGGTTCAGGATAAAGTATATTTGACATTGCCGGATCAGGTTATTCAGGATATCCAGATTTATACGCTTGGTGGTGTCTTGGTAGGAACCGAAAAGCCAAATACAACAATGATTTCTTTAGATTGTAGCCGTTTGAATAGTGGAGTGTATCTGGTAGCGGTAACGACTGTCGATGGAAACAAAAGCTGGACTAAAATCGTAAAGCAATAAAAAAAACACACCTGACAGGTTTCTAAAACCTGTCAGGTGTTATAGATATAAAAACAAAAGCTGCCTAAAATTAGACAGCTTTTTGTTTTTATGCTTGTACCGGTTCCCCGTATAAGTCGAATTCTGTGGCATCCGTGATTTTGATCATCGTAAAATCACCGGTTTTTAAATAATGTTGCGTCGCATCGATCAACACTTCGTTATCTACGTCCGGACTGTCAAATTCGGTACGTCCGATAAAATATCCACCTTCTTTACGATCGATGATACAACGGTATATTTGTCCGATTTTTTCCTGGTTCAGATCCCATGAAATTTGCGCCTGAATATCCATGATTTCTGCGGCACGTTGTTGTTTTACTTCTTCCGGTACATCGTCTTCCAGCAAATAGGCATGGGTATTTTCTTCGTGCGAATACGCAAAACAACCCAAACGCTCAAAACGCATTTCTTCTACCCAGTTTTTCAGGATTTGGAAGTCTTCTTCGGTTTCTCCCGGATAACCTACGATTAGCGTAGTACGGATAGCCATTCCCGGAACGGCTTCGCGGAAATCTTTTAGCAGTTTGGTCGTTTTTTCATACGTTGTTCCACGACGCATCGATTTTAGAATATTGTCGGAAATATGCTGTAATGGAATGTCGATATAATTACAGATTTTAGGCTCGCGTTTCATTAAGTCCAATACGTCCATCGGGAATCCGGAAGGGAAGGCATAATGCAAACGAATCCATTCGATTCCTTCTACTTGTACCAGATTTTCCAATAACTCGGCTAAATTTCGTTTTTTATATAAATCCAGTCCGTAATAGGTTAAATCCTGAGCGATTAAAATCAGTTCTTTTACACCTTTGGCGGCTAAACCTTCGGCTTCTTTTACCAGTTTTTCAATCGGTTGTGAAACGTGTTTTCCGCGCATTAGCGGAATCGCGCAAAAACTACACGGACGGTCACAACCTTCGGCAATTTTCAGATAAGCATAGTTTTTAGGTGTTGTCGTTAGACGTTCTCCTAAAAGTTCGTGTTTGTAATCGGCTCCCAAAGCTTTTAAAAGCAATGGTAATTCGGTAGTACCGAAATAACGGTCCACATCCGGAATTTCTTTTTCAAGATCCGGGCGGTATCGTTCCGACAAACATCCGGTTACAAAAACCTTATCTACGATACCCTGTTCTTTTTTGTCGACATATTCCAGAATCGTATTAACAGATTCTTCTTTGGCATTATTGATAAACCCACAAGTGTTGATCACAATAATGTTTCCTTCATCATTTTTAGGTGCTTCGTGTTGCACGTCCTTACCGCTGGCTTTTAACTGACCCATCAGTACTTCGCTGTCGTAAACATTTTTAGAACAACCTAAAGTGATGACATTGATTTTGTTTTTCTTTAAAGACTTGGTTCTCATAGAATTGAAAAATTGGAGTGCAAAATTACGTTTTTTATAATTAGCATCATCATCGTTAGGTGAAATTTATGATGTTTTACTATTTCTTATGGCTTTCGGGGACTGTAATTTCCAGGTGATTTGATACAAAAAAGGCGACTTCTCATGGAAACCGCCCTTTTTCTTGTGTTTTTAATTTTAGAAACCAACCGTATAGGTAAGTGTAAAGGAGTCTATTTTACTATTAATTCTGGCAGAATCGGTCATGCTGGATAATAATGGAACGTCCATTTCTCTTTGGGAATGACCATAGGCAAAATCCAATCGGGCAGAACCAAAGTTATAACCAATACCGGCAGAATAGCCTTTTAAGTCGCCTACGATTTTTTCGTCTTTATACGGACTTTCTTCAAAACGGTATCCGCCGCGAAGGCTCACCTGTTTGATTTTGTATTCGGCACCCACACGGAATTCCTGTGCGGTGGTTAGTGTATTTTTATAAATATCGTTTAAAGAGTTGTTGTACGAGTTGTTTGGTTTAAATTTGATGTTGCTGTAATCTTTTACTCCGTAATCGAAGCTGATCAAACCTGACTTGCCAAAGATATAGGCTAAACTTCCTGTGAATTTACCAGGTGTTTGAAGGGTATACGTTGGGTATACGTTTATGATATTCGGATTAAGTGAAGCCGAACGCGTAGCACCCGGACTTGTTGGTGAATTGGCTGGAGCAACATAAGTAGTGTATAAACTTTGCGACAATTCGTCTGTTAAACGGTACCATGTTGGCGATTCGTAAGCCGCACCTAAACGCAATTCATCGGTAATTTTAGCGATAGCACCAATGTTAAACGAGAAACCACTTCCATAAGTGTGCGTATCGTTGTTAAACTGAATCTGGCGAATCGTAGCGTAATTCGGATCGGTGTTTACCGGGCCGTTATTGGATTCATAAACTGTTGAATTTTTGGTATAATCGGTAAAGTGGGCATTCAAATTAAGTCCGATGTAAAGACGATCTTTGTAAGAGCTGGCAAAGTTAAAAGCCAGTTTGCCATTATAACCCTTTGTAGTAACGTAATTCTGATGGGCATAACTTCCGGTTTGCGGAACATTGGAAACATAGTTTGGATTATCCGGATTAAACGGATAGGTGCTGGTGTCGATAAGATACGTCTGATAAGCTAAATAAGCCTGTTGGTCCTGGAAACTCAACTCGTCATATCGGTAATTGTTGTCGATCACACCAACCGGTAAGCCATTGGCCTGATTCAAGAAAAACTGATCGATTGAACGGGTGCCGGTTCCTCTGTAATTAAAACTATTGTCAAAATTATTAGTATTGTCATAGGCGATACCAAAGGTGAATTTGGTCCAGCCACTGCTAAGATCCTGATTGTGGAAAACAAAGATACCACCGGCCTGATTCAGGTCGAATGAAGTATCACTATCATTTGTAGTGGTTCCGAAATAACGGGAATTACTTTTGGTGCTTAACAAATTTAGAGTAGCCGCAGCAGTGTTGTAGTTAAAGATAGCACCACCGGCCGGATTAACATGTATGGCAGACATATCGCCACCAACGGCTCCGAAAGCACCGCTCATACCGCGGAATCGGGCAGTTCCGTTTAAATTGTCCATAGCATACCGCAGTCCGTCAGATGGAGCCAGCTCCTGTGCGGAGGCTATTACTGCTGATAGAGCAGTAATAGCTGTAAATATATATTTTTTCATGAGGATGTACTTTTAAAACTTAGAGGATTTGATTAACGTCTTCCGCCACCGCCGGATCTTCCACCTCCGCCGCCACCGCCGAAGCTTCCGCCACCACGGGAACCGCCAAAGTTACCTCCGGAATTATAGCTTCGTGAAGGAGCAGAGTAGTTACTGTTGCTGCGGGTTCCGCTATTGTTGGAGTTATTGTAATTGTAATTACGGGTTCCTGAGCTATTATTGTTGTAATTATAATTGCGGGTTCCGGAACTGTTTGTGTTGTTGTAATCCCGTGTAGCGCCATTGTTGTAATTTCGCGTTCCGTTATTATAGTTACGGGTTCCGTTGTTGTAATTGTTGTAATCTCTTGTTCCGGTACCGTAAGTTCGGTTAAAGTCTATATCCCTACGGCTGTTGTAATTGCGGGTTCCGGCATTATTATATCCGTATATGGAATTGTTGTAGCGTCCGTTATAGTAGGCCGATCCGCCTCTTGTTCCGCCATAATAAACACGGTTGTTGTAGTAGCCATTGTACCATCCCGGTCCATACCAACTGTTCCAGCCCCATCCCGGTCCGTACCAGTTATTCCAACCCCATCCGTAGTTTGGACCATACCAGGAATTCCAACCCCATCCAAGACCGATGCTCCATCCGGAACCGTAGTAACCGCCATTCCATCCCCATCCGTAATAAGGAGTGTACCAGGAATTCCAGTAACCTCTGTTCCAGTACCAGGGATCATTGTTGTATACGTTAACGGTAACATTGCTTGAATTGTCACCCCATCCGGCATATCCGGTAGCACCGGCATACTGATCGCGGTTTGTGGTTGCACTTGAGATAGAGTCCTGCTGACCTTGAGAAGCGTAATTGTCCACATCTGTAAAAATACCGTTGTTAGCATCTTTCTGAAGGTCGCTGAAGTAGTCTTTGTAATTATTGGCCTGCGCCATGTTCTGTTCGCTGTATCTGTTGTTGTAATCACTTCGCGGTCTTTCAGAACCGTAAACACCGTCATGATCGTAATAAGACGCGTTTTGGTAAGAACCACAGGAGGATACCACAAGTCCGAAGAATCCAATTACGGCGTAAATGGATAGTTTTCTGCTGGAGAGGTAATAAGTTTTCATATCTCTGGGTATTTTTATTGTTGGACAACACAAAAATAGTTAGTTTTGTCAAACTATTTAGTTAAAATAAGTAAAACAATATTTGTGCCAAACTAATCAAAATGAGTAAGAACTTAACAAAACGATCAGAGGATTATTCGAAATGGTATAACGAACTGGTTGTCAAAGCAGACCTGGCTGAGAATTCAGGAGTTAGAGGTTGTATGGTTATCAAGCCATATGGTTATGCTATTTGGGAAAAAATGCAAGCCGAATTGGATAGAATGTTTAAAGAAACAGGGCATCAGAACGCATATTTTCCGTTGTTTGTTCCTAAAAGCATGTTTGAGGCGGAAGAAAAAAATGCAGAAGGATTTGCGAAAGAGTGTGCGATTGTAACGCATTACAGACTGACAAATGATCCTGAGAATAAAGGAAAATTAATAGTAGATCCAAATGCAAAACTGGAAGAAGAATTAATTGTTCGTCCAACCAGTGAAGCAATTATTTGGAGTACCTATAAAGGATGGGTGCAATCCTATCGTGATTTACCATTGTTAATCAATCAATGGGCGAATGTAGTGCGTTGGGAAATGAGAACGCGTTTGTTTTTGAGAACGGCCGAATTTTTATGGCAGGAAGGACATACGGCGCATGCTACCAAACAGGAAGCATTGTCAGAGTCGGTACAAATGATGAATGTATATGCTGATTTTGTAGAAAACTTTATGGCTATTCCGGTAGTAAAAGGAATTAAAACGGAAACGGAGCGTTTTGCAGGAGCAGATGAGACTTATTGTATCGAAGCGTTAATGCAGGATGGAAAAGCATTACAGGCCGGTACGTCACACTTTTTAGGGCAAAACTTTGCCAAAGCGTTTGATGTAAAATTCTCGAATGCCGAAGGAAAACTGGAACATGTATGGGGAACGTCATGGGGAGTATCTACTCGTTTGATGGGAGCCTTGGTAATGACACATTCCGATGATAATGGTCTGGTGTTACCGCCAAACTTAGCGCCAATTCAGGTGGTTATTGTTCCGATTCATAGAAATGACGAGCAATTGGAAGCAATTTCGGCTCAGGTAAACGAATTGGTAAAACAATTGCGTAAACTGAAAATTGCTGTAAAATACGACGACCGTACAACGCATAAGCCAGGATGGAAATTCAATGAATATGAGTTGAAAGGAGTGCCGGTGCGAATTGCTATAGGTCCGAACGATTTGGAGAATGGAACTTATGAAATTGCCCGACGTGATACGTTGACAAAAGAAGTGGTTGCGAAAGACGGTGTTGTGACGTATATTCAGGACTTGTTGGAGACGATCCAGGAAGAAATGTTTACACGTTCCTTAGAATTCCGAAACGAGCATATAACTGAGGTAAATACGTTTGAAGAGTTTAAAGACGTGCTTGAAAATAAAACCGGATTTGTTTCGGCGCATTGGGATGGAACAGTAGAAACCGAAGAAAAGATTAAAGAGCTTACCAAAGCTACGATTCGTTGTATTCCTTTGGATAGAAAAGAAGAAGAAGGTCAGTGTGTGCTAACTGGTTCTTTATCAAAAGGTAGGGTACTTTTTGCGAAAGCGTACTAAAAAAAAATCGAAAAAAAATAGAGTTGTTCTTGCGAGATTGAAAAAATGTTGTACTTTTGCATCCGCAATAAAGCAATAAAGGTCCGTTCGTCTAGGGGTTAGGACGCCAGGTTTTCATCCTGGTAACAGGGGTTCGATTCCCCTACGGACTACGAAAAAAGTATTACACGGATAATACGAAATTTATTGGAATAATGGTCCGTTCGTCTAGGGGTTAGGACGCCAGGTTTTCATCCTGGTAACAGGGGTTCGATTCCCCTACGGACTACGAAAAAAAAATGTAAAAAGACTTAATCAATTTTAAGAAAATGGCAAATCATAAGTCGGCTTTAAAAAGAATCAGAAGCAACGAAAAGAAAAGAGTATTAAATAGATACCAACATAAAACTACACGTAACGCGATCAAAGCTTTACGTTTAGCAACTGATAAGGCAGAAGCGTCAGCTAAATTATCTGCTGTTATCTCAATGATTGATAAGTTAGCTAAGAAAAATGTTATCCATGATAACAAAGCTTCTAACTTGAAATCTAAATTAACGAAGCACGTTGCTAAATTAGCTTAAGCTAATTGAAACACGATATAAAAACCAAGCTCTCTTTGACGAGAGCTTTTTTTGTTGTTATTATTTTGTTATTTTTTGCTAACTACTTAAAAATTAGCGTGTTTATATAAAAAATAAATTGTAATTTCGCACCCTCAAAAATTATTTATGACTTCTATCAGAAACATTGCGATTATCGCTCACGTTGACCACGGTAAGACAACTTTGGTTGACAAAATCATGTATCACTGTCAGTTATTCCGTGAAAACGAGAATACCGGAGACTTAATTCTTGACAACAACGATTTGGAACGTGAAAGAGGGATCACAATTACCTCTAAAAACGTATCGGTGACCTACAAAGGGACAAAGATTAACATTATCGATACTCCGGGCCACGCCGATTTTGGTGGAGAAGTAGAACGAGTATTAAACATGGCTGATGGTGTGTTGTTGTTGGTGGATGCCTTCGAAGGACCAATGCCGCAAACACGTTTCGTATTACAGAAAGCAATCGACTTAGGGTTAAAGCCATGTGTGGTTGTAAACAAAGTGGATAAAGAAAACTGTACTCCGGAAGAAGTTCATGAAAAAGTATTTGATTTAATGTTTGAATTAGGAGCAGAAGAATGGCAGTTGGATTTCCCAACGGTTTATGGTTCTGCTAAAAATAACTGGATGTCGACCGACTGGAAAAATCAGACGGAAAACATCGAGCCTTTATTGGATATGGTGTTGGAACACATTCCGGCTCCAAAAGTATCAGAAGGAACGCCGCAGATGTTGATCACTTCTTTGGATTTCTCAAGCTTTACCGGACGTATCGCTATCGGACGTTTACAAAGAGGAGAATTAAGAGAAGGAATGAACGTGTCTTTGGTAAAGCGTGATGGAAAAGTAATCAAATCTAAGATTAAAGAATTACACGTTTTTGAAGGAATCGGAAGACGTAAAATCGATCAGGTTGTAGCAGGTGATATTTGTGCGATCGTAGGATTGGAAGGATTTGAAATCGGAGATACTGTTGCTGATTTTGAAAATCCGGAAGCATTGGCAACTATCGCAATCGATGAGCCAACAATGAGTATGTTGTTTACGATTAACGATTCGCCATTCTTTGGTAAAGAAGGGAAATTTGTAACTTCCCGTCACATTAAAGACAGATTGACTAAAGAGTTAGAGAAAAACTTAGCATTACGTGTTAATGAAACCAATAGTGCTGATAAATTTTTGGTTTTCGGACGTGGTGTACTACACTTATCGGTATTAATCGAAACAATGCGTCGTGAAGGATACGAATTGCAAATCGGACAGCCACAGGTAATCATCAAAGAAATTGATGGTGTAAAATGTGAACCGGTTGAAGAATTAACAATCGACTTGCCGGAAAACCTTTCAGGAAGAGCGGTAGAATTCGTAACCTTACGTAAAGGAGAAATGTTGAGTATGGAGCCAAAAGGTGACCGTATGATCATTAAATTCTATATTCCATCACGAGGAATTATCGGATTGCGTAACCAATTGCTAACGGCTACGGCTGGTGAAGCAATTATGGCGCACCGATTCCTGGAATACCAACCGTTTAAAGGTGAAATCGCAGGACGTATCAATGGATCGTTAATTTCGATGGAAAACGGTAAAGCAATTCCATATTCAATCGATAAATTGCAGGATCGTGGTAAATTCTTCGTTGATCCAAACGAGGATATCTATGAAGGTCAGGTGATCGGTGAGAACTCTCGTGGTGATGATATGGTGGTAAACGTAACCAAAACGAAAAAATTAACCAACGTGCGTTCTTCCGGAGCAGATGATAAAGCCCGAATTATTCCGGCAATTAAATTCTCTTTAGAAGAAGCGTTAGAATACATCCAAAAAGATGAGTATGTAGAGGTAACACCAAAATCATTACGTCTTCGTAAGATCTATTTGAACGAAAATGATAGAAAACGATTTAAAATCGACTAATCATAAAAATATAAAACCGCTTTTAAAGCGGTTTTTTTATAGCTATAAAAAAGACCGGATTTCCGGTCTTTTTTGTATTTATTCCTGTTGTTTTAAACTGCGAATTTGTTTTAACTTATCTTTCCAGGTTTTTAATTCTTCTTTATGGCGATCAATGTTTTTGTTGATCTCTTTGATAAACGGATTGTCGGCCTTGGCATTGGAAATAAACTGAATGTTGTTTTCCAATTGGAAGATTTCGCCTTGAACTTCGTCAATCTTACGCATGATAAAGATTTGCTCGTTTTCCAGTTTTCGGGAGTCATCACTATCGGCCAATTGCTCCAAACGGTTGTTGAATTTCACCATTTCGGCTTCTTTTTTCGATAAGCTTAACTTGTCAAACAAAGCATCCAGTATTTTGTTGAATTTGCCTTCGATATGTCGACGGGCGTGTGGTACGCGTCCAAAGCCTTTCCAGTTCTCGATATGTAGTTTAATCGCATCAAGATCGGCTTTGTGTTCACCGCTCAACTGGAAATCTTTTAATTGCTCCAGATAGTCCTTTTTCTTTTCAAAGGCTTCGATTTCTTCCGAATTGGCTTCGTTGCGTTTGGCATGCAATCGGTCGAAATAATGATTACAAGCGTCTTTAAAGTCTTTCCAGATGCTGTCTGAGTATTTGCGCGGTACATGTCCGATCTTCTTCCATTCTTCCTGTATTTGCTTCATGATCGGGGTTGTAACATTAAAATCTTCGTTGTCTTTTAACGAATTGGCTTTTTCGACCAAAGCCAGTTTTTTATTCAGGTTATCCTGTTGGTCTTTTTTGATGTCTTTATAGAACGAGTTCTTCTGAGCGTTAAAATTGCGAACAGCATTTTTAAAAGCGGTCCAGGTGTCTTCGTTTACTTCCTGAGGCACTTTTCCGGTTTGGAAAAAAGCCGTTCGTAAAGCTTCGATTTTTTCAATCTGACCTTGCCATGCACTGTGAGCGGTAATAGTTTCGTTGGAAACAGCTTCAATTTGTGCGATGATTTCCTTTTTCTTAGCCAGATTTTCTTCTTCTTTTTCTTTGGCTTTGGCTACCAGTGCTTCCCGTTTGTCGTGTAACTGACGGGTTAGTTCGCTAAATTTATTCCATAATTCCTCACGGTGTTCGCGGGATACGGGGCCAATTTCTTCTTTCCAGATTTTATGTAGCGATTGTAATTCGCGGAAAGCTTTGGTTACATCGCTTTCGTTTACCAATTCTTCAACGCGTGCAATGATTTTTTGTTTTTGTTCCAGATTGTGTTTGAAATCCAAGTCACGTGCTTCACGATCCAAATGCAGGTGGTCGTAAAAACGCTCGATATGGAAATGGAAATTATTCCATACGTGGTTGTATTTGTCACGCGGGATCGGGCCGGCATTTTTCCAACGCTCACGCAATTCATTTACACTTTTTAGCGTATCCTGAATACTTTCTCCCGGGTTGTCGATCAGACTTTTCAGTTCTTCAATAATCGCCTGACGAACATCCAGATTGTGTTTCAGGTTGTTTTGAAGCTGTTTGAAGTGCTGATTTTTTAAGTCTTTATAGTGATTGTAAATAGAGTCGAATTTGTTTTTTAACGGATAGTGATAGTCAAAACCGGTCACATCAGCGTTATTTTCATGGCTGTATTCATCTCTTTTCTCATCGATAAAGTGATGGTATTTGTCCATAAAATCTTTTCTGATTTCCTCTACGTGGTTTCGGATGGATACCACCTTCTGATTGGCAACCAGTTTTTCAAGTTCGGCAACCAATTCCTCCATAGACATGGCTTCATAGTGAAGCATCGGGATATCATGACCTTCGGAAATGGCATCGTCTTCGCCTTCCTCGGCATTGGAATTCTCGATGGCTTCTATGGCAGATTGTTCTGCAGTTGGAACGGTTTCTTCGCCTTTAATTTGTTCCTGTCCGTCTGCCTCTGGCAGGTTATCATTCTTTTCTTCTAACATTGTTGAAATGCTTAAGTTTAACATTAATTGAGTGGAAAGATACTAAAAGCATACGGAAAAGGCAAAAGAAAAATGGGATAAAGTGCGTATTTTTTGCTGTAAACCGATAATTGATGTCAGTTTTTTTGCACTTTTGGAAGTGCTGTAATCAAAAGCAAAAAAATAAAGACGGTTAAAAAGCCGTCTTTATTTTTGTTTTTCTGTCCAGATCTCCCAGGCTTTTTCCGCCTGAAAAACGAGCATTTCGTAGCCATTTTTAATTTTGGCTCCATGAGATCGCGCTCGTTTTAAGAATTCGGTTTCTTCGGGATTATAAACCAGATCAAACGCAATGTGTTTGTCGGTAAAAAGGGAGTAATCCAGTTCCGGACAATCCTGTATATTCGGAAATGTGCCTAGTGGCGTGGTGTTGATAATGATTTGATATTCGTTAAAAAGAGTATCGTTCAGTTCGCTATACGAATATTCACATTCGGTGGCATTCCGTGAAACGAAGTCGTATTCAATTTTTAATTTCTGTAACGCGTAGGCTACGGCTTTACTGGCACCGCCTGTTCCCAGAATAAGGGCTTTTTGGTGGTGTTTTTTAAGCATCGGTTTTAAGGCTTTTTTAAAACCGTAAAAATCGGTGTTATAGCCTTTCGTTTCGCCTTTTTTGGTAATACGAATGGTATTTACGGCACCAATTACGGCTGCATTTTTAGAAAGTTTGCCTAAAAACGGAATTACAGCCTCTTTATACGGAATGGTAACGTTCATTCCTTTCAGGTTTTTAGTTTCGGAAAGGATAGTGGGAAATGCTTCGATAGTAGCGATATCAAAATTGACATAACTATGGTTGTTAAGTCCGAGGTTCTCGAATTTTTCGGTAAAATATTTTTTAGAAAATGAATAACTGATGTTTTTTCCGACTAAGCCGAATTTCCTTTTCTTAACTTTTTTCATAATAAAAAACGGTTAATTAAATGAATCAATTAACCGTAAAGATACTGGTAAAATATGGTATTTGGATGCGTCTTATTCGTTTAATTTCTGATACTTTTCGATCTGCGTACGAATCGCTTTCTGATTCCAGATTACCGGGAATAATTCTTCCAATAGTGTATGATTTTTAAAGTTTAATCGCAACCCGTTACTTAGGTGGACTTTTCCTTTTTCTTCGTCGTGAAGCATATAGTACAATCCGGCCAATCGGTATTCGATTTCGTATTCTTCCGGGAAAAACTCTGATGCCTGTAATAAGGTCTGTACGGCACTGTCGAATTCGCCTAAAAATTGCAGCAAATCAACCCAGAACAACCAGGTATCCAGTTGGTAATCGCCAAACTCTACGGCTTTACGGTAACCATATTCGGCTTCTTCAAAAAAGCTCAGCTGTTTGTTGATCGCGCCATAGCGTTTCCAATACAGTTTGTTTTCGTTGTCAATACCAATTGCTTTGTTAACATAGTACAGGGCTTTCTGGAAATTGCGCTGACGGATATAAAAATCGGTAATGGCAATCCAGGCTTTGTCCAATAATGGATCTTCGTGCACCGTTTTTAGATAAAACTGTAAGGCAACATCGGTTCTTCCAAGGCGTTCGTGGCATTTTCCGATGCGTAATAGGGCAAAAGACGTCGGATCGTCCAACTCCATCGTGATGTTGTAACAATTGATCGCTTCCTGGTATTTTTTTAGTTTTTCCAGTGCTTTTGCTTTTTCGAGATACGCACCTAAAAAACTTTCGTCAATCAGCGTAGCATAATCGAAAGCGCGAACCGCCTGTTCGTAGTTTTTTACCGTATAATACTGGCGACCTAATTGATGCCAGGCGACTTCGCTATACGGATTACGGTCGATAAAACTGTTTAAGAAAAGAATCGCATCGTCGTTCTGATCCAGAAAATCGAAACAATAGACTACGTTGTATAAAGCGGAATGATCTTCGGTGTCGTTTTCCAGACACTTGATAAAGTTTTCCTTGGCCAGTTCCAGATTGTCCATAAAAAGGTACTCCATACCGATAAGCGAATATACATCGGCATAATCGTCGGTATAGCGTAAGGCAATCTGTAAAAGTTCCACCGCTTTGTCGTGCTGATCTTTTTTGGAATAAATATTGGCTTTCTGAATATAGATTTCTTCGTTGGTTGGTTCGATAGCGTATAAATCATTTAATAATTTTTCGGCTATGTCCAGTTTGTCGTCAAAAACCAGAAGCTCCACCTGAACCAGTTTTAAACCGGTTGATTTAGGGTGTTGTTCCAGTCCCAGTTTCAGGGCTTTTTTGGCTAAATTGATTTTACCCGTATCGAGATAATGAAGAATGATATCTTCAAACTCTTCGGAGTCAAAGAAGAATACCTTGTTGGTTTTCAACATTGATTCGAACTTTGATAAGGATAAACTATTATCTTCTTCCTCGTGACTCAAATTCATACTCCAGTTGTTTAAAATTATCCTTATTAAAATTAGGAAAGGTTTGTTGTTTTTTCAGAAATCAGGATGATATGTTGTAAACAATTTAATTAACAATTCTTGTTTGTTTACAAGGGATTACATCTCGTTCATGACTTCATTCATAGCTTCAATAATAATGCCACATCCTTCTTCGATTTCTGCGTTGGAAAGCGTCAGGGGAGGCGTAATGCGTATCGCACGGCCTTCAAACAGTAACCAAAATAAAATCAATCCTTTTTCCTGACATTTAAAAATGACTTTATTGGTAATTTCAGGACTTTCTGTCATGGGTGCCAGCATTAAGCCTTCCCCACGGATTTCGGTGATCAACGGATGTACCAGTAATTTACGGAATAATTTTTCTTTTTCCAACGCCTGTTCCATTAAATCCGTTTCGACTAATTCCTGTAAGGTTGCCAGACACGCAGCTGCGATCACCGGATGACCTCCAAAAGTCGTAATATGTCCTAGTTTTGGATCGTGGCTTAAAAGATCCATATGCTTTTCGTTGGCTGTAAAAGCACCAACCGGCATGCCACCACCCATTCCTTTACCCATAACTACTATATCCGGAACGACATCGTAATTCTGGAAGCCGAATAATTTTCCGGTTCTTCCGAAACCGGGCTGGATTTCGTCTAAAATCATCATAGCACCCACTTCGTCGCAGCGTTGGCGTACCTTGGAAAGAAAGCCGTCAAACGGTTGAACAAAACCGGCACCGCCCTGAATGGTTTCCAGAATAATTCCGGCGGTTTTGGATGTTATTTTTTGTAAGTCTTCTTCGTTATTAAAGGTGATAAAATCCACATCAGGAATCAAAGGACGGAAGACCTGTTTGCGTTCTTCAAAACCCATTACGCTCATTGATCCCATAGTATTGCCGTGATAGGCATTGAAACAGGAAATCAGCTGACTTCTGCCGGTTACGCGGCGAGCTAATTTCAGTGCGCCTTCGGTGGCTTCCGTTCCGGAATTAACCAGGTAGGTTTTGTTTAGTTTAGCGGGCATATTTTCAGCCAACAATTTACAAAGAAGTACCGACGGATCCTGCGCATATTCGCCATATACCATTACATGGGCATATTTGTCCAGTTGGTCTTTAATAGCATTGGTGACGCGCGGATGCTGGTGGCCTAGAGTACAAGCCGAAACTCCGGCAACAAAATCGAGGTATTTTTTTCCTGTAGTATCGTAAATATAAGAACCTTTAGCATGCGAAACTTCCATGGCTAACGGGTGCGGGGAAGTTTGCGCCTGGTATTTATAGAAATCCTGAATCATTTTTTCTTGGTGTTTTTTGCTTTCGCTTTTTCTTTTTTTGGAGGCTTACCGTATTCTAGTGTTTCTTTTGTGGCTTCCATTGGTTTTTCATTTTCCAGATCTTTCGCGACGCTTTCCTTTAGAATTTTT
Source organism: Flavobacterium supellecticarium (assembly GCF_004801375.1). Lineage (GTDB taxonomy): Bacteria > Bacteroidota > Bacteroidia > Flavobacteriales > Flavobacteriaceae > Flavobacterium > Flavobacterium supellecticarium. The sequence goes on from NZ_SSNZ01000002.1 coordinate 445,820, forward strand.
GCTTCCAGCGCGAGTTCTTCCGGTGGAAAGATGTCGTCTTTGGATTTGATACGTTCGTCGCCACGCCAGACAAAACCACGTAGTTTTCGTGCGTTTTCCGGAAACTGATCGGGTGGATAACTGTCGCTTTTTGGGTCGACAAAAGCGGTCATGGTCTGAATTTTGTTGTCTTCCAGTTCAAGATGTATGCGACTGCTAACGCCTTTATCGATCATTTCCAGCTCGTTTTTGTCGTTATACATATAGTAGATTTTTTCGGTATTTTTGACCAAATCGACGGTGGAAAGTTTATTGTCTTTGAATTTACCGAATAAATCTTGTCCTTTTACTTGGTTAAAACCGGTTCCTAATGTATCTTTCTGTACGATAAAAGCATTGTTGAGTACTTTTAAAGAATCCAGTTTTTCAGTTTTATTATTACCGATAAGATGAATAACATCGCCGGTCATTTGGCTTTCGTTGTTCCAAAGTACCGGTTTTCCGATAAGTTGCGTTAAGCCTTTTTTCTGATCGGAATGAATCGAATCGCATTTTCCGCTCATATCGATTTTGTAGATACGGGCGTTGTTAAAACCACGGATAATCCGTTCCCCCTGTTTTCCGGTGACCAGTAATTTTTTGGCATGGATATACACCGAATCGTTTTCGACCAGACTGGAAAGTAAGGCCTTTTTGGTGATAAACATGGAGTCCTGTTTTTTATACACTTCGGCATAATGCCCGCGGACAATCATTTTGTTGATGGTGTCGGTGATTTTGACATTGTCTGTGGCGGAGGAAAAATCCCGCTTCCGATCGTAAAATATCTTATCGCCTTTAATAAGCCTGTTATCGTATTTAATCGTGGAATTTTTGGTTAGTGTTGCCAGATCCTTTTTGGTGTCATAAAACCCTCTTTCGGTGTAAATCACATTGTCTTTACTCGTAATTGTAGACGGACCGAAAACATAGGCATGCCCGGAATTGTCGTAAAAATCCAGGTGATTGGATTTGATCACGCACTGTGGATTGGTTACGGTTACCGCGGTAAGGAACTGGTATTTTTTTTCGTTCAGATAATAACGTCCGGATTTGCTTTTTAGCGTATTGTCTTTGTTGATAATGGTACCGTAGGAATTGTAGTAAGCCTGTTGAATATTCCGATCAAAATTTAACGTATCGGTGGTTAAGGTCGATTCGGGTGAACGCAAGACAACCTCGCCGGAGGCATAGGCGAACTTTTCATTGCCGTTGTATTCGGCATAACGGCTGTTCATGAAAATGCTATCCCCTTGATTCATAATTACATTACCAAAGGCCTTGGCATAATTTTCTTTTTCGAAAAAGTACAGTTTATTGCAGTTGATCAATACGCCATCATGTTCGATCTGGACATTACCGGTAAGAATAGAAGCTCCCGGGATTTCATTTTGATTGCTGTCGGTGAAATCCGTATGAATGATCTGGATTGTTTTTTTTGGTTGTGCCACTGCCGAAGTAGTACACCAAATACTGAAACTTATAAGAAAAAGAAAGAATTGCTTCAAAGTCTGAAATTTTGTGCCAAATTTAAGTAAAATCTACGAACGGGATTTTTAATTAAGAATAATTTATTAAATAATTAAAATAGTCAAAAAATAAAAAAAACGCCTCCGTTTGGAAGCGTTTTCAGATTATTTCAGAATCGTTTGTGTTCTGTCGGGACCAACCGAAATCACTTTGATTGGTACTTCGACTTCATTTTCGATAAATTCGATATATTCTTTTAATTCGGCCGGAAGTTGTTCGTAAGTGGTCATTCCGGTTAGGTCGGCTTTCCATCCTTTTTTCTCTACATAAACCGGAGTTACGTTTTCCGGTTCGATGTTATAGGGTAAATGGTTGATGGTTTCGCCTTTGTAAGTGTAACCGGTGCATACTTTTAAGGTATCGAAACCGGAAAGTACGTCGCCTTTCATCATATACAATTGTGTAACACCATTCACCTGAATTGCATATTTCAAGGCTACAAGATCCAACCATCCGCAACGGCGGGCTCTTCCGGTAACCGATCCGAATTCGTTTCCAACGCGTGCCATTGTTTGTCCGATCTCATCGTGAAGTTCGGTTGGAAATGGTCCGCTTCCTACACGGGTTGTATAGGCTTTAAAAATACCGAAAACATCTTTTACCTTGTTCGGAGCGATACCCAAACCGGTACAAGCTCCGGCAGCTGTGGTGTTGGAAGACGTTACAAACGGATAGGTTCCGAAATCGATATCAAGAAGGGAACCCTGAGCACCTTCCGCAAGGATCGATTTTCCATTTTTCATCGCTTGATTTAAGAATGCTTCGCTATCGATAAACGTAAGTGTTTTTAGAACTTCGATGGCAGCAAAAAACTCATCTTCCAGTTCTTTCAGGTTGTATTGCATGTCTACGTCATAAAACGAGATCATGGCCTCGTGTTTGTCGGCCAAAGTGCGGTAGCGTTCTTTGAAATCGGCAAGTTCGATATCACCTACACGCAAACCGTTTCTTCCGGTTTTGTCCATGTAGGTTGGTCCGATTCCTTTAAGGGTAGATCCGATTTTGGCTTTCCCTTTGGAAGCTTCCGAAGCAGCGTCCAATAAACGGTGTGTTGGTAAAATCAAATGTGCTTTTCTGGAAATAAGCAAACGGGATTTGATATCCATGTTAAATTTTTCCAGGCCTTCCAGTTCTTTCTGGAAAACCACCGGGTCGATCACGACACCGTTTCCAATGATATTAACGGAGTTTTTGTGGAAAATACCGGAAGGAATGGTTCGCAGTACGTGTTTGATTCCATCAAATTCTAAAGTGTGTCCGGCGTTTGGTCCGCCTTGAAAACGAGCAATAATGTCGTATTTTGAAGTGAGTACGTCAACGATTTTTCCTTTTCCTTCGTCTCCCCACTGTAATCCTAGTAGCAAATCTACGGTCATTCTGTTGTTGTTTGTTGTTTTGTGTTTATATAGTTATTTGTCGTATGCGTAGTTGTTAATTGTCTTTGTGTTGTTTTTTTTGTCCGTATAGGTATAATGAATGGTTGTGAATTTCGATATCGAAAATTTCCTCAATCGTTTTTTTAATAGTCTGTATTCTCGGATCGCAAAATTCGATCACTTCGCCGGTATCGGTCATGATAATGTGATCGTGTTGTTTGTCAAAATAAGACTTTTCATAATGTGCCTGATTTTGTCCAAACTGATGTCTTCTAACCAAACCGCATTCCAATAATAATTCTATCGTGTTGTAAAGCGTTGCACGGCTCACACGATAGTTTTTGTTTTTCATTTTGATATATAGGGATTCGATGTCGAAATGCTCAGAGCTATCGTAAATCTCCTGAAGAATTGCATAACGTTCCGGTGTTTTACGGTGGCCTTTTTCTTCCAGATATTTAGTGAATACACTTTTTACAATTTCTTGATTCTTATTATTTTCCATAGTAGGTTTGGTATGAAATACCCGCAAAGATAAGCTTTATTTTTTGGAGTGTAAAGTTTTCATCTGCTAATGTTCCGGAATCGGAAAATTTTAGTTTTTTATTAACGAAAAGCGGTAACTTCTTAAAAACAAATAAGTACTTAACAGGAATTAAGTACTTATTTGAAGTATAAATAAAAAGCTTTTTTAGTTTTTATGAACTCGGGTAACTTTGTCGATACCGTCAATTTTTTTGATGTTGTCGATCAGTTTTTTCAGGATCGTATTGTTTTGAACGATCACGGTTACCTGCCCGTTAAAAATTCCGGCTTCTCCACTAAGAGCGATGCTCTGAATGTTTACGTGCATCTGATTGGAAATAACCTTGGTTAGCTCGTTGGTTAAACCTAAGGTGTCCATTCCGGTGATTTTAAGGATGGCTTTAAATTCTTCCTGAGACGAATCAATCCATTTGGCCGGAATGATCCGGTAGGCATAATTTGACTGTAGACTAATGGCATTCGGACAGTCTTTACGGTGTACTTTAATCCCTTCGTTGATCGTGATAAACCCGAAAACATCATCACCCGGAATCGGATTACAGCAACTGGATAGTTTGTAATCCAGTTTTTCCTGTTCTTTACCGAAAACGAGTAAGTCATAATTTTTTATAATCTCATTACGGTGGAGCTGTTCCGGCGTGACATTAGGGGAACGCTTGATCTTGTTCTTAAAGAAGTTGATCAATGTATTGTTTTTCTGCGCGGCAAAATCTTTTAATTGTTGGTTATCGATCAGACCGGCTCCGACACGGTAAAACAAATCCAGACTGGTTTGCAGTTTGAAATAGTTGACCAATTCGTTAACGGTTGTTTCGTTAAGCGTAATTTTTAAATGTTTTAATTTACGGGTTAACAACTCTTTACCATCTTCGGCAATTTTTTTGGTACTTTCGTTAAGCACGCTTTTGATTTTATTGCGTGCACGGGATGTAGTTACATAATCCAGCCAGCTTGCCGTAGGCTTTTGATTTTGTGAGGTGATGATTTCAACCTGATCACCGCTATTCAGGACATGATTAAGCGGTACGAGTTTTCCGTTAACGCGCGTTCCGCGGGTATGCATTCCGATTTCGGAGTGAATACTAAAAGCGAAATCCAGCGAAGTGGCACCTTTTGGAAGTGATTTGATTTCACCTTTTGGCGTAAACACATAGATTTCTTTGGAATATAGGTTTAATTTGAAATCCTCTACAAAATCCACGGCATTGGTTTCGGCATTTTCCAAGGCTTCGCGTAATTGGTTTAGCCACACATCAAGACCATTTTCTTCTGTAGCACCTTGTTTGTATTTGTAGTGAGCGGCATATCCTTTTTCGGCAATTTCATCCATACGTTCGCTACGCACCTGAATTTCCACCCAACGTCCTTTAGGTCCCATAACGGTAATGTGCAGGGCTTCATAACCGGTTGATTTCGGCGATGAAATCCAGTCGCGCAAACGGCTCGGACTCGGACGGTAGTGATCGGTTACGATCGAATAGATTTTCCAGGCCAGGAATTTTTCTTCCTGAGGTTTGGATTTATAGATAATCCGCAGGGCGAATTTGTCGTAAACTTCATCAAAGGTCACCCCTTGTACCAGCATTTTACGTCGGATGGAATAGATCGATTTAGGGCGTCCTTTCATCGTATACTCAATACCTTCTTCGTCCAGGGAATTTTTGAGTACATCGGAAATGGATTTAATGTAAGCTTCCTGTTCTTCTTTGGTTTCTTTCATTTTGCTTACAATATCCTGGTATACATCCGGTTCGGTATATTTTAGTCCAAGATCCTCCAGTTGTGTTTTGATATTGTACAATCCTAAACGATGCGCCAGCGGAGCATAAATATAGAGGGTTTCCGAGGCGATTTTAGCCTGCTTGTAGTCAGCCATGCTTTCCATGGTCTGCATATTGTGTAAACGGTCTGCAATTTTGATTAAAATTACACGCACGTCGTCATTTAATGTTAATAACATTTTACGGAAATTCTCGGCTTGCATCGAGATTTCCTGATCGGTTTTTACCTTGGCTATTTTGGTTAACCCATCGACAATTTGCGCGATTTTAGGATTGAACATTTTTTCGATGTCTTCAATCGTGATATCGGTATCTTCGACTACATCGTGCATTAGTGCTGCGGCAATGGAAGTAGCGCCAAGTCCGATTTCGGAGGCGACAATTTTAGCCACGGCAATAGGATGGAAGATATAGGCTTCTCCGGATTTACGACGTTGATCTTTGTGTGCATCGACAGCAACATCAAAAGCTTTACGGATCAGTTTTTTATCTTCTTCGGTAAGGGTTTGGTAACTAATGCGAAGTAGTTCTTTGTATTCTCGCGCAATTGCTTTGTTTTCTTGTTCTAAATCAATCTCAGTCATAACAATTCATTCAATTCCTAAATTTAGTGTAAAGAAATAACTTTTGCAAGTGCAGCACCTCGAATCGCTACTAAATAATGTTAAAATTTGAGCCATAAAAAAAACGCTCTATAGAGCGTTTTGAGAATTTATTTGATACGATTGAAATCCAGATCCTGGAAATCATAACTAAAATCCGTTAATGGTGAAATGGCATCCATTTTAATATTCTGTAAGTTGCCGTCATTATCATAGGTCAGGTACATAAAAGCATCGGCATTAAAATAACGGTTAAACCATTTTACGGCGTAGATGTTGTCTTTATAAAAGAATATTTCTCCGGATAACTGCGGCGACCGTTTGGAAATAAAATGCAGTTTTTTTCCTTTTGCTACAATGGACACTTCGCCCAGCCAGTTGTCTTTAAAAACACCGGTCAGCTTGTCGTAATTGTGTTTGAACTTGCGATTCCTCAAATTCGAAGCGACAGTTTCCCATACTTCCTTGGTTACTTTATCGGCTTCGGCTTCCCGTGATATTTTTTGATGGCTGTATTTGGATACATAATCAGTATACGGGATATTCAGATAACTATCTTTTATGGTATTGGTGATGGCATTAAAAGCGGCACCCGACTGTTGGTTGGTAAAAACAATAATACCCAGTTCCAGTTCCGGAAGCAGGGTTACCTGTGTCACAATACCTTCCAGTCCGCCGGTATGCGATACCTGTAGTTTTCCTTTCACATCGTTTAACTGCCATCCGAGACCGTAGGCTGTAAATAATGTATAATAAGGAGGCGTGGTGCTGTTTGGTAAAATGGTCTGTGGTGTCCACATTTCGTCGTGTTGCTGTTCGCTAAACAATTGTTTTTCCTTGTTTGGACCATACTTTCCCTGTTGTAACTGTACCAAAGCCCATTTACTCATGTCGTTAACACTGGAGTAAATGCCTCCGGCAGCATCGAGAATGGTACTTTTATATCGTTTGATAACCTGTAGTTTACCGTCTATAGGGACATGCGGAACGATGGTGTTGGTCGTGTCTTTTAAACGCGACCAGGTACCTACACTATTATTCATTTCCAGCGGTTTCATAATACGTTGTTCGATAAAGGCTGCCCAACTTTGTCCGCTGACTTTTTCGATCACTTCTCCGGCAATTACATAAAGCAGGTTGTCATAATCGTATTTGGTTCGGAACCCGGAAACCGGTTTGAGATACTGAATGTTTTTTACAATATCCTTGGCGGTAAAATCATGACCGTCCGGCCAGATCATTAAATCGCCGGCACCAAGACCCAATCCGCTACGGTGTGTTAGTAAATCCAGAATGGTAAATTCGTTGGTAACATAGTCGTTATACATCCGGAATTCCGGGATATACTTTTTGACCTTATCATTCCAGTCAAGTTTGTGCTCGTCCACGAGTATGGCCAATGCGGCTGTGGTAAAAGCTTTACTATTGGAAGCAATTCCGAATAACGTATTTTCGTCTACTTTTTCTTTTGTTTTGATCGATTTTACTCCATAACCTTTGGAATGAATCACTTTTCCGTTTTTAACAACGGCAACAGCAATTCCCGGAACGTCAAAAGTCGTCAGAGTTTTTTCCACCAGTTCGTCTATTTCGGGCGAACTGATCTGGGCATAAATTGAAAAACTGGATAAGAATAAAAAGAAAAACTTTTTCATAATCATGCAATAATTAATTTGGGTTATGGGAGTCGTTGTCTTTTGGCTTCAAAGATTAGAATTGCAGCGGCAACGGAAACATTCATGGAATCGATTTCCCCTTCCATAGGGATGATAATATTTTGCTTACTGGCGGTACGCCATGCCTTAGTAAGTCCGGTGGCTTCTGTACCTACTACAAGCGCAGTGGCACCGGTATAGTCTTGTGTATGATAGTGTGTCGAATCTTGTAATGTCGCACAGTAAATAGCGATCCCCTGATCTTTAAGATAGGCGATAACGTCTTCGGTCGATCCGGTTGCTATAGGTCTGGTAAAAAGACAGCCCACGCTGGAACGGATGATGTTTGGATTGTAAAGGTCGCTTTTGGGATTGGCAATAATAACGGCATCCAGATTGGCCGCATCGGCAGTTCGTAATAAAGCACCAATATTTCCGGGTTTTTCCGGAGCTTCGGCTACCAGAATAAGTGGATTTTTCCGTAGTTTTAAATCGGATAACAACAAGGATTTCGATTCGGCTATGGCCAGAATACCTTCCGTCGTATCACGGTAGGCCAGTTTTTGGTAGACTTCTTTACTGATTTCGATAATTTCAGTATCTGATGTCGTTATTTGATTAACAGCTGAAAGTGAAATTATTTCCGGAGAAAATAAAACAGTAATAAGTCGGTAACCACCTTTTTGTGCCAGCATTATTTCCCGCTGACCTTCAATAAGGAAAGTGCCGGATTGTTTCCGGTTTTTGGCTTTGTCCTGTAACTGGAGCAACGATTTAATAAAAGGATTCTGTACACTACTAATCTGCTTCATTGTTGTAAAATGATGTATGCGTTATTTTTTACGGGTAAAAATAAACTTAAATTTATAAATATAACAAGGATAGCCGGAGGAATAACAGCTGTCCTTACTATTTTTATTTTTTTAGAATAATCGATATCCTAAGATAAATGAAGTGGTATTGTATTTACTGTCGTATTGTGTTTGGGTATTAACAAGGCTACGGTTTGTTGCATAACGCAATTCAAAACTGAAACGCTCTAAGAAACGGAAACCGGCACCGATACCAAAATTATAAACAGGATCTACATTGACTTCTGTAGGTTGCTTGTAAACGGTGTAAACAAGTTTGGAACCCAAATCAATATTATAGCTAAAGATACCGTTGATAAATAAAGCGGATTTGTCGTTTAAGTGCATATAGTAACGAACACCAACCGGAATATCAAGCGATTTATAATCAAGCGAATGTGTGTAACCATCCTGAATGATTTCTGATTTGTAAGACTGGAAACTTGGTTCCAGAATCAGACTCCATTTGTTTCCGTATAACGGTAAAATATACTCTAATTCGGCACCAATTCGGAATGTCATTTTGTTACCAAAATCAACATACGGTTCGCCAAAGTTTTTAGAATTACTGTCAAAAGAAGCTGAAGTCGTGTTTAAGCCGATTCGCGCACTAAGGTGTAAAGCGCTTTTTCGAACAATCTCCTGTTTAAAAGCAGTAGCGGTTCCGGATGGATTTTTACACGTATTGTATTTTTCAAAAAGGGCAATCAGGTCGTTATCACGGTAACGAGTGGCACGCAGCAAATCACGGGTGATGGCTTCACATTTTAAATTGGTATAGAGTTGGTTTTTATATTCCTCATTGGCTCTGATTTCAGTACCTTCAAGATACGATTTGAAAATAAGCGGTTCAATTTCGGAGCCATTATGCGAATAGAAAAACTTATACGAATTTTCATCTTCAAATAAATAAAGAGAAGCATCCCCCTGAACTAAAACTCTTAGGAATTGTCCTTCTTCATTAAAAACAGGTTCCGGACTTTTACTTAAAGAATTTTGTTTTTCGGACGAACGATCCAGTTTGATCCAGGCACTGATAAATTTAACTTTTTGATTGATAAACCCAAATTCTTTAGTATTGGACCAATTGGCAGTTTCCACCACGCCGTTTTGGTCTCGTTTGTATTCGATTTCTTTAGGATTGTTACGCCAGTCAAGATTTTTAATCCAGCAGCTCATCCGTTCATTGCCGTTTTTAATAATGTATCCTTCTTCAAATTTGATTTGCGCCTGGACGGAAAGGGAGGTAATAAGTAATAAGGCAAATAGTAAAATTTTTCTCATGATTTTGTTTAAATGTTTGTTTGAATGTTAAATTAAAGTATTCCTCTTGATTTAATTTCTAAATATTTATTGATAGTGTCGAGTGTTAAGTGTTCCGGTTGGGTTAATACGGAATAGATACCGTATTTTTTAAGTTCGTTTACAATCAGGCGTTTTTCAAAGGCAAATTTTTCGGCGATAGTCTGGTCGTATACATCCTGTACGGTGGTTATTTTTTTATCGATCAGTTGGTTGAGTTCGGTGTTGTTAAAAAAGATCACAACCAGTAAATGGTTTTTGGCAATACCTTTTAAATACGGAAGCTGTCTGTAAAGTCCGTCGAGTGTCTCAAAATTGGTATACAAAAGAATAAGACTACGTTGATTGATATTCTTTTTGACATCGACATACAACCGACCGAAGTCACTTTCGAAAAAATCCGTTCGGATATTATAAAGGGCTTCCATGATGAGGTGCATCTGCGATTGACGTCGTTCGGCCACCACGCGGTTTTCAATTTTTTTGGAAAATGTCATCATACCGGCTTTGTCCTGTTTTTTTAGAATTACATTCGATAAGGCGAGTGAAGCATTAATCGAATAATCCAGCAGACTTAATCCGTTAAAAGGCATTTTCATCGTACGCCCTTTATCGATGATCATATAGACATTCTGTGATTTTTCGTCCTGATATTGGTTGACCATCAGCTGATTCCTTTTGGCTGTGGCCTTCCAGTTTAGCGTACGAATATCGTCGCCCGGCACATATTCTTTGATTTGTTCAAATTCCATCGTATGACCGATCCGTCTTATTTTTTTTACCCCATATTGAAACAGGTTATTCGAAAAAGCCATCAAATCGTATTTGCGCAACTGTATAAACGACGGATAGGTGGGAAGGGTTTGATTGTGATCAAAAGTAAAACGTCTGGCGACAAGACGTAATGGTGAGGCAACATAGACATTCAGATTGCCAAAGGAATATTCGCCCCGTTCGGTTGGACGGAGGAAATATTGGAAATGGTCTTTTTCGTGTCGGTTAAGCTTACGGTTCACTTCGAAATTACGTACCTGAAACTGGAATGGAATTTCATCGATAATCTTTAGCCAGATATCAAAAGAATACACGCTTTTTAGTTTTACCGTAACGGGATTTTCATCGCCATTGGATAATTTTTCCGGCAGCACGCGCGAGGCTTTTATCCCTTCTTTTGCGGTGAAAAGCAATAGGATGTCAATGCCCGTAAAGGCGAGTAACAACCAGAACAACAACCAGCTCACGCGATAGAGTTCCTCGAAAAAATAGGCCAGCACAAAGCTTACTATAATCCCGAGTAGGCTATAGAAAAAGAAGTTGTTGAGGTATAGTTTTTTAAAAAAGTTCAAAGCTATAGTGATAAAAAATGAACAGTAACGACCTATCTTGGGATTTCAACCGTGTCGACGATCTGTTTGATGATTTCCGCACTGGTGATGCCTTCCATTTCGCGCTCCGGACTCACCACCACACGGTGTTGTAATACCGGTATTGCGGCTTCTTTGATATCTTCCGGACTTACGAAATCGCGTCCGCGTAAAGCTGCAAATGCTTTGGATGCGTTTAGAATGGCGATCGAGGCCCTTGGTGAAGCGCCCAAATAGAGGAATGCATTTTCACGGGAATTCAACACGATTTTGGCAATATATTCAATCAGATTCGGTTCAATACGGATTTGTTTGATCAGACTTTGATAGTTTAGAATATCGCTTTGCGTAATGATTTGCTGAATTGATTCTAATTTGTTTCGGTCTTGTAAGGCATTTTCACGCTGAATAATCGCGATTTCCTCTTCCAGATTCGGATAGTTGATGTTGATCTTAAAAAGGAAACGATCGAGTTGTGCTTCCGGTAAGCGATACGTACCTTCCTGTTCGATTGGATTTTGAGTCGCGATTACCAGAAAAGGGGTGTCTAACAGATAGGTTTTACCGTCAATAGTGATTTGGCGTTCTTCCATCACCTCAAAAAGTGCCGCCTGTGTTTTGGCCGGGGCGCGGTTGATTTCATCGATTAATATAAAATTGGAAAAAATAGGCCCTTTTTTAAACTCAAAAGCCGATTTGGATAAATCGAAAACGGAAGTTCCCAGAATATCCGAAGGCATCAAATCGGGTGTAAACTGAATTCGGTTAAACTGCAAAGCCAGTGTTTTCGAAAGGAGTTTGGCGGTAATGGTTTTGGCAACACCGGGAACACCTTCCAGTAATACGTGACCGTTGGAAAGAATGGCCGCCAAAAGCTGATCAATCATTTTTTCCTGACCTACGATAACGGTTGCCAGTTCCTGTTTGATTCGGGTTACACTTTCTAAAAGTGCCGAAAGATCCAGTCGGGTTTCAAAATTTACATTTTCGGTTTGTGTTTGCTCGGTTGGGGTATTTTCAAAAGTATCCATATTACTTTAATTTTTCTATTGCTTTACTAATTTCAATGACATCGGCTTGGGTGCTCACAAGCTCATTTCGGTGTTTTTGGATCAGACGTACAACTTTTTCGATTAGTACGGGATCTTTTCCGGTTTTCTGATGTAGCCTTTTAACAAAGGTTTCGTCCAGTTGGAACGTATCGATCAGGTATTCCGATCGTATTTTTTCGAGAAAATAAATGATCTTTTTTTCAATAATCAAATGGTGACTACCTTCCTGAAGGTAAAGATTTCCGATTGTCTTGGTAAAATCGACCGTGGTATTCGGTACCGGTTCTTTTATCGGAATCACCCGTTGGCGTCGTTTGGCATTAAAGAGCATAAATACAAACATTCCGATCAGGAAAAGATACCAGGCCCATTTTAAGGCCGGCTGACTCAGGATATAGCGCATTGGTGAACCGGAAATATGCTGATCATTATAACTAAACGATTGCCAAAACAGTTCCCCTTTTGGGATGTACGATAAAATGGCACTGCAATATTCGGCATTTTTGTCTTTCAACAATACATAATTCGAAAAAGCGGCCGGTTGCGTATGCAGCAGAAAATAGCCCATGCCGTAAGGAACCCGGATAAAGTTCGCATTTTTAACGGTATCCGTTTGCTGATAGCCCAAAACATCGGTTGTAGTAGAATCGATCGAACTGAAACTCACATTTCCGCTACCTCTGTGGAAATTATAGGTTTGATCCTTAAGGTTATTTGCACTTAGTTTTTGCAGCATTTTATTTTCCAATGACATGCCTGTACTGTAATCAAATTTTAAGGAATCCATTAATTTTTTAGGAAACGACTGCATACTTAAAAAAGCCGTATTACCATGATCAACGAAATACAACAGCTCGTCGGCCGAGGTGTCGTCGATCGTATTTTGGTCGGAAATCATCAGGATGGTTCCTTTAGCGGTATAGGTCGAATCGGCATAACTGTATTTTGGATCCAGAAATTCATAAACCGTAGTCCCGAAACGTACTATTTTTTGCTTCGGAAAAAGGCTTGGGATTTCCTTGTTAAATACATACAAACCAAACGGAATCTTGTCCTGGATCGTATAACTTGGCGTCCAGTTAATCGGTTTTGGTCGGCCGGAATCAATAACAATAATTCCAACAATTATCAAAACCAGAAAAGCGATATATAGTTTTAAAGTCCGGTTCATTTATAAGGAATTAAAGGTGTTGAGAAACGTTTTTTCCGATTGGATAAAAGCCGTTTCGTTTAGTTCAAATTCACCATACCAGCTATAATCGTAGATATAGGAAAGATAGGCAAAGTCGTGTCGTAATTTAGGATTGCTAATTTCATACAAATAATCGGAATTGGTTTTTTCAATATCCCATTCGATAAGTGATTTATCGGATAGACGTTTGAGTAACCACAGATAATAATAACGGATCGCTAGTCGGTAATCGTTATTGTTTTTGGAATCCCGTATTGCCTTTTCAAAATTAATGGAATGAATGTCTTCGTCGATCGCATCGGAAGTCGCGATTTTCTTTTGTGATGATTTCCCAAAAATCCAATTGCCTTCCTTATTAAGGATCGTTTTTACAATCATATAAACCACAAAGAGTACGATCAATATCGCTATAACTTTTAAAACAATTTCCAATGCGGTTGGATTGGCACCGTCCAGTCCAAAGGAAAAAATACGGCCCAGCCAATATTGTAACCAGGCTTTGAAATTATTCCAGGCACTGGTGTCGGGCGCTACGGTTTCATATTGGAAATCCGTTCCGGAATAGTTTTCTTTAAAATTAGACTGAAAGGGCAACGGTTGTATTGCCGTGGTATCCGACCATTTTTGAACGTCCAGATTTTTTTGGGCAACAGCAGGTGGATCCTCGAGTTCGACCACTTGTGAAAAAGTCGTAAAAGAGGAAAAAAACAGGATAATATAAAGGAGAAATTTATTCACTTTGTGTACCAATCAAATCAATATCATTTTTAGACGTGTTGTTTTCCGATTCTTCGCGGATGCTGTAATAGATCACGCCGTTGTTGACCAATAACAGATTCTGCATAAAGAAATTTAAAAGTACCGACAGTACAAATACCAACAACATCATGATCACAAAAAACGAAAACGGATTGGAAGACTCCGGATCAAAAGAACCCGGATTGTCAAGGGTAGTAAATACCGAAGCCACTCCGATAATATACGGAATCATCGAGATCGTTCCTACAATAGCCTGTACGATAAGATACATGACAAATGTAGAACCAATGATAGGCCAGAATTTGCTTTTCATCATTCGGAACGCTTTGCTTAGCGAGGCGAAATAATCATCATCGGTCGAAATATAATTATAGAAACTCAGCGATAACCAGGAACCTGCCGCCGGAATCAGAAGCAGTATTATCGGGATTCCGATTAGGATAAAGGCCAAAGCAAACGACAATATAAAAGTCAGCGCGATTAGCGGGATAGCAGTGAACATTGAAAGGATGAAAAAAAGAAGCACCTTTCCAATTTTAGATTTGACCATTCGGGTGATTTCCGCCGTGTCAAAATCTTTTTTTCGGGATAACAAGTCCAGATAAACTACCGGATAGAGATAGCTGATCAAGCTGATAATGAGCATTAGAATAGCCGACAATCCGCCGAAGCCAAGAAACAGTAAAAAGTTTTCTGCGATAAAACTGTCAAATTGATTTCCGGGTGCGCCATTATTCAAACCGGAAAGGGTTCCTTCGTAAAATACTTTAAAAAGGAAAAACACCAGCACTAGTAAAATAAGCACAAAACCACCGTTTACAATCAGGTAGTTTCGGAAATAATGTCTTCCATATAATTTAAAAAAGCTAAAAGTATCGCCGACTAATTCGTTGAAATTTCTTTTTTTATAAAGTTGAAACATGTTTTCGGGTTAATTTTTTATGGAGAATATAAGGATAAATCAGGTAATAAAAAGAAATAAGAGCCAGTGTGCCCAAAATGATCAATACGTTTAAGGCTCTCGGCATATCGATCGAATATCGGGTGATAAAACCTTCGAGAAAGCCAGCTGCGATAGTAAACGGCATCGTACTTAAAAATATTTTAAGACTGTTTTTGAGTCCGGTTTTAAACGATGTAAGTCTTGAAAATGTTTTCGGAAACAAGATGCTGGCGCCAAGGATAAAACCGGCCGCCGATTCGATAACGATACCAAAGATTTCCATAGCGCCGTGAATCCAGATACCGCGAACACTTTCCCAAAATACCTTTTCCTGATAGAAAAAGTATTGGAACGATCCAAGCATAATCGAATTCTGAATCAGTACAAAAAAAGTACCGATCCCGGCAAAGATGCCGTAGATATAACAACGCATACCCACCATCAGGTTGTTAATCGTGATGCCGATAAAACTGCCCCAGTTGCTTCCGCTTTTATAAATCGCGACGGGATTACCTTCCTTAATGTTTTCGAGTGTCTGGTTTACATAACCGTCTCCCAAAATAAGCCGTACAAAAGTAGCGTCATTATGAGCCGAAAGTACGCCAATACCGGTACATGCAAAGAATAAAATAAAAGCATAAAGTAGGTAACGACGGTATTCGTAGACCAAAAGCGGGACTTCGGTTTTAAAAAAATGAACCAGCCTGTTGGTCTCTTCTCGTTTGGTTTTGTAGACTTTCTGATAGGTTTGCGAAGCGAGATAATTTAAGTAAACTACCGTCTTACTTTTGGGATAGTAGGTCTGTGCATATGCCAAATCATTCATTAGATGGATATACAAACTGGCCAGATCATCAGGATTTTTCTTAGATTTACCGAAAATTGCTTGCTCAAATTCAAGCCATTTTTCTTTATTTTGTTTAATAAATGCAACTTCTCTCATACATTCGCAAAAAGCTAAAGTATAAAATATGTCAGAATTATCAATAGTAACAACGCAAAATGTTAATATAAGTTTTAAAACGGCTTCAGTTGGTACAAGAATTGTGTCCGAACTTTTGGATATGCTGGTGAAAATTGCCTATGTTGTGGTGATAATCTATGTGTTTTTCTATTTGCTGAACATCCAAAAATTCTTTGAAGGCGCCGATCCGTGGACGTCGGGTGCGATTATGATGCTGTTTGGATTGCCGGTAATGTTGTATTCGCTGGTACAGGAAAGTTTGATGGAAGGACAAACGGTTGGAAAAAAAATAATGAAAATAAAGGTGATCAAAATTGATGGTTATCAGGCCGGTTTTGGCGATTATCTGATCCGTTGGATATTCCGGATAGTGGAATTTGGTATCGGAAGTGGCGTAATCGGACTGGTTGCGATTCTGGCCAGTAATAAAAGTCAGCGGTTGGGCGATATGGCCGCAGGAACCGCAGTGATTAGTCTAAAACGTGACATTAATATCGATCATACCATTTTGCAGGAAATAGACGAGGGTTATGTGCCGATTTATCCATTGGTGATCAAACTTTCGGATAATGATGTCCGGATTATCAAGGAAACCTTCGAATCGGCATTACGCGCGGAAGATTTTAAATTAATCTATCAGTTACGGGAAAAAATAGAATCGGTAACAGGCATTAAAAATCAGTCCGGAAATGACAGTGATTTTATCCGAACCGTTTTAAAAGATTACAACTACTATACACGCAATATGTAGCGTTAAAACTGCTAAAAACAAAATTATGTTTCATTTATTGGATATTTTGGGGACGATGGCCTTCGCATTGTCAGGTGCATTGACGGCGATGAATAAAAAAATGGATCCGTTTGGCGTGTTTATTATTGCCTTTGTAACGGCTGTTGGTGGTGGTACTGTGCGCGATGTGCTTATTGGCCGAACACCGGTTGGCTGGATGCAAAATCTGGATTATGTGTATATGATTACGATCGGTTACTTTTTGGCATTGGTTTTTCGGAAAAGTCTCGATAAACTGCGAACCTCTTTGTTTTTGTTTGATACGGTTGGTTTGGGCGTTTTTACATTAATTGGCCTCGAAAAAGGAATCGCTATTAACCTGCATCCAATCATTTGTATTGCATTGGGTACCATGACAGCTTGTTTTGGTGGTGTTATTCGTGATATTTTATGTAACGATATACCGGTGATTTTCCGAAAAGAAATTTATGCGACCATCTGTATCATTGGTGGAATTGTCTTTTTTCTGTTGCGCAAATGGAACGTACAGGAAGATGTGTTGTATTTAACAACGTCGGTAGTGATCATCGTGATCCGTTTGATGGCTGTCAAATTTGAATGGTATTTGCCTACGCTGGAACACCGAAATCCGCCTAACGGGTAAGGTATACAAAACCGGTTAAATCGTTCGGATAATCCGGATCGTTTAGTTTTAAAATATAAAAATAAGTACCTTCCGGAGCGAGTTCGTGGCCAACACCGTCCTTTATAAGTCCGTTCCAGTCTTCCGTGTACTGATCGCCGCGCCATACCAGTTTGCCCCATCGGTTATAAATGTAAATTTCGAAGTTTAGGAAAATAGTTCGCAGTCCTTCAATAAAAAAGGTATCGTTAAGACCGTCTCCGTTGGCCGAAACTGCGTTGTAAATCGTAGGCGGACAATTATAGGTTTGTAGAATAAAAGATGTTACCGTATAGCAGTTTGCATCGCCTACGCGGACAAACAGTTCTTTTGGTGATTGATCGGATAGATAATGATGACTATTATAGATTGGATTCACATTTTGATTGGCATCTTCGGCCGTTTCGTGGAAGCTGACCGTTTGCGAAGGATCGGTTTTAACCAGTTCGTCATAATTTGAAAAATCGTAATAACCTGATCCGTAACCTTTGTTGCAAACCTTTAATGGTGGTAACGGATTGACTTGTGGCGATACATTTAAGTTGGCTGTTACAGAAGCTTCATTATTGTCTTCGTGTATCTCGGCTACCGTATTGTCCGGATCTACCACAACTTTTAAAGTAAAAGGAGAAGCAATCGTTTCGGGTAAAACGACAGTAACCGAACGGGTTTCGTGTCCGTCAATAGGGATAGTCGTTAAGGTTTGATAGGTGCCAACAAGTGTTTCGTTGGCATATAGTTTTATCCCGGTGCCTTGTGGTAACGGGTTGGTGCTTTCCCGGTTATAAACAGTAAAATCGACGGTAATGGTTTTGGAATTACAACTGCTACCGATGTTATCGATACTAACGGAAGCATCGGGAAGCTGACTGTTTAGTTTGGTGACAATCGCGTTGATCATCACAAAATCCTGACCGGAAGTCAGTTGTATGGTAGCAGAGGTGTCGCCAATGGCAATATTGTTCTGAATATCGTAAACATCCAGGTCCATATTGTATAAGGTCGTACTTCCGGTTATACTATTGGTACCATTAAAAGCATTATTAGCCGGATTTAATGGTGGATTGCTTAGAATATTTCCATTAATACGCAATGTTTCGTTAACGAGGATGTCTTTGTCGCCTTCCCAGGCCAGAAAACCAATTTTAGCATTTTGATTGTCGATAACATTCAGACTCGAAAGGGTAATATTAACCACGTCCGGAACAGCCTGCATTCCGTCATATACATTTAACTGATTTAAAGGCAAAGTCTCATTTTTGTAAACGATAATAATGGCCCAACCTGCAAAATTGGTTCTCCGGATAAAATGTTGCGCGATATAAGGCGAAACATCCAGATCGGAGATGGTGTATTGACCGTTCCCTATTTGTTGGACCAAGTCGGTAATGTCCTTAAAAGCGCTGAAATAGTCCAGGATAATTCCGGTTGCATTGCGTTGATAACTAAAAGTTCGGTCGGGTCGGATAGGAATATTGTTGAGTTTTATGTCGAAATCACCCAGTCCGGAACCTGCCCAATACAAATAGGCTTTTTCGATGGTATTGCCGGATGCAAGATTTAATGTGGCCGACGAACTGGTGTAAACAGACGGTGCCAATTGAAAGGAATTTTCCTCCGGATTCAGCGTGTTTCCTATAAAAGTGAAATCATACCGTCCGTTAAACTGATTGTAAAGACTGATGTCCTGTGCTATTACCATAGGGGAAAATAGTACAGAAATAAAGTAAACAAGACAGCGTAATTTTCGATTCAAAGGCATTAATTTTGAATTTGACGGTTCTAAATTTAGTAATTATTTGAATGCCAAAATACTAATGGATGCCAAAATGAATGAAATCAAAAACAAAAAATTGGCAAAAAAGTAGTAAATTTCCAAAGTTTATGCAGCTTGCGTGGAAAATTTTAAGATAAGAAAATATAGCGAAAAAGATTATAATTTGTGGAATGATTTTGTGAATCAGTCCGAAAATGGCACCTTTCTTTTTCATCGGGATTTTATGGAATATCATAAAGACCGTTTTAATGATCATTCTTTATTGGTCTTCGAAAATGAAAAAATAGCCGCTTTATTGCCGGCCAATCGCAAAGCCGCAGAACTCCACTCGCATGGCGGATTAACCTATGGTGGATTACTGATTAAAGAAAACCGCGGGCATGCTTATCTTGAAAGCCTGTTTACCGCATTATGCGATTATCTTAAAGCCGAGCCACTGGAGCATTTGGTATTCAAATCAAGACCGTCTTTTTATACGGCAAGTCCGTATCGCGAATGGCATAACTTCCTGATTCGGAATGGTGCAACGCTTTATCGCAGCGATATAAGTATGGCGATCGATTATCAGCAACCGTTGCAAATAGGAAAAAGCAAATTAAAACGGTACCGGAAACCGGAAAATGAACGGCTTGAAGTGGTACAGGAACAGGATTTTACACTTTTTTGGAAAGAAGTTCTCGAACCGCGACTGGTCGAAAAATATGAGGCCAAACCGGTGCATACACTGGATGAAATGACACTTTTAAATCGCAGATTTCCGGAGAATATCCAGCAGTACTCGGTATATCGGGACGGTCGGATTGTAGCAGGAATTACCCTGTTTGTCGATACGCAAGTGGTAAAATCGCAATATGGTGCCACAACGGCAGAAGGTGAAAAACTGCGCGCACTGGATTACCTTTTTATCACGCTGATTTTAAAATTTAAAGCAGAAGGAAAATACTTTTTCGATATGGGAACCGTTAGCCAGAAAGAAGGGAAAGCCTATAATCCCGGATTGTTAAAACAAAAAGAAGAGCTGGGATGCGACATGTATACCCAGGATTTTTATAGTCTACCGTTATGAAAATACCCTTTTTAGATCTAAAAAAACTGAATAAGCCCTATGAATCCCGGTTTCAGGAAAAGTTTACAACTTTTCTGGACAGCGGTTGGTATATATTAGGAAACGAAGTTCGGACATTTGAAGCCGGTTTTGCAAACTATTGTGGCGTAAAACACTGTATTGGAGTAGGCAATGGGCTGGACGCTTTAACCCTTATTTTTAAAGCCTATATCGCATTAGGAAAATTACAGAAAGGCGATGGCGTACTGGTACCGGCGAATACCTATATTGCCAGTATTTTAGCGATTTTACAGGCCGAATTGGTTCCGATTCTGGTAGAACCGGAACTGGAGACCTATAATATTGATCCATTGGAAGCCGAAAAACAGCGGACAGAAACAACCAAGGCCATATTGGCGGTACATTTATACGGGCAATTATCAGACATGGTTCGGATCCATAAATTGGCAGAAAAGTATAATTTACTGGTTATCGAAGATGCGGCTCAGGCACATGGGGCGGTTTTAAACGGGCGTAAAGCAGGTAATTGGGGAGATGCCGCCGGGTTTAGTTTCTATCCGGGTAAAAACCTTGGTGCTTTGGGTGATGCGGGAGCAATCACAACCAACGATTCGGAATTGGCAAAAATACTGTATTCCCTACGGAATTATGGTTCGGAAATTAAATATGTAAATGATCATATAGGATATAACAGCCGTTTGGATGAATTTCAGGCGGGGATCTTAAATGTTAAATTGCCGGATGCCGATGTGGAAGCAACGGAAAGAAAAAGCATCGTAAAACGCTATCTGTCGGAAATTCAAAATCCGAAAATTGCATTGCCCTATTATGATTTTTCAGAAAACCATGTTTTTCATCTGTTTGTGATCCGTACCGAAAACAGGGAAGCACTGGCCGGGTATTTAGAAGAAAAAGGAATCGGTACGTTAATTCATTACCCAATTCCGCCGCACCAACAAAAAGCACTACCGCAATTTCACGGTTTGTCGTTTCCGATAACCGAAAAAATCCATCGGGAAGTCTTGAGTCTGCCGTTAAATTCGACTTTAACAACCGCTGAGGTCGATGCGATCATCCTCGCATTAAACAATTATTAAGAGCGGAAAACCGTTTATGTCCGAAAGTCAATCTGCATATCGTCATATCTTAAAAGCGACTTCTATTTTTGGAGGTGTTCAGGTATTCAATATATTGGTTTCGGTCATCCGATCAAAAATTATTGCCGTGCTGATTGGTCCGGCTGGTATGGGAATCGCCGGATTATTAAATGCAACACTTAATTTGATCAGCGGTTTTACAAACCTCGGACTGGAGACGAGTGCGGTAAAAGATATCTCACAAGCAGGGACGGAAAACGATACTCCTAAAATAAGTCGGACAATTAGTGTTTTGTCCCGGTTGATCTGGCTCACAGGGACGCTTGGATTTGTGGTAACGTTATTGTTATCGCCCTGGTTGAGTTATCTATCTTTTGGAAATTACGATTTTACATGGGCTTTTGCCTGGACAGCTATCGTTTTGCTTTTTAAACAATTAACCAGCGGTAATATCGCCGTATTACAGGGACTTCGGAAGCATAAGTATTTGGCGCAAGCCAATTTATACGGTAGCGGTGTAGGACTTGTGATCAGTGTTCCGTTGTATTATTATTGGGGGTTGGACGCAATTGTCCCTTCGATTCTTGTATCGGCTATTATTAGTTTTGTATTTTCGGTAGTATATTTTAAAAAACTGAAAATTCCTTCTGAGGCGGTAAAGAGCCGTGAAGCCCTACGTGAGGGAAAAGAGATGCTGAAATTGGGCTATGCCTTAAGTTTTATGGGCTTGTTGGTTATAGCGGCGTCTTATATTGTTCAGATATTTATTAGTCATACGGGCGATGTGGAAGAGGTAGGGTTGTTTAATGCCGGAATTACCATTGTTAATTCCTATGTCGGAATTATTTTTAATGCGATGGGAACGGATTATTACCCCAGACTGGCGGTTATTGCAAATGATAATGTGAAAGTCAGGGAAAGTGTAAATCAGCAGGCATTGATCGGTATTTTATTGCTAACTCCGGTGATTCTGATTTTTATTATGCTGATGCCACAGTTGATCCATCTGTTGTATTCTACAAAATTCACACCGATTATAGCGATGGTCGGCTGGGGGATATTCGGGATGTTTTTTAAAGCGATCTCCTGGTCGGTAGGATATATTTTGATTGCAAAAGGCGATACCGGTATTTTTATTAAAACGGCAATCGGATTTAATACTTTTTCGGTGCTATTGAATATTGCCGGCTATTATTACTATGGCTTGGAAGGATTGGGCGTGAGCCTTTTAATTTATTATGTTTTGCACCTGATTATTGTAACAGGGATTGCGAAATACCGTTATGATTTTTATTTTGAACGGGAGTTTTATAAAATCGCAATTTGTTGTTTCGTTTGGATACTCCTGATCTATTTTGCGATGTATCTGGAAGATGGTATATTGCGGTATGTAATAATGGGGATTTTGGTGCTGATTTCCGGACTGTATTCTCTGTACCAACTGGACAAAAAGATAAAGATATTTGGATTACTAAGACAATATATAACAAAAAAATGAGTGTGTTAAAGACCATAAAGAAGCAATATAAAAGGAAGATGAGTAAGTTGCGCTTTCTTTATTCCGTTAACTGGACGAAAACACTTTACTTCAATTTTAAAAAGTTTCCGTTTGATGTAGCGAAAAAACTACCGGTCTTTTTTTACGGAAAAGTACATTTTCATACCATCGAAGGTCAGATAGAGATTAAAGGACCAATTACCAGAGCGATGATTGGCTTTGGACAACGTTTTGAAAAAGCTAAAAAAGAAAAAGGCATTGCGGAGTTCTGGCTGGAAGGGCAATTAGTGTTTAACGGGCCGGCACATATGGGAAAGGACGTGTTGTTTTATATCGGGAAAGAGGCCTATTGCGAATTTGGCTATATGGCTTGTCTCGGATCTGATGTTAAATTGGTTTGTACCGAACGGATTACCCTTGGCGATTGGTCGGGTATAGGCTACGAATCGCAGGTGATCGATACCAACTCTCATCCAATGATCAATACACTGACCGGGGCTTTATATCCAATGACGGGTGCGATTGCGATCGGAACACATAATGCGGTTTCCAATCGGGTTTCGATTATGGCGTTTACCCGTACGCCCGATTTTTGTGTCATCGCTTCCAATTCATTATGTACCAAAGATTATACGGACTTGGGAAGTAACGTACTGATAGGTGGTGTACCGGCCAAATTGATTAAAAACAATTACAGTCGTGACTGGGACAACGAAAAAGAGCTTTTAAAGCAATATAAAATCATCAAATTATAACGGGAAATTATAGGTTTTTTTTCTGAAAACGGGCCGGATTACCAAACCAGACTTCGTTTTCGGGAATATCCTTATTCACAAACGACATCGAACCCAACACACTATTATCGCCTATGGTTATTCCGTGTTGCAATACACTATTTGTACCAATAAAGACATTGGCACCTATAGATGCACCGCCAATTTGCTGCATATTATTGTCCAGATTGTTGGTCATCATTTTGGGACAGATATACGTATTGTCTCCAATTGTAACCCCACGGGCAATAATGCTGTCATAACGGACCGTTACATTGTTGCCAATTGTACAATTTCCGGATGAGGAAACCCGGGAATCGATATAGCAATTTGAACCAATTACGGTACCTTCCCTTAATTCTACATAACTTTTGATAACGGTATTATCTCCGATAATCACATGGTCTTCAATAATACAAAAATGGCCAATGGTTACATTTTTGCCTATTTGCGCTTTGTCGGAGATGATGTTTGTAGTCATGTATGGGAGAGAATTAGCGTTCTGTTTTTTTAAAAACTTTTAAAAAGCTAATATAAACAATATGATCAGAATTTGAAACAGCTTTTAAAGGATTCTTACAGGGCTGATTCTGTATTTTTAGAAGAAAAATTATAGGATTCTGATCTGAAAACAGGAAAAATAGCAGTTATCACAAACGGAATACTATAGAATAGTGCTTTACTGGTTATACTTTACTTTTAGTCCACGTTTCCAAATACCGATTTGCAATTGTGGTATAATAATGCTCCTTCTCAATAAACTGTCGGGCACGTTGTCCGATGGCGGTAATTTCCTGCGGATTTTCGATCAGAAATGACAATTCAGAAACAAGTACTGCTACATCCGGAACGGCATTGATGGCTACTTTTTCGGGCAAATTATAGTGTTTGGTAAACTCCGTTTCGGCACCGGTAAAAACCACTTTTCCCTTAGCCATTGCTTCGAGTGCATTATAGCCCTGATCAAAACCATACACCTGATCCAGTAGAATATGGGCTTTGTTATAGGAGTTGATATAAACGGCATAAGGAACATTTTCGGTCACAATAACCTCAATTTGTTCCGGGTATTTTTTTTGAATGATTTCCAATGCGGCTTCAAAATAAGAAATTCCTTTTTTGGTATAACTCAGTCGATTGATTCCCAGGAAAATAATGATCGTATCGGTAATTGCACTGGAAGTGAAAGGGATTGTATCGCTGTTAATCGGATTGGGAATAAACGCAACGGTATTGCCCATAGCTTCCATCGGGATTTTATAATCCAGATCGGAAACTATTAGTGTTTTGCAGTTTTCCGAAACCCAATTAAAAAGTTTCCGGTAATTGGGATAGGTATATTTTAACGAATATTCGAACTCCGGTTGTAACGATCGGTCTTTTAGATACGGTGTTAAAACGGAATATTTTAACTTGTCCTGTAGCAGGTAATCATTGACCGGTGTTTCGTCTCCGCAAATCAATAGCGAAGGATTCACTTTTGGATTTTGATCAAATAACTTTTTATAAAGCTTCCGACTCCAATACGGATGTGTTTCAAGTGCATCGGAGTTGATTAATTGAATATGATCAAAACCTTTTAATTGAGGTAAAAGCCGGTAAAACCGAATGGCTTTTTCGGTCATTTCCAGATCCAGACCGGAAAAACGGTAAATCGCATTTTTAATTTTTCGGGGTAACCAGTATTGTGTCGTCCATTTCGTACGAATCGAGTAATCGACAGCATAATTCTTAAAGTGATCACCGGAACCTACCAGTACTACCTGATGTCCTAAAGCCGTAAGGCCTTCCTTTAACGAATTATGGAGTCGGCTGTATTCCCCTACTAAAAGTATTTTCATTACCGATGCAGAAATTTTTATATTTGTGTAAATATAAAAACAAATTGGAGAACGCATTTAAAAATGATGATTTAGAAATCCTGATTGCAACTATGAATAGGGACACTTTGGATTTTTTGGACGCTATTTTTACGTCTTCACCTTTCCATACCTTTCGTTTGCTGATTGTAAATCAGACCACACAGGAAAAACTACTGATTTCGGATTATCCTAATGTAAAAGTGATCAATGTTTTTGAAAAAGGACTTTCCAAAAGCAGGAATATAGCACTTCATCAGGCAACCGGAAAAATTGTCCTGATAGCCGATGATGATGTAAGCTACCCGGAAGGATTCCGCGAAATAATTATTAATGCGTATAACCAAAATCAATCGGTTCCGTTAATTTGTTTTCAGACACTTACGACAGATGGTAAGCCGTTTTGTCGTTATCCGAAGGGACCTGTTTTTTTGGGGCAAAACGATCTGGAGAAAGTTTTATCCATCGAAGTGACGGCTCAAACAAAAGCGCTTCGGGAAAAGAATTGTGTTTATAACGAATGGTTTGGACTTGGTGCCCGATTTCAGGATGCGGAAACGTTGTTTTTCCTTCGAAGTGCTTTACATAAAGGGCTGAGAGTTTTATTTTGTCCCGAAAACATTGTTATTCACAAAAGTTATTCCTCGAGTGATGAGGTGGCCTCCGATCGGTTGATTTATGCAAAAATGGCCGGTTTTTATAAACGATTCAAAACCGGGGCCTACTATTACCTTTTGAAATATATGTTTTTTTTAGGTCGAAAAAAATATGTACCATTGTCCGGAATCTATCCGAAATTTAGAGTCGGATTACAGGGAATCAGGGATTACAG
The DNA here is from genome assembly GCF_004801375.1 of Flavobacterium supellecticarium. Taxonomy (GTDB): domain Bacteria; phylum Bacteroidota; class Bacteroidia; order Flavobacteriales; family Flavobacteriaceae; genus Flavobacterium; species Flavobacterium supellecticarium. The sequence continues at coordinate 472,069 of NZ_SSNZ01000002.1, forward strand.
GGAAATTTTAAAAAAGAAAGAAGATACTTTATATGACTGATGCGATACCAATAGGAGAATTTATAGACATACCCAAAATAGCCGATCCAAGAGGAAATCTGGCGGTTGTAGAAAAAGATACGGTTCCGTTTGAAATCAGGCGGGTTTATTATTTGTATGATGTACCGAGTGGTGCATACCGTGGCGGACATGCGCATATTGCCCAAAAAGAATTTCTGATTGCCGTAAGTGGTAGTTTTGATGTGTTGCTGGACAATGGAAGCGAAAAGGAAAAAGTTACACTTAACCGTCCGGATAAAGGATTGTTAATCCGGGAAGGAATCTGGCGGGAACTGGACAATTTTTCATCGGGAGCCATTTGTTTGGTTATTTCGTCTGATGTATATGAAGAAGCTGATTATATCCGCGAATATGCCGATTTTATAACGTCAAAACGCACCTAAACGGATATTTTTCTTTTCCAGGTAATTTTTAAGCCGATGTAGCAAGACTAAAACCGGAGCTGGAAGTTGTAGCAACAACCGTTGTTTAAAAACTAAATTGCTTCGGTCTATAGACTGTACCAGTTGGTTGTAATTGGCTCGATCGCCATAGATTTTACATTTAATGGCTAACGAAAAACGGTTAAGGTCAATCACCTTTTTGGCCGCAGGATTGCTTTTTTCAATTTCCCAAAACTGCTCAAAATCACAATAATGCTCCCTTTGGAATGCCCGATTGGACAAACTTCCGCTCACAAAAGTATAGCGCGACGTAATACCATTATACAGTCCGATTTTATAATGAAATCCGATACGGATAAAATAGTCCGTATCTTCTCCATTGGAAATCGTTTCATTAAAAAAACCGATGGTTTCCGTAACGTTCCGGTGTATAGCGAGAGAAGAAACAGCCAGTATACTTCGGGTCATACTGGTTTCAAAAAGATCGACTTCCTGTAGCAAAGCCGATGTTATATTACTATGACGGGCCGGGAAAACTCCGTTGGCCGTTTCAATTTCCTGTACTGTACTAAAAACACTCAGATGATCAAATGCGATAATGGTATCGTATAACTTTTCAAGATGTTGCGGATACCAGAAATCATCGGCATCGATAAAAGCAAAATAGGGACCGGAAGCTTTTCGCATGGCCAGATTCCGTGTGGCAGAAACGCCACGGTTTTCAGTCGTAAATAACCGAATCCGTTGATCGGAATAAGACTGTACTATTTCCAGGCTACGATCCGTTGAGCCGTCATTTATAATAACGATTTCAAAATCAGTAAACGTCTGATTCAGAATACTGTTTAAAGTGCTTTGGATATGCGCTTCTTTGTTGTATAAAGGGATAATAACGGAAAAAAAAGCCATACGACACTATTTGATCACACAAATATATCCCAATCGATACAAATCCAGGCAAAACAAATTTCTGTTTTTTCCCAGAATCATTTTTCGCAAAACGGGTTCCGACAAATTAAAAAACAGGCCAACAACGCTATCGAGATGCAAACGTCTTAGCCGGTTGTAGTTTTTTAGTAGCGAATTAATATTTTCGATGCCGGGTAATTCCGAAAACATGTTTTTTCGGAGTTTTACGGCTTCGAGTGATTTTTGGAAAAAAATTTCGTTTTTGTCCAGACCAAGATGCAGTATCGGATTGTCGATATGCAGTACCGGAATGGCTTTCTGGTACAACTGATACGAAAAAAAACTATCCATACCGTAAATGTTTTTTTTCGGGAATTTGATACTTAGAAAAGTGTTTTTGTCTGTTAGAAAATTACTGGAAAAGATATAATGATACGGTTTCTGATTTCGGGATTCGGCTGTTTGCGACTCGCGCGAATGGCCGAAAGTCCATCGTAACATAGTCGCCTGATTTTCGTGATGATCAGAATATTGACATCCGCCAAAAATAATCGGATTTTGCGAACCGATGAATGCAACGTATTTTTTTAAAAAGGTTTCCGAGCCGGGTAATACATCCGAGTCAACAAATAAAAGCCAGTCGTATTTCGCCTTTAAAGCCAATGATGTCCGGGTTTGAGTATCGCCCAAATTGGTTGCACTTCTATAATAGGAATAGTTATCAAATTCGGCACATAAAGCTTTGTTGTTCTGTGAAGCTACGCTGTCAGAGGAACAATCGTCCCAACAGATGATTTCAAATGACAATTGTAATGCATTTCCCTGCTTTATAAGGGAGCGGGTTAAGTTGCTTACATCATCGTTGTATGTAGGTATCAGTATGGAAAACATATCGGGTTAGTGATCTTTCAAATAATATTGAATATTACAAAGTAACGTTTTTTTTGGTAATGTTTTAAGAATTCACCCAACCTTTCCTTTTGGGAAACAGTTTGTGAGTTATAGTTGCCGGAATAAAAGTAATGTAATGATGTTGAAAATAGAAGATTAAAACCGCTTATATGGTTAAAGGGTAACCTAAAGTCAGAATATACGTTGATAGGAGCTGGGCAAAATGAACCTGGGATGACTCGTATAGTCTGATTTTTTACGATTTTATACAAAAAAAATACCCTCTTGATAAAGGGGTATTGATCGTATATATTGGGTACTGATTTGTGTTTATACCGTTCGTTGTACCACCTCAAATAAGGTTTTATCTTCGCATTTCAGGGTTTTGGATGGATATTTCATTAACAGCGCATAATCGTGCGTGGCCATTAAAATGGTTTTTCCGTTTTGGTTGATTTTTTTCAAAACCTCCATAACTTCCACACTCGTTTGCGGATCCAGATTTCCGGTGGGTTCATCGGCTAAAATTAACTCCGGATCGTTTAGTAAAGCCCGGGCAATCGCGATTCGTTGTTGTTCACCACCAGAAAGTTGGTGCGGCATTTTAGTCATAAAATTACGCATACCCACTTTGTCCAGTACTTCCTCAATCTGTACCTGCATTTCTTCTTTTTCGGCCCATCCGGTTGCTTTTAAAACAAACTCCAGGTTGTCGTGAACATTGCGGTCCGGAAGTAATTTAAAATCCTGGAAAACAATTCCCAGTTTACGTCTCAGATAAGGGATGTCCTTTTCTTTCAATGTTTTTAAATCATAATCCACAATGGTACCTTCGCCTTCCGTTAGCGGTAAATCGGCATACAAAGTCTTCATAAAACTACTTTTTCCGGAACCGGTTTTTCCAATGATATAAATAAAATCACCATTTTTAACCTCAAGGTTCACATGGGTTAAAACAGCATTATTTTCCTGATAAATGGTTACATCGGTAAGGGAGAGAATAGTTTGTGACATAAGTCTGTATGTTTTATTTTGGTAAAAATAAGAAGTTAAGAGAGTCCTGCAAAATTTAAAACGAAATTTACAACAATTTATTTCCGTAAGAAATTATTTGGTTTGGTTTTTGAGGGAACTCCTGCAATAAACAAAACCGGACAAACGTTAATACCAGTATATTTTGATATATTTGGGTTTTAAAAAAAGTAACAATGCGAAAATTAGATAGGCTATTATTTATTTCCTTAACGCTGGGTGCGATGAACCTCGCGGCACAACAATCGAACATCTATACGCACGATTTAGTGGACTACCAAAAAGCGTTGTCGCTTTACAAAGACAAACAGTACCAGGCGGCTCAAATCCTTTTTGATAAGGTAAAAAGCGCCAACAACAGTTCGGAAGTAAAAGCGGATTGTACTTATTACAGTGCCAATTGCGCGATTCGCCTGGAACAATCGGGCGCCGATCAGATGATGGAAAATTTTGTCGAAAATTACCCGACCAGTACGAAGCAAAATCAGGCCTATATCGAAGTGGCACATTATTACTTTGAACAGGGAAACTACGTTCAGGCGCTGAAATGGTTCGATAAAGTCGATGAAAATGCCATGACCTTAAGCGATAAGGAACGCTATAATTTCCAAAAAGGCTATTGTTACTTTACCGCAAAAAATAAAAAAGAAGCTGAAAAATATTTTAATAAAGTCGTTAATTCCAAAGAATATGGTTCACAAGCCAAATATTACCTGGGTTATATGGCCTATGAAACCGATAACTACAAAGACGCTACACAGTTTTTTGATCAGGTAGCCGATAAGGACAAATACAAAGAAAAAATGTCCTACTTCCAGGCGGATATGAACTTTAAACTGGGGAATTTTCAAAAAGCAATCGACGTGGGAATTCCGCAATTGTCCAAATCCGACGCCAACGAAAAATCCGAATTGTCCAAAATTATCGGAGAGAGCTATTTTAACCTGAAACAATACGACAAAGCCTTACCGTATTTGTTGGAATACAAAGGCAAAAAAGGCAAATGGAACAACACCGATTTTTACCAGTTGGGGTATGCCTATTATAAAGCCGGCGATTATGAAAATGCGATCGCTCAGTTTAATAAAATTATCAACGGACAGGATGCGGTAGCGCAGAATGCCTATTATCATTTGGCGGAAAGTTACCTGAAAACGGATAAAAAGCAACAGGCGCTAAACGCATTTAAAAACGCCTCTGAAATGGATTTTGACGCCAAAATCCAGGAAGATGCCTATTTGAATTATGCCAAATTGAGCTACGAAATCGGAAATCCATACCAAAGTGTACCGGAAGTTTTAATGGGTTACCTGAACAAATACCCGAATACATCTTATAAAGCCGAGATCGAATCCTTGTTGATCAACTCGTACATCACGTCAAAAAATTACAAAGAAGCCTTGGTATTGCTGGAAAAAAGCAAAACGCCGGAAAACAAACTGGCGTATCAGAAAGTGACGTTTTACCGCGGACTGGAGTTGTATACCGACGGGAATTATAACGAAGCACTGGCTTTATTTAAAAAATCGATTGCCGAACAACGCGATGCGAAATTCACCACCCGTGCTACGTTCTGGAAAGCCGAAACGGAATATGTTTTAGGACAGTTTGGTGATGCATTGATCAGCTTTAAACAATTTTTGGGTAGCGCGGAAGCGAAAAACACGCCTGAGTATAAAAATGCCAATTATGATCTGGCGTATACCTATTTTAAACAAAAAGAATACGAACAGGCGGCAAAATATTTTCAGGAGTATATCAATATGGCAAAAGACGACAAAGTACGTCTTAACGATGCCTACCTACGAATGGCCGACAGTTATTTTGTGACAACCAAATACTGGCCGGCGATGGAAGCTTATAATAAAGCGATCGAGCTAAAAAGTGTCGACGCAGATTATGCCTATTTCCAAAAAGCGATTTCCTATGGATTTGTATCCCGAAACGATAAAAAAGTAGAGGAGTTAAACGGATTCCTAAAAGCCTATCCGAAATCAAAATATGCGGATGATGCGTTATATGAAATGGGGAATACCTATGTGACGTTAAACAATACCGAAAAAGCGTTACAGGCCTACGACCGCCTGATTACGGATTATAAAGACAGTTCGTATGCGGCAAAAGCCATTTTAAGACAAGGTTTGATTTATTATAATGCCGAAAAAGACCAGCAGGCGTTAACCAAACTGAAAAAAGTAGTAGCCGATTATCCGAGAAGTCAGGAGGCGATGGAAGCGGTTTCGACGGCACGTCTGATTTATGTCGATCTCGGAAAAGTAGACGAATATGCAAGTTGGGTAAGAACCCTTGATTTTGTAGAAGTTACGGATGCCGATCTGGATAAAACAACCTACGAAGCAGCGGAAAAACAATACCTGCAAAACAATTTAAAACCGGCGATTTCTGCATTTACAGGCTACTTGGCAAACTTCCCGAATGGAATCTCGGCTTTAAAAGCCAATTTCTATCTGGCGCAGGCCTATTTTGCCGAAGGTCTTGGAAACAATGCCATTCCGAATTATGAATTTGTGATAGGAAAATCCCGAAATGAATTTACCGAACAGTCATTGGCGCGTTTATCGGAAATTCATCTGAAGAAAAACGATTATGCCAAAGCAATTCCGGTTTTAAAACGACTGGAAACAGAAGCCGATTTCCCGCAAAACGTAACCTTCGCGCAATCCAATCTGATGAAATCGTATTACGAACAGAAGGATTATCCGAATGCGGTGATTTATGCCGATAAGGTATTGGCAAATACTAAAATTGAAGACCGTATCAAGAGTGATGCACAGATTATCGTAGCGCGTTCGGCTATTAAATCGAACGATGAAGCAAAAGCCAAAACGGCCTACGCAAAACTACTCACCATAGCCAAAGGAGAGCTGGCGGCAGAAGCATTATACTACGATGCGTACTTTAAAAACAAGGATGGTAAATTTGAAGCATCCAATACCGCCGTTCAGAAATTGGCTAAAGATTATTCCGGATACAAATATTTTGGAGCCAAAGGTCTGGTGATCATGGCGAAAAACTTTTACGGCTTAAAGGACAGTTTCCAGGCGACCTATATTCTGGAAAGCGTAATCAAAAACTTTAGCACGTATCAGGATGTGGTAGACGAAGCCAAAAAAGAATTAGACTTTATTAAATCGGAAGAAGCCAAACGCAATTCCTCAATAACCAATTAAAAGGAGCGTACTTTTTCGTACTAATAAATACAGCATATGACAAAGACCATTCAATATAAAATCGCATTCGTACTACTTTTAGCAGGAAGTCAGACGCTTTTTGCACAAAAGAAAGACGAAAATCTGGGAACAGAAGTAGTAAACGTAGTAAAACCGTATACGCCAACCATTTCCGATGCTTTTAAAGTAAAAGAAACCCCAACGATAGACGACGAAGACAATACGCAGAAAAAAGAAATACAATACAATATTTTTTCCTTTCCGGTAGCGTCGACGTTTACGCCGTCCAAAGGAAAAGCGGCCGGAGTAGACAAAGCACAAAAGGAAAAATTGTATAACAATTATGCCACTTTAGGATTTGGTAATTACGCCGCGGTAAACGGTGAATTGTTTGTGACTAAAAACCTGAGCAATAACGAATATGTGGCCGGAATGTTCCGTCATATGTCATCGCAGGGCGGTATCAAAGACGTGTTGCTGGACGATAAATACTACACTACTTCGGTTGATCTGACCTATGGAAGTAAACAACGTGATTTCGACTGGAATGTCGATTTAGGCTACCAACATCAGTTGTACAATTGGTACGGATTGCCAACCGATTATCTGACATTCGACGATCCGAATATGTTGGCGGCAATCAATCCACAGCAAACCTATCAGACCTTAAAATTAGGTGGGCGATTGGGAATGAAAGACAGTTATTTTAACGAAGCCACATTGCAATTCAAACGTTTTTGGGATGCGAAAGGAAGCGCAGAAAACCGTTTCTTTATCAAGCCTTCAATCGATTTCGAATTCAAAGACAATAAATTTAAAACCGATTTTGTAGTGGATTATGTAGGTGGGAATTTTAAAAAAGATTACTACAATCTACCGGATAGCGAAATGAAATACAGTTACCTGAATTTTGGAGTGCAACCGAGTGTTTTATTAAAAGAAGGGGATCTTTCGGTTCAGCTTGGAGCGGGACTTTTTTACAACATGGGGAAACTGAATAACGAAAGTGAAGGGAAATTCTACGTATATCCAAATGTAAAAGCATCCTATAAAGTGGTGGGCGATGTGATGATTGCTTATGCCGGTGCCGAAGGTGGATTAAAACAAAATACCTATGCCGATTTTGTTGGCGAAAACCAGTTTGTAGCGCCTAATCTCGTGATCGCACCAACCAGTGAACAATACGATATCTATGTCGGATTAAAAGGAAAACTGGCGAATAACGTAGCCTACAACGTTAGAGGGTCGTATAAAAGTGACGACGATAAAGCGTTCTTTAAAAGCAATATATACGACACGGCCAATACCAATACCGAAGGTTATGTTTACGGAAACTCGTTTGGTGTGGTTTACGACAAGTTAAAAACGATCAGCTTTTTTGGAGAATTAAAAATGGACTTCTCTAAAAATGTAAGCTTCGGAATTAACGGTACGTTTAACAGCTTTACAACCGATCTGGAACAGGCGTGGAATATGCCAACGGTAAAAATTGGCGCCGATTTCGACTTTAACATCACCGAAAAATGGTATGCCGGAACAAATATCTTCTTTGTAGGCGATCGTAAAGATCAGTTTATGTATACTGATGTTTCGCTAACGGAGCCATTGTTCAAAACGGTAACTTTAGACAGTTATTTTGATCTGAATGCGCATGTGGGTTACAAACACAACGAACGCCTTACAGCCTATCTGAAAGCCAACAACCTGGCAAGTCAGAACTACCAACGCTGGCTGAATTATCCGGTACAGGGATTCCAGTTCCTGATTGGAGCCAGTTATAAATTCGACTTTTAATTAAAGTGTTCAAATAAAGAAGGAAGCCTGCAAAACAACTATTTTTGCAGGCTTTTATTTTGTTTCTTTGTATATCATTACAAGAATAGAAATGACATTTAAACAAAAAATTGTACAACATCATCTGGTTTTATTACAAGACAAAATTGATGTTTTTAGAGATATGATTTCCGGATTGGCAGAAGATGCGCAAAACGATGCAAAAGGATCGGCTGGCGATAAGCATGAAACCGCGCTGTCGATGATGCATTTGGAACAGGAAAAATTAAGCGCCAAGTTACAGGAAGCGCTTCAGATGAAAGCCATATTGGAAAAGATTGATGCCACAGCAACTACCTCAAAAATTGCCGTAGGTAGCGTGATCAAAACCAATGGGATGTATTTGTTTATGAGTGCCGCTTTGCCTAAAATTGCTATCGACGGTGTCAATGTAATCGCACTTTCGCCTCAATCGCCCTTAGGACTAAAATTAATGGGTGGCGGAATAGGTGAAACCTTCGAAATCAACAGTTCAAAATATACGATCGAAACTATCGATTAGACCTACCAAAAATGAAAGTAAAAAATATACTACTGGCCGCATGTTGTCTTATTTCGGCCTGGATCAACGCCCAGAAAAAACAGGAAGCCGATCTGATCGTTTCGGATGCGAAAATCTATACGGTTAATAAAGCATTTCAGACTGCGGAAGCCTTAGCGGTTAAAGACGGAAAAATTATTGGAATCGGGAGCAAGGCGGATATCTTAAAAAAGTTTTCCGCTAAAAAAACGATGATCGCCAAGGGTAAATATATGTATCCCGGATTCTACGATGCGCATGCCCATTTTTACGGACTGGGCATGAATATGCAGGCGGTAAATCTTAGAGGAACCAAGAGTTTTCAGGAAGTGATCGAAAGGATTCAGGCGTTCCAAAAAGTCAAAAATCATACGTTTATTATAGGCCGCGGATGGGATCAGAACGACTGGAAAGAAAAAGAATTTCCAACGAAAGAGTTATTGGATCAGTACTTTCCAACTATTCCGGTGGTGCTAACCCGTATCGACGGACATGCGATGTTGGTGAATACAAAAGCCCTGGAACTGGCTGGAATTACAACCAAAACCAAAACATCAGGCGGACAGATTGAAGTCAAAGACGGAAAACTAACCGGTATTTTGGTCGATAATCCAATGGAATTGGTATCGGCGATTATTCCAAAACCAACACGGGAGACGCAAATTACGGCCTTACAGGAAGCGCAAAAAGAAATGTTTCACTACGGATTGACGACGATCAACGAAGCCGGTTTGGAGCGCGATGTTATTGATTTGATCGATAGTTTGCAACAGGAAAACAAACTGGATATCAATATCTACGCGATGGTGATGGCGACCCGCGAAAATGTGGATCATTATACGCAATTGGGAATTTATAAAACCGATAAATTAAACGTTCGTTCGTTTAAATTTATGGGCGACGGTGCTTTGGGATCGCGTGGTGCCTGTTTGCACCAGGCGTATTCCGACAAACCAAAACAATTCGGAGCCTTGTTGTCGCCAATTCCAACGATTCGGGAAATCGCCAAGCAGATCGCCGAATCGGATTATCAGATGAATTCCCATGCGATAGGTGATTCGACAAATACTGTACTCTTAAAAATTTACAAAGAAGTATTAGATGGTAAACCCGACCGCAGATGGAAGATCGAACACGCTCAGATTATACGCGAACAAGACTTCGATTACTTTAAGCTGGGAATCATACCATCGGTGCAACCTACGCATGCGACATCGGATATGTATTGGGCCGAAGACCGATTGGGTAAAAAACGACTACAGTATTCGTATGCCTATAAAACCATGTTACAACAAGCGGGGTTGATCGCGTTGGGAACCGACTTTCCGATTGAGGAAGTAAACCCGATGTATACGTTTTATGCAGCTGTAGCACGAAAAGATCTTAAAAATTATCCGGAAAACGGATTCCAGTCGGAAAATGCATTAACCCGTGAGGAAACCCTAAAGGGAATGACTATCTGGGCGGCATATTCTAATTTTGAAGAAAACGAAAAAGGAAGTTTGGAAGTGGGTAAATGGGCCGATTTTGTGATCTTCGATGCGGATATTATGACGATGGATATCGACGGTGTGCCGTATGTCGTACCGGTAAATACATTTGTAAAAGGAAAACAGGTAAAATAAGAAACCATGATGATGTTAGTTGCAATAGTGCTTTTTGTAGCCGGACTTATATATGCGGTAATACGTATTACAAATCATAACGCATCGCATACCAAAGAGCAAAATTATACGCTTGATGAGAAGTATAACGCGGCCAAAGTTGAAAAACAAAAGGAAATCGACTGTATACTGGAAAAAATAAATAAAAACGGCGTACAATCGCTAAACAGTAGGGAAAAACAACTACTGGACGACTATTCCAAAAACTAAATAAAACCGGGCATTTGTCCGGTTTTTTGTTTTAAATGTCTCGATATAAGGCTTGACTTATAGATTTTAACCCAAACGCTATAAATCGGATGCTTTAGGTTATATTTTGTTTTTGAATCGCTTATTTTGATTTAAAATTTAAACCAAAATAAAGTTTTTGCTTTTTAATTAAAACTGATATAGGCAATTTTGTGACGTAATAATAACCATTTAAAGCAAAAATAGTATGTGCGGGATAGTAGCAGTTATAGGAAAAGGAGTCGATGCGGAATTGGTACAACAATTGTCCAAAAGAATGTCGCATCGCGGTCCGGATGAAAGTGATTTGCATATCACGGAAAAAGGGCATTTTTTAAGCCACGAACGTTTGTCGATCGTCGATTTGCAAACCGGGAAGCAACCAATTCAGGGAACCAACTCGGCCTGGATGGTACACAATGGCGAAATATATAACCATAAAAAACTACGTGATACCGTACTAAAAAAACATACGTTTCGTACGACATCGGATTCGGAAGTGATTGTGCATTTATATGAAGAATATGGCTATGAATTTTGTGATATGCTCGACGGGATCTTTGCCTTTGTTGTGATTGACGGTGATGATTTTATGGCAGGCCGGGATCCGTTGGGTGTAAAACCACTGTATTACGGAATCGACAGTCACGGAGCGGTTTATTTTGCCTCCGAAATGAAAGCCATAGCCGACCAGTGTAAGTCGTTTGCCGCCTTTCCCCCGGGACACTATTACTCCCCCAAAACAGGATTTGTAAAATACTACCAACCGCAATGGGAAGATGCCGCAAAAGCCGTAGAACCGCTCGATTTAAAAGCAATCCGGGAAACCCTTACCGAAGCGGTACGCAAACGATTGATGAGCGATGTGCCCATTGGTGTTTTGTTATCCGGTGGATTGGATTCATCGTTAACATCGGCTATTGCGTCCCGGTTAATGACGGAAGCCGGAAGTCCGAAACTGCATTCGTTTTCGATCGGATTGGATGGCAATGCACCCGATGTGGTTGCGGCTCGTGCTGTAGCCGAGTATCTGGGAACGGAACACCATGAAATTTACTTTTCGGTGGAAGAGGGGATTGAAATTCTGGATACGTTAATCTGGCACCTGGAAACCTACGATGTTACTTCGATTCGGGCCAGTACGCCGATGTATTTCCTGTCGAAAGCCATCACCGAAAAAGGAATCAAAGTAGTATTGTCCGGAGAAGGAGCCGATGAGATTTTTGGAGGGTATCTGTATTTTAGAAATGCGCCTTCTGTAGCCGATTTTCAAAAAGAAACTATCGAACGCGTACAAAAATTAGCCACAGCCGATTTGCTACGTGCGGATAAATCGACTATGGCGCACGGATTGGAAGCGCGGGTTCCGTTTTTGGACAAAGCCTTTTTAAACCTGGCGATTAAAATCAGACCGGAAGAAAAACAACCGGCCACCTATGGCGGAGTGGAGAAATACATCCTTCGAAAAGCCTTCGACACTCCGGAAAAACCCTATCTGCCGGATAGCGTTTTATGGCGCCAAAAAGAGCAGTTTTCGGACGGTGTTGGTTACAACTGGATCGATGCGTTAATCGAATATGGAACCGCGCAGGTTACGGATGAACAGTTGGCAAAAGCAGCCGACCTGTTTCCGCACAATACACCCGCCACAAAAGAAGCGTATTACTACCGTACCATTTTTCATAAACATTTCCCACAAGCCAGTGCGGCCAAAACCGTACGCAAATGGATTCCGAAATGGCAGGAAAACCAGGATCCAAGCGGAAGAGCCAATAAGGCCCATGTTAAGGCCGATACGAATATTGCCACCCTGAAAGCGACATTATGATCTTTCATATGTGATTAGTTTGTTTGTTTGAAAGCACCGGGAATTTACCGGTGCTTTTTTTGTTTTTTTATGCGGATGTCAAATGTTAAAAAGTAAGAAAATTAGGCGTTAATTAAATGTTTTTGTTGATAACTTACGGCTAATACGGGTTATTTTTAGTGTATTATCCTTTGCGTTTTCATATATTTGCCTGTTAGACGAAAAAATACATTTTTTAGAATATAAATTATGAGCGAAGAAGTTAAGAAAAACAATTATTCGGCAGACAGTATTCAGGCGCTTGAGGGGATGGAGCACGTAAGAATGCGTCCTTCCATGTATATTGGAGATGTAGGAACACGCGGACTTCACCACTTGGTTTATGAGGTTGTGGATAACTCGATCGATGAGGCTTTAGCTGGACATTGTGATACCATATCTGTGACAATTAATGAGGATAATTCCATTACGGTTGAAGATAACGGTCGTGGTATTCCGGTAGATATTCATAAAAAAGAAGGCGTTTCCGCATTGGAGGTTGTAATGACCAAAATTGGTGCGGGAGGTAAATTTGATAAAGATTCCTATAAAGTATCCGGAGGTTTACACGGGGTAGGGGTGTCGTGTGTTAATGCACTATCCGACCATTTGCGTGCAACGGTTCACAGAGAAGGAAAAGTATACGAACAGGAATACGAAAGAGGTAAAGCGATTTATCCGGTAAAACAGATTGGTGAAACCGAAAAAAGGGGAACGATTGTAACCTTTAAACCGGATCATACCATCTTTACACAAACAACGGAATATTCGTATGATACCTTAGCGGCACGTATGCGCGAATTGTCATTCCTTAATAAGGGGATTACAATTACGTTAACCGATCGCAGAGAAACGGATAAAGACGGGAACTTCGTGGGAGAAGTCTTCCATTCGAAAGAAGGATTAAAAGAGTTTGTTAAATTCCTGGATGGAAACCGTGAGCCGATTATCGGACACGTGATCAGTATGGAAAGCGATAAAGGAGAAGTGCCGGTTGAGGTGGCGTTAATTTATAACAGCAGCTATTCCGAAAATATCTTTTCCTACGTAAATAATATCAATACCCACGAAGGAGGAACGCATTTACAGGGATTCCGTAGTGGATTGACCCGTACGCTTAAAAAATATGCGGATGCTTCCGGATTGTTGGAAAAACTGAAATTTGAAATTTCAGGAGATGACTTCCGTGAGGGATTAACAGCGATTGTATCGGTAAAAGTATCCGAACCGCAATTCGAAGGGCAAACCAAAACAAAATTAGGAAACCGTGAGGTAGTATCACCAGTAAGTCAGGCAGTAGCCGAAATGTTGGAAAACTATCTGGAGGAAAACCCGAACGATGCTAAGATAATTGTTCAGAAAGTAATCCTTGCAGCGCAGGCACGTCATGCGGCTAAAAAAGCCCGTGAAATGGTACAGCGTAAAACCGTTATGGGTGGCGGTGGATTACCAGGGAAATTATCCGATTGTTCCGAACAGGATCCGGCAAAATGTGAGGTATTTCTTGTCGAGGGGGATTCCGCGGGTGGAACGGCCAAACAAGGACGTGACCGTGCGTTTCAGGCGATCCTTCCGTTACGGGGTAAAATCCTGAACGTAGAAAAAGCCATGCATCATAAAGTATTCGAAAACGAAGAGATTCGGAATATTTTTACCGCATTGGGTGTTACGATCGGAACGGCGGAAGATAGTAAAGCCTTAAATCTTGAAAAGCTACGGTATCATAAAGTAGTGATCATGTGTGATGCCGATGTCGATGGTAGTCACATTTCTACACTTATTCTGACGTTCTTCTTTAGATATATGAAAGAACTGATCGAAAACGGATACGTATATATTGCAACACCACCATTATATATGGTGAAAAAAGGAAATAAAAAGGAATATGCGTGGACCGATGCGCAACGCGATGGAATTTCTGAAAGAATGGGCGGTGGAACGAGTATCCAGCGTTATAAAGGTCTTGGAGAGATGAACGCGGAGCAGTTATGGGAAACGACGATGAATCCGGAATTCCGAACGTTACGTCAGGTGTCTATTGATAGTTTAACCGAGGCCGACCGGATTTTCTCTATGTTAATGGGAGATGAGGTACCGCCGCGTAGAGAGTTTATCGAGAAAAATGCAGCATACGCCAAAATTGATGCATAAATTACAAATAGAGAAAGGATGTCAGGAAACGGCATCCTTTTTTATTTGACCGAAGTTTAAAAAAATGTGATTTTTTTGAACCGTGTATTTTGCGTGCATAAAATTTGTATATTGGGTAACTCAATAAATCAAAAATTAATTTAATACTTATTTTACGAATATTATGAAAGTAACAATAGTTGGCGCAGGAAATGTAGGAGCAACTTGTGCAGATGTTATCTCTTATAGAGGAATTGCAAGCGAAGTGGTATTGTTGGATATCAAAGAAGGATTTGCAGAAGGTAAGGCGATGGATATCATGCAGTGCGCAACAACAACAGGATTTAATACACGCGTTTCAGGAAGTACGAACGATTATTCCAAAACAGCCGGAAGCGATGTGGTGGTGATCACCTCAGGTATTCCTAGAAAACCGGGAATGACCCGCGAAGAATTGATCGGGATCAATGCTGGAATTGTAAAATCGGTAGCGGAAAACGTGTTAAAATATTCTCCGGATACGATTATAGTGGTGGTGTCGAATCCTATGGACACGATGACCTACTTAACCTTAAAAGCGACCGGATTACCGAAAAACAGAATTATCGGTATGGGTGGTGCTTTGGATAGTTCCCGTTTTAAATACTATTTGTCAAAAGCATTGGATAAACCGTCTAACGATGTTCAGGGGATGGTAATTGGAGGGCATGGTGATACCACTATGATTCCGTTAACGCGTCTGGCATCGTATAATGGAAGTCCGGTTTCAAACTTTTTAGCGCAGGACGTACTGGATAAGGTAGCGGCCGATACTATGGTTGGAGGAGCTACATTAACCGGATTGTTGGGAACATCGGCCTGGTATGCACCAGGGGCGTCAGTGGCCTACCTGGTAGATAGTATTTTAAACGACCAAAAACGTATGATTCCATGTTCGGTTTATCTGGAAGGGGAATACGGTCAGAATGATATTTGTATTGGTGTACCGTGTATTATCGGTAAAAACGGAATTGAAGAAATTGTAGCTATCGCCTTAAACGATGCTGAGAAAGCCCTTTTTGCGAAGAGTGCTGATGCGGTTAGAACTATGAATGGTGATCTTAAATCTGTTTTGGCATAGTCATTATAGAAGAAATAAAGAAAGGCTGCGTAGGGCAGTCTTTTTTTTTGATAATATTAGCAAATTAATTGGTTAATCTTTTGGTAAATTATATATTTGCTCGTTTTTGAAAAAAATGAATAATTAATATTTAGTAATAATGCAGAATAAAGGACTCATTAAATTTTTTGCAATACTTTTTGCACTGGTAAGTATTTACCAGCTATCCTTCACATTTGTTACCAATAATATCGAGAAAAAGGCGAAAGCCTTTGCGAACGGAGACTCTAAAAAAGAGTTGTTCTATCTGGACTCTATTGGTAAAGAAAAAGTTTTTTTAGGTCATACTTTTAACGAAGTACGCGCTAAACAAATTAATAAAGGTCTTGACTTAGAAGGAGGAATCAACGTGATTCTTCAGATCTCTGTTAAAGACGTGTTGAAAGGATTAGCGAATAATTCTAAAAATCCAGTTTTCAATAAAGCGCTTGCAGAAGCAACCAAAAACAGAGAAGGTAACCAAAGTTATTTGGACGCTTTCTTTATCGCTTTTGACAAAGAATCAAACGGAGCAACGAAATTGGCATCGCCAGAAATTTTTGGAAACAGAAATTTAAGTGATGTAATCAAATTCGATATGTCCGATGCACAAGTAAAAGCTGTGCTACGAAAAAAAGTGGAAGAGTCTGTAGAAAGTGCTTTCCGTGTATTGAGAGAGCGTATCGACAAATTCGGGGTTACACAACCAAACATCCAGAAATTAGGAGAATCAGGAAGAATTCTGGTTGAGCTTCCGGGTGCTAAGGATGTAGACCGTATTACAAAATTATTACAAAGTACGGCTCAGTTAGAATTCTGGGAAACGTATAAAACGGACGAAATCGGAAACTTCCTTTTGGCGGCTAACGAGACGTTAAAGAAAACAGAAAAAGCAACAGTTGAGACAAAAGAAGCTGCTAAAAAGACAGATATTGACTCATTGTTAACCAATAAAGCAACCGATTCGGCTGCAGCTAAAAAAGGAAACAATCCGTTATTGGATTTAGTAGTAGGTGGTGGACAACAAGGAAGTCCGGTATTGGCTTACTTTAATCCAAAAGATACTGCAAAAGTTAATTCGTATTTAAAAAGAGATGATATCCGTTCTTTATTACCTGCAGAACAGCGTTATGTACGTTTTGCATGGGGTAAATTAAATCCGAAAGCACCAAACGTAGTTGAGTTATATGCGTTAAAAGCAAACAGAGAAGGCATTCCACCAATGAGTGGAGGTGTTATTACCGATGCCAGAGAATCATTCGACCAAATGGGACGTCCGTCTGTAACGATGCAGATGAACGCAACAGGAGCGAAGAAATGGGAAGAGTTAACCGGGAAAGCGTATACACAACAAAGTAACATCGCTATCGTATTGGATAACATCGTATATTCTGCACCGGGAGTATCTTCAGGACCAATCGCAGGAGGACGTTCTGAAATTTCAGGAGTATTCGACGTAGCGGAGACAAAAGACTTAGCGAACATCTTAAGAGCAGGTAAATTACCGGCATCTGCAGAAATCGTACAATCAGAGGTTGTAGGTCCGTCATTAGGACAACAAGCTATCGATAATGGTATTACATCATCATTAGTAGGTTTATTATTAGTATCCCTATGGATGATATTCTATTATGGTAAAGCAGGTTGGTATGCCAACATCGCTTTAGCAGTGAACTTATTATTCCTTTTTGGAATCTTGGCTAGCTTAGGTGCGGTATTAACCTTACCAGGTATCGCAGGTATTGTATTAACAATGGGTACTGCGGTAGATGCGAACATCATTATCTATGAAAGAGCAAAAGAAGAATTGCGATTAGGGAAATCCTTAGACGAAGCAGTTCGTTTCTCATTCACTTGGAGAGGTGCGATGTCGTCGATTACTGATGCGAACGTAACACACGTATTAACCGGTTTGGTACTATTGATCTTCGGAACAGGACCAATCAAAGGATTTGCTACAACATTATTGATCGGTATTTTTACTTCATTGTTTACATCAATCTTTATTACAAGAATGTTATTAGACTGGGGTGTAAGCAGAGGAACGAAACTACAATTCTCAACTGCAGTTACTAAAAACTGGTTTACAAACTTCCACTTCGATTTCTTAAAAATCAAAAAATGGACGTATTTATTCTCCGGATTAGTAGTAGTAGTGAGTTGTATCTCTTTTGCCATCAACGGATTGGATGAAGGTGTGGATTTCGTTGGAGGTAGAACATTCCAGGTGAAATTTGAAAAAGCGATCGAACCATCTGAAATTGCTGACGCTTTATCAAAAGAAGAAGTATTCGGAAGTGCTGAAGCAAAAGTATTTGGTGATGCAAATCAGTTAAAAATTACAACGAAATACAAAGTTCAGGAGACTAGTTCTGAAGTAGATAAAGAAGTAAACGAAAAATTATATAATGCTTTAAAACATTATTACTCTAATGATATTTCGTATGACAAATTTGTAAATACTTTCGACGGTAAAAAGATCGGGGTATTACAGGCTTCAAAAGTAAGTGCGGCTGTATCAGACGATATCAAAACCAACTCGTACTGGGCGGTATTGGGATCTATGGCAATTGTATTCGTTTACTTAATGATCTCTTTCCGTAAATGGCAGTATTCATTAGGAGCGATCGCAGCTGTAGCGCACGACGTTATCTTCGTATTGGGTATTTACTCATTATGTTACAAATTCATGCCATTCCACATGGAAATGGACCAGCACTTTATCGCAGCGATTCTAACCGTAATTGGTTACTCGATGAATGATACCGTAATTGTATTTGACAGGGTTCGTGAGTACCTTGCTGGTAATACAAAAGGACATTTTAACGATATCGTAAACAAATCGATTAATACTACTTTATCAAGAACGATCAATACATCGTTAACATTACTATTGGTATTGTTAATCATGTTTATCTTCGGAGGTGAGTCAATCCGTGGATTTATCTTCGCGATGTTGGTTGGTATTACTGTGGGTACGTATTCTTCTTTATTTATCGCGACACCGGTTCTTTGTGATACGGTTACAAGAAAAGAAAGAGATGAAATCGAAGCACGTCACAACAAGACAGAAGAATAATATTTTTTCAAAATACAGAAAAAGCCCCGCATTGCGGGGCTTTTTTTATACCGTAAATTTTTTACATTTAAAATACGCTTTCCGCCGAAATTTCGTTATTTATGGTATGGTAGTTGCTATTTTAAAAAGCAAATACTTATATTTAACCCCTATAAAAACGAATTTGTAAAACATGATTTTTAATTTTTTGTTGCAAGCGAACCCGGTTCCGGCAGAACCCGTTGTAAATGAACCCGTAGTGGCCAATACAGCAATCGAATCCGTTAATTTTTTCCAGTTGATCATGAAAGGTGGGGTTATGGTGATCCCAATCTTTATCCTGTTTTTCCTAACGGTTTACATTATCGTGGAACGTTATCTGTATATCAAAAAGCAAACAAAATTGGACAACTCGTTGATCAATGAATTAAAATACCAGTTAAATTCCGGAAATATTCAGTCGGCAGCAATGATTTGCGACAAATCGAATACGGCCTATGGAGCGGTATTACGCAATGGTGTAAATACCATTGGCCGACCAATTAACGAAATTGACCTGGCTTTGGAAAAAAGCGCCAATATCGAAATGGGATTAATGGAGAAGAAATTGGGGTATTTGGGTATCGTTGCCGGTATTGCACCAATCTTAGGATTTATCGGAACTATTTCCGGGGTAATCAAGATTTTCTATACAATTTCGATTACCGAAAATATCAGTATTGGAAACATTTCCGGTGGTTTATATGAAAAAATGATCAGTAGTGGTTTAGGACTAATTGTAGGGGTAATTGCCTATGCAGCCTATCACTTTTTTAATATGATGATCGATCATTTTGCATTGAACATGCAACGCCAGGGATTGGAATTTATCAATGTTATTCAACAGCCAAATACGAAATAAACGCAATGAGAATCAAAAGAAATAGACGTTTTCACGCCGAAGTAGCAACCTCTGCTTTGAGTGATATTATGTTCTTTTTATTGCTGTTTTTCCTGATTATTTCTACGTTGGCGAATCCGAATGTGATCAACCTGATGTTGCCTAAAGCTGAGGCTAAGGAAACGACCAACAAGCAATTTATCAGTCTTTCCGTTACTGAGGATAAACACTATTTTGTTGACAAACAGGAGGTGCCTTTTGAAGAATTGGAAGCCAAATTACTGGAAAAACTGGGAACACAAAAAGAACAAACCATAGTGGTGCGAATCCCGTATAACCTTCAGGTGCAGGATTTAGTCGACTTGTTACAGATTGGTGTTCGAAACAAACTGAAATTTGTAATCGCAACTGCGAAAAGCTAATAATAAAATAGAGAAAAGTGGCGGAAGTCACTTTTTTTATGCCTTTATTGATCCCCGTTTTTATGAAACAATTTATGTTATGGTTGCTGCTTTTGGGTGGCGTGTCGGGACCCAAATCAGATTTTAAGAACGTTTTTCAGGAAGAATTTACCAATGTCCGTTTAAAGCAATGGAATCAGGTTAATGGTAATTGGGAAGTCGATCGGAATGAAAAGCTGGTAAAAGGGAGTAAAAACAACGATTGGGCAATTCTGACAGCAAAGAAAGAATTGCCGGATAATTACATACTCACATTTTCGACTTTGGTTGAACCGTCGGCCTATTTGTTTGAGGTAATGCTGAACATTCAAAACGAAAAATACCTCGGCATTTTATACAACCAATTGGAAGGAAAGGTTGCTATAGAAGATCGTTCGTTTTTTGTCAATCCGGAAAAGGAGCGTGGTTATATCCGTACAACCGGACATATCGGGAAATTACCCAAAGTAAAAATTCCAATGTCGGAACAATGGTTGGATTGGAAGATTCAGAAAACCGGAACTACTTTTTTTGTTTGGATCGATAACGAAGAGATCCTGAAATTTACGGAACCTGCCGAAATGATCAAAAGCAATGGGAAGTTTGGTTTTGCCATTAACGGATCGGCGCAATTAAAGAATATAAAAGTCTATAAAACCAGAAATAAAGGAGCATTACCGCCGGAGGGATTCATAGGAAAGCCTCATGAACAGCCGTTTTTCCAGTTTTCAGAATAAAAAAAGCCCGTTGTTGTACAACGGGCTTTTTTAATGGGGATGTTAATTTTTATTTGCAATCATTATATTCGTTAACAATATTAATGAGATTTTCTGAGTTTTTCAAATCAAAAGCTCCTTTTTTTATCTCAGATGCTAAATTTTTACATCCGGACAGGTATTCGGCCAGTTGAATCGACAGTTTGTCGTTATTTCTTTTGTCGACCATCTGTCCTTCCGATTTCGATTTTAATTTGATCACAAAGCGATCGTCTTCCACCGGATCAACCAAAACGGAATTCTCTTTGCTGGTATAGATAACCCGATAAAAATAGGCATTGTTAAAGCCCAGTGACATCGCGTTGGATAGTTTTTTCATCGCGTCTCCTTTTACTTTCATACCCTCGAAAGCCGTTTCGGTGCCATCACTGTTTTTAACGTAGAATTTGATATTGTCTTTTGCCTGTAGCGTTATGGTACGTTCTTTTCCTTTTTCGTTTTTGTATTTGATGGATACATTTTTACCGTAATTATCGATAGCATCCACAACCTGAGTATCTCCGGTCTGATTAATATCCAGTTTCTCAAATTGCGCCGTGATAATTCCGTCATAACGCACGCCTTTTTCGTCAAAGGCATATCCGTTTGCATTATAAATATTACGGCTGCGCTCTTTGGCCAGTTTGATCTTTTCGTTTAATAAATTCTGGTTATAACTTTTAGCCTGACGTCCCAGCGTAATATCGCGGTAAACCAGTTCGCCGACTAACTCTTTTACAAACGAGCTGTTATCCGGCCCGGCAAAACGTTTTTCGGCATTGTAGCTAAACTTACTGTCATTAAACAGTGTTACTTCTACTTCGTTATTCATATTGCCCGTAGCGCGTGCCGTAGCGACCTGAATATTATCCAAATCGTAAATACTAACGGTGTTATTATTGCCAAAAGCGGTATAAGTGGACGACATAGCCTTTCCTACGATATTCGTCCCGGCCGTTCCGCCAAACAGAATCGTTCCGTCCATTTTTACAAAGGGACGGTAGCGGGCTATTTTTTCTTCCTTGTCTTTTTTGGAAGCAACAACCTCCATTTTGGTTTTTAAGGTTTTGTCGCCAATACTTTCCCGTTCGGTATTGAAAAAGGTTTCGATTTTAGCGGCATTAAATCCATTTTTATCAAATAGTCCGTACTTGGCAGATATAAGATGCAACATAATCCGCGTAGGACTTAATGAGTTGATCAATACTTCATACGGAATTTCCGTTTTTTTGGTTTCATCAGCCGAGGTTAGTAATAACCATTGATTCAGAATGGTTTTACCTTCGGACATTCCTTTATATTCTACAGTAAACTGTTTGTTTCCGGACAGGTCGAACAATTGATATTGATCGCGAACCGGCTCTTTAAAAATTGCTACTTCTTTTTCGTCTATCAATACACGATCTTTTTTGGTTGTGATCTTTTGGGAGAATGAGAGAAATGGAAGTAATAGGAGGATAAGTGTAATTTTTTTCATGCAAATTTTTAATTATATGTTATTTTGTTGGTTGTTAAATATACTATAAATAATGTAATATATTGTGTTTTGTGTGTTATGATAAAAAAAAGAGCCTGTTATACATAACAGGCTCTTCATATAAAAGATAAAATACGTTTATACCGCATTGACAATAGCGGCGAAATCATCCGCTTTTAAAGCGGCACCGCCAATAAGTCCACCGTCTACATCGGGTTTTGAAAAGATTTCTTTGGCATTATCCGGTTTCACGCTGCCGCCGTATAAAATGGAAACGTTTTCGGCTACTTCGCGACCGTATTTGTCTTCTACGGTTTGACGAATAAATTGGTGCATTTCCTGCGCCTGATCCGGAGTGGCAGTTTCGCCGGTTCCGATCGCCCAAACGGGTTCGTATGCCAATACGATGTTTTCCCAGGCTTTGGCATCC
The DNA here is from genome assembly GCF_004801375.1 of Flavobacterium supellecticarium. Taxonomy (GTDB): domain Bacteria; phylum Bacteroidota; class Bacteroidia; order Flavobacteriales; family Flavobacteriaceae; genus Flavobacterium; species Flavobacterium supellecticarium. Next base: position 494,934 of record NZ_SSNZ01000002.1, read on the forward strand.
AAATGGAATAATCCGTCTTTTAACTGATTTTCCACGATGTTAAAATGTTGTTGGTTCTGACGGTCTTTTAATTCTTCACCAAAACAGAAAATAACGCGTAACTCGTGTTTTAAAGCCGTATCGACTTTGTTGGCTAGCAACGCATCCGTTTCGTGAAAATAAGAACGTCTTTCGGAATGTCCCAGGATTACGATATCCACACCGATATTTTTGAGCATATCGGCTGATATTTCGCCGGTAAAAGCACCGCTTTCGGCCTGGTGCATGTTTTGTGCCGCCACACCGATATTGGTAAATTCCAAATGTTGTACCGCAGAAGACAGGTTTACAAACGTAGGCGCTACGATAATTTCCACCTCTTTATCGGAAGGCAATTTTTCGATCAGATCGTTTAATAAATCCTCGGTTTCATGTGCATTTTTGTGCATTTTCCAGTTTCCTGCAACAATACTGTGTCTCATTATTTTAAAGTTTTTAAAGTCGTAATCAGGTTTTCGTCGTCGGCTTCAATAGCTTTGAACAACGCAATTTTTCCTTTTTTGTCCACTACCATATAACGCGGAATCCAGTCCAGTTTAATCGATTTCCCAAAGGCACCTTTCATACCGTCGGTCAATAGGAAATGTTCGCCGTTTACATTGTATTTTTCAATTCCTTTTTTCCAGGCTTCCGGTGTTTTATCAGCCGAAATAAACAAATATACCACATCGGTAAACTCATTTTGAAGGTTGACCACTTTTGGCATTCCTTTGATACAATCCGGACACCAGGATGCCCAAACATCGATTACCACGGTTTTGCCTTTGTATTTTTTAAGCACGTCTTTAAAGGTAATTTCCTGACCTTCCAGGCTTACCATTTTATAGTCCAGGCTCTCTTTTGCGAATTCTTTCGGGGTTTGTGCATTTGTACAGGCGATCGATAAAACCAACATCAATGCCATAGCGACTATGTTTTTCATAAAAAGTTTTTTAGTTTATTACGGATATAAAAATATAAAATCTTCTGTGAAGAAAATGTTATTGTAATTTGATTTTCGGATCCAGATACGCATAAATCAGATCCACCAATATATTGATCACGACAAAAGTAGTCGCGATCACCAAAACAGCACCCATAATTACCGGAAGATCAAGGGTATTCAGAGCATCTACGATTTCTTTGCCGAGTCCGTTCCAGCCAAAAATATATTCCACAAAAACAGCACCGGCCAACATCGAGGCAAACCAACCGGAAACGGCCGTTACAACCGGATTTAAGGCGTTTTTCAGAGCGTGACGTTTAATCACCTGCAATTCGCTTAAACCTTTGGCTCTGGCAGTTCGGATATAATCCTGACTCATCACTTCCAGTAATGAATTTCGCATTAATTGAATTACAACCCCTAACGGTCGGATTCCGAGTACGACAGCCGGAAGAATAATATTTTTCCACTGAATATAAGTCCCGTTTCCAAAATCATCCACTTCATATAGGCTACCGGTCATATTCAGATGCGTATAATGGTGTAACAGGAATCCAAAAAACCAGGCAAACAGAATCGCACTAAAAAACGAAGGCACACTCATGCCAAGCGTACTCACCAAAGCGATAAACCGGTCGAGCCAGCTGTCTTTATAAACCGCCGAAACAATTCCGAATACGATTCCAATCAGGATGGCAATCACAATGGCAAAAAAGGCCAGGATTACCGTATTCGGCAAGGTGTTCCCAATAACCTGAGTGACTTTTTTTCCGCTTTTCTGAAAGCTTTCCCGTAAATAGGGCGTTTTTAAAACGACCGCTGAATTTCCAACCGAAAACAACGGTAAGGCGTTGTATTTTCCTTCAGAAAGAAAAGTATAATCATTGCTGTTTTTACTGTGGAAGGAAATGAGAGAAAGGTCGTTCAGATAATACAAATACTGTGTTCCTATAGGCTTATCAAAACCATATTTCTTTTTGACCAACGCCAGTTGTTCGGAATTTTCATTCTGGTCGAGCATCATGCGCGCCGGATCGCCGGGAAGGACATTAAATAAAAAGAAAATCACTGTTATCACTCCGAAAAGTGTTAACAGTGCATATCCGGTTTTATGAAGCAGGTAACGAAGCATTCGATATCGAAACTTATTTTAAAACAACATCGTCGATATCGTTCCAGTGTGCCTTCTGAACAATTGTTCCTTTTTCCAGTACTACGATACTTGGATTGGCTCTTTCGATGGTTTTTAAGGTCGTTCCGTCGCAGAAATAATAATCGAAAGTCAGTTTGTTATCCGCTTTTACTTTTTGGATTACTTCATCGTTCGAAGCTGTCATCCCGATGACTTTATAGCCTTTGGTGGTTGCTTTTTTATAGAATTCCTCGGCTTTTTGTAAACCTTTGGTATTGGCTTTATTCAGATCGTACGAAACCAGCATGATCAATTTTGGCTCGTTTAGCATGGCTTCGGTATAACTTTCACCGTCTTTTTCGATACTGAAATCGTGGATAGGCGGTTCATATCCTTTCGAAATTAATTTATCGTCACGACGAACAAACTCGGCACCTTCCGGTAGGTTCATCAATTGTTTTTCGTTGAAATTCTGTTCCTGCCCGTTTACTTTATAGACAAAATTCATTTCATATACCGAACGTGGCGCGCCATCGGGAATTTCCATTCCTTTCTGAATGTTGGTTCCTACTTTGTACGCTCTGAAATCTTTTAACGGTAAATGATTCAATACATAATAGCCCATAAAAAGACATAACGAATAACTTACAAAAACGGTTAGAGCGTTTACAGTACTGCTAAATAACGGCTGAATCAGTTTTTGGTTAAAGAATAAAATCAGGATAAAAAACAACAGAACAATGTCTTTTGTAAACGATTCCCACGGTGTGAGTTTTAGTGCGTCGCCAAAACAACCACAGTCGGTTACTTTATTAAAATAAGCCGAATAGAAGGTTAGGAACGTAAAGAAAACGATCATTAGTAGTAAACTCCACATGGTGAATTTTGGTTTAAACCCAATTAGGAGTGCGACTCCCAAAACCACTTCGAATACCACTACAAAAACGGCAATAATCAGCGCGTAGGGAATAAAGAAGGGAAGGTTTAAAACATTTTCGGCGAAATATTCTTCCAGTTTAAACGAAAAACCCATCGGGTCATTCAATTTGATCAAACCAGATATAATGAACAGTACGCCAACAAACAGACGTGAAAAGTGAGCTAAAAATTTCTTCATAACGGTAATTTCTTTTTTCGGTTTTGTAAATATAGGTAAGAACCCGTGGAATTAATTGTTAATGTTTCCTAATTAACAGGCTATACGGCTTTTCCCAAATGAATCAGAGCAAAAACGGCATAGTTGAGCATATCCTGATAATTGGCGTCGATTCCTTCGGATACCAGGGTTTTTCCTTTGTTATCTTCAATTTGCTTTACGCGTAACACTTTCTGCAAAATCAGATCAGTTAGGGAACTCACGCGTAAGTCACGCCAGGCTTCGCCGTAGTCGTGGTTTTTGGCTTCCATCAGGTCTTTGCAGACTTTTACTTTTTCATCGTATAAAGCCACAGCTTTTTCCACATCAAGATCCGGCTGATCGGCGACACCTAGATCCAACTGAATCAGTGCCATAATAGAGTAATTAATGATACCGATAAACTCAGACGTTTCGTCTTCGTTTACCTTACGGATCTCATTTTCCTGTAGGCTGCGGATGCGTTGCGCTTTGATAAAAATCTGATCGGTTAGTGACGGCAAACGCAAAATGCGCCAGGCACTTCCGTAGTCTTTCATTTTATTGCTATAGAGGTTGCGGCAAATAGAAATAACCTTGTCAAATTCCTGTGAGGTATTGCTCATTTTCTATGTATCTTTGTGTAATAATTTTTTCAAAAGTAAGGATTTTTCCGGATAAAAAGAGAAAGACCAGTCTACCCCGGTATTTCTTCCGGATTTCAAAACAGAATCAGATGACAATCAATTGCAACGGCCGACTGGTTAGTTTGGACACGCCACACTGTATGGGGATTTTAAATGTAACCCCGGATTCGTTTTACGACGGTGGAAAATATAAAAGCGATACCGCCTTTTTAGATCAGACCGAAAAAATGCTAACCGAAGGCGCCACTTTTATTGACATCGGAGCGTATTCGTCCCGTCCCAATGCGGCCTTTGTAACGGAAGAAGAGGAGATCAGTCGTATTGTTCCGGTGATTCGCCTTATTGCCGATCGGTTTCCTGAAGCCCTGATATCGGTAGATACCTTTCGTGCAAAAGTAGCGGCCGAAGCGATTGGAGCCGGAGCGGCACTGATTAACGATATTGCCGCCGGATTACTCGATCCCGAAATGCTTCCGACGGTTGGCGCCTTGCGAGTACCTTATATTATGATGCATATGCGGGGCACGCCGCAAAACATGAATACGCTTACCGATTATACGGATATTGTAAAAGAAATGCTTTTTTATTTTTCGGAGCGTCTCCGGGAAGCCCGACGTTATGGTATTCATGATATTATAGTCGATCCGGGCTTTGGTTTTGCGAAAACAACGGCACAAAACTACGAAGTGCTGCAAAAACTGGAATTATTCCAAAATTTAGAAGTACCTTTATTATCGGCTGTTTCCCGAAAATCGATGATTTATAGAGTATTGGAAAATACCGCCGGTGAAGCCTTAAACGGAACAACCGTACTCAATACGATTTCGTTGTTAAAAGGCGCCCGTTTGCTTCGGGTACACGACGTAAAGGAAGCGATGGAATGCATTCGTCTCGTACAAAAAACACAAGGATTATGATCAGATACAGTATTATTTTAGCGGCTTTTTTGCTGTTCGGTTGTGGAAAAGACAAACACATTTTATTACCGAAATCGGGCAGAACGATTGTTAAAGACGTAGCCGATATTTCGCCGATTTATATGTTGTTTCAGGTTAACGGAAACGATACGCTGGTTGAAGTGGACAAACAAACGATTATTTCCACGACCAATTGGATTTTTAATATCGACAAACGATTTCCGTTAAAAAAGATTATGCCGGAAGTGATCAAATTGCAAAACCGCAAGGGAAGTCATAAAGGGGAAGCGCAGGTTGCGAATTACTATTCCTATGCGGATAGTATCGGTAAAAACATGGCTTTTATTCCTTTTACGGATGTGGTATATACATTAGGTACGCAAAAAGATTTTGCCGAGCACGGAAAAGCGTCGTTGGTTTTAAAGTTTGATAAGCAGAATCAACTTACAGTTAACGGTATTGCTGTAAAACCGGAAGAATTCCATCGCACCGTAGAAAAAATGTATACCAAACCAACCGTTTTATTTTTGCATTTCGACAAAGAACTGTTGTATGATCATTATATTGCGGATAAGATATTGTTGTCGTGGTGGAAACAACCCAATGTGACCATTTCGAACAAAGAATATATTTACTGATGGTGATACGGTTCGTTTCGTAGAATCGTAAAACCGCGGTATAGCTGCTCAATAAAAAACAAACGCACCATCTGATGGGAAAAAGTCATGAGGGATAACGAAATTTTGCCCTGTGCTTTTTTGTATACGGCTTCCGAAAAACCATACGGACCGCCAATAACAAATACCAGTGTTTTAACACCGGAATTCATTTTTTTTTGTAATTCATCTGAAAAGCCAACACTGGAAAAGGATCTTCCATTTTCGTCCAATAAAATCAATTGGTCGGTTGCTGATAGTTTGGACAGGATGAGTTCACCTTCTTTTTCTTTCTGCTGACTTTCGGATAGGTTTTTGACATTCTTGATGTCCGGAATGATTTCCAGATCAAATTTGATATAAAACGACAAACGTTTGGTATAATCGTCGATTAAAGTCTGCAAAGCCTTGTTGTCGGTTTTACCGATGGCCAGAAGTTTGATATTCATGGAAGGGGAGTTTGCTGCAAAAATAAGCCGTAAACCTGAAAAAGGCTATTTTTCGATCAATCTTTTCACGCGTAAGATTAGTTCTTTCGGATTAAAAGGCTTGGCAATAAAGTCATCGGCGCCCAATTTAAAGCCATTAGTAACCGTATTTTCTTCTTCACCCAAAGCCGAAAGAATAATCACCGGTGTATTTGTATAGTTTTCTTTTACAAAATTGGTGATCTCCAAACCGGATTTAAAAGGCAGCATGACATCCGTAATAACCAGATCCGGATTCACTTCCGGAATTTTTTCAATGGCTTCAGAACCATCTCTGGCGATCGTTAACGCGTACCCTTCTTTTTTTAAAATAAATTCAAGAATGTTCATGGTAAGGTTATCGTCTTCAACAATAAGAATTTTCTTTCCGTTGCTCATGGTAATCGGTTAAAAATAATTTTTTGTTTACTTTATACAAAAATAAGGATAATTCCTATGAATACTGTATTACAGGTGTTAATTAACATAGTAAAAACCGAATTAAAATCGATAGTGTAAGCTAAAGTTAAGTTCGGTTTCGTTTTGTTTTAAACCCGGAAGATATTCCTGATTGTTATAGTTAACCTGAATACCGGCCAGGTAATTTTTCCACAATACGCGGTAGTAACCGGCACCAATGCGGTAGGAATTCATCGCGATTCGCTGTTCCAACTGACCTAATACGGATCGTTCGTCCGGCGAAGTTCCATAACCCATGATAACGGTAGCATAATCAAAACGGGAATCGAAATAATAACGGGACGTTAGCGTAAAGGCAGGATATACCTTGCTGTTCTGATTTTGCAGGAACGTACGCAGATTAAGCCAGTAAGAACCAATATATTTTCCGATACCAGCCACAATAGCAGTAAGGTTTTCGTCTACGGTTTTGGTATAACGTCCGCCTAAATCGGCTTCCCAACCGTCGTTAAAATTGTAATAAAAGGAATACCCGACACGCCATTTTGGGAAAACGATATCATCGCTATACGCCGCTCCAACATAGGAATAAGCTTTTTTGCCGGTAAAGAAATAGGATTCGGCTTCATACTGAAGTCCGTCGGCGATCGATGTTTTAAAAGACAAACGATTGGCATAATTCACACGTCCGATCAATGAACCCCATTTGCGTTCGCGGATATATTGTGCACTCCCCAGATTCCATGGACCTACACCATTCCTGTCGAAAAACGTAATACTGTAATTGAGCCCCACACGGTCATTATTGGTCTTTTTGTCCAATAGAAACAAACGTTGTTTGATATCGGTATCATTCGGGAACTGTTTGTCCATTGTTTTTAGATAATCGTAGGCTTTATCATCGTCCTTTTGCAATTCGTAAATGGCCAGTTTTCTAAAATGAAAAGCCTTGTTTTCCGGATACAAAGCAAGTGCCTGATCGGTTACATTGGTCGCTTCCGGATAATTTTTAGCAGTAACTTCCAATTGCGACCAATAGGTATAGGCATCCTCGTATTTCGGATTCTTTTCAACCACTCTTTTATAATAATAGCGTGCACTGTCGATACTTTCCGATAATTGGTAAGCACGGCCTAAAAACAATTGAAAATCGAGATAATCCGGAGCGGCTTTAATTCCGACATGCGCTTTTTTGATCGCTTCCGGATAGTTTTTCCGAACATTAATGTCTTTGATCACCTCGGTTAGAAGACTGTCGGTATTGATTTTTTGCCCCAGCATACCGTTCGAGGCCAATACTACTATAGCAAAAAGGACTATTTTGGTATAATTATGTTGTTTCATTTTCTTTTTTATTTTGGCTGTTAAAACCCAATCGGGGCATATCTCCCCATTTCTGTTCTTTCTGTCTGAAGAATTGCCAGTATCCTTTTAATGAGGCATATATATTCACCGGATGATACGCAAATGGCTCAATAAATGCCATCCCGGTCAGGATCAGTATTTCCTTCAGATTGGCATAATTGCGATATAAAATTTCGTCCAGAAATATCGAAACCAACGTTAAGATCAGGTAGAATAAATATACGAATAAAGAAACGTAAAATAGAAAAACATAATCAATATCCAGTATATAAAAACCGATCAGTAATGAAAAAACACCCAGTAACTCGAGAATCGGAACCATAAATTCGAACGAAAAGAAATAGGGTAGGATCAAAAAGGCCGTCTTACCGTATTTCGGATTAAAAAACATCGTCCGGTGGATGTATAAGGTTTGTACGAGTCCTCTGGCCCAACGGCTTCGTTGACGGATTAAAACCTGCGCATTAGCCGGAACTTCGGTCCAGCATAGCGATTCCGGAATATATTTAATCGAAAATTTCTGTTTGGTATCGTACATATATTTCCGCATCCGGGTAATCAGTTCCATATCTTCACCTAACGATTTGTGCCAATAACCGCCGGCTGCAATGGCAACTTCCTTATCGAACATTCCCAATCCGCCGGAAACCAGTAACAAACCGTTAATCTGACTCCAGGCCATTCGCCCGAAAAGAAACGCCCGTACATATTCCAGTTCCTGAAAACGCGCATACCAATTGGTTGGAAAATGCACTTTTACCAGAAAGCCATCTTTCACTTCACAGGAATTGGAGATTCGGATTCCGGCTCCGGTGGCGATAACTTTCCGCTTGCTTTCCATAAACGGCTTGGCCAGCTTGATAATTGTATCTTTCTTTAAAATGCAATCCACATCGGTACAAAGGAAGAGTGGATGCTTGGCCGAATTGATTCCGGCATTGGAAGCATCGGCCTTACTTTTTCCATTTTCTTTATCAACCACCAATAATTTGGCATAAATAGGATTGGTTGACTTATAATGACCGCGTACTTTCCGTGTTTTGATCTTTTCCTTATAATAAAAATCCACCTGAACCAGCTGGAATTCCCGGATTAATTTTTCGAGCGTATCGTCCACACTACCGTCATTTACAATGATCACCTCAAAATTCGGATACGTAAGCGAAAGCAGCGATTTCACGTTGGAAACAATAGTCGCTCCCTCGTTATAAGCCGGAGCGATTACCGAAACCCCGATCATATTATTGGACTTTACCAATAAATCATCGTGGATAAAATACTTGGCATTCAGGTGTTTTTTGATCGCCAGATACGAAAGCACGGCGAGAAACAGGTAGAATAAAATATAACTGGAAGAGAAAATCGCTACAAATGTCTCGTAGAATCTTTCGAAAGCTTCCAAATAGTATCTCGAAATCATAAGTAAGGATTTTTAACGTGTTTTTTAATTTTAATAATTTCGAAATCTTCTTTGAAATTGGATTTCAGATACGAAGGATCGAGCGTGTCGAGCGTTCGTACCGCTTCGAGTTTGGTCGCCGGATTAACGGATCGGTGTAAATAATCGTCGATAAAGACAATGGATTGCTGATTTCCGATAACGGCCAGTGTTTGCAAAATAGCGATTTTATTTTCAATTTCCTCAGACGCAAACATGTCGATTAACAACGGTTCGGCTTCAAAAAGAAAGAGATCCTGTAAGGCAATGATCACCTCTTTTCGGATCATTTTATTATCCGATTGTAGTAGGGATAATAAGGTGTCTTTTTCGACGGTATAATTGTAATACACCATAAAACGGATACCCAATTTTACGATCGACGGGTTTTGCGCGGTGATCCAATCTTTGATGTTTTTTGGAATCGGGAACTTTTTATGGTACAGTAAGTCCATTACTTTTAATTCGTCGATAAGTGAAATCTCATACGGATAATCACTTAAAAAATCCAGTTTTTTCGAGGTTAACGATATAAACGCGATAAAAGCATTCGAACGCAGAATCCTGTTTTTATGATTCATATATTTTTTTACGAGGCTTTCGCCTTCTTCGTATTCGAGTACCTGGAAATGGTAAATCCCTTTGCATTTAATATACCAACGACGACTGTTAATCAGCTTTTCGCTAAAATTAGGTAGTCCGAAGCTCTTGTAGATATCCAGGATAGGCGCAGTAACTTCTCCTTTAATGTTTTGCTTTAACTCGATAATACTGCTGGTAACCATACTTTTGCACCACGTGCTACCGTAGGGAATCTGTTTTTTAAACTCTCTGATCCGGTATTCGTAATCTTCGGCATCGGTAAAAAGTAATTCGGTAAGGAAAGTTGTAATTTTCTGGCGTACTGCCGAACGGTATTGTTTGCTGTATTCATACACGATACGATCGCTTATTGTGACCAGAATGACCACAATAAGAAAAATGACCAAAAGAGGTACTATAAAATGAATTAAATAGTATTTAAATACTTCCAAACGAATGATTTAGGGTTAATCGCAAAGGTAGTAAATTTTATACGTTTTTGGCGTTAAATTTTTCTAAAACCAAGGCGTAATGTGGCTTAATTCGTTGGTTTTTAGTGGTTTTAGAAGTATTTTTTATAGTCAGAAATTTCTGAAAATGATATAGCTAAACTTATTTCTTAGCGATAGCAGCTTTAAATGTTATCCGAATAAAACTGTTATTAATAAAATCAACACCAGACAGGTTTTTAAGACCGATGACATGTTGATTTCTTAAACTACAGAACTATTTATCGAGCAGCTTTTCGAGTAAAGCCACTTTTTCCTTTTCGGAAGTCACTAATTGCTTTTCGGTTTCCAATAAGCGTTCGTATAACTTTTTATTTTCATCGAGCGCCTCCAGCCATTTTTCAACCGGATTGATATTAAAAGTTGGATAATTGTTGTAAAGCGAATTGCCGGTAGCGGTATCGCTATTATTTACAGTATTAGAAATAATATTAATAGCCGACTCTTCATCAAAACTTTCGATAGCGTTAATTGGGATCTTTAAAATTTCGGAAAGCCTTTGTAGTATTTCTTTCTCTATAGTTTCTTTTTGTTCCAAAAGCGATATTTTTTGCTGATTCCAATCCTCGCCCATTTCAAATGCCAAAGCATCCTGTTTCATACCGAGCATCTCGCGGAACCGTTTGATATTACGTCCCTGATGAATTTTCTTGTTTTTGTCTTTCGTTGTTGTAGTCATGGCGTATAATTTAGAGCGTGAATTAAAGATACAACCAAATAATGGCTTATTAGGATTGTTAGCAGAAATGACTTATAGTAGGGTTTGATTGTCTTACTTTCTATACCTGACAGGTTTCAAAAACGGCTCAGGTATAGGGATTATTTGTTGAGTAACTTTTCCATTAAAGCCACTTTTTCCTTTTCAGTTTCCAATAAGCGTTCGTATAACTTTTTATTTTCATCGAGCGCTTCCAGCCATTTTTCAACAGGATTGATGTTGATGGTAGTATAATTCAAAGTGCCTGAAGCGGTATCGCTATTGTTTACAGTATTGGTAATAATATTGATAGCCGACTCTTCATCAAAATTTTCGATAGCGTTAATAGGGATCTTTAAAATTTCGGAAAGCCTTTGTAGTATTTCTTTCTCTATGGTTTCTTTTTGTTCCAAAAGCGATATTTTTTGCTGATTCCAATCCTCGCCCATTTCAAATGCCAAAGCATCCTGTTTCATACCGAGCATTTCGCGGAACCGTTTGATATTACGTCCCTGATGAATTTTCTTGTTTTTGTCTTTCGTTGTTGTAGTCATGGCGTATAATTTAGAGTGTGAATTAAAGATACACCTAAATAATGACGTATTACAATTATCGGCCGCAATGACCTAGAGAAGGGGGGAGTTGTCTTATTACACCTGACAGGTTTCCAAAACGGGTCAGGTGTAGCAATCAGGTGTAGCGATCCTGTTTTATTTTTCGGGAATCAACGGTTCGGCATTTTGATAATATTCAAAACCATTCCAGGTAAAATTGGTCGCGTCGGTTCCGATATCCCAGGCAAAAATATCCTCCTGATAGGTTTGTACACTTGTGATCATAAAACAGCTACCATCGGGATAATACTCGAAATCATAAATGTTGACGTTATCTTTGTAGTAGCTTTTATCAGTGAGAACGCAGGTCAATAGACCGTCTTTCGGTTCGTATTTTTTATAACAAATAATATTGGTATTTGCATCTTCAACCGTGATCCTTTTGTCGGTTAGGAGATGATCAATATACGTTAAATTTTCGGTGACTTTATAAGTGTTTTGATGATACATAAAAGTAATAGACACTGTGCCGTTTTCCGCATGTACCAGACGATCAATATCCGCTTCCGAATAGGCATAAAAGGAAATATTGGACAATTCGCCATTGATATAGGTTTTTTTGTGGATAATAATGTCGTTTTCGGAATACGTCTCAAAAAGATAGTCCGGTAGGTAATCGGATGTCTCTTTTTCGATCGTTATTTTAGTCCCATTTGCGTCGGTATAATGGTGAATGTTGGGTATCATTGCGATGATGTAAGGTGTTTTTATTTTCGAAGTATATCCTGATTGTATAACTTATTTTTTTCATCCGAAGTAAGATTCTTGAAATCATATTTCATTTCCATTATCTGACTTGGATGTGAAAAACAGTGGAAAACAATTTTCTTTTTAAACAAACTGCTTTCTATTTTTTTAAAGAAGACCTTAAAATCGAAATTACCTTCGATACTGCCTACTTCTTTAATGGATTCATCCAAAATCGATTTCATCCGATGCGTCACTTGTTCGATTACAAGATCGTTTAACTTTTGATCCAAAATCGTAATCTTTTCCGTTAGCCGGGGATACTGTTTTAGCTTACGATAGATATAGCCCTGTTCGATAAGTTTATCGCGCAATTGATTTTTAGCATCCTCCTCCTTATGATCAACAGTGTCGTCATCGGCTAATGCTAACTCCAACATAATTTTTTGGGACATATCGTGATAGAAAAAACCGGAGACAATATTAATCTCTTTATGGCAATTCGTACAAATGCTATCGTTTAGTTTTCCCGAAAGGACCTTGCTTTTTAACTCGGGATTTAGGGTAACATTTACCGATTGGTAGTAGTTTAGCTCCTGTTCGGAATTGCAATGCGGACAGTTTTGACGGGTTTTATTGTTACGACTCATTGATAATGATGTTTTGCAGTGTTGTTATGATGCTACGCAAATATAGTAATCTGACACCATGAGTGTGTTAATTTTTCTCATAGTTGAGAAAATAAAAAGTAGAGGTAATCTAGATTGTGTTACACCAGACAGGTGTGAAATCTATTTAAACCCCTCAAAAACGCCCAGTCCAAACAACGCAAAGTCATATTTTACCGGATCGTTGGGATCCATAAGGCGGAGATTTTTGTCTAGCTCGGCCAAGGCTTTACCATCGTTTTGTTTGCGGGTTAGAAGTCCGAGTTTGCGGGCAACATTTCCAGAATGTACATCCAGCGGACAAGATAGAGCAGCGGGTGAAATCGACTTCCAGATTCCCAAATCCACACCTTTGTTGTCGTTTCTAGCCATCCAACGCAGGAACATGTTGATCCGCTTGGCAGCCGAACCATTTGCCGGATCGGAAATATGTTTTTGCGTACGGTTTTGATGTTCAATTTCAAAAAAGACACGTTTAAATTCCGAAATGCCGGCTTGCATCGAATCCGGTTGCTGATATTGTGCGAACACCGCTTCGAGTCCGTTATGGTTGTGGTAGATATTTTGTAGACTTTTGATAAAAAACACCATATCGGTACCATTAAACGTCCGGTGTACAAAACTTTCCATCCGTTCCAACTGATCGTCGGTATGCGACATTACAAAATCGTAAGGCGAATTGCCCATCAAATCCATCATCCGTTGTGCATTTTTGATAATCATCTTACGGTTTCCCCAAGCTATCGTCGCACTTAGAAAACCGGCAATTTCGATATCTTCTTTTTGCGAATACAAATGCGGAATCTGTATCGGATCGGATTCGATAAAATCAGGATTGTTGTACAAGGCAACCTTTTCGTTTAAAAACGATTGCAATTCGTCAAGTGCCAGTTCCGGATGTGTGGTTTTCATTATAGTGGTTGTCTACTAATTTGTCCGTCGACCATAACCAACTTACGATCGGCCATATTGGCCAATTCTTCGTTATGGGTAACGATGACAAATGTTTGTCCAAATTCGTCCCGTAATTTAAAAAACAACTGGTGTAGGTTTTCAGCCGAATGCGTATCCAGATTTCCGGACGGTTCATCGGCAAAAATCACAGCGGGTTTGTTGATCAGTGAGCGGGCTACAGCTACACGTTGTTGTTCACCACCGGAAAGTTCCCCAGGTTTGTGGTTCATTCGGTGGTATAATCCCAGATAATTCAATAATTTGATGGCTTCGTTTTCCACTTCTTTTTTCTCCTTTCCGGCGATAAAAGCGGGAATACAAACATTTTCAAGAGCCGTGAATTCCGGTAAAAGCTGGTGAAACTGGAAAATAAAACCCAGTTGCTGGTTTCGGAATTTCGACAACGCTTTGTCATTCATTTTTAGGATATCCTCATTGTTGATGAGCAACGAAGTACCAATTTCCACTGTTGGTTTGTCCAGCGTACCCAGAATTTGTAATAGCGTGGTTTTTCCGGCTCCGGAGGCACCCACAATTGAAACGATTTCGCTTTTTTGGATATGCAGATCAACCCCTTTCAACACATGAAGTTTGTCGTAATATTTATGAATATTCTTAGCCTGTATCATTTTAGTGAATTTCTACAAAGAAACGAAGATTTTGAGTAAAATGAAATCCGTAGCCGATATAATTCCGTATAGATATAAAGTTTCGTTAACAACAAAATATCTCCTTTCGGATTTGATTAATTTTGATAAAAACTAAAGTTATGAAAACTATTTTTGTACTACTCATTTCACTAGGGGCGCTGTCGTGCCAATCCAGTGATAAAAAAATAAGTGCCGAAAAAAACAAAGCGATAAATACAATGAACGAACAAAAAGGATTACAAGTGGCCACGGTGGCCGGAGGTTGCTTTTGGTGTACGGAAGCCCTGTTTTTGGAATTAAAAGGCGTTAAAAAAGTAGTGTCCGGTTATACGGGTGGAACGGTTAAAAATCCAACGTATAAAGAAGTGTGTACCGGAACGACCGGTCATGCGGAAGCGATTGAGATCACGTTTGATCCGGGTCAGATTTCCTACGAGGATATCTTAGAAGTCTTTTTTGCAACACACGACCCGACTACTTTAAACCGTCAGGGTGCCGATGTGGGAACGCAATATCGCAGTGAGATTTTTTATCACGACGAAGCTCAGAAAAAAGCAGCTGAAAATTTTATCAAGCTTTTGAATGATCAAAATATTTATGGTAAAAACGTGGTGACTAAAGTAAGTCAGGCGACGACCTTTTATCCGGCCGAAGATTACCATCAGGATTATTACAACCAGAACAAATCGCAACCGTATTGTATGGCGGTAATCAATCCGAAATTGGACAAGCTACGTAAAAACTATAAATCGATGCTAAAATAATTTTGGCATTGATTTTGCGTTATTATGGCATAAAAAAGTGATAAAATGACTGAAATTCAGGTAAAAGCAGCCGCGGCCGACAAACAGCGGAAATTGATGTTGAGCATTCTCTTCGACCTGATCGGATGTATGACCTATTTGCTTCCGTTTTTTGGGGAGTTTCTGGATATTGCCTGGGCTCCGATAGCTGGTTTTATTCTGGCGCGGATGTATAAAGGTACGATCGGTACAGTAGGTGGTATTTTTGCCTTTGTGGAAGAGTTAATGCCGGGACTGGATTTTATTCCAACGTTTACGCTGACCTGGATTTATACCTATGTGATCCGAAAACAGGAATAGCGAGAAGAATATATAGAATATAGAGAAAAGAGGCTGTATTAGGCCTCTTTTTTATTGTGTATACACAGCTGACAGGTTTCAAAAGCCTGTCAGGTGTAGTGTTTATAAGGTGATATGCTTATTCTTTCTTTTTAAAAAGGAATCCCAATCCCATATGGCGAAGCATTTTTTTTACGAAATTCCAGAAAAAAGTAAATTGTCCGAAAATGGTTCCGATAATAACCAAAAGTACTTTATAAACCGGAAGAATGATCACAATTCGCAAGGGCCAATAGAGCCATGGTGTAAGGTTGTCTTTGGTGATGCCAAGCCATTCCACTAACGGTTTCGACAGGTAAGAAGCTGTTGATCCGGTTATGGCAAATACGGTAAAAATGATGACTAACTGGAAGTTGGAAGAAACGCCCCAACGTCGTTTTAATTTTTCCATTGCTTTTGAAATAGGCTCAAAAATACAATTTTTATGGTCGCGGCGCAAAGCCTCCGAGGCGAATATTGTTTTTTAATTGGAAATAGACTAAATAATTATAGAGTAAATAGTTTACTTCATAACCATAATCAGTACCACTGTTATAATCGATGTTCATGGTAAATAAATTCTCTTGTCCCGGCTTTAAACCTGTAACGCGGGTATTCCATCCGGTTACCCAATCGAGATTTCGTACCTCCAGATATTTTTGATCATAAAAACCTCTTGGTTTGGCTCTGGCAATTAGCCAGGAATTAAAACCGGGATCGATAATAATGATCTCGTATTGCAATTCGTCATTAGCGATACGAACGGTGTCATTCGTTGTAGCCGTCGGATCAATTTCGGCGCGATCGGCCGCGGTAACGGGTCTGGGGGTAGTACAACTCCAGAGAACAATCAGGAAAAACAAAATTCCGGAGTAAAGCAGCTTTTTCATAGGATTGTTTTCCTATAAAAATACTAAAAATGCGCAGGATAGCCACTGTTTTTAACAAAAAAAGCCGGGTGATTACCCGGCTTTCTGTAAAATGATATGATTTTATCTTCCGAAAAGTTTTCCAAAAATCCCGCCAATTCCGCCTTTTTTGGTTACGGCTGCCATAGCGTCGCTCATATCCACTTTTCCGTCGTTGTTCTGATCCAAACCAAATTGACCACCATATTTGGAAATGGCATCCATAAGTCCGGAATTGCCGTTTCCACCGGAAATGGCACTCACAATGTCGGCAATATCAAAGCCTTTTTGGTTCGGGTCTTTTGCTTTATTGATCAATGAACCTAGGACATTTGGAATCAAACTACCGGCCACACCCGAAGCGGCTTCCGTGCTCAATCCGAATTTTTGTCCCAGATCACCGGTGAGTTGCTCGGATAATTGTTGTACCACCGGATTGGAACCGGATGTGGCATTATTACCCTGAAACAGCCCGGCTAATTGATCCATGTTTCCTTCGGAAGCTATTTTTTGAAGTCCGGTAAAAATGGAACTTCCGGCTTGTTGCATAACGTCCTGGTTTAATTCGTTCGGGATAGCCTCGTTTTTAACAATGGCATCGCCGCCATATTGCTGTACTAATTGCGTTAATTGTTCGAGCATAGCGTTTGATTTAGAGTTGCTTATCAAATGTACGCAAAAAAACAATTGTCCGTATTAGGCGTCATTTTTTAATAAACTGATAATCTGTTCGGCCAGTTCAGTTCCGATGCGCTCCTGTGCTTCCAGTGTGGCTGCTCCGATATGCGGCGTTAGTGAAATTTTAGGGTTCATCAATACCTGAATAGCCGGTGTGGGTTCTTCTTCAAAAACATCCAATCCGGCAAAGAGTACTTTTTCGTCTTCCAAAGCATCAATCAGTGCCACTTCGTCGATCACACCGCCACGGGCACAATTAATAATGCCGACATCCTGTTTCATCAGGTCAAATTCGGCTTTTCCGATAACATAACCATCCTGAGCCGGAACGTGTAGACTGATAAAATCCGAATGCCGTAAAACATCTTCCATCGGTTCCGTTTCGATATCGACATTGATAAACTGACCATTGTAGAAGTCGACTTTAATGGTCGCTTCTTCCACATAGGTATCGGTTGCGATTACTTTCATGCCCAATCCCAAGGCTATTCGGGCCACTTCACGGCCAATACGTCCGAAACCGATAATTCCGATCGTTTTGCCGCGTAATTCGATTCCATTGGCATAGGCTTTTTTCAGACTGTTAAACTGCGTATCGCCATCCAAAGGCATATTCCGATTGGCATCGTGCAAAAAGCGCGCTCCGGAAAACAGATGGGCAAAAACAAGTTCGGCCACCGATTCGGATGAGGCAGCCGGAGTATTGATCACATGTAATCCTTTTTCGCGGGCATAGGTTACGTCGATATTATCCATTCCAACGCCGCCGCGACCAATCACTTTTAAGGTCGGACAACTGTCGATGATGTCTTTTCGTATTTTAGTCGCACTGCGCACTAATACTACGTCGATTTGATGTTTGTTGATATAATTGGCAACCTGTTCCTGGGCTACTTTGGTCGTGATTACTTCAAAACCGCCGGCTTCCAAAGCATTGATCCCACTTTGAGACAGGCCGTCGTTCGCTAATACTTTCATAATATGTTGGGTGTCATTAAATTCGTTAGGCAATTCGTTCTAATTCTTTCATGGCGTCGACTAAAACCTGTACACTTTCCAATGGTAAAGCATTGTACATCGATGCCCGGTAACCGCCCACGGAACGGTGTCCGTTGAGTCCGGATATGCCGGCATTTTTCCATAAATTGTCGAAAAGGGCTGCATGGGCTTCGTTTTCGAGTAAAAAAGTTGCATTCATTTTCGAACGATCCTCTGTCGCTGCCGTTCCTTTAAACAACGGATTACGGTCGATTTCGTTATATAATAATGCGGCTTTGGCTTCGTTTACTTTTTCGATAGCCGGAATTCCGCCCAGATTTTGCAACCATTTCAGCGTTAGCAAAGAGGTGTAAACCGCAAAAACAGGCGGTGTATTGTACATACTCTCTTTGTCGATATGCTGTTGGTAGTTTAGGATATTGGGAATGGATCGTCCGGTTTTATTTAGCAAACCTTCCTTGATTACGACTAAGGTTGTTCCGGCAGGTCCCATATTTTTTTGCGCTCCGGCATAAATCAGATCAAATTTTGAAAAATCCAGCGTACGGGAAAAGATATCGGAACTCATGTCGCAAACCAGCGGAACATTCGTTTCCGGAAACTGACGCATTTGCGTACCGTATATCGTATTGTTGCTCGTACAGTGAAAATAATCAGCATCGGTCGGAATTTCGAACGATTTCGGAATATGATTGTAATTTTCCGGTTTGGAGGAAGCGACGACTACAGTATCACCAAAAGCTTTGGCTTCTTTAATCGCGCCGCTCGCCCAGGTTCCGGTGTCGAGATAGGCTGCTTTGCCGTTTACGGTCATCAAGTTGTACGGAACGCGTAGGAATTCCATACTGGCGCCGCCTTGTAAAAATACGGCGTGATAGCCTTTTCCGCTAAGTCCTAAAAGATCGAGCGCCAACGCACGAGCTTCTTTCATTACGGCGACAAATTCTTTGCTGCGATGTGAAATTTCTAGTATGGATAAACCGGTACCGTTAAAATCTAAAACGGCTTCGGAGGCTTGTTGAAATACTTCTTGTGGTAAAATGCAGGGACCTGCACTGAAATTGTGTTTTTTCATTTATAGCATTAATCTTTGAAAACCTGAATTACAACCTCTTTATCCACAAGATCGGTAAACTTACCGTTGTAGCGGGTTGCCTTAACTAAATGATTGTCGATCCAGTGGTAGTTGCCGCCACGCGGTTTACCCATCAGGATACTGTGATACCGGAAGCCGTGTTTCTGAAGCCATTGTTCGGTAACCTCACGGTGTGCTTCGGTTCGCGAGGTAAAAAAGCAAATTATATGACCTTCGTCATACCATTTGTTTATGGTTTCCAGCGCATCGGGAAAAGGAAGGCAGGTTGCCATTCGTTCCGGTTCCTCGTTTGGAATATCGTCGGTAATGGTACCGTCGATATCAATGAGGTAGTTTTTAATCCCGTCTTTTAAAACAGGACTAACATTGTCTTTGTGTTCTAGTTGCATTGAAGTGTGTTTAGGAGCGTAAATTTCCTAAAAAAAATGCTCTTAATCACAAAAACATTGCTAAAAGTTAGATCTTTATCAGAAAATCGATTGTATCTACGTTATCTGCATAGTCCCAAAGCTTTGGTTTCTGGGTCTGGCCGAAAGAAATACTGTCGGAAATGATACCGTTCGAAACGATACATTGCAACTGATCTTTGTCGGCTTCCAATCGGGATTTCAGGTTTTCGGCCGAATCGTAATATTCATAAAAAACAGATGAAATAGGCGAGGCGTAGCTGCTATCTTCCTTTAGTGTCATAAACTCGTTATCGAGCAATTCAAACCGACTCATCAAAAATACCGCTTTGTTATAATCGTAGTTATTCGCGTATTTTTCGTAGTGGATGATGTCGCCGTATTCGAACATGGCTTCAAAAAACAATTTAAAATCATATCCTTTGGGTAAAAAAAGTTTTGAGACGTTACGACATCCCAAACCAAAATAGCGGAAAATATCTTCACCAAGGTTGATCAGGTCTTCTTTGGTTTCGTTCCCGTCTAGTACGGCTACGGAATTTCTGTTTTTACGGATGATATTCGGTTTGTCTTTAAAATAATATTCAAAATAGCGTGCGGTATTATTGCTTCCGGTAGCGATTACAGCATCAAAATTTTCCAGTTTGCCTTCGGTAAACGTGATATAGGATTCCAGTTCCGGATTAACGGCAATCAGGTATTGCGCCAGAAACGGTAATAATTTCTGATCGTTGGATGACATTTTTACCACTACTTTATGACCGGATAGTACCACCGATAAAAAATCGTGAAAGCCAACCAACGGGATATTTCCGGCCAGAATTAATCCTACAGTTTTGGGTTGGTTCTCCGGAAAATCATAACGGGATAACCATTGGTTTATATTGGCTTCGGTCAGGGCTTCGGCCCAGGATTGTACTGCAAAATAAACCTGTTCGGGTGTAAACCATCCGTTATGGGATTGCGACAGATTGATCAAGTCGATAAAAGCGTCATAAAAACGATCATTGTGTTTTACCGCCGGGTTGGGCGTGTTGCCGTTTGCGGTGAATTGGCTTAAAAAGGTGCCTAATTCAATAAAACTTGCTTTTTTATCGCTTTGTCTCATGTCTGATTTGTTTATGAATGGTTTTGATTGTAATTTTGTGCAAAAATAATAAAATTAGCTATGGCAATCATTATAACAGACGAATGTATCAATTGCGGGGCTTGCGAACCGGAGTGCCCGAATACTGCGATCTATGAAGGAGCCGACGATTGGCGCTATAAAGATGGTACAAAACTAACCGGTAAAATTGTACTTCCGGACGGAACGGAAATAGATGCGGAAGCGGCACAAACGCCTATTTCGGATGATATTTATTATATCGTTCCCGGAAAATGTACTGAATGTAAAGGGTTTCACGAAGAACCACAATGTGCAGCGGTTTGTCCGGTTGATTGTTGTGTTCCGGACGATAACCACGTGGAAAGCGAAGAAGTACTTTTACAACGACAGTCGTTTTTACACAACGAATAAAAATACAAAACCCTCTGAATGTTCAGAGGGTTTTGCTTTTTTTTGAGAGTATTAATTCCGAATGATTTCGGCTTTTTCAATAATCATAGTGTCTGTTTTCGGATCGTAGGTTTCCATGATCAGGTTTCCGTTTCCGTCAAAATATCCTGTTGAAATTTTATTTTTAGCTTTCATGATATAGTGGTTGGTCAGAGATGTTTCGCGAAGAATACCCAATTGTTTTTTAGTATCGGGATTCATGATAACATAACCTACTTTATCCAGCATTACCTGATAACGCTGACCGTTATAAGTATAATATGCCGAACGGTCTACATCTACATAACGGGTTACTCCGTCTACAGTAACCTGAACTTTGGACATCACCTGAGTTGGTCCCAGTTTCATTTCTTTGTTTAACGATTTGGAATTGGCATCTTTTAGTTCAACGTCCTGAACTTTATCCAGCTCTTCCGTTTTTACAATTTTGCGCTCTCCGTCGGAATCTTTAACAGTACGAACTGTTGTTTTTACTTCCGATTGCACGTTGGTATTCTGAGCGTATAGGCACGCTGAGAATGCTAGTAATATCAAACTTAAAATCGATTTTTTCATATTATTTTTTATTTTAAGGTTACTATTTAACAAATATAAGCTATTGCGACCTAAAAATTAAACAAATTGTATTAAAATTTTTATAAAAATCTAAAAATTAGATGATCAAATGTTCAAAAGGAAATAGGTTGATTTTTAGGTAATAATCAATATATTTGCAGACTTTTTAAAACGCACATTATGAAAGCCGGAATTGTAGGATTACCAAATGTAGGAAAATCAACCTTGTTCAATTGTTTGTCAAATGCCAAAGCGCAAAGTGCTAACTTTCCGTTTTGTACGATCGAACCTAATATCGGAGTGGTAAACGTACCGGATCCGCGATTGGAAAAGCTGGAAGAACTGGTACAACCGGAGCGCGTACAACCGGCTACTGTGGATATCGTGGATATCGCCGGTCTGGTAAAAGGAGCGAGTAAAGGGGAAGGGTTGGGGAACCAGTTCTTAGGAAATATTCGCGAGTGTAATGCGATTATTCACGTATTGCGTTGTTTTGATAATGATAACATTGTGCACGTAGACGGAAGTGTAAATCCGATCCGCGATAAAGAAACAATCGATATCGAATTACAGTTAAAAGATCTTGAAACCGTTGAAAAAAGACTTGAAAAAGTAAAAAAGGCGGCTAAAACAGGAAATAAAGAAGCACAGGTGGAAGAAGGATTGCTAAACCGCATCCGTGAAGCCTTATTGGCGGCGAAATCAGCGCGTACCGTAGTACCGCAAACAAATGACGAAGAGGTTTTGATGGAAGGTTTCCAATTGATCACGGCCAAACCGGTATTGTATGTCTGTAATGTTGACGAAGGTGCTGCGGCAACCGGAAATGCCTATGTGGATCAGGTTCGCGAACTGGTAAAAGATGAAAACGCTGAGGTAATCGTTTTGGCGGTTGGAACCGAAGCCGATATTACCGAGTTGGAGACGTATGAAGAGCGTAAAATGTTCCTGGAAGATTTAGGCTTAAAAGAACCGGGATCGTCTGTGTTAATTCGTGCGGCCTATAAATTACTAAACCAACAGACGTATTTTACGGCGGGTGTAAAAGAAGTACGTGCGTGGACGATCAATATTGGAGACACGGCGCCAAAAGCAGCCGGTGTAATCCATACGGATTTCGAAAAAGGATTTATCCGTGCCGAAGTAATCGCGTATGACGATTATGTGAATTTCGGATCGGAAGCCAAAGTAAAAGAAGCGGGAAAACTACGTGTTGAAGGAAAAGAGTATATCGTAAAAGATGGGGATGTAATGCACTTCCGTTTTAACGTATAAGTTTTTATTTCGATACTACTATAATATAAAGGTGCTGTTTTTATAGCACCTTTTTTTGTGGGCTTCTGACATTATTGTTACTTTTAGCTCTTATATAAAAAACGTGAACCTATGAAAATAATTGCTTTCGGCGGGAGTAACAGCCATAGCTCCATTAATAAGAAATTAGCAACCTATGTCGCGCATTTATTCGAAAATGCCGATATCGAAGTTTTGGATTTAAACGATTATGCCTTACCGGTTTTCAGTGTTGATCTGGAAAAGGAAATCGGACACCCAAAGCAGGCTGTGGATTTTTTGGAAAAAATAGGAAGTGCTCAGATTCTGGTGGTTTCTTTGGCTGAAAATAATGGGAATTATTCGGTTGCTTTTAAAAATATTTTCGACTGGTGTTCGCGGAAACACAAAGATGTTTTTCAGGGCAAACCTTTATTATTGATGGCAACATCACCCGGCGGAAGAGGTGGTGCCAGTGTTTTGGAAATTGCAAAAAACAGCCTGCCGCGATACGGTGCCAATATCATAGCAACGTTCTCATTGCCGAGTTTTTATGAAAATTTCGATGTAGATAAGGAGCAGATATCCAACATTTTATATGATAACCAGATAAAAGATGTTGTAAAGGAATTCGCATTCTGATAAAAGCGGCCTGTAATTTGAAGAGGTTTTTAAAACGTAATTGCGAACCCTATGAAAATCGTTAAAAAAAGTCTTCGAATTGTATTCCGATTCCTGCTTGGAATCATTGCTTTTGTAATCGTGTATGTGGTCGCGGTACTACTGTTATCGCGCATTCCGGTTAATTCGGATTTACAACACGATCAAGCCGAAATTCCGGTGTATATCATAACGAATGGCGTGCATACGGACATTGTTGTTCCGGCTAAAAATGCCATTGTCGACTGGACACGGGAAATTCGTTTTGAGCATACCCGATCGCAAGACAGTATCGCGAATTATATCGCCTTTGGATGGGGTGATAAAAGTTTTTATCTCGATACGCCCGAATGGTCGGATTTAAAAGCAAGTACGGCTTTTAAGGCGGTTTCCGGACTCGGATCGTCGGCGATGCATACTACTTTTTACAGAAAAATAAAGGAAGGAAACGATTGTCGTAAATTGCTGCTTACACAAGCGGAATACCAACAATTAACCGCTTATATAGTTCAAAGTTTTAAGCGAAATTCCGACGGGAAATTACAATGGATAACAGGGTATAGTTATGGTAAAAACGATGCTTTTTACGAAGCAAAAGGTGCTTATAATCTGTTTTATACCTGTAATACCTGGGCGAATAACGCGTTAAAAGCCGGACAGCAGAAAGCTTGTTTATGGACGGTTTACGACAAAGGAATTTTTTACCATTACGAAAAAGAAAAATAATGAAATTAAAGAAAAATACACTCTACCTGCTTTTACTTTTTTTTGCCAGTTTTTTGGCCTATTTTATCGGAAAAGACTTCCAGTACGATCCGCAGTTAAAAGTAGTTTTTACGGTGATGAAATATCTCGCGGCGGCCTTATTGTTTGTCTCGGTTTTTGCCTCGGTGTCAACTACTCGGGAAATGATTTCGGCAACCGAATTACAACCAAAGGCGTTATGGATTATTCTGGCATTACTACCGATTTTATTTTGCATCGCCATTTTTATACTGTCACTAACGGTATATAAACTTCAATTATTTTGATCATCAGATAATCAAAAAGTTACCGAAATCGTTTGATAACTTTATCCGGGCGTACTTTCATTTTTTCGGTAGAAATGTTATATTAGCAGAAAATCCGAAATTTCTTTATGCTAGAGCAAAATCAGTACACCGAAGACAACATACGTTCACTCGATTGGAAAGAACATATCCGTATGCGTCCCGGAATGTATATCGGGAAACTTGGAGACGGATCTTCGCCGGACGACGGTATTTACATCCTTCTGAAAGAAGTCCTGGATAACTGTATCGACGAGTTTGTAATGGGCGCCGGAAAAACCATTGAAGTCACGGTAAAAGACAAAATGGTGACCGTTCGCGATTACGGACGTGGAATCCCGTTGGGAAAAGTGATCGATGTGGTTTCCAAAATGAATACAGGAGGAAAGTACGACTCCAAAGCATTTAAAAAATCGGTCGGATTAAACGGGGTGGGAACCAAGGCGGTTAATGCCTTGTCGACCTATTTCCGTGTGGAATCCGTTCGGGACAACCAGCAAAAGGCCGCCGAATTCTCGGCCGGTAACCTGACATTGGAAGAAGAGGTTGTGGAAACAACAAAACGTAAAGGAACCAAAGTTAGCTTTGTAGCCGACGAAACCATTTTTAAGCATTACAAATACCGTAACGAGTATATTGTAAAAATGCTTAAAAACTATTGCTATCTGAATACCGGACTTACGATCGTATACAATGGCGAAAAGTTTTATTCCGATAACGGATTAAAAGATTTGTTGGAGGAAAACATCTCCGAAGAAGACATGATCTATCCGATTATCCATCTCAAAGGAGAGGATATCGAAGTCGCCATAACCCATAGCAAAACACAATATTCAGAAGAATACTATTCATTCGTAAACGGACAAAATACCACGCAGGGAGGAACCCATTTAGGGGCTTTCCGGGAAGCGATTGTCCGCACGATAAAAGAATTTTACAATAAAAACTTTGAGGCATCCGATGTTCGGAAATCCATTGTTTCGGCGATTTCGGTAAAAGTAGAGGAACCGGTTTTCGAATCGCAGACCAAAACCAAACTGGGATCGACTGATATGGGACCGGATATGCCGACGGTACGAACCTATGTAAACGATTTTGTAAAAACCAAACTCGATAATTTCCTACATAAAAATCCGGAAATTGCCGATGCGTTACTCCGCAAAATTTTACAGGCCGAACGCGAACGGAAAGAACTGTCCGGTATCCGGAAACTGGCCAAAGAAAGAGCTAAAAAAGCGAGTTTACACAACCGGAAGCTACGCGATTGTCGGGTGCATTTAACCGATATCAAAAACCCGCGTTACCTCGAAAGCACACTGTTTATCACCGAGGGAGACTCGGCTTCCGGGTCGATCACCAAATCCAGAGATGTCAATACGCAGGCCGTGTTCAGTTTACGGGGAAAACCGTTAAACTCCTACGGTATGACGAAAAAGATCGTATACGAAAACGAAGAGTTTAACCTGTTGCAGGCTGCTTTAAACATTGAGGAAGATATGGGCGATCTGCGTTACAACAATATTGTAATCGCAACCGATGCCGATGTCGACGGAATGCACATCCGTTTATTATTAATCACATTCTTTTTGCAATTTTTCCCGGAACTGATCAAAGAAGGGCATTTATACATATTGCAAACGCCGTTATTCCGGGTGCGAAACAAAAAAGAGACGATCTATTGTTACAGCGAGGAGGAACGGGTAGCAGCCATAGAAAAACTAAAACCAAAACCCGAAATAACCCGATTCAAAGGATTAGGAGAGATTTCGCCGGACGAGTTTAAATATTTTATCGGAGAAGACATTCGTCTGGATCCGGTAATGTTGGATAAAGCAACCTCGATCGAGCGTTTACTCGAATTCTATATGGGAAAAAATACACCCGACCGTCAGGAGTTTATCATCAAAAACCTGAAAGTGGAATTGGATGTAGTAGCAGATAAATAAAGTGAATTTCAAATTTCAATTGCTGAAAAGAAAATAAATGGACGAAGAAAATTTAGATCCTATAGAAGAAGGTCAGTTTCAGGGCGAACATTTTTACGAAAATCAGGAGTCGGCAGACAGTAATGATACGATTACCAAGGTAACCGGAATGTATAAAGACTGGTTTCTGGATTATGCATCGTATGTAATTCTGGAGCGTGCGGTTCCGGCCATTGAAGACGGATTTAAGCCCGTGCAGCGTCGTATCATGCACTCGATGAAAGAACTGGACGACGGGCGGTATAACAAAGTAGCCAATGTGGTTGGACATACGATGCAATACCATCCGCACGGTGACGCGAGTATTGGTGATGCCATGGTGCAAATCGGTCAGAAAGACCTACTCATAGACACGCAGGGAAACTGGGGGAATATCCTTACCGGCGACGGCGCAGCGGCTTCCCGTTATATCGAGGCGCGATTGAGTAAATTTGCGTTGGAAGTACTCTATTCACCTAAAATAACCCACTGGCAACTGTCGTACGACGGAAGACGGAACGAACCGATCAACCTTCCGGTTAAATTTCCGTTATTGTTGGCGCAGGGAGGAGAAGGGATTGCTGTTGGACTTTCGACCAAAGTATTACCTCACAACTTTAACGAACTGATCGATGCGTCTATAAAAATATTAAAAGGAAAACCGTTTACCCTGTATCCGGATTTTCCGACGGCCGGTATCGCCGATATTTCGGGCTATAACGACGGTATGCGTGGCGGACGGGTACGCGTTCGCGCAAAAATAGCGCAACTGGACAAGCAAACGCTTGTGATTACACAGATTCCGTTTTCGACCAATACAACTACGTTAATCGATAGTATTCTAAAAGCCAACGATAAGGGGAAAATCAAAATCAAAAAAATCGAGGACAATACCGCTGCCGAAGTGGAAATTCTGATCCATCTTCCGCCAGGCGTATCGCCGGATAAAATGATTGACGCTTTATATGCGTTTACCGGTTGTGAAACCTCACTGGCACCGTTAGGGTGTGTGATCCAGGATAACAAACCGTTGTTCACCGGAGTGTCTGATATGCTACGCGTTTCTACGGCACGCACGGTCGATTTACTGAAAAGAGAATTGGAAATTCAGTTGGAAGAACTCGAAGAACAATGGCATTTTGCGTCGTTGGAACGCATCTTTATCGAAAACAGAATTTACCGCCTTATCGAGGAAGAAGAAACCTGGGAAGGGGTGATCAAAGCAATTGATAAAGGATTGGCACCACACGTAACCCATCTGAAACGAGCGGTTACCGAAGAAGACATTGTTCGTTTGACGGAGATTCGAATCAAGCGTATTTCGAAATTCGATATTGAAAAAGCACAGGAAAAAATCGACGCATTAGAAGGTGAAATCGCACAGGTTAAACACGATTTGGCACACCTGATCGATTTTGCGATTGCTTATTTTACCCGCTTAAAAGAAAAATACGGAAAAGGAAGAGAGCGTCAGACGGAACTGCGTAGTTTCGATACGATCGAAGCGACCAAAGTAGTCTTGCGAAACACCAAATTATACGTGAACCGCGAAGAAGGATTTTTGGGTACCGGGCTTAAAAAAGACGAGTATGTTGGCGATTGCTCCGATATTGATGACGTGATCGTTTTCCTTCGTGATGGAAATATGATGATTACCAAAGTCGACGATAAAAAATTCGTTGGGAAAGATATTATCCATATTTCCGTTTTTGATAAAAACGACAAACGGACGATATACAATATGATTTACCGTGACGGAAAATCAGGGCCGTCTTATATAAAACGCTTTAATGTTTCGGGCGTAACCCGCGACAAATTATACGATCTGACCAATGGCGCCAAAGGTTCGCAGGTGCTCTATTTTTCGCATAACCCGAATGGAGAAGCCGAAGTAGTGACCGTATTATTGCGTCAGGTTGGAAGTGTGAAAAAACTGAAATTCGACCTTGATTTTGCTACGTTAGCGATTAAAGGACGGGCGAGTAAAGGAAATACCGTTACCAAATATCCGATTAAGAAGATCGAGTTAAAAGAAAAAGGAATTTCAACCTTAAAACCGCGTCGTATCTGGTTTGACGATACTGTACAACGTTTGAATGTAGATGGAAGAGGGGAATTACTGGGCGAATTCCGACCAAACGACAGATTGTTGATCATTAATCAGTCCGGAAAATTAAAAACCATTATACCGGAGTTGACAACCCATTTTGAAGAAGACATGGTCGTGCTGGAAAAATGGATCCCTAAAAAACCGATTTCCGCGATTTATTTTGATGGAGAGAAAGAACGGTATTACGTAAAACGGTTCCTGATTGAAAACGAGAATAAGGAGGAGGTTTTTATTTCCGAACATCCGAATTCGCAATTGGAAATCGTTTCAACGGATTACCGACCCGTGGCCGAAATCGTGTTTGCAAAAGTAAAAGGCGTACAAAAAGAGAGTCAAACCATCGATCTGGAACAATTTATTGCCGTAAAGGGAATCAAAGCTTTAGGAAATCAATTAACGACCGACAAGCTAAAGCAGGTAAACTTGCTGGAATCCTTACCTTACGAACCACCGGTTGAAGAAATTCCGGAGGAAATCGAAGTGAAAGAAGAAGAGAATGTTTTGCTTGAAGAAGGAAATGTACAACTGGACGACGACGGACAGATTACGCTAAGTCTGGATTAATATAAATACTTAGCAACACCTTACAGGTTTTGGAAACCTGTAAGGTGTGTGTGATAAAATACAACAATAAAAAAGTCCTCAATTGAGGACTTTTTTATTATTTTCTTTTTCGGATTTTCATATTGATAAACTCCACGGCCAGAGAGAACGCTATGGCAAAATAGAGATAACCTTTTGGAACGGCACCGATATGTTGTCCGGCTAATGTCGCTTCAGACAAGTGCATACTCTCCGTCATAAGCATAAATCCGATCAGGATTAAGAACGCCAAACCTAATATTTGTATCGACGGATTGGCATTTACAAAATTACCTACCGGAACGGCAAACAACATCATAACACCTACGGATATGACTACAGCAGCGATCATAATCGTTAAAGCTCCGGTAATACCGTTGGTCATTCCGACAGCCGTTAAAATACTGTCTACTGAGAAAATCAGGTCAATTAAAAGGATTTGAACGATAACACTACCAAAGGATTTGGCAGCCGCACTTTTTACATTATGTTCTTCTTCACCTTTATGATCTACTTTTTCATGGATTTCTTTCGTACTCTTATAAATCAGGAACATACCTCCCAGAAATAAGATTAAAGCCTGTCCGGTAAAATGTCCCTGGAACCATCCCCAATCCACACTAAACAAAGGTTCTTTCATGGCGATCAGCAATGTAATACCAAATAATAAACCGATACGCATAAACATGGCCAGAAACAAACCGATTCGGGTTGCTTTTTTACGTTTTTCTTCCGGTAGCTTGCCGGTAACGATAGAGATAAAGATAATGTTGTCGATCCCCAATACGATTTCAAGAAACGTTAAGGTTAACAGGGCTACCCATGCATCAGGGTTTAAGAATACTTCCATTTGTAGTTTTGATTTATTGTTTTTGGTTTAAATTCAGCTATTAAACGTAAACTAATCGATTTTTGTTACAGTTCCTTTCTGTTTTTTTGTGTCACCCACAAATGAATATTCAAAAGTATAGCCTTTTGCATTGGTTGTCAGGATCTTCATGCTGATCGCTTTTTTGTCCTGCATATTTTTTGGATGTATTTTTTGCAATACAAATTCACAATTGTTAATCCAGCGGATCGAAGCCGTATCGGTTTTACCATTGAAGGTTTCGATTTGTTGATTTTCGGTGCGTTCAAAAACGGACTTCATTGGTTTTCCGTTGATTTCCTGTGTGAATTCGAATTTTCCGGTTTTATAATCGTTACAGTTGCGTTCCTGGTTATAGCAGGAAGTCAATACGAATGGTAATAAGGCTAAAGCAATTTTTTTCATTGTAATCGTTTTAATTCATCATCGGTATAATTCCGGATGGTTTTATCTTTTGAAAATTTATCAGCGTTATAGTCGTTGGATTTGTTTTTAGGAATAGACAAACTGTTCCATTCTCCTTTTTTGAGTAGTTTTGCGTAGAACACAATTTGACCAATATGATACGGATAATGGGCCAATTGACGATTAATGGCTTCGACTACCGTATGGCCTTCATTTCGGATATAAATAACATTCGAAAGCTGATCGGGTGTAAGACTTTTTAAAGCTTCGAAAAGACAATTCCATCCTTTTTCCCAGATTTCCAACAGTGTTTCTTTGTCTATTATCGTTTCTTCGAATTCGGAATCGCGGTTGCGTCCTTCTTTTTCGCCGTCGGTCGTCAGGAAATCGGTCCACCTTGAAAGCATATTGCCGGAAAGGTGCTTTACAATCGTGGCAATCGAATTGGTATTGTCGTTTAGTGCAACGGACAATTGTTCCGGTTCGAGTTGCGCCATTGCTTTATCGGCAATGGTTTTATAGTACAGAAATTGCTTCTGTACGCTTTCGAGGTACTGCTGATTGACTTCCATAGGGATGCTATTTGTCGAAAATACTATTTGTTACGGTTCGTAATCCTAAAAACATAAACCACATTGCCGTAAGACATACTACGATTCCAAAACCTAAAACCGGATAAAACATTGGATTGTTTTGGTTTTTAAACGAACTGTGGATGATGACAGGACCTATAAATAACAAGGGAAGTGCCATTGCCAGATAGCGAATTCCTCTGTTTAATACTTTTTTGTTGGCCATGATTATTTTGTATTAGTATTGTGATAGCTTTCGATGGCTTTCCGTACGTTTTGATGTGTTTCGAGTAATTGTTGTGCCACTTCATACGGGACATCAATTTCACTCATGATCATACGGATACCACGGTCTACGAGTTTGTGATTACTCAGTTGCATGTCGACCATTTTATTGCCTTTTACTTTCCCTAATTGTATCATGGTAGCGGTAGAAAGCATATTTAGAACCAGTTTTTGCGCCGTTCCGGCTTTCATACGGGAACTACCCGTTACAAATTCCGGACCTACGACCACTTCTATGGGTAAACGAGCGGTTTCGGCCAGCGGACTTCCCTGATTACAGGTGATGCATCCGGTTGCGATACCGTTGGCATTACATTTTTCGAGGCCTCCAATTACATAAGGAGTCGTACCCGATGCGGCAATGCCCACGACCACATCATTTGGATTGATATTCCATTCCGAAAGATCTTTCCAGGCCTGTTCGCGGTCGTCTTCGGCAAATTCGACTGCTTTGCGGATGGCCGTATCGCCACCGGCAATCAAACCGATTACCAGATCGAACGGTACGCCAAATGTAGGCGGACATTCTGAGGCATCCACAATACCAAGTCTTCCGGACGTACCGGCACCAATATAAAACAATCGGCCGCCCATTTTCATTTTGGAGACGATTTCTGTAACCAGAGCTTCAATTTGCGGCAGTGCCTTTTCGACCGCTAACGGTACGGTTTTGTCCTCGTTATTGATATTCGTTAACAGTTCCGAAACCGACATCTTTTCCAGATGTTCGTATTTTGAAGCTTGTTCGGTGGTACGTGTAAATGACATCGGTAACCTGATTTTTAGATACTGTGAATAAGCGTAAAGTTACATAAAATAAGCCAGAATGATACCTAAAACGATAGCGGTAAGCTTCGCCAGGTTAAATTTATGGCCTTCGCTACTTTCAAAAATGATGGTAGAGGAAATATGAAATAAGATACCGATTACAATAGCTGAAATTTCGGTATAATAGTTATTTATAAAAGGGAGTTGTTCGGACAATAAAGTCCCTAATGGTGTCATACAGGCAAATACCATCATAAAGACAAAAATAGCCTTACGATTTAAGTGCGAATTGATAAAAAAGGTCGTCAGAATAATGGCAATCGGAAAGTGGTGGATGGCGATTCCCCAGGCCATATCGTGATGATGACTAACCGGTAGTCCTTCGAGTAAGGCATGCAAACACAAACTGATAAATAACGACCAGGGAATATGGTGCATGGTTTCGTGACCGTGAACATGACCGTGTTCGGCACCTTTGGAAAAATATTCCAAAATGATCTGAAATACGATTCCGACCATGATAAACAAGCCAACGGGGCTATGCGCATGATCGTGTCCGTCGTGATTATGACCCGCATCGGCCAAATAAACCTCCGGCAATAAATGCGATACGGTTAGTGCCAACAGAAACGATCCGCTGAAAGCCAGAAGCAGCTTCAGGTTCTTTTTGTTTTTCGGGCTAAAGAACGTAGCCGCTCCATAACCGAGGATTACCGAAAGCAGGGGAATAAGATAAGGCATCATACTATTTAAAGATCATTATCAGTCGTTCAGAATCGTTTTTTAAGAATTTACGGAGTTTATAATCGCCAAAGACATCCAGTAAAAAGATACCGGCTTCTTCCATCATGGTTTCAAAATCCTGTAGTGTCAGTGCTTTTACTTTTTCCGTAAAGTGGAAATGTTCCCCGTTATCGTCAAAATCAATTTCTTTAAAAATATGATTATCTTTTACATAACGTTTGATGTGGAAATCAATACCGTCTACACTTTTCACTTCTTCCGGAACCAGATTGTCGATCACATGGGTTACATTCATAAAGTCAATCACGGCAAAACCATAGTCCGTTAAACTCTCCTTAATTGCGTTTAAGGTCGTCAGATTATCCTCGTCATTTTCAAAATAACCAAAGCTGGTAAAAAGATTAAAAATGGCGTCAAATTTTTGATCAAAGGGAATCCGCATATCGTGTACTTCAAAGTGAAGAGTAGTATTCGCGTGTTCGGAAGCCGTTTTTATACTGTTTTCCGATAAATCGGCGCCGGTTACATCATAGCCCAACTGGTTCAGATAAACGGAATGGCGCCCTTTACCGCAGGCCAGATCCAGAATTTTAGCATTGTCCGGCAGGTTTAGGTAATGGGTTAAATTATCCATAAACAACTGGGCTTCGGTATAATCACGATCTTTATATAGAATATGATAATAAGGTGTATCAAACCAGGAAGCATACCAGGTGGTAGTATCTTTTTGCATTTCTTTTAATTTCAAAATATTTAATTTAAACCCGATTAAAAATACTATTTATTCGGGTTGGATAAACGAAAGTAAGTTAACTTATACTTAAGCCAACAAATTTAGTGTATTTTTGCGGATGTAATTCCAAAATTGCACTGCAAGGATTGGAAATTATGATATATTTATAGGAATTTTAGTATCAAATGAAAGACTTTAAAATGGTAGCCAAAACTTTTTTTGGCTTCGAAGAAATATTAGCAAAAGAATTGCAGGTATTGGGTGCTCAAAAAGTAGAACAAGGTACCCGTATGGTTAGTTTTGTAGGAGACACCGGATTTATGTATAAAGCCAATTTGTCCCTGCGTACGGCACTGAAAATTTTAAAACCGATTCACCATTTTAGAGCAGTCAACGAGCTAAGTCTTTATAAAGGAATCCAGTCAATTGACTGGTCACAGTACTTATCGGTACACCAATCATTTGTAGTAGACGTAACCTTACACTCCGATTATTTCAGTCATTCGCAGTTTGCAGCGTTAAAAACCAAAGATGCGATAGTAGACCAGTATCGCGACCGATTTGGAAAGCGTCCGAACATCAATAAAGATTTCCCGGATTTGCGGATCAATGTTCATATTCAGAACGATCAGTGTACCGTATCATTAGACAGTTCGGGCGATTCGTTACACCACCGTGGTTATAAAACCGCTACGAATATTGCCCCGATCAACGAAGTATTGGCAGCGGGAATGCTGTTGTTATCCGGATGGGATGGTCAGGGTGATTTTCTGGATCCGATGTGCGGAAGTGGTACACTTCTGGCCGAAGCCGCAATGATTGCCTGTAATATTCCGGCAAACATCAACCGAAAGGAATTTGCTTTTGAACGTTGGAACGATTGGGACAATGAGTTGTTTGATCAGATCATGAATTCCCTGATGAAAAAGACCCGTGAATTTCATTATACGATAAAAGGATACGATAAAGCGCCGTCGGCCGTAATGAAAGCCAAAGACAATATCCGCAATGCGAACCTTGACGAATATGTGAGTATTTCGCAGGCTAACTTTTTTGAAACGGAAAAAGAAACCCGCGGACCGTTGCATATGGTGTTTAACCCGCCTTACGGGGAACGACTTGATATCGAGATGGAACGTTTTTACCGCGAAATCGGAGATACGTTAAAACAGCATTACCCGGGTACGAATGCCTGGTTTATCACGGCCAACATTGAAGCACTGAAGTTTGTCGGTTTAAAACCATCGCGTAAAATCAAACTGTTCAACGGTAAGCTGGAAACCCGATTTGTAAAGTACGAAATGTATGAAGGTAGTAAGCGTACCAAATTTCAAAATAACGATAATCATTAAACGATACTAATATGGCCATGGCACCTAAAACCAAAGCATTTGTATATCAGTTAACGGCATTTGCAATCCTGTTTATTTTGTTCCGTTATCTGATTGGAACGTATACCCATTTACAGGGATTCTGGATTCCGGTTACCGCTTTTGTAGTAGCGACAATACTGGCACCGAAATTTCAGGCTGTGAAAACCAACGATGGTGAACGGCTTTTTATGAAATGGATTTTTGTAAAAGGTATCAAAGAAATAAAATAATATGTCCCGGGGAACCGGGATTTTTTATATCCGATTCCGTCTTGAAATAGGTTGTTTTTGACAATGTATTTCAAGGCGGATTTTTTTTACCTGATCGGGCCATTTTTGTCCTGATATAAATCAGGATATACTTTTTTAAAACAACTAACTTGTCAAAAAGCTATAGCAATAACATGATGTGATAAGGAATATCCCATTCCTGTAGTGTCCCTCTCAAAAATTTCCCCATACACTTTTTAATTATCTGCCATGAAACGACAGTTAAGACGTTGGGAAATTGGAGGCATTTTGTGTTTTGTACCCCTGTTTATTGCCTGTGAACCGGAATCTTTTACTGAGCCAAAATCAAAGAATACAACCCGAATTGTATCTAAAACACTTTCGCTGGGTGAATTACAGTATGAATCTGAGGTTATGGAAAAACTGGAAACGCTATTACCGGGTTTTGGAACTGAAATGCCCTATAACGGGGAGCATGATTTTACGATAAATACCGATGAGGTTATTTATATCGAAAAAGGAAATCAGCATTCCTATACTTTTTCGGTAATACGGGAGGAAGTTGTTCCGGGATTAGAAAACCTGATTTTAAATTACGAACAGGACAATTATACGGCCTATTGGATTCGATATGATTTTACAGCAGTACAATTAGCCCATCCGGAAAATCTGATGAGTCAGGAAACACGAGTGATCATTACTCCTTTTGATCCGGAATTGTCCTTCATGAGTCGGAAAAGACCGAATCCGTGTGTGAAATTAGAAAAAGTACCAGTAGCATGGAACGATCAGGGACAGATAACGCACAGTGAATGGATAAAAGTGATCGATCAGGATTGTTTGGATCAGTTAAATAGCGGTGGACAGACTAGTAGTACAGCTTCAGGTGATGGAGGTTCGAATGGAGGTGTTTCCAACGGCAGTTGGGGCGGATGGATGGGAACCGGGGTTAATACGGGTGTTTATGATCCACCACCAGCGACAGACAATTCGGGTTATACAGGAGGTAGTTCCGGCGGACATTCCGGTGGTTCCGGGACATCGGTTTTTACTTTGCCGAATGTTTCGAAAATAACTTTTGCGAATTATATCAAAAAATTAAAAGTATCGTTACGAACAGTCGTCCTGAATCCGTCATGGTGGCACACTACTAGCGGGAAAAGAATCGTTAAATACTTACAGCAACACTTTGATACTAAAACCGGATTAATCGATATCAAGGCTTCGGAGTTTGCGACTTGGGCGATTCGTTATCTGGTATCGCATCCGGAGGTAACCTGGGAACAGTTTGAGAACTGGTTTATGGGAGAGGTTGAAGGGAATGATGGTGAATATGATAGTAATTTTTGGGATAACCCGGATCTTACATTTCAACAACAACAATTGCCAAGTTTTTATGCTTTTAATGATGCATATCCACGAATAAAAGGAAAGGAACTTGCTCAATTAATTGGGGGTGATATTTTAGATTTATATACGAAATACCCTAATAGGGTTAGAGGGTATTGTGCTCTTAAAGTTTCCCGGGCATTAAATTATTCCGGTGTTACGATTCCACATATCGTAACAACAAAAGATAACGCAGGAACGGTGTCTGGTGACGATGGGAAATATTATTTTCTAAATGCGAAGGCATTAAATAAATGGATGCAAAAAACTTTTGGAATTAGTCCGGATAATCCTTTTCATATACGGATTTCTGGCAGTGAGGGAGGAATAAAAGGTGAAAATTTTCCACAATTAACCGAAGGGTTAAAAGGGATTTATTCGATGGTAGCGATTGATAATATTCAGGAAACATGGGCAAGTGGCCACACTGATCTTATTAACAATAGTCAATGCGTTTTTGGCTGCTCCTTTTATATCGAAAAGAGCCAGATAATGCCGGTTCAATACATTGATATATGATTTTAAATTAGGTTATTAAATATGAGAACAGAAATAGTTATTACAGTGTTTTTATCTGTGTTTTTAATTTCCTGTAGCGGAGTTAAAAAAAGATCTTTTAAATATAACCAAAGCTCTAATCCTTGGATATCTACCTATAAATTACATGTGTTTTGTACCTGTTTATTGGAGGGCTATAAAATTGATTCTACAAAAGGTTACCAGAGTGATACATTAATCCGGTACATAAAAAGAAGAGATCCCATAGTTGTATATGATGAATTAAATTTTTTGGCTTTGGAGAGCGCAGATAAATTGGGAATAAAAATAGCATCAGGAATCCCTAAAGTTGCATTACCAGCTGAGATATATGGAGAAGAGGAAAGTTTTGAACGAAAATTTGTTATGATGAATTGTCTAAACTATTATGATAGCAAAGAATTGGATTCTATAGCTAAATCATGGTATAAGGCCTATTTAAAAGGTGTTAGGAAAGATAAGCAAAATGATTCGTATTGATGAAAAAGAAAATTTTATTAGCTGTTTTTCTACTGTTTGCCGTTGTTTTATATAGTCAGGAGGCTTTCAATCGTAGGTATAATGGACTTCGGAAAGATTTAAAAATTAAAGATGATACTGCAGTAATTTTAGAATTTGAAAAAACAAAATACCTTGTATTTCAAAAAGGCAATGTCTATAAATATATCCTTTCTGTAGATAATGATATTCTATATAAAGAAAAACTGGAAAAAGAAGCAGCAATCAATAGCTATACCATTTTAGATACACTCTTTGGGATAAATCCTAAACAATTAAAAGAAAACATTAAAATGCAGATGCATGATGCCATTAGCTACAAATTAAAACTATATACAAAAGAAAAGGAAATAAATTATAGTTATAAAGCTACTGATATATTTGATGAAGAAAGATTACCAGATTATAAAAAACAAATGGCATATTTGAAAGTAGTTGAATTTTTAAGAAATATATTTTATGATGAAAGGTATAAAAGAGTTCAAGAAGCAGACACCCTTTATATTGTTTGGGATGATGCCATATATGAAATAGACGATAAATATCAGGCCTGTTTTTCAAAAAAGAGTCGGGTGCCATACTTGCTTTTTATACCTACGAATGCACATCCGCAATGGACGTCAAAATCATTTCTTCAAAAAAATAAGCAAAGTGTTGTTGATATGACTTTTTTTCAACGATACGGTTATTTTGCCAGTACAAAAGCATTAAGAAATAAAAAACTATTCATAATAGATCCGGAAGAAATTCTTGGGAATAAACTAAAATCAAGTAGTGTTCGCTTTGTTCCACTATATACCAAGGATTGGTAAAATTTTGAGGAAATAAAATATTTTATTTCAGTACAAATTAATAATAGCCTAATAGGCAATATCCTCAATTCCGATATCCTGTTTTCTGATTACGAGTATACTGAAAATACCATGAAATATGTAGAAAAGAAAATCTTTCTTACCGCTGTGCCCTTTTGTTTTCCGGGATATTAATAATTCCCGAACCATCCACCAAAGATTGTTTTCCGTTTTGTGTAACCCGCATGACCACAACAAACTCCTTCCAGCTATCGGAAGATACGGTGACAAAACCGGAAAGTGAGTCGATTGCCGTTATCGTATAGTTGTTGTCCGGATAATCCTGTCCGTCAAAAACAGGATCAAACCCAAGACCTAATTCCGGATCAGTTTTCCATGCTTCTTCGATGATACGGGTATAGTTTTCTTTAAAACCGGATGTTAGCAGTTGGTTATGTTGTATCCAGGAAAGTGTAGTTTTCGGATCGGTAGAATGATCAAGAAAATGGGCATAATCCGATATAAATTGTATAGCCACCTTGTAATCAACGGTAGTTTTTGAGGCTTCGGCAGTGTTGTTTTCAGTGGTATCGGTATCTTTTTTGGATTGACAGGAGAACAGACTGATCATCAGAAGTAGAATGATACTATTTTTCATTTTAAAAGTATTTATATATTGGTAAAGTTTTATTGAGGCATGAATTCATAGGTACCTTCGGTAAAGAATAGTTTAAAATGAGGTAATGTAGTGCCTTCGACAAAAATTTCGTTTAGCTTCCCTCTAAGACTAATGTATTTCCCTTCCAGTTCTGCTTCCGATTCGGAAATACCGTTTTTGATCGTCACATATTCAAAAGAAAAAATCTGAGTTCCGGCATTATTGTTTACACCGGAAAAAAAGGTGTCTTTTCGATCTTTATCCAAATGGACACAGTTGATATAACAATTACTGTTAAAAAGTAGGACACGCATGATCATCTCCTTTCCTTTTAAAGGTTTTATCTTTTCAAGAGCCTTTTCTTTCGATAGCTTTTTTTCATTTAATAAACCGGCTACAGAATAGATATACATATAACGAAGGCCTTTTGCTTCCAGATCGAGATTCGGTTTGGGATCTGCATATCGTAGCAAATCGGAACTTAACTTTTCGGTAATTTCCCAATCTTCTTTATCCATATTGGCTAATAAAGTATTGAAATTGGCTTCAAAGTTTTCCGTAGTTATAGTTTGGGAATAACCGGATAAGGAATAAATATACAGGAGTAGTATCAGACAAAATCGTTTCATTATAACGCACTTGGATTATTGAAAGATATAAAAAAGACAAGCAGTAAAAACGACAGTAAACAGAAAAGCAACGGATTCCGCTGCTTTTCGATTATTTCTTTTTAAGTGTTTCGGTTTTTTTAGCCGTTTTATAAATCGGAATAAAATAGGAAACGGAATAATTAAATCCGGCACCAAAATTTCCGTCGTACGTTCGGTTAAAACCCGGAATATATAAGTTGTCAAAACCTTCCGGTTTCTGATTTGAGACCAGATAATTCAGGCGAACACTAAAACCAAGAAACAGATTGCGGAAAATTTCGGCTTTTACTCCGGCCACAAATTCTACCCAATGCGCGGTCAAACCGTCAAATTTCTGATTGGGTTCCAGCGTGTTTTCTCCAAAATAAGGATTGGTATTGTAAATGGAATAAGAATTTAATTGCTGACTAAAGGTACTCACGCTATAGCGCATCCCGGCATAAATCATGTTTTCCATATCCAGCCAGTTGTCGTACGCATTAAAATCGAGACCGACTTTAAAATAACTTCCTTTAGTAGTATAACTCAATTGCGCTTCGTTATCGGTAAGGTCTTCATTTCCGATTTCACCGGCGATAAAAATCTTTTTTGAAAGACGGTAATCCGCAACAAGCTCCAGTCCGCGGTAATCCTTTTCATAAAAAGAACGCGCTAAACGACTCAGATCGGCACCTACACGAATACCATAACGCTCCGTCTTTTTAGGAATGGAATCCTGAGCAACCGACGTCAGTGATAACCCTAAAAGGACAATACTAAAAATAGATTTTAAGGTGTGTCTCATTCTCATTTTGAATATTGGATTGTTGGGTTATTTTTGAGCCAATCCATGGATTGGTATCATTTGTTGATAGCACGGGATTGTCGGCATTCAATTGGAAAACCGTTTTATAGCCACAGGCTCTGGAAACATAGATATCGGTTCTGGCATAGGAAAAACTAAGCGTATCTTCGTTCACCAGAGATGGATTGGTACTATTGGCGTTTAAAATAAGGCGATAGGTCGTATTATCCTCCGTGGTACGCAACGGTAATTTTATTTTATTTCCATTGGTCAGGTAACGGGAGTCGTCCTGCGCGGCAGCATTAAAAACAATACCTTCCGTCATTCCCAAAGCAATTACCTTAAGATTGGTTACATTTTTTAAAACAGTAGGATCATTAACATCATAAAACTCGACCACCACACTTGGCGTTGTAGGCGTACCGTCGGGGCAAATATCGTCTTTCTCACAACTCCAAAACGAATTAGCGAGTATAAGAGCGATAGCAAAAGTTTTTAGTTTTTTCATTGATCGATTATCGTTTTTCCAAAAGTACAACATTTTCCACATGATGCGTTTGTGGGAACATATCCACCGGGCGTACACGGGTCACTTTATACATTTCGTCCATCAGAGCCAGGTCGCGTGCCTGTGTTGCCGAATTACAGCTTACATAAACAACACGTTCCGGGGCAATTTTCAAAATTTGTTCCACTACATCTTTATGCATACCGTCGCGTGGTGGATCGGTAATGATAACATCCGGTTTACCATGCGTTGCGATAAAAGCCTCGTTAAAGACAACTTTCATATCTCCGACAAAAAAGTCACAGTTTGAAATATCATTGCGTTTTGCATTTTCTTTCGCATCGGCTATGGCTTCGGGAACGGCTTCCACGCCAATAACCTTACGGGCTTTTTTAGACACAAACTGGGCAATTGTACCCGTTCCGGTATATAAATCATATACCAGCTCATTTCCGGTTAGCCCGGCAAAGTCACGTGTAATTTTATAAAGTTCATATGCCTGATCGGAATTGGTTTGGTAAAACGATTTCGCATTGATGCTAAAACGCAATCCTTCCATTTCTTCCAGGATATAGTCTCTACCTTTATATAGTTTAATATCCTGATCGTATAGTGTGTCGTTGGCTTTACTATTAATGACATATTGCAGCGAAGTGATTTCGGGAAAACGTTCGGCCAGGAAGTTTAATAATAATTCGCGTTGTTCAGGGTTTTCTTCGAAAAACTGTACCAATACCATGATCTCCCCAGTTGATGCCGTACGGATCATAAGGGTACGTAATAAACCTTCGTGATTTCTCGGGTTAAAAAATGGCAGATTGTGTTCGTTGGCAAAACGACGGATCGCATTACGAATCGCATTTGACGGATCTTCCTGTAAATGACATTTAGAAATGTCCAGAATTTTATCCCACATTCGCGGAATATGGAATCCTAATGCATTCTGATTGCTGTAATCTTCTTCACTCTGGATTTCTTTTTCGGTTAACCAACGGGAATTCGAAAACGAAAACTCCATTTTATTGCGGTAAAAAAACTGCTTTTCCGATCCGAGTATCGGCTCAAATTCCGGTAATTCGATTTTTCCGATTCTTTTCAGATTGTTATAGACCTCCTGGTTTTTGTAAAACAACTGACGATCATAGTTCATATTTTGCCATTTACATCCACCGCAAGCACCAAAATGATCGCAAACCGGATCAACCCGATGTTCTGAAAACTCGTGAAAATGGACAGCTTTCCCTTCGTAATACGATTTACGTTTCTTAAAGGTTTGTACATCAACCACGTCACCCGGTACTACATTCGGAATAAAGATTACTTTTCCATCGGGTGCTTTGGCAACCGAAACACCTTTAGCGCCTGCATCCAGGACTTTTACTGTATCAAAAACGATTTTATCTGTTCTTTTTCTTCCCATGGGGCAAAAATAAGGATTGTTAGGATTGTAAAGTGCTAAAACCTACTTTTTTTATTTATGGGACAATTTGTAATGTTTGATTTTTTATATTTGAGACAATCAATGTCATAATTATTCACTGCCCTATGAAATTATACACCTGGTTGTCTAATATTCCATTTTTAAGAAAAAGTTATGTACTTAAATTCCTGTTTGTAGCTTTTTTAGGGATTCATATCCCATTAATAGGTATTGTTATATATATTCTTTTTCATCCCAATATCATTTCGCCGGGAGTATTGTTTACGATAACGCTCATTTTAACGCTGGTGGCAACCGGAATCACACTTTGGATTTTACGAAAACTGGTACAACCCATGGAAATAGCTTCGGAAGCATTGGTGCGCTATGGCGAGAGAGGAATAATACCATCGCTGCCAACTCGTTATACCGATGAAGTAGGAATATTGCTGACCAACCTGCAAATGCGGATCAATGAAAATGAAGACCTCCTAAGTGAAAAAAAAGATCTGACATCATTATTATCCCACGACTTAAAAAACTACGCTTCTACACCTCAGTTTTTAGCCCGGTTTATATTGGAAGAAGAACCATCGGATAAAATAAAAAATTATGCGGAACTGATTCTGGAATCGACAACACATCAATTGGGGTTTTTAGAAAGCTTTGTTGCATTATTGCGGCAAGAAGAAGCCTTTTCGCGTACCGCAACCGAAAATCAGGAATACCGGCTGGATGAAATTATCGGACTGATCGAAAAAGTATCCGATCAGAAACTGAGCAATAAAAAACTGACTTTTCGAGTGGTAAAAGAAGTCGATAAGATTGATGTAGTGATGAAGGAAGAATATTTGCAACGTGTATTGATGAATCTGATAGATAATGCCATCAAATTTTCCTATACCGGTTCGGAAATTCTCCTATATATAATGGAAGAAAATGATAGTGTTGTTTTTGTTGTAACCGACAAAGGGATAGGATTTGAAAACAGCCGGAAAGATGAGTTGTTTGAAAAGTTCAGTAAACTTTCCCGCCCGGGAACCAATAAAGAACCGTCAACCGGAATAGGATTGTATCTTTGCCGGAAAATAGTGGAACGCAGCAGTGGCAGTATTTATGCCGAAAGCGAAGGAACGGACATGGGGTCCAAATTCACGGTAATCTTAAAAAAACGCAACCATCATGCACACACACCTCATCCTGTTAAGAGGGATTAACGTATCCGGACAGAAAATCATCAAAATGGAAGACTTGCGTAAACTGTTAACGGAAGCCGGTTTTTCGAACGTACAAACCTATATTCAGAGTGGGAATGTTTTTGTTGATACACCCGAATCAGATCCGGAGAAAATTGAAAAACAGGTTACGACGCTACTAATGGAAAAATATGCTTTTCAGGTACCGGTGGTCGCGGTATCGGAAAACAGCCTGCTTCGTATTTTTATGCACAATCCCTATTTAAACGAACCGGATATTCCCGTAAAACAGCTTTATGTCGCGTTTTTGGCTACCGAACCGACCGCCGAAAACAGTACACGCCTCGAACCGGAATTTGTACATCCTGATACCTTTCAAATGGCAACCAATCGCCGGGCGTTGTATCTGAATTATGTAAACTCGGCCGGAAATTCCAAAATGACCAATAATTGGATTGAAGGCAAACTCAAGGTAACGGCAACTTCCCGCAACTGGAATACGGTAACGAAGTTGATGGCTTTGTTTGAATCCCGAAAAAATAATACACCAAAAGAAATCGGAACGGTTGTTAAAAAATAAAATTTGAACAGCTGTCGGTTTGTTTTACATTTGACAGATAAAGCAGTAAACCATGAACCGATTTGACCGCATTACGGCAATTTTAATTCAGTTACAATCCAAAAGAGTAGTAAAAGCGCAGGATCTGGCCGATAGGTTTAATATTAGTCTTAGGACGGTATACCGCGATATTCGTACGTTGGAGGAAGCCGGTGTACCCCTTTACGGAGAAGCCGGTGTCGGTTATTCGATTGTTGATGGTTATCGGTTGCCACCGGTTATGTTTACTCAAGACGAGGCAATGGCTTTTATTACGGCTGAAAAACTGATGGAAAAGCTGTCTGAAACGGCAATTCAAAATAACTTCCGGTCGGCGATGTATAAAATCCGGTCGGTTTTACGAGGTTCTGAAAAAGACCTGGTAGA
This sequence comes from Flavobacterium supellecticarium, assembly GCF_004801375.1. Classification (GTDB taxonomy): domain Bacteria; phylum Bacteroidota; class Bacteroidia; order Flavobacteriales; family Flavobacteriaceae; genus Flavobacterium; species Flavobacterium supellecticarium. Next base: position 539,768 of record NZ_SSNZ01000002.1, read on the forward strand.
AGGACTGGAAGATCATATCCATGTTCGTAAAAAGAAAAAAAATACAACAGCGCCGGAAAACAGTCTGGATGTACTCTTAAAAGCCATTTCGGAAAAACGCATTGTAAAAATGTCCTATCGTGCTTTTGGAAACGAACAGAATACGGAACGGCTCATCGAACCCATCGGAATTTACTATGAAAACGAATATTGGTATACGGTTGGCTATTGTCATTATCGTTCGGATTACCGACATTTCCGTGCCGATAGAGTGGTTGCTATTCTGTTAACCGGAGAACCTTTCCGAAAGGAACACGCTTCCCTTCAGAAATATCAGGAGCAGATCAAACAGGATTTACATTTCAAAAGAGAAAAAGTCGTGATTCGGGTTGATAAAACCATAGGAATGTATTTGCAGGAACGAAAGCATTATTATGGTTTTGTGAGTGAAAAGATCGACGGGAATGAAATTGAGATGACCTTCCTGACTGAATCGTTGTATGAAGGTTTTGCCCGTTGGTATATTATGTTTGCCGACTATGCTGAAATCCTGGAACCGACCTCGTTAAAAGTGCGTGTAAAAGAGCTGGCTGAAAAAATTTTACAAAAAGAATAAACTTTAAAAACCTGCTGACATAGGGTTGTCACCAACCGGTTGTTCCTTTGTATTGTTAAACAAAAAAACGATACATTATATGAAACTAATCACATTGTTACAGGAAGAATTAGTACAGGAAGCCGCTACAACCCGAAAAATGTTATCCATCGTGCCTACTGAAAAATTAGATTGGCAGCCACATCCGAAAAGTATGAAAATGGGAGTATTGGCAGCGCACATTGCCGAACTAACCGCATGGGTAGAGATGGTACTAACCACCAGTGAACTCGATTTTGCAAACAATCCGTATGAACCAAAAGACGTAAAAAATACGGCTGAGTTGCTGGCGTTTTTCGAGCAGTCGCTTGCAAAAGGAATCAAAGCGCTGGAAGACAACGATGAAGAAGAATTCTGGGAAGAATGGACGTTGCGCAACGGAGATCAGATTTTCAAAACCTCATCCAAATATGAAGTAATTCGTATGTGTTATTGTCAGATTGTACACCACCGTGCACAGTTGGGTGTCTATTTGCGATTGCTAAACATTCCGATTCCGGGAAGTTATGGACCAAGTGCCGATGAGGTTATGATGTAGGATTTGTTATAATCCGGGTTACTAAAATAAAAATAGAAAAAGGGGCTGTCGCAATAAGGACAGCCTCTTTTTTTGATACTGTATGAAAGTACAGTTATCGGGAAACAAAACAATTCGCTGCTTAAGGACGATTGATAACTATTTTTTTGATAATTTTTGAATGATCATTACGTTCCAAGACAATCAGATAAGTTCCAATAGGAAGGTTGGTAACACTGATACTTTTGGTTCCGTTGAGGCTAAACTGTTTAACGGGTTGCCCCTTTGTATTGATCATTGTAGCTCTTTTAAAAATGGTACTGTCGGCAGCTATTTTAAAACTGTTTCTGGCCGGATTTGGCCATATTTTTATAGTGGTGTCCGAATAGGTGTCTTCAAATTCGTTGGGTTTGTCCGGAATGGTTTTGGTTACCGATTCCGGTTGGAACCGGGAAAGAATTGGTAGTCGGGTTCCGTCAGCTCCAACAGCATAGATATTCCCGGCATTTTTAGGAAAATAAACCAAGGTTGTTTTTCCGGTAAGATCGCCAGTGGCATAGGTCGTCACAAAAAGCACCTTTTTGTCGGCTGTAATTGTCTCGAAAGCGACGGCATTTTTCCAGACCGTATGCGCAATCCGATAATAGGTTTTTCCGGGAGCGATAGTATTGTCAATTGTAAATCCGGTGTTGATGGTGCCTTCCGGATTCAGATTGTTTTTATACATATACATATTTCGTGCGGTAATATAATGTAGTACCGGCGATCGGGGTTTGGGATATTTTTTGGCGGCAATATAGGCTTTTGTTGCCTCGATATTGGCTTGAGTGATCGTGATTTTTCCAGGCGTATAATCGTTTACAACCGCGTCAAATGGGATCAGGAATCCGGATTTAATAAAAAAATCGGTTAAGTCCTGCTGAACGGCATCACTCGCATATTTGACAAAATTCATCATTTGCTGACCGTTACTGACCGGCTTCCCATTGTACGGAGCGTTCCGTATAGACTGTGTGATTATACCGAGCCAGTTAGCATAATCGGTATTTCCGCCAATGTTATTGTTGGCTATTACCTGTTCCAGAGTTGGAGCGTTCATGCCGGCACCGGCAATGGAATAATAGAGCTGTAGCTGCCAGAAAGGTAATAGCCTTTCGAAAATATTGCTACGACTCATGATGTTTTTTTGTTTCAGACCAACTTCGTTGTAATAACTGTTATACAAATTACCGGTAAGACGAGTGCCAAGATACGGATCGTCTGTCGTTTCCAACCGTGTTAAACGGGAATGACTTAGGATATAACTGGTATAAGCTGAGTAAATCATGTTGGTTACCTCGAAAGTTCCGGTCCATTTCAAACCATTAGGAAACTGATTTTGTTGTCCAAACCTGTTCGCAATTGCCCATATGTCGAGCTGATGCGGCGAAGTAAGAGCATTTTGATTCCAGCTGAGGTCAAAATGAGCGTGATGGTTTGAGGCATAATAGCCGCCTTTTGATTCAATCCAGGCGAACAACCGGTTAGGGGGGACAAGATTGTATTTTACCAATCCCATCTGATGGAACTGTATTGCAATAATAGAATCCCATTTCTGGATAAGTTCCGGTCCTTTAAAAAGAGTATTTTGAATTAGCGGTTCCTTAAGGATGTTTATACCGATATGTTTTCCCACCAGATCTACTTTGGGATATGCTTTGTTAAGTAATGTTTTCTGCCATTCCTGAAAAGAAGAAGTGGCTGATAAAAAACCATTTACCGTTCCGGTAGTAATATTGATTTTAACATCGGGTAAATCAGGAATATCACTGTTATACTCGATATACGCCAATCCGCTATTGGTGACGGTAAATTTGTTCAGTCCGGGTTTGAGGAAATAAATACTTTCTTTAGCATCTGTTTCGTTGGCGAAATCCTTTATTTTTAAAGAAACACTTCCTTTGGATGCATTGTAATCGGTAACAAATACAATCGCAATAGCATTGTTTTCAAACGCAATACCCGTGGGATTCTGATAACAACTGTATTCATATGTATTCTGTAAAATCGTTTTTGTTTTTAGCGGAGACGGTACCGCTTGATAGTGTTGTACCCGGAACTTTTTGGGATCGGCTTTATCCAATAAATGCAATGCCAGTTTTTTAAAAAAAGGATCGGATATGGCATTGATGTCATTTGCCGTAATACCGGAGCGTAAATCCGAATAGAGTCGATCCGTAAAAATAGTCAGATACTGATCGGTTGGTTCTCTTTTCTGGTAAAATTCGATTTCGGCAATACTGGCAAAATTGTTGTATCCGCTCAATACGGTTATGCGCACCTGTGCAGGTTGTTTAAAGCTATGGGAAAACGGAATCATGGCCGAGGTGTTTTTGAACCCGCAGTCATAATTTTCCACTACGGTCTGGTAATTGCCGTTAGCCGTCCGGGCTTCGACTTTAATACGACCGAAGATACCGTTACGATTGCCGTCTTGTCTGGGATGATAAACAATATAGTCCATCTTGTCGGCAGTAGAAAAATTATAGACCAATGAATAGGGAAGCGCTTTATGAGTATGGTTGGAATGGTAAAGAGTACTTCGTTTTCCGTCAAAAGACAGGCTGATTCCTTCGTTGGCCTGATAGTTTGATGCGGAGGCACTGCTAACAGGAAGTTTCAGATCGTCTAAATGAGCCACAGAACCAGCTTCAATGGAAAATGAATCCGGTTTGGGGTCGATTTGCGGTTGTGATGAATAGAAAGCCATTTCGGCCACACTCGAAAAATTACCATAACCGGATTTTACGATAAACCGTATGACGACAGGATTGTCGACTCCCGGTCCGGGTAATGACAGCACTTTGACATTTTGCGTTTGTTGCCAGTTTACAGTAGTGAGTGGTTGGAACTGAAATGGATAATCGGTTGCGGCCCATATTTCGACTTCGCCCCATCTGCCCTTGGTTGCCCCGTCATGTCTGGGCGTATATTCGATAGAACTGATGTTGGGAACCTGAAAAAAATAGTAATCCAGTGTATCGGGTATTCCGGTTTTGGACCATTCGGACAGGTATATGGTCGCGGTATTGTTGTCACAACTTTTATCGGGACCTTGTCTGGGCTGAAACGGTCTGCTGGAAGTAACCTTATATGGTTTTACACGGAAAACCTGAGCAGTTGCCAGAGTAAAGGATATCTCGGGAAGTAACAACGTGACAAAGAGGGTAAAAATTATTTTTTTCATTGCTGATCAATATATGTAATACGGAATAAATTTAAAATATTGTAATACAGCTGTTTAATATTGTCTTGTTATGACCTTTAAAAGCTTTTTTTGTCTAGTTGTTTTTCAGAATTGACAAAAAAGAAGTAACGAAAAAGGAACAACAGCGTTGGTTTCGGAATATTCTAAAAAACAAAAGGAATGGAATTGCAACATATTGTGATAAAATATATATTTATTGCAAAAAGCTTAAAATGATTGCTTTTTTGTTAAGAAAATCAGTTAAAAATTTGTTTTACTGTTAGAATTGTAAATAGAATTAGTAAATTGCACGGCATATATAGGATGATTTCTCTCCTTACAAGAAGGAATATCAGATCACTAAACCAATACTATTTTACATGTCAGTTTTAGAAAAAATCAATTCTGCCGAAGCGATTGCTCTGGAGGATAAACACGGAGCGCATAATTATCATCCGCTTCCGGTAGTATTATGCAAAGGGGAAGGTGTTTTTGTCTGGGATGTGGAAGGTAAGAAGTATTATGACTTTTTATCGGCCTACTCAGCCGTAAACCAGGGACATTGCCATCCGAAAATTGTTAATGCAATGATCGAACAGGCGCAAACATTAACATTGACTTCAAGAGCGTTTTACAACGATAAATTGGGAGCTTACGAAAAATTCGTAACCGGTTATTTCGGATTCGATAAGGTATTACCCATGAACACCGGAGCCGAAGCCGTGGAAACCGCTTTGAAATTATGCCGTAAATGGGCATATGAAAAAAGAGGCATTCCGGAAAATCAGGCGCAGATTATTGTTTGTGAAAACAATTTCCACGGTAGAACCACCACGATTATCTCTTTTTCCAATGACGAAAATGCCCGCAAGAATTTCGGGCCGTATACGGAAGGATTTATCCGTATACCTTATGATGACATTGCTGCACTGGAAAACGCGCTTAAATCGAATAAAAACATTGCAGGATTCCTTGTGGAACCTATTCAGGGAGAAGCGGGCGTTTATGTGCCGGCCGAAGGCTATCTGGCCAAAGCAAAAGAATTGTGTGAAGCACACAATACTCTTTTTATTGCCGATGAGGTACAGACGGGGATTGCACGTACCGGAAAATTACTGGCCGTACAACACGAAAACGTACAACCGGACATTCTGATCTTGGGTAAGGCCTTATCGGGAGGAGCCTATCCGGTTTCGGCAGTATTGGCAAACGATGCGATAATGAATGTGATCAAACCGGGACAACACGGATCTACTTTTGGAGGAAATCCGGTGGCGGCTGCAGTAGCAATTGCCGCGTTGACTGTAGTCGAAGAAGAACAACTGGCAGTCAATGCAGAAAAATTAGGAGCATTATTCCGGGCGAAAATGAACGACTATATTGCCGGAAGTTCGATCTGTACATTAGTGCGCGGAAAAGGACTTTTAAATGCAATAGTGATCAACGATACAGAAGAAAGCGATACCGCCTGGAACATCTGTATGGCGTTACGCGATAACGGTCTTTTGGCCAAACCAACCCATGGAAATATCATCCGTTTTGCACCGCCTTTGGTGATGAATGAAGAGCAGTTGCTGGACTGTGTTGGTATTATCACAACCACATTAAAGCAATTCGAAAAGTAAAAATAATTTAGAATATTGTTTATATTGTAAAAGCAGCTTTCGGGCTGCTTTTTTATTGGAATTACGACAGAAGGTAAGTTGCTGGTTAGAAAAGAAGAGGAATGCAAAAGTTTGCTATTTTTGAATAAAATAAAACAAGTGATATGAAAACGATGTATATACTGTTGTTTTTCGGAATGGGCGCCTGGGCCTTGTACGAACAAACACAACCCCATCCAAACATCTGGGTGCAGATAATAGCAGTGGTGATTTTCTTTTACGGGATGATGAAACTAATGGAGAAAGTGCCGGGTAAAAATCAGGAAAAGGAGGAAGAAGATGTTTAATATAGGAGACCATGTTGCGGCACTTGATGAGGATATCAGTGGCGTGGTAAAAGAAGTAAAAAAGGATCAGGTTTTAGTGGAAACTAGTGATGGATTTTTGATGACATTTTTTGTCAAAGAACTTGTTAAGATGGATAAATCCAGTAAGTTAGATGTTTTTAATTCAGGTATGACTTTAGATACTGTTTTAAAAGAAAAAGAGCTGCCTAAAAAGCGCTCTTTTGTAAAAGAAAAGCGTTCCCGTAAGGATGAATTTGTCCTGGAAATCGATTTGCATATTGAAAAATTGGTACCCTCAAAACGAGGAATGTCAAACTATGATATCCTGACAGTGCAAATGGAAACGGCGCAACGTCAAATCGAATTTGCGATAAAAAACAGGATTCCCAGAATTGTTTTTATTCATGGTGTCGGGGAAGGAATTTTAAAAGCCGAGCTGGATTTTTTACTGGGGCGATATGACTCGGTTGTCTTCCAGGATGCCGATTATCAGAAGTACGGATTGGGAGCGACAGCGGTTTATTTTAAACAAAATGCAAATCGCTAAGCATAAAAAAAAGACCGGATATGTCCGGTCTTTTTTTTTATGTTTTTTAGAATATTGTTGTATTAGTTTGTGATGTAATCTCCGAAAGTATATTGCGGATGAGTGAAGGATTGCGTGCCTTTTTGGTAAACAATATTTTGGAATGTCAGGTTGTGTTTATATCCGATAACAGTTGTGTTGGTCGGATCAAAAATTTCGGTTGTAACGATCGTAATACTACCTTGACTGGCGATCCATTCTTCGCTTAAAACAATCGGAGTGACAGGGGCACTTCCGGCGCAGGCAACAACGGCAGAATAGTCAGGATTCGACCCGGTAACCGACGAGGAATACATTCTGTAAATCACCTTTGCGGTATCTTCCAAATTGATGGTTTGCGTTCCGGCCTGACTTGGGTACGAACCGGTAGGTAAATCGACCAGTAAAAATTGACCACCGTTTTTAAGATAAATTTTGTTATCCGAACAATTTTGCGGAACCGCTCCCGGAAACGAAAAACTTAAAGTGTTATTAGCCGAAGTATAGGTCCCGAAAAGATAATCCGGGAATGAAAGCGTTGAAGTATTATTGCTAAACTGCGTGTTCTTAAATTTAATCAAATGACTATAGCTGATCCGGGTCGACAGGGAGGTAGGATCAACAGTTGGAATCATCGTGGTGGTTATTGCAACGGTTCCTCCGGGTTTTACATTAAATTCATCCACTACCGACGGGCTGGAAGGCGGTATGATCGAACAGATAGAGGAAGAAGTTACACTGCCTGAATAGGTACGATAGATAATATCGGTCGGATTAAGAATTGTATAGACTCTTGGCGTATTGAGTGGTGTTTCTTCATTTTTGAAAAACGAAGGACTGATATTTAAAAGCATTAACTGATTATCACTGGTTTTCAACAAGATGTCATTGTTGGTGCATTTTTGAACGGCAACACTGCCAAAATCAAAGGTCTCCACGACAATATCACCGTCGTCACAGCTATTCAGAAGGAATAAGCATACAAATGCGCTAAAAACTTTTTTCATTTGATTATAGAATTTGCAACAAAAGTAACTTTTTTTGTATTTACTCCGGACGGATCAGATGAAATTCAACTTAATTGCTATATTTGAAACTCATAACTAATCTAAATCAAGTTCTTGTACTTATGGAAGTATCGCCAACTAAGACCAACTATCCGGCGCTGTATACCCTGATTAACGTGTTTTTTTTCTGGGGTTTTATCGCTGCGGGAAACAGTATTTTTATCCCCTTTTGTAAACATTATTTTTCACTCGACCAATTCCAGTCCCAGCTGATCGATTTTGCCTTTTATACGGCCTATTATACGGGAGCCTTGTTGCTGTTTATCTTCGGAACCTTTAAAGGGAGGGATGTCGTAGGGAACTGGGGATATAAAAAGAGTATTGTCTACGGACTTCTGTTTTCGGCCTTGGGAGCGGGAGCGATGATTCTGGCGGTTGAAAGCAATATATACATAGGAATGTTGATCGGTCTTTTTATCGTAGCACTTGGTTTTTCGCTGCAACAAACAGCAGCCAATCCGTTTGCGATTTCACTGGGCGACCCCAAAACAGGAGCCAGCCGGGTGAATCTGGGAGGCGGTATCAATTCGTTCGGAACCACTATCGGACCGATCATTGTAGGACTTGCCTTATTTGGAACGACCGCATCGGTAACAGACGAACAGATCAAACATCTCGAACTGGACAAAGTTATAGTGTTGTACATCTGTGTGGGCTTGTTGTTTCTGGGTGCGGCTGCCATGTTCTATTTCTCGAAAAAAGTACCGGCCGGAATCTCAGACGAACCTATGGAAAAAGCAGGTAAAGCAATGCGTTTCCTGATTGTAATGACGGTATTGCTGGTATTTATTTTTGTACCGGTTTTTAATAGTTATAAAAGCGAAGAAGCACTAAAAATAGAAGTGCTTAAAAAAGAAATTAAAGCAATAAAAGCCACTGTTTCGGAGGATGATGATCATGTAGAGGCCGATCGTGTTATAAAAAAGATAGAGGCGGAGATAACTGTACTTAAAGGGCCGCTTGAAAAAAAGAGAATGTTCTGGTTGTCCGGAGCCTTGTTGGTAATTATTGGAGGCTTGTTGTTTGTTAAGCAAAGTGCCGTGAAAAAAAGTGAAGGCTGGGGCGCGATGCAATATCCGCAATTGGTTTTGGGAATGTTGGCCATCTTTACCTATGTAGGTGTGGAGGTAGCCATCGGAAGTAACCTTGGCGAGCTACTCGGGCTTAAGGAATTCGGAGGCTATAAATCGTCCGAAATTGCACCTTATGTCTCCATGTACTGGGGAAGTTTAATGATTGGACGTTGGGCCGGAGCGATCAGCGTGTTTAATTTAAGTCAGACAAAAAAACTAATTGCGTTAATCGCGGTACCATTACTTGCATTTGTAATTGTTTTGCGACTCAATATTCTGGTAGGTCAGGATGTGGAACCGCTGTATTATTATGTGATTTGCGTAGTGGCACAGATCGGTGCTTTTTTCCTGAGTAAAGACAAGCCGGCAAGAACCCTGATGGTTTTTGGATGCATGGGACTTATCGCTATGATAACCGGATTGATGACAGAGGGTATTGTTGCAATTTATGCCTTCCTGGCGGGTGGTTTGGCCTGTAGTATTATGTGGCCGGCTATTTTTAGCCTTTCCATTATGGGATTGGGAAAATACACGGCACAAGGATCGGCTTTTTTGGTGATGATGATTTTAGGAGGTGGTATTATTCCGCCTATTCAGGGTAAATTGGCCGACATTATCGGAATTCATAATTCGTATGTGATTCCGGTGATTTGTTTTGCCTATCTTACTTTCTTTGCGATCATCGTAAAATCGATACTGGCCAGACAAAATATAGATGTGGATGCGACAGAAGTAAAAGCCACACATTAATAGATTAAGAAAAAGCTAAATTCAGATTCGGAGCAGGGGAAATCGTTACCTTTGCTCCGAATTTTATTTTCTGATGAAAGCAACAAAATACTACCTGGCTGCTTTTGTGGCCTTTTTGATCTGGGGATTTTTTAGCCTCGGATTAAAACCAATCCATGATTATCCCTCACTGGATATTTTGTTTTACCGCGTCTTTTTAGGGGTGGTATTAATGTCGTTGATCAATATAGTATTTCGCAGAAGTATCATTAAAAAAGACTGGACTAATTTTAAAAATATGCTACCCAATCATAAACGACAGATCCTGTTTCTGACGTTAGGAGGTTCCGTTTTGTTAATGGCAAACTGGTTCTTTTTTATCTTTGTGATGAACCATGTGAGTGTAAAAGCGGCTTCGTTCGCTTATCTGGTATGTCCGATTCTGACAACTGTTTTCGCTTATTTTATACTTCGCGAAAAGCTGAGTAACGCGCAATGGACAGCCGTAGGAATTAGTGTTTTTAGTTGTGTATTGTTATCGTACAATCACTTTATGGATATTTTTTACAGCCTGATTGTAGCCGCGACCTATGCATTGTATCTCGTGAGCCAACGCAAAAATAGCGAAATGGATAAATTCCTGTTGTTAAACATACAACTGTTGGTGGCCGGAATCTGTATGCTACCATTTTATCCGGTGTATAGTGGCGCTTTACCAACAGAAGGTTTGTTTTATGGTTATTTATTGATCATTGTTGTGGTGTTTACGATAATACCATTGTTTTTAAATTTGTATGCGTTAAAAGGAGTTAGCTCGGCAACGGTGGGAATCATGATCTATATCAATCCGATCATCAATTTCCTGTTGGCGGTTTTCTATTTTAAAGAACCGGTAAGTGTACAACAATTGTCGGCCTATTCATTGATTTTGGTTTCGATTGTGGTTTTTAATGAAAAGTTACTCTTCAGACGGCATAAAAAACAGTTAGAAGTATAATTATGAAAAAAGTATATCTGGATAATGCATCCACCACGGCGATCCGGCCGGAAGTGGTTCAGGAAATGGTAAGCGTTTTAACGGAAGACTACGGAAATCCGTCATCGACACATAGTTTTGGTCGTAGTGCCAAAGTGTTGCTGGAAACGGCTCGGAAGTCGATTGCCAAACAGCTAAACGCCAATGCGCAGGAAATTATTTTTATGTCTTGTGGTACGGAAGCCGATAACTGGGTTTTGCGTTCGGCGGTTAAAGATTTAGGAGTGCACCGTATTATTACTTCCAAAGTGGAGCATCATGCCGTATTGCATACGGTGGAAGTGTTGCAACACGAATATGCCATTTCGGTCGATTATGTAAACGTATTACCAAATGGTGGAATCGATTTCGCACATCTGAGCGAATTACTCGGACAGGAACAAAAAACACTGGTGAGTTTGATGCATGTCAATAACGAAACCGGAACAATTCTGGATTTGGAAAGAACCGGGCGTATCTGCAAACAACACGGGGCTTATTTTCATTCGGATACGGTACAGTCGATTGGTAAAACCGAAATGGACTTGCAGGAGTTGCCGGTCGATTTTGTAGCGGCAAGTGCGCATAAATTCCACGGGCCAAAAGGAGTGGGATTCGCATTTGTCCGAAAAAATACCGGAATCCAGCCGTTGTTATATGGCGGCGAACAGGAAAAAGGATTGCGCGCCGGAACCGAAGCGGTACATCAGATCGTAGGGATGGCAAAAGCATTAGAATTGTCGTATGCCAATTTGGAAACCGAACGCAATCAGATCACCGAACTTAAACAATATCTGATAAATGCGTTGCAGACTGCTTTTCCGGGTACGCAGATCAACGGTGGTGAAAATGGATTTTATAATATTGCGAATGTATTGTTGCCGTTTTCTAATGATAAAACCGCGATGATATTGTTTAATCTCGATATGAAAGGGATTGCTGTTTCGCGCGGAAGTGCTTGTCAGTCGGGAAGTATCAAGCCGTCGCATGTATTGGCAGAAATACTTTCGGACGACGATTTGAAAAAACCAAGTCTGCGGATTTCATTAAGTCATTTCAATACAAAAGAAGATATCGATTTGTTGGTGGAAGCGTTGAAAACGGTGTAAACTTTTTCTTTCGGATTTCTGATTTAGTCTTATTTTTGCGGCCTGATAAAAAAAAATATGAAAAAAGTAATTATGGCTGTTGCGGCCGTTTTTGGATTTGTAATACAGTCTGGTGCGCAGCAAAAAGGAGATGTAGAACTCGGAGCGAATCTGGGTTTTAATTATGCAACGGTGCAAAAAGGAAGTGAAGATACAAAAGAGCACTATGGTATGAATGCGGGAGTGTCGATCGATTATTACTTTTCAGATCAATGGAGTATCAAAACAAAACTGACCTATGATCAAAAAGGATGGAATCGGGGATCAATCTATTTAATAGATACACCCTATATTACTTATGGAACCAATTACGATTTGGATTATCTGACAGTTCCGGTAACCGCAAGCTGGCATTTTGGAAAAAAGCGCAACTGGTACCTGGATCTTGGTCCTTATGTGGGCTTTTTATTAAGTGCGAAAGATTCGCGGTTTAAACGGGATGTAAAAGAGTATTTTAATCAAACCGATTGGGGATTGGCTTTGGGAGTTGGACTTAAAATCCCGGTTACAGACAAACTTAAATTATTTGTAGAATGCGATAGTCAATCCGGTTTTTCTGATCTGGCTCAAAAAAAAGAGGATAAGTCGTACCGAAATTCCAGAGTTGCCTTGAATGTAGGAATGAATTTTACAATAAAATAAAACGAAATAGGATACCGGATATGTTTTTACCCGGAATCTGTTAAAAGGGATACTTGTTTTTTCAGGTATCCCTTTTTTGTTTATTTTTTATAGATATCCGGCCGGTGAATCTCCATCCATTTCTCCGGACTGGCAATAGGTTTCCAACCGTATTTTTGGTACAATTCGTGCGCATCAGCGGTTAGTAATATCCAACGTCGCAAATCCTGTAATTCCGGATGTGACATAATGGTCTCCAGTAACCATTTTGATAATCCTTGACCGCGATAGGCTTCCAGTACAAAAACATCACCCAGATAAGCCATGGTCGAAAAGTCGGAGACAACTTTGGCATAACCCACTTGTTTGTTTTCGTGAAAAATACCAAAACAAAGTGCGTTTTCAATCGATTTCTGAATACGGGCTACCGGAATATCTTTACTCCAGTACGATTCCTGCGACAGATAGTGATGAATAACGTTGATGTCCAGTTTGGATTTGTCGGTAGAAATGGTAAAGGCACCTTTGGTTTGCGTGATAATTCTCATTTTTATAAGGTTTGGTTATAAAGAATCCATCTGAATGATTGGTTCGTCAAAACAAAGCATGGATTAATGGATATAAAGTTAGGTATTTGTAGTAAAATCGAAAGCAAATGATCCAATGATTTTAACCGGAGAAACTACTGCAAAACGGAAAGTCTCCGGCGATAATAAAGGTTTAAAGTAGGTTTAAATTTTCAGGTTTTCAAAGGAATGCCTATTTTAGCATCTCAATAGAAAACAGATGATTTCAGAAGCACAATTTCAGCACGAACTAGATTTGATCATTACGAATGCCATCCGCGAAGATGTAGGAGATGGTGATCATAGTTCGTTAGCCTGTATACCGGAATCGGCTACCGGAAAAGCAAAATTATTGGTGAAAGACGACGGTATTTTAGCTGGAGTGGAATTTGCCCGTATGGTGTTTCAATATGTCGACCCGGGCTTGCAGATGGAAGTGTTTATTGCTGATGGGACTCCTGTAAAATATGGCGATGTGGCGTTTCATGTTTCCGGAAGTTCCCAATCGATACTAAAAGCGGAACGATTAGTACTAAATGCGATGCAGCGTATGAGTGCAATCGCAACCAAAACCAAAGTATTTGTTACACTTTTGGAAGGTACCGGAACGAAAATACTGGATACGCGTAAAACCACACCGGGAATACGCGCAATTGAAAAATGGGCGGTAAAAATAGCCGGCGGCGAAAATCATCGTTTTGCATTATACGATATGATTATGCTAAAAGACAATCATATTGATTTTGCGGGAGGAATTACTAAAGCCATTCAGAAAACAAATGCCTATCTGCTGGAAAAGAATCTCGATCTTAAAATTATCGTTGAAGCCAGAAATCTGGGCGAAGTACGTGAGATCTTGGAAAATGAAGGTGTTTATCGTATACTGTTGGATAATTTCAATTATGAGGATACCCGTAAGGCTGTTGAAATGATCAATGGTAAATGCCTGACGGAGTCGTCCGGCGGAATCAACGAAGAAACCGTACGTCATTATGCCGAGTGTGGTGTAAATTATGTTTCTTCCGGAGCGCTAACGCATTCTATTTATAATATGGACTTAAGTCTGAAAGCGATTTAATTTGTATATTACATCAAAATATAAAACGAAACGATAACGGTAGTGTCAAAAGAAATCGAAGAACAAATTGAAAAAATACCGGTACTGAACAAGCTGATGGCTTTTATTAAAACGATAAAAGTTCCCGGGCTTGAAGGACTGTCTTTATATGACTTGTTGGAATTATACGGAATCGGTATCGCCAAAGGTGCCTTTTCGTATCGGGCGGGTGCTATTGCCTTTAGTTTCTTTATGGCACTTTTTCCGTTCGCTCTTTTTATACTGAACTTGATACCTTATATCCCGTTAGAAGGATTTCAGGAAGATTTCTTAAAATTCGTAGCCGATAGCGTACCGCCAAATACCTATGGGGCTATAGAAGCCATTCTGATGGATATTATGAATAATAGTTATAAAAGTCTCCTTTCATCGGGATTCTTTTTGTCGATATTTTTAATGTCCAACGGATTAAATGCGGTTTTGGGCGGATTCGAATCGTCCTATCATATTACGATTACCAGAGGTTATTTTAGGCAATATGCGGTAGCCATCGGGTTGTCGATTATTTTTTCCTTTTTCCTGATCGTAACGGTAGCGGCCATAGTCGTGTCGGAGGTCGTTATTCAGATGTTATCCAATCGACTATTGTTGGACGATGTGTTGTTTATCCAGTTGGCGCGGTATGCTTTTATCCTGATCATGTTGTTTGTATCGGCTTCATTTCTGTTTAAATTCGGAACAAGAGAAACCAAACAGATTCCGTTTTTTAATGCCGGAGCGATCTTTACTACGGTTTTAGTGGTAATCTCTTCGTATGTATTTGGAATTTATGTGGTGCGGTTTGCGCGGTATAACGAACTGTATGGATCGATTGGTACACTTCTTGTATTGATGTTTTATATATGGATAAATTGTATGATCTTGTTGCTTGGGTTTGAATTAAATGCGACTATTAACAAATTAAAAAGAAAAAATTTATATATTTAACAAAACGAAAAATCTATAATTATGAGAAAACAACTTTTGACGGTATTCTTTGTAGCATTTGTAGGACTGTTCTCAGCGCAGGCACAAGGTGTGGTGGGCAAATGGAAAACAGTTGATGATGAAACGGGTGAAGCAAAATCAATAGTGGAAATCACGGAATCCGGAGGAAAAATCTATGGTAAAGTGGTTGAGATTTTGAATCCGGCGAAGAAAAATGCGAAATGTAAAGATTGTAGCGGTGAAGATAAAGACAAACCAATCTTAGGATTGACGATTATAAAAGGATTAAAAAAATCCGGCGATGAATATACCGATGGAAAAATCCTGGATCCGAATAAAGGAAAACTATATAAATGTACCGTAAAATTAGACGGTCACGATAAACTAAATGTTAGAGGGTATGTAGGTATTTCGTTAATTGGAAGAACGCAAACCTGGTCAAGAGTAAAATAAATAGCTGTTAAATAGTATAAAAAACACTTCTCCCGGGAAGTGTTTTTTTATGGTCAGCCGTTATCTTTGTAATTTAAAACCAACCGATGTCCTATTTTGTAGAAGTTGTCTTACCGTTAGCTTTGGATAAAACCTTTACGTATCAGGTTTCCGAAGCTGAATACGCATTCCTTAAAAAAGGAATGCGCGTGGCGGTACCATTTGGTAAAAACAAGATTTATACGGCACTGGCGATCGAATTACATCGGAACGAACCGCTATTGTATAAGGCAAAGGAAATTCATCAGATACTCGATGAAGTACCTGTGGTAAACGAATTTCAGATTGAACACTGGAAATGGGTAGCCGACTATTATATGTGTAGTATTGGTGATGTGTATAAAACCGCATTGCCTTCTGGTTTTTTATTGGAAAGTGAAACGATTATTGCTGCGCCTCAGGATGTGTATGCCGATAGTAAGGAGTTAGAGGATGATGAATTTTTAATCTGGCAGGCGTTACAACAACAGTCGTCCCTGAAAGTAGAAGATATTATGGCGATTCTGGGAAAAAAGAATGTTTTTCCGGTGTTGAACAGAATGTTGGCCAAAAATGTACTGACACTTCAGGAGGAGGTAATCGAAAAATACAAACCGAAAGTAACAAAATACATCCGCCTACAACCGGAGTTTTTACAACAGGAACAGTTATCGGAATTGTTGGAACTGCTGTCCAGAGCACCGAAACAACGGGAATTGGTCTTGCAGTATTTTCAATTGCAGGCAACCGAAAAGAAACCGGTTTCCGTTAAAAAATTAGTTGAGATTTCCGGAGCGGGTCAGGCAGCTGTAAAATCGCTGGTCGATAAAGCGGTTTTTGAAGAATACTATTTGTTGGAAGATCGGGTTCGTTTTGAGAAATCAGAAGATTCCGGTTTTGCGTTAAGTGCTCCGCAGCAAATAGCGTTGAACGAAATTAAAGATAGTTTCGAAAAACAAAGTGTATCCTTATTGCACGGTGTTACGGCTTCCGGAAAAACGGAAGTCTATATCAAGCTGATCGAAGAATATATACAATCCGGGAAACAGGTGTTGTATCTGTTACCTGAAATTGCGTTAACGGTTCAGTTGGTAAGTCGCCTTACGGCTTACTTTGGAAACCAGATCGCGGTTTACCATTCCAAATATACCAATAACGAAAGAGTAGAAGTCTGGCAACAGGTATTGCAAAATTCCGAAAAAGCCAAAATTGTAATCGGGGTACGTTCGGCTTTGTTTTTGCCGTTTTCGAATCTGGGACTTATTGTAATCGACGAAGAGCACGAGCAGACATTTAAGCAGTTTGATCCGGCACCGCGATACCATGCCCGAGATGCAGCTATAGTACTGGCGGCAGCGCACCGGTCAAAGGTGCTTTTGGGATCGGCTACGCCAAGCCTGGAAACCTATTATAATGTACAATCCGGGAAATATGGTTTGATTAATTTAACGGAACGCTACGGAAAAGTGTTGTTGCCTGAAGTTTTTCTGGTCGATTTAAAAGATAAATACAAGCGGAAACGGATGAAAGGGCATTTTAGCGATACGCTGATCGAGGCTATTTCGGAATCGTTATCGTTAGGCGAACAGGTAATTTTGTTTCAAAACAGAAGAGGGTATTCTCCTTTTGTGGAATGTATGACGTGTGGACATGTGCCACAATGCCCAAATTGCGATGTAAGTCTTACCTATTATAAGTATAAAAATCAATTGCGTTGTCATTATTGTGGGTATTCGATTGCGAATCCTACGCATTGCCATGCTTGCCAGTCGGTGGATTTATCGACCAAAGGGTTTGGGACGGAACAGATCGAAATGGAATTGCGGGAACTTTTTCCGGAAAAAAATATCGGTCGGATGGATCAGGATACCACCCGTGGAAAATATGGATATGAAAAGATAATCGATGCTTTCCGGGAACAGGAAATCGATATTCTGGTCGGAACGCAAATGTTGGCTAAAGGTTTGCATTTTGATAATGTAACATTGGTTGGAATCATGAATGCTGATAATATGCTGAATCAACCCGATTTTCGTTCGCACGAAAGGGCTTTTCAAATGATGATGCAGGTAGCAGGTAGGGCGGGAAGAAGTGAAAAGAAAGGAAAAGTGATGATTCAAACCTATAATCCGTACCATAATATTATCCGGCAGGTAACGTCTAACGATTATATCGGAATGTATAAAGAACAGGTTTATGAGCGGCACAATTTTAAATACCCGCCTTTTTACCGATTGGTAAAACTGACGTTAAAGCACCGTGATTTTGATAAATTAAAAGAAGGTTCGATGTGGATGTATAATGTGTTGACGCAATCCCTTCAAATCCCGGTTCTTGGTCCGGAAGAGCCCGCTATAAGCAGGATCCGGAATGAATACATCCGGACAATCCTGATTAAGATTCCGCAGAAAAGCCATTTGGGGAACACCAAAAAAATGATACGGAAAATTGGAAGCAGTTTTGAGGCAATCCCGCAATACCGGGCGATAAAAGTCTCGGTTAATGTGGATAATTACTAAGCGTTTTCGATCGCTTTTACCAAATCTTCTTTTTTGTTCCGGCTCAATGGGATTTTATTGGTGCCGATTTCGGCAAATTTACTGTTGAATTTGTCGATTTTATCAATGTTAACAATAAACGATTTGTGAACCCGGATAAACTTATCTTTCGGGAGTTCGTTTTCAAACGCCTTCATGGTCGACAGTACCAGATGATTATCCTCGTCGGTAATTACTTTTACATAATCCCCGTAAGCTTCGATCCATTTAATCCTCGAAATGTAAATTTTAAGTTTTTTAAGATTGCTCTTGATAAAAATAAACGGACTTTCCTCGTCGGAATTTTCTTTTCCGAGCAAAACAAAGTTCATCGCTTTTTTTACAGCAACATTAAATCGTTCGCGGGTAATGGGTTTGTGCAAATAATCGGTAGCGGCATAATCAAATGCTTTAACGGCATATTCCGTTTTTGATGTAATGAAAATCACCTGCGGTTTTGCCTTCAATCCGTCTAGTAAATCAAAACCGTTTATAACCGGCATTTCGATATCCAGAAATACCAAATCCACATTTTTATTGGTAATGCAATTCTTTGCCTCAATGGCATTAGAGAATTCGCCTACAAGGGAGAGATTTGGGTTCTCGGTTACGAGTTTGGTAATGGTTAAACGCTGAATACTACTATCATCAACTACAATACAGTTTATCTTCATATTCTAATAAAATCAAATAAGTTTATTTTAGTAATAAAAATAGGAAAACAGATCGGATTGACAAAGGATAGTTCGGATAAAAACAGTATGGAAGGTAAAAAAAAGAAAATACCCTTGTAGATTAAATATAAATCGCTATTTTTGCACCCAATTTTATAACAAATAAATTTTATTCTTATGAATCATTATGAAACTGTTTTCATCTTGAATCCCGTTTTATCTGAGCAGCAGGTAAAGGAAACAGTAAGCAAATTTGAAGATTTTCTTACTTCTAAAGGAGCAGAGATGGTAGCGAAAGAGGATTGGGGCTTAAAAAAATTAGCGTACGAAATCCAACACAAGAAAAGTGGTTTTTATCACTTATTCGAATTCAAAGCATCTGGAGATATCTTAGCTTCATTTGAAACGGAATTCCGTCGTGACGAAAGAGTAATGCGCTTTTTAACTGTAAGTTTAGACAAACATGCAGTAGCGTGGGCTGAAAGAAGAAGAGCAAAATTAAAATCTACAAAAGCTTAATTAGTATGTCAAGTATTGAGCAATCTGCAAAAGGAAAAAAAGACGGGGATATCAGATATCTTACGCCTTTAAACATAGAAACAAACAAAACTAAAAAGTACTGTCGTTTCAAAAAAGCCGGAATCAAATATGTTGATTACAAAGATCCGGACTTCTTATTGAAATTTGTGAATGAGCAAGGTAAAATCCTTCCTCGTCGTTTAACAGGAACTTCTTTGAAATACCAAAGAAAAGTATCTGTAGCGGTAAAAAGAGCACGTCATTTAGCATTAATGCCATATGTGGCTGATTTATTAAAATAAAAAAGAGGCGAGATTATGGAACTTATATTAAAACAAGACGTACAAAATTTAGGTTTTAAAGACGATGTAGTATCTGTTAAGCCAGGTTACGGTCGTAACTTTTTAATTCCTCAGGGTTTTGCTATTTTAGCAACTCCATCGGCTAAAAAAGTATTAGCTGAAAACTTAAAACAAAAAGCGCACAAAGAAGCTAAAATCGTTGCTGATGCGAAAAGTTTAGCTGAAGCGCTTAAAGCTTTAGAGATCAAAATCACAGCTAAAGCTGGTGGTGAAAAATTATTCGGATCTGTTACTAATGCAGATATCGCTGAAGTTTTAGAGAAAAACGGACATGCAATCGATAGAAAATTCATCACTTCTGGTATCGTTAAACGTACAGGAAAATACAATGCTTCTATCCGTTTACACCGTGATGTAATCGTAGAATTAGCATACGAAATTGTTGCTGAAAAAGCATAATTTTAGCAAAATAAAGCAAAAGCCTTCCCAGTCGGGAAGGCTTTTTTTTATACCTTTATGTTTTGCCGGCCATCGGAAGCATCCGGTTGCGGTACTAAAACAATAACAATGAGATATACGCGATTAACAAAAGAACAACTGGAAGAACTGCACCCGGAATTTGTAAATTTTCTGGCCACGCAATCGGTCGATAAAGCCGAATGGGATAAAATTAAAGCACAAAACCCGGAAGTCGCCGAACAGGAGATCGATGTTTTTTCCGATCTGATCTGGGAAGGTGTGCTAACCAATGCCAAATACTTGGAACACTATTCGAGGCACCATATTTTTCTGTTTCATTGCAGTGATATTCACATGCAAACCATTGTAATCCATTCGCTGGTTGCGGAAGTCGATTTTTTAACCAAAGAAGGACTGGACTGGCTTAGTGATAATCTGTTTACGGATAATGTTGAAATCCAGAAAGGACAAAAGGTTTTTGTCGACGAACGCAACGACGAAATATTCGGACTGGTTCGTCAGGGAGCCATTCTGTGTGACGGCGATTTGTACCGTCAAATGGAAAATATACTCGAGTAATAGAAATTCGGAATTACATCCCGAAATTATCAGAAATTGGTTAAATTAGTTCCTTCAAACTGGTTTTCCCAATTTTTGTATTTTATGGACGTTTTACAGACTATTCAGGCGCTGAGAGAAATATTGAATCAACACAATTATAATTATTATGTGTTGGATAACCCAACAATCTCCGACTACGATTTCGATTTGAAATTAAAAGAATTACAGGCACTTGAAGAGCAGTATCCGGAATATTTTGACGAAGATTCGCCAACCCAGCGTGTGGGCGGTTCGGTAACGAAAAATTTCGAAACCATTTTACACGAATACCGCATGTATTCGCTGGACAATTCGTATTCCAAAGAGGACTTGTTGGATTGGGAAAAAAGAGCGCAGAAAATACTGGGTGATGTCCCGTTGGAATATACCTGCGAATTAAAATACGATGGGGCTTCCATTAGTATTACGTATGAAGAGGGGAAGTTAAAACGCGCCCTTACCCGTGGCGACGGTTTTCAGGGGGATGATGTGACCAATAATGTTAAAACCATAAAAGCCGTTCCGATCCGTTTAAAAGGTGATTATCCTCCGAAATTTGAAATTCGGGGGGAAATTATTCTGCCGTTTGCCGGTTTTGAAAAAATGAATCAGGAATTGATTGAAATAGGAGAAACACCCTATTCGAATCCGCGGAATACCGCCTCGGGAAGTCTGAAATTACAAGATAGTTCCGAAGTAGCAAAAAGACCGTTGGATTGCTTGTTATATGCACTCGTGGGACAACAATTACCGTTTCAATCGCAGTTTGAAGGCCTGGAAAAAGCACGTCAGTGGGGTTTTAAAGTGCCAAAACAAGCGCAATTGGCCCGAAATATGGAAGAAGTTTTTGCTTTTATCGATTATTGGGATACACACCGTCATACGTTGCCGTATGAAACCGATGGTGTGGTGATCAAGGTAAATAGTCTACAATATCAGGATGAATTGGGCTATACGGCAAAATCACCGCGTTGGGCGATTGCCTATAAGTTTAAAGCCGAACAGGTGTCGACCCGTTTGTTGTCGATTGCCTATCAGGTAGGACGAACCGGAGCGATTACGCCGGTAGCCAATCTGGAACCGGTTCAGTTGGCCGGAACGATTGTAAAACGCGCTTCGCTACACAATGCGGATCAGATCGAAAAACTGGATATCCGAATAGGTGATACTGTTTTTGTTGAAAAAGGAGGCGAGATCATTCCTAAAATTATAGCTGTTGATGAAGCGCAACGACCAGCCGATTCGCAGCCTACCGTTTATATAACGCATTGTCCGGAATGTCAGACCGAGCTGGTACGGAAAGAAGGGGAAGCACAGCATTATTGTCCGAATTTCTATGGATGTCCGCCGCAAATCATTGGGCGAATTCAGCACTATATCTCCCGTAAAGCGATGGATATTGAAGGCCTGGGAGGGGAAACCGTAGCTTTATTGTACAATAACGGATTGGTACACGATTATGCCGATTTGTATGAATTGACAAAAGAGCAAGTGATTCCGTTGGAGCGAATGGCTGAAAAATCAGCGGATAATTTGATCAAAGGAATTGAAAAGTCTAAAGAAGTGCCGTTTGAAAGGGTGTTGTTTGCGCTGGGAATCCGTTATGTAGGGGAAACCGTAGCTAAAAAACTGGCCAAACACTATAAAACCATCGATGCATTGGCACAGGCAAGTCTGGAGGATTTGGTTCTGGTTGATGAAATCGGTGAGCGAATCGCACAGAGTGTACTGGATTTTTTTGCAAACGAAGCTAATAAAATTATCATCGAACGATTGCGAAGTTTTGGGGTGCAACTGGAAATGGGTGTGCATCACGATACGGCCGTTTCGGAGCTGTTGTCGGGTAAAACGTTTGTAGTGTCCGGTGTTTTTGAAAAATTTTCCAGAGACGATCTTAAAAAAGCGATAGAAGACAATGGTGGAAAGGTGGCGAGTTCCATATCGAAAAAAACCGATTATGTGGTGGCCGGAGCCAATATGGGGCCATCAAAACTGGAAAAAGCGAGTCAGTTGAATATCCCGATTATCACGGAAGATGATTTTCTGCTAATGCTTCAATAAGTACGTTATTGTCAGGAGAATTATAGAAATTAACGTTTTTTTTTGATCCTAATCGATGGAATCTGCTTTTCCCGGAATTTTTGCGTTATTGTAGGGTGTCCTATTGTAACTTGCGGCAAAAATCTTTCATTTTTAATCTGTTATGTGGTGTAGTATGGAGCAAAAAGTAAAAGACGGAATAAGTGGGATTCTGATTTTGTTTTATTTTTTGATTGGCGGGATTTCGGTATTGAGTGAATATATGCAGGATCATTTTCTGACGTATATTTCGAAACCCTTCCTGATGCCAATATTGTTTTATCTCTATTACTTAAACTCCGAAAAGCGGAACAATGCTTTTGTACTCGCCCTTTTTTTTAACTGGATAGCCAATATTGCCTTTGTGGCGGCGACAAAAGATACGGTTTATTTCGGATCGCTGTTTTTTCTGTTGTACCGCGTGATGGTAGTTTATATGTTGGTGGAGCGGATTGCTTTTCCGAAGATCATCCCATTTTTGATAGGCTGTATCCCGTTTTTCTTTATTTATATTACCGTTACCAACCTTGTAAATGCTGAAATTGAAAACGGAATTTACCTGTTTTGGGTGAATGGGATTTTTATGATTTTTCTGGGTGGTTTTACCCTCGCTAATTATATATTAGATAACAATAAGGTAAATACCTTGTTACTGATAAGTACCTTATTGTTTACGTTTATCCAGTTTCTCGTAACGATCAACCTGTATTATCTTACGCTGTCATTGTTTCAGCCGATTTCGCTGGCGATGTTTGTAGTGGCGCAGTTTCTGCTTTATAAATCCGTTTTGATAATGGATTATAAAAGAGTGTTATACGACAATACTTCTTCCGGAGTGTGATTTCGTTTTGTTCGCGTCGAAATAAAAATCGATACGTCCTAAATTGATACCGTAACAACCTACCTGGTTGATCAATACTTCTTTGCCTTCCAGATTTTTTTCAATAACCGGTTTACTTAGGAAAGTGTGTGTATGTCCTCCAATAATCAGGTCGATGTCTTTGGTTCTTCGTGCCAAAAGAATATCACAGATACGCTCCGGTTCGTTGTTATATTTAAAACCGATATGGGATAAGCAAATCACCAGATCGCATTTTTTCTCGTGCTTCAGGATACGGGTCATTTCGGTCGCGGTTTCCACCGGATCGTTATAAATGGTTTCCTTATAAAGCTTTTTGTCCACAAGTCCCTGTAGTTCGACACCCAATCCAAAAACACCGATTTTAATACCGTCTTTTTCGAATATTTTATACGGTTTAACAATGTCGTTTAGAACCGTGTTTTTAAAATCGTAATTGGCTGAAACGAAATCGAATTTGGCATGCGGTAACTGCGCGTAAAAACCGTCAATTCCGTTGTCGAAATCGTGGTTACCCATAGTGGCCAGATCGTATTGCAGCATGCTCATCAGTTTGAATTCCAGTTCGCCGCCATAATAATTAAAATAAGGCGTTCCCTGGAAAATATCGCCGGCATCCAGTAGTAATACATTTGGATTTTCTTTGCGGATTTCCTGTATCAGACTGGCACGACGCGCCACGCCACCCATATTTGGGTTTTTGGGATCTGTAGCTGGAAACGGGTCGATATGACTGTGAACGTCATTGGTATGTAATATTGTAATCTTTTTAATATCCGGGGCAGTTGTAAAGCTGCTTAGTGAAAGGCCTCCAACGGTAACCAGAGCAGAACTCGCCAATGTGCCTTTTAAAAATTCTCTTCTTTTCATCTTCTTAATCTTTTATTCCAGGATAATTCTTTCGGTTGTGATAACAGGTATAGTGTCGACTTTTTTAAAGTAATCGATCAACAGATTGCGGAGTTTATAATCCATATCGTAGGATTGAATTCCCTTTTTAAAGAAATTCATGCTGTCGCCACCATTGGATAAATAATCGGAAGTAGCTACATAATATACCTGATCCTCCTGTAGTGGTTTTCCGTTTACGGTTAATGATTTGATGCTTAAAGTGTTCTTGTCGGCTACAATTTTTAATCCGGATAACGGATGCGGTTTGCGTTCTTTTAAAATATATTCGGCCATTTCGCGAATCTGAGCGCCTTTTAATGCAACAATGATCAAACTATTTTCAAAAGGCATGATTTCAAAAGCGGTACGCGTGGTAACATCGCCTTTTGGCAGTGGTGCGCGGATTCCGCCATGGTTCAACAGACAGATATCAATATTTTTTTTCTCGCGTGACTGGAAAATCGGGTTGCCCATTTCGATGGTTGCATCGGCCAATAGGTTTCCGATGGTTGTTTGCCAGGTTCCTTTGCTTTTGTCTAAGGTTTCGGGACAATAGGCCAGTACATGGTCGAGTTCCTGGTTGATGTGATTGCGGTAAGGCGCTACATAATCTTCGATAGATTTAACATCCGGGTAAACATTTGTGACACCGATTTGTTTTCCTTCAATTTTGGTGTTGTAGTACTTTTGCGTGGTACAGGAAACCGATAAAAAAATGCCCGTAAGGACAATAATTGAAGTTAAAATACGGTTATACTTTCTTAATTTTGTCATTTGTTATAATCCTTATTTAATTAACTTTGTATTCCAAGTAAAAGTACTATGTTTTTAAAAACAATAAAGGATTTTTCCCTAAAAAAAATCATTAAAAAAAGATTACCAAACTATAAACTGACCGTTACAACAGAGAAAATACAAACGATTGGTTTATTGCTGGATGAAAGTTATTTTTCGGCTCAGGACAATCTGATAAAGGAGTTGGTTGCACAGGGAATCCCGGAAAAAAACATTTCTGTTTTGATTTATAAAGATAAGATTAAGAAAAAAGAGGTCTTTAATTATCCTTTTTTTAGCAGAAAAGATATTGCTTTGGGAGGAGAACCGGTTAAAAAGGAAATACTGGATTTTTGCGAAAATCCGTTTGATATGCTGATTGGATATTATGATGTGGAAAAAGCACCGCTGGTTTGGGTGACATTACAGTCGAAAGCCAAATTTAAAGCCGGATTTGCTACGATCGATAAACGATTACATCACTTTATGATCGCTACGGTAGCCGAAAAGTACCAGGAATTTGTATCGGAATTGTTTCGATACCTGAAAATTTTAAACAAAATATAAAAAATAACCATGCAATCATTAATAGGAACCGGTGTTGCGCTTGTTACACCATTTAAAAAAGATTTTTCGGTAGATACTGAAGCATTGACCCGAATTGTAAATTATGTTGTAGAAGGCGGCGTAGAATATTTGGTCGTTTTGGGAACAACGGGCGAATCGGCAACATTAAGCCATGACGAAAAAGAATTGGTAATCAAAACGGTTATCGAGGCCAACAACGGTCGGTTGCCATTAGTATTGGGTGTTGGTGGAAACAACACGCATAAAGTGGTGGAAGAGCTAAAAACACGTGATTTTTCGGCTTTCCAGGCGGTACTTTCGGTGTCACCTTATTATAATAAACCAACTCAGGAGGGGATTTACCAGCACTTTAAAGCGGTAGCGGAAGCATCACCAATACCGGTTATTTTATATAATGTACCGGGAAGAACGGCAAGTAATATGGCACCATCGACGGTAATCCGATTGGCAAATGATTTTAAAAATGTGATCGGAATTAAAGAAGCGGCAGGTGACATTGTGCAGGCTATGAAATTGATTCAGCACAAACCGGAAGGCTTTTTGGTGATTTCCGGGGACGATATGATTACACTACCAATGGTTTTGGCCGGTGGTTCCGGAGTGATCTCTGTAATTGGTGAAGGATTTCCAAAAGAGTTTTCAGAAATGGTACGTTTAGGCTTGGAACGAAAAGTTGATGAGGCTTATAAATTACATTATCTGTTGGCCGACAGTATCGATATGATTTTCGAACAAGGTAATCCGGCCGGAATCAAAGCAGTGTTTAAATCACTGGGGTTATCGGAAGATACGGTGCGTTTGCCATTGGTAAATGTTAACGAAGATTTAGCAAAACGCATTGACGATTTTGTAAAGAAAATAGTAAATTAGCCTTTAATTAAAAAAAGAAATATATGTTATCAAAAACTATTGAAGCAGCTGTTAATAACCAGATTAAGGTAGAAGCGGATTCGTCACAGATATACTTGGCAATGGCATCTTGGGCTGAAGTTCAGGGTTTTGAAGGGATTGCAACATTTATGTATGCACAGTCGGACGAAGAAAGAATGCACATGCTAAAGCTTGTGAAATATGTAAACCAACGTGGCGGTCAGGCACAAATTCCGGCTGTTATTGAGCCGTCATTGGACTATTCGTCTTTTAAAGCATTGTTTACACAATTGTTCGAACACGAAGTAATGGTGTCGGCAAGTATCAACGAATTGGTTCACGTTTCCTTATCGGAAAGAGACTACGCAACGCATAACTTCCTGCAGTGGTATGTTTCGGAACAAATCGAAGAAGAAGCTACGGCACGAACTATTTTAGATAAAATCAATCTTATTGGAGACGATAAAGGCGGATTGTACCTGTTTGATAACGATATGAAAAACTTCAGCGGAAATCAGCCGTCATCAGCACAATAATTTTACAAAAAACAAGTTTAAAAAAGATGTCATTTTACGGACATCTTTTTTGTTTTTCGGCTAAAAAAAAAGATTTTGTAATCTCTAATTAATAACTAAATTTGCATTTGCTTTCGGAAAAAGACTTTTTCGGGTTTTGAAGGCATAAAAACTGATAAATAAAATGAGTAAATTTCTATACGTTTTTCTTGTTGCGGTTCTGTTAACATCGTGTAGCCAGTATCAAAAGGCTTTAAAATCGGAAGATTTGGCTATGAAATATGAAGTGGCAACCAAAATGTACGACGCCGGAAAATATTCCAAAGCGATACGTTTGTTCGAACAGATAGCGGCGCCAAACCGGGGGAAACCTCAGGCGGAAAAACTGTTTTATATGTTTGCACAGTCCTACTATAAGACGAAACAATACTATTTGTCAGGTTACCAGTTCGAATCGTTTGTAGCGGGTTATCCGAAAAGTGAAAAAAGAGAAGAAGCCGCCTTTTTAGGCGCCAAAAGTTTCTATCAGTTATCACCGGTTTATTCGATAGACCAGACCGATACACAAAAAGGTATTGATAAATTACAAGAGTATATTAATGCCTACCCGGATTCGCCAAACATGGTCGAAGCGAATAAAATGATCACCGAATTACGTCAGAAGTTGGAGAAAAAAGCATTCGAAATCGCAAAACAATACAACACTATCGGAGAATGGTCACGTGATTATAATGCAGCGATCAAGGCATTGGACAATTTTATCGTTGACTATCCGGGAACAATCTATAAAGAAGATGCTTTGTTTTATAAGTTCGATTCAACCTATAAACTGGCAATAAACAGTATTCATTCCAAAATGGAAGACCGTTTGCATACGGCTAAAACAGCCTATTCGGCACTGATCCGTTTTAAGGAAGATACCAAATACAAAGCAAAAGCCGATGAAATGTTGGCTACTATTGATAAAGAATTACAACAATTTTCTAAATAATTAAGAACGTCATGGATTTAAAAAAGACTACTGCTCCAGTTAACACGGTTACCTATAATAAGAGTAAGATTGAAGAACCGACAGGAAACGTGTATGAAGCGATCACCATTATGGCAAAAAGAGCAAATCAGATTAATTCCGAAATTAAAAAAGAATTGATCGATAAGCTTGACGAGTTTGCTACTTACAATGACAGTCTTGAGGAAATTTTTGAAAACAAAGAGCAAATCGAAGTTTCCAAGTTCTACGAAAAACTACCAAAACCACATGCTTTAGCAGTACAAGAGTGGTTGGATGGTAAAATCTATTACAGAGACTCAAATAAATAATCCTAATGTCTGTTTTAAGCGGTAAAAAAATAATACTGGGTGTTTCTGGTGGAATTGCCGCATATAAAACGGCAACATTAGTTCGACTTCTTATCAAAGCAGGTGCTCAGGTTCAGGTGATCATGACGCCTGCTTCTAAAGATTTTGTAACGCCCTTAACGCTGTCGACCTTATCCAGGCGACCGGTTTTTTCGTCTTTTTTTAACGAAGAAGATGAGAATGCCGTTTGGAACAACCATGTCGATTTAGCGCTGTGGGCCGATCTGATCGTAATTGCACCGGCTACGGCCAATACCCTTTCTAAAATGGTAAATGGCAATTGCGATAATCTACTCATTGCAACCTATCTTTCTGCAAAATGTCCGGTTTATTTCGCTCCGGCGATGGATCTGGATATGTATAAACATCCGTCTACCATTGCGGGTTTTAACGCGCTTCGGGATTTTGGAAATCATATTATTCCGGCCGAAAAAGGTGAATTAGCCAGTGGACTTTCCGGCGAAGGTCGTATGGCCGAACCCGAAAATATTGTCGCTTTTCTCGAAAAAGACCTGGAAGATCAATTGCCATTACGCGGAAAAAAAATACTGGTAACAGCAGGTCCTACATACGAAGCAATCGATCCGGTGCGTTTTATTGGAAATCATTCGTCCGGAAAAATGGGCTATGATATTGCCAAAGCTGCCGCCGATGCCGGAGCCGAGGTGATTTTAGTATCCGGGCCAACACATTTGGATATCCAGCATGAACACATTCAGATCCGACGGGTGCAATCGGCACAGGAAATGTATGACGCGTGTCACGATTGTTTTGATCAGGTCGATACGGCTGTTTCGGCTGCTGCGGTTGCGGATTATCGTCCGAAAAATGTCGCCAGTCAGAAAATAAAAAAGAATGATGCCGCGTTTTCCATAGAACTGGAAAAAACAAAAGATATACTCGCTTCGCTGGGCGAGGTCAAAAAAAATCAGTTTTTGATTGGATTTGCACTGGAAACCGAAAATGAAATTGAGCATGCCAGGCAGAAAATTCAGAAAAAAAACTTAGATTTGATAGTTTTAAATTCATTAAACGATACCGGTGCCGGTTTTGGTAAACCCACCAATAAGGTAACGTTTATTGATAAGGATTTTTTAGTCGAGCCGATGGAACTTAAAACCAAAGAAGAAGTCGCTCAGGATATTGTCAACAAAATAATAGCTCATTATGCGTAACTGGATACTACTTATACTTACTTTTTTATCGTTAAACAGCTTTGCGCAGGAACTGAATTGTAGTGTAAGTGTAAATTACAGTCAGATTACAAACGTAAACCCGCAGATTTTTAAAACCCTGGAAAAGCAGGTGACGGAGTTTATGAACAATACCAAATGGACTGAAAAAACCTTTAAGCAAAACGAACGAATCAACTGTGTGGTTTTTATCACGGTAAACGGTTTCGATTCCAATAACTTCGATGCGACCATTCAGGTGCAATCGTCCCGACCAATTTACAATTCGACCTATTCGTCGCCGGTGTTTAATATTAACGACAAAGATTTTAAATTCCGTTATGTCGAGTTTGAAAATATGTATTTTAACCCGAATAGCTTTGATTCCAACCTGATTTCGGTTTTGGCATTCTATGCCAATATGATTATCGGAATCGATGCCGATACCTATCAGAATATGGGCGGTGCAAAATATTTGGATGCGGCTTTGGCAATTGCCAATGTGGCGCAATCCAGCGGTTATGAAGGATGGGTACAATCGGAAAAACGAAATACGCGTTACTATTTGATCAATGATATGTTATCGAATACCTATGCGCCTTTTAGAGAAGCGATGTACCAGTATCATTTACAGGGATTGGATCGAATGGCTGAAAATCAGAAAACAGCCAAGGAAAAAGTAATCGCTTCGATTGAAACCCTTTCAAAAGTACACGACGTACGTCCGAATTCATTCCTGATGCGGGTGTTTTTCGATGCTAAAGTCGACGAATTGGTAAGCATGTATTCCGGCGGACCAAATGTGGATATTGTACAACTGACTGAAAAATTAAATAGAATATCTCCATTAAATTCTTCTAAATGGAGTAATATAAAATACTAAATTTGTGTTTTACTAAACCGCTGCACAAATTATGTTAACATCCTTATCGATTAAAAATTTTGCGCTGATTGAACAGTTGGATATTCGTTTTTCTAACGAATTTTCAATTATAACCGGAGAAACCGGAGCAGGAAAATCGATCTTATTGGGCGCGTTAGGCCTGGTGTTGGGTCGTCGTGCGGATTTAACCTCCCTAAAAGATAAAGAACAGAAATGTGTGATCGAAGCACATTTCGACATTCAACCGTACGCATTACAGCCTTTTTTTGAGGAAAATGATCTCGATTACGAAGAGACCACCATTATTAGAAGGGAAATCCTACCATCGGGTAAATCCAGAGCTTTCGTCAATGATAGTCCGGTAAACCTACAGGAATTACAGGAGTTAGGCGATTTTCTACTGGATATTCATTCGCAGCACCAAACACGGGAATTAACCGATGAGGCCTATCAGTTACAAATTCTGGATGCCTTAGCCGGTCACCAGGATTTATTGCAGGATTATAGAGCCCGTTTGTCGCGTTATAAAGCCATCCGTTCGCAATTAAAACAATTGCTGTCGGAAAAAGACGCCTTGTTAAAAGAGCAGGATTATAATAGCTTCTTATTGGAAGAGCTATTGGCAGCCAATTTAAAAGACGGTGAGCAGGAAGAACTGGAAGCTGCTTTCGAACGACTAAACAACGTGGAGTTTATCCGGGAAGCACTGGACAAATCGATAATGATTGCCAATGAAGAGCAAATCGGACTTATTCAGAACTTAAAAGAAGTCAAAGCGACCTTGCTAAAAATAGCACCGTTGTCTATAGAATATCAGGATTTGTCCGACCGGGTTTCCAGTGTGCTGATTGAGTTTGATGATATTGCCGATGAATTACAACGGCATTCCGAAGCCTTGATGAGCGACCCGGAACAATTGGAACTGACTAATCAGAAATTACAAAATATCTATTCGCTTCAGAAAAAACATCAGGTGAATACCGTTGCCGAACTATTGGAAATCCAACAGTCGCTTGACCAAAAAGTCGTTCAGGCGGACGATATGGATAGCCGGATTGACACCTTAAACCGGGAAGAAACGGAGTTAAAAGAAAGTTTAAACGGATTGGCGGAAACGATTTCGGCAAACCGGACAAAAGCAGCACCGGTTTTAATCGGACAAATAACCGAAATACTCGCGGAACTGGGCATGCCAAATGCCCGTTTTGAATTCGATATCCGCCCGTCGGAAACGTTTTTGCCATTGGGGAAAGATGAAGCGCAATTGTTGTTTTCGGCCAACAAAGGAACCAGTTTCGGACTGCTGAAAAAAGTGGCTTCCGGAGGGGAAATGTCGCGGATTATGCTGGCTGTAAAAGCCATTCTGGCCAATTATACCAAATTGCCTACTATTATATTTGATGAAATCGATACCGGAGTTTCCGGGGAAATTGCCCATAAAATGGGGGATATTATGAAAAAGATGAGTCGGAAAATGCAGGTTTTTGCCATTACCCATTTACCGCAAATTGCCGCCAAAGGAAACCAGCATTATAAAGTATTCAAATTCGTTCAGGGAGAAACTACGGTTTCCGAATTAAAACTGCTGACCAATGAGGAGCGTATTGTGGAGATCGCGGAAATGCTTTCCGGAAAAGACATCTCCGATTCGGCACGTAACCACGCCCGATCGTTATTAATGGATTAAAAGGATTTTATTTTGGAAGAAAATATTAGTTACTACGAAAATCAGTTCATCCGGGCTGATGCTTTGATTTCGGATGGAAATGTTTCCGAAGCAAAGGAAATTCTAGAAGAAATCCTGGATCAGTATCCGGATTTTGGGAAAGCACACAATCACCTGGGGTGGATCTATTATACAAAGCTGAGTAATCACGAAAAAGGGGCTTATCACTACAAACTGGCCATGCGTTTTGATCCGAATTACCCGGCGGCTTACCTGAATTATACCTATTTATTAGTCGATCTGGGACGATTGGAGGAAGCCAAAGAGCATATCGCCGAAACGCTAAACACACTTGAAGGAGCGGATAAAGCATCCTATCATAGCGAATTGGGACGGATTTATGAAATGGAATTTAACCTGATTCCGGCTTACGAAGCCTATAAAAAAGCGGCATCCTACGGATTTGGCGCTCAGTTTATTGAGAATATGAAGATGAATATGAACAGGGTGAAAGATAAAATGACTATTTTTGAAAAATTAAAATTGAAATTTACTTAAAAACATAGCTATGTACAATTTATTAAAAGGAAAAAGAGGGATCATTTTTGGAGCGTTAGATGAGAATTCAATCGCCTGGAAAACGGCAGAGCGCGTACATGAAGAGGGAGGAATATTCGTTTTGTCCAATGCTCCGATCGCAATGCGTATGGGTACGATCAACCAGCTGGCAGAAAAAACAGGTTCCCAGATAATTCCGGCCGATGCTACTTCCGTTGCAGATTTGGAAAACCTGGTAGAAAAGGCAATGGAAATCCTTGGTGGTAAGATTGACTTCGTTTTGCACTCCATCGGGATGTCTGTAAATGTAAGAAAAGGAAACCACTATACGAATCAGAATTATGATTTTACAGAAAAAGGATGGGACGTATCTGCGGTATCCTTTCATAAAGTAATGCAGGTTTTATACAAAAAAGACGCCATGAACGAATGGGGAAGTATTGTAGCTTTAACCTATATGGCGGCGCAACGTGTATTCCCGGATTATAATGATATGGCCGATAATAAAGCCTATTTAGAATCGATTGCGCGTAGCTTCGGATATTTCTTCGGAAGAGATAAAAAAGTACGTGTAAACACGATTTCACAATCACCTACACCAACGACTGCCGGTCAGGGAGTAAAAGGTTTCGGTGGATTTATTGCTTTTGCCGATAAAATGTCACCGCTAGGGAATGCTTCTGCTTTAGATTGTGCCAACTATACCGTAATGATGTTCTCGGATCTTACTAAAAAAGTAACGTTGCAAAACCTGTTACACGATGGAGGATTCTCGAATATGGGTGTAAGTCAGGAAGTAATGGAAGCTTTCGAAGAAGGATTAGCCAATAAAAACGACTAAAAGTATAGCGTAATTGAAAATAGAATTACTCGTGAAAACCATCTCTTTGAGGTGGTTTTTTTCTTTTTATAAAGTTTATCTTTGTTAAAAAATAAAGAACCCATGTATTTTTCATTGATAATTCCGGTTTATAACCGACCGGATGAAATTGAGGAACTGTTGCAAAGTTTGGAGCGACAGAATTATAACGAAGCTTTCGAAGTTGTGATAGTGGAAGACGGCTCTACTATTCCGTGTGAAACGGTTGTAGACGCGTTTAAAAGCAAATTGTTTATTTCCTATTACAACAAACCCAACTCCGGACCGGGCGATTCCCGTAACTATGGAATGCGAAAAGCTATTGGACAATATTATATTATTTTGGATTCCGATTGCATCTTACCGGAAAATTACGTAACTTCCATAGCCAATAACCTACAAAAAAACTATGTAGATTGTTTTGGCGGGCCTGACAATGCTTTGGATTCTTTTTCAGACATTCAAAAGGCGATTAATTTCACGATGACATCGTTTTTGACCACGGGCGGTATTCGTGGTGGTTCCGAAAAAATAGGCAAATTCCAGCCGCGTAGCTTTAATATGGGCTTGTCTAAAAAAGCATTTATAGCATCCGGTGGTTTTGGAAACATTCACCCGGGAGAAGATCCGGACCTGTCGATACGACTGTGGGAAATGGGATTTGAAACCAGATTGTACAAAGATTCGTATGTATATCATAAAAGGCGTATTGATTGGAGTAAATTCTATAAACAGGTCAATAAATTTGGAAAAGCAAGACCGATATTGGATTCCTGGTATCCAAAATACCGGAAAATAACCTTTTGGTTTCCAACCTTATTTTGCCTTGGATTTCTGGTTGCCATAGCACTTTATGCCTTTGGAATTCCGTTGCTTTTTCAGTGTTATGCATTATATTTTGCGATTTTATTCCTGTCCGGAATCATTGAAAATGCGAGTTTAAAGATTGGATTTTTAGCGGTTATAGCTGCTGTAATTCAATTTTATGGCTACGGAATCGGCTTTTTTAAATCGTTTTTTAGGATAACTGTACTAAAAAAACAACCGGAAAAGGCATTTCCGGAATTATTTTTTAAAAAATAAGAGATGACAAAAATTATTGGACTCACCGGTGGGATCGGAAGTGGGAAGTCGACCATCGCGGAATATATTCATTCGAAAGGTATTCCGGTTTATATAGCTGATGATCAGGCGAAAAAGATAATGGACGATCCTGAAATTGTAAAAAAAGTCCGGGAAATTTTTGAAGAGAATGTTGTAGAAAATGAAAAATTAAATCGTAAAAAAATTGCGGAATTAGTGTTTTCTTCACCTAATTTATTAAAAAAATTAAATGAAATTATACATCCTGCTGTTAGGGAGAATTTCAATAAATGGTTAAAAAATAATGAAAAAAGTAATTTTATAGTTAAAGAAGCTGCAATTCTTTTTGAGAGTGGCAGTTATAAAGATTGTGATAAAATCATATTGGTAACGGCTCCGCAAGATATTCGTATTGAGCGGGTTATGAATCGGGATAAAGTAAGCCGTGAACAGGTGCTCGACCGGATGAAAAATCAGTGGAGCGATGAACAGAAAGCAGCATTTAGCGATTATATAATAGACAACACCGATTTGTCCATTTCCTTGAAAGAAGTGGATTTAATTCTTAAAGAATTGAATAAAATGTAAAAACCGCCATAGATGTTAATCTTTGGTTAATGTTTTTAAGGAATAAATGTTAAAATGTTAATTTTGTTTTGATGAATAAAACGAGATTCCTCTTATTGATAATCCTGATGAGCCTGTCGTTGGTGGGTATTATTCTGGTACAATTATTCTGGATTAATACTTCCTACAAGAACAACGAAGAACAATTCAAGTATCACGTGCAACAGGTTATCGGTAGTGTAGCGAATAAACTACAACAACAGGAGTACTTTGAGTTCTATGAAAAGTTCAACAAGTTAAAGGACAGTATTGGAAAAGTACCGCGACAAAGCGATTTGTTAGAGTATTTTTATGTAAAACGCGATCCGAAAACCAACGAGCAAATTATTTACTCCAATACCATCGTTTTAGAAGATTACAATTTAAACCGTTCGTTCTTTGATAAAAGATCTGACTCCGTTTCGCTCAAAAGTTTCGTAGCGAAGCGAAAAACAGAAATCTATAATGGAAATGTGGTCGATAATGCCGCAACTTTTCAGAAAGCGCCCATGCCGGATGTAACGATCGAAAAAGAAGGAAATCTCGATATCCTGGATAAAGCCCAGTTTGAGATCTACTTTAAGGATATCGTAGGTTTAAAACCGATTCAGGAGCGTGTTTCAAAAGAAAAATTGCATAGTATGTTGCAAAACGAACTCAGTCAGTACGGTGTCAATACCCCTTTTGAGTTTGGAATTTACAGCAATATGCTGGCGACCAAAGTAAAATCGGAAAATTTTAATTACGATAAAAACTCAACCTACAGTATTCCGGTGTTTCCGGAC
Organism: Flavobacterium supellecticarium; assembly: GCF_004801375.1. Lineage (GTDB taxonomy): Bacteria > Bacteroidota > Bacteroidia > Flavobacteriales > Flavobacteriaceae > Flavobacterium > Flavobacterium supellecticarium. The sequence goes on from NZ_SSNZ01000002.1 coordinate 576,033, forward strand.
AACGAAGGCCAAAGCAAATACCAGTTATTGCTGAGTTTTCCGCAGAAAAATAAATTCCTTTTTTCGTCATTGGTCGGCATAACCACGCTTTCCATCATCTTTACGCTGGTCATTATTGTAGCTTATTTTAGCGCACTAAACCAGCTGATACGACAGAAACAGATTTCGGAGATCAAAACCGACTTTATCAACAATATGACTCATGAGTTTAAAACACCTATTGCCACGATCAATCTGGCTTTGGATGCGATTAAAAACCCAAAGATCATTGACGATAAAGAAAAAGTACAACGCTACCTGCAAATGATACGGGATGAGAACAAACGAATGCACGCTCAGGTAGAAAATGTACTCCGGATTTCCAAACTCGAAAAACGGGAATTGGAAATCAGTAAAGAACCTACAGATGTTCATACGATAATAGAAGACGCAATGGAGCATGTTAACCTGATTGTGGAAGACCGTGGCGGGATCATTAAAGAACATCTGAATGCCAAACGAACCACAATATTGTTAAACGACGTACATTTTACGAATGTAATCGTTAACATACTGGATAATGCGATAAAATATTCACCGGAAGCACCGATAATTGATGTGACAACAGAAAATGTCAAGGATTTTATACTGATCAAAGTAAAGGATCACGGAGCGGGAATGAGTAAAGTAGCTCAAAAAAGAATTTTTGAGAAATTTTACAGGGAACATACCGGCGATTTACACAATGTAAAAGGACACGGGCTTGGATTAGCCTATGTAAAGCGAATTGTAGATGACCATAACGGTCAGATATTCGTTGAAAGTGAGAAGGGAAAAGGAAGTACCTTCATTATAAAAATGCCACTAATAAATTAATGATATGGATACGACTAACAAAAAAATTCTTTTAGTAGAAGATGACCCCAATTTTGGAGCAGTGCTCAAAGATTACCTTTTAATAAATGATTTTGAAGTTACTTTAGCCAAAAACGGAATGGAAGGTTTCGAAAAATTCAAAAAAGACAACTTCGATTTATGTATTTTGGACGTAATGATGCCTTACAAAGATGGTTATACCTTAGCGAGAGAAATCCGCGAAAAAAATAAAGAAGTGCCGATTATCTTTTTAACGGCAAAATCAATGAAAGAAGACGTTTTAAAAGGCTATAAAGTAGGTGCAGATGATTATTTGAACAAACCTTTTGACTCGGAAGTATTATTGATGAAGATCAAAGCGATCATTCAGCGTAAAGCTTCGGAAGTAAAAACAGACAATACAAAATTTGAATTCCAGATTGGTAAATTCCACCTGAACTCCAAATTACGTTTCTTATCGTTCCAAAATGAGGAGCCGATCAAATTGTCGCCAAAAGAAAATGAATTGCTAAAAATGTTGGCTTTACACGAAAACGATTTGATGCCAAGAGAATTAGCATTAACCAAAATCTGGAGAGACGACAACTACTTCACCTCAAGAAGTATGGACGTTTATATTGCCAAATTGCGTAAATACCTAAAACAGGATGAGGATGTTGAAATCCTTAACATCCACGGAGAAGGTTTCCGTTTGGTAATCAAAAATAAAGTTACAGAATAAAAAGCACCCAAGCTACTTAGAAAAAAAAAAGCGCCCGGATTTGAATCCGGGCGCTTTTTTTACGATTTATTTAGTTACACCTGACAGGTTTTCGAAACCTGTCAGGTGTTTTTAGGCGGATTTAAAAAACTGTCAGGTGTTTTATAGGGTTCGCTTATTTCCAATCCAGTTGTAACGCAAAACAAGTCTTATCAGCTTTAGTAACCGAAAAATAAGCCGGTTTCACTTCCGGTGTTTTATGAATCGAAATCACATCATTCAGATTCAGTTCCCGTAAAAAATTCATTTCAAAGCTTTTGATTTCCTGTTTCAGGACGGCTTTGGCATCGAGCGTATCCAAACACCATTCCAGGTATTTTACGTTGTTTACGTGATTCACAATGTCCAGATCAGACAACACTACATTTCGGTTGGCTACCGTTTCTGTATCGCGGGAAACATTGATTTTAGAAAAGTGCTGTTCGGTGGCATGCCATTCCGGATATTTTTCAAAATGTTCGTGTGGTAAGGCCAGGGCCTCGGCTTTTCGGAGTTTGGTATTAAAAACAGCCCAAAATGTAGACGCTCCGGCTACTTTTTTTCCATTCAGATACATTTCGATATTTCGGATGGAACGCGAACCCTGTAGGTCTTCGATCCAGGTTTTAACCGTTACCTTGTCCATCCATTTGGGAAGAACGTCGGTTATTTCTACGCGAATACGACTCAAAACCCAGGCCTGATCGTGTTGTTGCATATCATTAAAACTCAGTCCACCGTGAATGGAATGTTCTGCTGCTGTCAATTGTAATATATTACACAAATCAACATATTTCAGGTAACCAAAAGGCGTACATTGTGTAAAATTAATTTCCCATTCGTGTTCGTAAACGGAAGTAAAATCAGGGGATATAGGCATTTTTATTTATTTTGGATTTGTTGATCCGCATACGCGATAATTTGCGCGATCGGAGTTGTATAATCGAACCATTGAGCGTTTTCGGTACGCTTAAACCAGGTAAGCTGCCGTTTGGCAAAACGTCGCGTGTTCTTTTTAATCTCTTCGATGGCAAAATCGAGTGTGTAATCACCGTCAAAATAACTAAATAATTCCCGATAACCGACAGTTTGTAAGGCGTTTAACGTTTTGTTGGGATAAAGTAATCGGGCTTCTTCAAGCAAACCGGCGTCCAACATCAGATCCACACGACGATTGATACGGTCGTACATCACCTCGCGCGCGGCTTCCAGTCCGATAACTACCGGAATAAAGTTGCGTGCATTTTTTTTCTGATTCAGAAAGGAAGAATACGGTTTTCCGCTACCAAGGCTAACTTCCACAAAGCGCATCATACGCTGTGGATTTTGTAGTGTCTGCGGATTTTCGGAACTTATTTTACGATAATATTCCGGATCGAGTCGTTCGAGTTGCTCCTGAAGGTAGCTAATCCCTTTGTTTTCGTAGTTTTCCCGAATGTTTTCCCGAACACAAGAAGCTATATCCGGAAAATCGTCAAAGCCCTTTAAAATGGCGTCTACATACAAACCGGAGCCGCCCACCATAATCTGCACATTGTTTTCAGCAAACAGTTCATCGAGTTTTGTTATGGCTTCTCTTTCGAAATCGCCAACGGTATACGGATCGAAAACCGAAATATGCTGGATGAAATGATGCGGTGCTGCGGCAAGTTCGGCTTCTAATGGAACCGCGGTACCGATAGTCATTTCTTTAAAAAACTGCCGACTGTCACAGGAAAGGATATCGCATTTAAAGTGTCGGGCGAGTTCAATACTTAAAGCCGTCTTGCCAATAGCGGTCGGGCCTATAATGGTGATCAGGTAATTAGCCATTTGTTAATTTTTCGCCACAATGATGGCAATATCTGGAATCTTCGTTATAAATGATAGTCGTACAGGACGGGCATTTTCGTTTTCCGTCCATATCGGGAGTATTTCGTTTGGCATTGGCAAACTCGGCTGTTACAATACCGGTTGGAACCGCAATGATACCATAACCCATGATCATAATAAAAGCCGCAATAACCTGACCTAAAGTGGTCACCGGTGCAATATCACCATAGCCTACGGTTGTGAGGGTAACGATACACCAGTAAATACTTACCGGAATACTGGTAAAGCCACTTTCCGGCCCTTCGATAACATACATAATCGCACCAAGTAAAATAGAAACGACCAATATAAAGTAGATAAATACGATGATTTTGGTCCGGCTGGCTTTAATGGCCAGTTTCAATTGAGATTCCTGTCCGGTAAAATGCACCAGATTCAAGATTCCAAATAAACGAAGTAGTCGTAAGGCTCTGATAACCGACAACATTCGCGATCCCGGAACAAAAAAGGACAAATACATCGGTAAGATGGAAATAAGATCCACAATACCGTAGAAACTAAAAACATATTTCAGCGGACGCTTGTTACAAAGGATCCGAAGTGCATATTCGATACTGAAAAATACCGTAATAATCCATTCCGAAACCACAATAAAGGTGTGGTATTTCGCATCGAGTTTTTCGATCGATTCGAGCATAACGAGCAAGACACTCAGTAGGATAACGCCCAGTAAGGCCAAATCGAAAAGACGCCCGGCAAACGTATTGGAACCATAAATAACAATATACGTTTTTTGTTTAAAAAGATCGTATTTGGTTTTTAAAGCTTTCAAAACGGTTTGGTGTTAAAACGTTACTACTTTGTTGACTTTTTTCTTCCGCAGGAAATTCTGAATAATATTGCGGGTATCCCGGTTGTTTTCCATCGGGATAATGATCTTTTTTAGAATATCGATGTTGTTGATCTGGTAATTCAGATCGTAAAAACAATAGCCTTTATAGATGCCGTTTTCCACCAATATGGCCGTTCGTTCGTCGATACTGCGACCACGGTCCACAATAACCATATTCTGGTTCTGAAACTGATAGTTATCGATAAAATCCTGTACGCGTACATTGTACTCTGCAGGACTTTCCTTGCCGATGCAGGCGCCGTTACATTGTTTGATGTCGTATTGAAAACAGCCTTTTTTAGTATCGTACAAACCGTTGATCTTCTGGCACAACTGGTATTCGGCGGTAATCTTATGCAGGAAGTTTTTACCTTCCACAACGGTTACAAAAGAAGTGATTTCTTTTTTGCGACCATCGGCTTTTGCCAGACGAAGACTCAAATAACCTTCGTTGTCTTTTTCAACATATAAAGCCCACGGAAATATGGTTTTGCGTTGTGCACGGTTGTAAATCGGTTTGTTGATCTTGATTTCTTCGCTTTCTTTTAAAAGCGCAATCAATTCGCTACCGGTTTCTTCAAAAGTGACGGCGTAAACCTCGTTTTGTATTTTTTTAGCCTTACGGGAAGTTCCGGTAAAATGCTGGTTAACACGTTTTTTAATGTTTTTGCTTTTGCCGATATAAATAATGGTTCCGTCTTCACGATGGATGTAGTAAATGCCGGTTTTGGATGGAATACCTTCCACAATATCCAGCAATTTTGGTGACATTCCGGATTTGATTTCTTTTTTGATAAAAGTCGTAACGATTTCCTTTTTAAGATCCTTGGACAAAAGCATTTTAAACAGCTTTACGGTGGCCATCGCATCGCCGGTCGCACGATGACGGTCGGCTATAGGAATTCCAAGACTACGAACGAGTTTTCCAAGACTGTAGGAAGGCTGATCGGGAATTAGTTTTTTAGATAACTCTACCGTACACAGCGTATTGCGGTTGAATTCATAACCCAATCGTCGGAATTCCATACGGAGTACGCGATAGTCGAAAGCCGCATTGTGCGCCACGATAATACAATCCTGTGTAATTTCGATGATACGTTTGGCGACTTCATAAAATTTAGGAGCCGAACGTAGCATGGCATTATTAATACCGGTCAGTTTAACTACAAACGGTTGTATGGGAATTTCAGGGTTTACCAGACTAATAAACTGATCAACCACTTCATGGCCGTCGAAACGATAGATGGCAATTTCGGTAATGCCCTCTTCGTTGTATTGTCCTCCTGTCGTTTCTATGTCAAGTATAGCGTACAATTCTGTGTCTGAGTTTTAAAATTCGCGGTTAGCGGGAGCCAAAAATACTGCTTCCGATCCGTACCATTGTACTGCCGCAGTCGATAGCAATCGCATAATCGCCCGACATGCCCATCGATAAAATGGAAAGGTCAGTAGTTAGGGTCTTATTATTTTTATACGTGTCAAAGATAGCTTTTAAACGGCTAAATTCTTTTTTAATTTGCGCTTTACTATCGGTAAAGGTTGCCATTCCCATTAAACCTTTAATTCGCACGTTTTGTAAGTCGTGTAAAGCATCAGAAGTGAGCACTGTTTTTAATTCATTTTCATCCAATCCGAATTTGCTTTCTTCTTCGGCTATATATATCTGCAGCAGGCAATCGATAACCCGATTGTTTTTTTGCGCCTGCCTGTTAATTTCCTGTAGTAGTTTTAAACTGTCCACACCGTGAATAAGGCTCACATAAGGTGCCATATATTTCACTTTATTGGTTTGAACATGTCCAATCATATGCCATTGGATATCCTTAGGCATTTGCTCCCATTTTTCGGTCATTTCCTGGATCTTATTTTCCCCGAAAATACGCTGACCGGCGTCATAGGCTTCCATTAAATCGGAAACGGGTTTGGTTTTGGAAACGGCTACCAGCGTAACCTGTTCCGGTAAGCCTGCTTGTATTGCTGTAAGATTTTCACGTATTGTCATAGCGTCATTACTGTTTTTGCCAAAATTAAATTTCATAAACCACAAGACCGCTTCTGAACTTCGGTTCGATAAACGTACTTTTTGGTGGCATGATCAAATTGGCATCGGCCAGATCCTTAATTTCTTTAATACTAATCGGGAAGAGCATAAAACCGACTTCAAATTCGCCATTATCGACCTGTTCTTTGATGGTTGTAATGGATTTTGTACCGGGAACATATGCAATTCTGTCGTCCGTTCGCAAATCGTCAATACCCAGTATCGGTTGTAAAACCGTTTTGTAAAGGATCTGAGCATCTAACCCGGACAGGGCATCATCAAAGATAAAGTTTTCTTCTTTAAGTTTTAAAGAATAAAAATCGTTATCCAGATACATACCAAATTCAAATTTATGCTTTGGTTTCCACAATTCCTGTTTTTTGCTTTTGATCACAAAATTATCGGCCAGTTTTTTGATAAAATCCTCTTTGGAAAAACCATTCAAATCGCGGATCAATCGGTTGTATTCGTAAATTTTTACGTTACTATCGGCAATCAGATAACTCATAAAATAATCCAGATTCTGATTTCCGGAATTTTTATCCTGCTCGTATAGTAATTCCGCCGATGCGGAACGATGATGGCCGTCGGCAATATACAAATCGCCAATACTTTTAAATTGTTCCTGCAGCCATTGGATTTCGTTTTCGTCTGCAATCTTCCAGAGCGTATGTTTCTCTTTATTCGTTGTAGAAAAATCCAATAGTGGACGTTCCTGTGATTTCGCTTTGATCCATTCGCTTAAAGCGGTAGTACTGTTATAGGTCATCAATACAGGTTCGGTATTAAAACCGGTTTGATGTAAATAATCTTTAAATAAATCCACGCGATACTGTAGCGTATCCTCGTGTTTTTTGATCACGTTATCCTGGTAATCCTTGATGGAAGTTCCGGCCAGGATTCCGATAAACGCATGGTTTTTGGATTCGATCTGATACAGATACAATACCGCCTTTTCTTCCTGAACCAGAATTCCGTCCCGCTTAAAATCGGCATATTTATGCGCCACGGCTTTAAAGCGTTTGTCAAAACCGATTTTTTGCTGGTTCATATAGGCCGGATTTAAAATATGCAAAAAGGAAAACGGATTAAACTCCAGGTAAGCAGCCAACTCGGTTGCTCCGTAATCGTCGTACGAACGGGAAGTCACCAGACTTACTTTGTCTGCCGTAGGATGGACCGCTTTAAAAGGTTGTATTATAGCCATTGAATCGAAATTAAAATTGGCAATTGATAACCGAAATTACCAATTGCCAATCGGGTATACGTATAATTAAGCGAACATTTTCGCTACTTTCTCTGCTTTTTTGCTTTCGGAATAATCGTAGAAACCTTCACCGGATTTCACACCCAGTTTTCCGGCCATTACCATGTTTACCAATAAGGGACAAGGCGCGTATTTTGGATTTTTAAATCCGTCGTACATTACATTCAGGATCGAAAGACAAACGTCCAATCCGATAAAATCGGCCAATTGTAATGGTCCCATTGGATGCGCCATTCCCAGTTTCATTACCGTATCGATTTCGGCTACACCGGCTACGCCATTGTATAAGGTTTCGATAGATTCGTTGATCATTGGCATTAAAATACGGTTGGCTACGAATCCAGGGTAATCGTTTACTTCTACTGGTGTTTTCCCCAGTTTTACAGACAAGTCCATAATCGTTTTGGTTACTTCGTCTGTTGTGTTATAACCGCGGATGATTTCGACCAGTTTCATAATTGGCACCGGGTTCATAAAGTGCATTCCGATAACACGTGCCGGGTTTTTCACCACAGAAGCAATCTGCGTAATGGAAATGGAAGAGGTATTGGAAGCCAAAATCGTATTTTCGTTACAAACCTCGCTTAATTGTTTGAAAATGTTCAGTTTTAACGTTACATTTTCCGTAGCTGCTTCTACAACCAGGTCGGCATTTACCACACCGTCTGCAATATCGGTATAGGTGATGATATTTTCGATAGTCGCTTTTTTGTCGGCTTCGGTAATGGTTCCTTTGGCAATCATACGATCCAGGTTACCTACGATGGTAGCCATTCCTTTTTCCAGAGATTTTTCGGAAATATCAATTAATAATACTTTAAAACCGCTTTGTGCAAAAGTATGCGCAATTCCGTTGCCCATTGTTCCGGCTCCGATTACAGCTATGTTTTTCATTTTATGGTTGTTTTTTAATGTTTGTTATGATTCCGTTTGATAGTAACGTATTCGGGATGATAATCCTGTTTTGGGTATCGTCCAGAATAATGGTGTCGTGTAAATTTACTTCCAGTACACGTCCCGATTTGCCCTGAAATTCGATATAATCGTTTACGCGAAACGGTTTGAAAATCAGGATAAAAATGCCGCCTACAATATTACTCAGTGCCTGTTGTGAAGCAAATCCGGCGATTAAGGTGGTGACACCGGCACCGGCGAGTAACGAATGACCGTAGGTTTTGGCGATCGGTAAGGTGAGCAAGGCCCATCCAAATCCGAAAAGATAGATAATAGCAGTCGCAAAATGTTTAAAAAAAACATAATTCGTCGGATCGCTGTCTATGATGTTGGATTTTTTGTAGATCAGTCGCTTTAGATACAAATTGGCAAAATACGAAAATAGCAATGTCAGTCCGCAAATAATTGCGAAATGTACCAGCGTTTCTGTATCCTGAAGCAACTTTTGGATCATGGTTATTTTTTAAAACAGTCGATAATCTGATGAGCCACCCGAAGCGCCTCTGTTCCGTCTTCCAACGTTACAATTGGTGTTGTATTGTTAGTGATAGCATCGGCAAAAGTCTCCAGTTCGTCCAGAATAGCATTGTTTTGTTCCACTTCTGGATTGTCGTAATAGATTTGTTTTTTGATACCTTCGGCATTTTGAAGGATCATATCAAAATCGCCGGGTACTTCCGGAGCGTCTTTCATTTTGACTACTTCGCAGATTTTGTCGAGGTAATCCACCGAAATATAGGCATCTTTCTGGAAAAAGCGCGCTTTACGCATGCTTTTCATCGAAATCCGACTGGAGGTTACGTTGGCCACACAACCGTTTTCAAATTCGATACGGGCATTGGCAATATCCGGAGAATCACTGATCACCGAAACACCGCTGGCGCTAATATTTTTGACTTTGGATTGAACGACACTTAGAATAGCGTCAATATCGTGAATCATCAGATCCAGTACTACCGGAACGTCGGTACCACGGGGATTAAACTCCGCCAGACGGTGCGTTTCGATAAACATCGGATTCTCGATTTTGTCTTTTACCGCTTTAAACGCCGGATTAAAACGTTCTACATGACCCACCTGACCTTTAACCTGATGTTTGGTTGCCAGTGCTATAATTTCCCGGGCTTCATCAACTGTGTTGGCGATAGGTTTTTCAAGGAAAATGTGCTTTCCGTTTTCGATGGCTTCTTTGGCACAATCGAAATGGGAAAGGGTTGGGGTTACAATATCCACCACGTCAACAGCCTGAATCAGTGCTGTGATCGAGTCGAATTTTTGGTAACCGAATTCCTGAGCCACTTTTTCGGCATTGTCGGTATTCGGGTCGTAAAATCCTACTAATTCATATTTTTCAGATTGATTGAGTAATCGTAAATGTATTTTTCCAAGGTGGCCGGCACCTAATACGCCAACTTTTAGCATGAGCATCTATTTTCAACAAAAATAAAAGATTTCGACGTAAAAACTTCTATTTCAAATTTAAAAGTTAGGGGATTTTTTTTAAGAGAAGCACGTGTTAATAATTTCCGGAGATGGATTTCAAATTGTAAATTTGTTTGTTATTTTTACCCTTTAATAATTGCCATAAAAGTGAGAGATACTGCCAAACATCAAGGACTTCGAAATCAGCTGGTAACCGTATTACAACAAAAAGGTATTACGGACAGAAATGTATTGGAAGCCATTAAAAAAATCCCGAGACATCTGTTTTTAAATTCAGGATTTGAAGATTTTGCCTACCAGGATAAGGCCTTTCCGATCGGAGCCGGGCAGACGATTTCACAACCCTATACGGTAGCCTTCCAATCGGAATTATTACAGGTGAAAAAAGACGACAAAGTATTGGAAATCGGAACCGGTTCGGGTTACCAAACGGCCGTTTTGTGTATGATGGGTGCAAAAGTCTACAGCGTGGAACGTCAGAACGAGTTGTTTAAAAGTACGTCCTTATTATTGCCAAAACTGGGAATTCGTCCGAAACAATTGTCATTCGGCGATGGTTATAAAGGATTGCCCAATTTTGCACCATTCGATAGTATTATCGTTACGGCCGGCGCACCGTTTATTCCGCAACCGCTTATGGCACAACTTAAAGTGGGTGGCCGATTGGTTATTCCATTGGGAGAAGATGTTCAGGTAATGACCTTGCTGATCCGTAAAAACGAAACACAATTTGAAAAGCACGAATTCGGCGACTTCCGATTCGTTCCTTTACTGGAAGATAAAAATTAATGAAAGCGCCCGACTCGTCGGGCGTTTTTTATTGATGAACCAAAAGGTTGAGGTAGCGCTCCAGACTTTCCTTTTCTGCCTGAGCAACGATTAACAATAGCTTTTCTTTATTTTGAGTGGAATGGGCTTCATGCAGTGCATTTTCAAACACTATTCGCGATGCCGCATCACCTTTGATCAACGCATAAAGATAACCGTGTTGGATTAAAATGGAATTCATCACCAAACGGCCGACTTTATTATTTCCGTGCGTAAAAGCCTGTATAAAACCAAACTGCGCAAGGACTTCACCGGCCAGAATCACCGGATGCAATTTGTTTTTATTGGTTTCGTACCATAAAAAGAGATCGTCCATCAGTTTGGGAATACTGTTGGCACGTGGTAAGGTGTCGGAATTGTGGTTTGGTATGTTGTCGCTACTTCTGTATTTTCCGGATTCATCGGGAGCTATACCACGGACGATCAGATTGTGAAGCGTAAAAATATCCTTTTCGGCTATAAAGCTATTCTTTTCCGGAAGACTTTCGAGGTAACGAATGGCTTCCTGATGGTTGATCGCTTCGAGGTGTTCCCGCATACTTTTGCCGGAAATGGTTTCGCCTTTCTGAATTACGGCTCGGGTTTCGTCCAGTGAAAAAGCGGCTCCGTCCAATTGATTACTGCAAAAAATATAGTCAAGTGCCAGAGTTTGTCGGATCGCTTCGGTTTCGAACGACCGGAAGCGCGTTACTTTTTCCTTTAAATTGTCGATTTCGTGTAGTAGGATTTGCAGCGCGGCCGGAATAAAATAGGTCTTGGTAAAAGCGTTGCGTTTGAGTTCTTCCTCGGCCATTTGTATCGCTTTTAAAGCCAATTCGTCCTGACCAACTTCATAGAGAATCTTTTCTTTAAGCCAGTTGACCAATATGGTGTCAAAATCGATTTCGAGTAAAGTAGCCAGTTTAACGAGTTGCTCGCGTGTGGGTTTACGCTGTCCGTTTTCGAATTTACTGATCAATGCCTGATCGATATGAAGCAGCTGCGCCACTTCGCGGGTTTTAAGTCCTTTTTGTTCGCGGGCGTTTTTAAGTAGATCTTTCATGTTTCCGGCTATTTCATGACAATTTTAGTCATAAATCAGCAAATGCAAAACACTTTTAAACGATAAATTAGTGTGATTTTTTGATACGATCCAGATCCCGTTTGTTATCACGGTCTTTGATAGTATCCCGTTTGTCGAAATTTTTCTTACCACGACAAAGGGCGATGTCCAGTTTCGCCAGTCCTTTTTCGTTGGTAAACAAACGAAGCGGAATAATGGTAAGTCCTTTGTTTTGCATGCTTTTTAAAAGACTTTTCAGTTCTTTTTTGTTTAGCAATAACTTACGCTCACTTTTGGCTCTATGGTTGTAATGCGTACCGTATAGGTATTCTTCGACATTGGAGTTGATCACAAACAGTTCATGACCGTGGAATTCGCAGAAACTCTCGGCTATAGAGGCTTTACCCAAACGAATCGATTTGATTTCCGTTCCGGTTAATACGATTCCTGCGGTATACTTTTCGAGTATTTCATAATCGAATTTCGCTCTCTTATTAAGTATGTTAACTGTTTTTAGCATAGGACGGCAAATGTAAGAACAAAAAGCGAATCGTAAAAATTTTGTGATTCCAATTACTAATGAAAAAGTTTTTGTACTATGATTTTTGTCAGTTTTTGCGCGTTATTATGCGGTTACTTTTGTCCTGTAATAATTAACTGATTCAATGATGAAAAAAATAACTTTATTAGCAGCAGCAGTATTCCTATTTGGTGCAAATGTAATGCAGGCACAGGAAACCAATACAAAATATAAGACCGAAGATTTTAAAAGATGGCAGGTTCGACTACGCGGTGTAGGTGTGGTACCAAACGAAAGTGCCGATATCAGTACGATTGGTGGCGATGTTTCCATTTCGAACACCATTATTCCGGAGCTGGATTTCTCGTATTTCTTTACTAAAAACTTTGCCGTGGAATTAATTCTGGGAACCTCAAAGCACGATGTACATACGGTAGGTTCCGATATTTCGGCCGTTGGCGGACCAACAAAAGCGAATGTCGATCTGGGTTCGGTACGTTTATTACCACCAACCTTGATGGCGCAGTACCATTTTTATCCGATGAACGAAAAAGTATTTAAACCGTATGTAGGTGCCGGACTAAACTATACCATCTTTTATGATGTAAAGGCCGGAAATACGGTTAAAGATGTGAAATACGACAATGCATTAGGCTATGCGGTTCAGGCAGGTTTTGACCTTATGGTGACCGATAAGTTCTTTATCAATGCCGATGTAAAACGATTATTCTTGAAAACAGATGTCACAGTGGATGCTTCCAATTTAGCCGATGGTTTAAGTATTCCGGCGGATGTTAAAATAAATCCATGGTTATTAGGGTTAGGGGTTGGAATGAAATTCTAATCCATGGTTTAGTGGTTTTTTGATAAGAAAGGTTGCCAACTGGCAACCTTTTTCTTTTTTAAAACTGTAGCAGATAATCGGTAATGCTATCGCCTTTAATGACTACGAGGTATAGGTTTCCGAATACACTTTCGTCAATTTCTTTGTATTTCGACTGACCAATCAGCGCGTTGACAAAACCAGGGATGGAATTGCTATGTCCCACAATGAGCACATTTTTCCCTAAAGTTTCCTTTTTAAACTTTGAAATGTCGAGGTCTTTATGGTTGTAAACGATGATGTCCTTATGATTCCGATTCGCGGTTGGCTGAGCGGTTTGTTGTGTTCGTTTGTATACAGTACCATACACCGCATCAAAAGAAATATTTTGTAAAATACTATCCCATTTGGCCGCGCGTTCAAGGCCTTTTTCAGACAGATTGGTGTCTTTTGACGAATCGGCTTTTTCAGCATGACGGATTAAAAAATAGGAGGTCGTAACTTCTTGTGCGTGGAGTACCTGTGCCATGATCAGGGAAAAAATAAATAGTAAATTTTTCATTTTAGCATCTTTAGTGCTTAAAGGTAACATTATTTTATAAAACCAGTAGTAGTAAGGGTTTGTTGTTTTTTATTGTTGTATTTGAGTATTTTTGTTATAAATATTTTGTTTTTGTGTTAAAAATATTGTTATTTTTAGAAAATGTAATCCCAAAAACAGATAAATAATGAAAAAAAATTATGTTGTAGTGGCACTGCTGAGTGTAGTGCTTTTTTCGGCCTGTTCTAAAGATGAAGATCGCTATTCGGGTGCCAACCAATCCGGGCAGGAGTTATTTCAAAAAGATACCCTGTCTAAAGCAGCGATCAATTCCCGTATTGATCAAATTAGCAATGAAAAAGGATCGTTTCATTGGAAAGATGGTGGCTACCAGATGTTATGGAGTGCTATTATCCGCGGAAACAACACCGTTACGATCGGGTATGGTGTGAATGCCGATGATTTCGACAGCCACAAATCCGGGAAAGGACGTGAAATTAAAGCCCGTTTGAAAAGTATTATTCTGGAATCTGAAAAAGGATCCGAAAAAGAGGTGATTTTCAAAGAGGATGATGATCTAAACCTTATGGATGTGGTGATTAAAAAACGCGAAACATTGGAAGCGTTATTAAAAGAACAACATATCCGTTATATCGAACCAGCCGATTACCGTTATTTTGATACTGTAGAGGCACGTCCGGTTTATGGACCGGAAGTAAGTTCGAGTTCGGGTTGCGGTTTTTCATCGGCTACCATTGCGACAGCCGATTATACAACGGTAACACCGAATGCGCGAGTGCCGTGGAATTTTTACAAGCACAATATCCCGGGAGCCTGGAATTACAGTACCGGAAGCGGGATCACCATTGGGGTTGTCGACACCGGATTATCGCCGCAACAAAGCCTGATGGGAAGCAGTTTTAACTCCGGCGCTTCGTCCGGCAGAACCGTACAGCGTTTTGGTGTTTATGTCGATTCGATCTGGCCGTGGTCTTCGGGATTTGACGGACCGGATGATCAATGCGGACACGGAACCAGTATGGCATCGGTGGCAACAGCACCAAGAAACAATAGCGGATTACCGGTGGGTGTGGCCTATAATGCCAGTCTGATTACGTATAGAGCGGCTTCGAATGTGGTTCTGGACGGTTATCACGAACAGGAAGGCGTTAAACTGGCCTTTACCGCTCTTGGAAATAACAACAATGTTAAAATCATTTCGATGTCGATGGGGCATATTATTTCGGTTGGAAAAATTGAAGACGGTGTAAAATATGCCTATAGCAAAGGAAAACTGATTTTCTGCGCCGGTGGAACCTCTACCAGTTTTACCAACTTTGCGGGTGTGATCTTCCCGGCTTCGATGAGCGAGGCGGTTGCGGTAACCGGTGTTAAAGAAGGCACGACTTTTCAGGAATGTGATGTGTGTCATAAAGGAGGTAAAATCGACTTTACAATCGTAATGGAACGCGCTGGAACCAACAACAATGTTCCGGTATTGAGCTACTACAATAACCAGGCGAATTACGTAGGCGGATCGTCGGTGGCTACTGCGACGACAGCTGGTATCGCGGCTTTGGTTTGGGCTAAAAATCCGGGCTGGACACGCGATCAGGTGTTGACAAAAATGAAGCAGTCGTCGACATTCTATCCGACTAAAAATGCCGATTTCGGACATGGAAATATCAATGCGCAGCTAGCGGTGCAATAATTTAAGTATGATCAAATATAAAGGGTTGCCCAATGAAGGCAACCCTTTTTTATTTGTAACTTCTTCAGACCTGACAGGTTTTCGAAACCTGTCAGGTCTTTTAGAAAGTATTTTTATTGATCAAATAAAAACTAAAGACAATTCAGTACAAATAGGAACCATTAAAACTAATGGTATTTCTGATAGATTGTTTTGATTTAACTTTAAGATACGACCTAAGAAAAATACAGATCGAATATCATTAAGGAATTAAATAAGTAAAGATGGGAAGGATTTTAAAAAAAATATCTTTTTATGGAATAATTTGTTTTGGTTTTATAATGATACTATTCACATCATGTAGTTGTTCAAAACCCTATTCTGAGGAAATGAAGACTGAATTGGCTAGAATGTTTAAAAAAGATCAAGAACTTCAGGATTGGGATGTCAAGCGATTAGAGGATCGTAAATATACAGATTCTATGCAAACTGAAATGTCTAAAACTGTTAGAGCGAATTGTGAGACGATTAAAAAATATTATAAGGAATGTGGTTATCCGGGTTTAAAAGAGAATGGTAGGGATGCCTGTGTAAGATTTTGGTTAGTTGTACAACATAGTGACCACGATGTAATATTCCAGGAAAAAATGCTAAAGGCTCTTAAAAGGCAATTAAAGAAAAAGAACGCTCTGGTAAGAAATTATGCGTATTTGTATGACAGAGTAATGAAAAATAAAGGGAAAAAGCAAAAATACGGAACACAACTGGGACGTCGTACTGGTGGAGAAAAAATGCATCCAATTCCGGAACTTGAATTTCCTGATAAGGTTGATGAACTGAGGAAGGAAATGGGATTGGGGACATTAAAAGAATATGTCGATTCGTTTGAAAATTAAACAGCTATTTATTAACTAAAATGTATATGTTATGAGAAAATTAGAATCTTTCAAAAAAGAAATCTTCACTAAAGAAGAAATGAAAACAATCAAAGGTGGCTTAATATATGCTAGTCCTACTAAAACAAAGTGTAATGGAACAACTACTGGACTTCCAGATGGTACTCGTGTCCAAGATTGCGGTGACAGTGATAACATTGATTAATTAGATTAATTGTTTAAAAATGTAAAGACTGGTTTATTAGTAGTCTTTACATTTTTTAGAAATTACTTTAATATATGATATTAATACTTTCCCATGAGCATATCGATGAACCGACTAATACGATTATTGATTGGCTAAGTTTTTACAATGCGCGTTTTTTGCGTTTAAATGGTGATGACTTTTTACAAAATAAATATGTAAAAATTGATATTAATAATACTACTGTTATAACGAACTACGGACAAGTAATCAATTCCAATGAAATCAGTATCGTTTGGTATAGGAGATGGATTAAGCCAACAGAGAAAAAAACTTTTTTCGAAAAATTTAAGCAACTGAACTTTACCAATGAAGAAGCGCTTTTAGTGGAGACCTATGATAAATATTTACAAAAGGAATCAACAACTTATGTTAATGGCATTTTTTCAGTATTTAAGGATAAATTATGGATACCAAAGCCGAGTAAAGCCAGAGGAAACATTAATAAGTTAGATGTACTCTTACGAGCAAAAGATATAGGGATGAAAATTCCAAATACTATTGTGACATCTTCAAAAAAAGAAGTTGCATTATTTTTGAAAGCAAATGGTAGTATAATCACTAAGCCTATCTATGAGGCAAATTGTTTTGATTATAAAGGAGAATCGGCACCAATGTATACTAAAGAAGTTTCCGAGAATGATGTAAAAGCTTTTCCTCAATTATTTTTTCCGTCATTATTTCAAAAAAAGATTGACAAGCAGTTTGAAATAAGGACATTTATTCATCGAAATAAAGTTTACTCTATGGCAATGTTTAGCCAAAATGATGTACAAACAAGTATCGATTTCAGAAATTATAATTGGGTAAAACCTAATAGATATGTTCCTTTTAAATTACCACAGAAGGAAGAAGAAAAGCTATTAAAGTTATTAAATGACCTTGATTTAAATACGGGTTCCATTGATTTAATTTATGATGATAAAGGGAACTATGTATTCTTGGAAATCAATCCGGTTGGACAATTCGGAATGGTCTCTATAAATTGTAATTACAATTTAGAAAAAATCATTGCAAACGACTTGATAGCATTGAGTAACGAACAAAAAAGAACCGATGAAAGAGATAATTAAAGTTTTAGAATTAGAATATGATGTTCCATTCCAATTAACATTAGTAAATCCAAAAAGTAGTAAAACGAATAATTTAGTTTTGAAGTTTTGTTATTCAAGTTCTCATAAAACGAGGCATCTTATTGTTAGGCCATTCTATAAAAAGACATTCTGATTTTGATATGAGAAATTTTCTATCAGACATTCCGTTTCATTTATTTGCTTGCTGTATTTTGGTTAAAGGTTACAATAGATCGTGTATTTATGATTTGCAAAGAGACGATTTTGAATACATTCCGAATTCGCTGTACGATATTTTAAAAGAGTCGAAAAATCTAAGTTTTGATGCTCTTTTAAGCTCATTTGACCAGAAAGAAGATAAGGAGACTTTGTTAGATTATTTTAAATTTTTATGTGACAAGGAGTTTATTTTTTTCTCGAATTTGGATAGCTCTTTTTTTCCTAAATATGAAATTGAATTTTCAAAGCCTTATCATGTTTCTACAATGGTAGTCGATATTGATGTCTTTGAATTAGCCTATATCAATAAATTATTAGATACTATTTTTAAGGTAAAAGTGGAGTGTTTAGTATTGCGTTTTATTGCTACTACTTATGAAAATATTATAAAAGTATTGAAAGAATTTAATGATATGCCTACTCGAATACTACAGGTATTGATTGATAAAAATACCAGTGTTGAAAGAGAATTAGTGGAAGGAGTTTTTAAAACCAACGATAGAGTCTCATTAATTGTTAGTTCAAGCGATGAAGAAGAGTACATTGATCAATTTGATAGAGGTGTATTCTTTAGTACAAAGAGGGATATCATTAATGAAAAAAAAGGGATAACTGATATAGCTGATTTTACGCCGAATCTGGACTTGTATATGGAATCTAACTTTTATAATACATTTTATAACAGAAGAGTTTACATTGACCGTAATGGAAATATATTAAGATATGAAGGTGATACAATGACTTTTGGAAATAGTATTGATGTCGAATTAAGTATGATATTACAATTGCCCGACTTTAAAAAATATTGGAATATAAAAAAAGATGATATTCAAAAGTGTAAAGACTGTGAATATCGGTATATGTGCGTAGATAATAGATTGCCAATAAAAACGAACAATGATATTTGGGGATTTGATGAAGAATGTAATTACGATCCGTATCAGTCAGAGTGGAAAAAATGATCGATTAGCTTATAGTGATTTTAGAAATATGATATACATCAGATATATTTTGTTATTGGTGTCAAAAAATATATAATGTCGCTTTACATTGAAAAAGATTTGTGAATAGCAAAATTCCAACGTCTATTTTTTAACACCCGACAGGTTTTAAAACCTGTCAGGTGTTTTTTTATAAAGTTTTTATTTTTTATTGATCAATGAATATACATAGCTATCCAGATATTGACCGTTCCAGTAGGTATCTTCTTTAAAATGGCCTTCGCGGATAAAATCGTTTTTTTCCAGTAATTTCCAGGAAGCATAATTTTCCGGAGCGGTAATCGCTTCGATGGAATGTAGTTTCATTTCGTTAAAACCATAATCGATAGCTCTTACCAATGCTTCCTGCATAATCCCTTTTCCGTGATAATCGGGTGATAACATATAACCGATTTCGGCACGATGGTTTTCCGGTTTCGGACGGAAATAGCCAATCAGACCCACTATGATATCTTCGTCTTTAAAGGTAATGCCCCAGTTTACACATTCGTTATTCAACCGTAGGTCATTCATATAATTGATATGCGCAATGGCATCGTCGATCGTTTTAGGTAACTCCCGCGGAATATATTGCATGGTTTCGGGATTGGAACGAAGTTGGAACATTTGTTCGGCATCCGTTTCAACGATTTGACGCAATCGTAAGCGATCTGTTTCCAGAATCGGAAAAGGGGAGAAATTCAAATGGAGCATAGTATCAGAATTTAAAATCGAAATAAAAGTATAAAAACTTTTGATTCAAAAAACGATTTTAGCGCAACATTGAAAAATGTCCTTTAATAACGCGTCCGCTGTCAAACGTTACCGTAAACCAATAATCGGTCGAAGGCAGATCGCGGCCGTTGTATTTTCCATTCCAGCCACTGCCGTTTCCTTTAAAAAAGTAAAGCAGTTTTCCGAAGCGGTCAAAAATAGCCACCTGTGCGGTTGGATAACGGTTGAGGTACGGAATGCGCCATACGTCGTTATAGCCATCACCGTTTGGCGTGAAAAAGCGCGGATAATCCAAAACAAAAAAAGTTTTAGTCGTGATACCACATTCTTTTTTGTCTTTTACCGTTACGGTATATTCACCCGAATCCAGATTGGTAAAAGTAGGCGATGCCTGGAAATGAACGCCGTCTAGCGAAAATTCGTAATCGCCAATTCCCTGATAATTTACAGTAGCACTGTTTTGCCCGGATTGAAAATCGTCCACCGTAACCGATAGGATGGTAGCCGGTGCCGAAGCCACTACGGTAAAGGTTTTGATCACGGAACAACCGTCGGAATTGGTAATTTTTACACTAAAAGTACCTGCCTGAGCCACGGTAATATGCTGACCGGTTTGTGTTGGATCATTATTCCATTCGTAGGTAAAACCAGCCGGAGCATATAGAGATAGTAAAGTGTTTGGACAAATCGTTTTGGTTTCGTCCTGAATATTGGAGCCGTTAAAATTATTCACCACCAGCGAAACGGGAGCGATACCATAGCAATCGGAACCGTTTACCACGCGGGCATAAATGGTGGTACTGGCAGTGTTATAAGGAGAATTGAGCGGGTTAACTAATAAAAGGGCGTCATTCGCCGAGGCAAAATACTGTATCGTAGCGCCTGCCGGTAGGCCGGTAAACATTGCAGTCATTGCATTCAGATCAAAATTGGCTTTACCGTCGCCATCGTTATCACATTCGCTTTGCGGACCAATAGGAGTAATCGTGTTGTTTACAACCTGTAAGGTTACCGTTGCATAATCCACACAACCGTATTGGTTTTCAACACGGGCTACAACGGTAGTATTTGAGGCGTTATATTGATAATCGTCCGGATTGGTGATTAAGTTAGTTTGCGCCTGAGCATTGGCTAAAGTTGGATAAAAAGCCACACTAAGATTGTTTCCGCCAGCGGTAATGGTCGGATTGGCAAGCGTGAGATTAAATTTTGTTGGCCCGCTAGGAGCGGCACATTGGATCAAAGTAGCGTTGTTTGCCGTTACCGGAGCATATTCGATAGTCACTTCGCTACTGGATGTACAACTTCCGCCGGACGTAGTAATCGTGGTTTCCACGCGATAGGTTCCCGGAGCAGTTACGTTATAAATCGGATTCGTCTCACCGGTAATAGCTCCAGTAGCATCAAACCACTGATAGGTAACATTAGTACCCGTTACCGTTGCATCCAGTGGATAGCTGCTTCCGGGGCATAATGGATTTCCGGTAGCAATAAGTCGGTTCGGGCCTAAATCGGTTGCAATATTAAAACTACCGCCTTTTAGGAAAATAGCCGAATCGTAATATTGATTTCCCTGATCGGCAATAACCATTTTAATATGATAGGTCACACCCGGGGTTACGGTCGCTTCCGCGCGTAAGGTTTGAGTTTGTCCGTTGTAATTGGTTGGACTGTTTACATCGTTAAATCCACCAAAATATTGTGGATTCGCCTGCGGGCAAATAGTTCCCGGTCCGCGAACGGTAGTTACTTTAACCGGGATATTGGTTCCTGGAACTACGGCCAGATTTTGGTATTGTGGCGTAGTCGCTTCCCGTAGTAAAAAAGCAAAACCATCCGAGTAATTACATTGATTAGCACTCGGATTGGTTAAATATTGTTCGGATGCAAAGACGTAGTCAAAGCTCATTTTATTGGAAATCGGTACAAAGTCGAATTCTAAAACAGTAGCATTAATCGTGTTGTGTTCGTTAATGGCTTGTTCCAGATCCGGATCACCGAGCCAGCTGGCCGGGCCTTCACTCAAAATCGAGGAATTCGGACCTACTGCCGATATCGCTTTCCCTGTGGTGATGATTACACCGTCGTTAAAAGGAAAACCGTTGTAACCCTGGAAGTAGCCATAACTTTTGGCGCCATCCGAAAAAGTGTATCCATTGATCGCAATATTGGAAACCTGTGCACAGGAACTGTTAAATAGTTTATCAAGAACGAGTTGATCGTCTGTGTAATTCTCGGTTACTTGTATGTATTGTGCCCATATCGTTGAGGAAAACAACAATACTATTGCTGTAAAAAAACGGGAGATCTGTACCTGCATAATGCCTGCAAAGATACTACAAATCTCGTTTTTTTAGAATTTTATACGATATTAACATAAAAATAACGGTCCAGACAAGCACAATGGTTACGTCGCCAAAATGAACACTGTAGTCTTTTGCCATGTCTTGTCCGCTAATGGTGCTGCTCAGGTTTTTAATAACCGAAAGACGGCTAAAAGGCTCTTTAATCAGATTGCTCATCGATTCTAAAGGAAAAAACTGACTAACTTTTTGGTAAACATCCGTGTCTTTGAAAAATTTCCAGCGCATTAACCCGATGGCGATCGCTTCTAAAATACTCCATAATAAAAGGAAACCAAGTGCAAAGGCCGAACGTTTTACTAAAATACCCAATAACAAACAGAACGAGAAAAAGGCGGTTAGTTTTATAAAATAGGCAAATAGATATTCCATATCGGAAAAAACAATGCCGAATTCATTATAGGACGAATAACTATAGCCTAAAATAAGGGACATTAGGAATACAAAAACAGTCGATCCAAAGGCAAAAAGCAACACCGTCAGGAATTTGGACTGGATAAACTCTTTTTTACTTAAACCATCGATAAGATTTTGTTTTAGTGTACCATAGCTATATTCATTTGCCATCATGGAAACGATTACAATGGCCAGGAAAAGTTTAAAAATGGACGCTATCCAGGTATTAAAGTGCCAGATAAACGGGAAATTAAAAATTCCTTGTTCGGCAATATGCAGTCTGAAGTTTCCAAAATCGAATTTGATAGCTGCGATTAAAGCGATAAACGATAATAAAATAAAATAGGAAAGAATCAGTACTTTACTGGCTCTGTTTTTCCATAGTTTTTGAAGTTCGATTTCTAAAAGACGTTTCATAAGATGCGATTGTGATTGATGAGAATTAGTGCTTGCTGGTTAATTGTAAAAACTGTTCTTCGAGACTGTGCTTGCGTTTTACAAGGTGATTCAGGACAATATTGTGCTGAAACAGAAAGCGATTGAGTTCCGAAGCTTCCAATGGAGCATTGAGATAGACCAGCAATTTACCTTCTTCCTCTTCAATTTTATCAATAGCGGTAAGGTTTGTAAGCGTCGATTTTAGAATTTCGTGATCGTCCGATTGCAGTTCAAAGAAGCCTTCGTTCGAAATAATACCATCAACGGTACCGGTATACAGGATTTCGCCTTTGCGAAGTACGACCACATGTGAACATACTTTTTCAACTTCGTCCAATAAGTGCGAAGCCAATAGAATTGTGGTGCCCATTGAGGCAATATGTCGGATAATATCACGAATCTGACGGATTCCCTGTGGATCCAATCCATTGGTAGGTTCGTCCAGAATCAGGATTTCCGGATCGTTTAAAAGTGCCGATGCAATGGCAAGACGTTGTTTCATTCCTAGTGAAAAAGTTCTGAATTTGCTGTCTTTTCGTTCGTAAAGCCCTACAACTTCCAGCTTTTCTTTTACTTTATCATACGAAACGCCTTTGATTTTACAAACCAGTTTTAGGTTTTCTTCAGCGGTTAAATACGGATAAAAATTAGGACGTTCGATAATGGCACCGACTTTTTTAAGCGCATGATGCGTGTCCAGTTTGCCATCGAACCAGGTGTAATTTCCGGATGTTTTGTTAACCACATTCAGGATAATACCCAATGTAGTGGATTTTCCACTACCGTTCGGTCCTAAAATGCCATATACATTTCCTTTTTTGATCTCGAAAGAGACATTTTTTACGGCATGTACATTCCCGAACTTTTTATCTAAGTTTTGAATAGTAAGGATTGTTTCCAAAGTATATTTTTTTGATTGATAAAATATATGACGAACCACCAACCAATTTGTTACGACAAAAATAAAATTATTGATACGGAACCACGGTAGGGTTTCCCATCTGGAAATTCTGTAAACCGAAATCGGTGTTTTTAAAGGAATTTGTCTTAAAAATATTATCTCCGTTTCCGGGAATCGTAGGGTAGAAGGCAAACGACAATTGGAAGCTGTTAAAAACGAGGTAATCGTTACTGATCAGTACTCCCAAACCGAATTTAGAATAGAGTCGGGTGGAAAACAGATGGTTTTCATCGCCTAACATACCAAATGAAAAGTTGGCAAACGGACTAAAACGGAAACCGTACCAACTTCCCGGCATATACGATTGTGTTTGAACCGTAAACTGCCATCTCCGACTACCATAGAGATCGACGCTATCAAAACCCTGGATGCCATTAGTGCCGGATAAGGTTAATAAATCCCGTTCTGTAGGCAAACGATGGCTACCAATAATCAGTTCGGGTTTTATAAACTGACGGAATTTCCAGCTTCCGAGTTCAATCAGTTTGGTGAAATAGTTAAGTTCGAAGCGGAATACCGTTTGTTCGGTAGATGCACCGTTAAAATAAGCACCCCATTCGACAGTAGTGCCTAAAAATCCGAAATTATAATAATCGCCGGATGATAATCGGCCGCCCAAATACAGACGTTTCAATTGGTTTTTATGATGAATTCCGGTGGTAATCGAATACACACGTCCTACCGGGACGTCTTCAATAATACCGTAGTTAAATAAAAACCGTTCCTGAACAAAACTACGGGTGGTAATTCCGATACTGGCCAGATACAATTGGGTATTGGAAAAGAAATTGATGGAATCGTATTGTATTCCGGGTTTTTCGATAAACTTGAGGTTGTAATATCGAGCTGTGGTTACCAGATTAGTTACCCGATTGTCTTCCGATCGGTCTTTAAAAATACGGAACGCATGACCAGCCCAGATATTTTGTCCTTCGGCTTTAAAATTTTGGAAAACCGTATTCGGGTTGCCTTCATCGTCGAAAGTACCGTCTTTAAATTCTTCTTTATGAAAGTTTTGTTCAAAACCATAGCCGCCGGCCCATCGGGTTAAGGGTGAAAAGAACCCACGTTCTACGGCAAAACCTTTAATATAATCGTCTTCCAGTCCGTATTCGTAGCGAAGCGTTGTATTGATATAGGTATTCCGGATGTTTGGAATTGTATATTTCGCACTATAGGCACTTTTATTATCGGAAAAGCGTTGTTTAAAATTATTTTCGAATTCATGTCCCAATCCCAGAAAATTTCGTTCGGTTAATTCCAGGTTACTTTGCGAACTGGAAATGGCTCCGGTAGGTACAAAACTCCAGGAATCGAGTACGCGGATTACGACATCGACCGAATCGGGGCTTGTGGTAGGAACGGGTTTTACGACCACGCTGCGCACATAACGCTGGCGACGGATCAGACGTTCCGATTCCCGCATTTTTAGCGAGTCGACCGTTTCGTTTGGCTTAAAAAGTAACAGATTGCGCACCGTCCAGTTTTTGGTGCGTATATGAATCCGGTTTCCAAAACGTTCGATCCATTTTCGCGGCGCCTCACTTTCATTGGTAACGGAATAACCAAACGGATCCAGTGTTTCGATTTTGATGTTACGGATTACTTTTCCTTCAAACGGTAAATAGGAAGCTGCTTTGGGTGGCGGTACGTTTTTAATTTCCTTTTTTGGAGTGGTTACGCTACGGGTTGGCCTGAAAATAAGCCGGTGAATAAAGCTGGTAAATTTTTTCTTTTTGGAAAACTTTTCGATATCCTGATAAATGGCTTTTGTTGAATCGGCTTTGGTTTTGTTGTCCTGCGCATATCCATGTGATGCGAGAACGAGAAATACAACCAGAAAAGCAGCAATTTTTTGTAACATTTATCGGTAATAATCGGTACTTGATGTTATAAAGATACGTTAATGAACGGAAAAAAACGAATGTTGTTATCTTGTGGAATAAAAAAAACAGGGAAGTACCTTTTTATTTTTTGTGAGGGAAATTTGATTAGTAACACCTGACAGGTTTTTAAAACCTGTCAGGTGTGGTTATTGCTAAAAAAAAAAGCGGCTGTTCACTTTTGAAACAGCCGCTTTGTTGTGTATTAGCTTTTTTGTTCTTTGTTGAAGTATACTAAGTAGTAATACATCTGTTTTTCTTCGTCCCAGCCTTTTTCTACGAATTTTTCGGCACTTTCCGGGTTAATAAAGTCCAGTTTGATCTGAATATTGGTATCCAGCTCGATGATGTTCTTCATTTTTTTACGGGCATCCGATACGGCCGCATTGGCAATCGGGAAGTTGGTCAGGTCTTCAATACTGTATTTCTCACCTTTGTCAACTTTATAGTTTTTGAATTCGGAAATCAAATCCGGATTGTCGATTACCTCATTTAGGAAGTTGGTTTCTTCGAACTCGTCATTTTTAGCAAAATAATTTACCGAACGGTTCATAAACATAACCTCTTCTTTTTTGTCTTCGGCCGGTAAAACAACTTCTTTTGCAAAATCCTGGCAGAATTTCAGGTATTTTTTAGTCATAAAGTTTTCGTCCTGAAACGCGTCCACCGATAGGAAATGCTCCAACCAGTATCGCGCATCATAACGGTTACTGTCGATCGTTAAAATTTTATAACCTTCTTCTTTTTTATAGTTAAAGATCAAACAACCTTTGTCCAGTTTGTTCAGGTTGATTCCCTGTTGCAAAATCATCTCCAAAGTCGAACCTTTTTCTTCAAATTGAAGGAAATCGGCTTTTAACTCGCTTTTAAAAATTCCGATCGCATCCACTACATTATTGTCGATCGAAACATTGGTCAGGTAGGTTACATACACCTCTCCGTTTTTGATATGCGGATGATTGGACTGTTCAAAAAGGTGTTTGGTTATTTTTTTAGAAACATCGTGAATGCTTCCCGGATTGGCAAAAATCTCGTTCGAGAAATTGTACATTTCGTTATAATCCAAATCCACATCGTGTGCAAACTGAAAGTAATTTTCCTCTTTTTCGCGGAAAGGTTTGAAAAAATACTCTTTTAATAAAGGCATAATCTCATCATTCAGACCATAAGGTGTTTCTGAAAGAAAGATGGCCTCACTGCGGCTTTTATTTCCTACTCTGTGGATAGAAAGGTTGTCGATGTGGGTATTAAATAAGTTTATCATGGTGTTATAATTGCTGTGGCAAAAAAAACCGACTGTTTTTTAGTCGGATTTTTTATGCCGGATATAGTATTGATGTGGTTGTATTTTTAAAGCGATTTTTAGTTCCAGTTTTCTTCAAAACCGTAATCGTTAAAACTGTCGTCTCCGTCGAACATATCAAGATCTTCCTCGTCAAAATCGTCTTCAAACTCTCCATACATATCGTCGCTCGATACGATAGGACTATTGAAATCTTTGGTTGGTGCATCTGTTGGTAATTCGCCATGCGCAAACAACAGATCCGGATAGGTTACCCCATTTTCAGGTTCTTCTACAGCGGCCAATTCTACGAAGAACGTCCACATATTTAAGAAATCGTATACATAGATGATTTTAGTACTGGCTTCGTCCAAAATGGAAGAAAGCGGATAATCCGCCATGGTTCTTTGTTCGCCAGGAACATCACCGGTATCAAACAACGGGATTTCATCTTCCTGTGTCCATTCGTCATCGCAAGTATAAAATGAAGCGATTTCCATTCCGTCAAAGCCAAAAGCGTTTACGATAGCATTGTGTAAATCCTCCAGAGAATCGTCTTCAAGAATGGCAATGTCCCTGAAAATGTCTTCTTCGGCGTCGAGTATAACTCTAAATTTATAAACCATAACCTTATTTGTTTTAAAAAGCCAAAGTTACGGTTAATACTTTTGAATCCAATTAGTGTTGATAATTTTTTGATGAAGTTTTGTAAGTTGTTTAATTGTAGTGATTTAAGTGTTTTTCTGATCTGCTGCTGTTTCGGATGTGAAACGTTTATTTTTCGTAGAATTCGATCGGAAGATCGTCCGGATCGGCGATAAAGAAAAAGCGTTTTCCGGTATATTCATCCACGCGAATGGTTTCGGTTTCGATTTTACGCTCGGAAAGATACTGCTGTGTTGCGACAATATTGTCGACTTCAAAAGCCAGGTGGCGCAATCCGGCAGCTTCCGGTCGGGAAGGGCGTTGCGGCGGATCGGGAAAAGAAAAAAGTTCAAGGCAATAATTTCCGTTAATCGCCAGATCCAGTTTATACGATTGGCGTTCGCTTCGGTATACTTCCTGAAGGACGCTTAATCCTAAAATTTCGGTATAGAAATGTTTGGAAACGGTATAGTCCGAACAGATAACGGCAATGTGGTGAATTTTGTTAAGCGATAACATGGAATAGAGAAAGAAAAAGCCTGGTGTTAACCAGGCTTCTGTAAATTATTTTTTAGCTTTTGGAGCTGGAGCGGCACTTTTAGCCTTTGCAGTTCCGTTTACTGTATTTAATACTGTTTGGTACGAATCGTTTACTTTGGTAAGCGCTTTTAAAATCGCATCATTAGAACCTTTACTGTTAATGATGTCATTTAAGTTTTTGGTTTCGTTGTGTAGTGCTTCTACCTTTTCCGTTAAACCGGATGTTCGGGTTACGTGCTCCGGAAATTTGTTGGCATCAATAGCTACTGCATATTGTACCAGAGATTCTCCATTTCCTTTAAGCGGAGTGAAATTCCCTTTCTGAGCGTCACGGGATACTTTGGTTAATAAATCCTGAAAATTTTTCATTTCCGGCCATTTATCGGTAACGGACTGTGCTGAAATCGTGTTTAATGCGAATAATGCAACGATAACTAATAAAGATTTAAAGTATTTCATAGTTTAAGGTAGTTAATATTGTTTTGCAATACTAAGAAAATTAATTTTATAATTATAATATTTTAAGAGTAATTAAAATATTGATATCATTTTGTTATTAATTCGCACTTTTAGCAGCACTTTGTTAGTTTAAGGTTTTAACCGGCTGATGATGCTTTTCTTAAAATGAGTAAACTTCGGATGCGTAGGATACTGTCGGTTGGAGGTCATATTGTTAAAGAGGAGTGCCACTACCAGCAATACCAGTGCTCCTGTTAACACCGGCGAAACCACATACCAGTAACCGAGTTCCTTAATCTGAGGCGAACCGGTAACCGCGATTAATGCTGTGGCGCCTCCGGGTGGATGTAGCGTTTTGGTGATTTGCATCAGCACAATCGACAGGGAAACAGCTAAAGGAGCCGAAATCCATAAAATATCCGGAATCAGTTTTTGTAAGGTAACACCAATCAGTGCGGAAATAAGATGACCACCTACCAGATTGCGCGGTTGTGCCAGCGGACTCTGAATCACACCATAAACCAGTACGCACGACGCACCAAAAGAACCGATCAGGAAGGTATAATCCTGAGGCGTAAACAAACCATATTGGAAGTAGGAAATAATCCCCAATCCGACCAACGATCCGAGGAAAGCCCAAAAATGTTCTTTATAATCGATTAAGGTTTCTTTGTAAAGCACATAACGGGCCTTGCGGTAATTGCGTTTGATTTTAGGGGTAGGCATATTAAACTCGGGAATAGTTGTAAACAGTATATGGATAAATGAATTTAGCAGTAGTTTTCGATACCAGACAAACCATCAGGATCGGGAAAAATAACGTATAATCGCCAATGGCTTCACAAACCAGAAATAAAGCGGTAAACGGAGCATGGATACTGGCACTTAACATCGCTGCCATTCCAATGACCATAAAATTAATTGGTAAGACATTGGCGTGGAAAAACGTATTTAAAACGGAGGCAGTTAGTAAGCCTAAAAAGGCACCGATAAACAAACTCGGTGCGAATACACCGCCATCGCCACCGGAAACCAGGGTCAATGAGGTAACGATTGGTTTTAGTAAAATTACAAAAACCAACGTTGCGGCCAGCGATACGGTGAGTGTAAGATTGCCCGATTGTAGCGTCAGTTCTTTTACCGCGTGATAGCCTTCCCCGTAAAGTTGCGGGAAAACAAGCAGCGCGAGACTAACCAATCCGGCACCAATGATAATACGAAAATGATGCTGATCAATTTTGGCGAATTTCTTTTTAAAAAGCAAAACACATCGATTCAGATATACGGCATTCACACCGGCTATCATTCCTAGGAGGATCATATAGGGAAGAGCATGCAAATGCCAGGGCAATACGTTAATATTAAAAAGGGGCTGATTGTCTACAAAATACGTAAAGGCAAAAGCGACTGCTACCGCAACGCCATTGGTCAGTAAAAACGATCGGGACCATTTTCGGGAAATCACTTCATAAGCGAAAATCAGTCCGGCAAGCGGGCTACCAAAAAGCGCGGTGATTCCGGAAGCAATTCCGGCACAAATAAGTTGCGTTTTATAACGTTTAAACAGATTTTCCTTTTGCTGAACCACCGAACCGATCGCCGCCGAAGCCACTACGGTAGAAACTTCAATCCCGGTTGAGCCACCAAAAATAACCGTGATCAGGCCATTTAGGAAATGCGAAGTCACTTTATAGGCCGGCAGGTTTTTGTTTTTGGATTCGGTACTCTCGTAAATTTCCTTGATGCCTTTGTTTTCCTTTTTACGGAATAGTGTCTGCCTTAAAAAATAAATGATCGAAAAACCCAAGATCGGGAACAATAAATACAAAAGCCAGTGTTGTTGTGCCAGTGTAAAGAAAATAGCTTCGTAATGTTCCGTTATTTTTTTGAGCGTATTGCCCAGTAAGGCACTTAAAAAACCGATAACAGCAGATATTATGATCAACTTTTGAAGAATAATCAGACGATGGTTCTTTTTGATCCGGGTTGTTTTTTTCATTTCAGGGGAACTAGGAATGCAAAATTTGATACGCAAAAATAACCATTGAAATGCTAAAAAACGGAATAAAAACGTTAAAGTTACGGTGTAACAACCCACCATTGGTTTCCAAAAGGATCTTCAAAACCAGCCGTATAGCCGTAATTCTGGCGAACAGGTGGCATTAACGAGACCGCTTTTTGTAGTAATGCTTTTTGATAGACAGTATCCACATCGGCTACATAAATAAACATCCCGCAGGAGCGAGTCTCATAGTTGTCCGGTTTCTGGGCAAACATGATTACCGCGTCTCCAATCCGAATTTCGCCATGCATAATCGTTCGGTTGCCTTCACCGGGAACGATAAGCTGCTCCCGGGCATCCAGTACTTTTTTAGTAAAATCGAGAAAAGCCTCGGCATGGTCAGTAATGATATACGGCATGACTGGTAAGTATTGGTCGGGTATTTTCATGGTTTTGTTTTTTTGGATTACTATAGTGAAGCCTGAACTTTTGCTGACAGTTTTCCTTTGATCAGTCGATAGGACTGCGCGATATAGTGTTCCCACTCTTTTGATGTTAGTACGGAACTGTCTTCTACCAATACCCATTTATACCGGGCCATATACGGAGCCGGTTTTATATGCAGTCGTGTGGTTAATTGATCAAAATCTTCTTCGGTCGTTTTAAACGAAACCGTTAGCGGTGTGCTATCAAGACCGATAACACAAAACATTTTATTGGCGATCAGAAAACACAGATCATTTCCCCATTTGATGTCCTCCGTTACACCCGGAAAAGAGGAACAAAGGATTTGTAGTTCTTCAATATTCATACGATAATAACTTGGATTCCTGCTAATTTACGCCATTTTGCGACAAAAGAAAAGCACGCTTCTAAATAATTTACAATTCATCCTAAGAAAACTACAGTTCGGTATCCTTTTTTATTAAATGAAAACCAACTGTTGCAATTTTGAGGCACTAAAAAACAAGAAATGATGAAAACGATACTTACAATTTGTAGTCTTTTATGTTGTCTGGTATTTCAGGCGCAAACAAAAATTTCCGGAAAACTGGTTGATCAAAAAGGGAAACCGCAGGAGGGGGTGAATGTGTTTATAGAAGGAACCTATGACGGAGCGCCATCTGCAGCCGATGGTACCTTTTCATTTGAAACCGATGCCAAAGGAAGCCAGGTTTTGGTGATCAGTTCGTTACTGTTCGAAACCATTCGGGAAGCTATTGTAATAGAGACTTACAAATCCCGTTCGTTTACGGTAAAATCCAGTGCGAATGCTTTAAATGATGTAGTGATTTCTGTAGGTTCGTTTCAGGCCGGAGCTACTACAAAAGCATCGGTTTTAAAACCACTGGATATTGTCACTACAGCCGGTTCTCCCGGTAATATAATCGGAGCCTTGCAAACCCTTCCGGGCGCGCAGATTGTAGGAGAGAGCGGTCGTTTGTTTGTTCGCGGTGGGGAATCTGATGAAACCCAAACCTATATTGATGGTATCCGGGTCGCACAGCCTTATGGCGCTTCGGCCAATAATCTGCCAACCCGGGGACGTTTTTCACCTTTCTTGTTTAGTGGAATGTCTTTTACAACCGGAGGTTATTCGGCCGAATTTGGCGATGCTTTATCCAGTGTGTTGTTATTGAATACGATTGATGAACCGGATCAGGAAAAAACAGATATATCCCTGATGACTGTTGGTTTGGGTGTCGGGAATACGCAAAAATGGGGGAAAGGATCTTTTAGTTTTAATACAAGCTATATCAATCTGGAGCCGTATCAAAAGGCGATCCAACAAAATGTAGACTGGATCAAACCGTATCAGTCCATGTCGGGGGAAATGGTTTTCCGTCGTCAGTTTAAAAACGGGTTGTTTAAATTTTATACGGCTTATGATTATGCCAATTTTGAAC
This sequence comes from Flavobacterium supellecticarium, assembly GCF_004801375.1. GTDB lineage: Bacteria > Bacteroidota > Bacteroidia > Flavobacteriales > Flavobacteriaceae > Flavobacterium > Flavobacterium supellecticarium. Next base: position 608,503 of record NZ_SSNZ01000002.1, read on the forward strand.
TCAATCAAAAAGATATTAATTATGAAGACCCGATTCGTGTAGCTATTCAAAATAATAATCTGTATCTGAATGCATCTTATAAAGGAAATTTTGGCGCCAACTGGACGATACAAACCGGAATAGGTTATGGTTATAGTCTGACCAAAACGGATTTGGATAGTAATGCGGTAAAAGATCAGGAAAATGCCGCACACCTAAAACTAAAACTGGGTAAAAAGTTTTCGAATAAAGTACGAATGATTTTCGGTGGGGATTATTTTACAACGGATTTCGACGGAAGTTACCGCCAGCCGTCAAATGAATTTAAAACCGGTTATACCAGTGGAATCGGAGCCTTATATGCTGAAACGGATATTGTACTAACATCAGACTTTGCCGTAAAAGCCGGACTTCGCGGAATGCACAGCGATTTATTAGGAACATCGGTATTGGAACCGAGAGCTTCTCTGGCTTACAGAACCAATAAAAACGGGCAATTGTCACTGGCGTATGGCGATTTTAATCAGTTGCCAAAACAGGATTACCTGAAATACACGTCGGCGTTCGAACCGGAAAAAACAGCACATTATATACTGAATTACACCTATAACCCGAACGGAAGAACACTACGTGCCGAATTGTATTATAAGGATTATAGCAATCTGGTAAAATACAACACCGATTTGCCACAATACAACAGTATTTATACCAACAACGGAAGCGGATATGCCAAAGGATTTGATCTTTTCTGGAGGGATAATAAAACGGTTAAAAATCTGGAATATTGGTTGTCCTACTCGTATATCGACAGTAAAAGGGATTATAAAAACTATCCGGATAAAGTAACGCCCAATTTTGTAGCGAACCATACGCTTTCGATAGTAGGAAAATACTGGATCAATGATTTGCGTTCGCAGTTGAGTGTGACGAACAGCTTTGCTACCGGACGTCCGTATAACAATCCGAATGAAATGACTTTTATGAATGGAAAAACGACAAGTTATAACAGTTTGAGTCTGAGTTGGGCATACTTAATGTCGCCACAAAAAATACTATACCTATCGGTTTCAAATGTAATGGGAAAAGACAACGTTTTTGGTTACCAATATGCCAATTCACCAGATGTAGGCGGACAGTTTCAACGTCAGGCGATAGGACAGGCTGCCGACCGGTTTTTCTTTATCGGTTTCTTCTGGACCATCAGTCAGGATAAGAAATCCAACCAATTGGAAAACCTGTAACAATTCATCCCTTAAAAATGACAGTTGGGTCAGGATTAATTTTAAAGTCGCTCCGGTCAAAATACCTTTGGACTATAAATAAAGAACAACGTTTCAATCATCAAAAAAAGAAATCAATAAACCAACTAAAAAACAAAAAACCATGACACGAATTATCACCGCATTAGCCTTATTTATCTGCCATATGGCATTTTCGCAAACACAATATGAGCAAGGAATGAAAAAAGCCCTTGGTTTGTGGGGAGAAGGAAAACCTACCGAAGCGGCAGCCCTTTTTGAACGTATCGCATTAGTAGAAAAAGACAACTGGCTACCGAACTACTACGTAGCTTTGATCAACACAACTGAAGCCTTTGTTCCTGCCAATCGTGACAAAGTTTCGGCTTTATTGGAAAAAGCACAACAAGCCGAAAACGACGCCAACATGATCAGTCCGAATAATCCGGAATTAATGGTCATGCAGGCACTGATTTACACTGCCTGGATTGTATACGATCCGCAATCGAATGGAATGAAATATAGCGGGAAAACGATGGAACAATATTATAAAGCACTGGCTTTGGCACCGAATAACCCGAGAGTTGTATTTTCGAAAGCCGAATTTGAAATAGGTGGCGCCAAATTTTTCGGAAAAGATACCAAACCAATGTGTGCGCAAGTTGCGAAATCAATTGAACTTTTTGCTACTTTTAAACCAGAATCGCCTTTTCATCCGAACTGGGGATTGGACAGAGCGCAGGAAGTGCTGCAAAACTGCAACACAAAATAAAAACAAACCGGCGGAATAGCCACGAATAAACAGAAAATAAAATGAGCTTTTACCTGAGACATTTTTTACGAGCCATAGGTATTGGAACGGCCATCATTGGTGTATTGCTTTTGCTGCGATGGATTAATGGAAACCCGGTACCAATTAACGATGCTTTCTGGCTAAATGTTGAGTTTACAATGCTCTATACGGTAGCATTATATATGGCAAATATGGCTGTTTTCGTGGTGCTGGACCGGATATTTAAGCAAGATCGTTTTGCTTTGAAAAGAGTAATAATAGGGTTTTTAAGTTCCTTTGTGGTTTCTATAGCGGTCATTTTTTTATTACGGGCTTTTGAAGAAATACAATTTAACGGACTGACATTCCGGGCGTTTTTAGAAAAAGAGAAACCTGGGAATTATCTTATATCGATCATTATTACATTTATTATTACGCTGATTCTCCATATGATCTATTTTTATAGAGCGTATCAGGAAAACCGTTTTAAACAGCAAAAAATCATCGCCGGTACGGCCTCTGCCAAATTTGAAAGTTTAAAAAACCAGATCGATCCGCATTTTTTGTTTAACAGTCTGAATGTACTGAGTTCGTTAATCGAGGAAAACCCGGATAATGCACAACGTTTTACGTCTTCTTTATCGAAAATATACCGCTATGTGCTGGAACAAAAAGATAAGGAACTGGTTAGTGTGGAAGAGGAACTTGCCTTTGCCAAGACGTATATGAACTTATTAAAAATGCGTTTTGAAAACAGTATTTACTACGAACACCCGGAAAAATCAGCAAATCCGGAGGCGAAAGTGGTTCCGTTATCGTTGCAGTTATTATTGGAAAATACGATAAAACACAATATCGTTAGCGAACAAAAGCCATTACACATTCGCATATTCGAACAAAACGGCTACCTCGTAGTACAAAACGATCTGCAAAAAAAGGAAGTTTTAAAAGACCGACAAGGTGTTGGTTTGCAAAACATCATCGACCGTTATGCGATTCTCACGGAACGTAAGGTAAAAATAGAACAAACTGAAAAAACATTCACGGTACAACTACCGATGTTAACCAAACAAATTGGTATTATGGAAACCTATCAGCAACATGACGATACGGCTTATTACCGGGCTAAAAAGAAAGTAGAAGCTTTGAAAGGATTTTACGGAAATCTGATGTCCTATTGTTTAGTAATTCCGTCCCTCATATTTATTAATCTTTATTTTTCATCGGGTTTCCAATGGTTTTGGTTTCCGATGTTGGGATGGGGTATGGGGCTTTTTATCCACGGATTTAGCGTATTGGGATATGGCGCCAGCTGGGAAGAACGTAAGATCCGGGAACTGATGGAAAAACAGGATACCGACAGTAAAAAGAACTGGAAATAATGTAAAAGAATATTCATGGAGCCTAATTATAACGAACAGGAACGCTATCAGCAAGCGCGTAAACGAGTGGAAGAAATCAAAGGTTTTTACGGAAATCTTACCGCTTATATTGCTGTAAATCTTACATTGTTAGCAATCAACCTGCTAACGTCCCCGGAGCATTTATGGTTTTTTTATCCGATGATCGGATGGGGAATTGGAGTGGTTTTCCACGGGATGAAAGTTTTCAACTATATGCCCTTTTTGGGGCGTGACTGGGAAGCCCGAAAAATGAAAGAATTTTTAGAGGAAGAAGAAAAGCAAAAACACAAACAAAACTGGAACTAAGATGCGCCGCAAATACAAATCATGGGAAGAGCAATACAGTAGCGATAGTCGTTATGAAGAAGCTGCCAAAAGGGTAAAACGAATCAAAGGATTCTATACGCACCTGATGATATACCTATTGGTAAATCTGTTTATCGTATTTTTAAACTTTCGGGATTTAAAAGTAGGGGAAAGTTATTTTCAGTTTAAAAACTTCTTTACCGCGATATGTTGGGGCATCGGATTGCTTGCACACGGATTGCGGGTTTTTGGATACGATTTTTTCTTTGGAGGTGACTGGGAAGCCCGCAAAATCAAAGAATTTATGGAAAAAGAGAAAAATGAAAAATGGGAATAATCACAAAATAGGAATACGAATACGATGAATATTATAATTATAGAAGACGAAAAACCGGCTGCGCGATTATTACAGCGAAAAGTTGAAAAACTGGGATTAAACGTCCATACCATGTTGCATTCGGTAGAAGAATCTTTACAATGGTTTCAAACCAATCCGCATCCGGATCTTATCTTTCTCGATATCCAGCTTTCCGACGGACTTTCTTTTGAAATCTTTGAACAGATCGATATCAAAAGCGCGGTTATTTTTACAACGGCCTACGACGAATATGCGTTAAAAGCCTTTAAATTAAACAGTATTGACTACCTGTTAAAACCAATAGACGAAGACGATCTGGAAGTGGCATTAAACAAATACCGACAACGCAATCCGGAGCCGCAACAATTGTCACTGGATTTTGAAATGATCAAACGAATGCTCGTGAATCCGGTGGATAAATCGTATAAAAAGCGCTTTACGGTAAAAATCGGTCAGCAGTTAAAAGTAATTCCGATAGAGGAAGTCGAATGTTTTTATAGCGAAAACAAAGGAACCTATGTTCATACGACTGATAACCGCGATTATTTACTGGATCAGGCATTAGAGCAATTGGAAACCGAATTGGATCCAAAAGATTTCTATCGCGTGAGTCGTAAATTTATCATTCCGATGCGCGCGATAAAGGAAATCGTACTCTATAGCAATTCCAGACTAAAAGTCATTTTGCCAACCTATAAAGGCGATGAGGTTATTGTGAGCCGCGAAAGGGTTAGTGATTTTAAAGAATGGATCGGTTAGGATCCATTTTTTATACCGTTTTATTTTTTCGGGCTTCCAGAATCATATAAAACTGCACTCCGAATAAAATCGAGGCAAGTACCAAATGAATTGTCTGACTTCCAAATGGGAAATGCAGGTAATACATGGCAATTCCGGAGGCGATTTCCAATGCTAATAGCAGCATCACCCAGTTGATTTTTGAAAAGCCCAAACCCAATCGTTTGTTGCGTAAATACAGAAACAGACTCGATAAAAATACCACTACGGAAAACGTACGGTGAAAGTAAAAACTCACTTCGGGTTTACTTAACCAAAGGGTTTCATTTCCGATTCCGGATTTTACCTGTTCGTCTACAAATTGGCGTACCTGAGTTCCTAAAACCACCTGAATTAACGTTAATCCAAGTGAAACCCAAAGGATAGTCAAAAACATCGGATTCGCAATTTTATCCGACGAAACCGGTTTGGCCAATCGGATGATATATAAGATAACGGCAACGATTACCAGTGCCATTACCATATGAACGGTGATTTTTACCGGGTTTAATACCGAATACACAACCGTTGCGCCCAACCATGCCTGGAATCCCATCATAAAAACAACCAGCCAGGACAATAGGGTAATCTTTTTACTTTGTTTCCACAGTGAAAATGACGCAATAGCCATAATAAAACAAGCCAGACCGGCGAAAGCACCTACCAGTCGGTTGCCATATTCGGTCCAGGTATGCGAAGCATTAAAGATCGCATAATCGTGCTTGGTGTATTTTTTCCAATGGGAAGCGTCAAATTCCGCTCCGGTGGTAAAATCATCTTTGGCTACCAACAGACTTTCATCTTTAATGATCACCTGACCTTTTTTAAACGTGTGGTTTTCACTCCAGGTCAATTCCTTGATATCGGTTGGAGGAATATAATATCCAAAACATTTCGGCCAATCGGGACAACCCATTCCGGAACCGGTCATACGAACCAGCGCTCCGGCTACAATTACTAAATAGACTAATACTAAAGCTGTTTTTGCGATGGTGGTGAAATGTTTTTTCATTTTTGTAAGCTTTTAAGTTTGAACCAGAAGGTTATTCGGTTGCCTTTTTTAATCCTAGTTTTGCCGCTTTTTCCATCATAAAATCGTAAGCCGGCTGGTATTCATTCGGGATTTCTCCTTCGAGTATGGCTTCCTTGATGGCTTCTTTTAAAAGGCCGATTTCGCGGGAAGGTTTTAGATTAAAAATGGCCATGATCTCTTCTCCGGTAATAGGCGGTTGAAAGTTTCGAATATGGTCGCGTTCTTCCACTTCGACAATTTTCTGGCGGACGATTTTAAAATTATGATGATATTTTCGGAATTTCGACGGGTTTTTAGTTGTGATATCGGCTTCACACAAAATCATCAGATTTTCGACATCCTCACCGGCATCAAAAACCAAACGACGGACGGCTGAATCGGTTACAATATCCTGAGCCAGAACAATTGGTCGGGAACTCATCATAACCATTTTCTGCACGAATTTCATCTTGTGATTTAACGGCATATGCAAACGTTCGAAAATACGTTTTACCATTTTACCACCTAAAAATTCATGTCCGTGGAATGTCCAACCCTGTTTTTTAGAAAAACGTTTTGTTGGTGCTTTACCGATATCGTGTAACAATGCCGACCAGCGTAGCCATACATCGTCGGTATTTGGACAAATATTGTCGACGACTTCCAGGGTATGATAAAAGTTGTTTTTATGGGTATGGCCTTCTATTTCTTCCACCTGATTTAAAGCGGTCAGTTCCGGTAAAATAATATCGAGTAAGCCGGTTTGATACAAAAGAAGGAAACCTACAGAAGGTTTGTCTGACAATAGGATTTTGTTTAATTCCTCGACAATGCGTTCTCCGGAAATAATGTTAATCCGATCCTTATTTCGGGAAATGGAAGCCAACGATTCCGATTCGATGGTAAAATTGAGTTGGGATGCAAAACGGATCGCACGCATCATACGTAACGGATCATCTGAATAGGTAATATCCGGATCCAGCGGCGTTTTGATGCATTTGTTTTCCATATCGGCCAATCCGTTAAACGGATCAACCAGTTCGCCGTAGTTGGCTTCGTTTAGGGAAAGTGCCAAAGCGTTGATTGTAAAATCGCGACGGTTTTGATCGTCTTCCAGCGTACCATTTTCCACAACCGGATTCCGGCTGTCGAAATGATAGGATTCTTTGCGGGCACCTACAAATTCGATATCCATATCCTCATAGCGAAGCATGGCGGTACCGTAATTTTTAAAGACCTGCACTTTCGGATTGTGTGGGATCAGTTCCGACACTTTTAAAGCCAATTCGATACCACTACCAACGGCCACGATGTCGATGTCTTTTTTATGATTGCGTTCCAGAATCAAATCCCTTACAAAGCCGCCAATAACATAGGAATCGACCTGTAGCTCTTTGGCCGCACGGGATATAATTTCAAAAATTTTGGACTGTAATGCCTCTTTATATGAAGTTTGTTTTTTCATTAATGGTCGCTCCGGTTTGCAGGGCTAAGCTGTTTATTTTCGTATAATTTTTACCTCACTGTTCCCAGACAGTTTTATGATAGTCGACGGTTTACCGCCAATTTTATCGTGGTGCAAATTTACAACATAGTCGACGCCTTGCAAAATTGCGGGGCTTATTTCTTTAAACGATTTTGGAGTAGGTTCGCCACTGATGTTTGCCGAAGTGGAAACCAGCGGAACTTTCATCCGTTCCATTAGTTTAAAACAGAAAGGTTCTTTAACGATTCGCATCCCTAACGTATTATCCTGGCCGATGATATTGGGTGCGACATTTCGCGGATTATCCAGGATTAGTGTGGTTGGTTTTTCAGATAAATCGAGGATTTGCCAGGCTACTTCCGGAATATCTTTAAAAACATTGTATACCATACGGTCTCCGTTCATCAGGACGATCATGCTTTTACTTTCTTCCCGTTGCTTTAGCACGTATATTTTTTTTACGGCTTCCGGATTGGTTGCATCACAACCGATTCCCCAAACGGTATCGGTTGGATACAGAATGATTCCTCCGTTTTTGATCACTTCGTATGCTTTGTGAATTTCTTCTGCAATCATTTTATATTTATTTAAACTGTTTTTATAAATCATTACAGGAAGCGATTCAAAACAATACTAGCGACTTAATCAAAAAAAGTAGTCATTATTTTAGATAAATCGTTGTTAAAAACAGCTTCTTCCTGTTCAATTTTTTTGCGATAGCTATCGAAATGGCGGACTTCTTTTTCATATGCTGTAAAACAATTTTCTAACAAGTCAATAACATCACGTTCTTTACCCGGTATAAAATCTATTTTAAATTTGTCCGGTATCGGAATATCTTCTGCAAAGTTAGCACTTCCTTTTCTGTTTGTAACTATAATACAGCCACACATTGCAGCTTCTCTCGGAATACGGTCTTTACCGGGATGATTTCCAAAGTCGATATAAATTTTGGCGCTAAGTAACAATTGTCGCACCTGCGACGGAGTGATGTTTTCTATCGGAAACCAATCAATATAAGGTGCTTTTCGGATCAACTCCAGCATATCACTAAATCCTTTTTTGGGATTGTATACAATCCTGTTTTTTTTATTCTGGTTGGTAAAAGATCTTTCTTTTAATTTATCGATAAAAATAGCGTCAAGATAGTCGGATAAATTATAAATGTCAGTGACGCTTTTCGATTCCAGAAAATGCCGGGCATAATGCGATTGTACCCAATGGGAAAGCAAGGGTTCCTTTTTAAAATCATAATGGTACACTGTTGGTTTTAAACCCAAAAAGCGTCGTAAGGAAAAGGGTTTCGGCCTAATGGCAGCCAAAAAGAAATCGACACTTAACCACCAGATTACCTTATGGATTTTTTTATAGTGATAGATCATCCCGGTATAGATTTCGGGAAAGATGGCGATATTTTCCGGAATATCTGTTATAATATTCGTATACGGGATTTTAAAGCGTTTGTAAAATTCATGTACCGGATTTATGTATGATTGCTGCCCGATATACATCATTTTGGCTTTAAATCCCATACCGATCAGTTTGGATGCCAGTTGGTGCATTAACAAGGGACCGCCCGAAGCAAAATTGGCCGGGGCTATCAGATAGAAAGTTGTGGTTGTTTTATTTAGTTTCACAATATTCGGTTTTAAATTTTCTAATGGCCGAAGCAATAATTTGATGCATATCGTAGTATTTATATTCGGCAAGTCGACCACCAAAAATAACCTTGGAATCCTTTGCCATGAGGCAATACTGTTTATAAATCGCCTGATTCTTTTTATCATTAACAGGGTAAAAAGCTTCTTTTTTTGAAGACCAGGATTCCGGATATTCTTTGGTGATAACGGTTTGCGGTTGTTTGCCAAATTCGAAGTGTTTGTGCTCGATGATACGGGTAAAAGGAACTGTAGCATCATTATAATTGACCACGGCATTACCCTGAAAATTGGAGCTGTTGATAATTTCGTTTTCAAATCGGAGCGAGCGGTACTCGAGTTCTCCGAATTGATAATCGAAATATTCATCGATTTTTCCGGTAAATACAATAGTCTCGGCCAGCGATTCGAAATACGAACGATCGTCAAAAAAATCCGTATTTAAACGTATTTCAGTTCCTTCCAGCAATCCGTCAATAATTTTATTATAACCGCCAACGGGTATGCCCTGATAGGTATCGTTAAAATAATTATTGTCGAAAGTATACCGGATTGGCAACCTTTTAATAATAAAAGGCGGTAGCTCTGTAGCTTTACGCCCCCATTGCTTTTCCGTGTATTCTTTGATCAAAGTTTCATAAATATCCTTACCTACCATAGAAAGAGCCTGTTCTTCGAGATTTGCCGGATTTGCAACGCCAAACCGGTCTATCTGGACATTAATTTTTGCCCGTGCTTCTTCGGGAGTAATAGCACCCCATAACTGGTAGAATGTATTCATGTTAAAAGGCAGGTTGTAAAGCCTTCCTTTTGCAAGGGTCACGGGACTATTGATGTAATGGTTAAACGTGGTAAACTGATTGACATAATCCCAGATAAATTTATCGTTGGTATGGAAAATATGCGCACCATATTTATGGATTGTAATGTCTTCTATCTTTTCACAATAAACATTACCGCCCCGATGGGATCTTTTGTCAATAACAAGGCATCTTTTGCCGATTTTAGTGGCTTCATGAGCAAAAACGGCTCCAAAAAGTCCGGAACCTACAATTAGAAGATCATAGTCAGTTGTCATCTTATTTTTGGTGTTAAATGGAACGTGAATGCATATTGAGAACCGCTTGTTGTTCGGATTTTATGAAATTGGCTTTACGGAAGTTTAAAATTTGGTCCCAGGTGGTCACAATGTCCTGTTCTTCGTTTTCAAGGTTATATTTGTCGAGAATTGTTTGTGAGGCTTTGATTTGTTTTTCAAGAAAAAGGATAGGATCCTGTTCGTAAAGTGCCAGTACTTCTTCAATTTTGCGAACAAAATCAATGATGTCTCCATCGGAGACAGGATAGCAGAAGTCGGGATTAAAATATTCTTCACCGGCCCGTCCTGTATACCCGATAACGATACAGCCACAAGCCATAGCTTCGGCAGGAGGAAGGCCAAACCCTTCGATATGGTTAAAACTCAGGAAAATATGGCTTTCCCTCAGAATCTGAGCCACTTCCTGTTCTGTTTTATTATCAATACTTACCAGTAACCAGTCCTGCAAACTATTTCGATATTTTAGAATATTGAAAATCTGTATAATGTCCTCTTTCATTTTACGAGGCATAAAAGCAATCTGTTTCTTTTTCCGGGGTTGATAATAAAACGTGTTTTGATCAATACCTATTCGTATCCGATAGAGTTTTATATTGGGAATGGCAAAGGATAGATAGTTTTTTGAATCTTCGGATACGACTATCGTCGCCAGGATATTTTGATCCGCATACTGCCTTTCGGTCGGGAGTTTTTCGAGTGTGTTATAGAAAAAAGAATAATAGCAGTTCTGATTGAAAACCACCTTTTGGATATCTTTTTTAATTTTTAAAAAACTCATAGTAAACACTTCGGGGAAAACAAATATGGCGTTCGTGTCGAGTTTAGAAGGCAAAAGACTTTGTATAACTAAAGTAATTTTGTAGAAAATTCTTTTCAGAAATGATACTTCCCCCATTCGGATACTTTGTTTGATCAACGAAAAGAAAGAAGCGCTATATTCTATCCCGGTTGTATTCTCAAACCACTTATGTCGGAAACCTCTTTTTCTATGAAGGATAGCCGCGTTAAAGCCATTTTTGTTTAAGATATCAACCTGTCGGTAGAGTTGTTTGATGCCTCCGATGGGCGCTTTGGTGTCGGGGCAAATAAAATAAATTTTTTGTTGCATCATAATGAAATATCTTTATAGTTGTTATGGAATGAACCCAATTTTCGAGTGTGTATTTTTGTCGAATGGCGATGGGGATTTCGGTATACGGCGTGGTGAAAAAAGAATCCGGAACGGAGAGAGTGGTATTGGTCCAGATAAAAATGTTATTCGGATTGTAGAAGTCGTAGGTTTTGATATGCGGATTGGTAGTGATTAATTTTTTCTTTAAGCCCATGGCTTCAAACGGACGAAAAGATAAGCCGGATTGATTGCGGTGGTGGATATCAAGGATAATCTGTGTATTGCCGCTATGAGCTACAATCTCAGGGAATGGAATAATTTTATCCAGAAAGGAAATTTTTTGGGAAGTATGTTTTTTACGAATGTTTTTGTCTTTGGAAAATAATAAAGCCTTTGCATTTTTTCCCTGATGGTTTAATTGCTGTATAATTTGTTTTATTTGGGTAAAACGATAGTCATAGGTACCGAGAAAAAGGACATCGTATTGGGGTTTTGACGAATGATTTTCGGTAAAATAGAAATTGGGGGTAAAGTGTAAACCATATTGAGTACAGTCGTTTTGATCAAAACTATAATGGATATCAAAATAAGGCATGGTCTCTTTCTGACCTTTTATTTTGGAAAAACTATCCCAATAATGCGCAATGGAAAAGGTTGCTTTTTGGGCAATAAGCGCTAATAATTCAGTAGAGAGCATATCGGGGCGGTTCACATAAACGATATCGTAAGTGGGATATTGATTTATTTTTTGGAGGATAACTTTTTGAGAATGGATTTTTTTGATATTCGTATGAAAACACAGCTTTAAAAAGAAATTCAAACACCGTTCGCCAAGATTTTTATAGTGATACGAATATCCGTTGGATAAAACCATGACCACAGAATGATCGGTAAAATCCTGAAATCCTTTTAGGATGACTTTATAGAAGTCATAATGATCCGGAGCAATATATAACATCTTTTTCTTCATGGGCATGAATTTTAGTGGTTATTATTATGCTTTAGCAGGTACAATAAAAGTCTGGCCGGAGTGGAGAATATCCTTTTCCGGAATCGTTTTAAGATCTATTTTTATTGCTTTAATTAGGACAATACGAGCCATAGCCGAATTATAAACGCAGCGTTTAATCGATTAATAGTCGATTGTCCAATTGTTTGGGGCGGGTTTAGAATGTTATTTCAGGTAATTCTTTTTTGATAACCGCAGGAACACCGGCAGCCATACAATTGTCCGGTAAATCTTTTATAACGAAAGCACCTGCAGCAATGACAACATTTTTTTCGATTGTAATTTTGGGAAGTATTGTCGCATTGGTTCCGATGTTACGATACGCACCGATTTTACAATTACCAGAAATATTTACACCTGGTGAAATTTCCGAAAATTCTCCAATATGACAATCGGAACCGATGGTACAATCATGGTCTGTAAACGTTCTTTTCTGGACAATACCGGGCTTTTTTAGCGATTTAAAATACGATATCGGGACGTATTTTTTTGATGACAGCAGGAACACCGGCAGCCATACAATTATCCGGCAGGTCTTTGGTGACCACAGCTCCGGCTGCAACAATAACATTTTTACCAATCATAACCTTAGGAAGTATTGTGGCATTAGTACCAATAGTAGTATAAGATCCTATTTTACAATGTCCTGTAATGTTTACTCCCGGGGATATTTCGGTAAACTCTTGGATATGGCTATCGTGGCTAATGCTGCAATTTAGATTGATCAGTACCCCTTTTTCAATCGTAATGCCATTGGTAATAATGGTTCCTGTCATGATATTACATCCCGAAGCGATCTGATTTCCAAAAGTGCCTATAGCAGTATGCGGGCAAATGGTAGAAGTGAAATCGCCTCCAATAGCTATAAATTTATCATAGAGAAGTCTTCGCAATACCGGATTACCTATGGCAATCGTAAAACGGTTATCGGTTTTCTGAAGATAAGCCTGTGCCTCGGTCAGATTGGTCAGTATCGGGAAGAGATCGTATACTTTGTCCGGGATATCCGTACTAACGTCATCATAAAAGACCAGATTTTCGGTCTGATTGTTCCGGTGAAGTACTTCCAGAATCTCTTTGGCAAATCCTTTGGCTCCAACTACTAACATGCGTTCTGATTGATTATAGTGACAATTTGTTGTAATTCTTCTTCGGTTAGACCAACATACAAAGGTAAGGAGAGTATCCGTTTGGCAACCGATTCTGAAACCGGCATGGACTGATCCGGTTGGTTTACATATTCGATTGTATTTAACGAAGGGTAAAAATACCTTCTTGGGATAATATTGTTATCGTTTAAAGCTTTTTGAACTTTTAAAAGTATTGCTTCCGAAGGTACGATAATTGGATAATAGCTGTAATTCCAGGTGGTTTCCGGTCGGATGATCATGGTTTCTAACTGATTAAAATCCAAATGGAGGTTATAAAAATCAACTATTTTTTTTCGTTCAGATAAAATGGTTTCCATATGTGGTAAAACAGCCAGTCCCATAGCCGCCTGAAGTTCGGATATCTTCGCATTAATTCCCAGTCCGTGAAATTCCAGCGGACCGTTATGTCCGAAGTTATGACTATAGAATAGTTTATGAAACAGCGTTCTGTCTTTACAAAACAGTGCACCACCTTCGCCGGTATGGAAAAGTTTGGTCGCATGAAAACTACAGGTACTCACATCGCCATAATTAAACAGCGATTCACCTTTATAAGTTACACCAAAAGCATGGGCGGCGTCATAGATCACCTTTAGGCCATATTTTTGCGCAAGGGCTTCAATCGCTTCGACTTCACAAGGGTTACCAAAGACATGCGTAGCCAGAATAGCGGTAGTTTTCGGTGTTATCGCCGCTTCGATTTTGGTTTCATCAATAGTGAGGTATTCCGGATGAATGTCTACAAAAACAGGTGTGCAGTTTTCCCATATAATAGAAGACGTCGTCGCTACATATGAAAACGGAGTGGTAATGATTTCCCCTTGTTTGCCTAGAATTTTAAGAGCAATCTGTAGTGGTACAGTTCCGTTATTGGTGATGATCATGGAATTGCTTTTCAGATAATCGGTTAATTTCTGTTCCAATTCCAGTACCAGTTCTCCCCGGTTAGTAAGCCATTTGTTTTCCCATATTCGTTCAAGTTGCTTTTCGTATTCTTTTAAATCCGGAAAAAAGGTTTTGGTTACTGTTATCATTAATATGGGTTTGTAAATTTTATTTGTATTGATAAACGAACTTAATGGTTACATTTGTGCAGTAAAAATATAAAAAGTTAAGCAATCTGAACGTACCCAAACGGAATAAGATATCAATCAGATCCGGATTGGCCGGATCGTAACAGAATTATAGATGAAGCATTACAGAAGTCAGGAAGAAATACTGGCCGATTGGAGCGGACAGGATATTCACAAGCCCTTAGTCAGTATTTTATGTGATACCTTTAAGCATGAAGCGTATTTAAGCGATGCGTTGGAAGGATTTTTAAGTCAGAAAACAAATTTTCCGTTTGAAATTATTGTCCATGAAGATGCTTCTCCAGATGGTACACCAGCGTTATTGAAAGAATTTGAAAGCCGCTATCCGTTACTAATCAAACCAATTTATCAAAAGGAAAACCAATTTTCCAAAATAGGAACCCGTGGTATATGGGGAGAGACAACTTTTCCGCGAGCCAGAGGGAAATACATTGCACTTTGTGAGGGAGATGATTATTGGATAGATCCGTACAAATTACAAAAACAGGTTGATTTTCTGGAAACCAATCCGGATTATGTAATCACCTGGACCAATTATTGGAATAAAAAAGGTGAAGAGTTATGGTCTAATGATTTTACAGAAACGCTACCGCCAATTCATACGATCGATTTCGACAATCTTTTTGTTCCTTATTGTACACTTACTTTAACCAGTTTATTTCGCAGGTCGGCTGTAAATCCGCAAGACTTTACAAACTTTCAATATGTAAAAGACAACACCTTATACGGATTGGTTTTATGCCATGGTAAAGGCGCTTTTCTGAACTTTCAGGGCGGAGTATACCGTTGGCATATGGGCGGAATTTATTCGTTAAAACCAGCTTTTTTTCAACGATATTCGTCCTATCTGAACGTAAAAGAAATTTACGACCGACTGCCTCAGGCGCAAACATCGAATATGCAAAAAGTAATCCAGTCGCTGCTAAAAGATTCGGCTTTTGAAGCGTTGAAATTGTACAGGGATAAGGAAGCTTATGCCAAGGAACCCCAACAGGCGGTACAGCTATTCTTAAAACAGGCCTCGTTTGGAATGCGCATGAAATTCTGGCGACGCCATATCAAAATGAACTATTTCGGTATAAAATACAACTAAAAAGAGGAACCTGAGTTCCTCTTTTTTTATAGTTTTGATTGGTAGTATAAAATATTACGTTCTGAAAATCGTAAGCTACCACGCTTTAGAATTTAAAATATTGATTTAAGCGTAATCAAAATACGGTCAAACCAGCGTACCTTACGAAATATCGGCTTGCCTTCATTTCGAAGGTATTGTAACAGTGGTTTGTTAAACTCTTTCGATTTACGAACCGTACGGACTACAATCTGGTTCATCTGTTTTTCGAGTATTTTTTGATCAAAAATACGGGATTCGCGGTTTTTGGCGATTAATTGCTGAGATGCATCAATAGTCGCGATGACTTCCTGAGCCGATAATCCCCGTTTAAAATTAAACGCATTCAGATAACCCTCAATATTGGTATTTTCAGGAGTAATACCAAAATCACGTTGTAATTGCGCTAACCGGAGGTTTCGGAGCGCGCGGTTTACATTATGAATTTTGGTCTGACTGATATTCGTATCATGCCATCGGTAATCAAGAAGCGATTCCGATATATTAGCCATTTGGGTATGAGCACTCATCCGATCCCACAATTCATAGTCTTCGATCGGCACAAAATCGTCATCAAAGCGAAAATCGTTTAAAACAGCCTTACGAAGCATGATCGTAGGATTCCCAACCGGATCATAAAAAAGAAAAGCTGTTCGGATCGCAAGATGCTCTGTCGGAAGAGCTATTAATTTTCGTTTGCCATCCATTTTAAAAAGGGTGTAAAACGTTCCGCAGACACCTACTTCCGGATTTTCTTTTAGAAATTGGAGCTGTTTGGCGAAACGATCGGGCATAGCGATGTCATCGGCATCCATCAAGGCGATAAATTCCCCTTTTGCCGTTTCAAAACCTTCATTTCGCAACCGCGCCGGTCCTATATTTTCTATTTTGTCGACAAACACGATACGGGAATCGGCAGCCGCATTTTTTTCGATAATGGCTTTACTGTTATCCGTCGATTTATCGTTGAGAATTATCAACTCATAATCAGTAAAAGACTGGTTCAGGATACTGTTAATTGTTTCCTGAAGGTATTTTTCAGCATTATATACCGGTATAATTACAGATAAAATAGGTTGACTCATAAATAATCGATTAACAGAAGTTAGTTATGATTTTGGATAATTGTCGTATAATACTCTAAGGTTTCGGTCATCATTTTTTCGATGCTGAAATGATCTACAACGGTTTTTCGCGCCTTTTGGGAAAGGGTTTCAGCCAAAGTAGTATCGGTCAGTAAATCGGATATATGGGTTACAAAATCAGCATCGGTGTCACAGATATAGCCATTTTCGCCCGATGTGATCAATTCTTTAAAAGAATCCAGATTCGAAGCCACAACAGGTTTGGCCAGTGCCATCGCCTCTAAAAGTGCCAGACCCAAAGTTTCTCCTTTGGACGGAAAAATTCCCACATGCGCACTATTGAGCAAACGAATGATATTTTCTTTAGACTGATAACCGTGGAAGATAACCTTATCGGTCAAATCCTGCGCCTGAATTTCCTTATCTAAAACCGCTTTATAAGGTGTTTCCCGACCGACAAACTGCAGGGTCGCCTGCGGGAATTTCGCTGCTAAACGGGCGAATACACGGAAAGCAGTATCGGCTCCTTTCTCAAGGGAAACATTTCCGAGATAGAAAATGGAAAATGGAATTATAGACGGATTTGGATCCGGTTGGAATTCCTGAATATTAATCCCGTTATAAATCAGTTTGAATCTGGAAACACCAAATAATTCCCGATTAATCTGCTCGGAAAAACGAGATATGGCGATCACATTTCTAGCTTTTTTAAACGCTTCGCGCTCGCAATGTTTACGGCCGGCTTCTACTTTGTAGCCAAAATATTTTTCCAAAACGGAAAAGGAACCATGACAGCGCACGACATACGGGAATTTTTTACCTAAAAACAAACTTAAGCCTTCAAAATCATGACATTCGATAATATCGACAGCCAGATTGTTCTTCTCAATATAGGCAAAAAGCCGCCGACTGATATCGCGTTTTTCTTTTTCGTGAATTTTAAAATGATAGGGCATTAAAAACGAAAACTTCTGCGTAATGGATCGAATCAGATCGTACACAAAATTGCGTTTAAAAAGGTTTTTGGTATAATGAACGCGAACCCCTTCGTCATCAAAATCGATATTGGTTTTGTTTACACCAAAAACAGTTACCTGATGGCCTCTTTTTACCAGTTCTTTGGCCAGTAGTGTATTAAAGATTCCGGTTCCGCCACAAGGAGGAAGCTTGTCATTTTTGTATTCTCTCGTTAAAATAAGAATATTCATAGGCTATTTTTTCAAGTCAAAGATCGTAGTAACCCAATTGTCTAATGTATATTGATTGTAAATTTCTTCCGGAACGGGTTCATAATCCGTCGTTAGAAATTCGGTAGCAATTACAGGGTTTTCGCGATCAATGATCAGGATGTTATTCGGATTATAAAACGGGTAATTCACCACGGTTTTATTATCGGTGATCAGTTTTTTCTGCATTCCCATAGCCTCAAACACCCGGAAACTCAAACCGGTCTGGTTGTTTTGTACAATATCCAGAATAATTTCGGCTTCCGAATAGAGTTTTAGCAATTGTTTTAAACGGATTTTCTTTGATTGAAATAATAACTGCCCGTTGGTTTTGGCGCCGGTTTCGGCTTTGAAATTGTATTTGAATTTTTTGTATTCAATATTCCGGCTCACAAAAATAAAATGAAAAGGCACTTTCAATTGTTCCAACTGATAGGCAATTTTATTGTATATCGGAAAGCGTTTGTCAAACGAAGAGATCGTTGTAACTTTATATTTCGGTTTTTCGGTTGGGATTTCCTGTTTGTCAAAGTAGATATAATTATTCATTTTGACAAAATTGTGCGCTTTGGCATCCTGTTCGTCAAAGGAAAAAACCTGATCAAAAAGTCCGGCATTTAAGAGATGGTCAACCGGACAGCGATCCAGGCTGTCATACAGATATGCAACATATTTTTTAGTATATTGTTTAATCTGTTGGTGGTATTTCAATTCGATAACATCGGGATTGATCACCAGAATAATATCGTGTTGACCGTTTTTTTGTAATTCGGAAATAATATGTTCCTGTTTCTTTTTGGTTTTCAGATTAATACCCAGGAAAATTTTGGAAAACACATTGACGATTCGCGATGCTAAATTGGCATGTTTATAACCTCCCAAATTGATATGATACGCATCGATATTCTTTTGCTGTAACAATTTGATGATATATTTGTCGTAGTGCCAGTTGTCGAAACTGATCAAACAAATCTTCTGCTTCATTTTTTAAATACGAATTAAAGGGAGTGTGTTATTACTATAACTGTTACAACTAGTTAAATATTTTGTTTTTGGTTCGCTTTTAATGATTTATACGTATGATATACGCTTAAAGCCTGTAAATACGATATGATAAAACCGTCTTTTCCGTCCAGTATTCCCAGGCGGATAAAGTAGGCTTTGATAAACTTAAAAATGGTTTTCAGGTATTGCGTAAAAACGCTGTATTTTTTGCCTTTAAGGAACAGTTCTTTTCCTTTTAAAACACCATAGCTAATCATTTTTTGTTTATAAATCGCATAATTGTCGTAGGAATAATGGAGTAACTTATTTTGAAGTATTCCAATAGTACCGTCGACTTTTAAGGTTTCATGAACCAGTTTTTCCGGGATATAATGCGCTTTATCTTTTTTAAACAATCGGAAATTTTTATCCGTTTGCGTACCGGAGAAATGGATCGCTCTTCCGGCAAAATAGAACTTCCTTAAAAAGTAATACGCATCTTTGGTTTCCGGTTTCTGAACTTCAGCGATAATTTCGGCGCGCAATGGCGGCGTAATGCGTTCGTCGGCGTCCAAAAATAGAACCCAGTTATAGCTGGCCAGTTCCAGCGCCAGATTTCGTTGCGTGGTAAAATCGACAAATTTATTTTGTACCACCTTAACGTTCGGATACGTCCTGGCAATGGGCACAGTGTTATCAGTGCTATACGAATCCACGATGATAATCTCATCTACAAAGTCCAGGCATTCGATGACCTCCCGGATATTTTTTTCTTCGTTATACGTGATTATCAGCCCGCTGATTTTAATTGAACCGGATTGCAATTTCATATGCGATTAGCTTCTTTTTACAATTACATAATTGCGGTATTCGAACAGTCGTTTACCGGTTAAATCTTCGATAAAAGCCAGGAATTTTCTTCTGAAATTCATTTTGCGCCCCATTTTGGTTGGATCGAAAGAGAATTTCCAGTTGCTACGATTCACCCTGTCCTGGAAAACCTGAGGATGGGTATCTTTAAACTTCAGTAAGCGTTCGGCATTACCGTAGTCAAATTCATAATCTTCATTATAGGTCCGGTCGATCCACTCGTCGTCACTACTGTAAAAACGACCGGTGTTTTTCACCTTGGTTTTTAAGCCACTTGGCGCTTTAACCCATCCGTAATGATAAATATAAGCCGGAATGTGTTTTACTTTCAGTTTGCGACCGTTAAAACGGAAACCCTGCGCATCTTTATACGACTCCATACCCGGAAGGTTACGGACAATACGGATTTCCCTACGGTACCATCTGCGGGAATGTGCATAAAAATCATACGATCCGTAAAAATGCATATAGTTAAATAGTAAGCCTTCGATGGTTGGATCATTTAGTGACGCTTCCATCTCTTTACGAATGGTTTCCAGATATTTTTCATGGACACATTCGTCTCCCTGAATATAAAAAGCCCAGTCTACATCCGGACTAATGGCTTTAAAAGCCTTGTCGGTTTCCAGTGCAAAAGTGCGGCCGCCTTCGCGTACGCTATCGTCCCAAACGGTCTCAATAATTTTGATTTTTGGGGAATCAATACTTTTAATAAGATCTAAAGTGGTGTCGGTTGAATTTCCATGAGCTACTATAAATTCATCACATATAGGTAATATTGACGTAATTGCTTCTACGATAGAGTAATCGTTTTGTACCGCATTGCGGATAAAGGTAAAACCGGCGACTTTCATGTAGGTTGGATTTTATTTGGTTTGTTATACTATCTTAAAATAAGAATGTTCGTTTATAATGATTTATATAAGGTCATAATCCTGTTTGCGATAGCATCGTCATTAAATTTCTGTACAAACATATAACCTTTTTCTGTTATCTCGTCTCTTAAATCGGGATCACGAAGTAATAATTCAATTTTTGACTGTATGTCGGCGCTATCGTTCGGATCGACATAAAGACTATCAGGTCCGCCGGCTTCCGGGAAAACACCGGAGTTGGTTGTGATAACCGGAGTTTTGGAATATAAGGCCTCAATAATCGGAATTCCGAAACCTTCAAACAACGACGGATAAATAAAAACAGTAGCCAATTGGTATACCATTGCCAGTTCGCGGCTGTTAAGTCCTTTTAAAAACAGAACTTTGTCGTCCATTTGATGTTCCTGGATATAATTTTTTACCGTTTGCGTATAAGCCGTTTCCCCTCCGATAATGACAAGCTTCGTATCGATATTCCGAATGGCTTTTACCGCCGCCAGTACGTTTTTACGGGTTTCAATCGTACCAACATTTAAAACAAACTGTTCCGGAAGCTTGTATTTTTCGATAACGGCTTTCTTTTCCTGATCGGTATAGGTTTCTTTAAATACCTGTTGGCATCCCTGGTAAATCACTTCGATTTTCGATTCCGGAATTTTCAGGTACTGTACAATATCTTTTTTGGTTTGTTCGCTAATCGCGATAACCGTATCGGCACTTTGAGCAGCCTTTTTAAATTTATAAAAATGAATTTTCCGGTCGAAGAACGAATAAAACTCCGGGTAACGCATAAAGATCAGATCGTGAATCGTTACGGTACTTTTAATTCCGGCTTTTTGTAATCCCGAAGGAAGTTCGCCCGAAAGGCCGTGGAATAATTGAACACCGTCTTTTTTCAGATCGGAAATGATGGTACGTTGGCGCCATATATTATAAAACTTCCGATTAAACCAGTTGGTCGGGCGTTTTTCGATGATCGTATCCGAATCCGAAGTAAAAAGTTGCTTCTTTGCCGGTTTCGGATTGTATAGCAAATAATTGTTTTCCGGATAAAAGCGATTCAGAATCCGAACCAGATCGCGGCTGTAATTACCCAGTCCGGTCTGATTGTGAAAAACGCGTTTTGCCTCATAACCAATCGTTAGGTTTCCGGGATTCCGATTTTCATTTCGGAGCAGTTGTTGCAGATACACATAACGCATATAGACGTGTTGTGACATGATTTTTGCCAAAGATACACCTTGTGATCCATTTAGGAATCCAAATTCGATTATATAATGTTTAAAAAAACGAAAGGCGGGTTTTATATAAAAATGAAAAGCGGTAGGTTTTGTATTTTTCTGATACAACTCCTGAGCCCGTAATTGCGAATATTGTAGCCGTTTACCTAGAAAATCGGCTTTATTTTTAAACGAATAATGATGAATAATTTCTTTTAAAATTCCGGTTTTACCGTTTACGATAAGTTGTTCGTGTACAAGTTTGTGCGAATAGCGACATTTGGATTTTCGGAACAGGCGTATCGCTCTGTCCTGATTTTGTCCGCCATAAAACATCGGTTTTTCGGCATAATAAAACGCGCGTTTTACCCAGAAAGCGACTTCCTCCGGATGGGAAGCCACGAGCTCCAGAAGTTCCCGGATACCATTTTCGGTAACCCTTTCGTCGGCATCAAAAAAGGTAACCCAGTCATTTGTAGCCAAATCGATGGCAAAATTCCGCTGACGGGAAAAATCGTCAAACGGGCGTTGTACGATTCGTACCTGCGGAAACTCGCTCCGGATAATATCCAGCGTGGCATCGCTACTGTACGAATCGACTACAATGATTTCGTCCGCGAAAGCCATATTCCGGAGATACGCCCGGATATTGTCTTCCTCGTTTCTGATGATGGCTAAAGCCGATATTTTTGGACTTTCGCTCATTAAATTAGATGGCAACGTCGTATTCTCTTAAAGCGTCGTTTAATGACGTTTTTAAATCGGTTGAAGGCTTGCGTTTTCCGATGATCAGCGCACATGGCACCTGGTATTCACCGGCTGCAAATTTTTTGGTATAACTACCTGGAATCACCACCGAACGCGCCGGAACAATACCTTTCATTTCGACTGGTGTATCGCCGGTTACATCGATGATTTTTGTAGAGGCGGTAAGACAAACATTGGCGCCTAGTACGGCTTCTTTTTCAACGCGAACACCTTCTACCACGATACATCTTGAGCCGATAAAAGCACCGTCTTCAATGATTACCGGAGCCGCCTGTAACGGTTCCAATACACCACCGATTCCAACACCACCACTTAGGTGTACGTGTTTTCCGATTTGCGCACAGCTGCCAACCGTTGCCCAGGTATCGACCATGGTTCCTTCGTCTACATAAGCACCAATATTGACATAGCTTGGCATTAAGATAACCCCGCTGGAAATATAGGCCCCGTGACGCGCCACAGCATTTGGAACCACGCGGATGCCTTTTTCGGCATACCCTCTTTTTAACGGCATTTTATCATGATATTCGAATATTCCAGCCTCAAGCGTTTCCATTTTCTGGATTGGGAAGTACATCACTACGGCCTTTTTTACCCATTCATTTACCTGCCATCCGTCGGTTGTTGGTGCTGCAACACGTAATTTTCCGGCATCCAGTAATTCGATCACTTCTCTAATGGCATTCGTCGTTTTTTCTTCTTGTAATAAGGCACGGTTTTCCCATGCTTGCTCTATTATTGGCTGTAAGGCATTCATATAAAAATCGATTTTTAGCAAATATAGCCCCATTTTTTTAAAACGAAATAGAAAATAGCAGAATTTGGGCAGGCTGATACCTTTCGAAACCCCATATATTTTTCTATTTTTGCAGCACAACACAACACACTTATGTACAAATCAATTATCAGACCAATACTGTTCCGTTTTGATCCGGAAAAAATCCATCATTTTACCTTTGGAAGCATTCGTTTTCTACACCAAATACCGGGTGTTCCGGCTTTGTTAAACGCTATTTACGAAGTGAAAGATCCACGACTGGAACGGGAAGTTTTTGGATTGCGTTTTAAAAATCCGGTAGGATTGGCCGCCGGATTAGATAAGGACGCCAAATTATACAAAGAACTGTCTAATTTAGGCTTTGGTTTTATCGAAATTGGTACTCTTACGCCCAAAGGTCAGGAAGGAAATCCTAAAAAGCGATTGTTCCGTTTAAAAGCCGATAGTGCGTTGATCAACCGTATGGGGTTTAATAACGGTGGCGTTATCGAAGCAGTGGAACGTCTGAAAAAAAATAAAGGCGTACTGATTGGTGGTAATATTGGGAAAAACAAACTGACACCCAATGAAGCCGCGACCCAGGATTATGAAATTTGCTTTGAGGCGTTATACGATTATGTCGATTATTTTGTCGTAAATGTAAGCTCGCCAAACACTCCTAATTTAAGAGCCTTACAGGATAAAGAACCGTTAACGGAGCTGTTGCAAACGTTACAAAATAGAAACCAGACGAAACCGAAACAAAAACCGATATTGTTAAAAATTGCCCCGGATCTGACCAATGAGCAATTGCTGGATATTATCGATATTGTACGCGATACGAAAATTGCCGGTGTGATTGCAACCAATACTACTATTTCGAGAGATGGACTGGTTTCCGAGAATAAAAAAGAAACCGGTGGACTTTCCGGAAAACCTTTAACCCAACGCTCGACCGAGGTCATCCGGTTCCTGTCGGAAAAAAGCAATAAAGCGTTTCCGATTATCGGAGTAGGAGGGATTCATTCGGCCGAAGACGCGATCGAAAAATTGGAAGCAGGCGCGAGTCTGATTCAATTATATACCGGATTTATTTACGAAGGACCGGGTCTGATTAAAGCTATCAATAAAAAAATACTGGCCGGAAAATAATACCATTTATTTTGACACTACAATTGGAATCTGTTAAACTTTTTCCTTTGGAACAAACCGCAATTTTATAATTGTTTGAAAATTATAGGATTGCGGTTTTATGTTGGTCAACCTATTTAAAATACAGCGATGGCACTATCAGTATATTTGAAAATTATGAACTTTAGCTTATCTTTGAAACATGATGGAACAAGTTAAAATCATAGAGTGTCCCCGCGATGCCATGCAAGGTATCAAGGCGTTTATTCCTACAGAAAAGAAAGTACAATATATTCAATCCTTATTGCGTGTAGGATTTGACACTATTGATTTTGGCAGTCTTGTTTCTGCAAAAGCCATTCCGCAAATGCAGGATACGCCGGAAGTATTGGCACAACTGGATTTGTCGCAAACCAAGAGTAAATTATTGGCTATCATTGCCAATACTATAGGGGCAGAAAATGCGTCCCGTTATGCTGAAATCAAATATCTGGGATTTCCGTTCTCAATATCGGAGAATTTTCAGATGCGGAACACGCATAAAACCATAGCGGAATCCCTTGTGACGTTACAGGAAATTCTGGACATTGCCAATGCTACTGATAAAGAAGTTGTGGCCTATTTGTCGATGGGCTTTGGAAACCCTTACGGCGACCCGTGGAGTGTGGAAATCGTAGGAGAGTGGACCGAAAAATTATCCAATATGGGCGTGAAAATCTTATCGCTTTCCGATACGGTAGGATCATCGACACCGGAAGTGATTTCCTATTTGTTTTCCAACCTGATTCCGAAATACCCGCATATCGAATTCGGAGCACATTTGCATACTACTCCCGATAAATGGTTTGAAAAAGTGGATGCCGCCTATAAAGCCGGTTGTCGTCGTTTTGACGGAGCTATTCAGGGATTTGGCGGTTGTCCGATGGCTAAAGACGACCTGACCGGAAATATGCCAACCGAAAAAATGCTATCCTATTTTACTTCACAAAAAGCCGAAACCGGATTAAGTCCGATGAGTTTTGAAAGTGCCTATAACGAAGCACTGAAAGTTTTCACGGTTTATCATTAATCAAAAATAAAACGTATTATTTATTGTCCGTTATGTGTCTATTCTTGAACATGCGTGATAAAGTGTTTTCTTGAGATGGATTATTACTTTTGACTTAGTAATTTATAATTAATCTTAATAAGAATTGATATGCGTTTTAGAAAAATTACAGCTGCCGTTTTAATAGCGTCGGCTTTCGCGGTATCGTGTTCAAATGATTCCAATGACACACCACAGCAAACAATTGCAATTCAGGTTCATGCTAATCCGGCTCAGGCCTTAACAAGGGTAAAAATGCTGGCTGAATTTGATGCATATTCTAAGGATAAAACACTTTATCCGTTGACCAAAGCCAAAATTAAAGGAATGTTTGCAAATAGCGGAAATCCGTTTTCGGAAGCTGCTTTAAATACTTCCGGCGTTTCCCTAAAGGAAAAAACAGCGGAGCATGCAAAACCGGAGTTTGATCTTTTCTTTACCGAAATGGGAGATGTAGCTGCGACCTATCAGATTCCGGCGGCTAAGGGTGTAAAAGGATCGTATACAACGGCTACTTCTGCCAGATTATTTAATGAAAAAGGACTTGAAATCAATCAAGCTATTATCAAAGGACTTATGGGAGCCGTTTTACTCGATCAGACGTTGAATTATTGTTTGAATCCTACTGTTTTAAATGCTGCGGCTAATCCAGAGGAAGCTCAACAACTATGGGAGGAAGGGTATAATTACATCTTCGGATACAAAGGACCGAACAATAACAAAAAATATTTCTGGGAGAGTTATTTGAATACCGTCAATGGAAATGCAAATTTTTCAGGGATAACGCAGTCGGTTACGGCTGCTTTTGAAAAAGGGAAAGCGGCAATTATAGCAGGTAATAAAATAGAACGGGATAAGCAGATAAACATCATAAAAGAAAAATTATCAAAAGTAGGTGCTATCCGTGCGGTTTATTATATGAATAAAGCAAAAGGTAAATTATCAGGTACAACAACAATCACCGGTGATCTTGCGGCCGCCTTTCACGGTTTGTCTGAAGCTTACGGATTTATAAGTGGATTGGCTTATACAAACAACCCGGCTACTGGACAGCCTTATCTTATAAAAGCAAGAGTTGAGGAATTATTGACTTCATTTTTAGGCGGTAATGATGGATTTTGGGATGCTAACTATACAGCAGATCAAATTGATTTGATTTCTCAGACGATCGCAACGGCATTTGAATTTACGATTGAACAGGCCATAACACAAGGGGGAAGCCATTAACGTTTAAAAAGAGTCCTGAATTCGGAACGCTTTCCATTTTTAAAGACATTCAGGAGCCGGATATTCCTTTCTGATATGATTCTTTTGTTCAACTTTAAAGCATTTATTAAATGAAAAAAACAGGGCTGTTATTAATAGTGGTAGCGCAATCATTGTGGTCTTGCGGTCTTAATAATACAGATAGTGAGGTTGTTGCAGATAAATACGATAGAAAAGCAATGTTGGTGAATTGGGTTGATAATAACATTATGCCTTCATTTCAGCATTATAAATCAAAATTAGAAAACCTGAAAAAAGCTTCGGATGATTTTATTGCGACACCCGATAGGGCTCAGCTTGAAGAAGTAAGACAAAAATGGCTGGAAGCGTATAAAACCTATCAATATATTTCGATGTTTTCTATCGGTAAAGCAGATGAAATACAATTCAGCAAGTATTCAAATACCTATCCGACGGCAACAGGACAAATAGCGGTAAAAATCGATTCGGGTAATTTTGATCTGAACGGAATTTCTTTTGATGTCGTACAGGGATTTCCGGCTCTGGATTATATGTTGTTCGGATTAGGAGAGAATGAAAATGCAATCCTGGAGCGGTATACAACAAACACGAATGCCAACAAGTATAAAGGCTACCTGTCTGCGCTTGTAAACCGATTGACATTATTGTTTAACACGGTTTATGATGACTGGCAATCCGGATATAAAGCCATTTTTATTCAAAGAAGTGACAATACGGCTTCCGGAAGTGTAAACCGGATGATTAATGCGTATATTCATTTTTATGAAAAAGATATTCGGACTGCAAAAATAGGCTATCCGGCAGGTACGTTTTCGACTGAAACCTATCCGGATAAGGTAGAAGCATATTACAGTAAGAAGTATTCGAAAGAACTGCTTTTGGAGTCGATCATAGCGGCGCAAAACTTCTTTGAAGGCAAACATTTTAACGGAAATGAAAGCGGACCTTCAATGAAAAGTTATTTGGATTATCTGACTATAAAGGGTAAGAGCGAAGAGTCTGGAATTTTATTAAGTAAACTGATTTGTAATCAATTCTATAAATCACTTTATATAGCAAATTTGCTACTACCGGATTTAAGTCAGCAGATTATTACCGATAATACAAAAATGACTGCCACTTTTAATGTTTTACAACGTAATGTAGCCTATATGAAATCGGATATGACATCCGCGATGAGTATCGCGATCGATTATGCAGACACAGACGGTGATTAATACAAATCAGATGAAACGATTTCAGGACTATCTAAACCGAACAACCGAAGCCGCTCCGTTGGCTACTTTTCGTATCCTTTTCGGTACTATTATGTTCGTTAGTCTGGTTCGGTTTGTGAGTAAAGGTTGGGTGAAGACGTTGTATATTGAACCAAAGTTTTTCTTTTCCTATTATGGATTGGAATGGATAAAACCATTAGGGAATTTTACGTATCTGATTTTTTTGGTTTGTGCTTTGTCCTGTGTATTGATCACTATAGGATATCGATATAGAATTGCCATTATCCTGTTTTTTATAAGCTTTACGTATATCGAATTAATGGATAAAACAACCTATCTGAATCATTACTATTTTATTAGTGCGATAGCGTTTATACTCCTTTTTTTGCCGGCTAATGTCTATTATGCAATGGATGCCCGATTAAAACCGGAATTAGCCTTTCAGAAAATACCGGCCTGGTGTATCGACTGTCTGAAGCTTATGTTAGGGATTGTATATTTTTATGCCGGATTGGCCAAAATCAATTCAGATTGGTTGTACAAAGCCATGCCGTTACAGTTATGGCTAAAACCGCAGTATGATCTTCCGGTATTGGGTTTTTTATTCCAACAGGAATGGATGCCACTTGTATTCAGTTGGGCAGGTATGTTATATGATTTGGCTATCCCGTTTCTGTTGTTGTACCGCAAAACCCGATTTATTGCCTTTGTACTGGTAGTCGTTTTTCATAGTCTAACCCGGATTTTGTTTCCAATCGGAATGTTTCCGTTTATCATGATCGGCGCAACATTGGTGTTTTTTAAGGCAAAGTCCCATCATAAAGCATTGCAATACCTCAGTATAATTTTTAAAATCAATAAGACCCGATTTGATAACGGAAAAGCACGATTCACCACAACACTGAACGGCGCAGCAATACGTATCAAAATATTGATTTGTTTTTTTGTACTACAATTGCTATTCCCGTTGCGCTATCTTTTATATCCAGGTGCATTATTCTGGACAGAAGAGGGGTTTCGCTTTTCCTGGCGGGTTATGCTGATGGAAAAAGCAGGTTACACGCAGTTTATTGTAAAAGATGCGGTAACAGGAAACTCTTTTTATATCGATAACTCCGAATTTTTAACCCCTTTTCAGGAGAAACAAATGGCCTTTCAGCCGGATTTTATCGTTGAGTTTGCCCGTTTTATACACGATTATTACAAACAAAAAGGGATACATGATCCTATAGTTTCTGTAGAAAGCTTCGTAACCCTAAACGGAAGGCCTTCGCGAATATTCATTAACCCGACTGTAAATCTGGCAAAAGAGAAAGATTCTTTTTTACCAAAACACTGGATTATTCCATTTGAAGATGAGAGTAAAGGACTTTAGTATAATATTATTTACATGGATCAGTTGGAGCTGTTTTTCACAATACAATATCCATGGAAAAATAATAAATGCTAATAATGAAGCTCCGGTTGTTTTGGCTGAAATCTTAAAAGTAGATGATGGTATCCGGGTCCAATCCGACGAAAACGGGGAATTTACTTTTTCGAATCTAATGCCCGGTCAATATCATTTGATTTTTTTGTCCGATAATTTTCATCTGAAAGAACAAAAAATAAATGTAAAGGATCAGGATATCAGTGTGTTGGTGGTATTGAAGCCAATGGAAATCCAACTCAGTGAAGTTTTAATTCAAAAAAGGAGAAAGGAAGTTTTTGCAATGTCACGATTGCGGGATGTTGACGGAATGGGAATCTATGCCGGTAAAAAATCAGAAGTGGTTATTGTTGATGTACAAATGGGAAATAAGGCTGTAAATCTAGCCCGACAAGTGTTTTCACAGGTCGTAGGATTGAATATTTATGAAAGTGATGCCGGTGGTTTACAACTTAACATTGGGGGAAGAGGCCTGGATCCGAATCGATCGGCACATTTTAATATCCGTCAAAACGATTACGATAGTAGTGCCGATATTTTAGGCTATCCGGAAAGTTATTATACACCGCCGGCCGAAGGATTAGACCGGATACAGATCGTAAGAGGCGCCGCATCCTTACAATACGGAACGCAGTTTGGCGGATTGATTAATTTTAAAATTAAAGCTCCGGATCAACATAAAAAACTCCGGTTGACGAACAGACAAACCATAGGGAACCATAATTTATTTACCAGCTTTACCGATTTAAGCGGAACGATAAAGAATTTTAGTTATTACACATTTTTAAATTATAAAAAGGGAGATGGTTTTCAGCTTAATTCTGATTTTGAATCTCAAAATTATTTTGGAAACTTTAATTATCGTATTACTCGTAAAACGAACTTAAGTTTTGACTACACTCATTTTCAGTATATAGCGCATCAGCCCGGAGGATTAACAGATAAAATGTTTTATGAAGACGCTTTTCAAAGTAATCGGAAGCGAAATTGGTTTGCGGTTGATTGGAATCTTTTTTCATTTAGAATAAAACATCAGGCTACTCAAAAAACGGATATAAGCCTGAATGTATTCGGATTGTATGCCGGTCGGAAAGCATTAGGATTTCGTTCCAATCGTGTATTTCAGGAAGATCAGGAAGGAACCGTTCGTGATTTGATTACCGGAAAATTTGCCAATTGGGGTGCCGAAGCAAAAATAGTACACCGCTATCACTTTCTTGGTCATGAAAATGCCTTTGTGATAGGAGGAAAGTATTATCAGTCGAAAAACAATGCCCGACAAGGGCCGGGAAGTTCCGGAAGTGATGCCGATTTTAATTTTGCAACGGAAGAATTTCCGTATTATCAAAATCAATCCGATTACAGCTATCCAAATCTCAATTTAGCGTTGTTTGGAGAAAATATCATCCGTATCACGAATGCACTTTCGATAACACCCGGAATTCGTTGGGAATATATCAATACGCGGGCGAAAGGATATTATCGAAAAATAAACCGCGATAATGCCGGGAATGTCATTTTGAATAGACGCTATGATGAAGATAACGATCTAAAACGTTCGTTTGTGCTGTTAGGAATCGGTTTGAGTTTTAAGCCGGTCAAAGCGATGGAAGCGTATCTGAATTGCTCACAAAATTACCGCTCGGTTACGTTTAATGATATACGAATTACAGAACCATCCTACCAGATCGATGAGCACCTAAAGGATGAATATGGTTACACGTTTGATTTCGGAATCCGGGGCCAATGGAAAAACAAGTTGACGTATGATATCAGTGCTTTTGGATTGGCCTACAAAGGGCGTTTGGGACAGATTATTAAAGAGACAGATGATTTTCGGATTATCCGCTTCCGAACCAATGTGGGGGATGCAATGCTATACGGATTTGAATTTTTCACTGATTTAAGTTTGCAAAAAATACTATTTAATCCGTTAAATAACAATTACAAATGGAATGTATTTGCCAATCTGGCGCTTACAAAGTCAACGTATACGCATTCGAAACAACCGGGGATAACCGGAAATCAGGTAGAATTTGTTCCGATGATCAATTTAAAAACAGGGATAACGTCAGGCTATAAAAACCTGATAACAAGTGTACAGTTTACGTATCTAAGCGCGCAATACACCGATGCTACGAATATAAAACAGGACAAAAGCGAAAATGTACGCGGAATCGAAGGTCAGGTTCCCGGTTATGCAATTACAGATTGGTCGTTATCCTATAAATTCGGTTCTCATTTTACATTGGAAACCGGAATTACGAATCTGATGAATACGATTTATTTTACCCGGAGAGCCTCCGGTTATCCTGGTCCGGGAATTATACCATCAGCACCGAGAGCGGGCTATCTTACATTGCAATATCGGTTTTAGTCGAACAGAAAAAGTGAACCCATGTTGTTGAAACTATAATAAAAAGGAATCCTGTTTTTTCTTTCGTATGGCCGGTTTTGGCACTTTCTTTAAAAATGTAGAATTTCGCCAGATGGATAACTGTTGTTTTACCGTTATCTTCGTCCCTATATAGACTAGTAACGGCTAATTCTTTTTTACCGAATAACCGATCATACAGGAGTATTGTAAATGTTTTTTGACTGGGAGGTTTTTGGGTAATCGTAAAGACCTGAAATTCTGAATTCTTAATTTTTTCAAAGGTTCTAAGTGTGTCAATCGGACTTCCCGGTAGTTTAGGGAATAGAAAAGCATACGAATAAAGCGGTTGTATCGTTAAATAAGCCACAACAGGACAATTTATAATAATGTTAAAGTTTTTCCCGCGGATGGAATAAATGTGTTATATTTGCATGCAATTCAACTACAAATTGCAACATGAAAGCACACACAGCTAAAATCATCGGGGAAGGACTAACCTATGATGATGTTCTACTCGTTCCCAATTATTCAGAAGTACTTCCCAGAGAAGTAAGTATCAAAACGAAATTTTCAAAAAATATAACACTAAACGTACCGGTTGTTTCGGCTGCTATGGATACGGTTACAGAAAGTGCTATGGCTATTGCAATGGCACAGGAAGGTGGTATTGGTGTATTGCATAAAAACATGACAATCGAGCAGCAGGCTGCCGAAGTACGAAAAGTAAAAAGAGCCGAATCCGGGATGATTATCGATCCGGTTACGTTACCGCTTACGGCGACTGTGGGTGATGCTAAACTGGCGATGCGCGAATTCAGTATCGGAGGAATCCCTGTAGTAGATGAAAATCAGATTTTAAAAGGGATAGTTACCAATCGGGATTTGCGTTTTGAGAAAGACAATACCCGTTCTATTATCGAAGTAATGACTTCTGAGAATCTGGTAACAGCTGGAGAAGGAACAACTTTAGCTACTGCCGAAGCAATTTTACAACAAAATAAGATTGAAAAACTACCGGTAGTCAATCAGGAAAACAAACTAGTTGGATTGATCACTTTTAGAGATATTACCAAGTTAACACAAAAACCAAACGCAAACAAAGATAAATTCGGACGTTTACGTGTTGCAGCAGCTTTAGGAGTAACAAATGATGCAGTTGAAAGAGCAACGGCTTTGGTAAACGCCGGTGTAGACGCTGTGATTATTGATACAGCGCACGGACATACCAAAGGTGTAGTTGGTGTTTTAAAACAAGTAAAAGAAAAATTCCCACAACTGGACGTAGTAGTGGGGAATATTGCAACACCGGAAGCGGCTTTATATTTAGCGGAGAATGGTGCCGATGCTGTTAAAGTAGGAATCGGACCGGGATCGATCTGTACCACCCGAGTGGTTGCCGGAGTAGGATTTCCGCAGTTTTCGGCCGTATTGGAAGTAGCTGCCGCTTTACGGGGAACCGGAGTTCCGGTTATTGCCGATGGAGGAATCCGTTATACCGGTGATATTCCGAAAGCGATAGCAGCCGGAGCCGATTGTGTGATGTTAGGATCGCTATTAGCAGGAACCAAAGAATCGCCGGGTGAAACCATCATTTTCGAAGGAAGAAAATTCAAATCCTACCGTGGAATGGGATCGGTAGAAGCGATGAAAGAAGGGTCTAAGGACCGTTATTTCCAGGATGTGGAAGACGACGTAAAAAAACTGGTTCCGGAAGGAATTGTAGGACGTGTACCGTACAAAGGAGAGTTAAACGAAAGTATGCTGCAATTTGTTGGCGGGCTACGTGCCGGAATGGGATATTGTGGAGCAAAAGATATTCAGACGCTACAGGAAACGGGACGATTTGTTCGTATCACGGCCAGTGGAATCGGAGAAAGCCATCCGCACAACGTAACCATTACAAAAGAAGCGCCGAATTATTCGCGATAAAAATATAAAACCTGATATGAAAATATCAGGTTTTTTTAGGTTTAAAACACACCTCAAAGGTTTGTAAAGTCTGTAGACCTGACAGGTTTCAAAAACCTGTCAGGTCTTGTATTTAAAGTATTATTGATTCTTAAAAGCGGCAGCCAATAGTTTTTTATCACCAACCAACCATAAGATATCATTTCGTTCTAAAATCAGGTGGGACTCCGGATTCAGGATACGTTCACCATTCCGTTCGATACCTACAACAAGACCACCGGTACGTTCCCGTAATTGCGATTCGCGAATTGATTTTCCGATAAACTCCTGATTGGTCAATTCGTATTGCTGTAGTACGATTTGTGCTTCGGTAACCGATTCCGGAACTTCAATCTCATTCTGATCCAGATAACCTTTAAAATTCTGAACCTGGTCGTCTGTTCCGATCACACAAATTTCATCACCCGGAAACAACCGCTCGTTACGCGTAGGGATGTTGATCATGATTTCACCACGCTTGATGAAGGCGATATTTACCCCCATTTTTTCACGCACTTTCAGATCCTGAAGTTTCTTTCCGGCAAGGTTGGACTCTTTAGCAATTTCAAAATTAGCCATGTGTCCGTCCCAGGGGGTTAAATCATCCCGGGTTTTCTGAGCGCGTGCAATTTCACGATCGTTGAAATTTTTAAGAAAGTGCTTTTCAATTTTATCGTACTGGGCATGCAATTTTTTAGGAAAGATGATATAGGAAATGATCACGAGGATCAACGCAATAAAAGCGACAATCGGTGAAAAGAAATTATTCAGAAGGAATCCCACAAAGAACAGCGCAAGGCCAATTCGAACGAGAATCAACATGGTTAAAGGACCGCGGTATTTGCGTTCTTTCCGGAGTTCTTCCATGGCACTTTCGGCGACTCTTCGCAGCGATAACGCCCATAAAAACGGAGCGATGATCACTAAGGTTATCAATGCGGCTACGGCATTTCCGAATTTAGAATCGATTACCAAAGGTGAAATATAAAGATCGGCCAACAGGATAATCGCAATAATAATAACCGAACTGATCACAACCTGTGTCATCGTAGCACGCAATACGACCTGCCAGTTACTGGTTGCTTTAATCGACTGGGAATTGGTACTGTAATTATCGATAGCGGTAAGCCATTTTTTTGGTAATACTTTTTCAAGTTTCTCATAAAACGGCATTGACATTTTGATCATAAAAGGTGTTGTAAACGTGGTCACAGCCGAAACGGCTACCACAATCGGATACAGGAAATCACTCGTTACTTTTAGCGACATCCCTAAGGTGGCGATAATAAAAGAGAATTCCCCGATTTGCGCCAGACTCATACCCGCCTGAACGGATTGTTTTAAGGGCTGACCGGATACCAATGCTCCGGCGGCAGTACTCACGGTTTTTCCTAAGATGGTAATCAAAGTGATCAATAAAACAGGAATGGCATATTCTACCAAGGTGTCTGGATTGATCAACATTCCGACAGATACGAAGAATACCGCTCCGAAAAGGTCTTTTACCGGTTTGATAAGGTGTTCGATTTTTTCGGCCTGAGTGGTTTCCGCTATAATAGATCCCATGATAAAAGCACCTAAAGCAGGGGAGAAACCGGCATTAGTCGCCAGGATAACCATCATCAAACATAGGGCTAATGAGATGATCAATAAAGTTTCTTCATTTAATAAGGTCTTGGCTTTTTTCAGTAAGGTCGGAATAAAGAAAATACCACCCACAAACCAAAGAATCAGGAAGAATAAGAGTTTTAAAACGGATTCGAATAACTCGGCTCCGGAAAATTGCTGACTTACTGATATAGTCGAAAGCAATACCATCAGTAAGATGGCAACAATATCTTCAACAATTAAAGCACCGAAAACGATTCCGGCATATTTTTTTCCTTTGACATTTAATTCATCAAATGCACGGAGAATAATCGTGGTAGAGGACATGGAGAGTATGGCACCGAGGAAAATACTGTCCATTTGCGACCAACCCATCCATTGTCCGGACATATATCCGATAAATAGCATCGAGATAATCTGGATAATAGCGGTAATGGAGGCGGTTCCGCCGACTTTCATCAGTTTTTTAAAACTGAACTCCAATCCGAGGCTAAATAAAAGGAATATCACCCCGATTTCGGCCCAGACTTCAACACTTTTGCTATCGGTGACCGAGGGGAAAAAGTCAAAATTATTTCCGGCAAGAAAACCGGCAACCAAATAGCCTAAAACCAGCGGTTGTTTGATTTTTTTAAACAACAGTACGGCTACTCCGGCTGTCATTAGGATTAATCCTAAATCACTGATTAACGGATATAAATGGTGAGAGGTTTCGGCTACGGTTTCAGCTGTTGATAATGGCATATATTTTTTGTTTTTTAGGATTTGTGTAAGTTATAAAATAATGCGTATTTATAAAAGCTACAGGGCTTATTATGCCGTTATTTTAAGATAAATTTATCATAAATAGCAATAAAAAATCCCGATAGTTATAGCCATCGGGATTTTAGAATATTTTTTAAAAAGAGTTATATTCCGAGGTAATTGCTCGGTGTAATTTGTAAAAGTTCTGCTTTTATCGCATCCGATACATTTAAAGTCGCGATAAAATTATGGATTGCCTCTTTGTTGATCACTGTATTGGTACGGGTCAAATCTTTTAACGCTTCATACGGATTCGGGTAGGCCTCACGTCTTAAAATCGTTTGAATGGCTTCGGCTACTACCGCCCAGTTTTTTTCCAGATCTTCTTCGAATTTTTCAGCGTTTAAAAGTAATTTGTTTAGTCCTTTTAAAGTCGCTTCAAAACCGATAATCGTATGTCCGATTGGTACGCCAACATTACGCAACACGGTACTGTCGGTTAAATCGCGTTGCAAACGGGATACCGGTAATTTGGCTGCCAAATGTTCGAAAATGGCATTGGCAATTCCCAGATTTCCTTCCGAATTTTCAAAATCAATCGGGTTTACTTTATGTGGCATCGCCGAGGAACCAATTTCTCCGGCTTTGATTTTTTGTTTGAAATACTCCATCGAAACATATGTCCAGATATCGCGATCCAAATCGATCAAAATGGTATTGATACGCTTTAAAGCGTCGAAAAAAGCGGCAAAATGATCGTAATGCTCAATTTGTGTCGTTGGAAAAGAATGGTGTAGTCCTAGTGTAGCTTCTACGAAATCGTTTCCGAATTTTCGCCAGTCAACTTTTGGATAGGCTACAAAATGGGCGTTGTAATTACCGGTGGCACCACCAAATTTGGCGGCAAACGGTACGTTAAATAACAAACGCATTTGTTCTTCCAAACGTTCTACAAACACAGCGATTTCTTTACCCAAACGGGTAGGGGAAGCCGGTTGTCCGTGCGTGCGGGCCAACATCGGAACGTCTTTCCATTCCTGGCTTAATTCTTTAAGTTTGGCCACTACGCTTATTAACGACGGCAGGTATACTTTTTCAAAAGCGTGCTTGGTCGAAAGCGGAATCGCAGTGTTATTGATATCCTGAGAAGTCAATCCGAAGTGGATAAACTCTTTGTAGGCTTGCAGTCCCAATTTGTCGAAAGCAGCTTTAATAAAGTATTCAACCGCTTTTACATCGTGATTGGTGGTCTTTTCAGTTTCTTTGATCCAAAGTGCATCTTCTGTCGTAAAATTCTCGTATATTTTTCGCAAATCAGCGAACAGGTTTTTATCCACTCCGGCCAATTGCGGTAAAGGCAATTCACAAAGGGCGATAAAATATTCGATTTCTACCAGTACACGGTATTTGATCAAAGCTTCTTCAGAAAAATATTCGGAAAGGGAAACGGTTTTGTTTCTATACCGACCATCGATAGGCGATATAGCACTAAGTTCAGTTAAATGCATTTGTTGTTGTGTTATTTTCTAATAATCGCAAAGATAAGGTTTTACCGAAACTTCTGGAAATACAATTTTAAATCTTTTCCGGCTGAGTGCTAAGCTCCTGTCGCAGTACTTCTATTCCTTCTGAAGCGGACAAGGCTATAGCTTTAAACGGATTGTTTACATTGTAAATTTGTGCTGGTTTAGGATCGATATAGTACACCGGGGTTGTTAGTTGGGTATAACCGATTAATCCGGCGGCCGGATAAACCTGTAACGAGGTTCCGATGATCAAAAAGATGTCGGCTTTCTGAACAAGTGCTATGGCTTCATCCATTGCGGGTACCGCTTCTCCGAACCAAACGATATGTGGTCGTAATTGGTGTCCGTTGCTGTCGTTGTCGCCAATATGAAGATCGGTTTTCCAATCCAGAATATAATCGGGATCCATAGTGCTGCGTACTTTGAGTAGTTCGCCGTGTAGATGTAAAACCTTACTACTGCCAGCTCTTTCGTGTAGGTCGTCTACATTTTGAGTGATTATGTATAGGTCGAATTCGGCTTCCATTTCGGCCAGAATCCGGTGCGCGTTGTTGGGTTGTACTTCAAAAAGTTGTGTTCTTCTTTTGTTGTAAAAGTCCAACACCAACGCTTTATTTTTGTTCCATCCTTCCGGACTGGCAACCTCTTCAATAGGGTGCCCTTCCCATAGCCCACCGGCATCGCGGAAGGTCTTTATACCGCTTTCCGCGCTGATTCCGGCTCCGGAAAGAACGACTAATTTTTTCTTTGTGATCATTACTGGTTTATACTTTTCCTAAGGTATATAATTGCTCTAAAGTAGGCGCGGCACTACCACCGGCTGGTTCCAGTGTGATACCAAACCCTTCGGCATCCATGGTATTGTCGACTTTAAATATTCTGGATTTTCCGATTTCTGTTTTTTCCAGTAGTCCGATACTTGTTGGTGTGAGTGGATCCATTTTTAACGACCATACCTGATACACATATCCTTTAGGTGGTTCCGGTAGTCCTGCAGCATCTACATATACAGAATGGTCATTCTGATTCCAGTATATTTTGGCTTTGGCTTCCGGAGCGACCGTTTGACCGGCAAGGGCTACTACTTTATTGTTTTCATCTTTAAAGAGATTCAACAGGGTTTCGTTGTTTTTATTTTGTTCTTCTAAGGTTACTACTGATTTTTGTAAATCCTGATTTTTTTCTCTGCTATCTTTAAGCAAAGTATCGTTTTGGTTCATCTGGAAATAGAGGAAGCCGGCTCCTAGCAATAATAGGAATGATGCTGCCCAACCCATATAAGCCGGCCAGTTGGATTTCGGTTTCAGGGTTACGACGCCCGATTCTCTTTCAAGTAACGCTTTTCGGATGGTATTGAAATTGTCCAGTGACAAATTCGGTGCAACACTATACGAAAGGTTAATGATAGCCTTTTCGATGCTTTCGATTTCTTGTTTTATTTCCGGATATTCATTGGCGTAAACCTGTACTTCTTCGTTTTCCGATTCGGACAGTTTTCCGAAAATGTACAGTTCCAAAACTCCGGATTCTATGTATTCTCTAGTGTTCATTATACTCGCAATAAGTTTCTTAATTCGTTTATACAGTTTCTGTTTTGTGTTTTAACCGTTCCCAATGGAATTTCCAGTGTTTCGGAAACTTCCTGTTGTGTATAGCCTTTAAAAAATAAGAGGTCAATCAGCTGTATACATTTGGGTTTTAGTTTTTTTACAAATTCCTGAATTCCAATCGTATCGATCTTATTCATGGTTCTTGTAGTGTCATCGAGTATATGTACGAAATTGTCAGAAGATAAGTTTTTCTGATTGTTGTTAAAGTTTTTAGAACGCAGCCGATCGATAGCGCTGTTACGGGCGATATTGAGCAGCCAGGTAAAAAAGCGGCCTTTACTTTCGTTGTAAGTGTCCAGATTTTTCCAGATTTTAACAAAGGTTTCCTGAAGGACATCTTCGGCTTCTTCCCGGTCTTTTAATAGGTTGTAAATGATGCCGTATAGGTTTTTGGCATACATGTCGTACAAAAGCGTAAAAGCTTTGTTGTCTTTTTTGTAGATTTGCGCCAGTAATTCTTCTTGTGTCATAAGAGTAATTTAACTTCACTAAAGTTAGTAAAGAAATTTAACAAATTCATATTTTTTTTAATGGAACCGCTTTTTTCCGATACCGCCTATTTAGCCTATTTAGAAAATTTTATCACCGAGAACCGCAGAGACGGCTTTAAGCGCGTGTTGGAAAACCGTACCAAGCACTTTACCGTGGCGGTTGAAGATTTGTACCAGTTGCACAATACCAGCGCCGTAATGCGCAGTTGTGAAGTTTTTGGAATACAGGAACTGAATGTGGTAGAAGAACGTTTTGGGAAGAAAATCGATAAAGAGATTGCAATGGGCGCTCAGAAATGGGTGGACATCAACCGATTTAATTCGAATCAGGATTGTATTACCGATTTAAAACAAAGAGGCTATCGGATTATTGCGACAACGCCACATGATAATGATTGTTTGCTGGAAGATTTTGATATTACGCAGCCGGCGGCAATCTTTTTTGGAACGGAACGGCTTGGACTATCGGATGAAGTCATGCAGCAGGCCGATGGATTTTTAAAAATTCCGATGGTTGGTTTTACCGAAAGTTTGAATATTTCGGTATCGGCGGCCATCATCCTGCAAAATATTTCGACACGATTGCGTAATTCCGGTTTGGATTGGAAACTAACGGATGCCGAAATGCTGGAAAAACGAATCGACTGGGCGCGAAAATCGATTAAGGATATTGACTATATAACCCGCTTGTATCTGGAAAAAAACAAAAAAGAGGATTTTTAATCCTCTTTTTTTATTGGGTGTTATTTTTGTCGTTTTAAGATCTTGTAATCTTCATAACAGCTACTGATTGCTTCCATGATTTGCAGGTCGTTTGCTGTTTTGATAAAGGTTTCGGAATAATTACAACGCTGTAAAATCTCGTTGATTTCCTTTGGATCGATTCCTAAAAGTGAAGCCAGCGTTTCTTTGTCAAATTTAGAAGCCAAAAGATTTTTTACAACATCGTCTTTTTTGATTTCCTTTAATTTACTCATTTCTTTCGGTTTTTTTCCAAAGAAATTATAGAGTAAATCGGCCGGGTTAAAAAGAGATCCCAATACGCGGTTAATTTTATTCGGAGAGTGATCGCCGGCCTCATAGCCATATGGTAATCCCGAAATCGGATAACGAAAATTCTCATTTAACGGTAAAATTTTGGTGTCGACTTCCAGATAACCGGTTAGCTGGTATTTGTTGATCACAACCTCTTCCAAGGCATAAGCCTTTTCGGTTAGCCGAATCTTGGTATTCTTGTTTTTAATCCAGTCGTTGGTAACCCGTATTTTAATCGATTCAAAACCGATAAACGAAAAGTGAAGCGTATCGTTTACTTTGGCTTCAATGGTAAATTCACCATGTCCGCTGGAAGTGGTACCTTTAACGGTATTGATATTAACGATATTGACGTTACTCTTAGGAAGTAAAGTTGTAGCGTTCACTACTATACCGGAAACCGTTGAGGGAGTTTCCGTTTCCTGCGCGTAGGAAGCAAATGTTAGTAGGGTAAATAAAAAAACTGCAAAAAATCTCATACGGGTTATTAGATTGGTCTAAAAGTAAGGGATATTTTGCAGTTTTTAAGTTATATTAGAAGAAAATTAACAAAAGAATTAGCTTCTTCTGGGGCGTCTTCCGCTGCTGTTGTTCGAAGAACCTTCGGAACGACGCGGAGAACGGTCTGATCTTCTTTCATTTCGTAATGGTCGGTCACCAAAATCATCTTTTCTTTCCGAACGACCACCGCCAAAACTACGCTCTCTTCTTGGTCCTCTGTCGCGATCGCCACCTCTGTCACGGTCACCACCTCGGGAACGGTTGCGATCACCACCACCGTTACGTCCGTTATGGTCGCGTCTTCTGTTGTTGGATCCACCGTCGTTTTTAGAAATTTCCACGTTGATTTTACGTCCTTCTAAATGAATGTTGTTTAAAACATCCATTACTTTCTCGGCATGTTCCGCATCAGTATTAAAGAAAGAGAAACCTTCTTTTACATCTACTTTAAACAAATCGTCACGACCTAATTCTAAAGTGTCGCGTAAGAAATCTTTCAACGTCATCCAGTCATAATTATCACGGGAACCGATGTTGATAAAGAAACGTACTGCTCCGTCGGACGGGATGCTTCCTGCGTCTTCACGACGGTCACCAGCATTTTGAGCGGATAAATCGCGAGATTTCTTATAATAATTGATAAAACGGTTGAATTCTACCGAAACCATTTTCTTGATTACTTCCTCTTTTGTAAGGTCTTTCATTACCTCATAAATAGCCGGAAGGTAGGCATCGATTTCATGGTCAACTTCAACGTCTTTGATTTTATTCGCTAAGTGGAATAACTGAATTTCGCAGATTTCAATTCCGGAAGGAATCGGTTTTTCTTCGAATTTCGTTTTGATGATACGCTCGATCTGTGAAATTTTACGCAATTCACTTTTCGTAATGATCACCATAGATGTTCCGGATTTTCCGGCACGTCCTGTTCTACCGGAACGGTGCGTATACGTTTCGATTTCGTCTGGTAACTGATAGTTGATTACGTGTGTTACGTCATCTACGTCGATACCACGGGCCGCTACGTCGGTAGCAACCAACATTTGGATCTGACGACCACGGAACGATTTCATTACGCCGTCACGTTGCGCCTGAGAAAGGTCACCGTGTAAAGCAGCAGCATTGTACCCGTCTTCGATTAGTTTTTCAGCAACAGCTTGTGTGTCTCTTTTGGTACGACAGAAGACAACCGAGAAAATATCCGGGTTAGCATCAGCCAGTCGTTTTAAAGCCGAATAACGGTCGCGGGCATTTACCAGGTAAAATTCGTGCGAAACGTTTTGCGAACCAGAGTTTTTGTGTCCCACTGTGATTTCAAGAGGTTTACGCATAAACTCGCGTGCAATACGCGCTACTTCCTGTGGCATGGTTGCCGAAAACAACCAGGTACTTTTGTTTTCCGGTGTATCGGATAAAATGGAAGTGATATCATCATAAAATCCCATGTTTAACATTTCGTCGGCTTCGTCAAGAACACAGAAATTAATGTTCTTGATATTTACCATACCTCTGTTAATCATGTCCTGCATTCTTCCTGGAGTGGCCACGATAATCTGTGCACCTCTTTTTACATCTTTCGCCTGTTCGGTAATGCTGGCACCACCATAAACGGCAACAGTGTGAATTCCTTTAACGTATTTTGAATATTGTTTAATCTCATTGGTGATTTGTAAACAAAGTTCGCGTGTTGGCGATAAAATTAATGCCTGAGTCGTTCTGTCCTCAGCATCAATCTTTTGAATCAGTGGAAAACCAAACGCAGCGGTCTTACCTGTCCCGGTCTGTGCCAATGCAACTATGTCTGTGTCTTTTTCCAATAATAGGGGAATCGCCTTTTCCTGTACCTCCGACGGATTTTCAAATCCTAGATCTTTAATCGCCAGCAGTAGCGATTCATTCAATCCTAATTGTTCAAATTTATTCATTCGTTATTTTTAAATTGGGGGCAAAGTTACTGTAAATTAACGAGATATGCTAATATGTTTTCGATATTTATGCTTTTGTTTTTTATTGATTTTCAGATGGTTATTGTTTTGGTGCTTACTTCATTAGGCTTTCCGAAGATTTTAAGTGTCGGATTGATCAAATGCTGGCTCTGATTTGTGAAAATTTTAAGCAGAATTTTCAACATAATTTAACAAAGACATTTCTGTTATCCAAACTTTTACCGCACTATTGGTTTAAAAAAGCAGCCAACTGTTTTACGGCTTTTCCACGGTGACTGATACCGGATTTTTCTTCCATTTCCAATTCGGCAAACGTACGACTATCATTTTCGGGTACAAAAACCGGGTCATAACCAAAACCGTTGGTTCCTTTTCGTTCGCGGATA
The DNA here is from genome assembly GCF_004801375.1 of Flavobacterium supellecticarium. Taxonomy (GTDB): domain Bacteria; phylum Bacteroidota; class Bacteroidia; order Flavobacteriales; family Flavobacteriaceae; genus Flavobacterium; species Flavobacterium supellecticarium. The sequence goes on from NZ_SSNZ01000002.1 coordinate 652,135, forward strand.
ATCGTTCCGTGGATGATTCCGGTAAATAGCTGTTGCGTTCCGTTGAGGTTTAAAGCAATCACGGTTTTAAAATTAGCCTTGCGGTTGTTTTCGGTTTCCAACTCCGACAGTAGTTTGTCGATATTGTCGTTATCGTTTTTATGATCACCGGCATAACGGGCCGAAATCACACCCGGAGCGCCGTTTAGTGCGTCCACTTCCAGTCCGCTATCGTCTGCAAAACAGTTATATCCATAATGTTCGGTGACATAATTGGCTTTTAAAATGGCATTGCCTTCAATGGTATCGGCTGTTTCCGGAATGTCTGCATCACAATTGATATCGCTAAGACTTAAAACCTGAATGGAGTCGGGAAGGAGTTGCTGAATTTCTTTAATTTTGTTGGGATTGTTGGATGCGAAAACCAGTTTCATAGTCGTTGGAAATTTGTAGTTTAAGCACACAAAGATAATTCAAAAAGCATTTTTGTATCACAAATCAAGGCAAATAATTTTGTAAATTTAAAGGACTTTTCGAAGTGTTTCAATCCCGCAAGTTTCGGGTCGGAAAGCGTTTTTACGGCGATTACCTTTGTAAGGTGAATTCCAAATATATATCCATGAAAACACAGGAACAATTTCAGTTTGACCGAATTGCAAAGGCAATCGACTTTTTGCATCATAATTTTAAAACACAACCGTCATTGGACGAAGTGGCTTCTTTTGTCCATGTAAGTCCATTTCATTTTCAAAAATTGTTTACCGAATGGGCGGGCGTGAGTCCGAAGAAGTTTTTGCAATATCTAACGGTGGAGCACGCCAAAAAAATGCTTAAATCGAGTCAGCTTACCTTATCCGAAGCGGCTTTCGAAACCGGACTTTCCGGAACCGGACGTTTGCACGATTTGTTTGTTAATATCGAAGGGATGACGCCGGGCGATTATAAGAATGGTGGCGAACAGCTGCGAATCAATTATCATTTTGACGAAAGTCCGTTCGGAACATTGTTGATGGCTTCTACCGAAAAAGGAATTTGTCGGCTTGTTTTTGCCGATGATCAGGAGTTGGCGTTAGCGGAATTAAAAGCAGAATTTCCAAATGCTTCTTTTGCCAATCAGACCGATACTTTTCAAAAAGACGTACGCTCGTTTTTTGGTAATGACTGGAACGAATCACAGACTGTAAAACTGCATTTGCGGGGAACGGATTTTCAGCTAAAAGTATGGGAAACGCTGTTAAAAATACCTATGGGACAGTTAACAACCTATGGTGCAATTGCACAAAGTATTGAAAAACCGAGAGCTTCACGAGCAGTGGGAACAGCAATCGGAAACAATCCGGTGGCTTTTCTGATTCCGTGTCATCGGGTAATTCAGGCCACGGGGATGATTGGCGGTTATCATTGGGGAAATACCCGAAAAAAAGCCATTATCGGATGGGAAGCCTGTCAGTCGGATCTTTTACTACAGGAATAATGGAGGCTGTATTGGAACGATTGCAGGCTACCGATTGGGATCAGGTGGCCGGAATGATGCATGAAAAAGGATACGCCGTATTGTCGGATATAATTCCGGAACCGGTTTGTGATACGCTGATTGGTTATTATCCGGAAGATAAACGCTATCGAAAAAAAGTAGTGATGGAACGGTATCGCTTTGGACAAGGCGAATACAAATATTTTGATTACCCTTTACCGGATCTGATTCAGCAATTGCGGACTATGGTTTATGAAAAACTGGTTCCGATTGCTAATTTATGGATGAAAGCATTACAGATAGACCGGCAATTTCCTGGAAAACATGAGGAATTATTGGCACTTTGTAAGGCAAACAATCGGTCGAAACCTACGGTATTGGTACTGAATTACAGTGAAGGCGGTTATAATACCTTACATCAGGATTTGTATGGCGATGTCTTTTTCCCGATTCAGATCGTGTTATTTCTCAACGAGCCCGAAAAAGACTATACCGGTGGTGAATTTGTACTGACCGAACAGGTTCCCAGAGCACAATCGAAAGCAATCGTCTTACAACCAAAACGAGGGGATATTCTGGTTTTTACGACAAACTTTCGTCCGGTACGTGGTACAAAAGGCTATTATCGTGTAGCGATGAAACACGGAGTGAGCGAAGTGCGCAGCGGAAAACGGTATACAATGGGAATCATTTTTCACGACGCGATCAGTTAAAGATGTGGCTACATGAACAACTTCCGGATAGCGAACTACACCATCGGATCCGGAAACAAAGTATTACCTTTGGCGGAAATAAAAAACTGAAAATTGTTGGACGTTTACATTGTACATCCGGCAAAAGAATGAAAAAAACAAATCGGGTATTCTTTGCCTCAATGGAAGAAGCGGAAGCAATGGGGTATCGGCCTTGCGGACATTGTATGCGGGACGTGTACCAGCACTGGAAATTAAAACAACAACTATAATGGATTTATTCAGTACCGGAGAAATCGAAAACATACTGCCATACGACGGAGAAGTGTACTATCATGGTCGCATTATGACCGATCGGGAGGCAAAGCACTATTACAATCGTTTTATGGAAACCATTGAATGGCGCAATGACGAGGCGATTGTTTTTGGCAAACTGATCCAGACCAAAAGAAAAGTGGCCTGGTATGGTGATCATCCGTTTCAGTATACCTATTCCAATACAACCAAAACCGCCTTACCCTGGACGGAAGAATTAATTACCTTAAAAAAAATAGCCGAAAATTTAAGCGGTACTACTTTTAATTCCTGTCTGCTAAACCTCTATCACGACGGACAGGAAGGGATGGCGTGGCATAGCGACAGCGAAAAATCCCTTGGTATGAATACCGTAATTGCGTCGCTAAGCTTTGGAGCCGAACGCAAGTTTGCCTTTAAACACAAAACGACCAAAGCTACGGTTTCGCTGGTGCTGGAAGCCGGAAGCCTACTCATTATGCAGGGAACGACCCAAACGCACTGGTTACACCGTTTGCCGCCAACCACCAAAGTGATGCGTCCGCGTGTGAACCTCACTTTCAGGACTATTGTGGATCAATATTGAAAAATGTTGGATTTGTTAAAAAAATAGGAAAATAGAAATCGAGCGAATCGTTATTTTATGATTAATTTTGTTTTTTCTTTGAAATAGAAGAATTTTCGGAGTGAATCGAAAAAAAATGGTTAGTGAAAAAGGGGAAAATTCCCCTTGTAATAGTTTCGCCAAGCCAGTAATTTTGCCTTTAAATCAATAAACCCATCTAAAAATGAACACAATGGTGAAACCTACTCAATTAATTTCTTTTGAAAAAGGGAAAGAGTTGAACAAAAATTACAATGAAAAAAGAGGTGCTTTAGTAACCGAAAGATCCGGATTGGAAGATGCCAATGCCTTTTGGTTTTCTATCGAAGAGTTGGAGCGTTACATCGCGTATGTAAAAGAAAATGCTGTCGAAAAAGGCTACATGGTTGACGGTATTCGTATTTATCTGGGTGTTTATCCGGAAACAGAAGAAAAAAATGCGGGTTATACGACTGTGTTTTTAACACCAACCGGAACGATCATCGATGAACAGGGAGGCCGGGGCGGTGCCAGTTTGCAAGGTAATGCACTGGATATAACAACTATTGAACCTTTAAATTTCGGTTCTATGGGGAATCCTCCAAAACTCAATTACGGTGGATAACGAATGTTGGCAGATCTAAGATTATATACTGTGTTTCTCGCCTTATTATCGGGAATGTTTGGCATCATTTACTGGTACAAACTTCCGAATAATAAGGCAAAGTTTTTTGTATTATCCATCTGGCTCTCGGCACTAACAGAGCTAACCGGAATTTTTTATACGCAAATAACCGGGCAGGTTAACTATATGGTTTTTAATATCTATATGTTTATTATCCTGCCGTATTATATACTGTTTTTAAAATCCATTTTACAACAGCCTAAACACAAACAGGTTGCGAACGTATGCTTTGCGCTTTTTTTGGTGTCGGTATTCGTGAACCTCACCTTTTTTCAGGATGTAGTAGAAGAAGTATGTTTTAACAATTTTGCCATCGGTGTAGTCATGATTCTAATGTTGAGTTGTCTCTACCTGATGGAACTGTTCAATTCAAATCTGATATTATCCATTAAGGACACGATTTTTTTCTGGTTTGTATTGGGAATATTACTTTTTTATGTTCCCTTTTTACCGTTTATGCTCTCTTTACGCTGGTTTTTATCCGGAATCCACGAAACAACTTATAGTTTGATCATTTTCTTTTTAAACGTATTAATGAACACCAGTTTTATCTTTGGTTTTATATGGAGCAAAAAGAGATACCATTATTGATCATTTCGTTTAGTATAGTGCTTTTAACCTTGTTGGGCACCTTACTGGTCTTTTTCCTGTATTTCCAGAAGAAAAAGTCGAAATTCCTAATGGATAAAATGGAAGCAGAGTTGTTTTTTAATTCCGAGTTGGCCAAATCACGAATCGAAATTAAAGAGCAAACCCTGTCGAATATCAGTCGGGAATTACACGATAATATCGGACAGATTTTATCGGTCGCGGTGATGCAGCTCAACCTGATGGTGGCTAAAATTGATACCGACGATAAGCATGAACTCGATGAGGTACGCAAGCTTGTTAGTAAATCGCTGGACGAAATCCGTATGGTTGCCAAATTGATCAATGGCGATGTGGAACTACAATCCGGCTTTATTGATGCCGTAACCGAAGATCTGAACCGAATCACCAAATTGAAAATCATTAATGGTAACCTGAATATATCCGGGCAAATACAACCTATTGACCCGCAACACGAAGTGATCATTTACCGGATATTACAGGAGGCTATTTCCAACGCCTTAAAATATTCACATAGTAAAACCATCGACGTGGATATCTGTTTTGACGCCAGGGAATGTATTATAGAAATAACCGATTCCGGAATCGGTTTTAACAATGCCACCGTAGCCAAAGGTTCCGGACTGGCAAACATGAACACGCGGGCCCGCTTAATTGGCGCCGCTTTTTTGGTTTCGTCCCGTCCGAACGAAGGTACGAAGCTCAAAATTGTATATCCTTTGGAAAAAGGACGCAAAGAGTAAAAAAATCCCCTTACTACTATGAATAAAATAAAAATTGTAATTGTAGACGACCACTTACTGTTTTCCCAGTCGCTATCGTTCCTGATAAACAGCTTTAAAGAGTTTGCGGTCTGCGGAAATTACAACAATGGAAAAGATTTCCTTACCGGACTAAAAGCTATGGATGAACTTCCGGACCTGGTATTACTCGATGTCAATATGCCGGTTATGGATGGCGTGGAAACCATGCGACGCCTTAAGGAAGATTACCAGGGTTTACGGGTATTGGCGTTGTCGGTAAACGATGACGAAGACACGATCATTAAGATGATCAGTAACGGTGCCAGTGGTTATTTATTAAAAGATACCCATCCGAATATGTTTCGGGAAGCGCTGCTAAAAGTACACGAAACCGGGTATTTCTATACCGAAATGGTTTCAGGTGTATTGATCAACAAACTGGAAGCCGGTAACAAAGCCAGTTTAAAAGAACGCGAACTGGAGTTTATTCGCCTAGCCTGTACCGAGATGACCTATCGCGAAATTGCCGATGAAATGTGTCTGAGTCCGAAAACGGTGGATGGCTACCGGGAAAATCTGTTTCAGAAACTGGAAATAAAAACCCGCATCGGACTGGTGTTATACGCAATGAAAAACAAAATCGTTTGTGTATAGTGGGTACGATTGCTGCCGATACGGGGAAGGGAGGAAACGGTTAACCTGAATTTAGGTTCAGGTGGTATATTTTTGATACGCTCTGGCCAACTTTTCGTCGTATTGGTTCACTTTATAGCCTTCGCCATTATAACGGTAGGCAAAAGTGGTCCAGTCTTTATTTTGTAAAGCACCGATCAGGTTGTTTGTTTTTAGAAAACAGCCAAAAGCAGTAAGATGTTCCCGTTCATTCAGGTACATTTTACCAACAAAACTGTCCATACTGTCATACCCGATTGGGATGGCATTAAATCCCATGATCTGGAAAACGCCCCAGGAAGCGGAAGCATGAGCGGCATCGGTAAGATTGAATCCCGGAATAAGCGTGGCAGCTTTGGCCAAACGTTCGTATTCCCGCGAACCGCCCTGATAGTATTTTTTGGTCCATTTTTTATATAAAACATCCTGATTTTCCGGTCGGATGTAGGCTTGCGGATCAATATTCCGGCGTTCCAGTTCCTGCCAGAAAACATGGCCTTCGAATAAAATCTTAGGTCGGCCGTCAATAAGAAAGCCTTTTCCGCTGCTTTCGATTTCGTTTACTGCCTTAATACAAGCGAGTTCCACCTGATAGTCATTGGCAAAATCAATCAGATCCTGTTCCGAAAGTAATTTGTCATTATATTGCGTCAGCGTACTGTTTTTCTCAAAAAGGCGGGACCAGGTTTTAACACCAACGATCCCGTCTACAACAAGGTTATAATCGCTCTGAAAGCTTTTTACGGCTTCATCAACGGCAATGGTAAAAACATCCGAAACCATAACCGGATAGCCCATTCCTGCCAATATCTCGCATAAAGTAGTCACTTCCGGGCCTTTTGAATGCAATCGGACGGTTTTCATGATCCGGATATTTTAGGGATCTGTGGTAATTTTTCGCAGATCATTCCAATCAGGAAAAAACTGTCGTAAGTGACCGATTCCGGCGCCAGTGCATATTCTTTGGTCACGGTAAACAGGTTTTCAATTTTCAGTTCGGTTTCAAAAACTTTATAGCCGTCTTTTTTGATCTTAACCTTGTAGTTTCCTACCGGAAGCTGGAATTCGATCGCCCCGTTTTTATCCGATTCGATTTCTTTAAATGTATTATTATTGGTTCCGATGATCGAAATTTCCGATTTATAAACACTTTGTCTGGAAACCGAATCGGTAACGGACAAAATCACTGTGGTTAGGGTTTTGGCTGGCGTTGGATCTTTAATGACTGGCGGAAACAATATCGGATTGGTACGGATAAAACGTTTGATGCCCCAAACAGCATTTGAGGTTTGTGGTGAAGGTGTCGGAACAGGTGTCGGAGTTGGATCGGTTGATGGCATCATTTTGATACCTGGAGCCATAGTAGTTTTGATCAACGGTTGTTTGATGCCTGCCAAAGTTTTATAAACAGGAGCAGAGGCAATCGGTTTGATCGGTGGCGTGGTAATTGGTTCCGGTTCAAAGGGAGCCGGTTCGTCCAGTGTCGCTTTGGTACTGTAATATTTGACGTTATTTGATTCCAGCGTTTCTTTGTTTTTGATCGCCTTGATAAAACGGACATTCGTACTGGCATTGGTAAACAACTGATTTTTCATAATGATCGGACCAAAATGTATCAACTGATCAATATTGCTGACAACCGCGTCCGAGATATTCGGATCGATATTGATTTTCAGATTTTTAATCAGAATCATTTTTTTTGGAAAAGCCGATAGCAGGAAATCGTTGCTTATGGTTTGTCCGTCGGATACCGGTTGTTTGCCGTTCCATTTAAAATACTCCGACGTAAGTGTTGGCAACGAAAACCAGTTGCGGAGCATCGTTACGATGGAAAACTCCAATTCGATTCCGATAATGTTTTTTTCGTCATAATCAATCGAAATCACCTCGTCCGGGAAAGCATCTTTTTCGTTTTTGGCCATTTCATACAAACTGTCCAGTTCTTTTTTATCGATCGAAAGTTTAATCCAGCCACTGTCGTTCGACATAAAATCGTAAGGAACGAAATTAATATCGTGATACGACTCCAACGATTGAATTCCGGTTTTTCGGGACATCTCCATTGTATTTCGCGAGTTGGTTAGATTGGCCAGGAAAATTTCCAGTCCGTCCTTGCTGTTCAGTTGTTTTATGGCTTCTTCGATCTGTTTTTTATAACCGAGTAGTTTATGATCAACAGCCATTTTTTCTTTTTTCAGCAGGATTACGTTTAGTTTTTCCAACCAGATGTTTTTTTCATCATCCGAAAAAGCATCGTCATAAGTGTTTACATGCGTTTCCCATTCGCGAAGCAGCGTTTCATATTGCGTCAGGTATTTGTCATAGGCTTTCTTTTCCTTGGTCGGCTTCCCTTTGGCATCGTATAAAACCTTTTGCGCTTCTTCGTTTACCGTTGCGATGGCATCGGGCGACAGTCCCTGATCGGCATTGATCAGCTCACCGTAAACATTAAACAACGTATTGGCCGGATTGACATCCCAAAAAGTATCCGAAGCCGGTAAGGAGTTTAACTGGAACGAAAGATCCTGTTTTTTGAGTAAACCTTCGCCTTTTAGCGGATCGTCCAACAGAATTTGCGGCAGTAACAATTTGATTTCATCGTTTTCATAGATCCGTAGTGACGGACAAATCAAAGCCAATTCGGATGGATTGGAGCTTTGCGATTTATAGTATTCCTTTATTTTCTGGAATAAAGCGGTATAATATTTCATAATGTGTTTGCTTAAAGAAAGGAATTCCAAATACCGGAGTTGGTATTTGGAATTGCCTGGAATTATAAGGATTAATTAACTTCTACCCATTCGTCATCTTTGATCGATGGAAGCGGGTTAGGCGATAAATCGAGGATGTTACATTTTCGTCCGATCAGTAAAATTCCTTTCGACGACATTCCCTGTTCCGATCTTTCCCCGGAAGAATTCACACGGGTATCGTCGTAGCCATAGCTTCCGCCAATGGAAAACAATCCGAAGTGCACTCCGGCACCGGCACCGACATGGTTTTCTACTTTTTTGTAAGAATCACTTCCTTTTTTAAATCCGATTTTCAGATCGGTAATAAAGTAAAGTTCCGTGGTTACGGCCGGCATTAATCCGCCGCCGTTTCCGTCGCTTACCATTTGGTTGTTCACCACATCCTGACCGGTTTTAGAATATTTCCAGAATCGGGATTTGATAAAAGTGGTACCCAACCACGGACGGCTGATAAAACATTTACCCAGTTTAAAGCTCATTTCAAAGTCGTTGAAATTATAGCTAGAATCGATTTTTTGGTGCGATCCGCTGGCTGTTCCGCCAAAAACGCCCAGGTAGGAAGCTGCAGCCGACCAACTGTGTTTGGTGTTTTTATAACTCGTATCGTAACTTGATTTTGTAAACTTATAGTCTACCCATTGTGTCGAATTGGCCAAAGTGGTCGCCGGTAGTGGCGCCGAATAGTAGTAGGTATTCATACCGCCCAATCCGGTTCTTTTGGCGGCCAGTAATTCCGATTCATAGCGTTTTTTAACAGTGATAAAGTTGCTGCTTTCGATTTCGTCGATATAGTTCATGATTTTTTCAACGGCACCTTTATATCCCATCGATTCCCATCTTTTCAAGGCATCGTCACGTTTTTTGATATAGTTTTTACCGGAAATGGTCATTTCGGCCATCGCATCCGGATCCTGAAGATCCACACGTCTTTTTAACTCCGCTAAGCGATCGTCGGCATCATAAAACAAGGCTTCATATTCCAGGTATTTAACGTATTTCGGCGATGGGAAGGTGTTAAAAACATACTTCGGGTTATCGTCCGGATGTTCCGGTATACTGTCGTCATAATCCGGATTTTTTAATTTTTTGATGGTGAATAATTCGCCTCTTAATTTTTCCAGTTTTTTCTCGACTTTAGGATCGATTTTGGAATCTTTTACGACACAAAATTCCATGATATCGCTATAGACGTTTGATACGGTATGATCATTTTGCGAACTGAAAATGGTAAACTTACGGCAACCGTCTTTATCCTTTTCCGGGATATTGCTTGGAATCTGATCCACCAGTCGTGCAAATTCTTCCGCATGGGCATAGGCCGAATATTTTTTCTCATTACGAAGGTCAGTATACTCTTCGTCGGTCATTCCTTCCAGTTTTGGTGCGCTACCGGTAAACCCTTTGTGTGCATATTCAAAAGCAGTTTTGTCGATTACGCTGGCTACCGGTTCCCAGGCCACAAAATTGTTGGGGCCTAACATTTTCGGATCGCCTCCGTTGGTTAATTTTTTAAATACGTCTCCTAAGATAACGTTCATGAATTCGGTTTCATCCGGCATAGGTGTGAATGTTCCCATAGTGTTTGATTGTTTTGATTGATGATTTCCTACTCTGTTCCGGGCTTTTCGGATACCGCCCTGATTGGATTAACTGTTCGATCTTGATTGATGTCCTTTTTAAAAGGATGGATTAGCGCCCCACATTGATTTTTGTATTGACGATTTTATTGTGAAGGTTAAGCGCGATAGCACCCAATACGACTTCGATGATTCCTAAAAAGGTCAGGATGTTTCGTCCGCATACGATACAAATAGGTTCCGGGATCGGTTTTCTTCCGATAATGATGATTACACCTCCGATAATAATGATGATCACCATTACTGCTCTAAAAATTAATTTGTTGTTCATGATTTCAATGTTTTTAATGAATGTTATTTTTTCGTATACCAATCGAAGGATTTGGTCTCCGTTTTGAATGGTTTTGTTTGTTGGTGTAAAATTGCATTAGTTCAATGGGCTGAAAAAGAGGATATTCCCGTATTTTAAACGGGGATATATTCCCTTGCGATAACGGGAAATTCACCCATAAAAAGCCTCCCTAAATTTGGTTAGATAAATTTGTAAACTATTGTTTTATAGTTGTTTATGTTTTTATCCGTTTTGCCGTATGTTGTGAAGAATAGTAAAATCCGGTTTTTTAAAAAAGGCAGAAATTGGGTTTGGACATAAAAAAAGCCGTTGATTTCCAGAAAAATCAACGGCTTTTTTTAAAGCGTTTTTGACGGTATTTTAAATTGCTTTTTTTAGGAATACGGTAAAAGTACTACCGGAACCGAGTTCACTTTCTACAGTGATCAATCCCTTTTGGGCTTCGATAAATTCTTTACTAATGGCCAATCCCAGTCCGGTGCCTTCTTTTTCCGAGCCCGGAATCCGGAAATAACGATCGAAGATTTTGCCGGTATATTGGGACGAAATACCGAGTCCGTTGTCTTTTACAATGATTTTTACATACGAATCGTCTTCCGAAAGTTGTACCTGTATGCTTGCGTTTTCATACGAATAGCGAATAGCGTTTGTGATAAGATTGGAAACCACCCAGGTTGTTTTTTCACGATCGGCCCAGACATCGGGAATAGTATCGGGAAATGCCGTAAAAAGCTTGATGTTTTTCTGTTCGGCGAGTTTTTGCGTAGCGTCCACGGCTTCGGTTACAATTTGAAGGACATTGCTTTTCTCGATTTCCAATTGCGTTTTTCCGGTTTCCACCTGCGTGATGTTAAGTAGTTCGCCAGTGGTTCGCAGTAAACGATTGGTATCGTCCTTAATACTGGCGATGAGGTGTTGTTGCTCTTCATTTAAAGAGCCGATACTTTCGTTTTCCAACAGTTGTAAACTCATTTTCATCGAAGCGATAGGTGTTTTAAACTCATGGGAAACGGTAGCGATAAAATTGGTTTTCGCATAATCGAGCTCCTTATATAGCGTAACATTGCGTAGGATGATAAACGAACCGATTTCTTTTTTTTCAGTTTCTCCGGTAGGCGTGATTACAATCGGGACAATCTGTTTTTCGAAATAACTTTCTTTGTTATCGGCATAGATCGTCAGCGTTTCATTTTTGGAATTATCGACACTATTTCCGGCCAAATGCTGAATCAGTGAGCGAATAAGATCATTATACACCGCGATATCCTGAACGGGTTTCCCGATAATATCGGCCGATTTGAGTCCAGATATTTTTAAGGCTTCCTCATTGGCAAACAAAATCTTTTGGGTATCATTCAATCCGATTACCGGGTCGTGCATATTGTTGATCAGGGTTTCTATCCGTTTCTTTTCCATCATCAAACGGGCAAGACTGCTATCGCTGTATTCCTGTAGTTTTTCGGCCATCGTATTAAAAGAACGTGCTAGATCGCCAAATTCGCTATGTCCTTCAAAATGTACCCGTCGGGAGTAGTTTTTACCGGCAATCTGACGGATACTTTCAGTCAGGTCTTTTATAGGATCGGCAATTGTACTCGGTAGGTTGATCAATAATGTAAAGGCAATAATAAAACACATCGACCCGGTAATGGAAATCCAAAGAATCGCCCGGTCGGCTGTTTGGGAGGCCACAATACTTTTCCGCTGAATGGAATCCATATTGAGTTTCATAATGGCATTCAGGTCGTTCCGAATCAAAAGAATAACCGATTTGTTATCCGGTTGCTGGAGGAAAGTTTGGCTATCCTCGAGCAGGTTTTCGGTTAGTTCTTTTTCGCCAATTTCGGTAATATTCCGACTTTGGAGTTCGAGATAATGCTGAAATTTTTCGAGTGACTGTTTGTCGGTTTCAATTTTGTCCAGTTCTTTTAGCATATTCCGGGAATAGTCGAGCGAATTGTAATTGTCGACCAATATATTTTCGGTATCGTTCGCCAACGTATGCAATTGTCGGACACCCAATGCGACCAGTAGTACGATCAGGAAAAAGAGCAATCCGACACCGAGGGTCAATTTGGTTTTTATTTTCATTTGGCGTTAACTTAAAATGATCAGGTCAATATCACTCGAAGATAGTTTATTCAGCAATTCTTTAAAAACGTTTGTCGAAAGAATAATTTTCAGGAAATTCATACGCGGCTTACCAATACAAACGGTGGTTATTTTTTTGAGTTCCGCTTGTTCGATAATGGCTTTGGAAATTCGGGTATGTTCAATTTTTAGCACTTCACCGCCGAGTTCGGTAGCCAGTTTAAAATTATTGATCAGGTGACGTTGTTTGTCCAGTGCAATCTTATCGGCACTTTCTTCCGGAAGTTGCACGTAGAGTACAAACCATTTGCTGTTATAATAATTGGCGAGTCGGGCGGTTTTTCGAATCACCCTTTTTGCCGTTTTTTCGTTACTGCTAATACACGCCATCAGTTTTTCCTGTCGGATGTTTTTATTTTTTATGACTTCCGTTTCGACTTTCCGCTCCACCTGACTAGCGACTTCTTTTAACGCCAATTCACGCAACTGAAGAATATGTTCGCCTTTAAAGAAATTGCGCAATGCCATTTCGATTTTTCCCGCTTCGTATATTTTTCCTTCTTTTAAACGGGTAATCAGTTCATCGGCGGTTAAATCGATATTTACCACCTCATCGGCCTGTGCCAGTACACTGTCGGGAATCCGTTCTTTAACCTCGATACCGGTAATGTTTTTAACCGATTCGTTCAGGCTTTCGATATGCTGGATATTGACGGCACTGATCACATTAATACCCGCATCGAGTATTTCGATTACATCCTGCCAGCGTTTTTCGTTTTTACTGCCTTCGATATTGGTATGCGCGAGTTCATCGACAATCACAACTTCCGGACGGAGATTAATAATCGCCTGAACATCCATTTCTTCGAGTTCTTTGCCTTTGTAAAACAGTTTGCGACGCGGAACAACAGGTAAACCCGCGAGTAGCTCGTGGGTTTCCTTACGGTTATGGGTTTCGATAAACCCGATTTTAATGTCGATTCCGTTTTTTAACAGGGAATGGGCTTCCTGGAGCATACGATAGGTTTTGCCCACACCGGCGCTCATCCCGATATACACTTTGAATTTTCCCTTTCTTGATTTCCGAATCAAGTCGAGAAAATGTTGTACGTTATCTTCTCTGTTATTTTCCAAAATATGCAATTTTAAAATGAAACGGCCAATGCGGTAACGGCAACAAAATTATAGGTGACAGACGCCGCATCGCGGGTGAAAATAGCATCTTTACTGTTCAGATTCCGGGCTTCGACACGCCATACCACATTATCCATGATTTTGTAATCCAAATTTACGGAATATCCGAATGTCTGAAACCCGTTTGGTGTATTGGTGCTGATAATGACCCCGTTTTTGTCGGAATAGTATTCGCCACGTGCTGTTAGACTGATTTTGTCCGATGCGGAATATTTTAGGATCATCACGGGTGAATACCAAAGATTATAGCTGTTACTGTGTTTTTCTTTTTGTTCGGCTCCGGTATCGATTCCGGCAATCAGTCCCCATTTGGAATTCAATTGAAACTGACCGTATAGGTTGTGGAAATACCGCATGCGTTTTTCGGATTCCGGTTTGTCGTTTCCGATAAACGAGCTACTGTTCAAGGTTACGCGGCTATTAGGTTTATACGTCAGTTGGTGACCAAAAGCCAGCGATTTGTTGCCATCCACACGTTGGATGCGTTGCCATCCGTTAAGAACCAATCCGCTAAGAAACCATTTTTCACTAGGCGAGGTGTACGACAGTTTGGCGCCGCTTTCGTAATAGGGTGAATTATCCGCGAGTATACTTCGGGTTAACGTCCAGCAATCTTTTCCCACGGCGCTTTCAAAACCGATATGCGATCCGAAAATCCCGGCATCGATCCATAGGTTGTGATTTTGGGACAATTTAACGCCGGCATTGGCTTCGTAAATGTTTTTTAAAACACCGGCTTCCGAAGCCAGATTCGCATTGCTATAGGTTCCGGCCATGATCGCGAGGTTGGCTCTGACGTTGTCTTTTTCGTAATTCGCTTTGATAAAACCGAGATTCAGGTTGATTTCGTTATGACGGTTATGCGAATAGATAAAACCGGGACGGGTATTGTTTTCTGGCGCTCCAAGATCGTAGGCATAATAGGTTTCCAGGTAGCCGGTTATTTTTAAAGGCGATTTTTTTTCCGCATCGTTCGTTTCGGTTTGTGCTTGTATGCCGAAGGAAGCCAATGCGATTAAGGTCGAATGGAAAATTTTGGTATTCATTAGGATTGTAATTTATCGAGGGCGATATTTAATTGTAAGACATTGATTTTTTCAGGGCCAAAAAGACCCAATACCGGTTGTTGTGTGTTTTCGATAATTAATTGATAGAGTTTTTGCGGTTCGATAGCGCGGATTTTAGCGATACGATTCACCTGAACTTTGGCCGCTTGCACCGAAATATCCGGATCCAATCCGCTACCGCTAGCAGTAACCAATTCTGCCGGAACAGCACTTTTGGAAATACCGGGATTTTGAATCAGAAACGTATCGATTCGCTTTTGAACCTCGGCCAGATATTCCGGATTACTCGGACCTTTGTTACTTCCGCCGGAACCGGCTGAATTATAATTAACAGCCGACGGACGGGAATTAAAATACTTCGGAGCGGTAAACGCCTGTCCGATATTGGAATAGTAGGTTTTACCTTTATAGGTCACGATTTCGCCTTTACCATTATTCGGAGCCAGTTGTGCAATTCCCCAGATAAACAAGGTGTAGACTCCGGCGAAAAACACGATACAAACCAATGTTAGTTTGATGCCGGATAGGATATGATTTTTCATGATTTTAATTTTAAGTTGAGTTTAGAAGAACAAAGCGACCATCATATCGATGAGTTTGATTCCGATAAAAGGCACCAGTATTCCGCCAAGACCATAGATTAGTAGGTTGCGGCGTAATAGGGCCGAAGCACCGATAGGTTTATAGGCGACTCCTTTTAGCGCCAGCGGAATCAGGAATGGAATGATCACGGCGTTAAAAATCACGGCCGATAAAATGGCGGTTTCCGGACTGTGGAGTTTCATGATATTCAAACCTTGTAAGGCAGGAATCGCGGTGATAAACAAAGCCGGGATAATCGCGAAATATTTGGCTACGTCGTTGGCGATACTAAAGGTGGTTAGCGTACCACGGGTCATTAGTAATTGTTTCCCGATTTCCACAATCTCGATTAATTTCGTTGGATCATTATCCAAATCGACCATATTACCGGCTTCTTTGGCCGCTTGTGTTCCGCTGTTCATTGCAACACCTACATCGGCTTGAGCCAATGCCGGCGCATCATTCGTACCGTCACCCATCATGGCAACCAGTTTTCCTCTTTGTTGTTCGGCTTTGATATAGTTCATTTTATCTTCCGGTTTGGCTTCGGCGATAAAATCATCCACACCGGCTTTTTCGGCGATAAATTTGGCCGTAAGCGGATTGTCTCCGGTAACCATCACGGTTTTAACGCCCATTTTACGCAAGCGTTCGAATCGTTCGCTTATTCCGGTTTTGATGATATCCTGTAATTCGATTACGCCGATAATTTTTTCGTTTTGCGCCACTACTAACGGCGTACCTCCATTTCCGGAGATTTTTGTCACGGCATCGGAGATTTCCTTTGGAAACGGAAATCCGGCGGTTTCACTTAGCTTCCGAATGGCGTCAAAAGCTCCTTTTCGGATTCGGGTGCTATCGGGAAGATTCACTCCACTACAACGGGTTTCGGCGGTAAATTGAATCAGTGTCGCTCCTTTGATTGATAGGTTTTGCGTTAACTCTTTTCCAGCCAGTTCCACGATGGATTTTCCTTCGGGCGTTTCATCCGCCAAAGACGACAAGACACAGGCTTTTATAAAATCAGTTTCATGGAGTCCGTTTATCGGGTGGAAATGGGTTGCTTTTCGATTACCGATGGTTATGGTTCCGGTTTTGTCCAATAACAAGACATCAATATCTCCGGCGGTTTCCACAGCTTTTCCGGATTTTGTGATCACATTGGCACGTAACGCCCGATCCATACCGGCAATTCCGATAGCGGATAATAAACCGCCAATGGTAGTCGGAATCAAACAGACAAAAAGGGAAATAAAAGCGGCAATGGTAATCGGAATTTGCGCATAATCGGCAAAAGGTTTTAGCGTAACGCAAACGATGATAAACACCAGCGTAAATCCGGCCAATAATATTGTTAAGGCAATTTCATTCGGCGTTTTTTGTCGGGAAGCACCTTCTACGAGGGCAATCATTTTATCGAGAAAACTTTCTCCGGGCTCGGCGGTTACCTTTACTTTAATTTTATCGGACAACACTTTAGTACCGCCGGTTACGGAACTTTTATCACCGCCGGCTTCGCGAATCACCGGAGCACTTTCGCCGGTAATGGCACTTTCGTCGATGGTAGCAAGACCTTCCACGATTTCACCGTCAGTAGGAATAATATCGCCGGCCTCACAAATAAAAAGATCGCCTTTTTTGAGACTGGACGATGGAACGATGGTGATCTCGTTCACATATAATTCGCCAACCTGTTCTATTTTTTTAGCAGGAGTTTCCTCGCGGGTTTTTCGCAGACTGTCGGCTTGAGCTTTACCACGCGCTTCGGCAATGGCTTCGGCGAAATTGGCAAACAACAGTGTAAACAGCAGTATTAAAAACACCGTGAAATTATAGGCAAAACTCCCCTGTGCCGTTTCTCCGGTCAGAATCCAAAGGCATACGCCCAACATTACTGCGGTACCGATTTCGACGGTAAACATGATCGGATTCCGGAAAAGGCTCACCGGGTTAAGTTTTACAAAAGATTGTTTCAAGGCTTCCAACAGCAATTCTTTTTGAAACAAAGACTGATTTTTGGTTTTCATGGTAGTGTTTTATTTCATTGAAAAATATTCCGCAATAGGCCCGAGTGTCAAGGCGGGGAAGAACGATAACGCAGCGATGATCGCAATCACGGCAAACGTCATCAATCCGAAAGTAGCGGTATCGGTTTTTAAGGTTCCGGCACTTTCCGGGATATGCTTTTTAGCAGCCAGAATACCGGCGATGGCTATCGGACCAATAATAGGCAGGAATCGGGAAAGTAGTAATACGATGCCGGTAGTGATGTTCCACCACGGATTGTTGTCGCCCAGACCTTCGAAACCGCTACCGTTATTGGCTGCCGATGAGGTGTATTCGTATAGAATTTCACTAAATCCGTGGAATCCGGGATTATTTAGCGTACTGGCACCTTGTTCCGGAAAAGCGGTAGACAAAGCGGTACCGACTAAAATCAGAAACGGATGCAATAGTGCGATGATCATTGAAATTTTCATTTCGCGGGCTTCGATTTTTTTACCTAAAAATTCCGGTGTACGTCCCACCATCAATCCACTGATAAATACCGCGAGGATGATAAAGATGTAAAAGTTCAGAATCCCCACGCCACAACCGCCGTAAAAACAGTTCACCATCATGGCCAATAACTGATTCATTCCGGAAAGTGGCATCGCGCTATCGTGCATCGAATTGACCGATCCAGTCGAAATCACCGTGGTTGCAATACTCCAATATCCGGAAGCCGCCGCTCCAAATCGGGTTTCTTTTCCTTCGGTAGCGCCTTGTGTGGTGTTGATACCCATTTCCGCGATTGCCGGATTTCCGTTTATTTCGGTCACTATTGTCGGAACGGCTAGCGCCAGAAAACCGATGGTCATTACCGAAAAGATCATCCAGGACAACTTGTGGCGATTCAGATAAAAACCAAGGGCGAAAATCATCGCAAAAGGAATGATCATCTGAGCTACCATTTCGGTCATGTTGGTGACATAATTCGGATTTTCAAAAGGATGAGCTGAGTTGGCTCCGAAAAAACCACCACCGTTCGTTCCGACGTGCTTGATTGCGACAAAAGCCGCAGCCGGTCCGGTGGAAACTTGAACCGTATCACCCTGTAAAGTTGTCATCGTATCTTTACCGTTAAACGTCATCGGCGTACCGTTCCATAAAAGGATTACAGCCGTGATCACGGATATTGGCAGGAGAATGCGCGTGCAAGATTTAATAAAATAGTTGTAAAAATTTCCCAGCTTTTCAGTGGTTCGCTCTTTTAAGGCGTTAAACAATACCGCCGCGGCTGCCAGTCCGATTCCAGCGGAAACAAATTGCAGGAACATTAAAAACAACTGACTCAGATAACTGACACCGGTTTCTCCGGAATAATGTTGCAGGTTGCAATTAACAAGGAACGAGATAATGGTATTAAAAGCCAGATCGGGTGTCATATTCGGATTCTGATCCGGATTTAACGGTAACCAACCCTGACAAAGTAATACGGCCATTCCGAGGACAAACCAAACCACATTGATGGCCAATAATGCAATCATATGCTGTTTCCAGTTCATTTCTTTTGTGGCGTCTATTCCGCTGGATTTAAAAAACAATTTTTCAATCGGATTAAAAACCGGATCGAGAAATGTTCTTTGTCCCGAATAGACTTTGGCAATGTATTTTCCCAATGGCAGCGCTGCTACCAGTGTGATGGCGAACATTGCTATGATTCCTATAATTTCTGTATTCATCATTTTCGTTTTTGGGTTTTAGAATTTTTCGGGCTTTAGCAGGACATAACAGATATAGGCAAAAACGGCCAGTGCTATAAAAAACAGTAGTATCATTTCGTTAGATTTTATCAAAATAAAAAACAGACAGGTATAACAGGGCAAAACACAATAACCCGGTTACGGTTAAAACAAGTGTCATCATACTCCGGAAGTATTAATTTGTTTGATATACTCTTTGTGTAGGCTTACCGGAAGTAATTTGGCCATCGGATACCGGTTCAGTTCCATATAATGAGAAACGGAAAAGAGGTAGACATTGGTAATGGCATTTTTCATTTCGGCATTGCCTTTTTGCAACAGTTGATCGGCCAGATTAAGACATCTTTTGGTACAAACTGTTTTCCCCGATTGCAAACTTTGGATGGTAAGATTGGCCAGACGTTCCATTTTTTGAACCAGGGTTTCGTTGAATGTTTTCATAAGGATTAAAATTATTTATCGTGTTATAACCAAATGCCGATCCGAATTTGTAGAAGTGGAGCTAATGGCTTGATTTTACAGTGATTATTTTTTTGACGACCTTATGCCAAACGAAAAACCCTATCAAAACGATAGGGTTGGTACTTTCAAAACGATAGGGTTTTTTAGCTGATACGGTATTCCTCCAGTTTGCGGTAGAGCGTTGTTAGCGCAATATTGAGTAAGCGTGCTGTTTCGGTTTTGTTTCCGTTGGTATGATTCAGTACTTTTTGGATATGAATTTTTTCGGCCGCCGCCAATGAAAAAGCGGATAGGATAGTGGTCGCATCGTTTCTAGTTTCGTCCTGTAATTGTTGTAATTCCAGTGGAAGACTACTTGAGGTTAGTGTTGCTTCGGTTTCGAGGATCACACTTCGCTCGATGATATTTTTTAATTCGCGGATATTTCCGGGCCAGGTGTGTCGTTTTAAAAGTTGCAGGCAATCGTCGGAAATGGATTTGATTTTTTTATTGCTTCGGATACTAAAAAACTGCAGGAAGTTTAAGGCCAATTGTTCAATATCAGACGGACGGTCTTTTAAAGCCGGTAACTGAATCTGAAAAACCGATAGTCTGTAAAACAAATCCTGACGGAAATGCCCGTTTTCGATTTCTTTTAGCAGATTCCGGTTGGTTGCGGCGATCACGCGAACATTTACTTTGGTTACTTTGCTTTCGCCGACTTTAATAAATTCCCCGTTTTCGAGTACGCGTAAAAGCTTGGCCTGTAAATCCAAAGGCATTTCGCCGATTTCATCGAGGAAAATCGTACCGTTATGGGCTTCTTCAAAAAGTCCTTTTTTGTCTTTATTGGCTCCGGTAAAAGCACCGGCGATATGACCAAACATTTCACTTTCCAACAAGTCATGACTAAAAGCCGAACAGTTAATCGCAACAAAATTTTTATTTTTCCGCATTCCGGATTGATGAATGGCTTGCGCGAAAACTTCTTTTCCGGTACCGGTTTCACCGGTTAGCAACACGGTTGTATCGGTTACAGCGACTTTTTTAGCCAGTTCGATCGCTTGCCGTAACATTTTAGAGTTTCCAATGATGCCGTCAAACGAAAATTTGTTTTCCAGTCGGGCTTCCAGTTGGGCTACCCGTTTGGTCAGTGCGCTTTTCTCGATAGCCCGGTGTAACAACGGAATGATCTTATTGTTATCGTCACCTTTTACGATATAATCGAAGGCTCCGTTTTTAATCGCCTGAACGCCATCGGGAATATTCCCGTAAGCGGTAAGCAGAATCACCTCGACATTTGGATATTTTTCCTTGATTTTTTGGGTGAGTTCCACGCCATTGCCATCGGGAAGCTTTACATCGCATAATACGATGTCAATTGGATTTTGTTCCAGTTTTTTTAAACCGGATTTACAATCGCCAGCCTGGAAGACTTCAAAATTTTCCAAACCGATAATGCGTGCCATCAGGGAACGCAGTTTTTCTTCATCGTCTATGATCAATATTTTTTTCAAGGGGAAAGGCTTAAATGCAAAACAAAGGTATTAAATAAGTATATAGAAAGACCTGTCAGGTTTCAAAAACCTGACAGGTCTGCTCAATTGTTATAAAAAACAAAGCCTGTCAGGTCTCGAAGACCTGACAGGTTTGAATTAGAATTTGTTTTCCACTTCTGCCGCCTGAAGCATCAGATAGTGTAAATCGGTATTTTTTACAAATGGTTTTAGTAAATCGCTACCCGGTCCAAACATCGCCAGTTCTACATAATCGGCAGAGTGATCCATACTGATCCAACCCACGGAGTTTGTTTTTTGTTGCATTTCGGAGAAGGCTTTATACGGTAACTTTTTGTAGTTGTACAAGCCGTCTTCCTTATGTAGGCCGTCGTAATAGCTTAAAACGGTTTTGGCATCCTCATCGGTTATGGTTTTACCGTTGGCATGTTCGATGATGTCGTGAACCTGTTTTACCGTCGATTGCGGACTAATGGAATTTAGAATCCACTCGTTGGTTTGGGTATAGTTTTGAATACTGTCGAAATTCGCATTGGCGTATTTACCGTAAATCACACCTGGATTCGCATTTCCGTGGTCGGTTGTAATGATCACTAAGGTTTCCTTATCTTTTTCAGCAAAATCGATCGCTACTTTTACGGCCTCGTCAAAAGCCACCTGATCGTAAATTAACGCTCCGATGTCGTTGGCGTGCGCTGCCCAATCCACTTTTCCACCTTCAATCTGTAATACAAAACCATTTTTATGGTTCTTCATACGGTCGATTGCTTTTTGAGCCATTTCAGCTAAAGTCGGAATTTTTTCGGTTAATTCAGGGCTGCTTTTACGGTCGATACTATACGGTAAAGCATCGTCATAAAATACCCCTAAGATTGGTTTATTGGTATCAGCGGCCATCATTTCCTTACGGCTACGCGCTACCTGATAGCCTTTGGCTTTATAAGCCGCATACATATCTTTTTTATCTTTTCGGATTTCCGGACTGAAATAATTGTTTCCACCCCCCATCATAATATCAAATCCCAGTTCCAGATACTGTTCGGCAATATCTTCCTGTGCATTACGACTTTTGCTGTTCACACAAAAACCAGCCGGAGTAGCATGCGTAATGGGAACCGTAGTCACACAACCCGCCATTTTTCCGGATTTTTTAAATTTTTGCCAGATCGGCATATGAACTTCTCCGTTAGGACCTACGTTAAGCGAACCGTTGTTTACGCGGAAACCACCACCCCAGGAAGAACTTCCCGCAGATGAATCCGTTACAATAGAACTCGCCGAAGCGGTATCCATCAACGCACGGTTAATACGGTTGTCGCGGTATAACTGTAACCAATTGGAACCGTGACCCATTTTGCGATTCAGATACAAATCGGCCATATTTAAAGTTCCGGTACTCATCCCGTCACTTACCAGGAAAATGATGTTTTTTGCTTTTTTATTTTTTCGAACTGTGTCAAATTCAAGTGTATTGGAAACGGCATCCAGCGGATTTACCAGGGCAGCGCCCAAAGTAAAAATCGAACCGTTTCTAAAAAATCTCCTTCTGTCCATGTTGTATAATGCTGTAATTAGGCTTCAAAGGTAAAAAACAATTGGTTAAGCCGTTTTATCTTAGTGTTATTTTAAGTAAAAAGAGCCTTATTATGAGGCTCTTTTCTTAAATTGTCTGTTATTTTTATTCAAAATCTACAATAACCTGATTGCGGATGATGTCTTCGAAAGTTTCCCGTTCGCGAATCAGGTGCGCTTTTCCGTTATACCAAAGCACTTCGGCCGGGCGTACTCTCGAATTGTAATTGGACGACATCGAAAAGCAATAGGCTCCGGCATTGCGGAAACACAGGATATCGCCTTCTTTGATTTCGGAAATCCGACGGTTACTGCCAAAGGTATCGGTTTCACAGATATAACCCACAACGGTATAAAAACGCTCTTTCCCTTTCGGATTGGAGATGTTTTCGATATGATGCTGCGATCCGTAAAACATTGGTCGGATCAGGTGATTAAAACCACTGTCGATACCCGCAAAAACGGTTGAGGTGGTTTGTTTCACCACGTTCACTTTTGCCAGAAAATAACCCGCTTCGCTTACCAGAAATTTGCCCGGTTCGAAAGCCAGCGTCAGTTCGCGGCCGTATTCTTTACAAAACGTATTAAAACGACGGGATAATTTTTTACCCAGTTCTTCGACATTGGTTTCGATATCGCCTTTTTTGTACGGTACTTTAAAACCGCTTCCGAAGTCGATAAATTCCAGTTCTTTAAAATGACTGGCCGTTTCAAATAATATTTCGGCGGCATATAAAAACACCTCAATGTCCAGAATATCCGAACCGGTATGCATATGAATCCCGTTGATATGCATTTGTGTGTTTTCGATGATACGCAACAAATGCGGTACCTGATGGATCGAAATACCGAATTTACTATCGATATGCCCTACGGAAATATTTGAGTTACCGCCCGCCATGACATGTGGATTGATTCGGATACAAACCGGAGTGGTTGGATGTTTGGCTCCAAATTGTTCCAGAATGGATAAATTATCGATATTGATCTGAACGCCCAGTTGAGCTACTTCCTCGATTTCTTCCATCGAAACCCCGTTAGGTGTATAGATGATTCGTTCGGGCGTAAAGCCTGCAAGTAAGCCTAACTGTACCTCTTGAATAGATACCGTGTCAAGCCCCGATCCCATCTTCTTCAGTAGCTTAAGAACAGATAGGTTCGACAATGCCTTGACTGCATAATTGATGCGCAACTTTTCCACCTTGGAAAAAGCATTGGTTAAACGTTGGTACTGTGATTGCATTTTTTCGGCGTCGTATACATAAACAGGACTGCCAAATGCTTCCGCTACTGAAAGTAAATGATTGTTTTGCATGCTCTATAAAATTTGTTACTAAAAACAAATATAAAAATCATACGGTTTGTGTTGGAGTTGGTATGAATAATTAGTGAATATCCATGTAATCTTATTAGAAATATATTATTTCGATATTTTTATTGTTCTTTATTGCGATAATCGCAACTAATTTATGGATTTGATCAATGGGTGAGGAGTAATGATGACGCTGAAATGTCCTTGATTTAGAAGGATTTAGTCAGGCGAAATAAAAAACCGCTAACAGTGTGATACTTTTAGCGGTTGTGATTATAATGTAACAAAAAGTTTTAAAATGTCATTTTTTGTAAGGATTCCAATACATACGAATGCATGACTTCGCGATAATCGAGGTGTGTTACCAAACGTAGTTTTCCTTTGCCCATCGAACTGATAAAGATGTTTTTTTGTTTTAGTTTTTCGATAATAGCATTCTCATCATACTGGGGTTTTACGGAGAAAATAAGAATATTGGTTTCCACGGGTTCTACTTTGGCAACCCAGGGTAATTCCTTTAAAACAGAACCAATTTGTCGGGCTCTGCGATGATCCTCTTCCAGTCGGCCAACATGATGTTGCAGGGCATAAAGACCCGCCGCCGCCAGATAACCGGCCTGACGCATACCTCCGCCAAAAATCTTACGAATCCGGAGTGCTTTATGCATATCTTCACGACTTCCTAATAATACCGAACCTACCGGAGCTCCTAAGCCTTTAGACAAACAAACTGAGATCGTATCGAATAGCGCACCATATTGTCTCGGATGTTGTCGTTTGGCCACAAGGGCGTTCCATAAACGAGCGCCGTCCAAATGGTATTTTAAACCATGATCGCGACAAACCTGTCGAATGCGTTTTAATTCTTCAATATCATAACAGGCACCACCGCCTTTATTGGTTGTGTTTTCGATGCTTACCAGACTTGTTAACGGACTGTGGTAAAATTCCGGATCGTTGATGTTGGCTTCCACCTGGCTGGCGGTTATCATGCCGCGATCACCATCAACAAGGCAACAGGAAACACCACTGTTAAAGGAAGCGCCACCACCTTCATAATGAAAAATGTGGGACCATTTGTCACATATAATTTGTTCGCCGGGATTGGTATGCAATTTTATTGCGGTCTGATTGGCCATAGTTCCGGAAGGGAAAAAAAGCGCGGCTTCCATTCCGAACAGATCCGCAACGGTTTCTTCCAATTCGATCACCGTGGGATCCTGCTTATACACGTCGTCACCCACTTTAGCCCGGAACATTTGCTGTAGCATTTCGGGAGTAGGCTTTGTAACGGTATCGCTAACTAAATTTATTTCCATATATTTAAAAAGGAATGTCTATTTTTGCGGGTATAAAACTACGATATTTATGGTAAATACCGAACAGATTAAGGATATTATTGAGCGCCTTGGTGCGTTAAGGAGGTATCTTTGACATCGATAAAAAACAGATAGAGATTACCAACGAAGAAGAGAAAACCTTTGCACCGGACTTTTGGAATAACGCCAAAGAAGCGGAACTTATTGTTAAAAATATCCGTTCCAAGAAAAAATGGGTAGACGATTATGAAAAAGGAGTCGCTCTGGCCGAAGAACTTCAGATCATTCAGGAGTTTTTTAAAGAAGGCGATGCGACCGAAGAGGAGTTGGATCAACAATACGAACTGACGAATACGCATATTGAAAACCTGGAATTCCGAAACATGCTTTCGGACGAAGGCGACAGTATGAGTGCCGTACTTCAGATTACAGCCGGGGCGGGTGGAACCGAAAGTTGTGACTGGGCTGCCATGCTGATGCGAATGTATTTAATGTGGGGCGAAAGTCAGGGCTATAAAATCAAAGAACTAAACTTTCAGGAAGGTGAGGTTGCCGGTGTTAAAACCGTAACTCTTGAATTTGAAGGTGATTATTCTTTTGGTTATTTAAAAGGAGAAAATGGTGTACACCGATTGGTTCGTATTTCACCTTTCGACAGTAATGCGAAACGGCATACTTCCTTTGCATCGGTTTATGTGTATCCGTTGGCCGATGATACGATCGAAATCGAGATTAGTCCATCGGATATTTCGTGGGAAACCATGCGTTCGAGTGGTGCAGGAGGACAAAATGTAAACAAGGTGGAAACGGCGGTACGTTTACGTCACCATCCAACCGGAATCATTATTGAGAATTCTGAAACCCGTTCGCAATTGGATAATAAAACCAAAGCGATGCAGTTGTTAAAATCGCAATTGTATGAAATCGAATTGAAAAAGCGTCAGGCCAAACGAGACGAGATTGAAGCCAATAAGATGAAAATCGAATGGGGATCGCAAATCCGAAACTATGTGATGCATCCGTATAAACTGGTAAAAGACGTTCGGACTGGTTATGAAACCAGCGATGTCGATGGTGTAATGGATGGCGAACTGGATGAGTTTTTAAAAGCCTATCTGATGATGATGGGACAAAAAGATACCACCAATTCTTAAAAGCACACCTGACAGGTTTTGGAAACCTGTCAGGTGTAAAATAGGAGTGAAAACAAAAACGGGCTACATAATGCAGCCCGTTTTTTTATAAATGATGGTAAACGCTTAGTTGATGATCACTTTTCTGGTGGTAGACTGATTTTCGGCAGCCATTTTTACAAAGTAGAATCCTTGTGGAAGGTTTTCCAGTGTATAGGTACCCTGGTTTCCGGTAGGATTTTTTATTTGTTGTAGTACTTGTCCGTTAAGTGTGATCAGTGTGATTTCGTCCAATGCTTTTTCCGATTGAATCGAAATACGGTTAGTATTCGACGGATTCGGATATACTGTAACAGCCGCCAAGGCATCGAAAGTATCGGTAGCCAGTACCTGACCCCAGATCATCGCTACATATTCCGGATGATCAATATACGGATTACGATTGCCCTGAAAAGCATAAATCGCATTGTTACGGGCAATTTCACGCGGACTTACCGGATCCTGATTGTGCCAGGTTAATAAGATATTTTTAAACCAGTTGCTCAGTGCCTGATTGCTGGTATTATTAAGCATCGCATGATTCCAGTTGGCTACTTTATCTTCATAACGGGTTACGAAATACAACAAACAACGGGCTACATCTCCTTTAAACTCATCGATCGGTTCAAAGGCTTTTCCGGAATATCCGGAGGTAGTATTATTTCCTAATTTCGAACCATTTTTAGAAGTCCAGGTCGGGCTACTTACCATCCCGAACGGATAATTGCTACGCATTCCGTTTACCTTACCATCGGTTGGTAAAATATGATGGGCATCCGAGACCATTGGAGAAGCTTCATTAAAAACACTTTGTGGCATTAGGTGTTCGCGGTTAAAACAATCGCCTTCATTACTGTAATTTCCGCAACGATCACCCGTGTTGGTAGCCGAAAAGTTGTAGTAATCCGGACCATTCGGTTTTTCAGAATAAATGTCTAGAATAGTACCGTCGTTTTCATAAAAATAATCACGATCGGAGGTTTGATAGCAAGTATAAAGCGCATTGTAACTTTTAGCATTATGATTTTTAATAATGTTAAACAATTGCGTTTTAAGCGTGTAACCGGTTCCGGTAGCGGAATTGTAGTACCCTTGAGGAATCTGGGCAAACGCGGTTACTACCGACATTAAAAATGCGGATAGGTAAAATTTCGTCATAGTGGATTAATTTTGGACGGCAAATGTAAGTTCTTTATCCGGGAGCGAAAAGAATTTAACTGTTAAATTTTTTTAATGGATGGTATGATAAGCGATTGTATTTTAAAATGTTATAATGGAGATTCGATCATTTCGGAAATATTTAAAGGAATATAGAGATATGATAGTGGGCTGATTATTTTTGGCCTGATTATTGTTTTATCTTTGTTATAATCAATAAAACCAAAATAATTATGAAAAAGATAATTCTACTTTTAGCCGTTGTAACCGCATTTGTAATTCAGGGATGTGAAGGTCCCGAAGGACCACAGGGGCCAACAGGACCTCCAGGTGATACGATTAGTGCCGTTTATGAATTTCAGAATGTTAGTTTTAGCTATAACAGTACAGATGGGTATGTTTTTTACCGACAAATACCGGGAATGTATCAATCGGATGTGATGTTAATTTATCGTATGAACGGTACGGTTAATTCCACAACACCAATTTGGCAACAGATTCCAAGAACCTTATATCTGCCACAAGGTGAATTGGATTATGACTTTGATTTTACCAGAACGGATTTTAATATTTATGCTGGCGGAAATTATGACCTATCGTTAACGCCGGCCTATCTTACCAATCAGACATTCCGGGTGGTAATTGTTCCGGGCTATTTTGCTAATAAAGGAGGAAAAACAGTTGATTACTCCGATTATAATGCGGTGATTAAAGCGTATAATATTGATGATTCAAAAGTAAAAGTATTAGAATAAAAATCATTTGTGATCATAAAAAAGTGCGTTGTTTCTACAGCGCATTTTTTGTTTATATAATTGCTTGGTGTTGTTTAAAATGTAAATTATAAGTAAAATAGACATCTATTGTGTTGATGGTAAGTTAAATATTTTTTTTTGAAGGTTTGTTTTTTGTTACTTCTGTAACTTTAATAAAAAATAAATTGGTTCAAAATGAGAAAATTTTACGTTACATTTTTAATTCTGTTGGTAACACATCTTTGCATTTCACAGGTAAATGTTGAAGTTTCAGATTTAAAGGTTAATAATGTTGTTTCGGGCAATATTAATTTTAATAATCAAGATGTAATCAATGTTAGTTTTAAGGCTAAGTTGAAGACTTTTAATGGAGATCCAAATAATATTCTTGGAAATCTATATGTGAAAACTAAAGAAAGTCAAAATACTTTGTTTCCTGTCCAAAAATATATTCAAGCTGTCACTTTTACAGTACAATATCCCCCTTTTGTTACGCAAATAACATATAATGCTTCATTTGAAGTGAGTGTGCAATTAAATGCAAGTGAGTATTATGCATCAGGAGGAGTGTTGTATTGTGAGTATGTTAATAATACTACAACCGCTTTTTTGAGCACCGAAAAAAGCATAGTAGGAGGGAAAAAAGTCCCTGCTACTGATACAGGATCGTTAACAAATGATATTTGTTGTAATCAGACAATCCGATATGGTGATAAGCCAAATATGATTACAGGAAATCTTGTTGCAGGACAGATTTCGGCTGGCTGGTATTCGCAGAATGGATACTTCTCCGGTAATCAGGCTGCAGATGTAAAAAATACTTTGGATCCAGACTATATGTTTTCTACGATGACTTTTACGCGATTACTTGGAAATGCATATCCTTATAAGAGGAGTAACGAAGTTACTATAACGGTGGTACAGACTCCAATTATATCTAATACAATAGGAACTAATGCTGTATCGGTGTCAGAAGGAGTATTTGAAATAGGTAGTGATAAAACTGTTGAATTTTATGGGAATATTTCAAAAGCTAACTTGAATATATTGAATAATCCAGCCCATTTACCGTCTCATTTTGATTTATTTGATGATGTAACAGAATATCAATGGCAGTATAAAAATTTTACACATCTTAATAAATGGGTAAATATAGTAGGAGCAACCGCGGTCAATTTAACAACTTTTACACCTCAGTATACAACATATGGTTATAAAGTAAGGAGAATTGCTAAATATCAGGGAATTTCCAGAGTTAGTAATGAAATTGAAATTGTAGTCCGAGGAAATACAGCTCAAAATGTAATATGTTGTGATCAGGTTCTACTATCATCAGTATCAGGAATACAACTACCAGAAATTATTACAGGTTCTGAATATATTTTTAATATTTATGATCATGTAGATTCCTCGGATTTAGATTCTTTTGTTAGTTTTTCTATACTATATCAATGGCAAAAGCAAAACAGGTCTTTGTCATGGGAGAATGTTGATTCGAATGGAAATTCTAAAGACTATTTACCTCCATCTTTAGGACGTGGTGGAAATGTAAAGTATAGAAGAGTCTTGACGCTTAATTATAAATATTATGCAAAAAGACCGTTTGTTAACTTGCAAAATGTTACAAAAGTATATTACAGTAATGAAGTGTCGCTAACTGTTTCAGGAGGAATCAGAGGACGTAACGCTAAGGGAGATAGTCTGCAAAACTGGGATGTAGATAAGCAATCAGTTGTTTTTCCGAATCCTGTTGCAACAGTTTTAAGTGTGAGTAATATTTTTGAAGCATCTAAATCTATTGTTACTATTATAGATGAAACAGGAAGAGAGATAGCAATTGATAATAATGTGGAGAAAAATGAAGATATGCTTTCTATTAATGTAAGCAAGTTGCCAAAAGGGGTATATTTTCTTAAAATAGAAAATAATGCTGATATAGTTTTTAAGAAATTTATTAAAGAATAATAAAAGGAACCTTTTTTTTGTTTTAGGAGTGTGTTTTTAGGGGTGTTTGTGTTTGTTAAAAGATATTTATTTTTAAATATACCCCTAAAAAAATAGGGGTATTTTGTTTTTGGATTAAAAAATAATATAAATTTGCAGGGTCAAACAACGGATACAAATAAACAACACAACTTTTATGTCAACATTTCGTTTTCAGGCTCTAAAAGAGGCCAGCAGTAGAAAACCGGTAGCGGTAGAAGAACTGGATAAAAAATCACTGATTTTTGGAAGTAATGTATTTAATGATAAGGCGATGCGTCAGTTTCTGACCAGCGAAGCGTATCAGGCGGTAAAAAATGCAGTTCAGCACGGAACAAAAATCGACAGAAGACTGGCCGATTATATCGCATTGGGAATGAAAGAGTGGGCGTTATCTAAAGGAGTAACACACTACACGCACTGGTTTCAGCCGTTAACAGGAACGACCGCCGAAAAACACGATGCTTTTTTCGAAACGTCATTTGACGGAAGCGACCCGGTAGAAAAATTCGGAGGAAGCCAGTTGGTACAACAGGAACCGGATGCGTCCAGTTTCCCGAACGGAGGAATCCGAAATACTTTTGAAGCCAGAGGATATACCGCCTGGGATCCAACATCACCGGCTTTTATCTTCGGAACAACACTATGTATTCCAACCGTATTTATTTCGTATACCGGAGAAGCGCTGGATTATAAGACACCTTTATTACGGGCCTTACATGCTATTGATCAGGCGGCTACCGATGTGGCGCGTTATTTCGATAAAAACGTTAAAAAAGTAACGCCAACCTTGGGTTGGGAACAGGAATATTTTTTGGTTGACAGTGCTTTGGCGGCTTCAAGACCCGACATTCTGGCAACCGGAAGAACTTTATTAGGCCATACATCGGCCAAAGGACAACAATTGGAAGACCATTACTTCGGATCGATTCCAACCCGCGTATTGAACTATATGAGGGATTTGGAAAACGAATGTATGTTATTGGGAATCCCGGTAAAAACACGTCACAACGAAGTGGCTCCCAACCAGTTTGAGCTGGCGCCGATTTTTGAGGAAACCAATTTAGCAGTTGATCATAACTCCTTATTGATGGATGTGATGCAAAAAGTAGCAGAGCGTCATTATTTTAAAGTGCTATTCCACGAAAAACCATTTAAAGGTGTAAACGGATCCGGAAAACACAACAACTGGTCTTTGGCAACCGATACCGGAGTGAATCTGTTAAGTCCGAGCAAAACGCCAATGAGCAATTTACAATTCCTGACCTTCTTTATCAATACCATCAAAGCGGTTTATAATAATGAAGAATTGGTACGGGCTTCGATTGCTTCTGCAAGCAATGATCATCGTTTAGGTGCGAATGAAGCGCCACCGGCTATTATTTCGGTATTTATCGGTCAGCAATTGACAAAAGTATTGGAAGAGTTGGAAGGTGTTTCAAAAGGGAAATTATCACCGGAAGAAAAAACCGATCTTAAATTAAACGTAGTTGGAAAATTACCGGATGTATTTTTGGATAATACCGACCGAAACAGAACCTCACCGTTTGCGTTTACCGGAAACAAATTTGAGTTCCGTGCGGTAGGATCATCGGCAAACTGTGCTAATTCGATGACGATTTTAAACACTATCGTAGCCAAACAGTTAAAAGACTTTAAAATCGAGGTGGATAACCTGATCGAAACTAAAGACATGAAAAAAGATGATGCGATCTTCAACGTATTGAGAGAGTACATCAAACAATTTAAAACAATCCTTTTCGAAGGTGACGGTTATAGCGAAGCCTGGGAACAGGAAGCAGCCAAAAGAGGATTAAGCAATCATAAAACCACTCCAAAAGCCTTAAAAGCGAAAGTGTCGAAACAGGCATTGGCGTTGTTTGAAGAGATGGGCGTTATGAATCATGTGGAAATGGAAGCCCGTTATGAAATCGAATTGGAAGAATATGTAAAAAAGATCCAGATCGAAGGACGTGTTTTAGGTGATATTGCCCGTAACCACGTAATCCCTACAGCAATCCGTTATCAGAACACTTTAATCGAAAACGTAAAAGGATTAAAAGAGATTTTCGGAAAAGAATTTGAAACTATCGGACGCGAGCAAATTGGTTTGATCAAAGAAATTTCAGAGCACATTGCAGCCATCAATGCCAAAGTGGAAGAAATGACCGAAGAGCGTAAAAATGCCAACGAACTGTTGGAAATAGAAAAACAGGCAGAGGCCTATTGCGAAAAAGTAAAACCATACTTTGATGTGATCCGTTATCACAGTGACAAACTAGAACTTTTGGTAGACAATGAGATCTGGACCCTAACCAAATATAGGGAGTTGCTTTTCACCAAATAAGGTTAGAAATCAATAGATTAATAAAAATAAGCCTCCGGAAACGGAGGCTTATTTTGTTAAAAAACAATGCTTTTCATCTGATTTTTTATTCATCTTATAGAAAATTGGCTGTTTTTTTGAATAAAGTCAAATGCCTGTCTTTTAGCGAAATATAAAATGGCTATCTTTGAAAAGGAAAATAACCACAATTTTCCGGACTTTCAAAACAACATTTCCACCATGTCGCAACCGACATAAAGGATACCCACGAATCGTATTGCTTCCTCATAATAGAAATGAAATTTTAACCAATTAAATATTTTTATTATGAAAAAAGTGATTTTTGGCATCTCCGCGATGCTGTTAACCGCAGGGGCATTTGCCCAATTTAATTTAAGTACTGTAAGCCAGACCGGAATTGGGAACATGTCGAATGTAAACCAGGCAGGATTTTTAAATATTTCCGATGTTGATCAGCTAGGATTTTTCAATAATTCTGATGTGGATCAATTGGGAATTTTAAATGGTTCTGATGTCGATCAGGTAGGATGGGGAAATGATGCCAGTGTAGCACAATGGGGCATTTTCAACCAATCATCCGTGTATCAGTTGGGCGCTTTTAACGATGCCAGCGTAACACAGATCGGTATTGCCAACAGTTCCGATATCCAACAAATCGGAATTGGAAACGATGCTTCCGTACTACAAGTAGGAACGCTTAATGATGCCAATGTATTACAGGTAGGAGCTGGAAACGATGCTGCTGTGATTCAGGTAGGTACTGCAAACGTAGCCGATCAGACTCAGTATGGAGTGGACAATACGGCTTTGGCAGTACAAGCTGGAACCGGTAACTATTCCATGCAAATGCAAGTGGGTGAAGACAACACTGCGATGGCTTTCCAAACCGGAACCGGTAACCAATCCTACCAATTCCAGTTAGGTGAAGATAACATGGCGGTTCACACTCAGGACGGATTCTATAATACCGCAATTACAACTCAGGCCGGCGACGCAAACCTTTCGTTAATTAATCAGGATGGTGCGTTAAACTTTGCCTGGACCAACCAAACTGGTTTAGGACAAATGAGTTTTGTAAACCAGGCTGGTATTGCTAACGTATCTTTAGTAAACCAATCAAATTAATCCCATAGAAAAGAGGAGAGGTAACTGTAAAGCGATCTCTCCTTTTTCCTCCTAAATAACAATGCCATGAAAAGGACGGTAACATTCGGATTACTGATGGTTTTGTTTTCCTGGAACCTTCAGGCACAGGACGAGCAGGATTTTAAACAATTCGGACTGCAAAAGCAGCAGGAGGCCATGCAAAAGGCTCAAAAAGAAAAAACCTTTTCAGGAAATAACAATGTTACGATTCAGCAGGTTGGTTATCAGAATTATACCAATATCGCCGTAAAAGCCCAACAATCCAACATCGATGTAAAACAGTTGGGAAACCAAAATAGCCTGGAGCTGTATAAAAATGCCAGGGAGATCAATCAGTCATTGATTCAGAGAGGAAACAACAACAACATCAATGACTTTTCCGCCAATCCGTATAGCGCGAGTAACAATCAGATACTCCAGTACGGAAACAATTTGAATTATACCAGTTACGGATCGAATTCGATATCCGATGACATGAAAATCATCCAAAGAGGGAATTCCGGATCCCTACTTATCTTAAACCGATAACAGCGCCATCATGAAACCAATCTACCCACTTTTAGTACTACTGCTTGCCTTTTCATTTTCCGGTTATACTCAGATTATGAACAAAGAGGTTAAAGCCAAAATTGAAACGACAGAAATCGAAAACATGCTATCGGTTACCGGAACGGCCGAAAATGTAACGGAAATACACAAAAGTTTGCGTTACAAACTAACGGTCATCAAAAAAAACAAAAGAAGTAAAAACCTTTCAAACAACTCGCAGGACGGCCGGTTTACATTGGCGCCAAACGAAAAAAAAGTGCTGTCCAAAACCCAGGTGAACATTTCCAAAGAAGACGAAACCATTCTGTTGTTACTCATTTACGACGAAGATGATAAAATTATCGGAAAAGACCGTATCGTGGTAGGCGAAAATGATAAAGCCGAACAACCTGCCGACGGACTGGAACTAATGGGAATTGTATCGGACGAAACCAAGACCAAGTTCGGAAAGGAATTCTACGACTATTTCTACGGTAAATATCAGGAAAAAAAACTCAATGCCCGTAAAATCGTAAAAATAGAAGAAGAGCTCAGTTTTGGTCGTACTACCCGAATCCGGGTGGTCATTGATAATGATTTGATAAACGAATTTGTTTCGCGACCCGATGAGGATTTCCTGCTTTATATGGCTGAGGATTCCATCGCAAAATTGATCAAATATTTTCAGGACGTCGAAAAACAAAAAAACTATATAACACAGTATTAATGCCAGCTTTTGCCTTATGAAAACAATCGTTTTTTTAGTGATGATGACGCTTTCCGGAGTGTATGCAATGGCACAGGATTTGGTTTACAAACCGATAAATCCGGCCTTTGGAGGCGACACCTTTAATTACCAGTGGTTACTCAATTCTGCCGATTCGCAGAACAAGTTTAAAGAACCGACAAGCGATTTGTACAAACCGCAGACAGAATTGGAACGATTTAAAGAAAATTTAAACAACCAGTTGTTAAACTATATATCGCGTTCACTATTTCAGCAACAATACGGCGACGGTACTGCAACAGGAGGTACCGGCACAGGCACGGGCACGGGTACCGGTGGACTTCAGCAGGGAACCTATGTTTTTGGAAGCCTTTCGGTCGAAATATACCCGTCCAATCTCGGTGTCGTTGTAAACATACTCGATATCACAACCGGAGAACAAACACAAGTCATCATTCCAGGGAATTAATATGAAAAGAGCACCATTACTTTCGTTATTACTGGTACTGACCTTATCGGGTTGCGGCGCTTATTTTAACCAACCGGTAGGCGTCGAAAAAGCTGCCATCGGTGAGCCAACCCCGTCAACCAGTGCCTTAAAATCGCTACCGCCTCCTAAGGAACCGGTGGTGATCGGAGTCTATAAATTCAGAGATCAAACCGGACAATACAAACCCACCGAAACGGGAAGTACTTTTAGTACGGCCGTTACGCAGGGTGCGACCTCTATCCTGATAAAAGCATTGGAAGATTCCAAATGGTTTACGCCCATTGAAAGGGAAAACCTGGCAAACCTGATGAACGAACGCAATATTATCCGTTCTACCCGACAGGAATACAATAAAGATCAGAATGCGCCCGAAATGCAATTGGCGCCCTTGCTCTATGCCGGTGTATTGTTGGAAGGTGGCGTGATTTCATACGATTCAAATATCATTACCGGTGGCTATGGCGCACGTTATTTTGGCGCAGGCGGATCGACCCGTTACAAACAGGATCGGATTACGATTTATCTACGTCTGGTGTCGACTTCAAACGGGAAAATATTGAAAACGATTTATGTTTCGAAAACAATTTTGTCGCAATCGGTTGATGCGAGCCTGTTTCGCTATGTCGATTTTAAACGATTGTTGGAAGTGGAAACCGGATTTACAAAAAACGAACCCATTCAGATGGCGATTACCGAGGCTATCGAAAAAGGAGTGGAAGGGCTTATTATTGAAGGAATCCGCGATAATATCTGGGAGGCCAAAGCACCCATTGCGAAGTTAACAGAATTGATCAACAATTATGATGCGGAAAAACAGGATGCCGATGTCTCCGGATTATACGGTCGGCATTTCACCGAACGCCGGGCGCGTTATGGTATTGAAATCGGAGGCGGAACAACATTAATCAATGGTGATTATCCGAATGCCGAATTAAAACCGATGATCCGCGGTGGATTAAAATATTTTTTCTGGCCCAATTTTAACATGACCGCTTCGTTAAGTCCGTCGTGGTTTGGGAATAAAAATTACCTCGATGTGGGCTATCTCATTGGCGATTTGAATTTCGAATTACTGGTTTTACCCTACGATCGGTGTACGCCTTATATCTACGGTGGTGGCGGATTGGGAATTAACAGCGCCTATGAAAATTTGCATACGAAAATACAGTTTGGTTTGGGCGTGGAATATCTGCTGACGGATAACTTCGGTATAAAACTCTACGGCGAAAACAATATTACCTTTTCGGATAAAGTCGATTATCTGGTGATGGGGAAAAGAGACGATTATTATTGGCGTTTTGGAGCCGGGATTACCTATTATTTTCCAAAACAAAAGTATCCCAATAAAGCAATGAAAAAACATGTGGAAGAAAGTAAACGCGGTACAGGTTATACCAACGGCTTTCCGGAAAACTAAAAGAAAGGGATATGAAAATAGTAATCAGAATAGGACTGTTGCTAACGCTTTTGGGTATCGCATGGTCTTGCAGTCAGGAAGAATTTATTGAAAAAGGCCAGGGAATCGTTAAGGGAAGAGTCGTCGAATCGGAAACGTTTACACCCATTGCCAACGCCCGGGTATCGTCCAGTCCAAGTACTAGTACGGTTTTTACCGATTCGTCGGGTTATTATACCGTGACTCAGGTGAACGAAGGCGATTATTCGTTCGAAGCCCGAAAAGACGGTTATATCGCCAAATTCGAGGCGGTACACGTAAACACCGGCGGAACGACCGAAATGGTTTTTGAACTGGTGAAACAACAACAAAATAATTTGCCGCCAACGGTTCCGGTGTTGACCACGCCAACCGATAATGCGTTGGATCAGTCGCTGGAAGTAACCCTTAAATGGACGTGTACCGATCCGGAACAGGATGCACTTACCTATAAGGTTACGCTACGAAACGATACGAGCAATAGTGTCGTGACCTATGATGCTATTACGACGACCAGCTTTACGCTGACGAATCTGAATTATAGCACCAAATATTATTGGCAGGTTACGGCGAACGACGGCATTAATGCAGATGTGAACAGTCTTACGAGTTCGTTCCGAACGCTGATGTTTCCGAATGCCCGGTATCTTTTTGTTCGGAAAGCCGGTGACAACAATGTGATTTTTACCGCCGATGATGCCGGAAATGAATTGCAGATCACCTCAGATGCAACCAATAGCTTCCGACCGCGCAAAAACACCCAGGCCAACAAAATTGCGTTTATCAGAACTACTGGCGGACAAGGGCATATTTACACGATGCGTCCCGACGGTTCCAGCGAATTTAAAGTGACAAGCAATGTTCCGGTGGCTGGGTTTAATCTGGATTATTACAATTACTGTTGGCGCGCCAATGGTAGTCAGCTGATTTATTCCAATTTCGATAAACTCTACCGAATTAATGCCGATGGTAGTGGCTTAATCCAATTGTACCAAACACCAAATGGGAAATTTATATCGGAATGCGACTGGAGTTACGACGGCAATCGTATTGCGCTTAAAGTGAATGATCTTAGCGGTTATAATGTTGAAATTTATGTGATTGATATGTCCGGAAATGTCGTTGCAAATGTGTTATCCGGCTTTAATGGTGCCGCCGGAGGCTTACATTTGTCTGTAAATAATACCAAACTGGTATTTACCCGAGACGTTTCCGGTTACCAAAGTAGCGATTACCGTCAGTTGGACAACCGCATATTTATGTACGATTTTACAAACAGTACAACAACCGAAGTCGCGGTGCAACGTCCGGCCGGATACAACGATCTGGATGTACGCTTTTCACCAAATGAAGCCGAACTGATCTTTGTGAGTACGTCCAACGATGGCGTATCGCCGCGAACGATAACAAAATATACGATGGGAACATCGAATTCCCGGACAGCACTGTTTAGCAACGGTGTGATGCCCGACTGGAAATAAACGTCCACCTCTTTCTTTTGGTAAAGGTGTGTCTCTTGAACATTAGGGGCGCACCTTTATTATTTTCGCGAATAAAACGCCGGAATACTTTTAAAATTCACCGGAATATCGTTAATTCGTTACTGTAAACTACTGAAATGAGATCGTTTTTAGCCCTTTTTCTGTTCCTTGCGGCCGCGTTTAACGCATCGGCACAGGAATCATTTGTTGTCTATTTCGAAAGCAACAAACACGAACCAAATAAAAAAGAAATGCTCCGACTGGAAAGCTGGATGCAACAAAATGCCACATCCAAAATCGTCGCGATTAACGGCTTTACCGACGAAGATGGAACCACGGCCTATAACGATACGCTGGCTCAGAAACGGGTGTCCTTTATTTATGATCTGGTAAAAGAAAAAGTAAAAACCCGTGACGATTTTAAAACGCGCAGTTTCGGGGAAAGTCATAAACAATCTAAAATCAAAGCCGAAAACCGGAAAGTAACCATCCATTATATTTTGGCGAAAGACCTGTCGCGGGAAAATGAAATATTAGGAATTAAACCGGTTACCGAGGTCAAACGAGTGGAATTACCGCTTGATGCTTCATTGACCATGCGCGTGGAAAACGCCCGGGTTGGGGACAAACTAAAACTCGAGAATCTTAATTTTTACGAAAATACCTTTGCTATTTTACCCGAATCCCGACCGAAAATGTTTGAATTACTGGAGATCATGAAAAAGAATCCGAAACTAAAAATCCAGATTCAGGGACATATCTGCTGTATGCCAAACGATCGGGCCGATTTGTCGACCAAACGCGCCAAAGCCATCCGAATGTTTTTGGAAGCACACGGAATCGATAAAAGCCGGGCGACCTTTAAAGGATTCGGAAGTACACAACCGATCAATCCGCTACCGGAGAAAAATGAAGAAGAGCGCGCGGCCAACAGAAGAGTGGAAATTGAAATCATAGAAAACTAAGCGGAATATTTTCAAATCCGCATTTTTTTCAAATTCCACATTTTAGAGTATCTTTGCGGGACAACAACACACACAAAATACATGAGTTCTGATACGAGTAAACGTTACAGTTTAAGAGGCGTTTCTGCCGCCAAAGAAGATGTGCATAACGCCATTAAAAACATAGACAAAGGGCTTTTTCCAAAAGCATTCTGCAAAATAGTACCCGATTACCTGACCAATGACGCCGATTATTGCTTGATCATGCATGCCGATGGTGCTGGTACAAAATCCTCATTAGCGTATTTATACTGGAAAGAAACCGGCGATATGTCCGTTTGGAAAGGCATTGCACAAGACGCTTTGATTATGAATATCGACGACCTGTTATGTGTGGGAGCGGTCGATAACATTATGCTGTCGTCTACCATCGGACGAAACAAAAACCTGATTCCGGGTGAGGTAATTTCGGCCATCATTAACGGAACTGAAGAACTGATCGCCGAATTAAAATCGTTTGGCGTAACCATTCATTCCACCGGAGGCGAAACGGCCGATGTGGGTGATTTGGTACGTACCCTGATTGTCGATTCGACCGTAACGGCACGAATGAAACGCGCTGATGTGATCGATAATGCCAATATTAAAGCCGGTGACGTAATTGTCGGTTTGGCTTCTTTCGGACAGGCAACGTACGAAACCGAATACAATGGCGGAATGGGAAGTAACGGACTAACATCGGCACGTCATGATGTATTTCATAACTACCTGGCGCAAAAATACCCGGAAAGTTTTGATGCTTCCGTACCGGCAGATTTGGTGTATTCCGGAAATGTAAAACTAACGGATGCGGTCGAAAACGCACCGATCGATGCCGGAAAACTGGTATTGTCGCCTACGCGGACGTATGCACCGGTGATCAAAAAAATACTGGAAAAATACAACGCTACTCAAATCCATGGAATGGTACATTGTAGTGGTGGGGCGCAAACTAAAATCCTACATTTTGTAGAAAACCTACATATCATAAAAGACAATTTATTTCCGGTGCCTCCTTTATTTCAATTGATTCAGGAGCAATCCAAAACCGATTGGAAAGAAATGTATCAGGTGTTTAATTGTGGTCATCGTATGGAATTGTACGTGCCGGCCGAAATTGCAGCAGACATTATTGCGATTTCAAAATCGTTTAATATCGAGGCACAAATCGTAGGACGCGTAGCAGCAGCCGAAACAAAAAAGCTCACGATAAACAGCGAATACGGACAATTCGAATATTAATAAAATACCAAAAAATCCCTCAAATGAGGGATTTTTTTTATAAGGAATACCACTAAAAGAAATATCTTTGAAGGAAACAAATTGACTATGAAAATCAACTTAAAAACAGGAATAGCCGAACTGGTTTTCGGAATGAAACAGCAGGATGTGGAAGGGGTTTATGGCAAACCGGACCGTCAGTATAAAGATGATGATAACAACATCATTTACCTGTATAACGACAAGTATTTACGCCTTACGTTTTATGAAGATGAAGATATGAAATTGGGCTATATTATCGGTTCGCATCCCGAATTGGAATTATTTGACGTCAAACTGATCGGTAAGGATATTAAAACGGTACAGGAAGCGATTTTAGCAAAAGGAATCAAAGACTGGGAAACCGAAACATTCGATACGGTGGATAACGTATTCAACGAAAGCAACTGGCTGATTTTACAATCGGAATTTGGAAAAATCATCCGTGTTGAGGTTGGTGCGATTATCAACGATAAGGACGAATTCGACTGGAAATTCAAATCAAAATAGGCGATGACAGCCACAGAGATTGTACAATCCATCCAGCCATTGCCGGAAAAATCCCTGCAAAAAATCCTTGATAAACTGTCGGAAGTGGCCTATCCCAAAGGCCATCATCTGATTGAAAGCAATAAAATCGAAAACGATATTTATTTTATCAAAAAAGGAATGGCAAGGGCATTTTGTTATACCAGTGATACCGAAGTAACCTTTTGGTTTGGTCGGGAAGGAGGGGTTGTACTGTCATTTAACAGCTATATCTTTGGGAAAACAGGATACGAAACAATAGAACTGCTCGAAAATGCCGAATTATACCATATTAAGGCATCCGAGTTAAAAGCGTTGTACGAAGAAGATATCCATATCGCCAATTGGGGGCGAAAACTCAGTGAATACGAACTGGTCAAAACGGAAGAACGACTCATTTCTCGTCAGTTTAAATCGGCTTTAGAACGCTATGAAGAATTGATAAAAGGCGATCCGGAGTTATTAAATCGGGTATCGTTGGGACATATTGCGTCCTATTTGGGCGTTACTCAGGTCACTTTAAGTCGGATTCGAGCCGAAATTCGCTAGCTTTTTTATCATTTGTTAAAAAATAACCGATTAAAAAAACGGAATTTTGCAGTCTAAAATAAATGCAAATGAACTGGATTTTAATTGTTATCGCCGGACTGTTTGAAGTAGGATTCGCTTCTTGTCTTGGAAAAGCCAAAGATACCACCGGAAATGAATCCGTTATGTGGTATTCCGGATTTTTTATCTGTCTAACCATTAGTATGTTGTTATTGATCAAAGCAACACAAACCTTACCAATTGGTACAGCTTATGCGGTGTGGACCGGAATAGGTGCAGTAGGTACCGTATTGGTCGGCATTATTTTCTTTAAAGAACCGGCCGATTTCTGGCGATTGTTCTTTATTGTGACCCTGATTGCCTCAATCATCGGATTAAAATACGTATCCCACTAAGAGCAAAAACTTTAAGAAATATTTAAAGCCGTCTTCCGTTTAATTTTACATTGTTGGAAGTAACTTTGTATAGCATTAGGTTTTATAGTGCTTAACAAAGAAAAGATGAAAGACAATTTTTCAAAAATAGCATCGGAATACGCTGTTTTCAGACCGGGATATCCACAGGAAATTATCGACTATATAGTAGCGTTGGCGCCACGTACGGAACAGGCGTTGGACATGGCTACGGGAAACGGTCAGTTGGCCCGGAAGTTAGCTTTATATTTTGATCAGGTGTATGCGACCGATATCAGTGCTCAGCAAATTGAAAATGCCGAAAAAGCAGCCAATATCACCTATAGCCTGCAACCGTCTGAAAAAACCGATTTTACCGACAAACAATTTGACCTGATTGCGGTAGCGCAGGCGATACACTGGTTTGATTTTAATACGTTTAACAAGGAGATTTACAGAATTCTGAAAAATGATGGGATTTTTGTGGTATTGGGTTACGGATTGCTAAAAACAAACCCGAAAACCGATGTCATTATTAAAAAACTATATAAAGAAATTTTAGGTGACTATTGGGATAAGGAACGGCGGTATATCGACGAGAATTATAAAACGATTCCATTCCCGTACGAAGAAATCAAAACCAGATCGTTCGAAAACCATTACGAATGGGATTACGAACAATTGTTAGGCTATCTGGGAACCTGGTCGGCCGTACAACATTATAAAAAGCAAAATCAAACCGACCCGTTGGAACTTATCCGGAAAGAACTGAAAACATCCTGGAAAGAAAGCGATAAAAAAGTAACATTTCCACTACTTTTGCGGATAGGAAAATTACAGAAAACACTTTAACGACTAGTTATGCCGAGAATAGTAGCCATAGATTACGGACAAAAGCGAACCGGAATAGCGGTAACCGACGAATTGCAGATTATCGCATCGGGACTTACAACCGTTCCTTCCGAAGAGGTAATCGCGTTTTTAAAAACATATTTTGAAAAAGAAGACGTAATAAAAGTACTGATTGGAGAACCCTTACAAATGAACGGTCAGCCGTCTGAAAGCACTCCGGTAATCGAAGCTTTTGTAACCCGGTTTAAAGCGGCTTTTCCCGACATGAAAGTGGAGCGTGTAGACGAACGTTTTACATCAAAAATGGCTTTTCAGACCATGATCGATAGTGGATTAAAAAAGAAACAACGACAAAATAAAGCCCTTATTGATGAGATTTCTGCAACAATTATGCTTCGGGATTATTTAACTCGAAAAATGATTTAGAAAAAAACTATAATTTACTAAAAGTGCGTTTTGCATTGTAAAGGTTGGAAAAAAGTGATAGTTTTTTCAAACTTTCTAAAGTAACTTTGCACTTTAAAATACTGCGATGACTACTACAATACAAAAAACTGAGGCCGATGTGGTCTTAATTGGAGCAGGAATAATGAGCGCAACATTAGGACTACTACTAAAAGAACTACAACCAAACTTAAAAATTGAAATCTTTGAACGTTTAGATGTTGCGGCTGCCGAAAGTTCGGATGCCTGGAACAATGCCGGAACAGGGCACTCAGCGTTTTGTGAATTGAACTACACTCCGGAACTGGAAGACGGTTCCGTAGAAACCAAAAAAGCCGTAAAAATCGTGGAATCCTTTGAAGTTTCCCGTCAATTCTGGGCCTATCTGGTAGAACAGGGATTGTTGGATAATCCGGAAAGTTTTATCAGAAGCGTACCGCATATGAGCTTTGTTTGGGGCGAAAAAAATGTAAAGTACCTTAAAAAACGATTTGAGGAACTACAAAAATACCATCTTTTTAAAGGGATGGAATATACAGAAGACCCGAACCGGATTCGCGAATGGGCTCCTTTGATCATGGAAGGCCGTAAAGGAACCAAAAAACTCGCGGCTACCTCGATGAAAATCGGTACCGATGTGAACTTTGGAGCGTTGAC
Source organism: Flavobacterium supellecticarium (assembly GCF_004801375.1). Lineage (GTDB taxonomy): Bacteria > Bacteroidota > Bacteroidia > Flavobacteriales > Flavobacteriaceae > Flavobacterium > Flavobacterium supellecticarium. The sequence continues at coordinate 696,276 of NZ_SSNZ01000002.1, forward strand.
CCGTAGTATTTTTAATCACCTGCAAAAACAGGACGGTGTAAAAATGCACTTTAATCACGAGGTAAAAGATCTTAAAAAATACGAAGACGGAAGCTGGAAAGTAAAAGTAAAAGACGAAACCAACGGACAGAAAAAAAGAGTAAAAGCGAAATTCGTTTTTATCGGAGCCGGTGGCGGATCCTTATTATTACTGGAAAAAGCGAATATCCCGGAAGGAAACGGTTTTGGTGGGTTCCCGGTAAGCGGACAATGGCTAAAATGTGTGAATTCGGAAATCATCGAAAAACACCAGGCCAAAGTATACGGAAAAGCATCGGTTGGCGCGCCACCAATGTCGGTTCCGCATATCGATACGCGTATGATCGATGGAAACAAGGCTTTATTATTCGGACCGTATGCCGGATTTTCGACCAAGTTTTTGAAAAATGGATCGTATTTCGATTTGGCACAATCCATCAAATTAAACAATATCAAACCGATGCTTTCTGCCGGTATTAAAAATATTCCGTTGACGAAATATTTAATTGATCAGGTATTTCAGTCCTCGGAAGATCGTTTAAAAGCCTTAAAAGAATATTTACCGGATGCGAAAAAAGAAGACTGGGTATTGGAAAATGCTGGTCAGCGTGTACAGGTAATTAAAAAAGACAAAGAAGGAAGAGGTGTTTTGGAATTCGGAACTGAAGTAGTGAATGCAGCCGATGGTTCACTGGCGGTATTACTGGGCGCTTCTCCGGGTGCTTCGACTACCGTTTCGATCATGTTGGATTTGTTGGGACGTTGTTTCCCGGAACAATTGGCAACTCCGGAATGGCAATCCAAACTAAAAGAAATGATCCCTTCTTACGGTACTTTACTGAATGATCAACCTGAATTGGCGGATTCATTACGCGCCCATACGGCTAAAGTATTAAAACTGGAAAATTAGAGTATAGTTTAAAATAAACGAATAAAAACCGGCACTGTTATAATAGTACCGGTTTTTTGTTTTATACCCGACAGGTTTTTAAAACCTGTCAGGTATGGATAAACGTTATTCCGCATTTTTATTTTTTAGTGCGATAGTAGCTTTTAAAATATTTTCCGAAAGGTTGGTCAGCCAGATTAATTGTTCGATAACCAATTGCGCTTCTTCCAGTTTTAGTTTAAAGTCGACATCATTTTCCAGATCTTCGTGAAGCTCTTTCGCCCGAATGCTTTTTAATTCCGAAAAACTGACTTCCAGTTTGGTGCGTTCTTCTTCCGAAAGCAAATCACTTTTCGTATTATTCAATACGGCAATCGCCTGATCAAGATTTCGAACCACGGTATTGACCACAATATTAAAAGCCTCCGAAGCCTTAGTGGTTTTATGGGACTGCACATAAGTACCTATCGATGCCAGCGACGACAATAAGGTATGATTAAGTACGGCCAGTTTAAAAACCTGCGACTTCTGACGCTGTTTGGATTTCGGTTCCTGAATCATACGCTGAAACGAAGCCATCAGGTTTCCGATTTCAATAAAAGCATGCTTTCGCGCCAGTTTATACGACGTGGTTACATCGCCTTTTTTATTGTAAAAAGCACTGATTTCCAATAAGTATTCCCGGTTGGCGGCGATCGCTTTTTCCAGAAAAGTCTGTACATTCAGGAATTCCCAGGACGGCCATAGCAGGTAACTAGCGGTAAAGGATAGCACCGCACCTACAAACGTATCGAGAATACGGTATTGAATTACTTCGTTTACATTTGGAGTTAATATGCCGTAAATAAAAATCACATAAATCGTCACAAAAGTCGCTCCGATTTTATAATTGGTATTCGAAAACGTAAAACCCAAAAGCATCGAAATCACACACAAAACGCCTAATATCGTATGATTGTTGGTGATATATAGGAAACCGAAAGCGATAATACCACCTAAAACAGTTCCCAATATCCGTTCGATGGAACGCTGTTTCGTAAGCCCATAACCCGGACGCATGATCACCACAATCGTTAACAGGATCCAATACGGGTTTTGAAACGGTAAAAACTGTCCGATGATATAACCCAGTAACAACGTGATTGTCATCCGTAGGGAATGGCGGAAAAACGTAGAGGAAAAACTCAGGTTTTCGACCAATGTATTCCAACGGTAATTTTGGGGTGTCAGGAATTTTTCAATGTCCTTGTTTCGGTTTTTATAATCCTGAAGGTTGATGGAATCGGAAAAAACGCGTTCCAGTACCTTGATTTTTTCAATCTGACGTTCGGCATAATGCAACATATTGTTAAGCATCAATACGCCTTCATAAGCTTCGGCTTTACCCACGTTTTGTTCGTAAGCTGCGATAACTTTTTGCAACGCCTCCAAATCTTCCAATAGCGAATGCCGGGACGTATATTTGGTGCCTTTTTCGATGCTTCGGGCAATTTTCTTCAGACTGGCGGCAAGGTTATACGCCAGATTCTGATAGGTTGCCAATACTTTCTGATGCTCGGCAAACTTTTTATGTAATTTATCGTAATCGAATGCTGTGGATAAAGCGAGTTCCAAAATATCGACCATCGTGGTAAACACGATCAGCATCTTACGGTTATGATTCGAGTTGGACGAGCTGTTGTTTCGGATTAAAAACTCGCGTAGATTCTCGTGAATTGTATTGATTTCAACCTGTAAGTGCAATTGCTTTTCGATGATTTTAGATTTATTGGCATCGATATTCCAGAGATCACCTCTCAATTTCAGATATTTTGAAGTCAATCGGATACAATCTACGGTGAGCAGTTCTACATAGCGTTTCGGTCGGATAAAATAGAAAAGCAATGAAATCAGAATATAAAAAAGACCACCAACGGCAATCCAAATACTGTGCATGATCAAGTCCCATCCTTTATAATCGTGACTGAAAGCCAGTGCAATAGCGATAAGTCCTGAAAAAGCCACCAGATTCGCCCGTTGCCCATAGGCCGACAACATCGAAAGGAAAAACAGCGTAATCCCCATCACCGGATACAAAACCCAGGGATTGTGACTGCAAGCGCTGATCAACAAAGTACAACCGGCACCGAGAAAAACCGCCACCAGCAAACCGTTTATTTTGTGTTTCAGATTCCCATGGATATCACTCGGAAACGCCATAATCGTTCCCAACGCAACGGTAAAACCAATATTGGAATAATCCAGTTGGGCAAAAGCGATAAATGGAATTACAGCGGCAAGGGTTACTTTAAAAGCATTCGTGAAGTTGGTACTGTCGATGAATTTTCTAATTTGATATAGCATTGTCACAGTGTTAAAAGCAAAGGTAGAAAATGTAAAAAAAGTAAGCATAAAATTAAGAATGATTTTGCATAAAAATGTTTAAAAAAAGTCAAATCCGGAGAATCGATATCGGAATCTGTAAAAAATCATTACTTTTGCGCACGGATTAAGGGTATGATTTTTGCTTTTAATTCACGTAAATCCTTTAAAATAAGAATAATGATTTTACCTATTATCGGATATGGTGATCCCGTACTGCGCAAAGTATGTGAAGAAGTGACGCAGGATTACCCTAAGTTAAAAGAAACGATAGCAAACATGTACGATACGATGTATAATGCCTATGGCGTTGGCTTGGCCGCACCGCAGGTAGGAATGTCAATACGTATTTTTATCATCGATTGTGAGCCGTTTAGCGATAGTGAAGATCTGACACAGGAAGAACAGGAGCTGTTAAAAAACTTCCGCAAAACGTTTATCAATGCCAAAATTCTAAAAGAAGAAGGCGAAGAGTGGGGATTCAACGAAGGTTGTTTGAGTATTCCGGATGTCCGGGAAGATGTATTCCGTAAAGAAAAGATCACCATCGAATATTACGACGAAGACTTTAACAAGCATACCGACGTGTACGACGGATTGATTGCCCGGGTAATCCAACACGAATACGATCATATCGAAGGAATATTGTTTACCGACAAAATTTCATCGTTGAAAAAAAGATTAATTTCAAAAAAATTACAAAACATCATGGAAGGCAAAACGCGTCCGGATTATAAAATGAAATTTATTGCCAAAAAAGGGCGATAATTTTTGTTTTTCAATTCAAAGATTAGATATTTGTCATCCTTTAAAAAAATAGAAAAATGAGCATCGAAAGAATATTAGCAATTTCAGGAAAACCAGGTTTATACGCATTAAAATTACAAACCAGAACCGGATTTGTAGCCGAATCATTATTAGACGGTAAAAAAATCACGGTTGGTTTGCGTAGTAATGTAAGTTTACTGTCTGAAATTTCAATCTATACCTATGATGGAGAAATCCGTTTGGCAGAAGTTTTCAGAGCAATTGCTGAAAAAGAAGACAACGGACCTGCAATTTCACACAAAGAAGATAACGCAACATTGGAATCTTATTTCAGAGAAGTATTACCGGAATTTGACGAAGACAGAGTATATGCTTCCGATATTAAAAAAGTATTGAACTGGTACAATATGTTACAAGCAAATGGATTGGTGTCGAAAGAAGCACCGGCCGAAGCTGCAGAAACAGAAACTGCTACTGAAGAATAATTGCGGAAACAGCTATAAAATAATCCTGCCTTCGGGCGGGATTTCTTATTTTTACACAAATTCTGAACCTATGAACACACGGCAGCAGCAACTGGACGCTTTTAATCGTTTACTCGATATTATGGAAGACCTACGGGCAAAATGTCCCTGGGATAAAAAGCAAACGCTGGAAAGCCTTCGGCATCTTACAATTGAAGAAGTTTATGAACTGGGCGATGCGATTCTGGACAACGATCTGGACGAAATCAAAAAAGAACTGGGTGATGTGTTGTTGCACATTGTTTTCTATGCTAAAATCGGAAGCGAAAAAGAGGCGTTCGATATCGGCGATGTAGCCAATTCGATCTGTGACAAGCTCATTGACAGACATCCGCATATCTATGGCGATACGGTCGTAGAAAACGAAGAACAGGTTAAACAGAATTGGGAAAAATTAAAACTCAAAGAAGGTAAGAAATCCGTTTTGGAGGGTGTACCTAAAAGTCTGCCGGCACTGGTAAAAGCCAGTCGGATTCAGGATAAGGTAAAAGGTGTCGGTTTCGACTGGGAAGAACCGCATCAGGTATGGGATAAGGTTCAGGAGGAACTGGAAGAATTACAGGTTGAAGTGAAGAAAGGGGATCAGGATAAGGTGGAAGCCGAGTTTGGGGACGTGTTGTTCTCGATGATTAATTATGCTCGTTTTCTAAATGTAAACCCGGAAGATGCCTTGGAGCGTACGAATAAAAAGTTTATCAAACGTTTCCAGTATCTCGAAAGTAAAGCCGCCGAAATGGGGAAACCATTAGCCGATATGACATTGGCCGAAATGGATGTTTTCTGGGAAGAAGCTAAAAAACACTAAAATGATCGCACAAACACCGGAACCACCGTATTATGCGGTGATTTTTACATCCGAACGAACGGAAATTGACGATAATTATGGTGTGACAGCCGATCGTATGGTCGAACTTGCCAAACAGCAACCCGGTTTTCTAGGAGTGGAATCGGCACGGAATGCGATTGGTATTACGGTTTCCTATTGGGCCGATTTGGAAGCGATTACCCATTGGAGAAAAGACATTGAACATACTATTGCCCGCGAAAAAGGGCGTGCCGACTGGTATCGTGTTTTTAAAGTGCGTATTGCCAAAGTGGAACGTGATTATGGTTTTGAAAAATAAAAGATAACAAATTAAAACATGAATAAAATTACTCTACTGTTTTTATTGACAGTTAACGTTCTTTTTGCACAAAAAAATATAACCGTAGCCGAAATCGCTTTACAGGTAAAACCCGGCACAACGGAAGAATTGGTTTACGGTTTTGCCGAAGGCGATCAGATTTTGCTCACTTTTGAAGAGGAAAACGGAAAAAAGTTAAACGAAGTGTCGGTTTCGGAATTTCCGGACATCCTGAAATTTAAAGTGATGGATGTCAAAAAAGTAAAAAAGCAGACCGTTGTGGTAAATCATAAAGCGGTTTATAAATTCCTGTTTAAAAATACCGATAAGGAGCCGAAGCAGCTTTCGGTACTGATACAGCGTACACCGGCAACTGAAGAAAACCGGAATTTTAATACGACGGTCAAATGGGTAACAGAACAGGACACGACCTGGAATTCGTTTACCAAAGAAGTTGTGGTGGGTTATGATACGTTATATGTTCGTAAAACCCGAAAGGTAGTTACTTTCGAAAAGAAATATGAGGAAATGGTAGTGGACAAAAGTCAGCGGGTGAGTGCCAAAACGAGTCTGGATCCGAGTCAATCGGGGATCTTTTTTGCACTACCGGGGAATTCCATCACAGCAGACGAAAGCAAAAAAGTAGTGGCCTGGGCGTATTGGGTTGGCGTTGGAAAAGAAAGCAATGATTATTGGCAACAAAACCGTAAGGTCATTGTAGGTGCTGTTCAGGGCGCAACAACGATTTTTACCAGTCCGTTAGGTGGACTAGCGGCCGGAGCGGTGACCAATCTGGCATTGCCGTCTATTGGTGAAGATGTGGAATATGCATTGGTAAACGAAGAAAACAAAAAGTTATACCTTCAGGGGAAACCGATTAAATCCTACGATTTCGGAAAAGGAATTGCTACCTCGAAACGCTTTACCGAACCGGGAATGTTACAGGGGAAATTTTATGTGATGCTGAAAAATGACAACTACGTACAGCCTATCGATGTGAATGTAAAAGTGTCGGCTATTGTAGAACACAAAAAGTTTAAAGAGGAGACCTATATGGACAAACAGATCAGTCCGAAATATGAAAAAAAGATATTGTCCGAACCGAATATCGTAACCCGGAAATTCCCGGCAACGTTCGATTATAAACGGAAATAGGAAGAGAATAAAGAGAAAAGAAGCAGGAATTTCCTGCCTCTTTTTGTTTTACACCTGACAGGTTTCAAAAACGGGTCAGGTGTGAAAAATAAGATTATATCTTTTTAAAGATCACAATTCCATTATGACCACCAAAACCGAATGCATTACTCATCGCAACATCCACTTTTTTCTCAAGTGCCTGATTCGCTACGATATGAATACCTTCCGGTATATTTGGATCAACGTCATCTAAATTGATCGTTGGCGGAATAATACCGTGATTAATTGCTTTAATCGACAATATGGCCTCGATCGCACCGGCCGCTCCTAACAAGTGTCCGGTCATCGATTTGGTTGCACTTACACTAAGATTCGGACTATCGGCAAATACTTTTTTAACAGCGGTTAACTCGCTCACATCACCAACAGGAGTGGAAGTCGCGTGCATGTTTAGATAATCCACCTGATCCGGAGTCAATTGTGCTTCTTCAAGAGCCAGTTGCATTGCTTTAGCCGCACCGATTCCTTCCGGATGCGGTGATGTCATATGATACGCATCGGCTGTCATTGAAGCACCTACGATTTCCGCATACATTTTAGCCCCTCTTTTTACCGCATGATCATAATCTTCAAGGATTAAAGCTCCGGCACCTTCACCCATTACAAAACCGTCGCGATTCATGTCAAAAGGACGACTCGCCGCTGCCGGATCGTCATTGCGGGTCGACATGGCTTTAAGGGCGGCAAAACCACCCATCGAAGCCGGTGTAATTGGTGCTTCCGAACCACCAGTGACAAACACTTTGGCTTTGCCCAGTTTGATATAATTATAGGCATCCATGATGGCCGTATTAGACGTCGCACAAGCCGAAACCGTCGTATAATTAATGCCGCGCAATCCGTATTTCATTGAGATCATTCCTGATGCCATATTGATAATCAACTTAGGAACAAAAAACGGACTAAAGCGAGGTGTTCCGTCACCTAAAGTATAGTCGCGTACTTCATTTTCGAATGTCTCCATTCCACCTTGTCCAACACCCCAGATTACACCGATATCAAACGGATCGATTGTTGTTAAATCCAATCCCGAATCTTCCATCGCCTCAGCGGCACTATATAAGGCATACTGTGTAAACAAGTCACTACGCTTGATTTCATTATGGGTAAGATAATTCGATGGTGTAAAATCCTTTACCTCACAGGCAATCTGCGATTTGAATTTCGAAGCGTCGAAACGTGTTATTTTGGAGGCTCCGCTAATTCCTTTGATACTGTTGTTCCAGAATTCGGTGACCGTATTTCCAATTGGGGTAAGCGCCCCAAGTCCTGTAATTACAACTCTTTTCATTATTAATGGTTTTCTACTGATAAGTATGTTTAAAAATCTACGTTTCCTGAATATTTTGCTGAATCACCTGGCAAACATCGTTTTGCAATACCTTGTTTAAAAGCAAAGAAGCCAATAACGACGACTGGATGCAATAGGCTTTTGCTTTTGGAGTTTCCGTAAAATGAAAACTACCATCGGCTTTTCCTTTTTCCAGTAAACCGGTGAGCCATTGAAGGATACTTTCGGCCATTTCTTTTAGCTTTTGCTGCATTTCGGGCGATAAGGTATCGTGTACCGGAGACAAAGCGCCCATAAGGCATACCCAACGATTCTCACGGGTTTTATTATGCATACAGGTATACTGATGCAATTGCGTCTCATACGGTAATGCTTCCCATGCGGCAATAGTTTCCTTAAATCGTTCCGTTGTATGATCAATAACAGCTGCGCCCAAATCCGATTTGGAGGGGAAATAGTAGTGTATGGCCGCGTTTTTAATGTTCAGTTCTTTGGAAATATCCGCATAACTAAATGCATTATAGCCTTTTGACCGGATCAATTCGTCGGCAAGCCGGATAATATGGGATCGGGTATCCTTCATCGGGACAAAGATATAAATTTTACTTATTAGTAAGTAAGTATTGTAATTTATTTTATATCGGTGCGCAACAAGTTGGTATAACCTTTTGCTAATAAGCGGGTTTTATCGTGATTCCAGATTTCGCATTGGGCATTTACGATTTGTTTTCCTTTTTTGTTGATGGCGGTTTCGGCAATGATCACATCGTTTTCGCGTGCCGATGCAAAATAATCGATCACATTATTAATTGTCGGATAAAAATAAGGCTCATTATAGGAAATCAGCGTCGCACCGATTGCATCGTCGATCATGGCAGCGATAATGCCACCGTGTAGTGTGCGATACGGATTTGTCATTTCGTGACGTATGGTATATTGGAAAACCAGTTTGCCTTCTTCCACTTTCAACATGGTTGGTCGAAGCCAATTCATAAAAGGCGAGGGTGAAGTACTGACTTCCTTGCCAATATGTTGTTTTAAAAAATCAAAAGCGTCGTTTTTCATAAGATAAAATACGATTACAATTTTTCAAGAACTACTGCCGATGCACCGCCACCGCCATTACAGATAGCCGCTACACCATAGCGACCGTTTTCCTGTTCCAATACGGATAATAAGGTTGTGATGATTCGGGCGCCGGAAACCCCGATAGGATGACCCATTGCCACCGCGCCACCGTATACGTTTACCTTTTCGGGCGAAAGACCAAGAATTTGCTGATTAGCAAGAATCACAGCCGAATACGCTTCGTTGATTTCAAAATAATCGATTGCATTCAAGGATAGCTTTGCCTGTTCCAAGGCCTTTGGAATTGCAAGCGAAGGCGCAGTGGTAAACCATTCCGGGGCTTGCGCTGCATCGGCATAACCGATAATTCGGGCAACGGGTTTTAGATCGTATTGCGCTACCGCTTCGTCGGATGCCAGCAAAATAGCGCAGGCAGCGTCGTTTAGGTTACTCGCATTGGCCGCGGTTATCGTACCGTTTTCTTCAAATGACGGCGCCAGTTTTGCAATTTTTTCCGGGATGATTTTATAAATATCCTCATCGTCAGAAATGATCCGGGTTTCCTTTTTGTCTTGTATGGTGATCGGAATGATTTCGTTTTTGAATTTACCCGATTGGGTCGCTTCGGTGGCTTTGCGATAGGATTCCAACGCATATTCATCCTGTGCTTCCCGACTGATATTGAATTTTCGGGCGCAGATTTCGGCGGCATTTCCCATATGAAAATGGTGGTACGGATCGGTTAGTCCGTCTTTTAAAAGTCCGTCGGTTACCGTATCATGTCCCATTTTGGTTCCTTTTCGATGTTGGATATAATGCGGAACATTACTCATGCTTTCAAAACCTCCGGCCAATACGATTTGATCAATGCCTAATTGAATTTGTTGTGCGCCCAACATAACCGCTTTCATACCGGAAGAGCAAACCTTATTGATCGTTGTACAATCTGTTTTGTCCGGAATTCCGGCGGTTAATGCAGCTTGTCTGGCTGGCGATTGTCCGAGATTGGCCGAAAGGACATTCCCCAAATAAACGGAATCAATAGCAGTTGGCGGTACTCCGCTTTGTTCTAAAAGCCCGGTTATGGCGATATTACCCAATTCGGTCGCACTTAGTGACGATAAACTACCCATAAACCCTCCAATAGGAGTACGTCGGGCTAAGATGATGTTTACATTTTTCATAAAATAATTTTATACCGATCGGTATATTTTTGGTTAAAAAAAATCAGAGTTCTACAATCAGTTTTCGAAGCGTCTGCATGATGGAACGGTTATGGTTTAGTTTTCCAGTTAGTTTGATCATCATACGCGAACCTTCGATCAACGCAATAATTGCCAATGCATTTTCTTCGGCATCGGTTTCGGGTTTAAATTCCCCTTTTTCTTTTCCTTTGTTAATAAGATACGTCAGGGAATCTTTCCAATATAATAAGGCCTTTTTGGCGGTCTCTTTTAACGGCGGATGCGTATCGTCTGCTTCGATAGCAGTATTCAGAATCGGACAACCGCCAGCCGGGAAATCGTGCTTAGCGAAATCTTCGTATAAATCCGGATAGCATAACAATTTGTCCCGATAGCTCTTTTTTTCGGCAATGGCGCGGATCACAAGACTACTTACTTTATTCAGATTGTGTTCCAAAACAGCCAACGCAACCTCGTCTTTATTTTTAAAATTCCCGTAAATGCTCCCTTTGGTCAAACCGGTTGCATAAGTAAGATCCTGTAAAGAAGTACCCCAAAATCCTTTGGAATTAAAGACCGGAGCGGTTTTTTCGATAATAAATTGCCTGGTTTTTTCAGCTTTGCCCATTCGTACGGATAAAAAACAAATATATACCGATTGGTATTATTTTGCAATACTTTTAATTTAAAATTAGTATTTAAAATGGTGTTTCGCCTATTTTGGTACTGATAAAACCGCAAAAGACCATGAAATTATCCGATTATATCATTAATAGACAAGCAATCAGGTTAATTGTGATCGTTTTCGCAATAGCATATAAACTAAAGCAAAAACCGACATAACAGCGGTGGTATACATAATAATAGGGATTTTGGCGATAACATCCTGATAATACCATCCGGCACAAAGCGCGCCAAGACCAATACCGGCTTCCAATGCGATATACATCGTAGCCATGGCTTTTCCACGATGATCCACATGACTCATATCGACAGTCCAGGCGTTTAAAGCCGGAGATAAAATACCGGTTGCGATACCATAAATAGAAGAACCGATCATCAATCCGGTAAACGTATCGGCATAACCGATGACCGCCAACGAAACGAACAATAAAACCAGTCCAATATTGATCACGCGGATGCGTCCGTATTGATCGGAAGCTTTACCGGCTATAAATCGGATCACTAAAGAGGCGATCGTATACACCATAAAAAACAAACCTTTATTCTCAATTCCCATATGCTGACTCCAATCCGGGATAAGCGTCAGGATCGCGCCATAGGCAATATAAGACAGAAAAGTAACAATAGCGGCCGGAAGTACTTCGACGGCTATGATATCCTTTCGGGAGATTTTTAAAATGGAAAAACGAAAACGTTCTTTGTCCTTAAGCGTCTCTTTCATGTTCAGTAAAATCAAAATCGACAACAGCGCAAACAGGGAAGAGGCATAAAACAGTATATTCATTGAAAAATAGAGCTTTATCGAACTCCCGATTGCCGGTCCGATTGCCATTCCGGTACTAAAACAAAGTCCGTGTAATCCAAGTGCTTCGCCCCAACGTTCTCTCGGAATAATATCGGCCACATAGGCAGCCGTAGCGGTAGGCTTAAAACCGGTTGAAAAACCATGTAGTAATCGCAGAAATAAAAAGCCGGAAACCGTACTTAAAACCGGATATAGGAAACCACATACAAAGCAAACGATAGAACCGGTAGCCATAACGGGAACGCGTCCCATCGTATCGGTAAGTCGGCCGCTAAAAGGCCGTGAAATACCGGCAGTAAGTGTAAATAAAGCTATGATCAAGCCTTTATATTCCGCACCGCCCATACTACTCAGATATTCCGGTAGTTCGGGGATAAGCATATTAAAACTGGCTGAAAATAGTAAAGAACTCAGGCATACCAAGCCGAAGTGAATATTGTAAATAGGATGGGAGGGCTTAGTAATCATTTCCGATAAAGATTTTAAGCACGCAAAAATACGAACTAAATACGAGACCGGAAAAAATAGTCCGACCTATTTGGAGGCACGACCGACCAGTTTTCGATTGTTCCGTTTGTTAAAAAAATGAATTGAGATGTGTTTTAGGTCGTTGATCTGTATTTTTTGTAAGGTGATTTTGGTTATGTTTTGTTTTTGTAAAACTTTTTTAGTTAAAAAAATAGCGGAGTTAATTATTTTTTTTTATACTTTTAGGAGTAAGTTTCAACCATTAAAATTATAACTAATGAAAAAGTTAACGTTAACCCTTGCTGTATGCGGAATGTTATTCGCAACATCGTGTAAAAAAGAAACACCAAAACCGGAAGAAGAAACAATGGAAGTAGCGCCACCACCGGCACCTGCTGAAATGGAAGCTGACACCAATTCGGATATGGCGAAATTGGAAGCTGACGTAAAAGCGGCTGAAAAATCGTTAGAAGAAGCGAAAGCTAAAGGTGACAAAGCGGCTGAAAAACTAGCTCAGGAAGCTGTAGACAAAGCGAAAGCGGCTTGGGAAACAGCAAAAACCAAAACTGTTGAAGCAGCTCAGGACGTAAAAGATGCGGCCAACAAAGCAGCTGAAGACGTTAAAGCGGGAACTGAAAAAGCGAAAGAAGACGCTAAAAACGCTATGGATAAGTTGAAAAAATAATTCAGAATAAACCAAAAATGAAAACCGGGATGTGAATCCCGGTTTTTTTATAGTTTTAATTTTAAGGTGTTGATATATAGTGTTTTGTTGAATATTTTTTTAAATTTGAAAAGACTAAGGCGATAGCGCCAATGTCTAATTGTAACCTTATAAACGAATGATCATGAAAAAAATACTACTTCTTTTTACAGGTTTACTTCTTGTGGCCTGTAGTGACGATGCGACTACGGTTGCAAGTGCTCCACAGGATCAGAATGTCAATTTCCAGTTGGTTGGAAAAGGAAACCTTTATGGCGGCAGTTCTGAAAATATTAGCCAGCAAAATTTAGTGATCAATTCACAAACGGAATGGGATGCCTTAAAAGCAGCGATGGATGCCGTTAATAATACGACCTATCAGTTTACACAAACGGATGTTGATTTTGAGCACTATCAGGTATTGGCTATTTTTGACGAAGTTAAAATGAGCGGCGGATGGACGATTGACATCACCGATATAGCCGAAAATCAACAAAACCTGTTGGTCAATCTGGACAATATCAAAACAGGCGATGCGACTACCGTGATTACACAACCCTTTGAAATTGTCAAAATCAAACGAACCGGGAAACCAATCGTATTTGAGTAATAAAAATCCGGAATAGCAATACAAACAGTATGAACCATTATGGCTCATTTTTGTTTTAAGATAATTACAAATACAATCGTTATTGTGTTATTATTGGAAACATAATGGTGAAAATTTGCGTATTCCGTCGTAAATAATGATTTTAGCGAGGCCAAACCAACACACATGAAAAACATTGCACTCGCTTTTTCCGGAGGCGGATTCCGGGCAGCGGCCTATAGTTTGGGATGTCTGTCGTATTTAAACAGAATCCAATACGAAGGGAAACCGTTGTTGCATAATGTCCGTTATATTTCGTCGACTTCCGGTGGTAGTATCACCAATTTGTCCTATAGCACTTTTCTATTTGAAGGGAAAACCTTTGAGGAATTTTACACCTTTTTAAACCAACAACTCACAGGCGAACAACTGTTGGGAGATGCCATCCGAACATTGGATAACGCAGCTTCGTGGAAAGGCCGACCGCAAAAGAGTCGGAATTTGATCAACGCTTTTAGTTTGGTTTACGACAAAATGTTTTCCGGAAAAACCTTTGGTATGTTTTCGAAATCGGAACGACCGGTACACTTGGAGGAAATCTGCGTCAATGCGACCGAGTTTTCAAATGGATTGCCCTTTCGTTTCCAATCGCAAAAAGGCGGTAAAAAAGGATCGGGTGGAAAGATTGGAAACCGCTATATCTATTTTACGCCAAAAGGAAAAACCGTAGCCGATCAGCTTAGATTGGCCGATATTTTAGCTTGTTCGTCGTGTTTTCCGTCCGGTTTTGAACCCATGTTGTTCCCGGAAGACTTTACAGGTCCGAATCTGACTAAAGAAGCGTTGGAAAATGCCATTGCCTATGAAGAAAACGAATATACGCTGTCGGATTACAACCGGGTAGATTTCCTGAAAAATAAAAATTTCGAACAAAAACAATTCGGAATCATGGACGGCGGAATTACCGATAATCAGGGAATCGGGTCTTTTTTAAAAGCGGATGAACGCCGGAAAAAAGCCGATAAATTCGATTTGTTTATCAGTTGTGATGTAAGTAGTTATCTAATGGACGGTTATACCTTACCGGTTTATAAAAACCGTTGGTATAATGGTTTTTCGCTTCGCAGCATCGGAACGCTGCTTTTTCTGCTGGCATGCGTACTTCCTTTGCTATTGGTTTTGATTGACGATTGGAAACCGTGGCACTATATCGTGGGAACGCTGACCGGAATTTTTTCGACCGTAGTGATCGGATGTATGGTTTCAAAAATGATAAAAGCGATCCGAAAGCCTTCCGAAACCGGATCCTGGAATACCGTGTTTAAAAAATACAGCAATGTATTGTACCGACTGCGGTTTGATATTTTAAAGCATATGTTATTGTCAAGAGCCAAATCGGTCTTTATTTTGGCCAATGATGTTTATCTGAAACAAATCCGACGGATGTATTACGATCGTTTGTTTACGGATAAAAAATACCGCAATAAGGTCATTCAGAATACGATTTACGATCTGAGCCGAACCAAATTTAATCCCGAAGATGTTTCCATCGATCCGTTATATCCGTCGCAAAAACTAATTGCAACAGCCGAAAAAGCCAGAACAATGAGTACAACCTTATGGTTTGATTCCCGTCATCAGTCCGAGAAAGTAAAGGAAAGCATTATTGCTACCGGACAGTTTACCACTTGTTATAACCTGTTGCAATACCTGAAAAAAATAAAAGAAACGGATAGAACGCCGGAAATTATCGAATTGGAAGCCGAGTTAAAATCCGATTTTGATGCCTTTAATACGAACCCGTTTTTTATGATCGCGGCTACGGCAACTTCATAATAAACTGAACAGAACGTTGTAAAGCGGTAGTTCCGGCTTTATGGTCGAGATCAAACTGGTATTCATGCGGTAGTTTCGGAGTATAGGCATTCGGAAAAAACAAGGTATCGACCGGAACGCTCAAATCAGCTAGATGTCGGGCCAATACCTGCGATTGAAACAATAAATCATCTCCGTTTCCGGCCGAAATAAAAGCGGGTGGGAAATGTTTTGTGAGGTATTGATTTACCGAAGCGGTTTTAAAATAAGCATCCGTTAGAAAATCTTTTGTACCGCTATACGACCATAATATTGGTCGGGCGAGTCCTTTAAATCCGGTTTCCACATCGGTTTTGCCAATGTCGTATGGCCCACAATACAGAACCAGTCCGGCAATGCGACAAACCGGGGTTTTCGGAACAATCCCCAGTAGTTTCGCATATTCCGGGGACGTAAGTAAAGCAGCGGTTTGTGCTGCAATTTGCGCTCCGGCCGAATCGCCTGCCAAAATCATTTTCGCAGTGCAGATATGCAATCGTTGTTGGTTTTGTATCAGATAATCCAAAGCTGTATTCAATTGGCGTACCGGACCGGGGTAGACTACAGATGGTGCCAGTGCATAGTCAATACTAACCACCGAAAAGCCTTTTGAGGCCAATATTTTACCATAATTGGCCACCTGTTTTTTATTTCCGGAAAGCCATCCGCCACCGTGAACCCAGATTATGGATGCCGTTATAATTTGGTTTTCGGGATAATATACGTCCAGAAGCGCCTCTGTATCGGTCGAATCATAACATTGATCCTGTATTACGGTAATATGATCCGGAACGTGTTTTTCTAAAGCCTCCGACTTTTTATCGGCACCGTAATCAAACGCATACCGGAGTAAAAGCGCCGTAGGCCACGGACTAATTTTAGAAGTAGCATAGCCGGCAATACCTAAAACCAACAGGGTTCCCAACAATCCTAAAATGATCTTTTTAATTTTCATAACGAAGTATTGGTTAAGCATTTTTTTGATCCATATTGCGAGGTCATACAAATATAACACTTCTGTTTTTCCTGTTAAAATTTGTTACTGTAACGAAAACAAGGTACATTTAAGGTAAAATCTGGCTTTCATGACTCTGGAAGAATTGATCAATCAGTGGAGCACCTTATTTTTAGCAATTTATTACCTGATCGTAATAGCGGTTTGTTGTATCGTTATTTACAATACCAAATCACCTGCCAAAGCATCAGCCTACCTGCTTTTGGTTACTTTCCTTCCGATAGCGGGTATTTTTGTTTACTTTTCTTTTGGATTCAATTACCGGAAACGGGAAATCTATTCCAAAAAAATCATAAAAGACGATAATTTACTGGCGCAGGTAATTCGGGCGGTCAACGATAATTCCCGGAAGATACTGCAAAACAAACCGGAAGTTTTCGGCAATTTTGACAGTGTAGCGAAGATGGTTTTAAAAAATGAAAACAGTCTGATTTCCGATACCAATCGTGTTGATTTACTGATTAACGGGGAACAAAAGTTTCCAAGATTACTGGAGGATATGGAGGCGGCCGAAAAAAATATTCATCTCGAATATTATATCTACGAAGACGATGAAACCGGAAATGCGATTGCCAACCTGCTTATCCGAAAAGCCAGAGAAGGTGTAGCGGTACGTTTTGTTTATGACGCTTTTGGGAGTTCCGGGATCAAAAAACTGGCGCGTCGGCTACGGGAAAACGGTGTGGAAGTCTATCCGTTTTATAAAATCATTTTTTCATTGTTTGCCAACCGTGTCAACAACCGGAATCACCGTAAAATAGTGGTGATAGATGGTAAAATTGGCTATGTAGGTGGCATTAATGTAAGCGATCGCTATATAAACGACTCCCGGTTTGAAAACGACTATTATTGGCGGGATGCCAGTATTCGTATCGCGGGAACAGGCGTATACAATCTGCAATATACGTTTCTGAGTGATTGGAATTTTGCCTCCGGACAAACCCTACAACCGGAAGAATGCTTTTTTCCGTCCGGATTAAACCGCGAAAAGGCAGGAAATACTATTGTGCAGACGGTTGTTAGTGGAGCCGATTCAAAGATACCGTCCATTATGTTATCGATGGCACAAAGCATCGCGGTATCGCGTAAGGAAGTATTGCTCACCTCACCATATTTTATTCCGGACGAAACCCTGTTGAACGCGATTAAAGTTGTCGCGTTAAGCGGTATTGTGGTTAAAGTACTGGTTCCAGGTATTTCCGATTCGAAAATAGTAAATGCGGTATCGGCTTCGTATTATAAAGAATTGATGGAAGCGGGAGTTGCGGTATATCGTTACCGAAAAGGATTTGTTCATGCCAAGACTATGGTTTGCGACGGACAATTTAGTATGGTAGGTTCGGCCAATATGGATTACAGGAGTTTTGATCTGAATTTTGAAGCCAATGCGATTATTTACGATACGGCAATTGCAGAAGCCCTGCGTGTTCAGTTTTATAAAGATCTGGATGATTCTGAACAGATTGATCCGGTACAATGGCGAAAACGATCCCGGATGCAAAAATTTAAAGAGCGACTGGTACGTTTGGCAGCTCCGTTAATGTAACTGATCGTGATAAAAAGGGGAGTCATCGGAAAATTTGTATCAAAATTGACAAATGCCGTACCTTTGTAACAAACCCCAAGCCTATGAGTCGAATAGCTATTTTTAGTGATGTACATGGAAACCTTCCGGCTTTAAAAACCATTTTAGCTGATTTGGATGTACGAAAACCCGATCAGGTATATTGTCTGGGCGATCTGGTCGATTTTGCGCCCTGGCCGAATGAAGTGATCGAATTATTGCGAAGTTCCCGTATACCTTGTATCATGGGAAATCATGATGAACGTATTGCTTTTAATCACCCGGTGATTCCGTTGAAAAAACATTCCGAGGATGAAACCCGCGCGCGGATTCAGGCTGTTGATCATACGCGTGATACCATTACGCCCGGAAACAAAGACTTTTTAAGCAAACTGCCGCAAAAAATCAGGCTTACTTTTACGCAACAGGAACGCGAGCTGGCACTATTACTGGTACATGGCAGTACGAGAAGTAACGAAGAATATATTTATGAAAACCATAACGAGGCCGATCTGTACGACATGATGGAACAGGAAAATGCCGATATTTTGGTTATGGGACATACGCACCAATCGTATATCCGAAACATAAAAACAGGTGAAGCCAGCGTAAAACTGGCCTTGAATTGCGGTTCGGTGGGACGTTCCAAAGAAGGGGAATCGATGGCTACCTATTTACTGTTGGATATCGGAACAACAACATTAACTGTCGAAATCATTAAATTACCTTATCCGGTAGAAGAAACGGCTGAGGCTATTATGACAAGCGGAATTCCCGATTTTTACGCCAATTTCCTGTTGTTACAACGTTAGGAACGGGTTATTCGAAATTATCGTAATACGTAAAATCTTTAGTGATCATTCCATTTTCAATTGTGAAAATAGTACAGATCGGCAGCAGGAACCGGGACTTATCCGGTGCTGTACCACTTGACGTAAACTCGACTACTACATGATGTTCTCCAGCCAGATAAATCGTCGAAACGGTATCCTTAAGATCGGGAAACAGCTGCGCCAATTCCGTATATTTTTTAATGATCTGATAGCGGGATTGCTTGACCACTTCCGGACCGAGTGACGGATCCCGGAATTCGGCGGTTTCGGTATACATTTCAGACAGTTTTACCCAATCGTGCTTGTTAAAATAGTCGAAATACTGTTGGATCAGTTTTTCGTTTTGGTGTAACGTTTCTTTTCGATCTGTTTTTTTATCGGAACAAGACACCATTACCGCTAAGGCGAACAAGGCTAAGACAAAATTTTTCATAAGCGTATCAATTAGATATAATTGTAAAAGTCACAGAAATTTAGTAATTTAAAACCAAATAGTAGTTTCTTCTGACAGGAAATTTTGAATTTGGACAGGTAAAAGAAGAAATAAGAAGCTGTATTCACTTTTAAATCGATCGATATGGAAAAACAATTGTTCAAAAACATTAAAAATGCTGTAAAACATTGGTATTTATCGCTTATTGTAGGTGTTCTCTTTCTTTTATTCGGATTCTGGATTTTAAAAACACCATTAGAGTCCTATGTAACGCTGGCACTTTTGTTTGGTGTTGTTTTTTTAGTAAACGGGATTTTCGAAATTATTTTTTCAATTAGCAATCGAAAAGAAATCGATAACTGGGGTTGGATATTGGCCGGTGGGATTATCGATTTGCTGTTCGGAATTGTATTGGCATCCAACGTGGGATTGTCGATGGCAGTATTGCCGTTTTATGTCGGTTTTATGTTATTGTTCCGTTCGGTTGCAGCCATAGGCTATGCTTTCGATCTGAAAGGCTTTGGCATTCGTGACTGGTATTGGCTGTTGCTACTGGGAATTTTGGGATTACTTTTTTCGTTTATTATGATCTGGAATCCGGTTTTTGGCGGAATGACCATCATCATCTGGACGGCACTGGCTTTTATCACCTATGGTATTTTTAGGATTATCCTGGCTTTTAAACTACGCCGATTGCATACATTCAGTAAAAAGCATTTTGAAGACTAATGTTTTTAAAATCTGTTGATTATAAGTGCTTTGGACTGTTAAATATAAACGAAGAAAAAAGAAATCCTTTTTACCGGAAAGGATTTTTTCGTAATTTTAAGAGGCTAAATTTAAAAAGAAAGTTATGTCTGATAAACTCAATATAGTACTGGTTCACGGTGCATGGGGTGACGGTTCGCATTGGAAAAATGTGATTCCGGAACTCGCAATGGCAGGACATATAGTAGTGGCGGTACAAAATCCGCTAACAGCATTGGCGGATGATGTGGAAACGGTTAAGCGACTGGTTGAATCTTTGGAAGGTCCTACACTTTTGGTTGGGCATTCGTATGGAGGAGTAGTTATTACAGATGCCGCGGCAAAATGTCCGGATGTAGTAGGACTAGTCTATATCGCTGCTTTTGCGCCCGATGAAACTGAAAACCTAAAAACCCTGCTGACCAAGGATGCTATTCCGGCCGGAGGTGCTCATATTTATCCGGATGCTTATGGGAATTTCTGGATCAAAAGAGACAAATTCAGAGAAAGTTTTGCCCACGATTGTAGCGAAGCTGAAGCGCTGGTTATGGCAGCAACCCATAAACCCACTTCGGGAAGGTGCTTTGAAGACAAGCCCACAACCGTAGGCTGGAAGCGATTACCGGTTTGGTATCAGATTTCGGAAAGCGACCAGATGTTACCACCGGTAACGCAACATTTTTTTGCTGAAAGAATGAATGCCAAAACCTTGTCGCTCGATGCGAGTCACGCGTCAATGGTTTCACATCCGCATGAAATTGCAAAACTGATATTGCATGCGGTTAAAGAATTGGAAAAATAAGACCAAAACAAAATAAAACACCCGGATTTCCGGGTGTTTTATTTTAGTATTAATGGTGTAAATAATTACTAGGGCCACCGGTACCTTCGATCGATTCCGGCAATATGCCGTAACGATTTCGTAAATCGACCTTGCCTAGTTTTTCACCGGTCTTTACATCGACTACTGTAATTGTACCGGAATTTAAGTTCGGTAGATTTAGCAGGTTGTTTTGAACCGCAACCACATCCCTTCCGGATTTGGTTTTTAAAGAAAACCATATGATGCGCCCCTTCATCTGCGTCCAAAGTTCGTAACAATCGTAACGTAGGCAATTCGCTGATATCGAACACCAGTACTTTTCCGGGCACTCCGAAACTAACGTAAAGCTGTTTGTTGTTGTCCATATACATTTCCAAAGCCCATCCCAATCCCATAGTCGAACCGTCGAATGTCTTTGTAAAAGCATCGTATTTGCCGGTATTGATAGACGTGGCGCTAACCAATGTAGGCTGTCCATTAACATCTTCCATCGTACGGATCTGATAGCGATAACTGCTGCCTAAAGCTGTAGTATAGCGCTTTTGAACAAAATAATCGTAATAAATATAATGGGGAAGTACACCAACACCCAATTCCAAGCGACTGCTAATATTTCCAAAATTAGGCGATTCAGGATCGAGTTCGATCACCGCCATGCCATCCGAACCACCGTTCAGATCCCGATAATCGATAAAAAACATCGAATCATGCGAAGTACCAACCGGATTGTCGTCGTGATCATTACAACCGGAAAGAAGTGTCAAAAAAAGGCATCCGGAAAAGAAAAGTAATTTTTTTGCCATAACAGTATTGATTTTTGGGATTAATTCTAAAAACTAAAACACGCAAAATGTGATTTATTTTAAAATAAATATAAAAAATAATGGTTCTTTTTGAGAATATTTTATATTTTTAAATTCACTAAAGCTAATTCCTTTTATTACAGTATTTTATGGTATTTGTTGAAATTACTGCTGTTATCAATAGCATTCGGTATAAATACGTGAATTGATAAACGGGTATTTGTACTTGGTGATTAAGGGTTTGTATTTGTGATATTTATAGTTTATTAAATTGAAAGTGAAGGTGTTGAACATTCACTGTCGAATAATGAGAATTACTAGATTTTGAATACATAAAAATATTCTCATTTTGAGAATAAAAAAATACCTCAAATCGTTCATTAACGTAATTATTTAACTTGTTATAATATGGCTTATTTAAATTCACCAAGACTAACCTTTTCGGGGAAGTTTCAGGCAGATCCTTCCACGGTAAACAATGATGTGAATCATTACAACAATGCGACCTTCCAACCCAGCTATCAGGAATACGGGGAAGGAGGAACGAATGGTTGGTGGAATCCGGACGGAACCGGAAACTGGCGTTTGATAGACTGCGTCATTACCAGTGTGACCTATATGGACGGCACTACAACCAGTGATCCTGGCAAAGACCCGATTATCGGGATGAGTATTATGGATGCTAACAGTCGGGTAGCCGGAAAAATTGTGGATCTGGATCCGCAACAACAATCGGTTTCCCAGATTTGGGGGATGATTGTTCGGATTGGACAAGGCGAAACCGATTTTGTAAAAGGAAATTTTGAACCAATTGCCTTTAACGACATCTGGTGGAATCGTTCAACGACTCAAAAAGGATCCGGTGGCGCATCGGCTAGCTATCAGTCGGTAGTTACAGACCTCCAATGGTCGGAAGTAGAAAGTAAGTCCCGTTATCTTGAGGAATTACGAAAAGAAAGCCCGGATCGCTTATCGATGAAATTCAATGTGGATATGTTTAACCAGCAACACGATTCTGCCCATTTTACAATTGGCCGAATAGTGGGAAGTATCGGACCATCGCGTATGGACGAACCGAAACACTTTATAATGGGTAGACAATTCGTTTCCGATCTTACCTGTAACCAAGGAATGTATATGCCGTTGAGCACCTCCGTATATGTGGCCAATGGACTACTACAGGAAGAAACCAAACAATTTATTCTGGATCTTGGAAATTTTCTGCAAACAGCAGGTCCGGAAGGAGCCATTGCAGAATCACGCACATTGGTTCTAGCTGCAAACGTTGGAGGTGAAGCATATGTTCCGCTGGGAGAACTCAACTTTAAACTACCAAAATGGTATGAAAACAGAGGTGGTTTGGTTAAGATCAGGCTAACTGACGAGCAGGTGGATATGGTGAGAAATTGCCCATTGGCCATCATGAACCAGCAATCGGACGGAAGCTTATCGCCTTTAGTTAAAGAACTTACCCATTATGTAAGAGCCGACCAGTTTGTATTCCGGATGAATTCGGGAGAAGAAAGTAACATCGATTTCTACGCAACCTATTTAGGGAAACCGATGGTAAATCAGGCTATTGTTTGTCAGTTTCAAGATAGTTTGATCAATATTATGGGACAAGGAGACGGAACGCCGGCCACTTCCACACCAAATATTCTGGCTTTCGAGCCCGGTGTAGTAACCGATACTAATGGAAAAGCGACACTAACAGTAAAAGCATCCAATCCGCAAAATCCAAGAGGATTTATCGATGGTCAGGTTTATGCACTATGGTATTACCTGGAAGGATATCCAACGGTCGATTTCACTTTTACAATAAAAGATGGAAATCCGGTTGTATTACCAGCCGCATTATCGGGGATCGATCCGACGAACTTTATCAGTATTCTGGTTTTCGATTCCGTTAAGCCGGAAGTCATTGCAAAACCAGATTGGGACAAAGACGTGCAACCGGTAATGCAGCAATATGCCAATTTGTACCCGCTAATGTCCAAAGGCATTTTTAATCTTGCCAATAGAGAAGTGGTCGATAATAACGCCAAACTACTGCGCTTTGTTTTCGATCTGCCAAGAGAAGATCCGAACCATATGCCGGTTACCCGTGACCTTTCGAGAGACAAAAAACAGATGATACTGAATTATTTGGACCGTGCCATAAAAGAAAATGCATTGGCCGATTTATCAACAGCAGAACGTATCATCCAAAGCACCTAAAAACAAACAACAAAACAAAAACAAAACCAACTACTCATGATTTATCTTAAAAATATACAAATAGAAACGATTGAAGATGTCAGAAAGGCACTTCAAACGGCAATTGAGCTGGAACACTCGACGATTCCACCTTACCTGACTGCGATGTTTACCCTGTTTGAAACCGGGAATAATGAAATTTCAAAATTAATCGGATCCGTTGTAGTAGAAGAAATGCTGCATTTATCCATCGCATGTAATTTAATGAACGCTATTGGAGGAAAACCGGTACTAAACCAACCGGGTTTTATCCCAACGTATCCGGGGCCACTTCCGGGCGGCGTGGATTCCGGTTTGATTGTACCGATCGCAAAATTTACAAAAGACCTGATGAAAGACGTTTTTATGGCGATTGAAGAACCGGAAGATCCGATCAAAATAAAAAGTTTTATGATGATGAAAGGAGCAGAAGACAAACTGACCATCGGAATGTTTTACGATAAAATTGCCAAACAGCTTACCTTTTTGGAAGCAGAAGCAAAATTAAAAGGTAAAACCATTTTTACAGGCGATTCGACGTATCAGATGACCAATGAAAAATGGTTTCCGGCCAAAGAATTATTCCCGATCAAGGATTTGATTACTGCATTAAAAGGGATCAATATTATAGTGGATCAGGGAGAAGGAACCAGTACCGATCCTTTTATAAGTGAAAAAGATTTAGGGCCGGGTGAAGCAACAGAACCGGCACATTACTATCGTTTTGAGGAAATCTATAAAGGTCGAAAACTGGTTAAAGATCCGAATGCCGAAAGTGGGTATTCGTACTCCGGAGATCCTATTCCGTGTGACGAATCAAAAATCCCGAATATGGCCAAAAACCCTAAAATGAGCGATTACCCTGTAGATTCTCCAGCTTATGTAAACAGCAAGTTTTTTAATTACACCTATACCAACCTGTTAAACAGTTTGCATATCACATTTAACGGAGCACCGGAAAAAATCGACACGGCAATGGGGTTGATGTATTCGTTGCGATTATACGCTTTACGACTATTAAAGCTGCCTAGTCCGAACCAACCGGGATATACCGCCGGACCTAGCTATGAATATATCACAAACGATAATCTAACGCCAAGTGAAAAAGATCAGTACATGGAAAACAAAGTAAATGTTTAATATAAAACACCGGACAGATGTATAAAACGGCAGAAATTACAGCACACCAGGTACTACTGGAATTGTTGCAGGACAGCTTACCGGAAGTCCAACGCAGCTGGTTCGACGCCAACATAGGTTCTAAAAATAGAGATGAACTGGGAAACCAGTTCATTTCCTTATTTAGTTTGATTCCGCGTCATATCACGCCGGATTTACCGGAATACAAACCGGAAACCCTAAGCCGACTGGAAAAATTGTATCCCGGATTTGCGGCTTCAGAATGGAACAACCAACAATTGAGCCGGGTATTTTTAATGGTTAACCTACCGTTGGAAAGAAATGAAAACCTACTGAAACTGATCTTTGAAACTGCCGATATAAAAGAGCTGATAACCCTTTACAAAGGCTTGTATTTTCTGGATAATGCAGAAGATTTCACCTTGCGGATGCAGGAAGGTGTGCGCACCAATATGACCGATGTTTTCGAAGCCATAGCGCTGCACAACCCGTATGCTTATTTGTATTTACCCGAAGATGCCTGGAACCAATTGGTTTTAAAAGCCGTTTTTACCGCACGACCTTTATTCCGTATTTATGGTTTGGATTTGCGGGCCAACGAAAAACTGGCTTTTATGCTCCACGGATACATCCACGAACGCTGGTCGGCGGGAAGAGCCGTAACCCCGGAAATATGGAGGGGAATTGAAGGTTTTGTCGATGAGGTAATCGAAACCGATCTGTATAAAGTCATGCAAACCGGTACGCCGCTCGAACAAGAAGTGGCCGCCAAAGTTTTGGAGTCCAACGGCAGAGGTTGGAACGAAATAGGAGCCGATTATGAGGCGCTGATCAAAAACACATAACACTATTACAAATTATTAAAAAAGAAACACGATGTATTTTATAGACCCACATATTCACATGGTATCCAGAACAACTGATGATTACCAAGCCATGCGCGCCGCCGGAATTGTAGCCGTAATTGAACCCGCTTTTTGGTTGGGACAACCCCGCACCGAAGCCGGATCGTTTAAAGATTATTTCAGTACGCTAATCGGTTGGGAACGCTTCCGTGCTTCCCAATTTGGAATCAAGCATTATTGTACGATGGGACTTAACTCCAAAGAAGCGAATAACGAAGCACTGGCAGAACAGGTAATGGAATTATTACCCTTATTTGCCGGAAAAGAAGGCGTCGTGGCCATTGGCGAAATTGGTTATGATGATCAAACAGCTGCGGAAGACAAATATTTCAGATTACAAATAGAACTGGCGTTGCAGTTTAACCTTCCGGTGATGGTACATACGCCACATCGCGATAAAATCAACGGAACCATCCGAAGTATGGATGTGCTCGAAGAACACGGTATTCCGCCTCATATGGTTGTGATTGATCACAACAACGAAGAAACCGTAAAACACGTATTGGACAGAGGCTATTGGACCGCATTTACCATTTATCCGAATACCAAAATGGGGAACGAACGAATGGTTGAAATTGTCAAAAAATACGGCTCTGAAAGAATTATTGTCGACAGTTCAGCCGATTGGGGTGTAAGTGATCCGTTATCCGTACCCAAAACAGCCGCTTTAATGCTGGAAAGAGGTATTGCTAAAGAAGACGTACACCTGACTTGTTATAAAAATGCCTTAACCGCCTATTCGCAAAGTGGACAGATGAAAGAAGACGACTGGAAAAAAGAAATGATCGTAGAGCAGTCGGCTTTGTATGACGGTAGCGGAGTCCTGAGAGGACAAGAAGCCCAAGTAGTATCGTTTTCGAATATCGTTGATAATTAACCGATATTATGAAATTATATTATTATCTGACGTTAATGCGACCGGCCAATATCATGACGGCTTTATCCGACATTTTGGGTGGTGTAGCGATTTCCGGTTTCCTTATCGCAACCGATTGGGACACAACGTCGTGGAGTAGTGTCGGATGGTTATTGCTTGCTACCATTGGTCTTTATGCCGGAGGAATCGTTTTTAACGACGTTTTCGACCTTAAAGAAGACCGTGTCAATCGTCCGGAAAGAATTTTACCCAGTGGAAAAGTCTCCGTTACGGAAGCATCGGTACTCGGAATTGTACTTTTCGTTATGGGGATTGTATCCGCTTTTATGGTGTCCAAAATCAGTGGCATTTTGGCCCTGATTATTATGGTATTGGCTTTAACCTACGATAAAATCGGGAAACACCATTCGTTTCTGGGGCCCTTAAATATGGGACTTTGTCGTGGCGGTAATTTATTACTCGGCATGAGTATCATCCCCGAAAACATATTCCGTGACGGGTATATGGTGATCATCCCGGTGTTGTTTATTGCCGCGATAACCTTAACCGGACAAAAAGAAGTAAGCGGCAACAACAAAACATCCATTTTGCTAGCCATGCTTTTGGATGCCATAGTCGTAATTCTATTTATCGGGATTAGTCAATACGGCAACCTTAATTTAAAAATTGCCGCACCGTTTCTGGTACTTTGGTATGGTGTTAACTTTTTAGCCAAGTACAAAGCCTATAAAAACAACCAACCCGATTGGATCAAAAAAGCCGTAAAAACAGGCGTGTTGTCGCTAATACTACTCAATGCCTGTTATATCGCCGGATTTGCAAACTGGAATTATGCCCTTCCGGTTTTAATCTTATTGCCATTATCCGTTTTACTGGCTCGAAAATTTGCAGTAACCTGATTTATAATTTAATACGATAAATTATGTATAAAGCCCAAAATATCCGTCAGCATTTTCAGGTAGACTATCATTACGATGTTGTTTTTACCCGTAATGTCTTTAAAACCGACAATAAAGAACTTATAAACATCATTAAAACCGAAAATTCCAAAATAGTGGTGGTGATCGAACGAGATATCGCGGTTTATCATCCCAACATCATTAACGATATATCCGATTATTTTGAATTACATACAGTTGACAGCAGTATCTTGATTGTAAGAGGCGGCGAAAACATTAAAAATGATGATCATACTATTGAAGAAATATTACAACTCATTCACAACAACCGCATCGACAGACATTCCTATTTAATCGCCATTGGAGGAGGCGCCGTACTCGATGCCGCAGGATATGCCGCCGCTATTGCTCACCGCGGGATTCGTTTGATTCGCGTTCCGACAACGGTATTGTCGCAAAACGATTCGGGAGTAGGCGTAAAAACCAGTATTAATTACTTTGGAAAAAAGAACTTTCTGGGAACCTTTTCGCCACCATATGCCGTTATCAACGATTCCTGTTTTTTGGAAACGCTCGACGATAGAAACTGGCGTTCGGGAATTTCAGAGGCGATAAAAGTAGCGTTGATCAAAGATGCTGCTTTTTTTAACTGGATCGCCCAAAATACCGAAGCACTAAACGAACGGAATATGGCGGTTATGGAACAATTGATTTTCCGTTGTGCCCAATTGCATATCGAACATATAGGAACCGCAGGTGATCCGTTTGAAAAAGGCTCGTCACGACCATTGGATTTCGGACACTGGGCTGCGCATAAACTCGAATATTTGTCCGGATACGAAGTGCTTCACGGTGAAGCCGTTGCTATTGGAATAGCACTGGATTCGGTATATTCATACAAAACCGGACGATTGGATGAAGAAGCGTTACAGCGCATTCTGACCTGTTTAACCGATTTAGGCTTTGAAATTTTTCACATTTTATTATCGGATAAAACCCAATCGGAAGTCAATCCGCTATTGTATAAAGGACTTGAAGAATTCAGAGAACATCTGGGAGGAGAACTCACTGTCATGTTGTTAAAAGGTATCGGAACTGGTGAGGAAGTACACCATATCGAAAAAACGATCCTTTCGCAGGCAGTTCAATATCTGATAAAATCGAATGTTCTAATTCAGGAATAAAATGAAAATCAGGAACAACGCCCATTTAAGTTATTGTACGAACATTCATTCCGGGGAAACCTGGGAGGAAGTGTTTACAAATTTAAAACGCTACACACTCGATGTAAAGTCGAAAATGGCCGAAGGGAAACCTTTTGGAATCGGATTGCGATTATCCAATGAAAGCGCGTTGGCATTACAACAGGAAGAAAATCTGACCGTATTCCAGCACTGGCTAACGGAAAACGATGTTTACGTATTTACAATTAACGGTTTTCCGTATGGCAATTTCCACAAAGAGGAAGTAAAAGATCGTGTGCATTCGCCCGACTGGTTAAGTCAGGAACGGGTGGATTATACGCGTTTATTGTTTGATCTGTTGGCACAATTAGTACCCAAAGAAATTGACGGAGGCATATCCACTTCGCCACTTTCGTATAAATATTGGTTTGCCAATGAAGCGGAAAGGGAAGACGCTAAAAGGAAAAGTTGTCTTCAGATGATCGATATCGTAATACATCTGATCGGTTTAAAACAAACAACCGGAAAGAAAATGCACCTCGATATCGAACCGGAACCGGATGGATTACTTGAAAATACCGATGATTTTATTGATTTTTTCCAGAACTACCTCTTAAAAGAAGGCGCGAACGAACTGATCAAAAAAATAAAATGTAGTGGAGCAGAAGCGCGCAATTATATCCGCGAACACATCCAATTGTGTTATGACGTTTGTCATTTTGCGGTTGCTTTCGAAAAACCGGAAGAAGTAATCCGCATCATGGAACTCAACAGGATAAAAATCGGAAAGATACAAATCAGTGCTGCTTTAAAATGCACTATAGTATCCGAATCAGACAAGGAAGCGCTTTCCGGACGCTTACAACAATTTGATGAACCGATTTATTTGCATCAGGCGGTAATTAGAACGAAATCCGGCGCTTTACTAAAGTTTCCCGATCTAAAGCAAGGTATCACAAACATGATGGAATGCGATTCTGAAGAACTTCGAACCCATTTTCATGTGCCGATATTCCTGTCGGATTATCAAGGCTTACTGTCAACGCAGGAGGACATTATCAAGGCGTTGCAACTTTGGTCGAAAAAACCATATTCGACCCATCTGGAAGTCGAAACCTATACCTGGGACGTATTGCCATCGCAACTGCAAATGCATTTGACCGATGCGATACACCGGGAATTATCATGGGTGCAAATGCAGCTGGAAAAAGAACATTCAACCGTAACAAAAGCAGTAAAAAATGCAGCAAACAGCAGTCATAAACATAGTAGGGCTTACGTCCGGTTTACTCGATAACGAAACACTTTTCCTAAGCCGATGGATAAAGAAAAAAGCGGCTAAAAGTCTTATAGAACCCGTTTTTCCGGCGTTAACCTGTTCGGCACAAGCGACCTATTTAACCGGGAAATGGCCTTCGGAGCATGGGATAGTAGGGAACGGATGGTATTTTCGGGACGAAGCCGAAGTCAAATTATGGCGGCAATCCAATAAATTGGTTCAGGCACCCAAAATCTGGGACATGGCCAAAGCGATCAATCCTGAATTTACCTGTGCCAATATGTTTTGGTGGTACAATATGTATTCCGATGCTGATTTTTCGGTGACACCACGGCCGCAATATTGGGCAGACGGACAGAAAAAACCGGATTGCTACAGTCAGCCGGCTGGCCTTCGCGATCGGTTACAACAAACCTTGGGCACTTTTCCGCTTTTTGATTTCTGGGGACCGAAAACATCCGTAAAGTCCAGTAAATGGATCGCCGATGCTTCCAAATTGGTACACGAATGGCATGATCCGACATTAATGTTGATTTATCTTCCGCATTTGGATTATTGTTGTCAGAAATTCAAACAAGGAACGCCAGAAATCACCAAAGACCTAAAAGAAATTGATGCCATTTGTGAAGACTTGATCCTGTTTTTTGAAGCAAAAGGAGTGAACCCGATTATTGTATCGGAATATGGGATTACCAATGTCAGTAACCCGATTGCGATCAATAGGACACTACGCGATAATGGACATATTGCAATCCGGGAAGAAAGAGGACTCGAACTGTTGGACGCCGGACAATCATCGGCATTCGCTTTGGCCGATCATCAGATTGCCCATGTTTATGTCAAAGATTCATCGCAGATTGCCGCAGTAAAAGCCCTGTTAGAAACCATTCCGGGAATAGAACGGGTATTGGATGAAAAAGGTAAAAAAGAATACCATATCAACCATGAAAGAGCCGGAGAGTTGGT
Source organism: Flavobacterium supellecticarium (assembly GCF_004801375.1). GTDB lineage: Bacteria > Bacteroidota > Bacteroidia > Flavobacteriales > Flavobacteriaceae > Flavobacterium > Flavobacterium supellecticarium. The sequence continues at coordinate 727,506 of NZ_SSNZ01000002.1, forward strand.
TTGTATCGCCGATAAAAACAGTTGGTTTACCTATTATTACTGGGAAGACGATCGTCGCGCGCCGGATTTTGCCCGAACGGTCGACATTCATAAAAAACCGGGTTACGATCCGGCGGAAATGTTTTTTGATCGGAAAAAGAAAATGCTCTTTCCGCGAATAGTGATAAAATTACTTCGCAAAAAACTTGGATTCCGAACCGTAATGGACTTGATTTCTCTGGATTCCGGATTGGTAAAAGGTTCGCATGGACGAATTGACACAGATGATGTGGATAAACCGGTTTTTATCAGTACATCCGCCATTAAGGAAAAGATAAGCGCTATAGACGTTTGTCCGCTTGTACTGAATGCGATCTTTGGAGAAGATGCCCGGAAAATACAACAAACCGACCGGATTACAGAAAAAGAACTAACCGATTAAAAACGAATACCATGATTTTTAAAGCAATAAAGCAACAACAACAAATGGTGATCAAACTATCTGTGAGCAATATGCCGGTTTCCGAAAAATTCTATACCGAAAAGTTAGGATTTAAAGTACAGTCGGATTACACGATCAACAATGGCGGGACGTTTGAAAAGGACTCCTATGTACAACTGTTACACGATGCTATGGACACCATAGCTATCGGCTTGTTTAAAGATATTGACAAACCGTTAGAGCCCGAAGAAACGGGAACCGCGCCCACTTTTATGGTGAGTGATATTATAAAAACAAGAGAACATTTAATCGCGGAAGGTATAGAAGTAAGCGAAATTGTTGAAAATACATCTGACAAAGGATATATTGATCATTTCGCATTTTTTTCCGATCCGGATAATAATACGCTGGCCATCCGTCAGAATATGAATTAATAGAATGGATTAAAAACGATTGATTGGGCCTCCTTTTGGGGGCTTTATCTTTTTAGAGCCATGCGATTTTATTTTAAGTAATATTTAACACCAATTTTAAGAGTAATATTATTTTTATTTAGTCTAAATAGTGGTAATTTTGGCCGCAATAAAGACAAAACCGTGAGACAATTTTACCTACTAATGCTGGTCGTATGGAGCCAGTGTGTCGTATACGCCCAGGAAACTGCAACAACCCTAACCGGAAAGATCGTTAGCGGAGCCGTACCGATGGAATTTGTAAACATCGTGTTACTCGATTGGGAAACCAAAAAAATAGTAACCGGAGCCGTAACCGATGCGGACGGAGCTTTTTCATTTGCGATCGCACCGGGAACCTATGCGGTTAAAGCCAGCTTTTTAGGATACCAAAACTACGAATCGGATGCTATAAAAGTGGGTAGTGATACCATGCAGACTATACCTTTGATCAATCTAAAACAGGACGGCAAGTTGCTCAACGAAGTCGTGGTGGAAGCCACAACCAAAAAACCGTTAATCCAGTTGCAATCCGATAAAATCGTGATGAATGTTGAAAACAGTGTACTATCGGAAGGGAACACCGCATTGGAATTATTAGAAAAAGCACCCGGCGTTATGGTCGACAATGATGGAAATATAAGCCTGAGAGGAAAACAGGGTGTTACAATTATGATCAACGATAAAAAGACCTACTTGTCACAACAACAACTCACCAACCTGCTAAAAGGAACATCCTCCTCGTCGATCAGCGCGGTAGAAGTCATCACCAACCCTTCGGCTAAATACGATGCCGCAGGAAATGCCGGAGTGATCAATATTAAACTTAAAAAAAATGCCCGCAACGGATTCAACGGATCGGTTAATGCCAACTATGGACGCGGTTGTAAAAACCGTTTCGGAAGCGGATTGAATCTGAATTATAAAACCGGGAAATACAATTTTTATGGAAGTTATGATCAATACTATCGTGGCGAAAGTGAAACCTTTACGTTCGACCGGAATTTTTATACCGATGCCACGCGACAAACCCTTGACAAATTTTCGAACCAATATAGCGTGACGGACGAACCGTTAAAAACCAACAATTTTAAAGCCGGACTGGAATACGATCTTTCCGAAAACACATTTGTGGGCTTTAAAGTGAGCGGCGATATCGGTAGTTATACCAACAACAGCATGTCGGAAAACAAAGTCCGTTCGGCCGATACGAGTCTTTTATCGGACGCTTTGACCAATAATCACAACCATTCCAAATGGAATAGTATGAGCTATAATGGAAGTTTTTTACACAAATTTGACAGTGCCAAACAGGAAATCAGCGCCGATGTCGATTATACCCATTCCCGTTTTCGGGACAATGCACTATTGGCGACACAATTTAATCCGACACCGGTGCAACAAGCCTACGAATCGACCCGCCGCGGAATGACGCCGTCCAGCACCTCGATTTTTGTAGCAAAAGCCGATTATGTATATCGGGTCAAAGAAAAACTTTCGTTTGAAGCCGGTTGGAAAAGCAGCTTTGTAAAATCGGATAACGATGTACGTTACGATACGATTTCCGGTGGTAACTGGACGATTGATCAAGGAACGACCAACCATTTTATTTATAAAGAACAGATCCATGCCGGTTATATCAACTACAAACAAAACTTTGGATTTATCGATGTTCAGGCCGGATTACGCGCCGAACATACCATCGCAGAAGGCAATCAGGTTACGATGCAATCTACGGTAAAAAGAAACTACACGCAGTTGTTCCCAAGTTTGTTTCTAAAAAAGAACCTCGGCGAGGCGCATACCGTGCAACTATCATATAGCAGACGAATCGACCGACCGGATTATTACGATCTGAACCCGTTCCGTTTTTTTAGAGACCCGTTTATTTTTTATGAAGGAAATCCGTATTTACAACCGGAACTAACGCATTCGATAGAATGGGGCTATTCGTTTCGAAGTAAACATATGATCAACTTTTTTTACAGTACAACCAGTGATGTTATTGTCGATGCGATCACGCAGATTGACAATACCAATACCACGATATTGCGTTCTGAGAACTTGAGTACACGGAAAAATTACGGGCTAAGTCTTACGTCTTCTATAAAACTAACCCGTTGGTGGGATTCGAGCAATTTTCTAAATCTATACCGAAATGAATTTAGCGGTGAACAAAACGAAACCGATGTTGCGACCGGAATTTGGAGTTATACGATTAATTCGCAAAACAGTTTAAAACTTACAAAAGGATTGTCTTCGGAATTTAGTTTCCAGTACAACTCCCGATCGATATACAGCACGTTCGAACGTAAGGACTTCTTTGTCGTTTCGGCCGGGATTCAGAAAAAACTGTTTTCGGATAAAGCAACGGTAAAACTGGCGGTCAATGATATTTTTAAAAGTCGACGCTTTTATCGAAACATGCAGTTTAACAACATCAACATGAAAGAAAACATCAACCTCGACAGTCGTATTTTGAACGTTTCTTTTACCTATAATTTTGGTGATCAAAGCCAGTCGGCCCGGAAAATAAACATCGAGGACGACGAAACCAAAAAACGAATGAAAAATTAAAAAAGAGACTACCTTCGGGAAAGCCGCTGTTTCGAATGAAATGGCGGTTTTCTTTTTTAGAAAAACAGGTTGTATTGTTTTATAATTTGCTACATTGTAGTGGATTAACCGATTAAAAAAAAACGAAAATTATGCGTTTCTTCACTCTTAAAACCACCTGGACCAATGCGGAATTTATTCCGTTAAAACTATGTATTGCCTCGGCCTACGTTATAATTGGAACCTGTTTTCATTCTTTTTTTGAAAAGTATTACATGCTCTTATTTATCCTGTTTGGTATTACTGTAATTTGGTGCGTAAGGTTATGGTTACGAAAAATGAAACAGGAAAACCCATCGGGCGGAAAAAATGAATTATAGAATAGGCTGTATATTTTGCGGATAAAGCATGATATATAGAATTTTAGAAATTCCGATAGTAATAAAACTAAGTGAAGTCCAGGTAATTATGGTAATCGCTGCAAAAAGTGGATTCAGAATCAGGAAAAGAGAGAACAGAAAACCGAAAGCACCGAACAACATATACCAGCCCCAATTGTGTCGTTTTAGCGAAAGGAGCTCGAAACCTAAAGCGAATATGGTTGACGAACGAAATAAAAGCATAAAACCGATAAAATAGGGAAGTACGATTTCGGAGAGTTCCGGATTGGCCAACAGGCATATTCCTAATACCAGATCGAGTATACCGGCAGAAACGCCCCATCCATAGCCATATACTTTTTCTTTTTGGGTGATATAATAACCCAGTTCCAAAAGACCATTTACAAGGAAAGTAATACTAAATAAGGTGGCCAGTACGGCATATGAAGTTAACGGTGTGCAAAACACTTTTATTCCAACTCCGATAAAAAGTAAACCGAGTACCAGAAAAATAAGCTTGTTATTCATAATTTTCTAAGCAATTAAATTAAATCGTATTCTAAAAACGATCGGAATCGCCTTCGTTTTTTGTAAGTCCGAAATCACAATAAATATACTATTTTAATCTTAAAACCAGTATAGTATTGATATAAAAAATAAGATTAGGTTGAAGTAAAACAAGAGCAGTTGGCATTCTATTGCTCTTTGTGTTGGTAATTCAATTTATAATCTGAAGAAAAAACAATCCGTGATCGATCTAAATCTTCCAAAAAAACAAAACTGTGTCCTATAAAAATAAAGAAATTGTATCTGTGTACAGTAGTGTCTTTTTGCGAAATTTGTGGGTACAAAATAATTTACACAAATGATCACTATAGAAAAATACAAACCGGAATACCAATGCTATTTCGAAGCATTTAACAAAGCCTGGCTTGAAAAATACTTTGTAGTTGAAGCAATAGATGAATATGTATTGACGCATCCGGAAGAAGCAATTTTAAACGATGGCGGGCAGATTTTATTTGCCGTTTATCAGAACGAGGTCATTGGTACGGTGGCGTTGCGAAAAGTAGCCGATGGTGTAATGGAATTTACCAAAATGGCGGTTGATGAAAAATACCAGGGATTGGGCGCCGGAAAGCTATTGTGTGAAGCGGCAATAACACTGGCACGTGATCTGAAACTTCAAAAATTGGTTTTATATTCCCAAACACAATTGGAAACAGCAGTTGGAATATACCAGAAATATGGCTTTATACATAAGCCAATTGACCGCTCAAAATACAAAAGAGCCGATGTATATATGGAAATGGACTTGTTGTACGAATCGTAATGCAGCATAAAAAATAAACTCAAAAAGCGAATGTTCCGGAATAAAAAAATGGCCCTACCAGCCCTACCGGCAGTTCTTTTATCGATGATCAGTATACAATCCGGTGCTTCACTGGCCAAACAATTATTTCCGGTTTTAGGAATTAGCGGTGTGGCAACCCTTCGGATAGGTATTTCGGCCATGGTATTGTATGGGTTTTTCCGACCGGATTTCCGAAAACGAACACGAAAAGAATTACTACTAGGTCTGCTATACGGATTATGCCTCGGAGCCATGAACCTGATCTTTTATTTTGCGATCCAACGTATTCCGTTAGGATTGGGCGTAACCTTGGAATTTTTAGGACCATTGGTATTGGCATTGGCCGGATCGCACAAGCTACTGGATTGGATTTGGGCGTTATTGGCCGGGCTGGGAATTTTCCTTATAGCTCCATGGAATGAAGACACTGTAGACGTATTGGGAATTATACTGGCGATACTTGCCGGTGCCTTTTGGGCGGGTTATATCGTGATAGGTGGAAAGATTTCAAAAATGATGAAAAGCGGCGATGCCGTAACACTTGGTATGTTATTTGCGTCTCTGTTTGTGATTCCATTTGGGGTTTTTAGTGGCGATCTGAATGTATTGAACGGTAATTTACTACTATTAGGATTGGCAGTTGCTTTACTTACCAGTGCAATTCCATTTAGTCTCGATATGGGTGCTTTGCGACAATTGCCCTCCAAAACATTTAGCATTTTGATGAGCTTGCATCCGGCATTTGCAGCTTTATCCGGTTTACTCTTTTTAAACGAACAATTAAGCCTTATACAGGCAATCGCTATAACCTGTGTCATTGCAGCCAGTATAGGCGCTACCCTAACAATTAAGAAGAAATAAAGTATCGGTTTTTAATATGAAAAATGTATTTAAAATCGTGGTATTTTGTGTTAATGATTTATTTTTTGGTTAAAATGATGAATATTTTTATAAATTCGTTATTCTAACCAAAACTACTATGCCAAAAATTACACTACTGATTGCATTATTTTTCTTTCAAATGACCGGCGCTCAAACACCCGATTGGGAATGGGTCAGGAGTATGGACGGAAATCTTAATAATTGGGCACGCTGCGTGACTGTTGATAATAATGGTGATGTTATTGTTGTTATCGATTTTGTAGGATCTTCCATATCATTTGGAGATATAACACTGACAAGTGATAATCCTTCTCATTATTATAGCGAGATTGCAATTATAAAATACGATAATCAGGGAAATGTGTTATGGGCTAAAAATTATGGCGGACCCAAAGCGGATATTCCATCTGCAGTGACGACAGATAATAATGGAAATATTTATCTGATAGGGCGATTTGAGGATGCTATTACGTTTGGTTCTTTTACATTAAATGCTACAGGGAAAAGCGCATTTATAACAAAGCTGGACGCTACCGGGAACACTATTTTTGCCCGGAAAATTATACAGGAAGATGCTTTTACGTTTTATGCGGCTATAAAAACCGATACTTCCGGGAATGTTTATCTGACCGGTTCTTTTAATACAGCGACAGCCACATTTGGAACAATTAGTTTTAATAACGAAGGTTGGACAGCGAATGCGCCTTGGGCTCAACGACCTTATGTGGCAAAAATGGATAGTGAAGGGAATTATATTTGGGTGAAAGTCCCGAGAAGTCCGAATGCTGAAACGAAAACAGTTGTAGCCTACAGTCTTGATATTGACGCTGAAGGGAATGTGTATTCGGGTGGATATTTTGCCTGTAATACGCTTCAGTTCGGGACAATCGTATTAAATAAAACGACCAATGGACCGGATGATAAAAATATATACCTGGTTAAATATGATCCTAACGGTAATGAGCTATGGGCGCGTAATGCAGGAAGTAGCTCCGAAAATAAAAGTGCTCACCTTTGGTCGGTAAAAGCCGATTTGGACAATAACGTATACGCAGCCGGTCATTTTGCGAATGACATACGTTTTGACAATATAACCTTGCAACCTCCTGGTCAGGCGGGACAACTATTTGTTGTTAAGTATGATGTAAATGGCAATGTACTTTGGGCGAAAACAGCGATCAACGAATCGGGAATCAATCAGATACAAGGTTTGGCTATTGATGAAGCAAATAATCTGTATGCCGCCGGAATCTTTTCAAATATTCCGCAAATCGATTTTGGAAATGAAGTCGTACTAACAAACCCGACATCGTTCGAAGGAGCGCTTTTTCTGGTAAAATTTACACCGGAAGGTGAAGCGGTTTGGGGACGAAAAGCATTGCCGTTTAATGGAAATTGCCTGGTGGATATCTATTGTAAATCGGAAAATGAAATCTATTTGTCCGGTTCTTATGCTTATGCGATGACTTTTGGAAATCATGCAGTGGAAAAACTGGATGGGATTTACGATCAGTTTCTGGCAAAGTTGTCTTTCGATCCATTAAGCACCACCAACTGGAATGCGCATACGATTAAAGTATATCCAAACCCTGTCAAAGATCAATTGTTTATCAACCAACCGGAAGCTTACACCAACTATTCGGTATATAATGTTTTCGGAGCTAAAATAACAAGCGGGATGATCCGTCCCGAAACCGGACCGATTAATGTTGGTTTCCTTTCGAAAGGTGTTTATCTGTTGCAATTATCAAATAGCGAATCAAAAACCGAAACGATCAAAATCATAAAAGAATAACAAGCCGGATCGGACTATAGAAGTCTGATCGTTATAATCATAATTAGAAGCTGCAATGCAAAAAATGATCCTTTTAATAGCTTTTTTTGGTGTGCAAATTGCCTTTTCACAGATTCCCGACTGGCATTGGGCTCGTAGTATGGGCATACATTATAATAGCGTAAAACAATTTACTGCAGTCGATCCTAATGGAAACAGTATTGTGATTACCGATTTTATAACACCATCGATAACCTTCGGAAACATAACCGTATACAACGATAGTCCATCCTATTATTATTCGGATATTGCTATTGTAAAATACGACAATCAAGGGAATGTGGTATGGGCCAAAGCCTATGGCGGTCCGAGAGTGGATCAGGCCACCGCGATTACAACCGATACAGCGGGCAATTTCTATATAGCCGGTGGATTTTTAGATACGATTACCTTCGATTCCGTTACTTTAACTGCCGACCCATCCGGAGTAGCCGGAAATTTTATCGCAAAATTCGACACGAATGGAAACCTTATTTTCGCCAAAAAAGTTACCAACGATTCTTCAGGAACGGTAATTCGTATGATTAAAACAGATAATGCTGAAAATATTTATCTCACGGGATTTTTTAATACCCCTTCGATACAGATGGGAGCGATCACATTAAATTATGAAGACTATAACAGTGCGGGTTCGGGCTCATCGTATAGAACATATGTTGCCAAAATGAATAGTCAGGGGAACTACCTTTGGGCGAAAGCGTCTCAAAGTAATGAGGCGCATTACACGGGAATCATACCCTTTGGGCTTGATGTAGATACGAATGGTAATGTATATGCCGGAGGTCATTTTGGATGTAATACCATTCGTTTTGGAACCATAACATTGACAAAGACCACAACCTATAATTATAATTTCAACATGTATCTGGTGAAATACGACAGCAACGGAAACGAAATCTGGGCTCGTAATGCCGGCAGCAGTTACGATAACGGCACCTGTACGCTGGCTGTAAAAACCGATTTAAACAACAATATATATGCGGCCGGTTATTTTTCGAATACAGTAAGTTTTGGAAGTGCAATATTGAGTGCAAGTGGTGGCTCCCAACAATTTCTTGTAAAATATGATACAAATGGAAATGTACTTTGGGCTAAAGCTGCCAATTCCGGTTCGGGTTATAATGCGATTCATTCGATGGATATTGATGGAAATAATAACGTGTATACAGCGGGAACCTTTGGTAATGCCCAGTTAAATTTTGGAAACGGAGTACAACTGACAAACGCTGTTGTTCCGGATGGAGCTGTTTTTGTTGTAAAATATACACCCGGAGGCGATGCTGTTTGGGCCAGAAAAGCCGCTTCGCTTAATATAAATAATACGTTGAATCTTGTTTGTAAATCGCAAAACGAGTTGTATATCTGTGGTACGTTTAATAATCCGACGATGACTTTTGGAAACCAGACGGTGACAAAATCGGAAAATAATTACGATTTGTACCTGGCGAAATTGTATTACGAACCATTAAGTACGACCGACTGGAATGCGAATAAAGTTCAGGTGTATCCAAACCCTGTCAAAGATCAATTGTTTATCAACCAACCGGAAGCTTACACCAGCTATACAGTATATAATGTTTTGGGAGCTAAAATAACAAGTGGAATGATCCGACCTGAAACCGGATCGATTGATGTTAGTGAGCTTACAAAAGGCATTTATATACTACAGCTATCGGATAACGAATCAAAAACGGCTGTGATAAAAATTATAAAAGAATAGCAAGCCCCGACAGATCCTACACCTGACAGGTTTTAAAAACCTGTCAGGTGTGAATAAGTTATTTCTGGGGAATAGGAATTGTATCGTTTTGAATAGGGACTTTACTATAATAAAGAGGGGTATTAATAAGTTGATAATAAACAGGGCTGCTATCCAATATTTTACTAAGATCGATATCTTTTCTGATATAAGGAATATCTTTATGGATCATACAAGAAGAGAATAAAGCAATGATAATTAGAACTAAATACTTCATCTTCATTTATTTTGCATATAGGCCGCCAAAGCATTTGTTGTTAAGAACTTGTGTAGCCGGACTTGCGGGAGTGAAATTGTTGTGGATATCATAATATCCATAGATCCAACAGCCTCCATTGTATTTCTGTTGCAACTTATATCCGGATCTTGATGGAAATTTTTTTCGGGAAGAAGGATTAAGTAGGCTTTGACGATACATTTTTTTTATAATAATTTCGGTGTATTGATTTGTATCTGTATTAAGAGCCTTGACTACGTCATATAATTTAGATTCTATAACTAGTGGTGCAGTAGAAATGATTTTTACAGCACAAAGAATAGAATTTTCTTTTGAATTGTTTCCCAAAGAGGTATTGTCATGAGTACTACAACTAATAGTTGTAAGTAACAAACATAGCATACAAAAGAAATAAAAAGGTAATTTTTGACATAAGGATAAGTTTTAAATGACAGGCAGATGCCAACGTTTGCATAAAAGCAGAAATAAAAAATCCCTCTGACATAAAATTGCCGAGAGGGATTGTTTTATAAAGTTAGCCAAATCAGGAATAAAATCAAAAGGGCTACTTTAGAAAATCAGGGTCAATATAGGACGGATTAGGGTATTTATAAAACCCTTCACCGGTGGCGACACCCAGTTTTCCAGTATCGATAAAATGGGTTTTCAGATAGTCCACCACTTTTTGTTCGTGGCCGTTTTTGGTCTTTTCGGCTGCAATTTTATTAATATTATAGGCCGTAGTGATTCCTACGACATCCAATATACCAAAAGGACCAACAGGCGCACCGGTTGCCACCATCCAGGTTTTATCGATGGTTTCCACATCGGCGACACCTCTTACCAAAAGTCCGAGTCCGGCACCCAACAAAGGTACCAGTAAAGAGTTCACAATATAACCCGGTTGTTCTTTATGTAAAGGTAAAGCCACCATTCCGATCGATTTAGCAAAAGCGACAACTGTATCAAAAACCTGAGAACTGGTTCCCGGATGTCCCATGATTTCAGCAGTATTGTGTTTCCATATTTCATTGGCAAAATGTAATGCTAAAAAACGTTCCGGCCGGCCGGTAGCAGCTGCAAACTGACTTGGTAATAAGGTGGACGAGTTTGACGCAAAAATGGTCTTTTGAGGCGCTACGGTAGCCAGTTTTTGATAGAAATCAATTTTGATTTCCGGATTTTCAGGAACGGCTTCAATGAGCAGATCACTGTCGGCAACTGCCTTACCTAAATCGGAAAAATAACGAATGTTTCCAATAGCTTTTTGAATTTGATCTGACGTTGCTTTCAGATCTTGCTTATAGGCTTCTCCCAGTTTTTGAAACGTTACTTTGGCTTTCTCCAGTAGTGCCTCGCTGATGTCATAAACATTTACGGTATAGCCGTGGAATGCTGTTTGAAACGCGATTTGCGCTCCCAAAACACCACTTCCGGCTACAGTTACAATTTGAATCGGCATGATGAATATTTTTTAGTTATATCGAGTTTTATGCAGTATTGATTTTTATGATTTCCGGGATAGCAATTGGAAATTATATCAAGTTAAAATTACATAATTTGGATCAAAAACCGAAAACAGAATATGTGTTTTAAAAATAAAAAGTTGCTTTTTTAATGAGGATACGACTGCTGTAAAAACCGTAACTTTAAAAGAAAAAACGATGAAAATAAAAGTGTGTATAGCCGGTGCCACCGGATGGGCAGGTTCAGCGTTGAGCCGTGGCGTGGCAACCGATCCGGAATTGGAATTGGTTGCCGGAATTTCAAGAAAAGCAAAAGGGCAGAATCTTTCGGAGCTATTAGGATTGGAAACGGCTCCAGTTCCGGTATATGAAACCGCTTCGGAGGCATTGAATGCTGTAAACTGTGATGTTTTCGTCGAATTTACCCAACCCGATAGTGCCAAAACAAATGTTATAACAGCTATTCGTAAAGGTGTTCATGTTGTAATCGGAACTTCTGGTCTAACCGATGCGGATTATAATGAGATAGCAGCACTGGCGGATGAACATAAGGTGGCGGTACTTGCAGTGGGAAATTTTGCGATTACTGCGGTCTTACTACAGAAATTTTCGGAGATGGCAGCAAAGTATATTCCGAATTTTGAAGTGATCGATTATGCCGATGATCGAAAAGTGGATGCGCCAAGCGGTACGGTACGCGAACTGGTAAAAAGACTGTCGGAAGTACAGGTTCCGAATGAAACAGTTGCTGAAGCCGATCGGGTAGGACCACCGGAAGTTTGGGGTGCCAAAATGAATGGTGTACGCGTACATGCATTACGTTTGCCCAGTTATACCATTTCGGTCGAAACCATTTTCGGACTTACAGACGAACGACTTACGATCCGTCATGATTCCGGAACCGGAGCCGAACCTTATGTAAAAGGCGGTATACTGGCGATTAAAAAAGTAAGTAGCTTTACCGGTTTTAAAAGGGGATTGGATAGCGTAATGGATTGATAAAAGTAGCCCTGATCGGTTACCGATCAGGGCTATAGTTAGCTAGAAAGCCACTTCGTCGGGAAGCAAGCCCGATCCGCCAATATAGGGCAGGGCATCGATACGTTTCATATCGCTTTCCGAAATTTCGAAATGGTATACGTTTAGATTTTGTTTGATTCGCTCCGGAGTAACCGATTTCGGTAATGGCAGGGTTCCGTTTTGTAAGCACCAGCGGATACACAATTGTGCCACCGAAACATTGTAATTTGATGCGATTTCCAATAAAGTAGGATCGTTAAGCATTTTTCCGGTTCCCAGTGGCGACCAGGCTTCGATCAAAATGTCGTTTGCTTTACAAAATGCCACAACTTCCATCTGTAAATAACCCGGATGGTATTCGATTTGGTTGATCACCGGTTTCACGGTAGCTGTTTCCAATAAGGCTTCCAGATGATGTACCATAAAATTACTCAATCCGATCGCTTTGATTTTTCCGTCCTGATATAATGTTTCGAAAGCACGCCAGGTATCGGCATTTTTTTGCTTCCAGTCGGAAAATTGTTTGGCATTTGCCGGCCAGTGAATCAGGTATAAATCCAGGTAATCCGTTTGTAAGTCGCTTAATGTCTTTTCAAAAGCCTTTAAAGTACTTTCATAACCACGCTCGGAATTCCAAAGCTTACTGGTAATAAACAATTCTTTACGGTCGATTCCTGAATCTGCAATCGCCTGACCAATACTTTTTTCGTTTCCGTAGATCGCAGCGGTATCGATATGACGATAACCGTTTTCCAAAGCCGATTGTACAGCCAGTACTGCGGTCGCTCCGTCGGGAGTTTGCCAGGTTCCGAAACCAATTTCCGGAATGGTAACACCGTTGTTAAGGGTATAATCTGGGATGCTTTTATGCATGATTGTTGTGATTTATAGATTTATGATCAATTCAAATGTACCAATTCAAAGGTAAAGAGATGTTAAATTCGTGTTGTATTATACCTTTAATCCTCCAAAAATGCTGGTCATAATAATACTGAGAACGATTAAAGTAATGACGATATACATTTTGTCTTTTTCAAGAATAAAAGCAAATAGTGAGAGTACCACGCGCAGGATTGGTGTTGCAATCAATGCCAAAACGCCAAACTGTATGATCTCGGTAGGATTTAATGCCATGGCACCTTTAAGAATCCCTTCGAAAGTGGTATATGCTGCACCTTCTCCCTGAAAAGTATGATAGGAAGGAACAGCCGATCCGCCATGATGTGCCAGATAAGCGACCCCGCCGGCAATCGCCAGAAAACAGGCTGTTAAAACGCCATAACGCAACACTTTTCCCACCAGTTGCTGTACATCGGTATCTGAAATATGTTTTTTCATAAGGCGTCGTTTTTAAAATTTATGATGATAACCGTTATAAATCATTTCCAATGCGACAAAAGTGATCGCCACACAGAAAATAATTCGCAATACTTTCGGATCCATTCGGGTGAGGAGTTTTGAACCCGTAAAAGCACCGGCCAATACACCGATGATCACCGGAAAAGCAATTCCCGGATCCATATAACCGCGTTGTAAGTAAACAACAGCACTCGCTGCGGCCGTAACACCAATCATAAAGTTACTCGTGGTCGTACTCACTTTAAATGGGATATGCATGGTCGCATCCATCGCTAATACTTTTAAAGCGCCGGAACCAATTCCCAGTAAACCCGAAAGTACACCGGCTACGGTCATAATTGAAAAACCGGCTCCGATATTTTTGAGTTTATACGGAACTTCTCCGTTTGGAGTGGGATAGGTACTGTTTAATTTCAATTTATAAGAAAGCGGACTACCTTCAGTCAAAGCGGATTGATTTTTTTTTCGCAACGTCATCGCAGCGGAGAAAATCAGGACGCATCCAAATAAAATGGCAATCGTATTGGTAGGCGTATACACGGCTATCAATGCCCCGATAACGGCTCCAATGGTGGTAGCAATTTCGAGAAACATACCCAGTCGGATATTGGTAATTCCTTCTTTTACATACGCACTGGCCGATCCCGATGAGGTAGCGATTGAAGCCAATAAAGCCGCTCCGATAGCATAACGGATATCCACACCAAAAGCCAGTGTTAATAGGGGAATAACGACAACACCACCGCCCAAACCGGTTAGCGATCCCAAAAGACCAGCCAGATAGGCTCCCAATAAAAGGATTAGGGTAAAGGTTAGTACAGACATAATATAGCGGTTTTTAATTTGTAATCGTGCTAATTCAATACAAACATACGCTCTTTTATTTAAACATATGATGTTTTGGAATTTTTTGCACTAATTTTAACACCGGAGTTTACGGATTCTGATTCAGTATTTTTCGGAGTGTAGCGATTCCGGCGGCTTCCTGTTGTGATTTTAGTGCTTCCAGCAACTGTTCGTGCAGGTGATGGTTCATCGCAAACTGACTGATTCCTTTCGGCTCGCGGGCAGCAAAGAAATTGCGCAGAATCACGGTAAAGCCATAGTATAATTCGGCGAGTACCTTATTTCCGGAGGCAAAAGCAATCGCCATATGAAAATCGATATCGGCATTGGCACATTCCTCTGGGTTTTCGGCGAGTATGGCTGTTTTCCGACGTTCCAGACAGTGTGTGATTTCGACCAATTGTGTGTCTGTCCGGTTGGCAGTTGCGAGGCGTATGATTTCTTCTTCCAACAGTTTTCGAACGGCATTGACATCTTTAAAATCAGCCCGTTGCAAGCGTTGTTCCATATTTAGTTCCTGGTAATTGCTAGTTACCGTAGTACCGGAACCTTGTTTGACTTTAAGGATTCCCGAGATGGCCAGTGTTTTAATGGCTTCCCGTATGGTGGAGCGACCTACACCATATTTTTGCATTAATTCCGGTTCGGCAGGAATTTTTTCACCGGGTTGGTAAACTCCGTTGGCAATATCTTCTTTAATACTGTTGACAATCCTGGTATACAGTTTCATAAGCCTTATTTTATGCAAACATAAGATGTTTTAGCGATAAGACGGATGTTTTTAGGAGGGATTTATGAAAGAGTACTAAAAAAGGACTTTATTAATGCTAATAAAGTCCTTTTAAATTAAAACCGTATTGGTTTTTTATCTGTTTTTACGATTCGCAGCTACTGCAACTCACCAGATTGGTGATAAATTCTTTGGAAACACTTTGACTGCGTTGGTAATATAAGGTTTTAACGCCCAGTTTCCAGGCTTCAATCAGCAGGCTATTGACCTCTTTGATAGGCAATTCCGAGGGAATATTCAGGTTTAGACTTTGCGCCTGGTCCACAAACTTCTGACGGATAGCCGCTTGTTGAACAATCTCCAACTGACTGATTTCTTTAAAGGTTTTAAAAACATCCTTTTCCTGTTGTGACAACTCTGTAATGTGTTGCACACTACCACCATTTAGCATAATACCACGCCATATTTCTTCGTTATCCAGCCCTTTTTCCTCCAATAGTTTTTTAAGGTATTTATTTTTACGCATAAAATTCCCTTTGGAAAGTCCGGCTTTATAATAGTTACTGCTAAACGGTTCAATTCCAGGAGAGGTTTGTCCCAAAATGGCCGAAGAGGATGTGGTAGGAGCAATAGCTAACGTAGTGGTATTACGACGACCGTATCCTTTTAGCAATTCCGGTTCACCGTAAATACGTGCCAGCTCCTGAGTTGCCTTATCGGCTTTATCACTGATATGTTTGAAAATTTCGGTGGTTTTCATTTTGGCTTCCATACCTTCAAACGGAATCATGTTCTTTTGCAGGTATGAATGCCATCCTAGTACACCTAGTCCTAGAGCACGGTGTCTTTTCGCGAATTTGTTTGCAGCGGTCAGGTAATAATTTCCTTCCGTTTTTTCGATAAACTCCTGTAATACGGCATCCAGGAAAAAGATAGCCAGTTTAACGGCTTCGGTATCTTTCCATTCCTCATATAATTCCAGATTCATCGATGACAAGCAGCAGATAAACGATTCATCCTTTGTAGATGGCAACATGATCTCGCTACACAGATTACTGGCATTGATACGCATGTTGAGATCTTTATAGACCTGCGGTTTATTTTTATTCACATTATCGGAAAAGAAAATATACGGAAGTCCTTTTTGCTGACGGCTTTCGAGTACTTTGGCCCAAACATGGCGTTTTTCGGTATCACCGTCAATCATTTCCTGCATCCAGTAATCCGGTACGCAAACTCCGGTAAACAGGTTTTGAATTGGATTTCCAATGTTTTTAATTTTTAAAAACTCTTCGATATCTGGATGATCAATATCAAGATAAGCAGCAAAGGCACCCCGGCGAACCCCGCCCTGAGAAATGGTATCCATAGCAGTGTCGAATAGTTTCATAAAACTAACAGACCCGCTACTTTTCCCGTTGTCGGTTACGGCACTGCCGCGTTCGCGTAACTCTCCGAAATAACCCGAAGTACCGCCTCCGATTTTGGTTTGCATGATCACTTCGCCCAATTTATGGGTAATTCCTTCGATATGATCGGGAACGTGTACGTTAAAACAGGAGATCGGCAACCCTCTTTCGGTTCCCATATTGGCCCAAACCGGTGAACTGATACTCATCCAACCGCGTTCGATCATTTCCTGAAACGATTCTTTTAGTTCCGGGCGGAACAAACGACGTGCCGCAGCGCTACAAATCCGGTCAATGGCACCTTCTACGGTTTCTCCTTTTAAAAGGTAACCCCGGTTTAAAATTTGTTCACTTTCTGAATTTTTCCACCATAATTTTGGTAAGGGCGCATTGTCGGTTGCGATTTCGTTATTGGTTTGTGGGATATCTTGCAGCATGTTTAAAAACTCAAATTAAAATAAATCGTTAGCGGTAATACTTTTGTCATGTTTGGTATAGTCAACCGGACGTTTAGCGAAGAAATCATCCAAACTATTCGCGAATACTTCTTCTTCAAACCATGCCATAGCCTGATAGTCTTCCGGAGACACATAGAATACTTTCTCTATGCCAATCTGACTAAGACTTTCATCGATACGGAACTTCATAAAATTCACCAAATCGTGTTTTTTAATGATTTCAATTTCACCTTCTTCAAAGATCCAGTCCAGTATATCCGATTCAACGTTGATGGAATCTTTAACACTTTCGCGAATCAGGTCGATGGTTTCCGCGTCAAAATATTCCGGATGTTCTTCGCGAATTTTGTTTACGATATAAATACCGGCATTAGCATGAACCTGTTCGTCAACTGAAGTCCAGGCAATAATGTTGCTTACGTTTTTCATATAGCCTTTAAAACGGGTAAAGGCAAGAATAATCGCAAACTGACTAAATAACGATACATTTTCGATCAGGATACTAAACAAAATCAATGCCACGACATATTTTTTATTGTCTTCTGAACGGGTGTCCTGCAATACTTTCGACAAATAGTTTACCCGTTGCATGATTACGGGAATGTCCAGTAATTTTTCGAATTCGTCGTTATAGCCCAACACTTCCAATAAACGGGAATACGCTTCCGAATGGCGAAACTCACATTCGGCAAAGGTGCTACCCAATCCGTTGAATTCCGGTTTCGGGAAATGTTCATAAATATTGCCCCAAAAACTTTTTACGGCCACTTCAATTTGTGCAATAGCCAGTAAACTATGTTTGATTGCCGTTTTTTCGGATGAACTCAGATGCGAGTGAAAATCCTGCGTGTCGGCTGTAAAATCAACCTCACTGTGTACCCAGTACGATTTGTTGATAGCTTCTGTAAATTGTAGTACTTCCGGGTACTCAAATGGTTTATAGTTGATTCGTTTATCGAAAATTGACATATATATAGAATTAAAATTGAACCTGATTTGGGGAGGTAGGGTCGGGCTTTTTTTCGATCGGAAATAAGCTTGTCCGGTATTTTTTCAAAGGTACGACAAGCCTGATTTTTGGTCAAAAGATTTAAGAAAGAAATCCGGATGTTTTATTAACAGCCTGTATGGAACGTGTAAAAAAGAGTTATCAACAGCAGATAATTTTACGGAAAGTAGTAGGATTGTGGCAGCTTATCCGGTATCGGAAAAAAGTTATAAACAGATTTTTCCTTGATTCGTTTTTACCTTTTAAAACGACTTATCAACAGTTTGTATCCGGAGCTATTTTGTTCCAATATAAAATAGAAGTCAGATAAGACGATTTTATCTAAAATGATTTTAAATAAGTGGCTTGTAGCCGTATTCTTATTTGTTGTTTGGAATCAAACAGTTATGAAATTAAATGCAATTAAGTTGCGTTTATTAAAATAATTGTATTTTTGTTCCCGAAAGGATATTTTTTTGTCCTGATATTTCTATATAAAACATAAAAGCTATGACAAAAACGACTTATGATGTTATTATTGTAGGAGGAAGTTACTCCGGTTTATCCGCTGCAATGAGTCTGGGACGGGCTTTGCGACAGGTATTGGTTCTGGACGATGGAAAACCCTGCAACCAGCAAACGCCACATTCCCATAATTTCCTGACACACGACGGAGAAACGCCACAACATATTGCCGCAATTGCCAGGGAACAGGTTAGCCGTTACGAAACGATCCGTTTTTATAAGGGTCGTG
Organism: Flavobacterium supellecticarium; assembly: GCF_004801375.1. Lineage (GTDB taxonomy): Bacteria > Bacteroidota > Bacteroidia > Flavobacteriales > Flavobacteriaceae > Flavobacterium > Flavobacterium supellecticarium. The sequence continues at coordinate 746,391 of NZ_SSNZ01000002.1, forward strand.
CAACAGAAGCTAAAAAAACAGCCGGGAATTTTGAAATCAAGACGGATGACGGTAGCGTTTTTACCGCCAGACGACTGTTATTTGCTACCGGTTTAAAAGATAACTTTCCGGATAATAATGGCTTCGCAGCTTGTTGGGGTATTTCGGTATTACATTGTCCGTACTGTCATGGATATGAAGTAAAGGGACAACCAACCGGAATCATCGCCAATGGAGATGTAGCCTTTCATTATGCACAACTTATCTTTAACTGGACCAAAAAGCTGACGATTTATACCAATGGAAAATCGACACTTACAGAGATACAGGAACAAAGAATAAAAAGCAATTCAATTGCGATTATTGAAAAAGAGATTGCTTCCCTCGAACATGAGCAAGGGAAATTAAAAAAGATCGTGTTTCAAGATCAGAGCAGTGTGCCGCTTCAGGTGGTCTATTTCCGCCCGGAATTCACACAAAATTGCCCGTTACCGGAAACATTGGGCTGCGAAATAAATGAAATAGGCTTACTAAAAGTAGATTCATCTTTTAAAACGACTATTGAAGGGGTATATGCATCAGGCGATTGTTGCAGCATGCGAACCGTGTCAGTTGCTGTCGCTACAGGCACTCAGGCCGGAGCTTTTATCAATAATGATCTGGTGACGGAAGATTTTGTTAAGTGGTAAGGTGTTGATTTTTAGTGATTAATGCTTTAAATGGGTAATAAAAGTAAAATTAACCCATCCGGAAGCTTTTTTCCTAACCTTAAAATGCTATTTTTGTTTTTTAATTTTTAACAAAATATAATATTATGAAAGACTTATTAACGAAGATCAACGCCGAAATTGATGCATTCAAAGCCGAGTCAGAATTACAAGTTGAAAAAGGAAATAAAGCTGCAGGAACAAGAGCTCGTAAATCTGCTTTAGAACTAAGCAAATTATTAAAAGAGTTCAGAAAAGTATCTGTAGAAGAATCTAAAAAATAAGAAGCTATAGCAGGTGTATTTTCATTTATAAATGCACAAGGTTATAACAACATCGAATGCCACCGGACTACCGGTGGCATTTTGTTTTTGGAGGAATCGGTATAAAAACAGTTGTTTCTGTATCTTTGTCGGACCAAAACAGGAATTAGACATTACAGTTTATTTCCACCATAAATAGTAAAACCATGCAAACCCAATCCAAGACGATAACGCAATTACTAAAGGAGAATCCCCTTTATGTATTTGCACTAAATTCCGAAGCAGGAGAACTGTTTCAAGACGAGAAAACCCTTTTTGTTGGTATTGGGAAAGTCAACGCAGCCTATCATTTGACCCGTGAAATTCAGCGAAACCGACCAGAGTTGATCATAAATCTGGGATCGGCTGGGAGTACTACCTTTACAAAAGGAACTGTAGTAAATTGTACCCGTTTTATCCAACGGGATATGGATGTAAGAGGATTGGGATTTGATTTGTATAAAACCCCACTTTCGGATGAGGACATCGTGTTGGAATACGGATTAACAATTCCGGGTTTACCGGAAGGAATTTGTGGAACCGGCGACAATTTTGAAACCAATCACGATACAACCGATTATACCGTTGTGGACATGGAGGCTTATGCGATGGCACTGATTGCGAAGCAGGAACAGATTCCGTTTTTATGTTTAAAATACATTTCGGATGGTGCTGATGGTGCTGCAGCGGAAGACTGGACAATTCAGGTGCATAACGCAGCAATAGCTTTTAAAAAAGTGTTGGATTCGATCGCTGTCACTTCACAACCAATCGTATAAAGTGTCGGATAAAATGGAGTAGCCTTTTTTATAAGAATGGCCTATACTGGTAGTCCGCTTTTGGATTAATTTTGAAAGTCAAAAAAATAAAAACATGTTATTTTCCATTCAAACACCCTTAGAAAACGATAAAGTCGGGTTATACCCGTTACAGGAAACCGATTTTGCCTCCCTTTTTGCCCTGGCTTCGGATCCAAAAGTCTGGGAACAACATCCGAACAAAGACCGGTGGAAAGAAGCCGTTTTTCGTGTTTTTTTCGACGGAGCGATGCAAAGCAAAGGCGCTTATAAAATTGTAGACAAAACGACCGGAGAAGTCGCCGGATGTACCCGTTTTTACGATTACGATGAAAAAGAAAACACGATTCTGATTGGTTATACTTTTTATGCGGTACCATTTTGGGGAACCGGAATCAACCCGTCTGTAAAGAGATTGATGATGGACTACGCTTTTCAATTTGTCGACGCAATTGATTTTCATATTGGTGCAACCAATTACCGGTCGCAGATTGCCATATCGCGGCTTGGCGTAACCAAAATTGCCGAAGAAAACATAGCCTATCATGGCGAAACGCCCAAGTTGAATTTTATCTACCGGATCCGGAAACAGGATTGGGAAACCATCGAAAAAATATAAAAACAGCAATAGTAAAAATGACGATTCAAAACGAGTCGTCATTTTTTTTGGAATGCAGTGGTAGGTATAACGGTCGATTGTAAACAGAGTTCTAAGAAAGCCGGATTATTTGGTTTGGCTATAGCGGATTTAACGCTTATATAACTTTTTTTACCTTGTATTTACTTAAATTTATAAGGTTAATCTTTAAAAAACAGTAAGTATGAAAGCAGTACGATATTTTGGACATAAAGATGTCAGAGTAGTAACCGATATGGAAAAACCGGTTCCGTCGGGTGATGAAGTACTATTAAAAATTGGAGGAGCCGGTGTTTGTCATTCCGATTTACATATTATTGATGAAGGGATTGTTTCGGGAGTTACGTTTACATTAGGACACGAAAATGCCGGTTGGGTAGAAGAAGTGGGACAGGATGTAAAGGGTTTTAAAAAAGGTGATGCTGTATTGGTTTACGGTCCGTGGGGATGTGGACATTGCAAACCGTGTCAGCATTCGCAGGAAAATTATTGCGATCATCAGTCGGAACAGGCTTTTGGAGGTGGATTAGGACTTAATGGCGGTATGGCCGACTATATGTTGGTACCATCTTCCCGTTTATTGGTTCCGATTCATGACCTTGATCCGGTAATTGCAGCACCTTTAACGGATGCTGCTTTGACACCCTATTCGGCTATCAAACGATCGTTACACAAATTAATGCCCGATGAATATGTAGTAGTAATTGGAGTTGGCGGATTAGGACATGTGGCCTTGCAAATACTAACAGAAATGAGTGGTGCTACGATTATTGCCTGCGATATCACTCCGGAGCGACTGGAATTTGCTAAAAAACTGGGCGCTGCTTATGCGATCAATTCGATGGATAAAGATGCAGCGGAACAAATCCAGAAGATTACCGGTATCCGAAAGGCCAAAGTCGTAATCGATTTTGTCGGAGCATCGTCTACAATTGACCTTGGTACGAAGGTAGTTGGTCTGGATGGTGACCTGACTATTGTTGGACTGGGTGGTGGAAAATACGAATACAATATGAACGGCTTACCCTTTGGTGTAAGCATGACCAATCCGTATTGGGGTTCGCGTACCGAGTTAATGGAAGTTATCAGATTGGCCCGACAAAAGAAAATTCATATTGAAGTTGAAAAATACAATCTGGACCAGGCCGTGGAAGTATATGATAAATTGCGAAACGGACAAATAAAAGGGCGTGCTGTTTTAATCCCATAAACCACCAATAAATCATAAAAAAGCGACTGCTGGAAAACTCTGGCAGTCGCTTTTTTATTGTTATACCGAAAAATAAATCGGGAATTGCGATAAAAAAACTATCTTTGTTGTACAAAAATGTGATCTACATGTGAAAATAATTTCTTTCAGGCACTACTAAACCGCGGACTACAAAGTACTCCCGGATGTTTTGTTTCACCTCTAAAGAAAGAAATTATGTTGCTTTTACAGCATGTCTCCTATATGCATCCCAATAGGGAGCTTTTATTTGACGACCTGAATCTGGTTGTTAACAATTATGACAAAATAGCCTTAATCGGGCATAACGGCGTAGGAAAGTCCACGTTGTTTCGTATCATCACCGGATCCGTACCCATTTCCGGAGGTCAGTGTACTATTCGTACCGAACCGTATTACATCCCACAGGTATTCGGGCAATTTAACCGGCTTACCGTGGCCGAAGCTTTACGGATTGACAGAAAATTACAGGCACTATCCGAAATCCTTTCCGGTACTGTAACCGAAGAAAATTTTACGACGCTCAATGACGACTGGACTCTGGAAGAACGTTGTCGGGAAGCCCTGCTTTACTGGCAATTGGACGATATCGACCTGAATCAGCCGATGCATACGTTAAGCGGCGGACAAAAAACCAAAGTTTTTCTGGCCGGAATAACGATCCATCAACCGGAATTGATTTTGTTGGATGAGCCCAGTAACCATTTGGATTATGCTGGTCGTGAATTATTATACAACTTTATACAGTCTGACAATAGAGCTATGATCGTAATCAGTCACGATCGCAAACTGCTTAATTTACTGGATATAACCTGCGAACTAACCGCAAATGGTATTATGACCTATGGCGGGAATTACGATTTTTATAAGACTCAAAAAGAAATCGAAAACAACGCCTTACATCAGGACATCCAGAGCAAAGAAAAAGCCTTAAAAAAGGCCAAAGAAAAAGAGCGGGAAACCTTGGAGCGCCAACAAAAACTGGATGCAAAAGGAAAAGGAAAACAGGAAAAAGCAGGTGTGGCAAGGATAATGATCAACACCATGCGAAATAAAGCCGAAAACAGCACGTCAAAACTAAAAAGTGTACATGCCGAGAAAATAGGTGGCATCACAAAAGAGTTGCAAAATTTACGGGCTACAGTAGCGGATATCGACAAAATGAAATTTGGTTTTGGACTACCGGCATTGCATAAAGGCAAATTGCTGTTTAAAGCATCAGGACTAAATTATTCGTATGACGATAGGCCACTATGGAAATACGATTTAAACATTGAAATCGCTAGTGGTGATCGTATAGTGATAAAAGGGAATAATGGTTCTGGAAAGACGACATTGATTCAGATTATTTTGGGCAATTTGCAATCGGAAATCGGAACCATTCACAGCATACCGATCAAAACAATTTATATCGATCAGGAATATTCACTAATTGATAACCGTATAACGGTATACGAACAGGCGCAGCAATTTAATACAACTGCTTTACCGGAGCACGAAATAAAAATGCGTTTAAATCGGTTTTTATTTACCTACGATGATTGGCAAAAGCCTTGTAAAGTATTAAGTGGCGGAGAGCGAATGCGTTTGTTGCTTTGTGGTCTTACTATTGGTAATGAAGCACCGGACTGTATTGTTTTGGATGAACCGACAAATAACCTCGATTTACAAAATATCGAAATTCTTACCGCTTCGATCAATGAATACAAAGGAACCCTGCTTGTTGTTTCCCATGATGAGGTTTTTCTGGAGCAGTTGCATATTGAGAGGGAAATAATTTTATAATGTTGTTATTACTTCTTTACACCTGACAGGTTTTTAAAACCTGTCAGGTGTTTGTGTTAAAAAAACTGTTGAGTGTTTGTATAGAGGATAAATTATATTCGTATTGCGAATAATACACTTTTATTGTTTTAAAATGCAGTCTCGAAATCTGAATGATATACCATAATACACATATTGTAATTTATAAAGATTCTATTTTTCACAGATTGCAATTCTTTCTTTTTGAATAGCGCTAATAAAGAGTTAGCTTTGCAGTCCACTAACTTAATTGACAATAGTTTAATGACAAAAATGACGAATCGTGCCTTACTACAAAGCAGGATTTCGGCACTACTATTGCCATGTCTTTTTCCGATGGTATCTCAGGCACAGGATATCTTATGGGAAAAATCCTATGGCGGTAAACATGCCGAATTCCTGGCAGATGCGCTGCCTACGCCCGACTATGGGTTCCTCTTAGCAGGCAGTTCCTTATCCGACAAAAACGGAAACAAAGAAATGGCTTCCAGCGGTAATTTCGATTACTGGCTCTGGAAGATGGATGAACACGGATCGGCCGAATGGCAAAAAAGCTATGGCGGCTCCGGTATGGATTTTCTACAAAGTGTACAACTTACGACCGATGGCGGTTTTATTCTGGCCGGAGTATCGGATTCTCCGAAAGGCACTGGTAAAAAAGACGACTCCAAAGGTCATAATGACTTCTGGATCGTAAAACTCGACGCCAAAGGAACCGAACAATGGCAACGTACCATTGGCGGTAACGGTCAGGAGCAACTAAGTTGTATCCGACGTACCAAAGATGGTGGTTATATCGTTGGCGGTTCGTCTGCATCGGGAAAATCGGGTGACAAAACGGAAGCCAATTTTGGGAACCTGGATTACTGGGTGGTCAAATTGAGTTCCGATGGTACCATCGAATGGCAGAAAGCCTACGGCGGAAAATACCTGGATCAACTTAAAACGGTGGAACAAACCCCGGATGGTGGCTATATCATCGGCGGTTATTCCAATTCCCCGGCCTCGGGTAACAAGCTGAATGACAACATAGGCGCGGGTGATTACTGGATTCTTAAAACCGACAAACAGGGCGGAATCGAATGGCAGCGTACCTTAGGCGGTGATGGGGATGATAACCTGACGGCACTGATCCAATGCAAAACCGGCGGCTATTTATTGGGCGGAAGTTCCAATTCAAATCCATCGAACGATAAAAGTAAGGCCAACGGTAAAGGAACTGACTTTTGGGTGGTACGATTGGACACCGACGGACAAACGATCTGGCAGGAAACCTATAATTATGGTAAAACCGACCTGCTAACTTCGATTATTGAGAATGACGATCATACCTTTTTGATTGGTGGGTATGCCCATACCGAAGTAGGCGAAGGCAAAAAAGATAAAAAAGACATCAACGACTATATCGCGGTAAAAATAAACGATAAAGGTGAAGAAGTATGGAGTAAAACCGTAGGAAGTGATGGTGAAGACATCTTAGGCCGCTTGATCGAAACCCGCGATGGCGGATATTTACTGGCAGGAACCTCCAAAGGAAAACCCTCGCGCGATAAAAACGGCGGTAATGGAGGTAGCGATTTTTGGGTGGTAAAGCTTAAAGATCGTTATAAAAAAGAACTGGACAAACCGGCCATCGAAGCTCTTCCGAACCCGGCACAACAATTCACGAACATCATTGTGGGTTACGATTTCCAAACGGGAACGGCCTCCGTATTTGACCTTTCCGGCCGACAACTGCAACAGTTTTCGATCGATAGTCGCACCGTACCGGTAGACTTAAGTCCGTACCCGGAAGGTATCTATATCGTAGAAATCCGTACCAACGTACAACACAACTCGGTAAAAGTCATTAAGGGTATCCAACCTAAATAAGAAATCACATGAAAAAAATACTACTCACCTTACTGCTTTTAGGGCTTTATGGGACAACTATGGCTCAGGAAACACCTCCACCAAGCCCTAATGCAATGGTCGTACCCGAGGTTACCAAACCTTCGGTGGACGCCTTTGCCTTAACCAAATTCGGGGATATCCCGATTAATGAATACACCGGAATGGTCAATGCTTCGATTCCGCTGTATACCCTGCAATCCGGGCATCTGTCTTTACCGATAACTTTAAATTATAATGCTGCGGGTGTTAAAGTAAGCCAACCGGCCACCTGGACGGGAATTAACTGGACACTTAGTGCCGGAGGGGTGATCACCCGAACGGTAAACGATAAACCCGATGAAGCCGATTATCTGGAAGGAAGGCTGACGGCCGAAATGATTGATCCGGCCGGTTTGTATAACGGTTCCTCTCATGCCATATGGTTAAACCGGATTTTTGCGAAGCTACGCAGGATATGGGATGTGAAGCCCGATCAGTTTTATTTTAATTTTCCGGGCTATTCCGGTAGCTTCTTCTTTGATGTGGATTTTGTGCCACGTCTGACTAAAGCGGATAGCAACCTTAAAATTGAAATAATGGGAAGTGATCCCGATAATAAGATTCGTTTCCGCCAGTCGCAGGAATTTCGTCTGATCACCCCTGAAGGCATTAAATATTATTTTGGAGGTGCTACTGCCACCGAAACCACCTTTGTTGGAACGCGTATGGATAACCCCTATGTGCCAACGGCCTATTATCTGACCCGAATTGATCATCCGGAAAGTGGAACCATTATGTTGGAATACGACTCGGATTCGGTAAACAAAACGATCCGTATGGATCAGGTGGAAAACCTGACTGTTAAAGTGTATGAATTCGATACCAGTACCCGCGACTGTGTTCGACCGCCAACGGTTGAACAGGATCATACTACCACCCTTAACAATACGATTACCGCTAATGGAAAGACTTTAACCAAGATAAAAGGAGCTGGCTCCGAAATTACGTTTAACAGTACCAATGGTTCTTCATTACATTATCGAAAAGTGTTAAACAGTATTGAGATCAAACAGGGAGCCACAGTGGTCAATACGATCAACTTAACCTATCTGTTTCCAGGTTTACCAACCTTTTCAGAGCGTTTTTTTCTGACCAAAGTCGAGTTCAATAAAAACAACAACTATGGCCACGGACGTAAATACGAACAATATACTATGGAATACGATGATCCGTTAGCCTTACCAACCCGGACGAGTTCGGCGCGCGATGCATTAGGATATTATAACGGTAAAACGTTTAATTCGACAGCCTTGCCACAAAACAACGATTTGTACTTCCATAATTACTATCCGAATCTGGCCGATAGAAGTTCCGATTTTGCCAGCGCGGTAAAAGGAGCACTAAAGAAAATTATTTATCCGACCGGAGGGTATTCGGAATTTGAATACGAAATGGAAAAATCCAAAGACTATGTTACGGATGGCCTTACAATGGATATCTGGCGTAACAATACCGCGAGAAACCCGGTAAACAAAACATCGGTAAACGGTGCTATTACAGGAGATTTATACCAAAATCCAGATGGAACCTTTGGCTTTACTGGTGCTTTTGAAAACCAGACGATTAAAGGGATTATCAATGTCCTTTCGACTAGTCAGATGGGACATACCGATGTTATTGTGTTGAAAATTTCGGATTTGTCCGCAAACACTATACAAGAGATTACCTTCCGTATGCCGGATGGCAATCAGGAGATTGGAACCGGTAGGTATGATTTTTCAAAGGAATTTACTTTTGATATTGTAAAAGACCATCAATATGCTTTTCAGTTATATAACAACTACCAGTTATCCACGACTCAGTTTGATGCCCAACTTTATTTTACCTATCGCAAAGGAACCAAACTAATAGACGACGGAAAGTTACGGGTTAAGCGTACAACGGATTATACAGCCGCAAGTGAGCAGGCTTTTGTAAAACGGTACTACTATACTTCCATGGAAGATTATTTTAAAAACCCATTGGATTTGGTAACCTTTAAAAAGAACCACGAGTATATTACCGATTGGCAATTGACCAAATGTTGTAATGGAGGTGGCGAAGCGCCACTGGAACAAAAGCAACAGTTTGAGATCAACTTTAGAACGTTTTCGTCCAATCCGCTTACCCCAATTAGCGAACTGGAGCGTAACTACGAGCACGTACTGATCAGCTATGGTGGCGATAACTTTGAACTGGGTGGAAAATACAAACGCTTTAATAACTCCGTTCTGGGAATCAATCAGGATATATGGCCGATACATCAGAGTGTTTTTCAACAGGAGCGCGCCAGCTATAAAGGAAATGCCGGAGATATTTACCAGGGTACCTTACTGGAAGAAATTGACCTGACAAAACGCGGCAGCACCTTGTATAAGGTTCGGCAAAAAAACTGGCAATACCGTTATGAAGATCAGGCAAGCATCACTGGCGTTATCGGAGGATATGCCTACTTTAACTGTTTGTTCAAACAAAGTGGGATTACCAACTTTGACCTGCGTAAATACCAACTGTTATCTCGAAAAGTACAGTTAGTCAAAGAGAAAGCCTATGATTTTACCACACCGGTACTCTATACGGTGAATGTTGACAATAACCCGGATGCTTATTTGTCCACTACAACTGACTATTGGTATGATGGGCTAATAGGTTTACCGACCATGATTGTAACCACCACAAGCGAAGATGGGATGGTAAGCCGCATACATTACTCGTATGCGGATCAGGTGAATCTGGTGCCGGATGCGACACCTTCACAGATCACGGCTCTTAATAAGCTTGTCGAATTAAATAAAGTATCGGAGCCGATTACGGTTCGCACTTTCTACGGACTTGCTAATGGAATTCCGCCATTGACCGGAACCAAAATAACGTATTATAAAAGCTGGAACAACAATCCGAACCGGATTTTACCGGAGCTAGTGCGTTTTTCAAAGGGAAGCGGCGCTTTGGAAGACCGTATCCTGATCGAAAAATACGATGCGTATGGAAACATGGTGCAAGTACGGCTTAAGGATGGTGCCCCTACCTATTATCAATACAACAGTCGTAATCAGGTAACGCTTAAAATTGAAAACTATGCCCCAGCTGATCCCGTTGACGGAAATGAGGAAGTGACGTTACCGGAACCAATACCGGGAGGTCCTTGTACCATAAGTCAAACCTTTCCCGGGTCTATTGTGACGTATTATTACTATGATGCTACGACCTTTTTATTAACCCGAACACTGGATACCAACTGTCGAAACACCTACTATGAGTATGATAGTCTAATGCGTTTAAAGCGTATTAAAGATCATGATGGCAATACTATCGAAGAGTACGACAACAATTACCGAACCAACTAAAACCAGCAGTATGAAAAAATTACTTATAGCCTTGATGTGTGCTCCGGTTTTAATGGTGGCACAAACCAATTCACAGAACTGGACCAAGAAAACGACCTATCGGGAAGCCAATAGCGGCCGACCGGCTTCGACGGTGACCTACTACGATGGTCTTGGCCGACCGGTACAGCAAAATATAAACAAACAATCCGGTACCGGAAAAGATCTGATCACCCATATCGAATACGATTTAGGACGTCAGTTAAAAGAATACTTACCGTATCCGGCCACGACCAACGATATGAGTTATCAGGCCGGCGCGCAGTCGGCTACCTTAAGCTATTCGCAATACAGCGGACAATATCCGTTTAGCGAAAAAATAGTAGAACTGTCGCCATTGGCACGTACCTTAAAACAAGGCGCACCCGGGACAGATTGGCAGGTAAACCCAAATGCAGATACGGACCATACGATAAAATTGGACTATCTGACTAATGGTGCGAACGAAGTAAAAAACTATTTTGCAACAACCACCTGGGACAATACCAATGGCGTCTATACGATACAGTTACAGGATAAGGGCTATTATGCTGCAAGCCAATTATATAAAACGGTGACCAAAGACGAAAACTGGAAATCGGGCAGTAATAATACCACCGAGGAGTTTAAAGATAAAAACGGCCGTGTGGTTTTAAAGCGTACCTATAACGATGGCGCACACGATACTTATTATGTTTATGATATCTACGGAAACCTAACCTATGTCATCCCGCCGTTAGTAAACAATCCGACGGCACAACTGGACGATTTATGCTATCAGTATAAGTACGATTCCCGCAACCGTATGGTCGAAAAAAAGCTGCCGGGCAAACAATGGGAGTTTATCGTGTATGATAAAATCGACCGTGTCGTGGCTACTGGACCCGCTTTATCGCCTTTTGGCGGTACACAAACCGGGTATCTAATCACCAAATACGATGCCTTAAACAGAGCCGTTTATACCGGATGGTTGCAAACCACATCTACCCGAGCAACTATGCAGTCGCAATACAATGCAGCGGGGACTATTGTATCGGAGGAGCGAACCAAAGTTAATGTGACAGTAAACGTGGATAATATAGCGATCAGTTATACCAATTGGGTTATTCCAACCAGCGGAATGAAACTGCTTACAGTGAATTACTACGATAATTATACCTATGTCAATGCTATTACACAACCAGAAGCACCGCTTCAAACCGAAGCGACTTCAGTAGCCGGACTACCGACCGGAAGTTGGGTACGCGTAGTAACGACTCCATCGGAAACGTTTAACGAACAAAGTTATACATTATACGATCCGAAATACCGTCCGATTCGAACCTATACAACCAATCATTTGGGCGGCTATACCCAAGTAGACAGTAAGCTGGATTTTAGCGGAAAAGTAGAATTTACGCAAACCTATCATAAATTGAATAGCAGTAGCCCGGAGTATACGATCAAAGATTCTTATACGTATACCGATGAAGATCGATTGCTGACACATGTCCATCAAATTAATGGCGGTGCTGAGGAGCTTATCACCAAAAACACCTATGATGAACTGGGACGTTTGGAATCCAAAATTGTAGGCGGATCGGATACTACCGGAACCAGTGGTATGCAAAAAGTAGATTACCGCTATAACATCCGGGGTTGGCTAACGGATATTAACAACAGTGCACCTTTGGGAGATCTGGGACTTACTTTGGACGAAGGTGACCTATTTGGCTTTAAGATCAATTACAATCGGGTAACGGAAACCGACGAAGACGGCATTATGTATTTTGGTTCATCTAGTGCCTATGGGAACGTAAAACCGTTATATAACGGTAATATTTCAGAGACTTTTTGGAAAACTAACAGTGATAATGTCCTTCGGAAATATGGTTACCGATATGACAATTTAAATCGTTTATCCGGAGCTTATTATCAAAAGCCATTATCCGTTGAATCTATAACAAATTCGTATGATGAATATGTTAACTATGATAAAAATGGAAATATCACTTCCCTGAAACGTATGGGGAATCTGGATCATCCTAATTTTGTTATTAATATCGACGATTTGTCCTATACCTATAACGGAAACCGCCTGATGCGGGTAAACGAAGCAACAAACAATCCGGAAGGTTTTAAGGATAACGGTTATGGAAATACCTATAACGATTATGCCTATGATGCAAACGGTAATATGACTCAGGATGCCAATAAAAAGATTACGAATATTGTTTATAATCACTTAAATCTGCCAACAGAAATTCTGTTTAGTGATGGTAATAAAATTGCTTATATTTACAACGCAACCGGAGTTAAGGTACAAAAAAGTGTACTGGATGGTGGTAGTACATCTCGTGTAGATTACCAACAGGGGTTTCAATATGAGAATCAGGAATTATCGTTTTTCCCACATACAGAAGGCTATGTTAAGGTAACGGAAGGTAACTACTTTAACTATGTTTATAATTACACGGATCATTTAGGGAATATCCGAATGAGTTGGACCTGGTATCAGAAAAGTGGTAGTGTGGCGGTAATGGAAGAAAACCATTATTACCCGTTTGGTTTAAAACACCGTGCCTATAATGTAGAATCGTATACCTATGCAATGCCAATGGACGGTTCTCCGGGATATAATATACCGGAACTGGTTGATGAAACGGTTGATAATCCGAATCCGTATAAATATAAATACAACGGGAAAGAGCTGCAAGATGAACTGGGGCTTAATGTTTACGATTATGGCGCACGTAATTATGATGCTGCAATTGGTCGTTGGATGAATATTGACCCGCTGGCGGAAAATTCCAGAAGATGGACACCGTACAATTATGCCTATAATAACCCAATGTATTTTGTTGACCCTGATGGTATGCAGGCTGAACATAATCCTTTTAAAGGTTTAGTGAAAGCTGTAAGAGAAACAATAGCTAGTGATTTAAGAGCTGTAAAAAATACTGTAACAAATACTCTAAATCAAATCAAAACATTCGTAAATGAATCTAAATTAGAATTTAAAGTTGAAGGAAAAGTTAATGTTGGTCTTCAAGCTGGAGGAAGTGTTAAATTAGGAGGTTCTAAGGTTGCATTATATGGTAATGGAACGTCGATAACTTTAGCCGAAGGAAAAATGACTCAAACGGAAACGGATTATGCACCAATAAAAACATCTGGAAATTATATTGGAAAGGATGATAAAGTTGAAGCATCACAAGGTGCGGAAGTAGGTTTTGGTTTAGCCTCAGCATCAGTAGAACGAAAACATGAATCTAATGTATATCATGGAGGTGTTCAAAATGAAACAGTCAAATCCGAAGGAGGTATAGGTATTGGTCCTTTAGGTGTAAATTATAGTAATGAGAAAAATTTAGAAACTAAAAATAAAGAACAACGATTAGAAACAAAGGTTGGTGTTAAAGGAGCCCTAGGTATAGGTTTTGATGTTAATGTTACTTTTGGATTAGTTAAAAAGCAATAAATATGGAGTTGTATTTCAAAATAGGTATCGGGTTTATTAGTCTGTTTATTTTATTAGCATTAATTTCATTACTGCTCATTTTTAGTGATAGAACTAAGCTTAATGATATGACAAATAAAAATCATCTAGGGAGTTTCCATGGAGGAACCTTTTATTCTCAACCATTATTACCAATTGACGAATGTGAAGATGAAAATTTAAATCAAGTAATTAAAAGTCATAATAAAAAAATTAGAGTTTTTTATTTTTCTTTTTTGTTTTTAATACTTGGTATAGTTTTTTTAAATTTATCAGATAAATAAAATCAAATGAAAAATAAAAATTGTTTTTTACTCCATTTGTGTGTGTTACTAGTTTTAGTCTCATGTAATAAAAATGAGGTGAAAAAAGACTTTTTTGCAAATGGTAGAGTCAAGACAGAAATAAAAATGGAAGGAAATGTTAGAAATGGATTCTATAAGGAATACTATGAAAATGGAAATCTTAAATTAGTTTCAAATTTTGAAAATGATATTCAAAATGGAGAAACAATTCTATATTTTGACAATGGTAAGAAAGAAAAAGAAATTTTTTTCAAAAACGGAATACAAGAAGGAAAGTCTACATTTTACTATGAAAATGGAGTTATAAGTGAGGTCGGTAATGTAAAGAATGGAAAAAAGAACGGTTCTTTTACACTAAATTGGGAAGATGGTGTTTTAAAAAGTAAACTAAATTTTGTTAATGATGAAATTCAAGGAGAAGGATTTTTTTATAATAAAAAAGGCCAATTAGAATATAAAATTAACTTTAAAGATTCATCTCCAATAAATTGGAATTCAGTTAAGACAGATTATAATTTTGATTTTCTTTTTCCAAACAGCTTTGAAACTGTGTTAACAAACTCTAAGGAAGGTAAGATTGCACTTATTTATAAAAGTAGCTCTGATATTTACAAACCAAATGTAAATGTTGTAACGATTTATAACAGTAAAAATATGACACTGCCATCTATTATTTCAGAAAATATGAAAGAGTTAAAATCGAGTTACAGTAATTTAAAAATCATTGAACAAACTGATGAATTTGTTGATTTTCAAATTGAACAAGAAGGGCTCTTGATAAGAGGATGCAGTAGTTTTAGAGACTGTGCTAATAATGAGGTTTTAATATTATCAACATTGTCATTAGCTAAATCATATGAAATCTATACGCCAATATTCAACTTGATGAAAGAAAGTTTTACTTGTAGGAATCATTAATCCCGATAGCGCGGATTTGTAATCCGTGCCAGCAAAGAGAAGAAGCAAACTACAACTGTAAAAAGTTGTAGTTTTGTTTTTTATAGAACCAGAGGATTCAGATAATCCGCGCGATCCGCGCTATCTGGTAAAATGATAAATAAAATGATAAATAAAATTCTTATATTTTCAATATTAATAGGCTGTATTATGTATATCATTTATGCATTGAAGAAGGGAACTATCTGGGATAAAGATAAAACGTTGTACACTAATTTATTCTCACTTAGAGCTTTTCTTGGGGCATTAATGTTTTCTTTGCTTCTAATTTTAATGATTTTAAAAGATTATAATTTATTATGAAATACTATTTATTAATATTGCTGATAGGAGTACTTGTACAAAACAATATTTCCCCCGATAACGCGGATTTGTAATCCGTGCCAGTAAAGAAGACGCAAACTACAACCCTAAAAAGTTGTAGTTTTGTTTTTTATAGAATTAGAGGAATCAGATAATCAGAGCGATTGGAATTTATTTTGAAGTGTAGTCACGGATTGTAAATCCGCGCCATCTGATTGGATTAAATGGAGAACAAATGATGGGAAACAACACATTACTTATGATGCAAGTGTTAAAACTGTTGAACAGGCTAAAGAAAAAAAATATACAAATGTTGAAGAAGTAGTTTCTCAGGGTCTAGCACATAATTCAGATTATAGTGAGGTTGTTGAACTTGGTGCCGGAGGCAATTATAGAGTAAATGGAGGAGAAAGAAAAGATATTGATGATGAAAGTTATACTATGCGGGGAGGGACATTAATTTCTGAAAATAAAGGAATCATGGATGCTATAGGCGAGTGGGGACCTAGTGCATTACAAGAAACTGGTGGAGATTTTACGAAAGCAGCAGCAGGATTAGCTTTAACTGGCTATGGTGCTCCAGCAGCAGGATTTTTAGCAACAGTTGGAGGTGTTCTCTCAACGATTGGAGCGGCTGGTGAAGTTATTAATAATACTGTTGAGGGAGTCTCAGATGGCAATTTCAAACTTGGGAAATCGCTTAGAACAATTGGTTCGGAGATTCTTTCAAAAACATTAAATCGACCTGGAAATAATTTTGGACAAGCAGGTGAAATTTGGAATGATATTCTTATTAATGAAACTAATAATCAAATAGATAAATTGAAAATTTAACGATATGGATTTAATATGGCTTTTTCTATTGATTATTGTTGTCTTTATATCAATAAAAGACTTGATGAAATCGAAAAAACTACCTAATGACAGTGTATATAACTTCTATCAAAATTCAAGGTTTTATCGCCTTTTAATTTTGGTCGTTGCTTGTATTGTTGTTATTATAATTGTTATTGTAAGAAAAATTATTTATTAAAAAACCAAATGAAAAGTTTAGCAATCTTAATTATTTTTTTATTTTTCAATTCAAATCAAGAGAAACTTTATGGTAAGTTTAAAATTGAATATGAGGATAGATTTAAATCACAGAATGGAATAGTTATCTTCAAAGACAGTATTTATGAAAGACATTTAAAAAATGGTAAAGTAGTAAAAGGAAAAATCAAATATAAAAAATTCAGTATTGAGTTAGAAGATGTGGGGACAAATTTGGAAATGGATTTTTATAAAGGAGATATTGATAAAGACACAATTTTTTTTAATACGAGAGATTTAAATAATAAAGCTGTTACTAATAATGATATTGTTATTAATTCGGGGAAGTTAATAAGATTAAAAAAAGAAAAATCCCTCTGATAGCACGGATTTGTAATCCATGCCAGTAAAGAAGAAGCAAGCTACAACCCTAAAAAGTTGCAGTTTTGTTTTTTATAGTGTTTGGAGCAGGCTATGTAAAAGTGACCGATGAGATTTATTACAATTATGTCTTTAATTATACGGATCATTTGGGTAATATCCGATCGAGTTGGACCTATGATGATAAAGCGGGAGGTTTAAAAATAATGGAAGAAAGTCATTATTATCCGTTTGGATTAAAACATAAGATGTATAACGTACAGCAGTTTGTTTTTGTTACCCCGCCGGATGGTTCCCCGGAGTATATGTCGCCGGTATTGCTGGAAGACGGTTCAAAACCGTTGATCAACCCGTATAAATATAAATACAACGGGAAAGAGTTACAAGACGAGCTGGGGCTTAACATGTATGATTATGGAGCACGTAATTATGACCCTGCGATTGGTCGATGGATGAATATGGACCCGCTGGCGGAGAATTCAAGACGTTGGACACCGTATAATTACGCATACAATAATCCGATGTATTTTATTGATCCTGATGGGATGCAGGCAATTGAGAATGATGATTGGATTGAGTACACTACAAGAGATGGTAAGCAAAGTATTACTTATGATGCAGAAATAAGAACCATAGAACAAGCTGAAGCAAAAGGATATACAGGAGTTAAGCAAGTTTTTTCAGAAGCAACAGCTACGAATAGTGGAAATGGAGACAAAATAGAGTTTAGGAAAGGAGGGACGTATACAGTTAATGGAAGTGATGCTATCAATCCAGTTGATCAAAGGTATACTACTGAAAGTGGAGCAACTATTAATGTAAATCAAAGTGCTTTGTCTCAAATAGCACCTATTTTATCCAATTCTGGAGATGTAGCAGTAGTTGCAGGAACTCTTATGGTCCTTACAGGTGTAGGAGCTCCAGCTGGAGCAGCATTGATTACTTATGGCGGTTATGCATCTACCGCGGGAACGGCGTTAGATTTAGTAAATGATGCAAATAATGGGACTTTGACAACTGAAAAAGTTGTAACAAAAGGAGTTATGATGGCATTGCCTGAGGTTGGTGGAGCTGGATTTAAAGCACTTGGAGCTCCTAACGCAGGGAAGTTATTAAACTTGCAAGTTATGGGAGCAGATAAAACATTAGATGCAATGAGAGAAACAAAATCTGGACTTTATAGAAAGTAATTATGAATGATTATATAGTTTTAACGTGTTTAATAATTGTTTTAAGTTTCTATCACTTATTTTTTAAAAATAGATTAATAAAATGGGAGAAAAGAGATATGGTAGAAAAATCCTTTTCTATTAAGTTTACAGTTATTATTGTCGTTGGGATAATTTTACTAATTTTTAAAATTATGAAATCATAATTATGAAATATACTTATATTATTTTGTTGGTAAATCTTTTATTCTCAAGCTTTATTAATGCGCAAAAAATTAAATTCAAAGACGAAAATTTCAAATCTGCTTTATTGGAGTTAGGTTATGATTTCAATAAAGACAATGAAATTCAAATTTCTGAAATTGATACAGTTGTCAAACTAAAAGTTTCTAAAAAAAAGATTAAAGTTTTAGATGATTTAGTACATTTTAAAAAATTGAAAATGATAAATGCAATGACAAATCAAATAACAAGTCTTGATGTTTTTAATGATAATTCAACAATAGAAGAAATATATATCGGGGAAAATCAACTTGGAAAAAAAATGATTTTAAAGAATATCAAAAACTTAAAGGGATTATATGCTTTCAGGAATGGAATCGAAGAAATAAACTTTATAGGAACTGATAACATTGAATCCTTATATCTTCAAGGAAATTTATTTGAAAGGATTGAATTTAAGAATCTTACAAAACTTAGTACGTTACAATTATCCGAAAATGAAAAGTTAAAAGAAATAAATGTTAGCAATAACAAAGAATTAGCTCAGCTATATCTTACTGATACAGCTATATTAAAATTAGATATAACAAATAATCCATTACTAAAAACTTTATACGTTGAAAAAAAAGTAAGAATTGAAGTAAATGGAAAACAATCTGATTTTAAACCAATGCCAATAATTCAAATTTCTAAATAAGTTTTTTTTAAAAAATAGTATGGAATTGCAATCCGATAACGCGGATTTATTTCATCCGTTCGGCTAAAGCCTCGGGTGTAATCCGTGTAATTAAAACTAAAAACTACAACCCTAAAAAGTTGTAGTTTTTTATTTAATTTTAAAAATCTACCGCTTTGCTCTTATTTATACTACTGTAAAACAAAAATTTTTATGTAGTACGGCATGTTTGTCCTTTTACAGTACTGTTTTAGCTACATAATTTTACGTATATTTATACCCGACTATTCATTAAAAAACGTTAGTATGTCACATTTTGATACGCCAGATAAAAAGATACATCAGGGAAGAAATATTAAACGTTTTCGCGAAATGCTGGGTATTAAACAAGAAGCCTTGGCTATTGAGCTTGGTGAGGACTGGACTCAAAAAAGAGTGTCTTTAATGGAACAACGCGAAACTATCGAAAACAATATTCTCGCGCAGGTAGCTCAAATTTTAAACGTTCCCGTAGAAGCAATCGAAAATCTTGACGACGAACAAGCCGTAAATATCATTGCCAATACATTTAATATTGAAAAAGATGGCTATATAGGAAATTTAAATCCAGTATTTAATATTAATCCGCTCGAAGAAATTAAACAATTGCATGAAGAAAAGATCGCGCTATACGAACGTATGCTAAAAGAAAAAGAAGATATGATGAATCGGTTAGAACAGTTAATTTTAAAAAAATAATCCGATAGCGCGGATTCATAATAAAAACTACAACCTTAAAAAGTTGTAGTTTTGTTTTTATAGGATATGCGGTTTTAGTGAATTTTAAACTTAGTGCGGATTGTAAATCCGATCGAGTTGGATCTATGTTGATAAAGCGGGAGGTTTAAAAATAATGGAAGAAAGCCATTATTATCCGTTTGGATTAAAACATAAGATGTATAACGTACAGCAGTTTGTTTTTGTTACCCCGCCGGATGGTTCCCCGGAGTATATGGCACCGGTATTGATGGAAGGCGGTTCAAAACCGTTGATCAACCCGTATAAATATAAATACAACGGAAAAGAGCTGCAAGACGAACTAGGGCTTAATGTTTACGATTATGGCGCACGTAATTATGATGCTGCAATTGGTCGTTGGATGAATATTGACCCGCTGGCGGAATTGTCAAGAAGATATAGTCCATACACCTATGCATTAGACAATCCTGTTTTTTTTATCGATGTAGACGGGATGTATGCATCTAATACAAAAGATAGAGATGATAGACCCACATATGGATCAGGACACTGGTCGGATAGTATGAGAAATCAGAATTCGACTGGAGATAATTCATCCGAGAATAGTTCAAATGCAGGAAATGGTGACCCAAAAAAGGGGAAAAAATCTTTCGGTGACACTTTCAGACAAATGGCAAGTCAGATTAGTAATTGGGTTGATGAAAATATAGGAAATTCAGCTCGAGAAATGACTGATGTAACAAGCGAATGGGCTACTGATATTAGTGAAACACATGCGAGTATAGGATCTGGAGATATTTTTCAAAGACATATGGGACCTGCTAAGGAACTATATGAACTAGGATTTGGAGCAACAGGAGTTGGATTAGCAAGTACTAGAAGTTTTGTTACAAAAGTTGTACCAGAAGGATACACTATAGCAGCATCGAAGTTTGATTATTTTTTTGGGCGTGTTACCTCAAGTGCAAATAACATTAGACGTTCCCAAGATAACTTGAGAGATTTGACTACATTGGGAGTTAAAAATGAAAGAGATTTGATAAAATTATTTAATAAAGCATTTGAAAGCGCTACAATTAAAACAACAGTAAATGATTATGGAACAACGCTAACAAAGACTGCTAGAGTTGGAAATCAAGGGCAAATTAATGTCGGCTTTTTTTATAAAGGTGGGGATATGAAAAAGGAGCCTATTATTTCAACTGTTATACCGAAAATTTATAAATAAAATGGAAAATTTTAATTTTAGAATAATCACAGAAAAGGAGTTTGAAAAACTTGAAAGCACATTAATTTTTAGTGATAAAAATGATAGAAGTTTTGGTGAAATTTCTTTTCTAGATAAAAAATTTAAATTTAGCTGGCATAGCGAAATAGTTTTGCCAATTATAAAACAAATAGATCATAATGCATTCGGTATTGGTATAGATTTGAATTTTGTACTAATAGATTTGAATAAAAGAGAAATATTATTAAATTTAAAATTAGATAATTATTTTATGGATTTTGTAATGCATAATGAGAATATTTATGTAGCAGCACAAACATATATTATACAAATAGAAATAAAAGGATGTAAGATTATTAAAGAATATGGTTTGCCTGAATTTTTTAATGAATTTATTTTGGAAGGTAACACAATTAGGGTTCAATGTATCGATAATGAGATTGTTGATCTTTAGAGTAAAATCTCCGATAGCGCGGATTTGTAATCCGTGCCAGTAAAGAAGAAGCAAGCTACAACAAACTGTTTAAACAATAAAACCTATTTCGGCTAAGCCGGAAATAGGTTTTATTTTTTTTTAAATCACTTAATTTTTATATTCTTCGTAACCTTCATCAACCTCAATATTTCGATAAAACTCCTTTAGGTCCTCTACTTTCATTATTGCGTTGGAATGGACCGATTTCAAGAAATCAAGAAACTTAAGCCTGTCCTCTTCAGTAATTTCAGTGCTCCCATCGTTAGGAAAATTAGCCAGAATCAAATCTTTAATCACTTGATGTTGCTCAGTCATTACAGCCATTTTTTGATATGAAAACCTTAGGTTATTATCCTCGTTTTCATCGACAATCTCTGATGAACCAGTACTTTTGTTGGTAGTGTTGTCATTGTTGCTTAAAATACTCCTAATGGACTCTCGTTCTTCTTTGAGAATACTTTTTAGCTGTAAGTTTATAAGCTCCTCATTAATGACAATTGAAGTAGATGAACCTCCAGCTGAACCATTAAAATTATGTGATTGATTTGTGGCAATATACCCTTTTTTTCTTAGGCTGTGTGCCACATTTTTAACACTTTGAACATTCTGAAAGCCAAGATATGGAGCAATGGCATTATAATTCATGTAAAAAGTGTTCCCTTTGTCAGTGAACGACAATACCAATTCTAAAAAACTTTTTTCCGAAATAGTAATTGGTAATTTCAATAATGCTGGGTAAGATTTTATGAACCCAGTCTCTTTAAAGTTCTGCATAAATTTATTTTTACGCATGACCACCTTAGCGGTCTTATTCCTTTGCTTAATCTGCGAAAGGCGTACTAGAAACAACAACATTTCTAGTGTAACAATTTTTCAAGTAAGTTCCTGAACATTTGTATAATGCAAAGGTACTAATGAAAATCAATAAGTTGCAAGTTTTCAAATCAACTATTTTTTTTGGCATTTTATGAGTACCTCGGTATTAATCTCCTTTACTCCAAAAAAAAGTTGAGGGTGGTATGCTTCGCAAGCTTCCATGAAAAAGACAATAAAAACTCCAGCCTATGAGAATCTTCTAAAAGAGTTTGACAGGTTTGTTAAAGTGAGGAACTATAAGCAAGGTCAAGGAAAAATGTACCAGAATGCGGTAAAGGAGTTTCTCATTTGGCTGGAAGATTCAGGAGTGACCAAGATAAAGGATGTAGACAGCCAAGAGACAATAAGTTATTTCGAACACCTGATTGCAAGACCCAAACAAAGAGGTGAAGGTACTTTGGCCGAGAAGACCATCAAATTTCATTTATTCACTATGGGACTTTTCCTGTTGAACCTTTTGGAAAACAAGGAAATTGATAAAGAGTTCTACATTCCAACGTACGGAAACGGGATTCAGAATCCGAGGAACATACTTTCAACTGTTGAGGTTAAAATGCTCTTCGATAACTGTACATCTGAAATTGAAAGGGCTATGTTGTCGGTTGCCTATGGCTGTGGTCTTAGAAGGTCTGAAATTGAGAAACTGGATGTCAAGGACGTGCAACTCATCAGCGGGATGCTGATGGTCCGTAAGGGAAAAGGTAGCAAGAGACGGGAAGTTCCTATGAGTGACTCGGTGCTTAAATGCTTAAAGCAATACATTACTGAAGAGCGGTATCAGAAACTGATAGGAAGAAACCAATTGGAAGAGGCTCTTTTTGTCAATGCTAGAGGTAAAAGGGCCAGCGGTGAAATACTCAATGATATGCTGAAAAGGATTATCGAGCAAACGGATAATTACGAGCTGATTCAAAAAGGCATATCACTCCACTGTCTTCGTCACAGTATCGCAAGTCATCTTTCCGATAACGATGCAGGCATTGAATTCATCGGGCGTTTTCTTGGTCATTCAGAAATCAATACCACCTATATCTATGCCATCAAGAACAAAAAGCGAAAGCCAGTAGTAACCTTTTAAAATCAAGCTTATGGAAAAAATCAAGTTAGAGGATTATCTGAAACAGCGGTTGGCCGAGAAAACAGCCCAGAGCTATCTTTTCACCATCAATAATTTCATTAAGACCAACCCGAAATGCAAACGTTATAAGTTTCATGATATCATTAACTATATGGATGAGGTCACGCAGAAACAATCCAATACCCAATACAGAATCAGAATCCTTTCAGCAATTAAAAAGTACTACGAGTATTTGGTAATGACTGGAGTAAGAAAAGACCATCCATGCAAAAAACTGAACATCAAAAACAGAAGCAATCTGGATATCCAATTGCAGGATTTGTTCAGCAGCGAAGAATTGCAATTGCTCCTACAAAGGGAAAACCGCTATTGGTTTTTGGAAAGTCGAAATAATGTGCTATTATCACTATTGATTTATCAAGGGCTTACCAGTGAAGAAATCACAAAATTGGAGTTGAAAGACATCGATTTGGAAAACGGGACAATCTACATTAAAACTTCCAATACGCTAAATGGAAGAACCCTTGAATTGCTCAACAAGCAAATACTTCCATTATCCAAATATATTGATGAGGTTAGGCCAAAGATGCTTCGTTGCAATACTGATAAACTGATTTTGAACAAGCTCGGCAAACCGATTTCAGTTGATGGCATTCATTCGGTCATTGACCCATTAAAGAATTTGTTCCCAGATAGGAAACTAAATCCTCAAACCATTCGGATGAGTGTGATTTGTAATTGGCTCAATGAAAAGAAATATGATTTGGTTAAGGTTCAGGAGCTGGCTGGACACAAATGGCCAGGGACAACGGAGAAATACATACGAGTTGATGTGAATGCAGAGCGTGAATTGATAAATAGGTATTTTCCTATTCTCTAAATTAGTATTTTTGGATTATTAACTAATGTTTATGGAAGAAACTTACATACAATATGGTGTCTCAAGTGATTTGGCTCAAAAATTAAAATTACTGGGTATTCCTAAAACTACTTTTGAAAAAACTTCAAACAAAAATTTAAGAGAAAAGTATTTTCTACCTGATGATGAAATAATTCTGGTTAAGGAACTTATAAAAAGGCAGCCAATTAGAGAGGATATAATCGAAAAACTACTCGAGAATTCAAACTATACTTGTTGTATATGTAAAGGAACAAAAGGGAAATCGTATATAATTCATCATATTGAAGAATATTCTACAAGTCAGAATAATGAATATCATAATTTAGCAGTTCTCTGTCCAGATGACCACGATATTGCTCATAAGAAAGGGAAATCTTTGACTTTGAAATTAACAGAAAATCAAATTAATAATGCAAAATATAAATGGGAGGAAGAAGTTAAAAGGAGGAACATTGAAAAAGCATCTAAAAATGGAAATATTTTTGAAGTAGATTTTATAAACATTCCTAGAATTTTAGAGTTATGTATTGAGTTGTTTGATAAAATACCTAACACTCGGTACACTGAGCAATTGTTAAGTTTGGGATTAATAACAATCGATGGAGGTATTAATGAAACTAAACTTTCGGAAGTTAATGAAAATCCAACTACACCTTTAATTTTCTTTGCTCCACATGGCGCAGCAATACTTAAAGCTCATTATTATGAAATCTTTCAAAAAGTATTGATGCATCTCAATTTTATTGACCTTGATTTATTATTAAACAGAAATTCTATAAAGTCTGGTATTGTGGGTGAATACTGTTATTATGTTGGGGGTCCGTATAGCTCAAAATTACCAAATCCAATTACTAAAGATTGTGAGTTGATGAGATTTTATTTTAAGCGAAAACCATTTATCGTTGAATGGCTTGTTGACCCTAAATATTTTAGTTCAAGTTCAGCAAAACATAGAACAAATCATAGGAATGTATATATGATTTATGGGAAAATACGAAACGTTAATATTGAGATTCGTGATGACAAACAGCATATAATTATAGATATTAGACCTTATTGTTTTGGATTACCAGAACTTAGGAAACATAGAGTTCCTGATATAGCATATAGAGATAAATATGATGATATATTTGATGAGAATGATATTGATAGTATCTGATTGTAAAACCTAAAAAAAGTAAAACTAATGAAAGAAGTCTACATAGCATATTTTGATTTTATGGGATTCAAAGAATTCATTTTAAATAATGAAAATGAAGTTTTAATCCGAAGAATGGGGCATATTTTTAGAGATATTGAAGTATGCCTAGGGCAAGGAAAGTATCAAGAGCCAAGTAATGGGGTTCTTCTGGCAGATATTTCCAAATCAAAACTCAATTGCCTTAATATTTCAGATACAGTTTTATTTTGGACTAATGGATGTGATTTTGAGGCTCTACAGGAATTGCTAAATGTTGCGTATGAATTTAATTGGAGAGAGATAGGTTACAACTTTCCATTAAGAGGAGCTTTGGTCAAAGGAGAAATTAAAGAAGTATCAGGTAAAAATACTAATTCTGAAGGAGGCTCATATTCAGTACAATGTTTGTATGGCAAAGGATTGGTTTTAGCACATGACATTGCTGAAGCACAAGAATGGGCCGGAACAATAATTGATAAATCGATTATTAATGATTTGAAAAAAGAAATCAATGGAATAGAATATTTGGAAAGCTTAGCAGTTAAGTATCAAGTCCCATTTAAAAATGATGAGAATCATGAGTTTTATGTCTTTAAACTAAAAAAAGGAATAATTACTGATGAGGCTTTAAAAAATGTATTAGAGGCAGTTGAAAAAGTATTTTCTCAGGATAATAAATCTATAGACAAAAAAAGTGTGCAATTAAAAATTAATAATACTAAAGATTTTATAATTAACACTAAGAATACCTATTAGCAACTGTATTTAAAATAATTAATTTTAAAACTAGATGATTTAAAAATGGATATTAAGAAGATTCTTTCTAAAGCTGGTCAAACTTCACTATTACCTCAGTATGAAAATTCAGAAACGATGTATGAACGATTTTCTCAAGCTTCATTGGAAGAAAGGGATGAAATTGCCAGAGCTGAAAATGAACGTGGTTATAAACTCACCGATAATTATGAAATTATTGCAGATAATCTCAATTTCTTTATTTTAAAAAAAGAAGAATTTGAAAAAGAGTTTTTGTGGGAGCTATCACAGCGAATTTCACCTTCAAGTGCTGAAAAGTTCTGTAATATAGTCGCTCAATACTGGGCAGATGGTAAAACAAAAAGAGACTTTATAGAAGTTAAAAGGCTATTAGCAAGTGTTAAAAACTATTTATTAGGATATAGAATAGCTAGTTCTGAGAATAATATTAAGGTTTTGTGTGAAATTGATAATGATATTGAGCCTAATTTTGATGATGATGAAATTAAAGAAATACTTAATTTGAATAGAGAAATGATACGAGGATATTTTCCTCAATGGCTTGAAACCCGCTCAAATTATCATAGTTTAAATACAGAAAGTATCTATTGTAGAAGAGGACTTTACTTAAAACAAATTTTCGAAGAAAAAAGCGAATACTTCGAATGGGATTACATTAATTCATATTCAATTGGTTTTACAGTAACAGAAAAATTTGCCCAAATGACAAAAAATGACATTCCTGTTATCATCAATAAAAATTTATCAGATATTGAGCATCGAGTATTATTTTTTGCACCATTCATTAAAGGAATGCCTGTTCGACAATTTGAATTAGGAGTTATCCCACATTGTAACTCAATGTATTGCTATAATCAAGGAAAACATGGAGGCATAGATGAGTTTTTAATTGAGTAACTCCGCAGATGTTTCCCTAATCGGTAATTTATGTACTTTTGAAAAGGTTCGTTAAAAGATATCTCAATGATATATTTAAATTTTGCGACACATACTAAATAATTAATTGATGGAAGAATTAGCAAGTAATTTACTTGATGTTATAAAAGATTATAGGAATCATGATGGAATCCAATTAGATACCCAACATATTATCGATTGGGTAAATCAATTTGGTGAAGATGCTGAGTTTATGCTTGAAGAAATTAATCATATTATACCACAGGTCTACATTTCCAAAGAAAAAGCCAAATCATTTATCGATGAACATGTAGATGCTTTAATGAGAGAATTAGGCTATAATAACATTATTGATTTTCTTAGTAATACTGAATTTTTAGATTTGCAAGAGCCTCATAAGAGCCAACCTGCAATACTCGATATATTGGAAACACTATTAGGGGAAAAGTATGGTGAATCTTATCTGAAATACAAAACATATCCCAAAGTTAATTTTGTTTATTTTGATGATATATTAGCTTCTGGTAGTACTATTGGGAATCATTTGACTAAATGGCTGGACGATACAAATGCTGATGGAATCAGAAACGTGGATAATGTTTTGAAAAACAATTACAAGCTATCAGTAAATTTATTTTGTATGCATACTTGGGGACAATCGTTCCAAAAGTTTAGACTGATGAAAACATTTGATGATAGTCTTGGAAAAAAAATAAATTGGTTTTACAATTTAGAGATTCAGAACCATGCGAAATGGAGCAATCAATCATTAAATATTGCTTTTCCAGTCGAAGAACAACCTTCCAATGTCAAGCAGTATTTAGCGGGTTTGGAAGCAGAAAAATACGAAGATTATGCTTATAGAAAGGCGAATACTCCAAGTGTAGAAAAGTTTTTTACATCACCAGAAAATAGAATCAAATACGAAAATATTATTCTTCAAAAAGGGATATTAATAATAAACATGATTCAAAATGAAATAAAACCAAATATAAGACCGTTAGGTTTGATAAACCCGAACTATAAAATATTTGGATTAGGAACACACTTCTTTACTTGGAGGAATATTCCGAACAACAGTCCTTTAGTGTTTTGGTGGGAAGTGGCTGGACATAATTGGAAACCGTTATTTCCTGTTGCAAATAGAGGATAATATGAAAAAATTGCATTACTTTGTATTATGAGAATTAGCGAAAGAACATATAATGTTAATGAGGTAATCGCTTTTAGTAAAACTTCTGGTAAATTTGGAGGTCTTTCCAATATGGCTCCTGGATACTCATTATTTGTTAATGAAACAAACATAGCTAATACTGAGATTCTTTACCAAGCATGTAGATTTCCGTTATTCCCAAGCATTCAGCAAGAGATAATTTCTCAGACCAACCCAATGGAAGCTAAAGAAATTAGTCGAAAGTATAATCAATACACTAGGCAGGATTGGGAAGAGGTGAAGTTCGATATAATGAGCTGGTGCTTACAGATAAAACTCCTTCAAAATTATGATAAGTTTTCTGCATTATTGATAAGCACCTATGCGAAGCCAATAGTAGAGTATTCAACCAAAGACGATGTTTGGGGAGCAATCCCTACTGATTCAAATACCTTAAAGGGTAAAAATGCTTTAGGAAGATTGCTAATGCAAATGCGGGAAGTGTATTTGAAAGGTTTTAAGGATATTGAGTACGTAAAACCATTAAATATCCCTGCTTTTTTATTGTTTGATAATCCGATTGATAAGGCCTATAAACCCGAAATTGTCATACATGACCTCGATGATATTTATGCATACTAAATAAAAACCAAAAGCTCTCAATCGAGAGCTTTTTTATTTTCAAACAGGACAAAAAAAGTTTCGCAGAATTTGTCCCCCATCGACCTCAGTATTTACTGGGGTTTTTCATTTGCCTGAAATAATCATAAAATCTAAATCCTTTATTTATAGGCTTTCCAACACTTTTTTCTTGCATTTTCATGTCCTTTTTTATGATATCCGCAATTTTCAATTTTGAAAAGCTAAAAATTTCATGTCTTAAATTAAAAAATCCGATGAACGTATTTAGCACCATGATTGTGAACTACTGATTTTGCTGGATTCTTTTTGTCCTATTTTTTCACAAGCCCAGTAAATACTTTAGCTCACAAGAAACGAACAATTTGTTTCCAATGATTTGAAATGATATAGGTCAATTTGCAAAAATGTATGTCTCACCAAATCATAAAAAATATGATTCGATTTGTAAACAAATTCAAAAATGAGGATATAACTTAAAAATATATACGATATGATTAAATTAATAATAGTACTTGGCTTTTTTCTTTTAGTGATTATACTTGGCTTCGCTTTTCCTGACAGAGTTGTCATTGTTTTCTTTGCTTTGAGTTTAGTAATAGTCTCTATCTGTAATGCTTTAATAGCATATTTTAACAAAGGCAAAAAATAGCACCTGTTTTCTGTTGAAAAATACTACTTTTGAATCGCTGGTTGGTGGTGGAAAACGGACGTTCTTAGCCCATTGGGGCAGGTTTGCAAAGTCCTATAAGTATAAATACAATGGGAAAGAGCTACAAGACGAGTTGGGGCTTAATGTTTACGATTATGGGGCGATGATGTATGACCCTGCTACAGGACGAAGAAATAATATTGACCCATTAATAGAGAAAATGAGCCGATATAGCCCGTATAGTTATGCGTTTAATAATCCTATGAGGTTTGTAGACCCTGATGGTATGGCTCCTTTTGACTGGATAAAATGGACAAGTAATAATGGTCAAAAATTCATGACTTATGATTCTGGTGTAAAATCAGTATCACAGGCTCAAGAAAAAGGTTATACTAATGTAGAGAAAGTATTTGAAAAAGGTAAAGGAGGTTCAACTACAACAGATGAAACTTTTAGATTTGATAAAGGCGGTCTTTATAGTGTTAATGGTGGACCTATTCAAAACGTTAAAAATGGAGCCTTTATTGCTGAAAATGGAGTAACAATTAATGACAATAAAAGTTATACACAACAGTTTTCAGCAGTTTTTTCTGGTGTTGGGGACTATTCTTCAACTATTGGAGCAACTTTAACAGCAACTGGAATTGGAGCACCACTTGGAGCAGTCTTAAATACACTTGGAACAGTTTCAGGAACAATAGGTACAGCTCTTGACCTTGCAGATGATGCATTTAATTCAGAAACGTTAACAATAGAAAAAACAGCGACTAAAATTACAACAACTGTTCTAGCTCCAATGGGATTTAAGAAGGCAGGCTTTAATGATATTGAGGGACCAATAATGGATATGTTATTAATGGGGGCTGATAAAACGATAGACTATGGAAGGGATAATTTAGTAGAACCATTTAAACCATAATAATTATGAATAATAAGATTACTGTATTTACATTCTTAATAATATGTGTTTGTATATTACTATATATGGTTAAGAAACGTATTGTTTGGGAAGACAAAAAGTCGGTTTATAATAATACATTTTCTTTAAGAGCATTTCTTATGCTGATTTTTATGATTATAATTTTAGTAGCATTACTTTTTAAATAAATTATTATAAGCGATGAAATTTTTTAAAATTCTATATGTGATTCCTACGTTTTTTGGTTTTTCAACATTACAACAAAGTAATTTGGAAGGGCGTTACAAAATTTTTTTTGAGAATGAATATCATTCTCAAAATGGTGTAATCAGTTTTAATATTGATTCTTACAAGAGGACTTTAACTAACAAGAAAAACATTTCAGGAACTATTGAATATAAAAAGAATAAAGTGATTCTCAATGATGAAAATTCTTCTTTACAGATGGAACTTTCTAAAAGTGAGATTGATAAGGATACTATAAGCTTTAGGACTTTAAATAGTAACAAGAAAGTTGAAGAAAGCGATATAATTATGTATGAAGGAATTCTTGTAAAATTGAAATAGTATATCGAAAACCCGATGGCGCGAATTTATTTCATCAGTTCGGCTAAAGCCTCGGGTGTAATCCGTGCTAGTAAAACAGAAGCAAGCTACAACTGTAAAAAGTTGTAGCTTTGTTTTTATGGTAGTTTAAGTAAAAATTTTAATATTTAGAAACGGATTATAAATCCACACCATCAGGGCAGTGCGTTCGACTTTTATTCAGTTTTGTTTAATGTCCATATAATGGCCTTTTCCTTTGTTGCTCTGAATATGGTTGCGTGTTTTTCTTTCGGTTCGTCAGAAAATTTCCATTGTACGTTTGCTCGGTTTTCTATTTTCAAAATATCTGCTAATTCTTTTGTAAATGGCGCGATATCTTCTGCGTTTGAACCTGCAAACCAAAGTCGTTTGTTAGATGATGGAAATTTAGCCAAATGTTCTTTTGCAGTTCTTACTAAGTAATGATTATTCCACCAAAGCGATGGGTCAAAAGCAATGTAATTATCAAACATTTCAGGTGTCAAGAAGAATGTTTCCATAACAAAAAGCCCTGATGCAGATTCGCCAATAATACTTTTTTCATGCGTTGTTCTGTATCGTTTCTCTATTTCAGGGAAAAGCTCGTCTTGAATAAACGCTCTAAACTTTTCTGAACCACCAACAATTGGTGCGATTTTTTTGTCTTTTGCTACTTCTGTAAATCCTGTCAAATCCCTTCTTCGTTGTGTGTTTTCAATCCCTACAAGAATTAAAGGTCTTATTTTATTTTCCTTAATTAACTTTGCCAAAGTATTTGCCATGTGCGGAAAATCTTCTTTTATTCCACCGTCAGCCATATACATTACAGGTAATGAGTCAGATTTTGTTTTATAGTTCATTGGCGTCCAAACATTAATAATTCTCTCTTCTCCAACTTGTTTAGACTGAATTTTAAAAGTTTCGTATTCTGGAATTGGGTCGTTTGGTTGTGATGCGTTAGAGCAACTTACAAATGTTACAAGAATAAAAAGCAAGTTGTAATAAATAAATTTCATCTTTTCTGTTGTTCTTTCTGTTAATATTCTAAGCACTGTTGTTTTAAACTAATGTACAAACTTGTTTGCATTTATAACAAAACTAAATAAAAAACCCTGAAATTTTGTCAGATACATGATTTCAACAAAGCTTAATTAATAAGAGAAATAGCTCAAGAAACGCCCGATAGCGCGGATTTATTTCATCAGTTCGGCTAAAGCCTCGGGTGTAATCCGTGCTAGAAAAGCAGAAGTAAGCTACAACCCAAAAAAGTTGTAGCTTTGTTTTTTAGGGTATAGGGTTTTAGTAAATACTTTATGAAAATTGCACGGATTGTAAATCCGCGCCATTTCGGGGTATTGTGACGGTAATGGAAGAAAACCATTATTACCCGTTTGGTTTAAAACACCGGGCTTATAATATCGAGTCGTATATGTATGCTATGCCGATGGATGGTTCACCCGGATATAACATACCGGAACTGGTTGATGAAACGGTTGATAATCCGAATCCGTATAAATATAAATCCGCGTTAACCCAAGTGATTAAATTAAGAGAAAAACAACAACCTAAACAATAATCATGAAAGAGCTTATATCTTTGTTAAGAATTAAAAACTTAATTCTATTTCTTTGTATTTCCTTGTCTGTACAATCACAAACGAAGCAAAGTGTTTTTGCGTTAGATAGAATGAATTTGGTTTATAGAGGGATTGAAAATCCAATATCAGTTGCAGTGAATAATGCCAAATCTTATCGGTTGTATGGCATAGGAATTGAACAAAAGCAAGATGGAACTTATGTTTTGCGTCCAGGTATTGGGTTAGAAACGAAAATTTTTGTTGAAATTATTCAACAAAACAACTCTGTAATAACGGAAGAACACCTTGTTAGAATAAAAAAATTACCAAAACCAATAGGTAGTTTAAATGAAGAATTTTCTACAAAAGGTTTTTTAGAATTTACTAAAGATGATTTAAGAAATGCTATTATAAAAATAAAGTTTATTGATTTTAATTTTGGTATTGACTTTAAAGTAGATTCTTTTATTATTAAATACAAAAAACAAGAGATAAAAGTTGAAGGGAATAAAATAGATGAAAATGCTTTTCAATTCATATCAAAATTAAAGAAAGGCTCCGAATTTATCATTGATGATATTAGTTATCCTGCAACAGAACCTCTTAAAATAAAACCGATTAGGGTTTGGATAAAATAAGGTAACAAATAGGAAAAGATATAAATTTCCCGATAGCGCGGATTTATTTCATCAGTTCGGCTAAAGCCTCGGGTGTAATCCGTGCTAGTAAAGCAGAAGCAAGCTACAACCCAAAAAAGTTGTGGCTTTGTTTTTTAGGGTATAGGGTTTTAGTAAATACTTTATGAAAATTGCACGGATTGCAAATCCGCGCCATCGGGCTTAGCGCGTCAATAAATAGAAACTACAGATCTAAAAGGTTGTAGTTTTATTTTTGTCAATGCCTTTATATTTAGATGCGGATTGTAAATCCACGCTATTAGTCACGGTGATTTTTTTGCTCATAATATTCCATCCAATTGCGGATTCTTCCCACATACATTTTAAGATAGTTTTCAGTAAAAAATATATTCGACCAATCAAATCGTTGGGCTTGTACACCAAGATAAAATACAAAAATAGACGCTCCGGCTTCCGGAATTAATCCAATTTCTTCTTCGGATAAATGCCTTATTTTTTGGTAGCCATTTAGAAAGCTTTTTGCTTTTAATTCATATTCATTTTTATCCGATTCTATAAAAAATAACTGCTTACAAAAATAGCCAACATCTAAAATTAATAACCCATTTCCGCAATTATCAAAATCAAAAATAGTGATCTCATTTTCGTTATTGACGCTCAGATTATCATACCAAATATCCAAATGAACGATCCCTGTTTTATTTTCGGATAAATTACGGCCTTTAATTCTCGTTGCTATTGTACTACCAATCTCTTTTAAAAATTTCATTTCATTTAAATCTTCATCAAAAAATGGCTTTAAATGAGTATAGGGTTCATTCAAAAGTATTTCCGAATCATAATTTACCCGATCAATTTTTTTGCTTTCGGTTACGTTATGAATTTGAGCCATCAGCGAACCAATGGAAAAGCAGGTTTCGTTGGACATAAACCGCATTTTTTCACCTTTAGCAAATGAAAAAAGTACGCCATATCGAATTCCTTCGGGAGCATTAATTTCCTGAATAAAGGTTCCATGGTGATCTGAAATGGGATAGGAAACAGAAAGCGCATTTTCTCTGAGTAAATTCAGAAGCGCTAATTCTTGCTCAATTTCTGTTTTTGTTCGCCATTTATGACAATACACTCTAAAAACAAATTTTGTTTCATGATCCGAAATAAAGTAAGTATGATTTACGCCGGTTCTAAATAATTTACAATTAAGATTTTCGGATAGCGGGTATTTTTCTTTTATAAAATTCCCTAATGCTGTTTCTGATAATGTTGAGGCTGTTACTGGAAAAGTTGTCATATCGTTCGGTTTTTTATAAAGGTGGCTAATGGTTTAGGGTGAATTAATAAACAGGTATCGCTATACCATAAAATGAGAAACCTACTCCCGTTAGGAATAGGTTTTAAGGATAAAAACTACTGATGTTATCGGTAATTGTTATTTTTTGTATTCTTTTACGACTTGATTGATTTTACCAAATATTGAATTGCCGTTTCGGTCTTTCATTTCAATTTCAATTCTGTCTCCAAAACGCATAAACGGAGTGGACGCTTTTCCGTCTTTTATGATTTCTAAACATCTAACTTCAGCCAAACAGCTGGAACCATTCAGACTTCCCTGGTTTGCGACTGTTCCGGAGCCGATAACAGTTCCGGCCATTAAAGAACGCGTTTTAGAAGCATGTGCGATTAGCTGACCAAAGTCAAATGTCATATCGATTCCGGCATTAGGAGAACCGATACATTTGCCATTTAAAGTTGAATATAAGGGTAAATGGAGCTTTCCGTTTGTCCAGTCACCATCCAGTTCATCTGGAGTAACAACGACCGGTGCAAATGATGTCCAGGGTTTGGATTGATAAAATCCAAATTGTTTGGATAATTCATTAGGAATCAGATTTCTTAGCGAAACATCATTGATAATTGTGATTAGTTTAATGTGATGTAATGCGTCTTCCGGATTAGTTCCGGCTGGAACATCATCAGTAATAACGGCTACTTCCGATTCGAAATCAATACCCCATTCTTCGTTTTCAATCATTATGTCGTCAGTAGCCCCAATAAATGCGTCAGAAGCGCCCATATACATTAACGGATCTGTCCAAAAAGATTCCGGTAATTCCGAATTTCGGGCCTTACGTACCAGTTCTACATGGGTCACATAAGCACTTCCGTCGGCCCAATGGTATGCTCTCGGAATTGGTGCTAAAACGCGGGCAGAAGAAAAATCAAATGTATCAGGGATCTTGTCTGCGTTTAAGTTTTCATAAACATGTTGTAATTTAGCCTCAGTTTCTTTCCAATTATCGATTGCAAATTGCATGGTTGCTGCAATTTCAGGCACTTTTACTGCTTTGGTTAATTCTTTATTTACGACTACTAATTGTCCATCTCTGGTTTTGTTGTCAATTGAAGCTAATTTCATGTACTATTTGTGTTATTCGTTTTTTATAATTGTAGTTAAAATATTATAAGAACAACAAATTTAGACAAAAACATTGAAACGAACCCAAAGGTGATGGCTAGCATCACTGATCTCTTATTTTGTGTTAACAGAAACAAACCTTCGGAACCACAATCCGACGCCCGGAATTACTTTAAACCAAAAAGAGCATACAAAACAAATTGTACGCTCTTTAAAGACCAAAATAATCAGAAGGATAAACCATCAATTATTCAGATGCTGTAAAGATACGATAAGATAAAACCAAAAACACTGATTTACTGCTTTTTATGATAAATTTATGAGAAACGTAGTAGTTTCAGATCGCGCGGATTTATAATCTGTGCTGATAAAACGAATCCTAAATGTTTTACACCTGACAGTTTTTTAAAACCTGTCAGGTGTTTTTATACAGTTTTCTTGATCAAATATTACTTATTCTCGGCTGCATACTCGATCATACCCGATAGCACGGATTTATTTTATTATTTCGGCTAAAGCCTCGGGTGCAATCCGTGTTAATAAACCAGATGATTATAATTCCGGTCACACTATGATTGTAAGGATGCTAAATAATCAGCAATAATGTCTTTTTGGGTTAAATCAATAATTCGTTTTTTATACCAGTCGACTAAAACCAGTTGCAGCTCTACACCAATAGCATACAGAAAATCGATCATCCCGGAATTGTTGGGCGTCGTTGCTATTTCGGCATCAAACGAATCGAACCATAAATAGGTTATCGTAGTCGTTTCGGCATATAAAAAAATAGCAAAATTGTGATACATAAAACAATGCGCATTTTGAATAGTATTGCGATACGATTTAAACGTACTGTTTTTTACAAAATCAGGCTCGGCATAGGGTATAAAACCGTAGTTGATCAATTTTGTAGTCATATCAGATACGGTAATCGCTAAATCAGATGTAGGAACAGGACGGTTACCGCCAATAGGCCGCGTAGTAAAATATTGTTCGCTTTCCGGAACCATTTCCCAGGAATTGCGTTCGTCGTCTTCCAGTTCCGTCAATAGCGTAAAAGCCTCGTTTATAAAATGCACATTATTGATCGGAGTAAACTCATAACATAAAAAAGAATCCTCGTAAAAGTAGGGCTCCATAGGCGTCATTTTAGCGATAGTTAACAAAGCTATCAAAAGTAAGTGATCAAAAGATAAAAATTCTTTGTTGTTATATTTTACACCTGACAGGTTTCCAAAACCTGTCAGGTGTTTATTCAAAAGTTAGCGGGATCAAATATTATTGATCCTCGGCTACATATTCGAGTATATCTCCGGGCTGACAATCTAAGGCTTTACAAACGGCTTCCAGTGTCGAAAATCGGATCGCTTTTGCCTTTCCTGTTTTTAAAATGGAAAGATTCGAAAGGGTCAGGTCGACTTTTTCGGAAAGCTCATTCAGCGACATCTTTCGCCTGGCCATCATAACGTCTAAGTTTACTATTATCGGCATATATTATATCGTTAAATCGTTTTCATTCTGAATTTCGATACCGCGTTTTACGATTTGAGCAATTACAAACAGGGTCACGGCCATAAAAAGCCATACGTCGGCACCATCCATATTTAAGAGGCGCAAGTTAGGCGTTTCGGCGCCTTTTTGGGTAAGCCATTCAGAATAATGTAAACCGTAATACGAAAACAAACCGATTCCCAAAGCCAGATATGCGATGTTCTGAATAAATTGGTGTAACGCGCTACTAAAAGGATTGGCAATGTTTAATTTTTTAGCGACAAACAGTTTTACGATCAGATAAAACAATATCGCTTTTAACACGGCTATGATCGTCATAATAATGGCAATGACAGCGAAATGACCTCGATCTGATTGAAAAAGACCAGATAGATAATCGGCGCCTTCCCAAAAATTATGTACACCATCGGGGTTGATAAAAAGTGAAATAATAGTGTTTACAACAATGGCACCTGCTTCAACACATAAGCCGATAAAAATGATCCAGGAAAATACTTGAAGTACTTTCAAAATCTGGTTGGAGGTGATTTTAATTTCCATAAGAGGATGATGATTTAAAATTTACAGAGCAAATATCAGTAAAAATTTATTGAAAAACAATAAAAATAAATTGAAATACAAAATATTTAGAAGTTGAGGTTTAAAATAGAGTGTTCTTATTTCCGGTTTTCCGTAAGGAAATCGCGGTTTGCAGACTGTTATTTGCCGGTAATTACAAACCATAAATAAATTAATCATGGAAAACATTCAAGCGATTAAGCCCGGACCAAAAAGACAAACGGACAAAGGGAAAGACGACAAACGGCAACGGGTAACACCCGATAACAAGCCAAAACATCCAACTTTAAAACCGCATAAGCATAAACCTAATGACTAGCGGTAGGGAGAAAAAGAACGGAGTCTGATAAAGACTCCGTTTTTAATTATTGATCAAAGCTATATAGAAAGGGCGCTTGTCGTATAAAGCGAGGTTGTTCCATTTCCTGTAGTACAAAATCGGCCAGGTCGGTAGCACTGATAAAATCACCGGGACAATCGGTCAGGGAAGTATGATACGGAAACGATTCGTCAGTTTGTCGGATTAAAGGCAACCGAATCATCGTCCAGTCCAAATCACTTTGTGTGAGTAGTTCGTATTCCTTTTGTTTGTCATATGTGGTTTCCGGGAAATGATCATACATCCATTGAGTGGCCATTTGTACTGTATCACTTTTAACATCGGCTGGCGTATTTACATTTAGTCCGGTAGTCACAATATAACGTGACAATTTATAGTGGTGCATGGCTTTTATAATATGACCGGTTGCAGTACTAAAAATCGTAGGTTCGCCTTTGGGCTGTCCAAGTGTGCTCACCACCCTATCACAGTCCTGTAACAAAAGCAATACCGATTCAAAATTGCGGACATCGCCTTTTACAATTTCAAGCAAAGGATTTTGAGTATCATAATTTTCGGGATTCCGAAGTAGTAATCTAATGGAAAAACCTTTTTTAAGCAGTTGTTGTACAAGGTATTTTCCGGATTTTCCAGTGCCGCCAATTACGGCAATTTTTATAGTTTTCATTGCGATTATTTTATAAAATTAGAGAATAAAATACCGGGACTCCATTGGGAGTCCGGATGTTCAGGAAGCATTCCTAAACCGGGATTGTTATTTTATAAAACAATTCGAATACAGCTAAGATACAAAAAAGGAAGTATAAAAGCGGCTAATTTTTAAACTCGGAACCGATACTGTTGCTAAGATCATAAAGCAACCACTGTTTTTCCAGTACGGCATTTTTTTCATTTTTCAGCAACCGGATAAAATCCGAAACACCAACCGGTTCATTACCATTACCATGAATCAGCACAATACTTCCGGAAGTCGCTAATTGTCCTTTTGCAAGCCAAGCATCACTACCAATTGGAATCAGTCCGTAATCCGTTACAAGACCAACGACTTTGTTATCCGATACCAATCCGGGAAACCGGAAAAATACCGATGGGATAAGTCCTTGTTCGAGCATGACAACCTCGTTTTGTAGTATTTCGAAATTAATATCGGTACCGGGTTTGAGTAGGAAATTCTCCTGTAAGGGGAATTTAGGGTCATAAAAATGACTATACGTATGGTTGACCCAGGTAATACGGATCGCATTATTCTTTTCGAGTTGTTGTAACCATCCGATATCGTCACGATGGTTTTCCAGAAAATGTCCGGATAGGGAAAGTGCTACCGGAACCGGTTTTTCTATGGTACCAAATGCAGCCATAAGATCGGTAAAAATGTTCCGGTCTAATGGTTTGTGCGACGGACAAAGGTCGATGGTTAGTGTAATTCCTTTTTCTTTCGGATAACCGTGAATAATCCCTGCATCCTGTAACGAAAAAGATTGTGAAGAGGCATATTGCAAGGCTTTTAAATAGGGCGTGTCCTTAAATTGTTTTTTCAGTGTTTCCCAGGAAGCAGTTTGAACCTGTAATGCGGTAGCGGGTACAATCCGGGGTTCGAGTGTCGTACAATTTACGGTTAGATATTGCAATTGTCCGTTTTGTTGAAAACGTCTTAAAACGATCAGATCTTCCCGGTTGAATTGTCCGTAGCCAGTGTAACGTGTATATTGGCGAACATCAGATTGTGCATTCGCCGAGGAAACGAACAGGTACAACAAAATTTGGAATAAGTGTTTTAAGGGCATCGCAGACTATTTTAAACAGTATTGAAAGTACTAAATTCGGACGAATTTCAGCTATAAATAGTAAAATCAGAGCATTTAGTACAACCAAAAAACCGTTTTGTAATACAAAAAATCCCTTAAATAAGGGATTTTACAAATAATAAGGATGATATTAAGCCACAGTAATGGCAAATTCTTCCTGCGGTAAACGCACTTTTTTAAAAGTCGCAAAAGTATCATTTTCGGCATCGCGGTAACCTAAAGCCAGTACCACAACACTTTTTAATCCTTTTTCCTGTAAACCCAAAAGGCGATCGAATTTTTCCGGATCGAAACCTTCCATAGGTGTGGAATCGACACGTAAATCGGCAGCAGCAATCATTGCGGTTCCAAGACCGATATAGGCTTGTCGGGCGGCCCATTGGAAATTGTGTTCGTCGCCGCGTGACAAGATACCGTTTACCAATGCATTTTTAAAATCGGCTAGATTTTCAACCGGAATTGCGCGTACGGTCGCAATATGGTTCATATAGTCTTCAATTTGTTCAAGAGTGACTTTTTCAAATGCGGCAAAAACCAATAGATGAGAGGAATTAGCAATTTGCGTATTAAAAGAACCTTCGCCCAATTCTTTTTTAAGTTCCGGGTTTTCGACTACAATCAGGCGATACGGCTGTAATCCGGTTGAAGAAGCCGATAAATTGGTCGCATTAATAATCTGGTCGATAGTATCGGGATTTACTTTTTTGGTGTTGAATTTTTTAGTCGCATAACGCCAGTTAAGGCTTTCGATTAATTCCATGATAGTACAATTTAATGATTCTGAGGACAAAGTTCGAAATAAGTTGTTTACTTTTGTCACTAACAAACAAAAAGTAATAGTAACATAGAGGTAACAAGCTGGATATGGAAACACCGATTCACTCACAAATGGCCTGTAATAAGGCAATAATGGCGGTACACGATGCAATGTATGTTTTGGGCGGTAAATGGAAGATTTCGATTATTGCATCGTTGCTATTCGGAAAAAAACGCTATTCCGATATTTTAAAGGATGTCGATGGAATTTCCGGAAAAATGCTTAGCCGGGAACTTAAGGAAATGGAAATAAATCAATTGATCAAACGCACGGTGATCACGACACAACCGGTTAGTGTGATGTACGAACTCACGCCTTATGGCGAAACGGTACAACCGGTAATTACGATTCTGGCACAATGGGGGATTGCACACCGGGATCTGGTTACCAAAGGAACTGCCAGCGTAGAATTGTAATAAAACTTGTGATACGTTTTAAAAAATAGTAACTTGAAATGGTATTAAACCAAAACAAGAAACGATGGCCTGGAATCCCGAAATATACGATCAATTTAAGAAAGTCCGTTACCAACCATTTTTTGACCTGGCGGCTTTTATTCAACCGAAAGAAAACCTTAGAGCGATCGATTTAGGTTGCGGAACCGGAGAACAAACCGCGATTTTATCCCAACAGTTTCCCGGAAGTCATTTTACCGGGATCGATGCTTCGGCCGAAATGCTGGAAAAATCAAAAGTGTTTGTAAACGAGAACCTGCATTTTAAACAGGCTACAACCGAATCGGTTATCAATTCCGGTCAAAAATGGGATCTGATTTTTAGTAATGCCGCGTTACAATGGTCGCCGGATCACGAAGTGTTGTTTCCTAAACTCATTTCTTGTGTTCAGTCCGGTGGACAATTGGCGATACAAATGCCGGTGCAAACGGAGAATATCGTAAACCGGATTTTATTCGATCTGGTTCAGGAAAAGCCCTTTTCAGACTATTTAAAAGGATACAAACGCGACTCACCGGTATTGTCTTTGGATCGTTATGCGCAGATTTTATTCGACAACGGCATCCGCGACATGCAATTGCTACAAAAAGTGTATCCGATCATCGCAGAAGATCATAAAACCTTGTTTGAATTTATTTCCGGAACAGCCTTATTGCCTTATACAGAACGGATGGATGACAAACAGCAGTTGCATTTTAAACGCGTGTTTTTGGAACGAATCGCTGCACATTTCCCAAAACTACCGGCATTATATGCTTTTAAACGAATATTGTTATACGGTGTAAAGCTGGTTTAAGAAGAAAGAATAAAGAGCGCGATCGTGTGGAATAGGATTTACAGTTTTATATAAAATTTAGTTAACGACGTATTCCGATATCCGATTTTATATAATTTTCAACTTATATTTATTGATCAAATAAAAAGTAAGTATGGCCGCCATTAAAACCAAACAGACAGACGCGAATGTTCATGAGTTTATCGACAGCTTTGCCGCTACCGAACAAAAAAAGCAAGATAGTTATGCTTTAGTGAAAATCATGCAGGATTTTACCGGTTTTGAACCCAAAATGTGGGGACCATCAATTATCGGTTTCGGGCGCTATCATTATAAATCAGAGCGAAGCCGTCAGGAAGCCGACTGGCCTTTGGTTGGATTTTCACCGCGAAAAACGGCCATTTCATTATACATTCATATGGGGAACGAAGAACAGCACCCATTGTTGGAAAAGCTCGGAAAATGCAAGATAAGCAAAGGTTGTATTTATATCAAAAAGCTGGCGGATATCGACATCGAAGTGGTTAAGGAAATAATGGGAAATACGATACAGCAATTGCACAAAAAGTACGGTAAGTTGTAAAAGGGATTCCTGCATTGTATAGAAAATAAAAGCCATTTTTGAAACCTTTACACTGGTCCGGGAACAGTTGAAGGATGTTATTCAATTAGAGAAACACCATCGGATAGTTATCGTTTTCATCCGTTTTACAAGTTTTCGGTTTTTAAAAAAAGTAATCTTGTTATTCCAAACCTTATAAGCAAACCAAAAATATGACAAAACCAAACTTTCTTCAAACAATAACGATACTATTGTTATCGGTTACAACCTTTTCACAAACAACAGACAATCCGGAACTTCAAAAAATGGCTGATGATGATCAAAATGCCAGAAAGCAACCGAATATTGATTGGACGATTTTAAATAAAGAAGACAAAGCAAGACGCGAACGAACCGCACAATTGTTTAAAGAAGACCGGATAAAAACCGCGAAAGACTATCTCAATGCGGGGATTGTATTTCAGCACGGCAGTGATTCGATCGATTCGGCTATGGCGGTCAAAAGTTTTGAAAAAGCCATACAATTGGACGAAACACTGAATAAATGGTGGTATGCGGCGGCGGTCGACCGGGATTTAATGCGAAGAGGAAAACCACAGCTTTATGGAACACAATTCGTTAAAAACAGAACTAACGGACGGTGGGAACGTTATAAAATTGATCCGACCCAGATAACGGACGAACAGCGAAAATACTATAACGTAGAAACGCTTGCCGAACAGGAAGCGAAAGAACGGGCGATGAATTTAAAATCGGTTTCGGCCTATTATAACGAACAAAAAGCGATTGATCCGATCATTAAATTACTCAAATCGGAAGTTGCCAAAGGGAAACAATCGGAATACGATGTTAGTGAGGAAAGGATCAATAGTTTCGGATATGAATTGTTGGAATTGGGAAAAACGAACGAAGCCCTGAAAATTTTAAAACTAAACACCGAATTGTATCCAAAAGGTTTTAATACGTTCGATAGCTATGGCGAAATATTACTGCAAACCGGAGCGACAAAAAAGGCGCTTCAGGCTTATCAAAAATCATTAAAATTAAACCCGGATAATGATAATGCGAAAAAGATACTGGAAGCACATAACATCCGAATGAAATAAACACACCATCTGAAAAATATAGTCAAACTCCGATAGTACTCTACTTTCGGAGTTTTTTTATTCCATTAAAAAATCAAAAATCAGGATTGATTTGTTTTTAATATATTGATTTTTAATACTTTTTTTAATCTAATATATTTTTTAACTATATACTTTGTAATACTATGTATTTTGTTTTTATATTTGTCTCATGAACGAAGACTTTACAACCAAATGGATCTCGCAACTCAAAAAAGGCACCTTGTCATTTTTAGTGCTTAGTATTCTAAAAGATGGAAAAGAATACTACGGGTATGATTTAATCAATGAGATTAAAAAACGAACGCAAATCGACATCGCGGAAGGGACGCTTTACCCGTTGATGAACCGATTAAAAAAAGAAGAACTGGTAGCCTCAAAATGGGTGGAACAGGAATCGGGTATTCCAAGGAAATATTACACCATTAGTACTTTGGGATTACACACTGTAAACGAAATGAAAACCTATTGGGACAGTCTCAATACAACGATAAATGCAATATGAAATTTAAAGAAATAGCTTTCCGGGAACCGAATTCGAAACGAATTTACCGGGATTATATCATGCGGATTCAACAGGCGATTAAAACACTGAATGCAGCCAATCAACAGGAAATTTTACTGGAAATCAACAGTCATATTTATGAAAGTCTGATGTCGAATCCGGATTCCGGAAAAGAAGAAGTAGCCCATTTACTGGACATTCTGGAAAAACTAGGACAACCGGAAGTCTTTTTAAAACCATTGGTAGCCGAAAAAAAACTGGATGAGGCGACCCGTACGTTTAATCCGATTCAGGTGATCAAAGCTCTGGTATTAAACATCGGAAACGGAATTTCCTATATCATTTTTACGGTTTTATACCTGCTTTTGTTTGGTTTTTTATTCCTGATCGGTGCCAAACTGTTTGATCCGGAAAACGTAGGTTTCTTCTACCGTGCAAATGACATTTGTATTTTGGGCTACTACCGAAGCTATGGTGTGACGCATTTGGAATATGAAAAGTTAGGCAATTGGTTTATTCCATTGATGCTGGTTTTGACAGT
Source organism: Flavobacterium supellecticarium (assembly GCF_004801375.1). Taxonomy (GTDB): domain Bacteria; phylum Bacteroidota; class Bacteroidia; order Flavobacteriales; family Flavobacteriaceae; genus Flavobacterium; species Flavobacterium supellecticarium. The sequence continues at coordinate 791,344 of NZ_SSNZ01000002.1, forward strand.
GCTTTTCTATTTTATGATCACCCTGTTACTCCGATTAAAAAGAACCTTAAAATCCTAAAAAAAATAGCTATGAAAAAAGAAATTAAGGTCGGTTTACTCAGTCTTTTTGTTACCGCATTTGGATGGGCGCAAAAAATCGACACACAAAAACTGGATTTGTATTTTAAGACGCTGGAAGCCAATAATAAATTTATGGGAAGCCTGGCGATCTCTCAAAACGGTCAGCCAATTTATGCCAAATCGGTTGGATATGCCGATGTGGAGCACAACCGCAAGGCAAACGAAAATACAAAATACCGTATCGGATCGATCTCGAAAACCTTTACGTCGGTTTTGATTTTTAAAGCTATCGAAAACAAAAAGTTACATCTGAATCAAACCATTGAGAAATTTTTCCCAACGATAGCCAATGCAAATAAAATTACGATCAGTCAACTGTTAAACCACCATAGCGGAATTCATGATTTTACCAGAGATGATGATTATGAAGATTGGAATACCAAACCGATGACAGCCCGTGAAATGGTTGCCCTTATCGCCAAAGGAGGAAGTGATTTCGAACCGGGAAGTAAAGGGAAATATTGCAATTCCAATTATGTATTGTTGACGTATATTTTGGAAAAAACCTTTAAAAAAACGTATTCGGAATTGGTACAAACCCATATTGTGAAACCATTGGGCTTAAAAAATACCTTTTTTGGAGGAAAGATCAATACTGAAAATAACGAATCCAGATCGTATAGATTTTCCGAAATCTGGAAAGCCGAACCGGAAACGGATATGTCCATTCCGATGGGTGCGGGTGGAATGGTATCGACTCCGGGGGATTTAGTAGTGTTTAGCGAAGGCCTTTTTAAAGGGAAATTACTTAAAAGGGAAAGTCTGGACGCAATGAAAACAATTGAAGGCAATTATGGACGTGGACTTTTTAAAATGCCGTTTGATGATAAAATCGGCTATGGTCATGCCGGAAATATCGATGGCTTTAACGGTACTTTTACTTATTTTGGCGATGGCGATATCTCTTTTGCGATGACATCAAACGGGTCAAATTACAGTGGAAATGCGATTGCATTAACGATTTTAAGTGCGATTTTCAACCAGCCGTATGATATTCCGGAATTTAAAACCTATACGGTAAGCCCGGAAGCTTTAGAGCAATATCTGGGAACCTATTCGTCGGCCGAAATTCCGGTAAAAATGACCATTACCAAAGAAAATGGTACGTTACAATTGCTAACACCCGGTCAGCCGGCAATTGCGTTAGAAGCTTCTGCAAAAGACCAGTTCCGGTTCGATAAAGCTGGATTAATGCTGGAGTTTAATCCAACGGAAAAAAGTATGGTCTTAAAACAAAAAGGAGGCAATTTTACGTTTAAAAAAGAAGAATAATCGGTTTTTATACAACAAGAAAAGGGCTGTCTTAAGGAATAAGACAGCCCTTTTTTAAGTTTATTAAAGATACTTTTTCAGGATTATAAATGTCAATTAGAGACAATTCAAGTCAATAAAAATCAATATTTAATAAGGTAAACTTAAAAAAGATATATTCGTTTTATCGGAAGGGAATTTTGATTTTCCGGAAGTCAAGTCATTTTACTATCAAAATATAATCCATTCAACGATTGACTCTTTTTTAAATATGAAAGCCTACTATCTGCCATTGGTCTTGTTAAGCCTGTTTTTAGGTGATTCTTGTAATTCCGGAAAAGAAAATAAAGATACGGATGACGGTCTTACGTTTAGTACCGATTTTGAATCGGGAAGTATTGGAACGATTTCAAAGCTAAAGGATAATCTTTGGTCATTAAGTCTTAAAGATGACAATAACGACACTTCCTTACCGGATTCATTCCGGACATGGTTCAACGTAAAGGTTAGCGGAATCGGAGCAAATGGTGTCCAGTTGCAATTTACCAGACTCGGATTTCCGTATTATTTTGTACCGGTATATTCGTTAAATGGAACAGACTGGAAACATTTTCCGGAAGCTTCTGTAAAGCAAATTAACAATACAACAATAGAAGTTGCTGTTCCAGGGGATCACAGTACAGTATGGATCGCACGGACATTTCCGTATACGACAAAAGACTATCTGGAGTATCGGAATACGATTGTATCAAATCCTTTTATATCCATACGATCACTGGGGAAATCACCGGATAAATCCTTTCCGATCGACCTGATTACAATAGAAGATAAGACCAAACATTCGGCTAAAAAGCATGTTTGGATTCATGCGCGTACTCATTCCGCTGAAGTTGGGAGTTCCTATCTGCTAGAAGGGTTAATAAATACAGTAGTATCGGATGATGCAATTGGGGAAGCGTTACGAACAAACTATATTTTTAAAATTGTCCCGATGCACAATGCTGATGGGATACTGTTGGGAAATTACCGAACCAATGCATCCAGCATTAATCTGGAAAATCAATGGGAATTTGAAAAAACCGCGAATCCTTTATTTTTAAAGGATGTGGCTCCGATAGAAAACCGTTTTTTAAACCGGGGTGCTATGGCTCCATTGCTTATTGATAAAAAAGATCCGGTAGTTTTGGCGTTAAATCTGCATTCATCCAATAGCAAACCCGAAACACATGCTTTTTTCTTTCCGCATTTCGGGTCGGGAAGCGGCTATACTCAAGAGGAACAGCAATTATGGGGCAATCAGATTGCTTTTATACAATCGGTAGCCGAACATTATGAAGGGCGAATAGAACCACCACCTTTGGAAGGCGGTAAAGGATTCCTGAATTCGTATTTTCCGGAAACCTGGTTTTGGTACAATCGGAAAGAAAAAGTTACAGCAATTACTCTGGAAACAACCTATAGTAAAGCCGGTTTTGACCATTGGGTGACACCAAAGGAATGGCGGGAGTTGGGCGTTGCCGTTGCAAAAGCAATCGGTGATATGAAGAAAGCCCGACTACAAAAAGTCGGTGACCGATCGGCGTTCCGATTAAAACAAAGTACAATGACAATGGAAGAATTAGAACAATTACATTTGAATCATTAGTAAGCATTTGAAAAATTAAGAATACTAAAATAGTTGTTTTTTAAGTTAAACTATTTGATCTTTATATGGTTGTGTAATGGATGGAACGATACAAAAAAATGCACTTATTTTAATAATGCTGTTGGTGTTATTCCAAACTGCTTTTTAAAAGCGAAGGAAAAATGAGATAAATCTTCGAAACCAAGGTCAAGATAGACTTCGCTGGGTTTTTTATGTTGTTGTTCGATCAGGTAATAGGCTTCGGTTAAACGCCGTTGTTGCAACCAGTTTCGCGGGGAGGTCTGAAAAATTTTTTGAAAATCCCTTTTAAAAGTAGCCAGACTTCTGCCGGTGAGATAAGCAAACCGTTCGATCTTAACATTAAAATGGTAATTTTTGTGCATAAATGTTTCCAGATCGATTTTATGTGGTTCCGTGAAATCAAATAAGGTGTCTTTTAATCGCGGATTATAGGCTAGTAATAAGGTAAGCGCCTCTTTTTGTTTAAGGGTTATAAAAGCCGGAGCCTTATCTTCCAAAAGATCCTGATACTGTAACAGGGATTCCATAAAATAATGGAGATGCCCGGAATCAGAAAGCAGAATATAAGCAGTGTCGTGACGTTTGGGATCAATTGTGATTTTATTTTCGATACTGAAATTGTTTAGTAATTCTTCTTCAAAAAGAATCGAAATTGACTTAAATTCCTCATTTTCCAAAGGTTTTTTAATAAACTTCAGCAATTGTTTTTTACGCGCAAAGTAAAGATCTCCTTTTCGGAAAATATGTCGGTTTGTACCATCGTTCAGTTCCATTTCTCCGGAAATAACCATAGACAAACTATGGGAGTGAACAAACTGTTCGCCTTCCCGGAATGCCGCAGCATGACAGGAATAGCGGATATTATCGGAAGTTGTTGCCATAAAAAATCGAAATAAAAACCTTGTCAGTTGTTACGCTGACAAGGATATAAATGTACTGTTTTTTTGAAAAATCAGATTAGTATTGCCTTTGGTTCCAGATATTCGTCCAATCCGAATGAACCGTATTCGCGACCTAATCCGGATTGTTTAAACCCGCCAAACGGCGCTAAAGGATCATGTTTCAAACCATTGATGTTAATCCGCCCGGCTTCAAGCTGTGTGGCCATTTTCAGAGCACGGTTTTCGTCGGCGGTACTGATATAGGCAGCAAGTCCGTAGGTTGTATCGTTGGCAATTGCGATAGCATCCTCGTCATCCTCATACGGAATAATGGAAAGTACCGGCCCAAAAATTTCCTCCCGGGCGATACGCATATCATTATGGACATTAGTGAAAATAGTAGCTTTTACAAAGTTTCCGTTTTCCAGTCCTTCGGGATTTCCCAATCCTCCGGCGAGTAAAGAAGCACCTTCTTCGATTCCGGTTTGGATATAATGTTGTACACGTTCAAATTGTTTTTCCGACACCATAGGCCCGACGTGAGTCGTTTCATTTTCGGGATTTCCCACTTGTACTGTTGCTACAGCTGCTTTGGCAATACGATTAACCGCTTCCAGTTTTGTTTTGGGAACCAGTAAACGAGTAGGAGCAACACAGGCCTGCCCGCTATTCATATAGGCTCCGAAAACCGCCTGAGGAATTACCTGTTCCAGATCGGCATCGTCCAGAATGATATTGGGTGATTTTCCGCCCAGTTCCAGAGTAACTCTTTTTACCGTATCAACAGCCCCTTTGGCAATTAATTTTCCGGTAAGCGTGGAACCGGTAAATGAAATTTTAGCAATATCCGGATGACTGGTAATCGCAGCACCGACCACATTTCCGAGGCCGTTAACCATGTTATAGACACCTTTAGGCAATCCGGCTTCATGGATACATTCGGTTAATAATTGTGTTTGCAAAGCACTCATTTCACTTGGTTTTACAACCACGGTACAACCGGCAGCAATAGCTGTGGCGAGTTTATTACAGATAAAACTATTGCTCGCATTCCACGGTGTAATAATTCCAACCACACCGACCGGAGTCATTTGTACCTGAGTTTTCCCTGCTATACGGTTAAAATCATACCCGCGTAGCACCTCGATCATGTTCGAAAAAGAACTGATGGCATAATGGATACTTGTGGTACAAAACTGGCGCGTTCCACCATATTCGAGTATCATAACTTCGATAAGCTCTTTTTCCCGTTTATGAACGGCAGCTTTTAGTCGTTCCAACAACTCGATACGGGTTTCGATACTGCTTTTTGAAAAGGATTTAAAAGCTTCTTTTGCTGTAGCAATGGCTTCCTGAGTATCGGTTTCATCGCCTAATACCACTTCACCGATTTTTTGACGGTTAGTAGGGTTGATCAAATCAAAAACCATTGTTCCTTTTGGGCTTATAAAAGCACCGTTTGTGTAAACTTTGTCTATTCGTTTCATTGTATTTCAATTTTTATATAGCAAAGTTCCCATAAAAAAGAGGTTGGTATTTTGTTGAGAAGCTCAAATTTACTTTGTTGTATGGCTCATGTGGTTTTGTTTATTTGAGCAAAGCAGTTGGCGCTATTCCAAATTGTTTTTTAAAGGCAAAAGAGAAATGCGAAAGATCTTCAAAACCAACTTCAAGATAAATTTCAATTGGTTTTTTCCTTTTTTCGGTTAGTTGATAATAGGCCAACTCCAGTCTTTTTTTTGTCAACCATTTTTGTGGTGTAGTGTTAAACAGTCTTTTAAAATCCCGATTAAAAGTGGAAAGACTGCGACCGGTAAGGTAGCCCAGTTTTTCCAGGGGCATATTAAACATAAAATGGCGTTCCATAAAATGAATCAGATCCACTTTACCCGGTTCATCGAAATTAGCCAGAATCGTATCAATGTTGGGATCAATTTCTCTTAAAATACTGATAGCTTCGGTGATTTTTAGGGAAGCGATATGCTCCGGAAAATTACCTTCTAATTCAAAATAAGGGATCAGAGACGATAGGCAACTTTCTAATAAGGGATGCGTATTAAAATGATATATTTTATGTTCGGAAAACAATTTTTTGGGGATATCTATTTTTTCATAGAACTTTTTTAGTCGTTCTATAGTCAAATGCATTACTACCGTTTTGTGCGGCTGACCATTTTTAGGATAATTGATTATGGTAGCCAATTGATTTCTGGGAATCAGAAAAATATCTCCGGTTTTAAAAAAGTAAGTACTATCGGCCTGAATGATTTTTGTTTCCCCGGAAATAAACCAGATTAACATATGCTCGTCAAACATAATATCCGATTTGAATAATTTATCATCATAACTGGAGAGTTTGATGTCCGGTGTGATGTATTTCGCCTGATATTCCATAAGATATTGAGTTAATAGAATCCTGATTCATACAAAAGTACGAGGTATCGAATGAATAACTTTGTTTAAAATGTCAAAATTTTAAAGCATAGAAAAAGTTATACCCGTTAGCTGTTCGCTTAAATCCCATAGTTTTTTCGCATTTGATTCGTCTAAAGAATACAATTCTACGCCATAGGATCCGACACTGGCTTCGTTGGCCAATGGAGCGACATCGGCGTCTTCACAATACACACCGCCAATCGTATCCAATAACGGACTTGTGGCACACCATACCGTTGTCGCCGCGCCTTGCGGAATGGTTTTTAATCGTGCGGCTACTTCCGGTAGCATGGCACCGTTTTCGTCCAGGAATCCCATTTTTTGAAATAATTCCAATGAAGCTTCCCGACCTAATTCCGTACCGCCAATGGAACCGGGATGCAACGAATAGGCTCGTATATTAAATGCTTTGGCGCGGTTGTCGAGTTCCATCGCAAATAAGTTACTGGCCGTTTTCGATTGTCCGTAGGCCTGTAAGGTTTCGTATTCCCGGTGAAGGAAATTCGGATCTTCAAAATTAAATGGCGCCATTTGATGACCTAAGGAAGACACATTGATTACGCGTGCACCGTTGGCTTTTTTTAAGGCCGGAAATAACATAGCGGTTAGCTGAAACTGACCCAGATAGTTTGTAGCCAATTGCGATTCGAATCCGCGGCTATCTCTACGCAAAGGCACCCACATAATTCCGGCGTTGTTGATCAGAACATGCAAAGGTCTGTTGGAGGTCAGAAATTTTTCGGCGAAAGCAGCAACCGAATCCGGATTCATAATATCCATTACTTCCAACTCGACATTGTTGATACCGTCAAGATTTTTCGTTGCTTTTTCGATATCCCTTGCCGCGACAATTACCGTTGCGCCTGCATTGGCAAGTGTTTTAGTGGTTTCGAGTCCGATACCGGTATTACCACCGGTAACAATTATGTTTTTTCCACGAAGGTCAATTCCTGCGATTACCTCATTTGTCGTTGTTGTTGTGTTAAATCCGGAACCCAGTGGCTGTTGTAACGCGCCCTGATAATTGTGTTGTCTCATCTTTTTTAGTATTAAAAGTTATAAGACAAAAGTATCGGGTTATGAATACCATCATTTTGTTTAAAAAGTCAAATTACTTTGTTAAAAATGTCAGCGGGCGTTTCCATAATTTTTTAGTCCTATATTTTACAACTATTCTACACCTGACAGGTTTTCAAAACCTGTCAGGTGTTTTTGATTAAAAAAATAGATATATTTATAATAGTCTAAAAAGCAATACGGTATGGCAATAGAAATGGAAATAATGCTGCGTTTTTTTATAGCTGTTATTTGGGGCGCTATTATTGGAGCCGAACGCGAATACAGAGGGAAAGCAGCTGGGTTCCGAACTACAATACTGATTTCAATAGGAGCCTGTTTTTTTACCGTTATGTCCATTTGGATAGGAGGCGAAGGTAATCCGGATCGGATTGCCTCCAATATCGTAACCGGATTGGGATTTTTGTGTGCCGGTGTTATTTTTAGAGCCGACAATCATATAAATGGTATTACAACTGCGGCTACGATATGGGCGGTAGCAGCCATCAGTATGGGAATAGGAGCAGGACATTATCTGATTTCGGCTTGTGGCGGCGGATTAATATTATTGGTACTCACTACGTTGACCTATCTGCAAAATAAAATCGACCGTCTCAATCAATATCGGACACTTCATATCACATTCGATAAAAAAGAGGATGGTTTTACCCGATGTACCGAACTCTTTGTCAAGTATGGCGCCAAATCAAGGTTGATCACACAACAAAAAGAACTGGACACGATTACGTTGAGTTGGGAGATCCACGCCAGTGAAAAACAATTGGAATCGCTGAGTAAAGCCCTTTTACTGGAATCCTTTTTTTCTAAAATAGAATTGTAAAAGAAATCGATAGTAAGGAGTTATACCTTGTTTTAGAATACTATAAAGCTCTGTTGTTTTCATCGAATTGAACTTTTTGCTTGATTCCTTTGATCGTGCTATTTCCAAAAGTATAGGTCACCGACAAATTTAGATAACGGTTGCTGGATCTATAGGCATAAAAAGACCGGAAATCTTTAAAATATTCATCTCCTTTTGATTGTGTGGTATTAAAAATGTCATTAAAGAGAAAGGTATAAGCCAGGTTCTTTTTGAGAAAAGAACCTTTTACCCCAATTGAGTTTTTAAAATAACCGTAAAAAAAAGTATTTCCGTACTGATAGGGTGTATTCCCGGCTAAAATCACAAACAAAGACAGGGTTTTATCCGTTCTAAGCGGAAAGGTGCTATTCAGATTACATTCGGCAAGAAATCCGTTGCTAACAGCCACAGCATCGGGTATATGCGATTCGGTAGTCATAAAACTGCTTTGTAAACTGGCTGTATTTTCCATCCAATTTAAATGGTTTTGGGTATAACTGATAGCAGTACCGTAGGTATGCATCGTATAGAAATTTTCCAGTTGATGGATTCTAAAACCATCGCTAAAACGGATGATTTTGTCCCAATTATCATCGGATCGGGTATAGTAAAGGCTAACGTTAAAATTGTTTTTTAAGGTGTAATTCAACTCAATGGAATTGCTGATCGCTGGCCTTAGATACGGATTTCCTTCCTGATATTCGTAGGTGGAATAATACCTACGGAATGGATTTAACGATTGAAAATTAGGTCTGTTGATACGTCTGGAGTAACTCAGGTTAAAAGCATGATCATCATTAGGCTTGTAGGTCAGATATCCGGTTGGGAAAAACTGACCGTAATGATTGGTCGTCTCTTGTTGGTTGGGAATACTGCCTTTCAGATAGGTATACTCGTAACGTAAACCGGCTTTGATTTCCCATTTGGGGCTTAATTTCCGAATAAAACTAAAATAGGCGGCATAGTTGTTTTCCTGATAGAAAAAGTCGTTACTAATCGCAGTATTTAGGATCGGAATACCATTTTCAATATCGTATATTTTTAATAAAGCATCGTTTCGGATGGCGGTATATTTAAGACCGAATTCGCCAATAAGCCCCAACAGTTTTTTTTCCAGATCGGACTGAAAAGCGGTAATTTGATAACGACCCGTATTGTTGTTTAGTAAGGTGTTTGTGGTACTGTTTTCATACGTTTGCGCCCATTTATCGGTATCGGTTTTCGCTTTTAGGTAATTACCCGAAAAACGAAGAACGGTTCCAAGAGTATCCAGTTTCAGGTCGTAAAAAACAGTGCCGGAATGATATTGGTTTTCCAGACTATCGGTCGATAACGATTGGAAGTTTTGTTCGGCGGCCGTAATTTTTCGGAAGGTTTCGCTGTTAAGTCGCTGATCGGTATTCATGGCTGAATAATTATAAGTGAAACCGACGGTACTCTTAGTCGTTAGTTTGTATTCCGCTTTTAGATTCGGACTTATATATGCAGATTTATAAAAAGATTCCCCTGTATTATTCCAGTAATCGTTATTCGTATAGACAATGTTATTGGTCGTGTTTTGCTGTCGTTTAAAACCTGTATAGTTAAACCCGGTCGACAAGGATAAGCATTCATTTTGATAATTAAAAGTTCCGCCCGATCGACCTGAATTTAGTTTGGCACCTGTATAGAAAAATCCGCCTGCCTGCAATGAAGCATTCCATCCGATTTTATTATTCTTTTTTAAGATAATATTGATCAGTCCACTTAGACCCTCGGCGCTATATTTTGCGGGTGGCGTAGTGATGACTTCAATTTTGGCAATATCGTCCGAACGGATGCTTTTTAAATAATTGAGCAGTTCCTCGCCTTGTAAATTCAATAGTCTGTCGTTGATCATTACTGCAACCGAACTTTTACCGGCAATCAGAATGGCGTTATCGGTAATTTTTACCTGTGGTGTATTGGATAAGGCTTCAACGGCATCGACACCCTGAGCGTTAATGGAATTCGCAATAGTAAAAACGGTTCGATCCACTTTGCGTTCCATTAGTTTCTTTTTGCTGATGATGGTCACTTCATTCAAATCGACTTTAGTGCCCGTGGCTATCGTAATCGCGATGTTTTTAAGCGTATCACGATCAATAGTAATGTTTTGCGAAAATAGCGTCACGTTCTTTTTTACAATCTCAAAAGAGTAATTACCCGGCGGAACGATTACTTTATAAAAACCATTTTCATCGGTAAGTTGCTGCTTTTGTACCTTGGTATTGGTAAGCGTTATTTGCGCATCCTTAACGGGATGATTTTCGGAATCGCTTACTTTTCCGCTTATCGATTGACCAAAACCGGAAACCGTATAGAAAAAGAATACTAAAAATGAAATAATTCCGGAAACGTTACGGTAAAACGGGATTCTGATCGTCATAAAGGCCGCGTCTTTTTATAATGTTTTTAAAATTTGGGCAGCGTTTTCGTTTTTCGGATCTAACTCCAACGCCTTTTGATAGTTTTGTTTTGCTTTGTCTTTTTCTCCCGTATTCATATAGGCTTCCCCCAGACTGTCGTACACATTTCCACTGTTGGGATACAATAGTGTATTGACACGGAAAATGGCGATTGCTTTTGTGAAATCTTTTTGACTTAGCAAGCTATAGCCCAAACGGTTTAGATAATCTTCGGAAAGAGACTGGTGGTTGGGATCTTCAGTTTTTGCATTTTGATAGGCTTGCAGACCTTTTTCAAACGAACCTTCCAAAAGTAGTTCTAAAGGTACTTTTTCATCGTTTTTTAACTGCGGATTTCCCGGACGGGCCGGTTCATCCGAAAAAATCAATGTAAGTTCTTTTGTTCCCGTTTTTGTATTCCCTGTAATTTTTACGTTAAAAGGCGCGTCACGAAGCGCATAGGTGTTTTCGGATATTTTAAGCAGTGCTACCGGACGTTCTATATTGTTGATCAACATTAATTTTCCGTTTTCGCTATAGACTTTATAAAATCCGTATTTGTTTGACTTGTAACGTCCCGTATTATTAAAATCCTGTTGGGTTAACGGTAAGATTGTTTGAGCAGGTGTTACATAACCCGGCCATTGGTATACCGAAGCTACCGAGCGAATGAGTTCTTCAATAAATTCCGGTTTATTGGTGTTGGTTAACACTACAATTCCGTCGCCGTTGGTTTTGTTACCTACGAATTTACTGGAAAAACCTTCATTCCAGCCGCCATGGCTAAAGTAAACCTGTCCGTTTTTGTTTTCCAGAAAAATCCCCAATCCGATAAACGACTCGATAAAAGGAGTTGTAAAGGCATCGGCCATTTTTTGAGAAAGAACAAGCGTACTTTTATGATTCACGGTATTTTGAATGTCGATGACAAACTTTGCCAGATCTTCAGCGGTAGTCCATAAACCAGCTGCGGCCTGTTCGGGATAGGTATGGTATTTTCCCGGCACTCTCGCTCCATTGACACTATAAGCTGTAGCGGCAAACGATGCCTGTGCTGCTGGCAATGGTTGTACAAAAGTACTGTTTTTCATTTTCAGAGGAGTAAGTACTTTTTCGGCCATAATGGAAGCGAAATCCTTATCTTCAAGATCCATAAGGAGTTGTTGCATAATGGTATATCCACCACCGGAGTATCGAAATGATGCACCGGGAAGTTTATCCACTACTACAGCCGGTGAATTAGCCGGTTTTTGTCCGTTTAAAATCTGATTAACCGATGGCAAAGGCTGTCCGGCTTCATATCCGGCAAAGCCATGTCCTGTCAAGCCGGCGGTATGACTGAGAATATTTTTAAGGCTGACTTTCTTTTCTTTTGTAAATTCATTTTCCGGAATTTTCCACGATTTTAAATACGAATTGACATCGGCATCGGGATTAAGCTTTCCGGATGCAACGGTTTTTAATGCGGCATAAGCACTAACCGGTTTACTTATAGAAGCAGCCTGAAATAAGGTATTGGATTCGACCGGGGTTTTGGATTCGACATCGGCAAAGCCATACGATTTGCTCCAGATCACTTTCGAATTTTTGATCACGGCAATACTCATTCCGGGAATCTCATAATGTTTCATCCGGGATTCTAAGGTCCAGAGCGGTTCGCCTTTAAAGCGAACAGCCGGCATTAATCCGGATTCTACTTTGGAAATATCGTCTTTACTATTTGATTTTGTTTGTGCCGATGCCGGGAGGATCATGCCCCCGAAAGTAAATGCCAGAAGGGCAATCGTTGCTAAAGTACGTTTCATTGATGATGGTTCGTTTGTGATTGATTGATTTAACAAATAAACGAAATTTACAACAGGATTGTTTTACAGGACACTATTTTTATTTTTAATACGATAAAGCATACAAAAATAGAATAGATACAACCCCATAGACGAAAACACCTGACAGGTTTTGAAAACCTGTCAGGTGTTTTGGTAACGGTATAATTTGATATCGTTATTTTATTTATTTTCGATTAGCTTTTCCAGTCGCGCCATCATTTCGTCCTTTTCTTTTAGCATTCGCTCGTATAAGGCAATCTTTTCTTCGTGGAGTTGGACTAATTTATCGATAGGATGGAAGGTGCAGTTTTCATTCTTTTGATACCCTTGATAACCAATAGAACCATCACCAAACGTATTTGAAATAATATTCACAGCTTGTTCTTCGTCAAGATTTTCGATAGCTTCTACTGGTATTTTGAATATTTCGGCTACCTGTGTTAGTAAGTTCGTTTCGATAGTTTCCCGTTGTTCCATTAAAGAAACTCTTTTTTGGCTCCAATCTTCGCCTAAGGCTATAGCCAGTGCCTCTTGTTTGATGCCCAACATCTCGCGAAAACGCTTGATGTTTCTTCCCTGGTGTACTTTTTTGTCTGGCGTATCGAAATGTGACATATTACTGATTTTTAAAAATTGTCGGTATAAATATAAGTAAAAATATGGTTCTATAACAGAACCTGAAAAAGGAATAGGATAATTATTGGAGTACTGAAATATCAACTTTACAGGGCGAACTTTATGTTTATAAAACGCCCGATTATGAAAAATTCCACACCAACCAGCAACCGTAAGAAACAAAAAAACTTCAGGTACGCCGTGTTTCGGTATACGGAAAAGCCTTTCCACGCGCCTACGGGCGGTATGTATATTATCCCGAAATCCCATTGGCCGGTAAATGGCTTCAAGAGTCCGGGTTTAAAACCGGGATGAAAGTAAAGATAAGCTGCGCATATCGTAAGCTTATCATAACCGTTGGTACCCGGAAAGATACCTCGTTTTATCGCTTGTACTACTTAAAAATAGCGTGGTACGTATATCTGCAACAGATCCGCAGTAAACCCACACAGCACAGCTGACGGGTTTCGAAAACCTGACAGGTGTTAAAAGCATCGTTTTTTACTTTTTAATTCCGCGCCAGTCATCTAAATTTGTGGGACTCATAGAACACAAAAGACCGTATGTACGAATCGTTATTGCAACTCATTTCTCAAAACCTGCCCCTCAGCGCGGAAGATGAAGCCTTGTGCCGGCAATATTTATCGTCCGTATCGGTATCTAAAAACCAGATTATTGAAGCAAAAGGAAAGATACCGGAATACCTGTATTTTGTGGTTTCGGGCTTTGTACGTTTGTTTCATTTTAATGACAAAGGAGATGAGGTCACCACGCACATCAATTGCCCGCCCGGGTTTATCACTTCGTATGCTCATTTTAGTAACCAAACACCATCGGACGAAAACCTGGAATGCATAACCGATTGTGAACTGTTGCGCATTACAAAAGCCGATTTGGATGCACTTACGCTTAAAAGCCCGGTATTTAAAGATTTTAGCATTCTGATTTTTCAGCAATCCTTATCGTATAACGAAAACCGTTCGAAAGAACTGGCAACACTCACAGCCGAACAGCGTTATAAAAAACTTATCGCGACTCAGCCGGAAATTGTTCATAATGTTCCGGTACAATATATCGCCTCTTATTTAGGAATGAATCCAAAAAGTTTAAGCCGTATCCGCAAGCACATCATTAAGTAACATTTGTGAAGTGGTTTTGAATGCGTAAGGCAGAACTTTGCCCTATCAATTAAAACCAACAAAAATGGAACAGCATCAATTGGCACTTGTTTCGGGTGCAAACGGACATTTGGGGAACAATCTGGTACGATTACTACTCGCTAAAGGAATCCCCGTACGCGCTACCGTACGAAATACGAACAATAAAGAACCTTTTGTCGGTTTGAATTGCGAGGTCGTAGAGGCCGATATTACCGACAAAGCTTCGTTTGTAAAAGCCCTACAGGGTGTGCATACGTTTTATGCCGTAGGTGCTTCCTTTAAACTATGGGCGAAAGATCCGAAGAAAGAAATTTACGACGTGAATATGGAAGGCACCCGAAACACGATAGAAGCCGCTGCTGAAACCGGAGTGAAGCGGATTGTTTACGTGAGTTCGATCGCAGCGTTAGACTACCGACAACTTCCTACCAAAGAAAGTAAGGGTTATAATACCGATCGTAGGGATATGTATTACAATTCCAAAAACGATGGCGAAAAATTGGCGTTCGAATTGGCTAAAAAGCATCAAATTGAATTGGTGGCGGTATTACCGTCGGCGATGATAGGTGGTGTTGCTTTTGCACCGCTCAATGTGTCGTACAATATCATTAGCCTGATTTTAAAAAAACAAATTCCGGTCGAAACCAATATAACCCTAAACTGGATAGATGTCAACGATGTGGCCGAAGGGTGTTACTTAGCCGCGACAAAAGGACGTAATGGTGAACGCTATATTCTGGCGAACGAACAGTGTACCTCGATAAAAGAAACGACGCGAATTGCGCAGGAATTGTTTCCGGAATTGGGTTTAAAACTTCCGATGGCGGTTCCGAAACCCATTTTATATACGGTAGCCTGGCTGATGGAAACGACCAGTGCGATAAGGGGAAAAGCACCCGTTATCACTACAAAAGACATCGCAATGTTTTCGGGATTACAGCAAAACTTCGATATCACCAAAGCGCGAACCGAACTGGGATTTACGCCCAAAAATACAAAGCAAGCCATTCGGGAAGCGATGCAATATTTGCGTGAAAACGAGCGTAGGTTATGAGTTAGTAGGTGTAAAGTATAAAAAAAATAACCCTTTAGGACGTTTTTTCAGCAGATACATCGGGTAGTTCCGAAATATAAAAGCATTCTGAAATAAAGGCGAATGGGCGCTATTATCCATATTAAACAGCACGATATCACCAAGAAATTTAATTTTTGAAAAATAAAATAATACGTGTTTTTACGTTACTTCATTTACCATAATAAAAATAATTTCGCATAATGCTATATATAAAGCGGCATTGTTTTTAAATAAAATTAACCCCAAATACAATAATTATGAACACAACAAAACAAGAAAATCCTACGTGCCAACAGAAAGTAAAACCGGCTGGTATCGCAATAACCGGCGTTAAAGTGAACCGCATAGAGACGCAAATCGATTTCCCAAATCCAAGACATGACAAGCCTTTGCCACCCATTTCTCAGGCGACAGTAAATAAGGATAACGAATTGGAAATCAGTATTGTCGTATTTATCAGTGCGAATACCGCGATTAAAGGCGATGAATTAAAAGTTATACAGGATTTTAGCTATACCAACGATCAGGTTCCGTATGCTAATTTTTACGTATGCTATGATATTGCTCCGGAACCGTGTGCGACGTTTAATATCTTTCAAGTGAATTTTACAGCCGATCCCAAAGGCTATATTCCAAACGCGACTTTACCAAAAGGTTTACCAGTACCCAACCTTTTAGCGCTACAAGAAATCGTTACTTTTTTATGGGACGAAGATCCTGTGGGTTCCAGAGGTACGGTTACAACGGTACAATCGGGTGTATAATTCCAAGTGATTAAAAAACAGCGTCATTTTGACGCTGTTTTTTTAACTAAATTGCGGTAAAAATCAGTAGATGAAAGCCGTTTTTAGAATCGTAATTTTTAGTTTTTTGCTTTATTCCCAATCAAACTCAGCGCAACAAAACTATACCCCTTTTGAAAAGGAAATTATAGCCAAAAGCAAAACGATTGTTGGGAATCCCGATTTTACAAAAGCACAGCATTTTTTTTTACAAAAAGAATGGGACTCCTGCTTTGTTTACACGATGAAACAGTTAAGTGTCGGCAAGCAACCCGAAAAAATTCAAAACTTTTGTCACTTTTTTAGAGGTTTCGGCTTTAAAGAGAAAAAACTATTTAAAGAAAGTAAAAAAGAGTTTCAACTCATTACAACCGACTTTCAATTCCACAATCATATTCAAATGTTTCTAGGCGAAATTGCTTTAGAAGAAAAAAGATTTAATGAGGCCGTCAACTACTTTACCGAAATTGAACAACTCCATCCCAATTTGCTTTTGGGGATCAAAAAAAGCAGTGTAAAACACAACCTGGGTTTGTGCTATTTGCATTTGGAAAAATACGATACCGCTGAGCGCTATTTACGGGAAGGATTACAATTGGAAGAAGCGCAAAACGATACTGTTGCTTTAGTCGGAACTTATGGCGACATGGCCACATTGTATTATGATCAATATAAAGACAAACTGGCGATACCTTATTTTGAAAAAGCCTATCAGCTCTCGAAAAAAGTAAAAAATTACCAGCTAAAACAAAATGCAGCCTTAAATATGGCTGTGGTCGAAGAAAATCGTAACGATTATGCCAAAGCGCTAACCTATAGAAAAGAATACGAACAGTGGAAAGATTCGTTAAACGATCAGAATAAAGTGTGGGAAGTTGCCGAACTCGAAAAGCAATTTACCGTAAAGCAAAAACAAAAGGAGGTAAGTCTGCTAAAGGCGGAAAATAAAATTAAAATAGCCGAGCGAAACGGACTGTTATACTCCGCGATAGTATTATTCGTGTTATTGGGAACAGCGGTTTATTTCTACAGGGAAAAGACAAAAAAGAACAAAATCATATCGGCTCAAAAAGAAGCGCTTTCCGAGCTCAATGCCACAAAAGATAAACTATTTTCTATAGTGAGTCATGACCTGCGTTCTGCTGTGAATGCTATGAAAATCAGTAATGCCAGATTACTGGAAAATGTAGCCGCCAAAAACCTGGATGAACTGGATTCGTTGTTACAACGCAATAGTGCCATTGCAAATAGTACATACAATTTATTAGATAATTTATTGCATTGGGCGTTATTGCAAACCAAGCAATCGTATTTTGAAATAACCACTATCCGATTGTATCATTGTGTCGAACAAATGGTTTATAATTACCGGCCGTTACTGTTTGAAAAAAATCTTGTTTTTGAAAATACAATTTCCAGGAATGACATTGTTTGCGCCGATCAGGAATCGTTAAAAATAATACTTCGGAATTTTATCGACAACGCTATCAAGTTTTCAAAAGAAAACGGAATCATCAAAATGTATACCCAAAATACCGATGAAAAGTATTGTACTTTGCTAATCGAAGATAACGGAATTGGCATGAGTACGGCCTTACAAACTGCCCTTTTACAAGAAACAAGACTGTTGTCGAAAACCGATAATGAAGCCATAAGCGGTACGGGTCTGGGAATGCAATTGTGTAAATCATTAATTCAAAAAAACGGAGGGAAATTAGACCTGAAAAGCGAAGTTGGAAAAGGAACCAAAATCATTGTATCTTTGATTAAAAAGCAACCCAATGGATAATGTAAACATCCTCATTATTGAAGATACACCCGCTGAGAGTGAGGCGTTGATCAAGGTATTAAAAGCCCACAATTATACCATCACCGGCGTGGCAACCAGTCATAAAGAGGCTTTGACGCTTTTTTACAATACTAAAGTGGATATCGTTATCATCGATATTTTTTTAAATGGTTTGCCAGACGGACTCGCTTTTGCCGAAAATATCAGTGTTGTTCCCAATGCTGCGAAGCCTTTTGTTTTTTTGACGAGCTCGACCGACCGCCAAATATTTGAACGGGCAAAACTGACCAATCCATTCAGTTATCTGATAAAACCGTTTAATGAACTGGAACTTTTATATGCTCTTGAACTGGCAGTTGAAAAATTCTACAATCAACACGAGGTGTTTCTTGGGGAAGAAGAAAACACAGTTGTCAGTCAGGATTATTTATTTATAAAAAAAGGAAAATCGCTTAAAAAAGTGGAAATCAGTGATATTATCTATATTGAAGTTGAAGAAAAATATTGCAGCATTATAACCGAAACCGAAAAATTTGTCATTCTGATCTCCTTAACCAAAATTTTGGAGTTGTTCGACAGCCATATTTTTTGCAGAACGCATCGCAATTTTATCGTGAATACTAAAAAGATAACCGAGATCATTCCGATAGACAATTTGGTGCTGTTAAAAGGCGACCATAAAGTAATTCTCAGCGATAAATACAAAGACAGTATTATGCAACGCTATATTTTAAAGTAATTTTCAGACTTATTCCACCGATTTATTCCTTAGCTTTTTTGCCTGTTGTAAAAGCGTTATAATTAATACTACGCATTAGGAATCTTATGCCCAAAAAATACTGTTTCGTTCCATTTTTTTAAATCACAAAAGCAGATACAGCTACTTTTATAAAACAAAGAACACCGTTTATCAATTTAAAAAAGTAATACTATGGCAACATTAACAGTAAAATTTAAGAACAACAGTGGGTTATCGGATAACCTGGTGTCCATCGGATTTGTATCCGGAAGTACTACCGCTCCATTTAGCATCAGTTACCCGTCTCCTTTTAATGCAGAACCATTGGAACTGCAAATACAACCTTTAAATCAAACAAAAGGCACTGGAAATTGGTATCCTTTAACGGATTTAAGTAATGGCATCACCATTTCAAATTTCAGTGGCCGGATTTATGTCGCTTATGGTCAGACGTGGTCCGTTTTGAAAGCCGGATATGAACCCGCTCAAAATAGTACCGATGCCAATTTCTTTCTGCGCTATGATAAAATGGAATTGACCTTTAATGGTAATCCGGCAGATGTAGCCGATTTAACCAGTATTGATTATTGGAGCATTCCGATGCAGTTAGAAACTTTCCTAAACGGAACCTGCGTTCAGGTGGATAATGGAGTCAAAACCGGAAAAACGGCCGAAATGATATATTCGCAATTAAGCGCGATTACCACACCGCCACAATCAGGGTTAAAAAATGCGATTGCTGCGGTTGTTCCGGGAAGCTTTCAACAAGGACCTACGCAACCCGGAACCGGTTTTGCACGTATTATAGGGCCATCTTCTTATCCGCCCATTGGAGGTGTTCCGATTATGCCATATGATCTTTTTGAAAATTATATCGACTATTTAATCCAGAATTTTGGACCGGGTACGACTTTAGGAAACGTTATCCCCGGATTAGGAAACGGAACAATTGCTACAATTGGAGGTTATTTTAACGGGGTAGGACCTGTTGTACCGACAAGCGGGCCGCAAAGTGCTCAAAGTTATAATTTTACGGCATCAATAGATAATTCGGGAGCTGTTACGTTAACCGGAACTGTAGGTAGTGTTAGCGGAACGACGACTATCGTGTATAAAAAAAGTGATTTAATCAGTCCAAGTGGTATTTATGGTGCCAATGCTTCCTTTTCGATTAATGGCGGAGCGGCTCAAAATCCGGCAAACGATGTTTATGGATGGATAACCGGCGATTTGTTAGCCGGATTTAATATTGGCGCCATTGCTTCGGAAACAACAATAAACACTGTACAAGTGGGGACGATGGAGAGCTCCAAATGGTTTACACTACCGGATACGTCTTTATTTGGTAATTTACAAAGCAACTCATCATATTACAATCAATATGCAGCTACGTTACAACCGTTGTCGGACGCCTATAATTTTGCCTATTCCGATCGCTTTTCACCGGTATTGGTATCGTTAAATCCGGCTACGGTGGATACTTTACAGATTTCGGTGTTTGATGTTGCTACAAACAGTTAAAAAAGTATGACTAAAATGTACCAATTCCAGACAATTGGTACATTTTAACGATACATTTCGGGCGCTGTAGCAACCGAGGTAACTCCGGAGGGTATTATAAAGCCTTAAAAGCGTCGTTGTTGAGTTATGGCGCCACATTTGAAAATGTAGTCAAAGAAAATTTATATACCACCGATATAGAAGCCATGAAAAAATACAACTACATTAGAAAAGAATTCTATAAAGGCGACTTTCCGGCAGCGACATGGGTACAAATACAAAGACTGTATATGCCGACAGCAAAATTAGAGGTCGAACTAATCGCCCATTTGCCGAAGTAAACGGAGTAGGGTATTTTATTTTAATGTCAAGCGGAGTGCCACAGCGTAAAAACATAGTAGTCCTGATTCTTTTTAATTGATTTTTGCAGAGAAATAGGCATAGGTTTTTACCTCATATCCTGAATCTTCATCAAGGGAAGATCTATACGCTTTTATAAATAGTGTCGAATCGCCTTTCCATCTTATTTCTTCAATCGATAATCCGTTTTCGATAAAACAGCTTGCGTATTCTTTCAGGAAAAATTTTGGATTCTGTTTATCATTAATTTTTAAAACGGCGATACTTAACGGTCCTGATCCAACTTCTGGATTTTGATAATATACCATGAATTTGTTGTTTTCGGAAGCAACAGGCAATGAAACACTCCAATCTCCCAAGGATTCAATTATATATTGATAATTTGTTGTTCCGTCAATCAGAATCATTTCCGCAAAACCTAAAAGGTCTATGGTAACAGACTCATCACGTAAAGCATATAAATTCAGTTTTGAATTATAGCCTAAATATTCATGTCCGCTAAGCTCTTCACGACCTAATTTTGCAGCATATGTAATAGAATCGGCTACTTTTTCAAAACTCATTTTTTGGTTAGCGGTTTGGATATAAAATTTTTTTGAATCCTGCTGAATTCTATTTTCACTAAATGTTTGAGTTGATTTTATTTTATTAAAATCTTTTTCTTCTATAGAATCAAGTTTAAAACTTTTGAGTGATTTATAAGTATCATAATATCCAATTCGAATTACAGGGTACTTACTTTTTGAATTTTCAGGGTTATTGGCCTCGATTTTAGTAGTGTCCACTTTGTTTTCGTTTGTTTCATCCGCGTCATTTTTATAGGAATTTGAAAAATTGCAAGAGGTGAGTAACACGATTAAAAAAAATAGAGTGTAATTTTTCATATGTATTTTTTAGAAAACGTTTCGATAGACTGTTGTATAAAATTGTTTGGCTAATTTATTGAAAAATGTAAGTTAAAACTTTAAAATAAATAAAAAATACTGGATAACGAAATGATGAAAAGAAATATTGGCAATTGACAAAAATTGCAAAACATTGATTGGACGTTCAACAACATTTGTTTGCCTAAAAAGGAGTGCTAAAATAACATTCGCAGGTGGAATAGGTATTTTTACCTGTAAGAAATCTACGAAAAAGTTATAGGTTCGGCCTTTGAAAATGGAACGATTTTAAAGCGTATGAAAACAGCTAAAAGACAGCAGATTACTACAAAAGACATTATCTTGTTTCTTCTTTTTTTAATAGCCAATGCTTCGGTGTTGTTTGCTCAAAATGATGCTTTAAAAATACTTCCGAATGGAAATGTTGGCGTAGGAGCAACCAATCCGAACGAAAAACTTCAGGTCGCCGGAAACATTAAATCGGAAGGACGGATCAAAGACAAAACCGGAAACGTAGTACCGGTAGGTTCTATTATGGCGTTCGCCGGCGCACAGGCACCGGATGGCTGGTTGTTGTGCGATGGAAAATCCTATCCGGTATCAGGCGACAAAAATGACCTTTTTAATGTAATCAGTACGACTTATGGAGGCGGTAACGGTCAGTTTAATGTACCCGATTTACGACAAACGTTTGTGATGGGCGCCAATCCGGCAAACGGAAACGAACAATTGGGTAAAAAAGGAGAAGCCGACCGGCATACACACAGTATCAATCCTCCGGGCCAGTCATTTAAGACATCGGATGACGGGGCGCATTACCATAGATTCAATCCCAACTGGTATAAAAGAAATTTTGGATCAGGAGGTTACTCCGGCATCGATACAGACGGGACAGATATTAAAAACCAGACGACAGAAAGTGTTCCAAATCATTCACATTCCGTTTATGTTGCGTTACCGGCTTTTACAAGTGGTGAATATACGGGACAAAATCGCCCGAAATGGATGGCTCTAAATTATATCATAAAATATTAACCTAACATTAAAATCTAATAATTATGGCAGTAACAATCTCCGAAATTCAAAACCTTACGACTTCAGATGTATTAAGTAATGAGGATATAGCAAAATTCAATAATGCGACAGCCTATGCCGCAACTATTGAAGCAAAAGACGTGACTTCAACCTGGAAAGCTTCGGATAATATCCAGGTAACCTGGTCCAATGGTAATAAAGTAGTAACAAGAGCCGTTAACGGAACGATAGCAGTTGCAGATGGTAAATGTACGATAAGCGGATTAGTCGATGTGTCCAAATACAGTGTAGGTTTAAACGGACAAATTGGAATTGGTCCGAAAACAAACCCGGAAGCCGTTTTAGTGAGCGTACGAATTGGAAATATCCCAACCGCCAACAATCCGAAAGCCGACTGGATTATCGATTTTAGCGACAAACAGGAAAGTGCACCGGGTACCAGTATCAAGTTAAACGAGCTTGTGGAGTGGATTCAGGGCAAATCGAACGATACTACAACTGTTAGTTTTCCTCCAGTTAAAGCCGGTGAAAAAGAGATAAAAGATTATACCATCGAGTTTAAAGATTTTTATTATAACGCTACGCAAAATACATTCGATTTTAATGTACAGTCAAAAGATGGCGATACCATACAATTTGGCAATTTTACCATTAAGAAAGCAGGTTTTCGGGTAACCAATACGCCGCAAACCGTTGCTACAAAAGCTATCGAAAAAGCATAGTTTCCAGAGCAAACGATTTTAAAATAAAACTACCATTCAAAAGGGATCCGGTTTAGCTAATAAATTAAGGATCCCCTTTGTATGAACAAACCTGTCGTTTTCAGATAGGTTGATCATAGTACAATAATTACCGTTTAGTATGGCAGCAAATAACTCCTTTTTAGTAGAAATCACGGGGCAGACAGCATTCCATTTGGGAAATCCGTCTGCTCCGCTTGCTGTAGACATTGCGGTCGGTTACAGAAGCAGGATTGTAGAAAACGACCAAAGAGAACGTTTTTTATATGCCACGTTGACCTCAGAAAATAAAAACGGGATCAGCATACAGGATATCATCAATTGTTGTACGAACCAACCCGCAGTAATACCGGATCTCCTAAATGCGGTTACGTTAAAACAGTTTTCGGTAACCTATGGTTCCGGCGGTATGGATGCGACGGATTTTAAAATTGAATTCAACTGTAAACTTCATATCAACGACAGGTATTTTGATGCCGTTATTACGATCGATTACCAAAAAAACGGTTCGCAAACGACCTTCGCTTTTGGAGGAATTTTATCGGTAGAGGAACATCGTTTTGCCTTACATTTTGTTCAGGAAAAAGAAGCGGGTTATCTGTATGCCGCCTATCAGAACTTTGGGAAAACAACCATCGATTTACGCGCCTTAGCCACAAAATTCTTTGGCGAAAGTGCGACCAACAAAATGCCGGCACTTTCCTTTACACTCGAAACTTTTAAAGCCTTTTTGCTGTATAAAAAAGAAAAAGACACCTCCGGTTTGTGTTTTGGAATGGGCGCGGGACTTGAACTCGATTTAAACGATCTTCCTTTGGCCGGACCGGTGTTAACGCAGGGGCGTGCCTTTGCTTTTAAAGAAGTACTGGCTTTATATAGCAACGGAACTTTTGAAAAAGAGGTCTTACAACGCTTTGAGGCCTTACCACCGGTAGCAATTGGTTCCGGATTTAATATCACGACACAACTCGAGATTAATGGCGAAGCCGAATACTATGCTTTAAACGACGGAACGGATCAGGAGTTTACCAAACCAGAACAGCCACAGCAAACAAGTGTTACTGCGGTTGCACCGCTAGGCGACGGTATCATTGCTAAGGCGAAATGGAAAAAAATAGATAAAAAAATAGGCCCGGTAACTTTACAACGATTGGGGTTTGCCTATCAGGATAGTAAGGTCGTATTACTGCTCGATGCCACCATGGAAATGAAAGGCATGGGCATGCAACTCATGGGATTTGGTCTCGGCTTTAAGTTACAATGGCCACCCGGAATACCGGATTTCTATCTGGAAGGACTCGGACTTTCGTATACAGCACCACCAATCGAAATATCAGGTGCCTTTTTGCATACAACAGCTTCTTACAACGGAAAAACGATTGATGTATATAATGGCGGGGCGATTATAAAAGTAAGTCGTTTTACGATCTCGGCCATCGGATCGTATGCCAAAGTAGCCGATGAAGCATCCTTGTTTATTTATGGCGTATTCGACGGTCCTATAGGTGGTCCGGCTTTCTTTTTTGTAACGGGAATTGCCGCCGGATTTGGTTATAATCGTAAAATAAATGTGCCTTCGATAAACGAGGTAGCACTATTTCCATTGGTAGCATTGGCCATGCGACCGGAAGAGGATCAGGGATTGTTACCCTTGTTGGCTTCATTGGAAACCCCTATGAAAAACGGTAAAAAACCGATAGAGATTTCTATTGGGGATTACTGGTTGGCAGTTGGAATTAAATTTACTTCCTTTAAACTGATCGAGTCGTTTGTACTGCTAACGGTCAATTTTGGAACCCAGCTGGAATTTGCAATTCTAGGACTTTCCCGACTGAGTTGGCCGGAAAAATCGATGGCTCCGCAACCGATCGTGTATGTGGAACTTGCGATTTTGGCGCATTTCGGACCGGGTAGTGATGTGATCGCTGTAGAAGCCGTTGTGACGCCAAATTCCTATGTCCTTTCCAGAGATTGTAAGCTATCGGGAGGATTTGCTTTTTACACCTGGATCAAAGGACCTTATGAAGGGGATTTTGTGATTACATTGGGAGGTTATCATCCGAAGTTTATAAAACCGGCGCATTATCCTAGCGTACCGCGACTGGCCTTAAGCTGGAAAATTAGCAGTCTGGTGTCGATTAAAGGAGAACTGTACTACGCGCTTACCGCTTCGGCAATTATGGCAGGTGGTAAATGGGAAGTACTTTTTAAAACCTCAATTATCAAAGCGTCGATTGTGATTTGGGCCGATATGCTCATTGCCTGGGCACCGTTCCACTATTATATCGATATGGGGATTACGGTTAAAATCGAGGCCGATATTAAAATACTATTTATCCGGATTCATTTCAGTTTCGAAATGGGAGCGGAACTACATATATGGGGACCTCCGTTTGCCGGAGAAGCCTACGTGGACTGGACGATATTCTCGTTCACCATTCCTTTCGGCGATCATTCCAAAAAAGAACCGAAAAAGCTGCAATGGACAGAATTTGCAAGCGGTTTTATACCACAGAAGAAAAATACCGTATCGACCAACGCCCGACTAAAAGAAGGCGAAGCAGCCGGTATTTCCAATCCGGATCCAACCAATATTACCATTAGTAATGGATTGATTGAAGTAAAGGGAGTCGACAAATTCCCGGTCATCAATCCGCACCAGCTGGCCATTACAATTGACTCTTTTATTCCGGTATCTCAATTAAAAATTAATGAAAAGGAAGTATCCGGAAGTACCGTGATGAAATCGGAAACGGGTGATACTATTTATGCCAACCGCGAACAAAACATCGGAATCCGTCCGTGTGGTTTTACCACAGGAACCGTAGCATTCCAGATGAATGTCGATGTGGTGTTAAACGGGACTAAAATGCCGATGACGGTTTCCGGTATTGCAAAAGGAGTCGCAGAAGCCTTATGGAGTGGCGAAGCATCGAAAAGCACGAATGCGAACCCGGGAACCACGAAAATACTAACGAATGTACTGAGTGGTGTGATGCTTCAACCACCAGCGATCCCGCAGGTTGCGCAGATTCGCACCTTCGATTTTTCAACCTTATTTGACGCTTCCAAAACCGAATTTGACTGGATATTTACGTTAGCCAAAACCGGAGAAGCCTATCATGCGATTGAAGTGTTGGGCTATTACGATGAGGTGAACCATATCAAAGTAACGGGTATTCTGGAAAGTACATACGAAGAAAATAATGTAAAAACGAAACGGGAAAAAATAGTAGCGCTCCTTAAAGCGGGATTTGACGAAAGTTTCCCGGATATCGATGAGGACGCCATAAACAGAAATATGTCTAATGAAGACGATTACTTTACCGGTATTCCGGTGATTTGCGAAATAGGACAGTTGCCACAATACAGTACCGATGTGAAATAAACAGGGGTAAAACGTAACAAAAATGAGTGAGAATACAAAAATAGTACAATGCTTTTTACCTGCCATGGTTGCCGGAAAATATACAACGGTCGTCCATCAGCAGGTAATTAAAGACAAGTCAAGCCTTCAGGATTTGAATAAAACATTCGATTTTGGAGTCGATGCGGCTCGGTTTACGCTAAATCCGAATGATATTTATTCGGTTTATCCTCCCGCTAACCAGTCGGGAAACTATTCGGAATCCTTGCCTCATTTGGTATTTACCCGACGCACCTTGCCGTGGGAACGTACGTTAGACGGAAAACTTCCGGTTTTCCAACGCGACACAACTCCGGAAAACCTGCGTAACCCACAGGATTCGCCGCCCGTTCCCTGGATGGCCTTACTGCTTTTTGACGAGGAGGAAATGAAAGGGCTACCGATTACTAAAAATACCATTGCCGGAGTGATCCAACCGAATCTTTCCGATGGTATTATCCGACCGGATATTTTTGAAGCGAAGTCGACCGACAAAGGAACTTTAAAACTGATGGAATGGGAGAAAACAACGGATGGCTGTTTTACCATTGACCTGACCAAAGAACAATTTGAAAATTATATTCCGTCCCAAAAAAGTCTCTCCCTGTTGGCACATGCCAAAGAGGTGCGTATCGATAATAAAGACAAAGACGGAATTACCGATATCAATGCCGATGGAGCCGGTGTTTTTGCCGTGATCGTCGGAAATCGCCTGCCGGCCAAAGGAAAGCAACATACCGCTATTCTGGTATCACTGGAAGGCTATACCGACTATTTAAAAGACGCGGATCCTAAAAAAAACATCCCGGACGATCATAAAGTCCGACTGGTGGTACTGGCGAGTTGGAATTTTATCGATTCGGGAAAAGCCAGTTTTTCGCAATTAGTTGACGGACTCGAACTAAAAAGTATCAAAATTCAACGGGGAGTGGAAGCACCGGAACTGACCACCTATTTTGATTCGGGGTATGTCCCGTTGGAACATCTCACGCGAACCGGAGCGAATACCATCAGCTGGTATCATGGGCCGCTGGTACCGAAATTATTTCCGACAACGTCAAAGGGTATTTCTTTTAGTTCGGCCGATGCAGCATTGCGCTATGATAAAACCACCGGTTTTTTTGATATTTCCTTTGCGGCAGCATGGCAATTGGGACGTATACTGGCTTTGCAGAACCAGGAGTTTTCGAAGGCCATTTTAAACTGGCGTCTGGCGCAAAATCAACTCGAAGCCGAAAAGTCAAAAAACAATACGCTAAATGCCATTTTGGAGGACGACAGTGCGATCAACATAAAAGATAAGGTAATCCGTTATCTGGGCGATTTGCACGCGGTTACTACAGTCGTTCCAGAAGAAACAACAACCGATTTGCCAACAACCGTCCCGAATGAAGTGAAACACTTTTTAGGAAATTTGTACAAATTAAACGGAATTCCGTTTTCCTATATTGTTCCGCATGAATGGTTACTGCAGAAGGAACACCTTAAAAATAATAAAAACTACACCGGTACCTTATCACTGTTTTATGTCGATCCGAATTGGATAGAAGCTTTGTTGGACGGTGCGCTTAGTATTGGCAGAACCAATAAAAATGAAGCTTTACTGGAGCAGGCGGTGAACGGTAATTTTATAGACGGATATCAGACGCAGTCGATGGAAATCAGTGGTGGAACCATCGAAAAAAAAGGAAGACGACTCAATACGACCGGATTCCTGCTTCGGTCGGATCTGGTATCGGGTTGGCGCGGACTCGAAATCACGGCTTTTGATGCCGATAATCAGTTGCTTCCTGCTTTGCGTTTTGAGCGTATTGATTCGGATATTTTCCTGGGAATTTTCGACGGTAACATTGCCAGTATTTCGATCAAACAACCTTACGAGGGTTTGCATTTTGGGATCAAAAACAATAATGCCTATATCAAAAATCTAAAAAATGAAGACGGTACCAATCAGGAAATAGCCGATGGAACCGCCGATGTGAATGCCGAATTAAACGATGGACTAATTAAAAACAACGTTATCGATATCGCCGGATTAGCCCGTGTGATGCAAGAAAAACTAACCGCTAAAAACTGGATGGAAATCACAGACGAAAGCAAAGGAATCCACTTTACATCCGCCGAATTTGCCTACCAGATGGTCGACAGTCCGGTAAAAAAGAATATTGCGATTAACATCCTAAATACCGATAGCCATGTGTAATACTTCCAGACTTTTTGTGCCCCTGTATATGGAAGCCCTGGCCCTGGGGAGCGATAAAAACGATTGCATGGATTTGGGGCCGCAATTACAACAATACAACCAAAGTATTCTGGGGAATGTCCTACAACCCGATACCGACAAAACAGTAGCACTCCAAAAAGGAATTCACCTGCACTGGACTTTACCCAAAGCTTTAAAACACGCTTTTATAAACGAAGGGGAAGAAGTCCAATTTCCGTATGCGCCCAACCGGTGGATGGTGATCCGAATCCGGACGGACAAAGGAATCAAAAACATGGAATCCCGGATGTGGATCGTTAAAAGTGATGAAAAAAATAGCATCAAAAATAATAAACCCACACCCAATTGGGTAACACTACACGACGACAAACTGGATTTCAACAACCTCGGAAAAGTGGTCGAATGGTCGGCGGCCTATGAAGAGACTACCACACCGCCTGTTTTAACCGGTGTAGGTGCTGTAAACCCGTATTTTGCGTCGTTATACCAAAGTAGTAAAAATGTATTTGGTTTCCACGATGATATGGCCGACATTGATTCGGATTGTACGGTTGCCTACGTTGTTACCGGTTGGTACAATGATCCCGCTATGGATCCGTTGGCACCTTTCGATTTTAACGAAGCAACGGCAACAAACGAACAGATTCGTCAGAAAAGAACACAGGATTGGTTTAAACAACAATGGAAATGCGATTCGGAAGCTTATCCGGAATCCAGTTTACTGCATGCGGCCATCCATAGTATTCAATGGAACAGCGAATTAAAAAGCGGCGTTCCGGACGGTGCGATACAAGTCTATGTGGGCAATACCGCCATCGAATCGTTAAGTGCTCAGATTATCAAAAGCAGTGCGATTGAAAAACCGGGTGTGGAAACCCTGTTAAATGCCTTGCAATATCAGTTTCTGGAAGATAGTAAAAACGAACCGGGACTGAAATCGATTCAGACTGAAATTCATAAAAGAGGCTTTACACCTAAAAACAGAGGCTCGATCTGGGAAATCACCCGGGTAGAAGCGACCGATAAAGCCTTGGAAGACAAACAGGACGACCGACCGCATTTCCCGGAAAACAGCGCGATTCTAAGCGAGCTGAATGACTTAAATAAAACGCAGATCAGCTGTAACCAAATTAAACAGGAAATCCTACGACTACAACAGGAATATTACTTTCTGTGGTACAAACAAGCCTATAAAACCGTAAATGATTATACGGTTCCAAACTTTGATTACACGACCTCCAGAACCAACCTGTTGGATCAGTTGGTGAGTAAAAAAGTAGAAGCCGATGTATTGGATCGGGAAATCCAGCAACGTACATTTAACTTGCGACAATATCAGGAATTAGCAGGGGAAAATCCGGAGTTTGAACTAAAAGAAACCCTTGAAGATCGTTTTTGGGAACCTAATGATCCGGTTTTGTTGCTTTGCGGATCGGGCATTGGAACTACCGAAAAACCGGCTTTTCAGGCCATGGATAAAGAAATAAACTGCCGACAGGAAGCGCAGTTGCTCACAAAGCTCTATCTCGATGTTCCGTATAACGACACCAGCATTCCGGTGGTTATTCCGGCTACTAAAATTAGCGTTCCGGATGTAGCGGCCTTACAACATCCGAAATTACCTTTTACAGCAATACAAGCACTAGTATCCGAAACACTGTTATTGGATCACTCGCTTGCTGTGGATATCGCGTTACAAGCCTATATCGAAGCGCAACTGGGAGAAGGAAAAGACAAAACCAGTGCTGTTATCAAAGCCTTTGGTCAAAAAGTGATCGAAGTACAATCGAAACCGGAATACCGGGAAACCGAAAAAGCGCACGAAAGTTTTGCCATTACCCAATGGGAACAGGCCTGGACACCACTGTTTATGGTCTGGGATATGGAATATAGATCCAATAATCCGGATATCAATAATCTGGATCTTATGGAAGATACGGCAAACTGGAAACTGGAAGAAGGGCTGTATTTTAAAAAGCAAACAACAAAAGAACAGGGAGCGCCTATTGGCATTAGCGGCATAAGTCCGTTTACAAATTCGGTATTTGCCAACCTGAAAAAAATGGTTCCGGAGGCAATCGTCAATAAATACGGGGAACTCAACCTGATTGCACAGGCTTTAAGTGGTTTGCATAAAAATTTACTGATGCAGCGCACCGATATTCAATTGCCTCCTTTTCACTATAACAGTGACCCTGATTATAATTTTGAAACGGAATATCAGATTGACCGGAACGAGCTCAACATAATCGGGGAAGATGGCTATAAACTGGGATGTGATCCCGGAAATACCAACGGCGCGGATGCTACGGCTTTTAATCCGTTGCGCTCGGGGGCTATGGTCATCAAAAAACTTTCGATTGTTGATGCCTTTGGTCAGGTTAAAAAAGTAATAGTCGAAAACGATAATGCTAATTCAGATATTGGCTGTGCGGTTACGTTGCAAGGCGATGATCAGTCGGGTAGAAGCATTCCGTTACCGCCACGAATCATTCAGCCTTCCCGTTTGCAATTTCATTGGTTAAATGCCAGCGACACTATTCTGTATCAGGACACGGGAAAAATGGATAATCCTGTTTTAGGATGGCTGGTTCCCAATTATTTAGATAATACTATTTTAGTGTATGACGGAGACGGAAATGAAATATGCCTATTGCAAATAACCTCGGATCTAACCCAAAATAAAGGCTCAAAGCTAATCCGGCAAGCCTTTCCGGGCGGTAATGCAATTCCGGAAGCGATACATCCGCAGTTGGAAAAGCTACTCAAAACACTCAATAGCGGAAGCAGGGCTACGGGGATTATGGACCTGGCCTATAAAGTGAGTGTAAATGCCACGGGGAATGCGGCTTTACAAAATACAACCTCGGCCTTGCTATATGGGCAACCCTTAGCTTTAGTGCGTTGCTCGTTAGGACTGGAAACGTTGGGACTTCCGTATTATGATCAACGATGGAGTCAATCCGGTAAAAGGGATACGGGACATATCGAAACGGTTAAATTTCCGCTTACGATTGGCGATTATGATATGGATAAAAATGGCCTAATCGGCTATTTTACCGATACCGATACGGATGTATTTCATACAATCGCCAATGCACCGGAGTTTTCGTTTAGTGATTCGGATTCCTTTTTTGCGAAGCATACGGTATTAAAACTAAACCTGAATCAGGAGCCGGTTAAAGCCACCTTATTGATGCTACCTTCGGCCGGAGTACATTTCGCAACCGGGATTCTGCCCACAAAGTATGTGGAATTATTCAACCATAATTCGGGGCGTTTGTTGTCGCAACTGGATATTGGGTTTCGGGTAGCGCCTTTTATAGCCGAAAAAGTGGCCCCTGATATTCCGATACCAACGGGGATTAATGCCAATTGGAAATGGACCCATAAGTCGGATGTTACAACCTGGCAGAGCGATGCGGCTTTGGCCGAAGGAAAAAGCAAACAGATTTCCGGGTTTACCAAACAGCAGGTTTACGAAGGATGGTTACGGCTAAGCAATTTAAAAACGAACAATTAAAAGGATAATAATATGGGATATGTAACTACCGGCAGCAGTAATTCGGTTACGAATGGAGAAACACTGGCGTTGGATATAATGATCGCTCAGGACGAAAAAAAGGCCATCTTACTGATGGGGATTTTTACGATTGAAAATTTAGATACTCTGGTAGCGGCAGCCGATTTAAAAAAACTAAGCTGTGAGCTTTGGGCTAAAACGGACGACGTAAACAAAACAACGACTTTTCCTGTGAAAATCTGTGAATTTTCATACGATAACAACAACCCGGGAAAACGAATATATAATTTTCCGAAAGGCTATGATGATGGCTATACCTATCTGATTGTAAAAATCAGAGCGGCAAAATGTACGGTTACGACACCATCGACTACCTTACAACTAAGCTTTAAAGATAAAAACGATCCAACCGATCCAAAACCGTTGGTATCGCTTCCTTTTACTGTCATCGCCGAAGAGGCCAAACCGGAAATCAAGCTGTTTGAATCGGATAAAACAGTAGTGCAGCGCAATGCTCCGGTTACGCTATCCTGGGACGTTAAAGGAACCCGGTATATTGTAAGAGAAGGACTGGAAGAACTCAAAAGTGGTACAGACGGAGCAGGAAGTTATACGATAGCCAATATCGCCAATGGAGATCACTCGTATACCTTAGAAGTACAAATGGGTACGGTTTCGGTAACCAAAACAATATTGGTCCGCGCTTTAGGAGAATCGAAATTATATTCGAATGCAAATCCGACCGGAGCGTATGCGGCTTATAAGATTGGTAATTTTTGCGCCGGACAAGATGCCGCTTATCTATATAGCTTAATGCTAAAAACGGAAAATAATAAAACTCAGATTGATCATATAGGATATACCAATACCAACGAAGGCTTTTCGGATAATTGGCATCGCATAACACTTTCTGAAACCGAAAAAAACAAGCTAAAACCTTTTGCAACCGCACCGTTATTGCATATGAAAAGTGCGGGAGAGTTGCACGGGCGCCTGTTTTTTATAGGAGGTAGCTATGTCAAACCGATGGAATCTGCTAATGCGGTGGCGATTGTTACTCTGGATGCCGAAAGCGAATCCAGAGTAACCGTTATCGATAATTTACCATGGGATTCCCGTATGGGACATTCGTGTGCGATTTTTCCGCATGGCGATCAGGATAAAATCTGGATGATGGGTGGTGTAAATGAATGGGGCGCGGCTTTAAATGATATTTGGGTATCGGGCGATGGTAAAGTATGGGATAATATTGGTTTAAACGGAAGCGTAAATCCGGACAAAACCAATCCTGTAAAAATGCCGTGGAAAGTAAGATGCTTAAATGGAATTGCAACCGAATTGGATGCCAACGGAAGTAAAACGGCTTTATGGTTGGGCGGTGGTTTCTCGGAAATAGGCGGAACCGAAATCTCGGATATCTGGAAATGGGATAAAAATAACTGGACTACCATTACACCGTTGATCATCAATAACAATTCGTATTTATCGTCCGGATTGTCCTTTTTGGGAAAAGACACGATCGACAGTACGGGTATTTTTTTACTGGGCGGCTATCAGGAACAGGAAAACAAGAAGAAATATTTTTACAGAGTAACGTTAAATAACGGTAAATATGGTAGCAATCAGATGGATACGTCAGCCGGTGTAGACAGCTTTGCAACTACAAAAGATTCCAAGATCGTCACAGCCTTTTTTAAAGGTTGCTTATGGTATATGGTATTCACCAACGAAGGAGATTTGGGAATAACCTATTCTGATTTGTTTTACTGGGTACCGGTAGCCACAGGTCGGACTTTAATTTTAACCTAGTGTACCAATTTAAAATAAAGATTATGAAAAAAATAAGGTATAGCTATATTCTTGCAGTATTATTACTGCTCACAAAACCGCAGACACTGTTGGCGCAATCAAAATATACCGTTGTATTGCCGCAAATCGACATGGCATTACAGTCGGATGGTAGTGGCGATTTACGGGTTGCGGCCGATGATAAAGGAAACGAAACCTATAAGTCTTTTTTTAAATTTGACTGTAACAATTTGCCGGCCAATGCCAAGGTTATGACCCTGAATTTGAAATTGTACAACATGCCCAATGATAAGATGTCTGAATTTTCGGTTCAGACGATAACGGCTTTAAAAGGAACCAATGGATGGACCGGAAGTGAAACGAGTTTAAATGATCCGAAACTAAGCTGGGCCATTTTGAGTAATAATACGGAAGGTCCTGTAGGTCGGGCGGAGATACGGAAGAGCACGACATCGATCGCGATGAAACTCAAGTTCCCGGGTTCGCTAAAACCGGTTGCCGATTTTCTGCCGGACGGTATTTTATCTCTGGCGGCACGATCACCGGAAAAAGGACAGGATACTCGTTTTTTCTCTTCTAAAACCGCAGAATCGTCTTCCAATTTTACCAAAAAGCCAAAATTACTGGTGAACTACGAAATCGATCCGTATCCGTTTCGGGAAGATTGGGCGCAGTCGTTTGGAAACATGCAGCACAATAGCCTGCTAAACTGGAAAAGCAATACGTATGTTCAGGAAGCCCAAACCCGTATACTTCCCTATGGTGGCGGGTACCTGCAGGAAGTCGGTTCTACGGGTGCCCTTGCGATTTATAAAAATTTACCCCTAGTATTTACGCAGGAAACTACCGGAACACCGACTGTTTTTAATGTAAAACAATTGGATTCGAAAGGAAACGTTTTGTGGAAACAAGGAGTAGACGATGTCGCCAAATCATGGCCGTTAATCGATGAGCAGGGTCGTTTGTATTATATCTCCAAATCCGGAAAACTGAGTATCTTGGATTTAAACAATTCCGGAAATATTCTATTTAACAAACTGTTGTCGGAGATTACAAATCAACAGCTGACAACCCTTAACAATACGGCAACTATCGGATATGACGGAACGCTTTACCTGCCCTCCGATACGGGAATTGTTGCGCTGTCGGCTTATCCGCAATTAAAAATACGTTGGAAATACACACCGAAAACAAATGAACTTTGTGGCCCGGTTTCGTTAAGTCCGGACGAAAGCAAATCCTTCTTTATTGTGGTCGATACCCAACAAAAAAAGAGCCGACTGGTGGTATTGGATAATTTAGACGGAAGCATACTGGCCACATCCGATACGGTTTTAGATGGCTATCAGAACGATATTAATTTTTATATTCCGGCACCGGTGGTTCAGGACAATACCCGTGTTTTTGTGTTGAATGGCTTCGACAACAGTAACCAGCTTTTTGTATTTGATACCGATGATAAAGGAGCGATTGTCCGAACTCAGTTTATAACTTCCGGAAATTCGGAGAATACCGGCATTTCGCAACCGGTGATCAATGCCGAATCCAATGTGTTTTTGGTATTCCAATCGAAATTAGCAAAGTATAATGAGAAACTGAATAAAGCTGAGGTCTTCGAAAAATCGGCAACTTTGAATACGGCCTCGATAGTACTCACCGATGCGTCATCGCGTATTTATGCTACCGATCCGTACAGTACACCCAAAATGATACTGGGCTTTCAAAACGATATTGACAATCCGAATGCCTTTGCAATGGCTATCAATCCGACTATCGGGTATACCAGAAAAAATATGGTTTTGGCTCCGGATGGAACATTATATACGGCTACGGCTACGAATCTGATAGCGGTTACGGCTACTAAAGTTGCCCAAAACGATGCGGTTATCAATCAGGCGAATTTAAAAACGAATACCGTTTACCGTGCGACAAATAGCATTACGGTCGAAGGGATTACCGTGGCACCATCTGTAAATGTGATTCTTAATTCCGGTGGAAGCATTTCTTTTAAACCGGGATTTACCGTAACCAAAGGCGCACAACTCAATTGTAAAACAGCAAATTAATACAACGCTTATTAAATGATACCTACCATGAAAAAAAACTATTGGTTATTGGGAACCCTACTTGTTATCCTTTCGAATCCGATCCAGGCGCAAACAGAGGCGATGAAAATTCTTCCGAATGGCAATGTGGGAATTGGCACGTCTACACCTACACAAGCCAAATTGGTTGTTTCCGGAGAACAAAGCACTAACGCGAACGGCATGTTTATGTACGGTTACAGATCCTCTAAAATTCTCGACTCGGGAACGGTAAAAAATTCGATCTATGCAACCGATGGTGTCACGGCACAACAATTTAATGTGGTATCGGATGCGCGTATTAAAAAGATATTGGGCGTAAGTAATACTGCCCGTGACCTGGATATTCTTTCCAGAATTGAGATAACGGATTATAAAATGATCGATTCGGTTCAACGAGGCAATCAGGTTTATAAAAAAGTCATTGCCCAACAGGTGGAACAAGTCTATCCATTGGCAGTAAATACGAAACAAACCGAAGTTATTCCGAATATTTATCAGCTAAGTACCCTTAAGAATGGCTGGATATCGGTACCGACAAAAGACCTTGCTGTTGGCGACAAAATCAAATTGGTTTTTAGTAGCGAAACAATGCTCACGGATATACAGGCGATCAGCAAAGAGGGGATTCGGGTGAATTGCCCAAAAGAAGGAAGCGTTTTTGTGTACGGAAAAGAAGTACACGATTTTCATTCCGTGGATTACGAAGCGATAGCGATGCTGAATGTCAGCGCGACTCAGGCCTTGTTAAAACGCATTGAAATGTTGGAAGCCAAAAATACAAACCTGGTTCAGGCGGTAGGCAAACTGGAAAAAGAACAGCAAACCACAAACGATCGCCTAAAGGCAATAGAGAAATTAGTACTACCGGTGGTCGCCGAAAACGATGCTGTAAAATAATAAAAAGAAGAAAGAAGAAAGACTATTAATGATCAAAATAAGATACTATGAAAGTTAATGATTTTACGACGGTTCCGTTGGGAACCATATTGCCTTTTGCGCTTGATGTGACTTGTATACCGGACGGCTGGTTACTATGTGATGGTAAGGAAATACCAACAAAGTATAAAACATTACGGGAATCATTTAAGATTTATAATACTCCTAATTTAATCGGGAGAACATTAATTGGTTCTGGAATGATTAAGGACAGCATCAGCGCACAATCAGATGGGAAAAGTCCAAATTTTGGAGGGCCTGCAAGTTTGACGCTGGGTTATACAGGGGGAGAGTACCAACATCAATTAACGATTAACGAAATGCCAAGACACTGGCATAAAATCAATGGTGGTAATTTTGGATTACATCATCGAAGTTTTAGTGGTAGTGGTGACTCCGATATTCCTTTTAAAACCAATGCCGAAGCTGCCAGAGTTTTGACCGGAACCGATTATGAAGGCGGTGACGCTTACCATAACACCATGCAGCCCTATTATGTGATCAATTATATTATTTATGCCGGAAGTGAATAAAATCGGTTAAAAAGTGGAATACTGATAAAATGGGGTTTTATGCCCCATTTTTGATTTCTTTTTGTTACAATAACGATTAAAAAGAGTGCGTTATGAGCCATGTCGTAAAAAGGCTACACGATTCGAGTACTTAAAATTACGTATTTTTCCGTATTGACAAGTAAGTGCTAAGATGTTAATTTAGACTGCTTTAACTTTTTAAATAACGACACCATGGAAACAAAATACGGATTTACCAAAATGACCGTTCCAGAATTTGAAACCTGGATTTCAAATCTCAGAGTGGGACGGACGATTTTAAAAGTGCAACAACACCATACCTATATTCCCAGTTATGTCCACTTTACGGGGAACAATCATTTTGACCGACAATTGGCCATGAAAAACTTCCATGTCAATCAAAATGGATGGCAGGATATCGGGCAACATTTTACCATTTTTCCGGACGGAACGGTTTTGACCGGTAGAAGTCTGGAAAACTCACCGGCCTGTATACTCAATCAAAATGCATATGCCATTTGCATCGAAAATTTCGGCAATTTTGATCAGAATGCCGATGTGATGACAAATGTCCAAAAGGATGCCATTATAGCCATTACCGCGGCTTTATGCAAGCGGTTTAATTTACCGGTTAACTCCAATTCGATCGTTTACCACCATTGGTTCCGTTTGGATAACGGCGTACGGAATAATGGAAGCGGAAACAATAAATCCTGCCCGGGAACCAACTTTTTTGGCGGTAACAAAGTGCCCGATTTTGACACTAATTTTGCCCCTTTAGTCCGCGCAAAACTCGGCAGTCATCCGATAAAAACCGACACCAGTGCGATTACTAAATATGTATGTGTAACCGCCAACAGTCTTAATGTCCGCACCGAACCGGATGGCGGAAGTCCAAAAGCGACCGATCGTCCTGCCATTCCATTGGGCGCTATTTTGCGGGTGTATGAAGAAAAGGACGGCTGGTTAAAAATATCCAATACCCAATCCAACTGGGTGGCGGCGCGCTATACCGTTGATGTAAAAAGAGCTACCGTAAACGCTACGATTTTAAATGTAAGAACCGGTCCCGGTACCAATTTCCCTAAAGTGGATCGGGTTGAAAAAGACGAAGAAGTTTTTGTTTTTGAAACACAGAACGGCTGGTGTAAAATTGACCTCGGAGACAAGTGGGTGACGCAATCGTATTTAAACTTTTAAAACGACAACCCAATGGAAAAAGTAGGGGTTTATATTTCGGGTTTAGGGCAATCGTTTCAACAGGAATCGTTTGAAAAATATGCCATCCGTCTTAAAAACGAGTTCTGTTTTACTGATAACGGAAGTGAGTTTGAACTAAAAACGGAGAAGATTGTTTATACAGAGGAAAGAGACAGCACAGTAGTAAGTATTTTTAAATACAAAAAAGACAATCCGGATAATGCCGAACTGGTGTATAAATTATACGATTTTAAATACCATGAGATTTTAACGGAGCGCTTTAAAAAGCAAAATCTACTGCTTAAAAACCTGATTCTACTAGGATTAATACTCAAAAAACTACCACAGCTTTTTTTGCGAATTTTTAGCAGGGGTAGTTTTAGCCGACCATATCTTACGTTTTACGCTTTTTTAGTTTTGCTGGTCATTTCACTGGCGATCATTTTCCTGATACCGGCCAGTATCGATATTGTGACGCAATATGGTGCACAGAAAGAAATAAAGACTCTTATTGAAAGCTGTCATCTTGATTTTGAAAAAATTACCGGCTTTTTGTCGGGCCTCTCGCAAAAAACAAAATGGTTTGTTCCGATTACCACCTTTATACTGCTGGTTATTCCGGAATCGAAAACCTTGTTAACCTCATTGGCGACCGAGTTTGTTTGTGTGGATCAATATATCGAAAATGGAGATCAGAGTCAGCTGGTGCTTGGAAATCTGGATTTACTGATCGAATATATTGCCGAAAACGATCCGAAGGCACAGATACACTATCACAGCTATAGTTTTGGAACGATTATCGCGATGGATTTATTGTTTCCGATAGGTAATGTTCCGTCGGCCAATACCAAAGACAGGAGTGAATTGCTGATTACAATAGGAACGCCATATGAATTTATAAATGCTTATTATCCGAAGTTTTTTAACAACAGAAGCGCTCAAATGGAAACAAAGTTGACGTGGATGAATGTCTATTCTATTGCCGATGCCCTGGCGACCAATTTTAGAAAAGACACCAACCGGGGCCCGGCTTTATTTGGGATCGATGGGTTTTCGCTTTTGCCAATCAACATCAATTATGAAGTGACGTCCGACAAAAGCATGACACTATTCAATTTTATTACGATGTATGCGATCCGAATGCATAAATGCTATTGGGATGCGTCGCCTAACGGACAGAGTTGTATCCGGGTGTTATGTAACGAAATGAAAGCACGCGGCTTTATCTAAAGCGGCTATTTTATACGGTATCTCTTTAGCCCGGTGGAAATAAATTGCGATTCCCGCCGGGCTACTTTTTTATAAAGTTAGACGCATTATTCTAAATCAGATATTCCTTGTTGCTTTCTTTGTTTATCTATCTTATCGTTTAGGCTTCCATCAGATTGTTGTCGAATGCAATTTTGGCATCATTTCCGTCCCAAATGACTTTAAAACCATAGGGAAGTGCCATAAATTTAACCGTTTCCGGACGGTAGGTCATAAGTTGTCCGACGGTTATTTCTTCGAACGCCATAGTTTCTTCATCAAAGTTATCGGTCATCACCATCCAACCCGAATCGGGAGTCGCTCTGTTCCAACGAAACAAATGCGCCGGTAATCCGCTTCGGATTAACGGATCGATCATAACGATATGATCAAAATCAGGGAAAACAGGCTCTACTTTTAATTGATCACAAACAAAAAGTTGTTGCTCCAATACATGAAGCGTGTGATTAAGACCACTTGCAAACCCTCCTTTTTCCGGAACGATTTCCAGAATTTCGAAATAATCACCTTCTTCATGCGCTAAAATAAGCCAGGAGAAACAGGTTAATTTATTACCGCTTTTAATATCCGGTTTTTCATCCTGAATGAATTCGACCAGATAGTGTAGAATAGGGTTTAATTCCTCCAGAGTAAGGCCGTATTTTTTGATTTTTATTTCCTTTTGAATCGATGTCGCTAAACCTTTGGAATAAAAATAATCTCCATCGGCGAAAAAGGCGATATCTCTCACTTTTAATGCTTTTATTTTGTTGAATAATCCCATGGATATTGGTTTGTTTTTAAAAAGATCAGGTTTTATTTGCCTAATATGTTTTTTATAAAAAGACTTATTTTGGATTCTTTCTTCTGATAGCTGTAATAAGGAGCCGGAATATTAATATCAGTGGTGTCCTTTGTTAGTTTTATGAGATGACTATGTAAATGCTCTCCGATGGAATTTGGAATTGGCGTTACTTTGGTTAAGGGATAAAATCGGTTATAGCCATCCATTCCAACCGGGAAGTTGGTTCTTTCCACCCAAAATGGCTCCAATAAATCGGCTAATGGCTCCTGGTGTATTCGGGTATCAAAACTTTGTCGCGCCTTTTGAATAATATCCTCATCCAAATTCGAGCTGACATTATCAAAATAGTGTAAGCCTTTTGCCGGTATGTGTAGCAAAAATATTTGGGTTTTATCTCCAATTTTATAAATATCAAGCACTTTAAAATAACTGTTGATATTGATACAGCAATGCCCAAATCGTTCATTATCCGGGTTTATTTCATATAATTTTGCTGCTTTTGAGGAGGCGATTAAAAAACGGGTATTAAATTTAAGACCACCGCCACGACAACTAACATCCAGAAAATAACCATTTCGGATGAGTTTGTATTTTGTAAATTTTTCGGCTATGGAAGGGGTTAAATCACAATCTTTATAATATAATACGGCACCGGGATAGGTCCAGTTTAAGATTGCTTCGGAGTTTTCAAAAACACCATTTTCTATTGCAGTCATATCGTTTGTTTTTTAGGCTCTGCCCGTTTTTTGGGAGTGGTGAGCGGTTGTCCCTTTTTTTTATTTCGTAATAAACATCATTCTAGCTGTTTTGTGGCGTCCACATTTTTAGAAACTGAAACTTTTTGTGGTATTCCTCCCTTGGACAAAAGGCCAAGCAGACTTCTTTGCCATCCAGCGCCGATTCAGTTAGCAATACAAAATCCGATTCGTTTTTAAGCGCTTCAAATTCCGTTTCATTTGCCAGACAAACCACTTTTTTGAATATTCCGTTGATCCATTGGATCATACGTTCATTTTCCTCAAATTTTTTGTAGCAGGCTAAGGAAGCATGTGCCGTGATGACCGGAACCAGCTTGTCGGGTATGTTGTTTTTTACGATAATATACATTTTCATATGGCGTGGTCGATTGCTTCTTACAATTGTTTATTTCGTGAAATCGGGACTAATTTACTTAAATTAATGTAAGTTAAATCTTAAAATGAATAAAAAAGTGTCGGATAACGAAATCCTAACAAAACGATCCAAATATAAAGTAAAATTAGATTCCGGTTTGCGTAAATCGACAAACGTTGCTTTTGCCGATATAAGCGTCGTAAAAGCGCGGATATTCGTTTGGTCTGCTAGTCTCGAGATCCTAGCTACTGCTTCTAACAAACACAACACTTACCATTAAAACGAATATACAAAAAAGTCACAGCGTTGAGAAAAAAATAGACTTTGGATTTTTCGCGGAGAAAAAAGCGTGATGGAAAAGGAGGATTAAAATAAGAGCGTTTGCTCCAACTCGTGCTAAAAAAAGACAAAATTTGATCAACTAATTGTTTTAACGGAAAGAACCATGAACTAATTTTTGCGGTGATTACGGATGCCTTTTTAAGGCAGTCGTAACCTGGCAAATTGGATCATTCTTTTTTCCAGACTTTAACCTTTCCAGCTGCTTTTTAGGATCAAAATTTTCAGCACATCCACTATCAATTCCTTTTTGAATGGCATTTCTTAAAACAGTAATCCTGTTTTCTTCTTTCAAAGCCTTACGTTCGGCTCGCAACTTGATTTCCGTTACTAATGCGCCCTTTTGAAACGGTTACTATACTACAACGTTCGAAATCTATTACTATAGTTCTGTTTCGTACCATGGTGCTTTCTTTTAGAAAATTATCCAATTGGGGAGTCGTACTTTTAACGTTGCGTTGTAGATAAATCCGATGGTGCAAATACGAATTATTTCCGCTTAAAAATAGCGGAGTGCTTTTATTCCATCTTCTTTTTTAGGTTTTCGACCACTCTTACAGTAAGCCCGGTTAGTTGGGCGATAAATTTAATTTCTAATCCTTGTTCCAGACATGTTGTGGCCATTTCTTTTGCTTTTTCATTTCGACCAGTTTTTAAGCCGACAGTTATTCCGAGTTCTTTTGCTTCTTTGTGTATCTGTTCTTCCAGTTTATACCTTGGAACATATTTGGTACTTCTTCGTAGCTCGTCCATAAGACCAATATCGGTAAAGCTTAGATAGCTTTTTTCTGAAATGATTAAATGATCGATGACTTCGGTTTGAACGATTATCCCCACTTGTATGAGTCGGTCGGTAATATCTTTATCGGCATCCGAGGGTTTGAGTTCGCCACTCGGGTGATTATGGCACAAAATGATTTTAACGGCTCGTTTTTGTAACGCAAAACTGAACACTTCCATGGGATGGACAAGCGTTTTGTTTACGGTTCCCAAGCTGATGAGTTCAATAAAAAGAACCAGATTATTATTAGCTAATCCGATCACCCAGAAATGCTCCCGATCGAGATCAATTTTATTTTCCCGAAGCAATACCTGTTGCATGATGACATAGATGTCATCGGAATTTAGAATTTTGATTTTTTGTGTCTCTGTTAGTTTTACATTCATTGATACAATAATTAGGTTTTACAATTTTTGAAGTATCGTTTCAGCCTAATGTGGGTTTGTTTATTTTGCGCAATTAGCGTCATTTTTAAAGGTAAAACTTTTTCGGGAAGTAAAATGTGTTGGGGCGGAATTGGGAGTGGGATGGGGGGATTTGGCTTT
This sequence comes from Flavobacterium supellecticarium, assembly GCF_004801375.1. Taxonomy (GTDB): domain Bacteria; phylum Bacteroidota; class Bacteroidia; order Flavobacteriales; family Flavobacteriaceae; genus Flavobacterium; species Flavobacterium supellecticarium. Next base: position 835,096 of record NZ_SSNZ01000002.1, read on the forward strand.
GCTGATGCTTGTATGTAGTTATTAATCTAGGTTATATTCAACATTATCGATTGAGCAACTTAAGACTTTGGTTACATAGTATTTAGTTATTTTTATTCTACCTGTTTCATCAATTTTTCTAGAATGACTTAATTTTACATTGAGTTTTACTTTGTTATTATGCTTGATATCTCCTTGAAATACACGTTGTTTAAAATTTTCATCTAGCATTTCAAAATCAATGATTTGTGAATTTAAAAAACCTTTCCATTTGAATTTTCCTTGTTTTAGAGCTGAAGAAATCAAATCAATGCTAACAATTTGGTCTGTTATATCTGGTATGTTTTCATCAAACAAGATAAATTGCTCAAAATCACCTAATCTTAACGTTTCTGGTTGAGAAGATGGCTTGTAGTCTAAAAGCTTGTTTGTACTTATTTTGTTAATTCTCTTGTATTGGGTTATTTTTTTGAAAAAATTAGAGCGTCTCCAAATAATTTTATAGTTTTTAACTAAAAAGGAGATGACTTTGGCGATCAACTTTTCATCGATATGATCAATATTATTTATTCCTAATTTTTTTAATTCTTCTCTTTTTAACTGATTATCTAATTCGAGATTTTCAATTTGTAACTTGGTGAGTTTCCTATTTTGAACAGGAACCCTTGACATAATAAGTGTAAAAATAGTAACTAATAAGGTTATGGTTTCCTTATTTGTTCCAATGAACTCCCATATTTCAATGAAGCCTCCATTTTGAGGAGGCTTAGCCTCAATTAATATTTTTATTTCAAGATCATTACAAGCTTCTTCAAATAACTTTAATAATTCTTTTTCACATTCGTTTCGTACAATTGCATCAAAGCCATGAGAATCATCTTGGAAGTAGTAATGTAATTCAAATTGATTGTAGAATTCAGTCATGTTGTTTTTGATTTTTTTAAATGTACGAATTATATACTATATTAGATATAATGGATTACTACTATGCATAGTAACAACAAGTTATTGAAAATGTTAAAAAACAGATTTTAATGAAGTGAGAATTTTCTAAGAAAGACAAAATTAACTATTGAGCAAAACTACGGTTGTACGCTGTTTTTTTATTCATCGTCAGCATTTAAACACATCGGGAATTCTTCTGTTATTAATTCTTCAATTGTCTTTAGATTTTCGCCATTTTTTAATTTTTCTAAAATCGCAAGTGTTTCTCTGTATTCCATAGCTTCGGGTAGTCTAACAAATTCAGCTTCAAATCCCAATAGTTTTATTGTGTCTTCTATTTCTTCAAGAGTAACATTAAAAAACTCTTTTCGGTGATTTATCATGTTCACTTTTTTATGTGTAAAAGCTTTATGTAATTCATATTCTAGTGTTCTTGCTTCATCACTGTATATCATAGCATGTACATCAAATTGAAATGGGACAGATGCATCACCAAGTTCTTTAACGCGATCAAGAGGTTCGAGCCTTCTTGTCATACCAATTTTATACATGTTTTCACCAAACGCTCCAATGTTTGAAATAATGTAAACGTGTCCTCGTTTGGTTTGTTGCGCCATTGAAAGTGCTCTTTCCTTTTTATCGTGCGCATCTTGCAGTTCTTGCTCAAGCTTAGCAATTTGTTCCTGTAGTTTTTCTGCTTTCACTCCATTGGCCTGTTCAAATTCTTTACGAACTTTGTCTAAGGCCTTTTCGAACATTGTTTCTTGTTTTTCTGCTTCTCTTTGAGCTTTCTCATAATCCCTTCTAGCTTTTTCTTCTTCTCTTATTTCATCTTGAATTGCTTTCATTTCCTCTTTTTCCTTTTGCTTTTTAGCTTGGAACTCATATTCAAGTATTAATTCTTGCTCTTTCAATTTAAAATACTCCATATTAATAGAAACACGGAATCCTTCTCCTAATTTATTTATAGCACTGAATGTCTTTGACATCCTTTCTTTCATTTGATTAATGTTATTCCATTTCACTTTAGCAATCATTACATCACATTCACCATTGAAAGCTCTAAGCATCAATTTCTTATAGACTTTTACAACAGCTTTTCCTTTCGCTTCACTTCCTTCAACTGTCCATTTTGTACTGCATAAAGCAGCAGTATCATCTTGGATCATCTGTTTTTGATCCGCAATAACTTCATTTTGAGCTTGTCGGAAGTCATCGGATTTGTCAAAATCATAAATTGGTTCGTAAATTCCAAATTCAATTAAGTCAAGTTTATTCTCAAAAAGGCCAACTTCTTTTCTTAATTTCTTATATGTTTCTAAGGAGTCTTGATAATTTTCATTTAGCTTCTTAAATTCATTTTGTTGTGAATTTATTTGAAGCTGTTTTTCAGAAATAATATTCTCTAATTCCTGTTTTTTGTTTTGGACTTCATTTTCAATACTGATTAAAGCGCTATATCTTTCCAGTTGCTTATTTAGATTCTCTATCTTGCTATTGCAATTAGATTTGTGTATTTCTAAATCTCTTTTGAGTTGATTAATTTCTTCAAATTCTTTTTTCTTTAAAAAGTCAAATAGTCCCATAGATTACTGATTTTGTTTTTTGGTTTGTGTTTAGAGTAATATTACTATAATGATTTCTGCTATTAGTATTGATTGGTTTAGTACTAAACTTTATAAGTATGTACATAAAAGAATTCTGTTTGAGTTCGCAAAAGTAACCGGACATGCAATTATTGTTAGCTGTAGTTTTTTAGGAGTAACCCATTCAAAATCTATTGATTGGGCTAAATTATTGATTTACTAATGAATTAAATTACGGAAAGCCATATAGTTAGTGTGATTCAATTTAGGTTGTAGTTAATGTTTTACGTCCATGTAATTGTTGTGAGTAAAGCGATTGGGATTTTATCAATCGAAGATTATGCCTTTTGGGACTTATAAATTTCAAGCTAATAAAACACCTCTAAATTGTGCAAAATGGTTGTTAGGATCAGGTTTACGGATTCTGAGATTCGTAAATTAATTTCTGGCCATATGACTCTAATGATCCTTTACCTCGCTGAAAACATTCACAAAGTAAATCGAGATCATTTGTATATTTCAATGCCTGATTAAAAAGTTCAATTTCAGGATTTAACCAAGGCTCATATGCTCTTGGATAGTTAATTCTGGCGCTGATTATGTATTCTGAAAGATTTTCTGTTTTAGAAATACCAATTGCTTTAACCTGCTTTTTTAGATGATCAATTATTTCATCTGTCATTTGATTAAATTTTTCCCGACGAAAAAAATCAACCTGCTTGTGCAGATTTTTCTTTTCATCATTATCTGTAACTTTCTTAGGTTTTTTCTTTTTTAATTCGTTAATCGCTACATGCAATGCTCTAACAACATCGGGCTCATTTATTACACTATTTTCATCAACTATTTCACCCGTTTTAGGAGAACAACCTGCTGCTAATGCTTCTAATATTTCTATCGTTTTATTTAATTCCATATTTTCTAAAATTATAGTCAATGTCACGGCGACTTTATGAAGTTGGGATTTTTACTCCCAAACCATTCAGTTAGTACTGAAAGTAAAATATGCAAAAAGCTCATCCTATTAAATACCAAACAATAATTTCTCAGAACCGCTGCTAACGGTATTTTTTATTGAACTCATGATAAAGTTGTCAATGATTTTTATTTAGCCATTAATTTTGTAATCTTCTTTTTTGATTATGTTTTGAATTTATAAGATATTAATTTTTCCTTTTATTTGGTTCAGTAAATTACTCATATTACTGCCAAAAAAACTTGGGCGTTTAAAATCATCATAAAATATTGCTCGGTCATAATCGGAAATATCAGGACCTCCGGTAAAAAGTTCATAAACTGCCCAATTATTTACAACATGATAATCTGCTAACTCAATCGCGTGATCTATATTTTTTTCTGCCTCAACTCTAATTTTTTTATTTTTCCCATTTTTATAAATTGGATAATTCTTCAAAAATTCAGAATTAAGTCGATTTAAAATTTCTTATAACGTTTGCCATTCTTGTTTTGTCATGATGATATTGTGTTAGAATTGTCTCTAAAATTGTTTCTCACGAAACCATCAATCTATTTATTCGTGAAAAATATGTAAACCTGCAAGAAACCAATTTCCTCCTAACAAATCAATACGTATTTTTACTTAATTTGCTTCCTGTAGAATTTTAAAGTATTGTATTACAAGTCATAAAGATGAACAAAGCAATCGAATGATATACTCCGATTTTTCGTTTAACTATTTCCGATATATTTGCAAACAGCCGCGCTATAGTGGCGTAACGGTATTACTTTGCAACGTATTAGCAAAAAGATAAAAGATGCGTGAATTTTCGGGCTATGAAAAGATGCCCAATAGTCTAAAAAAACTCGGTTTAAGTGAAAAGGATTTTTCCGAAATGGAAAAATTAAAATGGGTCGTGACTGAAAAAGTCCACGGGGCGAATTTTAGTTTTAGCTATGAAAACGGTACGCTTCGGTTTGCGAAACGAAAAGACTACCTCCAATGGAATGACGATTTTTTTGGGTTTCAACTGGTCGTAAGCAAACTCGAAAACAACATACTGCGCCTGTTTGAACAGCTTAGCAACGACCGCCACGGCGAAAAATATATGATGTACGGCGAATTGTTTGGCGGTTACTATCCGCATCCGGAAGTCGATCCTATAGCCGGTTTACAGGCCATTCAGACCGGAGTGTATTATACGCCTGACATTGCATTTTGTGCTTTTGATATTGCGATTGAAAACGAATCCGGATCGAAATATTACCTGGATTATGAAACTGCCGTGGGCTATTTTGAGCAGTTTGGGATCTTTTATGCCAAACCCTTACTGATCGGAAAATTTGCCGAAGCGATGAACTTTACTATCCGGATAAACTCGACGATTCCGAAAGCCTTGCAACTTCCGGAACTACAAGATAATCTAATCGAAGGTGTGGTGATCAAACCGTATAACCAAGTGGATCAAAACAGACGTCCTATCGTAAAATTAAAGAATCCTGAATTTGACGAGGAAGAGAAATTCCATGAGGCCGAAAAATGGTCGTTCGTACCCAATGTTTCCTCGCGGACAGAAGATTTATCGTTTATCGTCGCGGAATTGCGGCACTATATTACACAAAACCGATTGCAAAGTGCGATTTCTAAAATCGGTACCTTGGATCGGACTAATGCGCTTCGGGTGGCCGACATTAAAGCCGAGTTTTTAGAAGATGTGCTGGTCGATTTTAACGAAAACAACAACCATCTTTTAAACGAGTTAGCACCCGACGAAAAAGAATGGATTGTGGAAAGAGTCCGTTTTGAGATCCATAAAATGATCCTTGCAAATGGGTAATCCTTTAGTATAAAAAAGCCTTGAACGTTTCTAATTCAAGGCTTTTTCGTTTTTTATTCTTCTCGGATCTATTTCAAATTTTTATAGTTGATCAAGAATCATCTAACTAGTTATTATGTCATAATAATTTCATTTTATAGGTAAATTCATAATCGAAAAATCTTCAAATTCTTTTTTAGGATAAAAATCATAAAGCTGTCCTTTTGGCTCAACGATACTATTTCCGACTTATAATTTTTATAAATTCTGCTAATGAAATTCTTAATAGGCTATTACACTACCTGATGCGTTGGGTAAAAGACTATTAAGTTATGTGTTTAATTTAATAAAATAGATTTATGGAGCTAGAAAGTTTAAAAAAAGACAAATTTGAGGCGTTCAAAGAAAATGAAATTTTAAACATAGTCGGTATTGTTGGTGGCAGGATAGAACCCGTTGCAACGTGCCTTAATGGTCATAATGACTACCGCGACTATGAGACTCAAACGGCAGGACAAACAGACGGTGGAGGAACCGCCTGGGATTTTAGAGTATTAGATTAGGAGTTACAATTATTTATGGAGCTGCAATCAGCTCCATCTTTTTAAGATTAATCGATTATGAACAGCATATTTTCTTTAGTACTTCTGTTACCGCTATTCGCATATTCTCAGAAAAAAGATTACCGGGACTATCATTTGAATATAAATAAGGCTGAGGAACTTTTTTTTATGCAACAAAAAGTGGATAGCTGCTTATACTATTATGATAACGTTTTTTCGAATTATGATTTCATTTTTGTAAAAGATCTGGTCAATGCGGCACAAATTGCGCTATTTTCGAAGAAACCGTATAAAAAATATATTGAACAAGCTTTTACACAAGGATTGAAATTGGAAACTATTGAAAAGTATCCATTATTCAAAAAAGTTATTCCAACGTTAAAGAAAGACAAAAGACTAATTAAAAAATACAAGATTGCCCGATCCAATTACATTAAAAAAATAGATTTTGAATACCTCGACTGGCTTTACAAAAATGCAATTCAGGACCAAAAAGATAAAAGATTAAAGTGGTTTAAATATATGAATCTTGTATATAAAACATCGAATAGGATGATGGACTTAACCCAGAAGAAAGGGTTTCCGGGGGACAAAATAATTGGACTGGGCGATAGTTTAATTTTTAAAGAAATAAACAAACCCTGGTTGGATTTATATCAGCAACGAAAACATGATTCGCGCTTGTTTTATATGAACACGAACGACAAAGGTTTGAGTGCTACAGAATATAGTCTGGTTATTATGGTACACAATCCATGTTCCTATTTTTTATACAAAAATATTCTTATTAAAGAAATGATAAAAGGGAATATCCATCCCAGAGATATTGGTTTAATTTATGATAACACCTACAGATTTAGAGGCTATTTTCCGTATTACTGTAATGTAAAACTAAAGGGGGTTTATAGATTAAATCTTTACACGGATTATAGGACTCATAATGATATAGAAGAAACGAATGCGATGCGAAAAAAATTATATATCGTTTCGACTCATGTTGACGATCAAAAAAAGGAATATGAAATAGAATATGGTTTTAAATTGTTTTCCGGATTTTGGAATTGTAGATAAATAAGTGATGAAAGAAATTTTTATTCAGTCAGAGCGTAATGATTTAAGTACTGATGATGTAATCGCATGGATTTATTATTTAAAAAAAGATATTAAAATAAATACTTTTTTAGATGATTATTTGATAGACAGCTTAAGTATTGAAATGTCCAATAACAAAAAAGTTGAAGTTCGGATAAATAATAAGAAATTAAATAGCATCTCTAACGTATGGTACAGGAGAGGTGAATGGATTGGTTTCGACAAAAATAATGTAAGGAATAAAGAAATTCACAGAAAGATAAACACGGAAGCAATTACACCTGCTCTGGAATTTTTAAATAGTGGTTTTTCTATCAATCAGATCAATAAATTTGACGACAATCAGGCTAATAAGTTGAAAATGTTGCGGACAGCTTTGTCACTAGGAATTAAAATACCAGATGTTTTACTAACCGGAAGCAATTTAGAATTACATCAATTTATAAAGAAGCACAAAAAAGTGATTACAAAACCCGTTGAAAATCCATACACCAATTTCAAGTTTAAGAATCATTCGATAAAATTTTCAACGAGTTCAAAGCTAATAACAGAAGATGATGTAGAAGAAAACGAATCGTTTTTTTTACCTTCTTTTTTTCAGAAATACATTGAGAAAAAGTACGAAATAAGGAGTTTTTATATTGATGGTTTGTTTAAAAGTATGGCAATTTTTAGTCAGCAAAACGAAAAGACAAAAATCGATTTTAGAAATTATGATCGGATTAGACCAAATAGATGTGTCCCTTATCTATTACCTAAAGCATTAGAACGAAAATTACATAAGCTAATGATTCAAATGGAATTGAATTGTGGTTCCTTTGATATTATTGTAACGCCCCAAAATCAATATTACTTTTTGGAAGTAAACCCAATAGGTCAATTCCAATGGGTTAGCCTTAATTGTAATTATTATATTGAAAAATTAATAGCAAAAAGATTGACTAAAAATGGAAACCAAAGCGATACAAAAAGCTGTTAAAATGGATATGATGGAAAATCCAACAGCCTATCCTTTTATTGCTAAATATTGGGATGTTGAAGTATTCACAAATGACGGAGATTTAAAACCTAAGGAAGTCTATTTTGGACATTATGAGACAAAATCATCTGTTTTAATACCTTTTTACAAGCCCATTTCAAAGATCATAGATCTATCACAATTTTATGAAACCGCAACTATTTAAACTTTTTTCAAATTGTCAGATTGTAATTGGAAAAAACAGATCAACCATCTGTGATTTACAACGAAATAAATATATTTTGATACCGAATAGTTTGGCAAATTTATTTGATAAAAATGGAATTATAGATGTTTCCGAAATATCAAAAAAACTGGATGCAACGAATCATCTGATATTTGAGGAGTATTTAGAATTGTTGCATAAAAACGAAGTGATCTTTCCTTGTACGAAAAGTGAAATTGCCCGATTTCCAGTTATGGATTTAGAATTTGATTATCCAGCTATAGTATCGAATATGATTATTGATTTTTCTAAAAATTCCGATCATGATTTTGGTTTACTACTTACAAAATTTATTAAACCTCTTAATTGTCGACATATACAAGTCCGGTTTTTTGATGCGACTAGTTTTAATCGGATCAATGAAATTGTTCAAAAAGTAAATAACAGTTTTATGCGAACAATTGATTTCGTTATCAAAAGAGATTTTGAAATTTCGTCTACATTTCTACACTGGGTTTCAGAGAATAAGAAAATTAGAAGTATTACTATTCATTCGTGTGATAAAACTAAAATAATTAGTGAAGGAAAAGATGGTTTTGGAGTTGTGATTTGTACAAAGCAAAAAATAGATTCCTCGATCCATTGTGGGATAATTAGCCCCAATCTATTTAATATAACAATTGAAACTTTTTCAGAATCACAAAACTACAATACTTGTTTGAATAGAAAATTGGCGATAGCGAGTAATGGTACTATTAAAAATTGTCCCTCTATGAAGGAAGCATTTGGTAATAGTAAGACCACCAAATTGGAAGAAATTATTGGAAACAAGGAATTTAAAAAATATTGGAATATAACTAAAGACCAAATAGAAGTTTGTAAAGATTGTGAATTCAGGCACATCTGTACTGATTGCAGGGCATATGTAGAGAATCCCCAAAATAGATACTCTAAACCTTTAAAATGCGGCTATAACCCATATACGGCTACTTGGGAGGAATGGAGTCATAACCCTTTAAAAAAAAATGCCATCGCCTTTTATGAAATGTCATCAGAATGGCATCAAAACCAAAGGTTTTAGACCAGTTTATTATTCCGGTCTAAGGTCTTTTATATTCCCGTTTTCAATTTCCGAAAAGTCAAAGTCATTTTCGATGACAAATGTTGCTTTAATATGTTTGGGTTCTCCAATTGGATCCAGTCGGAGCAAATCGTCGTCGTCGTTTAGTTGGGTTAAAAATTCGGATTCCGAATTGGCCGTACCCAAAATAACCCACGGCCATCCGGATTTGGTTTCCATATAGTAGACGTCTAATTCCAGATTTCCGTTATCAAGATACAAGACTTCGCCAATGGGATAATCCTGATGCTCGCCGATACGCTCAAAATTGGTTCCAAGTTGCGCGAGCATATAGCTACGTTTCTGTTGTTCGATTTTATAGGCCATATCTTCCTGCGTTTGATACGCATTGGAAAAACTAGGACGTTCCGTTCGCAGTAGGAAGTATTTGTCCTCATTTTGGGTTTTATAAATCGTATAGATGGTTAATTCGCTTGCCATAAGTGAGTTGTTTTAGTAATGAGTGGATACTAATAATATAAAATTAAATGTTAGATGTGCGAACTAAAATCGTATTGAATATCAAACTGTTTGCAGTAATCCCGAAGGTTACGGCAACCGTCTAAACCGCTAAAATTTTCGGATAATACGGCTTTGTTATCCAATTCCGGATTTTGTTCGGACAATTTGGTAAAAAGGAGTTTGGTATTTTCGACATCAAAAGCATACCAGTATTCGTAATCGCTATCGGAAAAATGCTCCTGAACAACATCGCCCAAATCCTGACCGGAGATTAAAAGACATTCCTTACGGATTTCCGCCCATACATTTACCGAAAGTCGGGTACCGTCCCGGTATTCACAGAGTGAAAATTTTGCTATATCCTGGATGGTAGTATTGTTTAATTCCATATTCTATTTCGTATTTTTTTACCGCACTATCTGTCTGTTATTACCAATTGTGTTCTTTTATTTGTATTAGTTGGAGTTCTTTTTCGGTAGAAACAAACAGATGCTCACCGTCTTTGTCGACGTATACGTTTTTGATTTCAGCTACTACATCCAAGGGGAGTTCGGCTGTGATTCGTTTCTGCTCCGTATCGATGATCAATAGTGTTTTTCCTTTTCCAACCACCAGAGTAGTAGCGTTTATACAGGCCAGATAGCTGGCATTGTATTTCGAGGTATACTCCGACAGGTCCATTTCCCACAGTTTGTTTGGTTTTCCGTTTTCAAAAGTATAATATTCTAATTCATAAGGAAAAGAAACCGCAAATTGATTTTGTTGAAAGCTAAAACCACTTGATGTATTATCCCAGTCTTTGAAAAAAGTGCGAATCAATGTAATGTTATAATCCTTATCGATTTGGTACAGATTGTAATACGTATCCTGATCGTAGCTTAAAAACGCAATCAAACGTTCATCCGGACTTATTTTAGGAACCATCGTTCCGTCTTCTGTTTCGAATTTACGAATCACTTTGTAAGTATCAGTGAGTAATACAAGCTCCCAATTGGAAGCACTTCCCAGAAATATATTTTTGGAAGGCAGGTATTCGATCTGATCGAATGCTAAGTCGCTATCAAGTGTAATAATCTGTAGTAATTGAAATGTGTTCGGTTCCAGTACCAGTAATTGACTATCGGCTGTTGGAATGAGAATATTTCCATTTTGATCAAAGCAGAAATTTCGGATCATCGGAATAGCAATTGCCGCTATTTGATCGATGATCAATTCTCGATTCACCACGACATACTTTACGAGTTTTAGGTTTTGGGTTAACCCAATAAAACACTCCGATTGCGTTGGACTTTGTCTTAGAAAAAAGACGCTCTCAAAGGCATACGTATGGGTTGGTATATTTTCGACCTTATAGGAAATTAATTCGGGATATTGCTCTTTAAAATGCTTTAAAATAGTTGTTCTTTGTCCTTGTTTTGCCAGATCGTAAGGCGTTCGGCCACTACCGTCTTTTTCCCATGGACAACCATTGTTGTAGGCAAAGTCAAAAACTTCCGGAAGGTCGAGCCAGGATAACTGATGCAACAGATTACTATTTCGGTTATCGCGCCCATCTATTTTGATATTGTGTTTCAGATATATATGTAAGCACCCGATACTTTTGCCTTCCAGATATTGTGGCGCGATAGGATCGATTTTGGCACCTTTCAATAACAATAAGTCCACAATAGCAACTTTATCCCGACTGGTGGCTAAATACAATTCTTTATCATCCATGGTGGCGCCATGATCAAGAAGATAACGTGCGATTTCAAAACTGTCCGCCCAACAGAGTGGTGTCGTATAGAGCCCGCTTCTTTCGGCATTTACGTTTGCGCCGTTTTCGATCAGAAATTGCACCATTTCGAAGTTTCCACTTAACGCTGCGATATGCAAAGGTGTATCGTCCATCCAGCCTTTAAGGGCTATTTCAGATGGATTTTGCTGTAAATGTCGTTTTGCCGCTTCGTTCTTATGCGCTGTGATCAGCGTAAAGATTTCCGGCGTTTTGGTGTGATCGGTCTGATAAATATTCATATGACGTCGTTTTGAAATCGGATTCATAATTCTTAGGTTTTACCATTGAGTAGGAATCGGAGTACAAGTTATCGATTATTCGTACAGGTTGTGTCGTATAAGATGCTTTATTGTTTTTTGCTGTTATTATTCGTTATCGTCCCAGGTTTTCATTGGTAATGGCGTAGGGATTGAAACCGGTTGTAAGGCATTCAGATCGTGTAGCATTTCCAAATTCGGATACGCCACGGAACCGTCGGTCGCTATTCTGGAAGCGTATAATTTCCCTTCTTTGGTGGCAATGACACGGTTGCGATTGTCAATATCTGCCCAGCTAACGTCATGCAATTTGACTTTCGATTCCTTTCTGCCAAGATAAAACCAATCGACATTTTTTCGCTGTTCGGAATTATAAAAGCTAATCCAATACAAAGCCGCACTATTGGTAATCGGTTTTTTCCAAAGTTTCGGAACGATAGGAGCGAGGCTTTCGATATTTATTTCCTGTTGTATAAAAGCGGGATCATTCTGCTCCGTCCATCCGTTTATTTCCTGTCGGTATTCGTGTAATAGATTCACATGTCCTTTCGATAGCGAATATTCTTTTTGGGTTTGAAAGGTAGCAACATTTAAGTGAGTTGGCACAGGATAGTGTTCAAGTGCCTGTGTGGATTTCAAATTTAGCAACACCGTTTTTTCGTCCGCGAATACGCCACCTCCGGTATCAAAAAGCAGATCGCCATGTTCCCAAACGGTAAGCCCTGTCCAGAATGGCGGCTTACAAATGACCGTTCTGCTGTTTCCGTTTTCAAAATTATCGACCGCATAAATCAGGTATTTCCCGGAAGGAGAACTATCGCAATTTCGCATCGGAACCTTTTTGTTAATCCATTGTCCGGGTTCCAAGGTGTCGTTATCCAAATTCCAGATACTCATCTGAATCCAGTCGGTAGGGCCACGTCTAAAAACAATGGCGCTATTCGTTATTCTTGATTTCAGAAAGAAAATCCGTGCGGTGGTCGTATTGGGCTGTTTCAATGTAACGTGATTTTTGTTTTATCGGTTTTTCATACATTTCCCTTCTGATACCACAATCGGGGATGCGTCGCTTCAAGCATTCCTTTCTTGATCAATTGTGCCACTTCTGCTTCGCTCCATTCGTATGGGTAATCCACACCTTTTGCAATACCAATAACGTCCATCGTATCTAAAAGGGTTGCGATAATGCCATCATAAACCGTTGTATGGGCGTTATATAGAGCACTTCTTGTTGCAATGGCGATCGATTCGATAGTCTGATTATCGAGTGAACGAAACTCTACACGAACATCATACGGAGCCGATTCTTCAAATTCTTCTGTAATACTTCTATAATTGACTATTCCTCCGGTTCTGTGGGTGCTAAGTCTTTCAATGACGGCATCTCTTTCCTGTTTTGACTCCGGATTGATCCATTTCGATTCAAACACATAATCGCTGCCATCATCCGTTTCAATATCAGCGAGGTAAACCGAATCGAACGGTTCCTCTTCAAATTCGAAATTATTTTGGACTAAAACAGCATGCATACGATCAAAAACGCTTTTCATCTCGGAAGGAGGTACTACTATTATGATAACCTGATATAAATAAGACATTTTTGAGTTTCAATTTTTGGTTTTAATCTATTTGGACGTATTGTAGCTTACAATTTATTTGGAATCATCGAAAGCGCGTATGTATTTTTCCAGAACCGGATCTTGTATTTGTTCACAAACATATTCAAAAATAGTTTTCAGCAGCTCCGATTCATTTGTATGAGCATGATAGCTATCTTTTAGTAGGAGATGAATGGCAACGGTATCTTCCAGACTTATTTTTCTAAAGGTCCCATCATTGATCGTGATCCCTTTCGGGATGGATGGATTCGTATGACAGGCTTTTATCAGGCTAACGATTTTTAGTATCGTTTGATCATCGTCAATTTTGGCATGCCAGGCTTTACCATCTTCCTGAAAGTAGTCCGATTTCGACATGATAACGAGCAAGTTATAGTGCTTGTCAGTTTGTTTGATTTCGATGTCCAATTCGCCTGCCAGAGATGCTATATTTATTTTGATCATAATGAGTTTATAATAATCAGCCACTATCTTTCTACCCGTTTTATAAGTCGTCTAAAATTTTAATAATTCGGCTACTTCTTTAGGGATTTCTGCTTTATTATCAATTTTGTCATACATTTTAACTGCTTTCTGTTTCATTTTTGCGTCATTTTTGAGTTCGGAAACTTTTAATAAACACAATGCATAATGAATTTTAAAGTTATCTTCTTTTTTATAGGAAGAATAACTTTTTTCTAAATTTTCAAGCCCCTCCTCATACCTTTTATTTAGTGCAAGTAAGATTCCTTTTATGAATACTACATCATCTTTTAGCGGAATATTTTTTTGATTATATTTTTCGATTGCAAGGTCTATATTTTCCAAGCCTTGTTCCACATCGCCATATATAGGGGACGTTATTGCGAATCCGAAGTATCCTTCCGGGCTTTCAGGAAAGTATTTAATAATTTCATTATATTTTCTCCTTGCAATTTTGGTTGAAATCTCGTTACCATATCTTAAAGCTTCTCCAGCTAAATTAATTTTAAATTCAAGGGATCTGTTGTTCGCTAAACTATCGGCTAAATAATAACAAGCTAATGCATTTTCATCATTCAGTAAGCGTAGCGTATACCCCGTAAAAAATAAGGCATCACAAAAAGTGGAATCCATTTTATAAGCGCCAAAAAAAGCCTCTGAGGTCATTTTTAAATACTTTTTATCTAATGTTTTATTTAAGTATAGCGTTTCAATTCCTGTATTAAATAATTGTATAGCTTTTGGATTTTCGGATTTACAATACAATGTTTTGCCTTCAAAATAGCTTTGTGAAAAGGCTACATTTATAGTAAGAACAAAAAAAATAAGAATTAATTTTTGCATAATTTATGTAGTTGTTTTTGGGTTTTAATTTTTGTAAATTATTTTATTTCAATATTTTGTTTTAGGTTGGTTGTCGTTATAGTGGATTCCACAGTCGTTTTTAGCGCCATGACGTTACCTTATAATTCGTATAATTCACATCCATATCTTTTAATCTGTCGTTTAGACTTTCTATCCCGTCTTTTAAATAGCGTTCCTGCTCTTCTTTTGATAATTGATGGTACACATCGATTCCAACACCTATAGTTTTACTAATTAAAAGACCATAGGTTAAGTCGGGATTTTTATACATAATGTAATCCATGCCTTTGTAATCAATTATAATTTGATGTTTGGGTGTAAGGCTCTCCAGATCAATTAACACTTTTCGAACCACCCGGTATCTTTTTTGTGGACCATGGCCGCCTAATTCTACGTAATAGAAAAAAACCGTATGGCATTTTTGGCATTGATAAAGGTCACAACCGTAATACGGATAGCAGTCGAATCGGATTTTCGCATCTTGTCCCCAATAGGGAGCCTCCCATTGTTTTTCGCCAGGCTGTATTGCAATTTGTCCAATCTTAGTCAGGTTCGTTTTTAAGGCTTCCGTTTCGTTATGCCATTCCCAAAAATCGGTATGACCACCACAAGCGTCGTTCACCTTTATGGATGCCAGAAAATGTAAAAGTTTTTGTTCGTCAATATCAAATGTGGTTTCCATAAGATTGTAAATACTGTTTGTTAGCACTAAGACTAAGCGGATCACAAACGAAAATAGTAATTATTTTCTTATGTGTGTGAAATTTTAGTAAACTATTTTTCTTAAAAAAACAGTTATCTTTCGCTAGAATTAACCGTGTTTTTGATTATTTAAAAAGGATAAAAACAGTATTGTTAGTATTTTAAATTGAATTTTTGTCAAAAAAGCAAAACCAATACGACTCCCTATACTAAAATAATAGCTGCGGATTACAGCTGGGAACGTTCCGTTTCCGAATCAAGAATAACAAAAAACCAATTTGATACTCTATGAATACGCGCAATACTATAAAAGTATTTTTGACTGTTATACTACTTTTTAATGGGATTCTGAGCCATTCTCAGGAATACAAAACCGAAAAACCGTTGGCGGGCTATAGTGGATTCTATCCGTATGAAAAGGGATATGCCACAGTGGGAATCAATAAAAAATACGGATTTATAGATAAAAAAGGGCGCAATGTGGTACCCTGTAAGTATAATTTTGTATTCAGCTTCCACAAAGGTCTGGTAGCGGTTGAATTGGGCGAAAAATACGGGCTTGTAGATACCACAGGTCGGGAAGTGGTGCCTTTTAAATATGATTTTATTGGCGGCTTTGAGGATAGCAACCGATCGATTGTAAAATTAGATGAAAAATGGGGTTTTATTGACAAAACGGGAAAAGAGATCATCCCTGTTATTTATGAGGATGCGGGTTATTTTTATGAAGAAGTCACTACCGTTAAAGAAAACGACAAATGGTATATCATCGATACGCTGAACAATCGAAAACCGGTTCGGAATGATTTTGAGGATCTTACTTCTTTTCGCGAAGGACTGGCGGCTGTAAAAATCCGCGGAAAATCCGGGTGGGGCTTTATCAATAAGCAGGGAAAAATAGTCATTCCGCCAAAATACGATAAGCCCTCTTTTTTTCAGAATGGTCTGGCATGCGTAGCGTACAATGGTAAATCCGGTTTTATCAACAAAAAAGGCGAGGTGGTAGTGCCTTTGCTTTATGAAGGTTTCGCTCATTTTAGCGATGGTATGGCGGCAGTGACTCTAAATGACAAATATGGCTTTGTGAACACAAAAGGAACGCTGGTTATACCTGCAAAATACCCGAATGTCTATAGTTTTTATGACGGTATGGCCATCATCCCGATATCCGGAAAATACGGTTGCATTAACAAAAAAGGAGAAACAGTGATTCCGTTTGTCTATGATGAGATGTATTCGGGCGAAGGTGTTTTTGCAGTGGTGAAAGACGGAAAAGGCTATTTTATAGATGCGAAGCAAAACGTACTGTTTCCGGAAGAGTACCAGAGTGTAGACGCCTTTAAAGACGGAGCAGCTTTGGTGAAACAAAACGGAATCTGGTTTTTTATTGACAAAAAAGGAAAGCGGTTATTTTAAACGGTAGTCTTTTATAATGGCTATGGCTAAATCTTCTTTATTTAAAATGTTGGAATACCAGAAGCCTTTTCCCCAGGTTCCTTTGCCGACATAGGTTTCCGGATATTCAAAACTAAGAAGTGTTGCGGTTCGACTTTTTAATCGGCCAATTTTTTGAGCGAGTACCGCGGCATCTGAAAGCACCAGCATTTCGACTTTTGAGGGATCAATTCTAAGCATTTTGATTTTCAAACCATCGATAATCCGGTCTTTGTTGTCCTGGCAAAGATTCTCAATGTCGGATTTTAATTGAGCTATTGCTTTTTCACTGAGTAAAGTAGGTTCTTGCTGCGAATGCCTGTTTGTATATTCCGGATGTAATGTTTTGTATGGATGATAGCTGATATGATGCTTTTCCAATTCGGCATAGGTAGCAGACAGTTTTTGCCAATTTCCCCTTTTGTCCCATACGGGATATGCATTAAAAACAGTCCAAATAATATGAAATAACTGGTGGTTTGCCATGGTTTGTAATTGTCGTAAAAAAGGTTTTTTGTGAAATATAAGTGTCAAACTATAGAGTAGGGTTCGATTTTTTTTATAAATCGGGCTTAATTTAATCGATATTTTCCCACTCGTAAAAATTCTCCAAATCCCATTTGTAAAAATTGCTGATTACATCAAAAAAATCTTGTCTGGTTGGATTTTCGGGTAGTATTTCTTTTGGGAAGATCCGATTTAAAAACAGTCTATAGTCGTCGACTTGTTCTTTAAAGTCCTCATCGCTTAAATTTTCGATAGCAGCAACACTATCGGGGAAAGCCCGGCTTGCTATTGTATCCCGTAAATTTCGACGGTCTGTTCCGTTCCAGTTATCGCCATTGGTTTCCCAAATCGTAATAATTCCCAATAATTGCAGCGGATCTTCGGCAATAAAATCCCGATGCTCTTGTATCGCCCAATAATGACCGTAAAAAGCATCACTTTCGCTTGGATATAAAAATATTTTATAGCCTTTGGATTGTATAATCCGCAATGCCGCATTATGCATATTTGCTTCTGCCGAAACTCTAAAACTTTTATTTACTTCCATAACGATTTTCTTACTATGTTGTCGCTCTAATGCCACGCTTTTCCAATTGTCTTATAAAGACCTTCTCTTAATTCGGATAGTGCTTCGTTTTCTTTTTGACAAAGTGTCCCGTTATGATACAGTACGAAATCGTTAAAAGAACCCATTCCGCCATATATGGAAAGGATTTTTCTAAAAACGGTATTGTTTTCGGCGGCTTCTAATTCTGAAATAAAATTGCGGAAACATTTGGCCCAATGCAATTCTCCAACTTCCACTAGAATTTTATGAATTTCAATACAATAGTCCTTTACAGTCATTTATTAGCGGTTTTGTTTATTGTATGTCGTAATACTCGTATGAATTTTTCAGGTTGTATTTTTGTTTTATTTCCGTTTTCCAGGCTAAATATTCATCGATAAACCCATTAACGTCACTGGGTATTCCTTTTGTCCAATACATTTCTCCGTGAACGAGTAGCATTGCCCAATGAAATTCCAGTTCATGTGTGATATATTCCACGTCTTTAATGGTCCGGGGCTCTTTTATCAGATAGGAATCATTTAGCTTTTCGGTTGCTGCATCGTAGTCAACCTTTCCATAATGGACCATGATGTGTTTTAGCATTTCACAGAATGAAAAATGATTAAATACAACGCCTGTTTCGTCATCCTCCAATTGAAGTCCATCGGTTAGTTGGACTGGTTTTTGCTTGTCCCAAACTTTTATTTCGGGCTTACACCAACCCGTAATGATGTCCAGTATATCGTAGGCGCTGTCTCGTAACGTTTCATCATTTGAAAAATCAACCGCCACTTGTTCGATAAGTTTCCGGGCCGTTTCCTGTTGTCCGCCGGAATGTTTATAGTCCAATAAAATCTGCTGTACGGACGTATTGAGACAGTCGCCTTGCGCTATTTTTTCTTTTACGATTTTTTGTAGTTCGTTGTCGGTCATTCTTAGTAGTAGGTATATTCTTTGTTCAAGACATGTTTCACTTTTTGCTTGTTTTTGTCGTCATAGCCATAAAGGACAGTTGGATTGCCTTGGCTGTCATATTTCTGGACGACTTGAATGCGATACGACACGCTCTTTTTTCCATCGGTGTTTTCAATCTCCTTATTTATAATTTCCTGTATTTTATCGTTTTTGTAAACCGTTTCAATTTCTTCCTCTGATTCGATAATATCTCCCCTCTTGAAAATACTTTTGACCATGCGGTAATTTTTATCTAAGGTAATAATGTTTGCATAAGAACTGTCTTTCTCCGAACGAATATTGTAACTGTAATCGTCTAACCAAATGTATTTATAGCTATTTTCGGTATGTTCTCCATCGTAAAGATGTGCTGTTTCTTTATACGACAAGGCTTTTCCTGTGCCGGAAAAAACGCTCAAAAATTCCGATTTGCCGATACCTTTAATATCCCATACCTTATTCAGGGTAATGACATTTCCCATATTATCGAACGTCATCGTAATTTTCCCAATGGGTTTGGCTGTATTTGCGGGTATTTTTCCGTCTTCAACGGAATGTATATACGTGATTACTTCTTTTACAGGGCCTTTAAGTCCGTATTCCAGTTTCTGGGTGTAGGTCGTTTCGGTTGTTTTGTTTCCTTGTCCGTTGCAAGAAAGGAATAGTGGAAGAAGTAAAAGTAAGAATACTGTTTTTTTCATTTGTTATTTCGTTTTTATCAGATAGCGCGGATTTATAATCCGCGCTTATAAAATGCTACATTATATTCATCTTGGTTATTACATTCCCTCTTTTAATCTAAATTTTCATGGCCCCACTTTGCCAATGTCGGGTCGTTTGGATCAGCATCTACAACCTGCGTTAAATCTTGTGTCCGTACTAAAGTCACTTTTAATTTTTGTTCTAAAATAATACCCTCCAGATGCTTACTGATAAAAATATAGGTCGGAAAATCAAGTACTCTAAAAATATTCCTGCCATTTGTTTTTTCATCAATCATTTCCACTCTTGTAATAGCATCAGGCCAAAATTCATTCGGATTTATATATTTTGTTTCTTTTATATATTCGCTTTTTTCCCAGTCAAAACAATCCACTAATTCAAGGATATTCATGATCCAGAATTCTTCTTTTTGTTTTGCATAATTCGATTTACATTGAATAAACTGAATGTACTTACTATCCGGAAGCGAACTTATTATGTCTTTGAACCGGGTTGAAACAATCGGAAAGCGCCCGATTCCCATTATATAATCGGTTACTTTTGCATTTTTATTTCGGAATTTAAGGGTCGGATCTCCGATATTATCAATAGCTACCCCGCTGAATACTAATTTTTCAGCATCGTTATCGATGTTCTCGATATCGGTATAATATAAATGACCGTTTGTATGATAACTCTGTATTCTGATAAAGTTTGACATCGTATTTTTTATATTTTATTTTTTGATAGTAGCGACACAATAGTCGCTTTAAAAGCTTTTTTTAACGCTTCCAATGATTTTATCTAAAAATAGTTTTTCGATTTAGCTTTGCTCAATCGTGCTAAACTTCCTGTTTTGTTATTTTCTTTTAGTTGTAATATCGCATCATTTTAAATCCATTCTGCAGGGATAATAATCCCCTCAGGACAATTAAAATCTTTAATAACATCGAGAAATTTTTGGGTCACACCAATTTCTCCGTGATCGGTAAAGTCAAAGATATCGGCACCTTCATACGTATCCGAAAAAACCTGTAGCGGAATCGGATTTTCAGTTGTTTTCCGTATAATCAATTTCGATTTTTCCTCATTGTATTTATTGAGCGTCAGATTACATCCGTCGCAAATTCCGGTATAATCGCAAGCAATAGGAATATTTTTAATAGCAGGAGCTAAAATGGCTAAATAAACAAAATCAGGTATTGTTTTAACATCAATGTCGGCATATTTATAGGGTACCTTTTTCACTTTTAGAGGCGCAAATCCTTTAATTCCTGCCAACATCAGCGCTTCATAAAGCCTATGAGAAACCATTAGTATACCGGAAGCGCTTGCCCAATCTTCTCCGTTATATCGGTCGACCTCCAATTCTACTTTCGAATATTCGATTTCTTCTTTTAATGCTCTGTTGCATTTTTCGCATTTGGGTTGTTGTACTTTACTACTCTTTTTGCTCAGACTTCCCATCCAGCTTCTGCAATTGAGGGTGTATATTTTGGGATTGTTATGATCCATTTTTTTGACTTGTTATTTTGTTTATATAAGCATTAGCGTAATTTTTTACTTTGTGATTTCATTCTCTAAACACGCCACTATTTTATCATCAATTGGCATTCTTTTCAGATTTAGCATGCCACATTTTATAAATTCCAGAATTTTTAATCCGTTGGTTTTCCCTTTAACGATTGATGTTTTTAGTTTTCCACCGACTTTAAAGAACATTTTTTGTGACGTACCGATAAATGATTTTCGATCTTCATCTTCCAAAAATAAAGCGATCTCATTTTCTTTTGGTTCATAAAGTTCGGCATCATCCATTATGCTTGCTCCATCCGATTGTGTTTGTATCCGAATCACAATCGATTTTAAATCGCTATCCTTGGAATTGAAAAAGGCACTTTTAAAATTCTTTTTCATTACGGTTAAGTTCTCATAACCACCTCCGGAACTGTATTCGTCATAATATTCTTTTGGGTTGTCTACTTTATGGATATGCTCACAGTTGAGTTGGTGACTTTGCGCTTGGCACATTGTAACAATAAAAAGGGCTATTAGGGTTGTCTTTTTTTTCATAAAGTGGTTTAGGTTTGCTGCTAATGTTTTGATAATTAGGGGTAAGTATATAAAAGCCATGATTTAGTGTACCACAAGGCAGTATGCTGGTAGTACTTGTTTGTGGCACGGTCTTTTGTACTTCGAAGAAGCAGTTATTGGTGCAGCGATAAGCCCGGCCTTTTCGATAACGCCTCCGGTATCGTTAAAAGCGGATTGCCTTTCAGGTGCAGTTGATCGATCCGGTAGCCGCCCTGACCTAAGGTTCCCAGTGATTCCAGTTCATTGTTATCAAGATAGATGTCTTCAAAGACTACCTTGTGCAAGGTGTTGGGCAGTGTTTTTAAGCGGTTACTACTAATATTAAAATAGACTACCGTTTCTTTTAAGTTTCCTAAAGATTCCGGCAAATGGATAAGTTGATTGTGATTTAGGTTTAGTACTTGGATCTGTGTCATGTTTCCGAATAGTTCCGGAAGCTGGGTCAACTGGTTATTTGCCGCATTGAAACTACGTACACGCGTCACGGAACAGATGCTATCGGGCAGTGTTTTTAGTTGGTTGTTATCCAGATCGATATTAGTAAGCCTGGTCAACTTTCCAATTGCGTCCGGCAGACTTGTGAGCTGGTTGCTTTTTAGGTCGATATAGGTAAGTGTGCTAAGATTTCCGATCGTGTTCGGCAAGCTTGTCAGTTGGTTGTTTCTTAGGGTTAGTAAGTCCAATTGGGGTAAGTCACCAATGGCATCCGGCAGGCTTGTCAGCTGATTGTTGTCCAGATAGAGCTGTCTCAGATTTTTAAATTGTCCGATGGTTTCCGGCAATTCCTTTAGGTTCTGGTGGCTTAGGTCGAGTGCGGTGTGTTTTAACGGGTTTTTTAAGGCTTTTTCAAGCGTCAACGGCTTCTTTTTAAAGAGCTGCCCGATCGTACTAAAGATACTTTTTTTAGGAGATTTTTTTAAAAGATCTCCAATGCTCATGTCGTCGTGGTTTGCCATTTTTGTTTGCTATTTTGTTTTAAAGTATTCCAGATTCAATATAAGGTTCGGGGAAGATAACCAAAAAATTGTTTGATCAATTCTCATGGTTGTGAAATTTGCCAACAAAATAAAAAAAGTTCAGTCGTTTTCAAGAGGTCTGAACTTTTATCAAATGTATATAATCAAAAAATAGTCAACCTATTTTAGGACGACTCAATAAAAAAAATGATATTAGTATTGGGAATAAATAGTTTTTTAGAGAAAGCCGTCTGAATATACCAATAAAAAATTCAGTCTAAATTTAGTTTTGACTGAGTTTAGACTGAATTTTAATGCTAATAAAAATGTAAAAAAGGCGAAATGTATTAAAAATCAGATTGGTATCAATAATATGAATTATTGACCTTGCTATTTTGGATTTAATACCCCTGCCGTAACGGTATAGATTAACCCATCGGCTCCCTCTTGTGCAAAACCAAAAATACCATATTTTCCTCCCTGGTAAATTTGGTTGTTTCTTTCATTGTAAGGTATAGCGGCCCATTTTTGAACATCAGAAGCTTTAACTGTGATTTTGGTAGTCGGATAGCTTGAATCTGATGGACATGAGATTTCCAGAGTGAAAGAAGTGTCCAGAATATTATCGTCCGGCACTAAAAACCAGGTAGGTGTAGGGCCAAAACCATTTTGTCCGGGAGGTGTTGGCAAGGCTATCATTTCGTTAATTGAAAAAGATCCGGTTCTTACATTTCCATTAGTAATTTTTGTTACTTCACAGAATAGTTGACTTCCGTCTGCTGCTCCTGCATCGTTTTGACTTAGAGCAGATAATTGAAAAACTGTATTTTTTGTCATGTTTTCTTATGTTTTAAATAGGTTGTTTTTTTAAACTACTGCCTCCTGTTTTTTCAGGTAAGCTTTACGTTCTCTTAGATAATCTTCTGTATTCATCACCTTTACGAAAGGATCCCAAAAATAATAACCCAGGCTGTTTCCCAGATTATCCATTATTTGAAAAGAAATTGAATACTGGGTAGTTCCTGTAGCCAATACATTAGAACAATAATCGGTTTGTTTAACTATTTGATAACCCGGTAAACCTGCCGTGTCATAAATATTTCTGTAAGTCACAACCGGAACCGGAGTAGAAATGGAGGGTGGATTAGGTTCAGAGCCCGGATTTACACCTGCAATTATGGCATCATGCTGCAAACCGGATCCGGGACACGTTAATTCCCATTGAATAGTATCACCTGCATTAGCATCAATTACCAATTCGGAATCCGCTCTGTTTTTATCAGCACTGTCTATATAGCCTCGGCTCGTAATCATATACACATATATATCGGATGTGCCATATGATCCCAGAGATGTTGGATTTGTTGCTGTTCCTGCTGGAATTTTGTTTGCAAGAATCGTTTCAACATCTATTACACTAAGAATGTTTATTGTTTTAGCCATGATTTCTAAAATTTATTGATTATTCCTACTCATAAGGCTTTTCGGATTTCTCCCCGTTTTTATAGTGGTTTCTGAACTCCACTTTTAAATAAATGAGCGAAACTAAACCTAGCTAGCATTTTAATCTCTTTAGTAAAAGTATGGTGTTGTAATCGTGTACGTTGAGAAAAAACCATAAACATTCGTTTTTTATCCATAAGAATGCAAAATTCCGGAACAAGATTTTTGGTGTAAATATTTTATACTACTAAATGAAGCAGGTTTCGCGTGTTAATGACAACAAACAAAATAAGCGCAACAATTGTCGACCCCATTGTATTCAAGGATAGCCTATTAATTGGTTGACTTCCGCAACATTGCTATGAAATTCGCAATGTATCAGCAAGGCTTGAAGGGGAGTAGCGAAAATAAGTATAATAAAAAATCCCTGATAATTTTTATCAGGGCTTTTGTAAAGTCGCGGGCTGAAAGGTATCACAATCGAACACCTGATGCTGTTTTTGTTGTATTTTGATAGGGTGGGGTGATGTTATATATGACTGTATTGTTTAGTGTTTTTTTGGCTTAATTATTTAAACGTCCTGTAACTTTTCGTCCGTTGCGGAAATTGAAACTGAGTTCGCTCGGCTGAACAAAACGAACTTTTACAAGAAAAGTAGCTATGGCGCAAAACAGCTGTTGTAAGCAGGTTTTATTGATTTGAGTATATCAATTTCTACAATCAATCATAACTGTTCCGGCTTGACAGATATAAACATCATTTACTTTTGTATTACATTTATAATGGGCTTTCAAATCTTGTTTGAGTTCTTCGTATTCTCTGTTTTCTACAACTTTTTGAATTTTAATATTGATTAATCTTCCAACTGGCGTGATAGTATATAATCCATCACTTGTTGTTTTTGCATATTCTGAGCCACCAAGGATTCCATAACTTTCATAAGTTGTCTGTAATGATTCTACAAAAGAATCAGTTTCTCTAAACAATTCACTTTTATTAGGAGAACACCCGATTATAAAGAATAAATAAAAGGATAGAAATAGGATTTTAGTTTTCATGATTTCACTTTTAAAATTTTAGAAATTTACAATTAAAGGGTTCTTTTTAAATACGGTTTTCCGTAACAATTAAAATAAAAAGTTCTAAAAGTTCGTTTGAAACCTGCTTACAACGTTCCGCGGCTTTGAGCCGTAGTGGTACGTTAAGGATAAATCTAATAAGAAATTGTAAGGTTCAGCATATTTTGAAAGAAAGATAAAACGAGCTATAGCGCAAAACCGCTGTTATAGGCAGGTTTTATTATTTAATAATCTTTCTCAAACTTTTCTTTATTCCATGTTTTTCTATTGAGTACCAATTTAATCCTGTACTAATTTTATGAAGCTTGTTCAAATTTAATTTAGCAAACAGGAAAATATTTTTTTTCAATTTTTTTCTTCTCTTTTCCTTTTTCAATAGATAAGGAATACGGATAAGAAGCATTTCATAACTCATATATAGAGCTACAAAATAAAGAAATGGAATTAAAAATAATGTATACACAAATGGGAGTAATAAACTTTTAATATTTTGAATAGTTAAAAGTTGGTCATAGTATTTGTAAGTTTTATAACTGACATATATGAAGATTAAAATTCCAGTAATGGATAGGAATCTTTTCAAGCAACTTGCGACTTTCAAATGTTCTGAATTTGTTTTAGATGAATGCTCCGCAAAGATTTGAAGAACTCCAATGAAAGTCATAATTGGTATAACAATCATTTCTGTAGTGAAACTAAAAGTGTAAAAATTTGTAATGAATTCGAAAACTACGGTAGCTTTTAGGTTTTCTAAAACCATAGGTTTGAAATAAGTGAAATCTTTTACTTTACTGATGTTGAAAAGTAAAATTGTTGCCGAAGTGATCGACCATATAATTGTATCTTTTAGCAATGTTAGATCCCAAGTTCTTAAGTAATACAAACAAATCGTTACGACTGCTATATAAATGAATGTACTCCAAAGAAGGGTTTGAATTTTATAGTTAAAGAATGATTTTAGAAGAGGTAAAATTCCCTTAAATTTTAGAATAATTAGTGCTCCAACAATAAATATTGATGACCAGATTATAATTGCAACTTCTCTTGTGGAAAATATCTCAAACATGATTTTTAAGTAGATGTTGTATAAACTTGCTGATAACGTTCCATGGCTTTGCGCAGTGGCGGAACATTAATAATTTATAAGAAAGATAAGTAAAATTTGAATTAGCGGATTGTTTTCCAAGAAAGATAAACTACCCATTACGCAAAGCTGCTGTTACCAGCCGTTTTTCTTAAACTCTTTGTACTCTCTCATATGCTAGATTCCCGTGTTCATAGTATTCAATTTGACAGCTTCTTTCTGCAATATTTACAATAACATAAACCCCCGATAGCGCGGATTTACTTTGTCAGTTCGGCTAAAGCCTCGGGTGTGATACGTGCCTAAAACTAGAGAAAAATCTTATTTTAAATTAGGGATTTTGTAAAATAGCAGAGAAAGAGAGATTCGCCCCGAACCTGTTACAGTCAACAGTTTTCAAAACTACCTTAATCGAACCTTTGCCATTTCTCCAATAGATCCTAACCGCTTATCGATTTTTATAAAGTTTTGGAATAGTACCGCAAATATGTAAATTGCACTATCTCAAATAGGGTTCTATAGGCCGTCTAATAAAAGATCCACAAAAGCAATACAACTTTAAATTATAGGTAATTATGTTTTTTAAAAAGGAAGTTAAAATATCTAAAAACTTTGGAGAAGAATATATTGAAAAGGTAATATCATTTCTAATGCCTGAATTTACAATTTCTTTTAAAAGAACAAATGTGATTGAAATGGATTTGATTTTTTATGATTATATAATTGATGGAAATGAGGTTACTTTTCTTTCTGAAACAATGGTAGGCACATCTATTCTAGGTAAAAAGAAAATAATTGACAGAATCAAAAAGAAAATGAAGGAAGATAATACAGGATTTTTTGATATCTAAATGGCAAATGTAAATTCAAAAAATAGTCAGCCTATTTTAAGGATAGTCGAAAAAATAAAAGGGTTGCAAAATTTACTTCAGATAGCGCGGATTGCAAATCCGCGCTATCTGGGTCTTTAATAAAGTGGCGGGTTGTGAGAGGTATCACAATCGAACACCTGATGCCGCTTTGTTGTATTATAATAAGGTTGGATGAGGTAATAATTATTAGATTCTTTTAGTATTGACAATATGGTTTATTATTTATAATCCCTCGAAGTTTAGCGAAGTGATTCTATTAGAAGTGAAACACTCACCATAGATAATATTTGACAGAAGCATCACAATTTAATCACTTTACTTTGCGCGCTAAGCTCTTGTGAGCAAAAGCCCTATTGTTCGTATGAAGCGATATTGCTTCATTTTTTGGACATAGTCATTTATAGGATTGCATTTGCCAATTAAGGATATTTCGTTCGTTTTTATCCACTCCAACACCAACTAAAATTATTTTCTTTTTAGTAGTAAAATATTTTTGATAATATTTTTTCTGTTTAATCTGCTCAATCGCAATTGAACTGTCGTTTTGTTTGAACTCTATAATATGAATATAGTTGTCGGTTTCAATAACGGAATCAATTCGTCCTATGTTGGTTTCCAGTTCAGATTCAATTTTAAAGTCAAGCAGTGTCAACAATAGATGAATATGGCTATGGAAATAACCTTCAGTAATTTTCATGCCGTAGGACATGCTTGCAAAAACACTTTGGATTAATTTGAAAAATTTGTTCAAGTCGTTGACCGAAAGCGCTTTCTTTAAATTCGTGAGTTTTTCAAATTTAATTGGAAGTAAATTATTTCCGTTAATCTCTGATGAACCATCAATTTCAATATACTTCAACTTGAGTTGAGCTATTAAATCAACAATTGCTCTTTGTCTTGCGAGTTCTTTAGCAATTCCTTTTTCAGTCGTTAAACTTTCAAAAGGAGAACCTGTACGCATGTTTCTTTTAATATTGATTTGCCTGATGCCGTATGGAATACCTAATATTTTTTTGAACTTAATAGATATATCGTTTTTATGATTAGTATTCCACTCATCCACTCTCACTTTATTTTGCTCTATCAAACTTGGAATTACACGAATTGTGTCTACAACTGTACATCCAAGTTTATAACAATGATCGTAGTTCTTCATGATTTTTTTTTCAAGTTCTGATGAATTTCTAAATGCAAACAAAAATCCAATAATACCCAATCCCATTTCAATTGCATACTTTTTGTCCCGAGCGTTGTCGTAAAAAGTGTTAGCAATTTGAAAATGCTTATCAAACTCTTCTTTATAAGTTGTCTCGTAGATATTTATAAGTTCTTGATCATTCATTTCTTACCGTTAGTTTATAATTACTGCGCCATTATGGGTTGCTGCTAATATCCCTCATATTGACGTTTAAGAAAATATTGTTATGAAACCGAAAGTTGAAACTACTGAGGATTTCAGTAAAAAATAAATGAATTATTATACAAAATCTATGCTATATACTGGTTTACAATTGCAATATTAATTTCCCTGAGTTAACTCCATGTACAAAGTTTAAACTTAATTGCCCGAACTTTTTATTGTCAAATATTTCATTTGGGTTATCAATATACTTATGGCTAAGCTCTCTGTAATCCAGAGAATATTCTTTATAACTAAAAGGTTCTACAAATAGTGTCGGAGAAATATTTCTATCTATTCCTTGAACTTGCAAGACATAATTCCCATCTGTTGTTTTTGGACGGTCCATTTTCGGAAAACTATCATTTACAAATTTCATAAGCATCAATGAACGAAGTTTTGTTTCGAAAGATGTCTTGTCGTATTCTTCTATATAATATCCCGGTTTTACATATGCTTGATAAAGATATAAAGGTTGGCTAGATTGATTTTTTATCCCTAAAATAAATGTATTATTATCTGTATCAAAATACGGTAACAAATCTGCTCCATCTATGCTTGACTTTATTTTACTTTTTAAAGCTTTATTTATTATAGTAAATATCCCTATACCGAAAAGGATATCAATGAATCCATATTTGGAAAGCCATTCTAATATG
The DNA here is from genome assembly GCF_004801375.1 of Flavobacterium supellecticarium. Lineage (GTDB taxonomy): Bacteria > Bacteroidota > Bacteroidia > Flavobacteriales > Flavobacteriaceae > Flavobacterium > Flavobacterium supellecticarium. Next base: position 864,216 of record NZ_SSNZ01000002.1, read on the forward strand.
TTTAATATAACCATTTTATTTTTTAATGTTAGTTATGAAGGTAAGCTTAATATTCAAAAGTTTAGCATCTCTAGTGCAATTCAAGAAAGATCATTAAGTATTGAGAGTTAATGTTAGTCGAGTGCTATTAGCTAGAGCCTTTTTTAAAATACTTTTAAATTTCTTAGAGTTTGTAAGAGCCTAACAAAATTTCTAAGTGTTTCTGTGCTTTTAGCCTCTAAACCATCTGGATCAAAATGCATAATGTTATTCCTAATTACTCTAATTTTATCTAATTCAAAGCAAAATATTTTTCTATCAATCGAAAGTTTTAACTTTTCCCAAATTTCCGGAACTTCACAAATTCTTTGATATTCGCCAAATGTTAAATCTGCGACCGATTCTATTTTTCTGTTTTCATCTTTAGAATCTTTTCCTTTTTCAAGTTCTTCTTTGTTAACAGTAACAAGAATTTGTCTTACGTGATTTTCAATTTCAGCTACTAATAAAAAAGGTTCTGTCAATTGTTTAAATTGTAAGCTTAGATCACTTGCCGTTACTATTCCACAAATTTCATCCGCCTTGTTTTTTACCAAAATATAATCATGCTCAATAATTATCGGTAAAGCCTTGAAAAGGGATGTTTCTTCTGAGATCAGTTGAAAATTGGGTTCCATTAATTCCCTAACTATAGAGGAAGAATTTTTGACGGATAGTTTTTGGCCTATTGACCTCCAACTAATTACACCTTTTAGTCCTCTATTAGGCTGTTGCATAACTGGAAGCTGAGAATAATCATGGGTCATCATTAAAGTTATAGCTTCAGAAAGCTCACTATCCGGTTTTACGAAAATTAATTCTTTATTCGCGGCTTCTAATCTTGAAATTCTATAGGTTGGATCATCAAAGTTCAGTACATCGTCAGTAGATTTCTCTGCAATATTTTCAGGCTGATTTTCATCCTTATTTTTTTCATTTTTTGCAGGTACAACTTTTCTAAACTCAATCAATGAATCAATATATACACTATTAAAATCTGGGTAAGTTTCTAATCCATTGATTTTTAAATTGTATCTAATGGCTGATACAACTCCCCAGCCTCTTCTTTGTGATCCCCAAAACCAATAAAGGAAATTTCGTACACTAATTGATTCAACTTTTTCTCCTTTATCTAGTTTTTCTTTAATTTCTTTTAATTTCTCACTATACATAAATTATAATAGCTTGGTTGAGATTTTCCTTAGGATTCTTTTTTCACGAAACCTTACATATCTATATTTAGTAGAAGAGCGAGATCACAAGATTTGTAAAACCCGAAAGAAACTAATTTATACCCAATAAAACAATACGTATTTTTACCTAATTTACAAGATAAAGCATTGAATTATAAATCATAATAAAAATAGACGAGAGTTTTATTTACCAGAGAAGAAAATCACAAAGTATAGCAAACAAAAAAGCCCTGATCATAAATCAGGGCTTTTGTAAGAAAATTCTCGCGGAGAAAGAGGGATTCGAACCCCCGGACCTGTTACAGTCAACAGTTTTCAAGACTGCCGCAATCGACCACTCTGCCATTTCTCCAATAAGACGCAACCGCTTTAGGATTGCGGTTGCAAATATAGTGTGTTTTCCGGGTTTTACAAGTCTTTTGTGCTATAAAATCACCAAAAAAAGTGATTGGTTTTGTAACTAATTTATAGTGACCGACTTATAAAGTAAGGGTTTGATTAAAAACCTACGTATTCAGTGATTTCCAAACCGTATCCAATCATCCCCACACGTTTGGTTTGCTCGGAATTGGATAACAAACGGATTTTGCAGATATCCAAATCGTGTAGCATTTGGGCTCCGATTCCGAAATCTTTGGTGTCGATCTTGATCTGAGGTGCTTTGTTTACGCCTTGTGCCTGTAAATTTTTCAGTTCTGACAAACGGTTTAGCATATCAGATGACTGGATTTCTTGGTTGATAAACAATATCGCGCCACGGCCTTCCTCGTTGATACGACGGAACATATCATCCAAACGTTTGTCGGCATCATTCGTAAGCGTTCCTAAAATGTCGTTATTCACATGCGTGGAATTGATACGCGTCAGGATCGATTCGCCAGAGCTCCAGCTTCCTTTGGTAAGCGCAATATGCACTTGTTTGTTGGTGATTTGTAGATAAGCACGAAGGCGGAACGTTCCGAAACGGGTTTCAATCTCGAAATCTTCTTTTTTCTGAATCAAGCTGTCGTGTTGCATTCTGTAGGCTACCAATGCCTCAATCGATACGATTTTAAGATCGAATCGTTTGGCTACTTCCATCAATTGTGGTAAACGTGCCATCGATCCGTCTTCGTTTAAGATTTCAACAAGGATTCCGGCTGGTTTTAAGCCTGCCAGACGCGCTAAATCGATTGCGGCTTCCGTATGACCGGTACGACGCAATACACCGCCTTGTTTGGCGCGTAATGGGAAAATATGTCCTGGTCGACCAAGGTCTTCCGGTTTGGTGTTGTCATCTACTAATGAAAGGATCGTTTTGGCTCTGTCGTGAACCGAAATACCTGTGGTACAACCATGCCCTTTTAAGTCGACCGAAACGGTAAACTGAGTTTCATGAAGTACGGTATTGTTGGTTACCATCAGGTTTAAATCAAGTTCCTTACATCTGGCTTCCGTTAAAGGAGCACAAATCAAACCACGACCATGGGTAGCCATAAAGTTGATCATCTCAGGAGTCACTTTTTCAGCGGCTGCGATAAAGTCGCCTTCATTTTCGCGATCTTCGTCATCTACAACAATAATAATTTTACCTTGTCGGATGTCTTCAATAGCTTCTTCTATAGTGTGGAGTTGTATGTTAGTGTTAGTTGCCATTTTGGTTGTTATTATTTTTAAATAGTTTTTCGGAAAGTTTTTGGAACGGTAATGTGATCCAGTCAAAATTGATCATAACGCCAATATCGTTGGTTGCACGATAGGTTAGGAATATCGCCAATGGTGTTAATACAATGGATGCCATCCAGGTTCCTAAAAAAGGAGGAATACCATTTTCCTGTGCTACTTTTTTACCGAAGGTATTGATGAAGTGGTAAATAATAAAGATAAGTACCGCAAATACGATTGGTAATCCCAGTCCTCCTTTTCGGATGATAGCTCCTAATGGCGCTCCGATAAAGAACATTAGCAGACAGGAAAAAGCGACTACAAATTTTTCGTGGAGTACAATCCAGTGTACGTTGATGTTTTTTTGTTTTTCAAGTAAATCGGCACTATTACTGTCGATAGAATAGTTTAGACTCGTGATATTGTTTTTGGCGATTTCCAGAACTTTGTATTGCATATCCGGCGCCATCAGTGACAATAGGTCTTTGGCTTTGTACGGGTCACCGCCAGCAGTATTATGTCTGGGCTTCAACGCATAATCGGTTCCTTGTATGATGTTATCGGCAAAAGAAAGTTTATCCTTTTTTAGATTGGTTTCGAGTGAGTCGATTGTAAAATTCAACTCATTCAGGGTAAGCATGGTATTCGTATTGGTGATTTTTTCGTTTTCGTCTACCGGATTTAAAACCGTCAGATCAATATTCACGCGGTATTTTTTAAAAGCAGCTTTGGCAAACGGTTCTCTTTTGCGTTCTTCGTAGCTTTTCGGCATTACATCTTCATAATAATAACCGTCGAACAAATCCAGTTTTAGAATATTCGAATTCTCTTCGTTGATCAATAAACCTCTTTTAGCTTTAATAACCGATTTGTTACCGGTTCCGAGGTTGGATTTTTCGTGCATGGTTACGCCTTGTAATTGCTCGCCTTTTTCCCCGGATTTTTTGTTGACTTTGATCGAAATGTTACCGATTTTATTAAAAAGTCCCTCGGCAATAGCCATAGCGGGTTTGGTATGAAAAATTTCTTTTCGGAGGTTTACGAAGTTATATTCGGCTTTTGGAATGACATTGTTAGCAAAAAAAAAGGATACAAAACTCAGAATCACAATGAAAATGTTCAAACTTTGCATGGCCCGTTTCAGGGAAATACCGGACGATTTCATCGCCGCAAATTCATAATTCTCGGCAAAACTTCCAAAAGTCATGATCGAAGCCAGCAAAATAGAAAGTGGCAATACCAACGGAATCATTTTGGGCGAATAGAAAAGGAGGAATTGAAATACAAGCCAGGCATCGAGATCTTTACCTGCTAATTCGGCAATAAAGAGCCATATTCCCTGTAAAATGAATATAAAAAAAAGGATTACAAATACCGTAGCAAATGTAATCAGAAAGCTTTTAAGAATGTAACGGTCTAATATTTTCACCCGATAATTAATCTAATTTATTGATGTAGTAATTAGGATATTTACTCTCGGTAAAGGTAAAATGATTTTTCGAAATAGGCTGATTCGTTTTAAAAGAATTAACAGTAAGCGTGGTTTTTGTACCGTCTTTTGCAATTTCGATCTTATTATAGATGTGTTTGGTTTGAGTATCAATACCTAACAGTATTTCTTTGGTTTTATCTTTTGAACTAAGTGGTGTTAGTTTTACATACTGAATTTTACGACCACGGATGTTTTGCAGGATATCCCAGTTGTATTTATAACCGGAATTAAAGAACGTTAGCATTTTGGATGGCGTGATCGAATTTTCATCGTTTTCGTTGTATTTGGAAATCGTTACCTCTTCATCTTCCGGAATGATGGTATAATTTTTCTTTCCGTCGAAGATACGGGTAACGCCCATAAAGTTCAAAACAAACTGATTCCCTTTTAAAGTAAGGTTTCCTTTGCTGTCCTGATTTTGGTTTTGTTTTTGATTTTGCAGGGTAAAGCGAAAATCGATTACAATGTTATCGTAACTTTTGGCTTTAGCGGAAACTTCATCCAGCAGGTCTTTTGCCTTTTTGGAGTCCTGGGCCTGTAATGTTAAACCAAATAGGAGTAGGGTTAAAAATTGAAAAAAAGTACGCATTTTACAAATCATTTAGTTCATTAGCAAAGAATTGATCAAGAGATACAAGATCAGGAATCAATACGCTACGGGCTTTGCTGCCTTCGAACGGACCAACGATTCCGGCTGCTTCCAGCTGGTCGATTAGTCGTCCGGCGCGATTGTATCCCAATTTCAGTTTTCTTTGTAACAAAGAAGCCGATCCCTGTTGTGCGGTTACAATAATTTCGGCAGCATCTCTGAATAAAGAATCTCTATCGGAAATATCAATATCAAGACTTATGCCATTTTCTTCGCCAACGTACTCCGGAAGCAAATAAGCATTCGGATAAGCTTTTTGAGAACCGATAAATTCGGTTATTTTTTCCACTTCAGGCGTATCTACAAAAGCACATTGTACGCGGGTAAGATCGTTACCTTGTGTATACAATAAATCCCCGCGTCCAATCAACTGATCGGCACCCTGACTGTCCAGAATCGTCCTGGAGTCAATTTTGGATGTAACACGGAAAGCGATCCGGGCCGGGAAATTGGCTTTGATGATACCGGTAATAACATTTACCGATGGACGTTGTGTTGCGATGATCAAATGAATTCCAATCGCACGTGCCAGCTGTGCCAGTCGGGCGATAGGGGTTTCCACTTCTTTACCAGCGGTCATGATCAGGTCGGCAAACTCATCGACAACCAAAACGATATAGGGTAGGAACCGGTGTCCGTTTTCGGGATTTAGTTTGCGAAGTTTGAATTTTTCGTTGTACTCCTTAATGTTCCGAACCATCGCATCTTTTAGCAGGCTGTAACGGTTGTCCATTTCGATACAAAGGGAATTCAGTGTATTGATCACTTTTGTGTTATCGGTAATAATGGCATCCTCGGTATCCGGAAGTTTGGCCAGATAATGGCGCTCGATTTTATTAAAAAGCGTAAGCTCCACTTTTTTAGGATCCACCAGTACAAATTTTACTTCTGCCGGGTGTTTTTTATACAGTAATGATGTTAAAACAGCATTAAGTCCAACGGATTTACCTTGTCCGGTGGCACCAGCCATTAAAAGGTGTGGCATTTTTGCCAGATCGACAACAAAGGTTTCGTTAGAAATCGTTTTACCTAAGGCAATAGGTAACTCCATTTCGGCCGTCTGAAATTTCGGTGAGCCGATAACGCTCTTCATCGAAACCATAGTCGGTGAATTGTTTGGAACTTCAATACCAATGGTTCCTTTGCCCGGTATCGGAGCGATAATACGGATTCCCAAAGCAGCTAATGATAAAGCGATATCGTCTTCAAGGCTTTTGATTTTGGAAATACGAATACCAGCTTCCGGCACGATTTCGTATAACGTCACCGTTGGTCCTACGGTTGCTTTGATTTGCGCAATGTCGATTTTGTAATTGCGCAGTGTTTCGACAATACGGTTTTTGTTTTCTTCGAGTTCCGCCTGGTTGATTGTGATGCCGCCGGAATTATACTCTTTTAGAAGATCGATCGATGGAAACTGGTAGTGCGACAAGTCGAGTGTCGGGTCAAATTCTCCGAAATCTTTCACTAGTTTAGCAGCCAGATTTTCTTCAACAAAGGTTTCTTCTTCTATTTTTTCGATGACAAAATGTTCATCATCTGTTTTGATAATTTCGGATGTTGGTACAACGGGAGGCGTTACTACCGGAACAACCGGTTCTGCCGGTTTGGTTTTTAACGTGATCTCCGAGGCATGCTCAATAGTTGGTTTCAGTGATTCCTGATCGATTTCAAAAGCAGAAGGTTTGGTTTTTAACTCGATATTGGACAAAATTTCATCGTCTTCTTCACTATTAAAATCCAGACTCGGGTTGGATGTTTCGATCGATTCGTCGATGATTTCATCCGGAAGCGGAACGGGTGTAATCACAGTGTTTTGTGCTATTGGAGCATCCTGATTTAATTCGTCGCTAAAAGACTGATTGGTTTTTTCAAAGAAATTTTTGATGCCTTCGGTCGAAATTTTTATTTTCAGAATCAGGTAGACAATAATGCCAAAAAGGAGTACCAGAAAAGTACCTGTTTTTCCGAGATAATCCTGAACAAAAAGGTTCATTTCATAACCGATGATTCCACCTAACTGCGGAACATAATTCCAGAAAAAACCGAACAGTATGGACAAAATTACCATGGCAAATAAGTCCCAGAAGATACTCTTTTTGAGTTTTCCAAGTGACAAGTCAACTAATAAATAAGCACCGGCTAAAAAGAATAGTCTGACAAATAAAAAAGAAGCCACACCAAATCCTTTGTATAAAAAGAAATCGGATAGGAAAGCTCCAAATTTTCCTAACCAGTTATAGGTTTTTTCACTGCGATCCCCAAAGTTGGTTAAGGCACTCTGATCGTAATCCCCGTAGATATAGTAGGAAATAAAAGAGAGTAACAAGGCTACCGAAAATAAAACGAGCAAAGCCCCGAGCAGGACTTTGTACTGGCGTGATAACTGCCATGTAAACTTCGGTTTTACTGTTTTTTCTCCTTTATCGGGAGTATCTTTTTTTGTTGTTTTTGCCATTTAAAAATTCGAAATTATGTTACCCAAAAATGCAGTAAACCTTGCATTAGGTTAGCCGTGGCAAATATATGATTAATCCCACAGCAATAGCGGCCATTGCAGCAAAAAATACGGCTCCGGCGGCGATGTCTTTAATAAACCCGATTTTCTGGTGGTAGTCCGGATGAATAAAATCGGCTATCTTTTCGACAGCCGTATTCAATCCTTCAATACTAAGTACCAATCCGATCGCAAGGGTCTGGATAAGCCATTCCTCTTTTGAAATATGATAATAAAATCCGGCCAGAGTTACCACCATTGCCAGGCTAAATTGAACCATGACACTGTGTTCGGTCGTGATCAGTTTATAAGCGCCTTTAAAGGCAAAGACAAGGCTTTTCAGCCGACCGGTAAAAAAGGAATTATCTTTTTTCATTCCGCTCTTTAAAGTGCTGCCAAAGCATTATCGTAATTTGGCTCGTCAACGATTTCCGGTACCTGTTCGCTATATTGCACCACTCCGTTTTCGTCAATTACAATAACTACGCGTGAGTGTAAACCGGCCAAAGGACCGTCAGTGATGGTCAATCCATACTCTTTACCGAAATTTCCGTCTCTAAAGTCAGATAAGTTGATCACATTTGATAAACCTTCTGCGCCACAAAAACGAGCCTGAGCAAATGGTAAGTCACGCGAAATACACAATACTTTTGTATTTTCCAGATTACTGGCTTTTTCATTAAATTTACGTACCGATGCTGCGCAAGTACCGGTATCAACGCTAGGGAAGATGTTTAATACAAGCTTACTCCCTTTAAAATCTGATAACGAAGCCGTGGAAAGGTCGTTTTTTACCAGTTGAAAATCTTTTGCGTGTGTACCTACCTGAGGTAATTCTCCATAGGTATGGATCGTATTTCCCTGTAAAGTGATTTGTGCCATTGTTTAATTTTTTTAGTATTCAAAAGTATAAAATTATATCGGAAATATAAAAGCCGGTTTTGAAGAGATACATTAAGAGTCAAACTGGGACTATCAAGGATGAAAACTTTTTTTACCGGGGAAGAGATCGTAAATTTAGGGAAATATAAAAAATGACATTATATGCCATACAGCCCAACAACAATCGCCAATTATTTTATTGAAAAACATGGAAAATCGGGAGCGTTTACCCCGATGAAACTCCTTAAACTAACCTATATCGCCTACGGATGGTATCTGGCCCTTACCGATGGCACTACACGACTCACCGACGAACATCCGATAGCCTGGGATATGGGACCCGTTTTTCCGTCGTTATATAGTAATATCAAAAAAGATTACAAAAAATGGAATATAACGACCACTATTTCAACCACCGGTAGCGAAATCATAATTGATCGGGATAAGGAATTTTTGGATAAGGTTTGGTCTGTTTATGGTAGATTTGATGGAGTCTATTTGAGTGCTTTAACACATCAGGAAGGTACTCCATGGCGAGATGTCTATTGTAGAGGATGTAATATCCCGTTAAATGATGATGACATCTATAGGTATTACAAAGAAAAAATGGCATTATAGATGAGTCGTTTTAGTGAAAATGAGGTACATATGTTACTAAATGAGACGATAATTAATCCATTTGATTTTATTATTGGCGAATTACAGGAGCAACGCCTGTCTTTAAATTTAGAGAAAGAAAAAATAAGAAAATACAAATCCAGAACCGAGCGATACCGCATTAATACCATTTTACGGGTTGTATTTTCGGCTGTTTATACCGGAATTTTAGCGTATTGGTTGTATAGTGTGTTACATATTGTACAATACAATAATTTATATTATTATAAGCTTTCGGATCATGTCCTTTTAGGACTACTAGCAACTACTACTGCGAATGTAATTGGGTTGGTAGTTATCGTTCTGAAAAATCTGTTTCCGATGCAAAGCGGAAATACCAATGCTTTGTGCTCAAAAATATAAGACCGATAGTAGGTATCGGTCATATATTTTTTTGAGTGCTGTTACGCTATAGCAATAAAAATATCCACTTCGGCATTTTCCGGATTGCTTGCTTTTTCGGAATACACTTCGAAATCGGTAGTATAGGCTCTGTTTCTGTCGGAGTTCCAGATATCAATCCAGGCTTCGGCAAGTGCGCCTTGAAAAATATTTCCTTTTACAATTACTTTATCATAGGTTCCGGATGCAAACGTTTTAGCTACCATTCCTTCCGGAACAAGCGACGTATCGGATACGCGGCAACCCAAAATGGTAGTATACGGTTGGGTATGGTCTTTTTCGTAATCGGTATAAATGCAATAAATGGTAGTGTCGGTTTTATTTGGAATCTTTTCCAATAGTTTTTCCGATATAAATTGTTGCCATAACGCTCCGATATCGGTCATCGCCTGTTGATTTTCGTTAGTGGTGCGTACGGTAATTCCGATCACGCTAAAAGATTCTATTTTTTCGGTATTCATATTTTTGTTTTAAAGATAAAGGAGAAACAGATTGTCCAAATGTATTCATTTTAAAGGTGATTTTAGGATGCAACCGACCAAAAATCAAGTGCCATTCGGGTTTCGTCGATCATTTCCATTAAAGGCATGCAATTTGAATCGGAAAGATAACCGGAACAGATTTGTTGTGTGGCTTCCAAAGTTGTTCCAAACGTCACTTCGGCATACATGTCTTCCGAAAGCGATCCGATAAAATGCAATTGGGTATTTTGGAAACGCGACAGGTACTTTTTTTCAATAGCCTCGGAAACCGATAGTAACTGCTGAAGATTCCCTTTTTTTAAGGCAAATGTTCCAAATTCAATACAGGAAAAATGTTCCGGCATAAAGAAGGGCTCTTTTTCGATGTCCAGATAATGGATGTCGACTGTTGTTTTATCGATCAGCTTTAAAAAAGAAAGCGCACCGCGATTCGAAACGATATCTTTTTCAATAGCGGTAAGTACGGCAGTGTGTTCGGCCAGAAGAATATTCGCATATTCTCCTTTATCATTTTTAGCCAGACAATGAAAAACAATGCCTTTCTGATGTGCCAGAAAATCATTTTCGAAATCGGAAATGGCTTTTAAGAGTGCTTCTCCTGTCGTGTTTTCGGTTATTCGGAAACGGGTAAACTCCATTACGGAAGCCTTCAGGTGGGGTACTTTTATCATGGTGTTATGTGATTAAATTACTAACAGCACGAAAGTAGTAGTGGCGAGTGACAACAGTATGTCAGTTGCCGTAAAAAAATTATTCGTTGGGTTCGATATGAATCAGAATATGACCCAGTTCCGGAATTTGTTCTTTTAGTGTATCCTTAAGTCGGTGTGCGATTTCATGACCTTCTTTAACGGTAAGCTGCGCGTTTACAATAGCGTGCAAATCCACATGGTATTTCATACCGGATTTCCGGATAAAGCATTTTTCGGTATCGATAACACCATCCACCTGAACTGAAATGGTACGTATTTCTTCGATCAGATCGTCGTAAAAATGTTCATCCATGATTTCACCCAAAGCGGGACGGAAAATCAGATAGCTGTTATAAAGGATAAAAAAAGACGCAAATAAAGCCGCCCAATCGTCGGCCGATTCGTATCCTTTTCCAAAAAACAAGGCTATGGAAATCCCTATAAATGCTGCAAGTGAGGTAATTGCATCGCTTCGGTGGTGCCAGGCATCGGCTTTTAATGACGAACTGTTGGTTTCGATTCCTTTTTTATAAACCATCCGAAATGAAATCTCTTTCCAGATAATGATGGCACCCAAAACAATCAGTGTATACGGTTTTGGCAGGTCGTGTGGTGTACTGATATTGATAATGCTTTCGTAGGCAATAATCGTAGCCGAAGTGATCAGAAAGCCTACAACAAGGAAAGTGATCAATGGTTCGGCGCGTCCGTGTCCGTAAGGGTGATTTTTGTCGGCCGGTCTATTGGAATATTTAATCCCGAACAACACCAGAAACGAAGCGAAAATATCGGTAGTCGATTCGATTGCATCGGCAATTAGGGCGTAGGAATTCCCAAAATAACCGGTTAATCCTTTAATCAGCGCCAGAGCGGTATTCCCGATAATACTGAAATAAGTTGTTTTAATTGCGGTTTGTTCGTTCGTCATAGTAAGCTTCCAAATAGAGGTCGAAATTACATAAAATATAAACGTCACTAGATTAAAAAAACGTTTTTTAAAATAGAACTATTTTTTAGGTTCGTTATGATTGTAATCGTTACTACGTTTCCATCCTTTAACCAGTTCAAACCAAATAACCGATAGAAAACCAATGGCACTGCTAAGCATTAATGATGGTAACGACAGTTGTTCGAACTCAAAAAAGGAAGTCAATGGCGGAACAAACAACATCAGAGCGAGCATCAATAGTGTCAATAAAATGATCCATGTGATCATGTTGTTTTTATAGCGCAATGTTCGTATTACGGAATAGTAAAACGAACGATTCACCAACGTTAGAAAAATATTTGCAATGATCAATGTCGTAAAAACCAGGGTTCGCGTAGCGTTTTCGCTATAATCGTTTTGAACTGCAAATTGATATACACCGATAATTCCGGCGGTGATACCCAATCCTTGAACAATGCTGGTAAAAAGTTCTTTCCAGTTAAAAAAGGTAGCTGAAAATGGTCGTGGTTTTTCATTCATACTGTTGGCTTCCATTGGTTCGTTTTCATAAATGATCGAACAGGTAGGTCCCATGATCAATTCGAGAAAAATAACGTGAACCGGCGAAAAGATGTTTGGATATATCCAACCCAATGCAAGCGGTAAAAATACCGTTAGGATAATCGGGATATGAATTGAAATGATATACTGGATTGCTTTTTTCAGATTGGTATAGATTCGCCTTCCCATCGCAATGGCGGTAACCATTTTTGATAAATCGTCTTCGAGTAAAATCAATGAAGCCGCCTGTTTGGCAATTTCGGTTCCTTTTTTTCCCATGGCAATACCGATATGAGCAGCTTTTAGCGCCGGTCCGTCGTTCACACCGTCGCCGGTCATGGCGACGATTTCTCCCTGAGCTTTTAAAGCGTTGATGATTTTGAGTTTGGCTTCGGGATACATACGGGTAAACACCTGAGTGTTTTGGACTCTTTGTTGTAATTCCTGTTCGTCCATACGTACCAATTCGTCTCCGTTTAAACTGTTTTCGCTACCCGAAAATTGAATTTGTCGCGCTATGGCTGTTGTAGTTTCGGCATTGTCGCCTGTTACAATTTTTACCGTAATACCGGCTTTATAAAATTGTTGTAATACTTCGCCAATATTTTTTTTCGGAGGATCGTAAAACGCAACAATACCTTTCAATACAAAAGGGAAATCCTGTTGTTGTTTTAGGTATTGATTTCCGTCAAAAGTGGCTTCGGCTACGCCTAGAATACGGTAACCGTTGGAAGCGAGTTGTTGAATCGCATTGGTGATTTTCTTTTTTTGCGTTTCGTCAAAAGGGATACAGTCTAAAAAAGCTTCGGGTGCACCTTTGGCAGCAATAATACGGTTTTTGGCGGTATTTTCGAAAATATGTGTCATCATGGGTGGCTTACCGCCTAAAGGGTATTCGTGAGCCATTTTATAGTCTGGCCGTTCGTCATGACTATGGGTTTCGCGATAGGCGTTATGAAGCGCGATTTCCATCGGATCAAAAGGAATTGGCTCACTGGACCACATCGCCATGCGGATAATTTCACTTACTTCTTTATTGGGATTACCGGAATAATCCGAAATCGTATCGGTTTCAAACGAATAGATTTTAGCCAGGCTCATTTTGTTTTCGGTAAGCGTTCCGGTTTTATCGGTACAGATCACGGTAGCACTGCCAAGGGTTTCTACCGTTTTCATTTGTTTGACCAATATTCCCAACCGCATTAAACGCCAGGCGCCGAGAGCCATAAATGTGGTAAAAGCTACCGGAATTTCTTCCGGGAGTATACTCATGGCGAGTGTGAGCGCTTTGAGTAAACTGTCGAGTAGGTTTCCGGAATGATAGTAATTAAGACTCCATACGATCAGGAAGATGACAGCGCCCAAAAGCACCATTTTTTTGACAAAATTCCCGATTTGTTGTTCGAGCGGTGTTTTTTCCTCTTTGATGCTTTCAAGGCTTTTCCCGATTTGCCCCAACCGGGTTTGATTACCGATAGCCGTAACAATTGCAATCGCAAGTCCGCTTACAACGGTGGTTCCCTGATAAAGGTAGGGTTCCGGATTTGCCGGATCTTTGGTCACGGAAAGAGATTCGCCGGTGAGAATCGATTCGTTAACCGAAAAGTCGTTAGCCTGTATAATCCGGGCATCGGCAGCAATAGAAGTTCCTTCTTCCACAACGAGATGATCGCCTACAACGAGTTCAGTACTTTTTATTTTTTCGGTAATGCCGTTGCGAATCACGGTACATTCCGGTTCGGTATAGGCTTTTAATTTTTCAAGGGCATTGCGGCTTCGGGAATCCTGATATAAAGAGATTGCCGCCACCAGGACAATGGCAGAGGCAAGGAAAATCGCATCGTCGGTATTACCACTGATAAAATACAATAATGCAGCAATCAGAAGGAGTACGACCATCGGTTCTTTCAATAACTCTTTTACAGCTTTTCGGAATCCATTTTCTTTTTTGTAGTCGACTTCGTTTTTACCGTATTTTTTTCGGGATTCGAGTATTTCCCGAGTGGTAAGACCTTTACTATTCTGCATGGTTTGTAAGATTGTGGCGTTAACGTTGTATAAAACTGTTTATTTTTTGCATATAGGTCGTGCCAAAATCACCCTGTGATAATTTGGCAAAACCTTCCAGATGATTTCCGTCAAATAGGATTAATTCTCTGTTGGTAGCCATTTCCGAAAACAACGTACTGTCTACCACTGTAGTCATTTTGTCTTGTTTTCCGGCAAAAAGCAAATAAGGGCAGCGGATCGTAGACGATAATTTTTGAATGTTGAAATTGGTATCCGGCAGGAGTATCGTTTTGTCTTTAGCCTGTTTGATTTTGGCGGCAATGGCAGCTGGATCGAAAACCAAACCTTCGGCAATTACAAAATCGACAGATTGTTTCTGTAGGGCCATGTTGGTCATAATGGTTCCCATTGAAAATGCCCAGATACCGGTTTTGTTATTTTTATTTTTGGTTTTAGTCCATTGGATTACAGCTTCCAGATCGGTTGCAAATTCATTATAATACAGGTAATCATTATTGATCGTAAAATCCTGACTTTGCCCGAAACCGCGATAATCAAAAAGTACTACGGTATAACCATTATTCGATGCGACCCACGCCTGATTGAGCCAATAGGACATGTTTCCGGAATCGCCATAGGCCAGAATCAAAGTGGTCCTTTTATCGTTCGCCGGATCGGGTTGAATTGTCCAGGAATGTAATGCATATCCATCGGAAGTGGTAATCGTACTGGTTGTATAGCGTAACGAAAGATCTTCCGGTTTTGCGATATAGTTTTTATCCGGTTTTAAAGCCCAGCTATTGGTAAATGACAGTAAAATGAGAAAGGAAATAAAATACTTTGCCATGGGGAATGTATTTAGTTTTTGGATTCCCTTAAAAGTACCGATTATTTAGCCAATTTCAAAGATTTTTTTCTTTTTGGATTGGTTTAAGCATTGGTTTTTTATAGGCCTGCCGTACCATGTTTTTAACAACCATACGATGAAAGGGTTTTATAAACTGCATATAGATACGTCCCTTACGGTTGTTGTACGATACGAGCGTTGTGACTTTTATATTGTATAAAGGCGTTTGTGAGTTTGCGATCACGGCTCTGAAATTTAGATGAGTATCATCGGCACCCAGTAGCATTTCATTTTCGGTTATTGAAAAAATCCGGAAAAATCCAATGTAGTGGCCTATTTCAAAACCGACTTTATAATCTGCTGGTTTGTTGTTTTTAAGGCCAATAAAACGCACCATGAAATTCCGGACAGCAAACAAGGCGCGGATCCATTTTGGAGAACGACCAAAGATCAGTTGGGTTATTTCTGTAATTGAATTTACATGATTAGTGGTAGCAAAAGTATCGGAAAAATCAATTCGGGTTAGATTACTCATGACTTTTTCGCCAGGCGTATAGGCAACTTCAATTACTTTCATGGGAGTAAAAGTTTTAGATCAAATGTACTAAACAAAGTTAAAATTAGTACGTTTGTACTAATTTTTATATTTTTGTACGATGAATAAAACAAAAAAGAAAATATTGGAAGCCGCTTTACAGCTTTTCAATACTTATGGATTGCCGAATGTAAGCCAGCGAAAAATATCGGATCATTTGGGAATAAGTCCTGGGAATCTAACCTATCATTTTAAAAAGAAAGAAAATATAGAGGAGGCCTTATATTTTGACCTGGTTAACTGGATTAGTGAAGAATTTAGACAGATGGGCGAGAAGGAGGTGAGTTTACAGAATCTGATTACTTTTGTGGATAGCTTTTTTGTAACCATCTATACGTATCGTTTTGTTTATTTGGACATCGTGCACCTGATGCGTAATAACGATGTTATTTCGGCGCATTATAAGCAACTGATCATTTCACGTAAGCTACAGTTTTTGCGAATGATTGAACAATTTATCGATTCCGGTTTGTTTCGAGAGGCAGAATTACCGGACGAATACGAAATGTTGTACAAGCGTATCCAGATCATTTTGGATTTTTATCTTTCAGCCGAAGAAATCACCGAAAATACAATTGGCTACCGCCCGATGGGAAACCATACGCTTTTATTTATGCATTCCATTTATCCGTATCTGACGTTAAAGGGGAAAAAACAATTTCAGGAAATCCTGCCGCTTTATGAATAATGCCATAATTATCAGGATATGAGTTTATAAGTTGTTTTCTGCAATCTTTTTTACAATTTCCAACGCCTGTGGAAATTTCAGATTAAAATAGTCTTCAAAATCTTCCGGAATGTCCATACTTACTTCCAGTTGTGTTGCATCTTTTAAGTCGATTAAAATATAGTTTTCCATAGCTCCGGTCCATTTTTTACTTTCTTCGTCCAAGGGTTCTTCTTTGCCGTTTTTAAGAATCCCGATATGCTTGAAAGACATCAGCTCGTTCGGTACCATTTGATTGATTATACTGTACATTCCGTTTTGATGATCATCTATGAAAAGAATACTACTTCCTTCTTTCCAGTCGGAAACAGCGGTGGAGCCTTCACTAAAAACCCGAGCCCATTGATTATAATTGCTTATTTCCCATAAAGCATTCCATACGGTCGCAGGGGATGCCTTGATTTCGATTTTAAATTGCAGAATTTTCATAGGGTAGCTTAATTTATTTCGATAAACAGTCTTTTAAGAATATTCACAAAAGGGTTTATTATTCAAAATCAGGAAAACGGTCAGCAACCAATGCTAAGTTGATATGATGTTCCAAAAGTGCCTTTAAAGAGGCCAAAACGAGTGTAAAACCTTCGGTAGAGTTGCGGACATCGGCAATAATTTCATCAACAGTTCCATCGTAACCGGAATCGGTAATGCTTACAAAAGTAGTATTGTCTTCCCGTGCGGTAAAAGTAAATTCTACCGTAGTAGGCCATTCGATTACGATACGTTTGTTCGGTTCGATGGTTTTTACGGCTATTGTAACAGAATGCTTGTACATTTCCCAATCCCATTGTACGGATTTTCCGACTTCGAGTGGTCCGCTACTTTTGGTAAACCAGAATTTTGTGGTGATATCCGGATTGACAAAGGCTTCAAATACTTCAGCAACCGGTCTTCGGATAAGCATTGCGGCTTTGGCGCTATACGTTTGTGGATGCATAGATGGTCTTTTTAAACGCCATTATAGGCTTGTTGCAGAATACTGATATCGAGTTTGTCCATTTGTAATAAAGCCATCATCACGCGGTGGGATTTTTCAGGATCGTTAGAACCCATAAGTTCGCCCATACTAGCGGGTACGATTTGCCAGGATACACCGTATCGGTCCTGTAACCAACCGCATTTTTGCTGCTGACCACCTTCGGAAAGTTTATCCCATAGAAGATCAATTTCATCCTGATTGTGACAATTTACGACAAATGAAATGGCTGGTGTAAAGGTAAATTGCGGACCGCCATTTAGTGCAACAAACTCCTGTCCTTCCAATTGAAAACTGGCTGTCATTAGCGTACCGGCAGGAGCCGGACCACCTTCGCTATAATAGCTGGTTTTGAGTACGCGGGCATTGTTGAAAATGGAAATGTAGAAATTCAGGGCTTCTTCCGCCTGATTGTTAAACCAGAGAAAAGGTGTTATTTTTTGAATAGGTTTGTCCATAATCGATTATTTTTGATTGTTATCTCAAATTTAGCAGAATTGTAGGAATAAAAGAAGCGTTTAATTGCTAAAACATATGTAAATCATTGTAAGTATGTTGGATGAAGATAAAACGAATGAGGTAAAGCAAAAATGAGGAATCCTTCCAATACGGGATTTTAGCTCCGGTATTGGAAGGATACTTTTTTTGATCAGGGTTTATATATTCCGTTAAAAAGAACTACCCGCCATTTATCGGGATCTTCATAGGTTTCACTTTTTCCGTTCCAATAGGGATTTTCCGGTGCTACGGGAGTGATTCCGGAATCGGTCATTCGTTGCACAGCCTGATGGTATTTTTCGGGTGAGTCGAAATAAAAAACCAATAAATTTTCGCGGGTTGGTTCCGGTAAAGCAGTCTGACTGTTGTGTTGCGTAAATTCCAGGTGATACTGTTCGCCGGGAAGACCAAGCATAACGCCATCATATCCGTCGTGTCCGGAAAAAGATCCCAATTCTTTTAAGCCTAAAGCCTCTTTGTAAAAAGTTACAACCGCTTTTAAATTGTTGGTAGGACGTGCGATTCGGAACTGAACGGCACTGAAACCGTTTGTGTTTTCATTCATGGGAACTGTTGTTTTTGTTTGGTTCTGACAGGCGGTTACAACGAATAACCCGGTCAAAACAGCTGTTGCTAAAAAATGTTTCATATAATTTTTTAGGCAAATTTCCGCTAAAACTACAGGGACATCAAGAGCGGTATTGCGGTTATAAGAACCAATTTTACCGAATTTGACGGTATTCGGATGGTGTCTGGTTTTTTTGGGCTTTAAAGAAACGTCCAAAATGAGAAATCGTATCAAAATTCAGGAAAATCGAAATCTCTTTAATGGTGAGTTCGGAATAGCGTAATAAAAATTCCGATTCCAACAGAATGCGTTGGTGGATCAAATCAATGGCAGAATAGCCCAGTTGTTGTTTGGTACATTCGCTTAGGTATTTTGGAGTGATATGTAATAAATCGGCATACTCTTTTACGGTTTTAAGCGTGGCAAAATGGCGGTCAATCAGTTTTCGGAATTTATGAACAATCTGAAACTGCCGGTTCATATTGGTGGTGGAATTGAGCAGACAGATTTCGCAAACGCGATTGTAATCGAACAGAATCTGAACCAGATATAACCGGATCATATCCAGAAAAAAAGGATTGGTCTTATTGTGTTCTTCCAGTATCTTATCGAACTTATACAGATTGGCCTCAAAATTATCCGTATCCAGTTCAAAAATAGGAGGATAATCCGGATTGATATAGAGTAATTCATCCAAAATAGCCGTATTCAGGAATCCTTTTCTTAGGAAATCAGATCGAAATACGATTAGTTTGGCTTTAAAATCGGTTGAAAACCCGGATAAAGCATTAATATGTTCGGCCGGAATAATAGCGATATCGTGTGCTTTTATGGTAAATTGATGCTGACCCACAATGCTATCCAGACTGCCGGAAAGGCAAAGTAGTACGCTTGTAAATCCAAAGCGGGCCACGCCAACTGGTTTTACGGAAGGATCAATCTCCAGGACTGCGAAATCATCGTGGAACGGCTTTGAATCGGCTTTTTCGGTTAATCCGGAAAAAAGCGAAATAAAAGTCGGAATATCCAAAGGTTTCGGTCGTTGTAAAAAAAGTTCTTTATTAATGTAGCATTGTTTTTCCAGCATGATAACCAGTTTCAATTATATTTTAGTAACGGTATTCGTATAATTTTTCGTGTTATAAATGTACGATTTTTTTATAGTATTCTGAAAAACAACACTTTTTGATTTTTATTTGTTTTTTGTTACAATCTGAAAAGAAAAAAATAAAATCTAAAAATGGCTACTGTTTTGATGTGGAAAATACACGGATTTAGGTTTCGATTACATGTTTTCCAGAGTTGAAATGGTATGGCGAAGTATAAAAGCCACCCGGTTTTCGACAGTGTCATGTGGCACTTCAATAATGGTATAACCGTGTTGATGATAGGTTTGTACCATTTGCTCGTAGGTAGCAACGGCTTCTTTCCAACTTTGCTTGCGTTCGGCATCGGTATGATAAATCGCTTCCCAGGGCGGTAGGATAAAAACGTTATGATTGTAACGATACTCCTGGGCATGCGATGTCATTTTTTCGGTAATCGGTTGCTTTGTTAATTCGGCATAACATAACGTATCGGGAATACCGCGATCAAAGAAAACAGGCTGGTTTGTAGTGTGCTTTTTTGTGGTTTCCGTATAACTTAAAACTGAACGTTCGAGCATGATCTCAGTATATAAAACATAATCCTGCCAGGGTAGTGCACTACTATTATCCCGGATTTGTTCGCTGATAATTTCCCGGGCTACTTCGGGAATACACGGATAACCGCTTTGAGCGAGTGCTTCGAGTAAGGTGGTTTTTCCGGAACCGGGACCACCGGTTAGGATATAATAGTTATCCGGCATAAGCAGGTTTTAAGGTGGGTTATTTAAACGGTGTTTTAAATAAAATCAATATCCGATACTTCGATAGTAATGCGATTAATGCTAAGTAAGTAGCAAAAAAAACCGGAACGAATTCCGGTTTTTTAAAGGTCTTTTATTAATAAAGACTTGGATATTTTGAAGGATTTACTTCATTCATAATTTCATAAACCTTTTCGAAGATATCTTCTGCAGATGGTTTGGAGAAATAATCA
Source organism: Flavobacterium supellecticarium (assembly GCF_004801375.1). GTDB lineage: Bacteria > Bacteroidota > Bacteroidia > Flavobacteriales > Flavobacteriaceae > Flavobacterium > Flavobacterium supellecticarium. The sequence goes on from NZ_SSNZ01000002.1 coordinate 884,613, forward strand.
CCGTCGGTTCCATAAGCCGGACGGTGCGCTTTGGCAGCCAATGTTTGCGGCTGACTGTCTAAGTGCAGGTATCCTTTTTGAGTGTCGATGATCTGTTGTAAGATATAAGCCGAAGCACCTCCCGGAACGTCTTCATCGATTACCAGTAAGCGATTGGTTTTGGCTAAGCTTTTTACAATGTCGTGGTTGATATCGAAAGGTAACAATGATTGTACATCGATGATTTCGGCATCAATACCAACTTCCTGTAATTCTTTAGCCGCCTGTTCTACCAAACGAAGGGTAGAACCATAGGAAACCAAAGTAATATCACTACCTTCTTTTAAGGTTTCCACCACACCGATTGGCGTTTTGAAATCGCCTAAATTGGTTGGCATTTTTTCTTTTAAACGATATCCGTTCAAACATTCGATCACCAAAGCCGGTTCGTCGGTTTCCAATAACGTATTATAAAAACCGGCCGCTTTTGTCATACTACGCGGAACCAAAACATGGATACCACGAATGGCGTTCAGAATCATTCCCATTGGCGAACCGGAATGCCAGATTCCTTCCAGACGGTGGCCACGTGTTCTAATGATCAATGGTGCTTTCTGACGACCTGCTGTACGGTATTGTAACGTAGCCAAATCGTCGCTCATGATCTGAATTGCATATAATAAATAATCCAGGTATTGGATTTCGGCAATTGGTCGCAGACCACGCATTGCCATTCCGATTCCCTGACCTAAAATGGTCGCTTCACGGATACCGGCATCGGCCACACGGAATTCGCCGTATTTTTCCTGCATACCTTCCAATCCCTGATTTACGTCACCGATATTTCCGGAATCTTCTCCGAAAATCAAAGCTTCCGGGTATTTGGTAAAAATAGCATCGAAGTTATCACGGATAATCAAACGTGCGTCCACATCTTCTGAGGATTCGGTATATATCGGAGCCACTTCGGCTACTTTATAAATGTTTTTATCCGATTGTGAAAACAAATGCGAACTATAACGCGGTTGTACTTTTTCGGTATAATTGGTAATCCAGTTAGCCAATTGTGCTTTTCCGCTTTCATTAACGATAAGACGAACAATTTTACGGGCTGTAACCAGAATATCTTTGCGAATTGGCTCTTTTATAGCGGCCAGATCGTTGCTGTATTTTTCAATAAAAACTTTATTCGGACTGGAAGCGGCAATGGTGTTTAAAAGCGCTACCAATTCCTGTTGTTCTTCTTTAATCGGGTTTACGTAGGCACTCCAGGCGGCTTTTTTACCTTCCAAAACCTGTTTTTTAGCCTCGGTATCCATGGCTTCGATTTCTTCGGCTGTAGCGATGTTGTTTTCGATTAGCCATTTACGCATTTGCGCCATACAATCGAATTCGGCTTCCCATTCCAAACGCTCTTTACTTTTGTAACGCTCGTGTGATCCGGAAGTAGAGTGACCCTGAGGTTGTGTTAGTTCCTGTACGTGGATGAGTACCGGAATATGCTGTTCCCTTGCGATGGCAGCTGCTTTGGCATAGGTTTCAACCAAAGTCGGGTAATCCCATCCTTTAACGGTAATGATTTCATAACCGTTAGTGTCGGCTTCACGCTGGAATCCTTTTAATATTTCGGAAATACTTTCTTTAGTTGTCTGGTAACGGGCATGAACCGAAATTCCGTATTCATCGTCCCATACACTCATCACCATCGGAACCTGTAATACTCCGGCAGCGTTGATGGTTTCGAAAAACAAACCTTCGGAAGTAGAAGCGTTGCCAATAGTTCCCCAGGCAACTTCATTTCCGTTTACGGAGAAATTGGTATTGTTTTCCAGTCCGCTAACATTGCGGTATATTTTTGAGGCCTGTGCTAAACCTAAAAGACGCGGCATTTGCCCGGCAGTAGGAGAGATATCGGCACTTGAATTTTTCTGAGCGGTAAGGTTTTTCCAGTTTCCGTTTTCATCCAGACTATGTGTGGCAAAGTGTCCACCCATCTGACGTCCGGCACTCATCGGATCATGAGCCAAATCCGGATGTCCATACAAACCGGCAAAAAACTGTTGGATAGTCATTTCGCCAATTGCCATCATAAAGGTTTGATCACGGTAATATCCCGAACGGAAATCACCATTTTTAAATGCTTTTGCCATGGCAAGCTGCGGCACTTCTTTACCATCTCCAAAAATCCCGAATTTCGCTTTACCGGTTAGTACTTCACGTCTTCCCAACAAGCTGCATTCTCTACTGATAGTTGCAATTTTATAATCGTTAAGCACTTCTGTTTTGAAATCTTCAAAAGAAAGCGCTTCTTTAGCGGCCGTTTGATTCATAGTCAAATAATAAAATAAATGAGATTGGGACAAATTTAATTATTTACCCAATACAAAACAAAGAATTGTTAAAATTACAATTTAATATTTGATAAAAAAAAGAGGATCTGAGATGTTTTTGTTGCATATATTTTATTGAAAACCATTTTTTATCAAGGTATTTTTAATAAAATAAAATAAAAAAGGGACTTTTTTTAAGTTTTATTTAGAACCACTTACGCGTAAAAAGGGATACTAATGTTCTTGCGCTTAGGGTTACGACAAATCGAATACGCTGACCATAGTTTGGATCTTTTATTTCCCAGCCATTGTTGGAGTATACCGGGAAATACAATTCGAAATAATCCTGAACCAGATTTAAGCGGATACCACTGTCGTATACAAACTGCGGATCGGAAAACTTATTTTTAATAATCCCGGCATCACCATAGGCTTCGATCCAGTTCCAGATACTAACACTAACATTGGATGTTGTCATCCATTGATTGGCGTAACGGTTTTTTAGTTTGGATTTAAAACCTCCGTCGGCCATCACAAATTGCTGACTGAAAAGTCCGGTGGATTCCGAACGTCCGATAAGGTTGTAACCGAAAAGATAATCCGATGGGCGATCCAATCCGAAACTAAAGAAATCGGTTCCGGTTTCGTTATACATAAAAGTACCACCAAAGAAACGAACGGTTAACTGACGACGGTCGTCAAATAATTTACGATATTGGTATTCTGCGGATATTTTACTGAAATTATTAGCAATCTGTAAATCGGTTAGAAAGCTGTATAATTTGGCTGTTTCTGCTTCTCCAACAGAATAGCGTGCATTGAAAACAGAATAATTTTCTTCCTTTTTATTTTTTAATAATGGTGAATCTTCTTTTTCTACAAAAACATGACGGAATAAGATCGTTTCCCTTTTATTTTCACGGTAATCCGGTTCCCGGAATCGGAATTGTACCGATGGTGTAATCTTGGTATAAGAAGCATTTGGAGCATAATGGAGAGTCGATCCTGTAATGGAATAGCGAATATTGTACAAACGTTCGTCGCGTATATTGTGAAAATAGGAGAGTGTGGCACTACCGACCAACTCTTTGGTATTACTGGAATAATCTGGGGTAATATCAAATTGGAACGGTTTGTCCAGTAGGGTTTCGTTATGGATACGCATTCCTAACATCACACCGTCGTATAGGTTATAATTAAAATCCGGAACATAGAATAACTGGTTGTATTGCGGATCTTCCAGATCTTTAAAAAAGTTAAACTTGATCGGACGGTTTAGCGATGGAAACCCTTTTAAGGTTTTGTAATTATTCCGACGGTTAAATTCGGGCACCTCATTACCGTAGTTCAGCGCCAATCGGTCGATACCCTCTTTGGAAACGGTCACAACGGTATCGGTTGCGACATTGGGCAACCATACTTTCGATATAATGCGGTCCTTTTTAACACCATAAAGCGAAATCGGAACGGTGGCATAGGCGTTGTTTTTAACCGTTACCTGCACGGTTTTACCATCGTCACTTTCTTTGATTCTTCCAAATTTGTAATCGATCAGATCTCTGGAATTGATCACCGATTTAAAAAACCAGTCAATATTTTTATCGGTTTTCGATTTCAGGATGTTTTCGATATCCTGACGCGTGGTTTGCTGCGTTTTATTTAGGCTTACAAAATCGTGTAGCGCCTGATCCACGCTTTCCTGTTGCAAATAAGCATCCAGATAATTCAGTGCCAGACCGGCTTTGTATTTTCCGGAAATCTGTTCATTGAATTTAACAAAAGTATTTTTTGGATTTCCAATTGGCTGGTCGAGGTTCATTCGGGCCATCATCAGATAGAGATAGCTGTATTGCTCATTAAAACCGGTACTAAAAAGACTAAAACCTCTTAAGATTTTATAACGCGCCAGCGTCCCGGTCATTTTTACATTGGGGTAATTGTCCTCAATATATTTCATCATCGTATACACCTGAATACCGTCGTAAATCCAGTTATCCTCGCGATGATTTAATTGCAAGGTGTTTTTTAGATAATTGTTGACATATGTTTTGAGAAATTTCAGTTCATATACAAACGAATCGGGAAAAGGTCTTAAAAATTTCGGAAGCTGGTTAAGTCCGTAAAAAGGATTACGGTCGTAGTCGGTCTGACTAATGATCATTTTATTTTGCGCCGGACTACCCAAATGCTCGGAAACATAATTCACCACCCGGTCGATGATCACGGCTTTTTGGAAATCATCCAGTTTTTTTTCGCTGATGTTGGTTGCGATTTCCGTTTTATCGTTTTTATAAAAGCTATAGGTAGCGGTGGTTTCAACTGCCAATAGTATATCCTGACGGTTTTTACCGCTTAAGGTATATATTTTATACGGATCCGCGTCGTTTGTGGCCAAAACATCTAAATCAGTTGTCAGTGTTAATTGTGACGGAATTTTGATTTGGATATCAAAATCGGACACCGCATTGGAAATATCGTCCAGATTTTCGTTACTGTCTTTTACAAAACAGCCTTTTTCGTAACGCGCCGGTGTTAAAAACCAGTTTTTGATATAAAAACCACCCTGACTGTCAAATCCGTATCGCGTAAAACGATCGTTCGGAATCTTTACCGAATACACAATATTGATTTTAAACTTCTGATTCGGATACAAAGGATTTTGCAAATGCACATCAACCAAATCGGGTTGATTGGGAACGCGGGACCATTCGAGTCTTCTCTGATTTTGATCGATAATGGAAATAATATCGGTATGGCCGCGATCGCTATCGCCGGCCAAATGAAAAATCCGGGTAAACTCGTCCGAAAATCGTTTCCCTAAAGGTGAACTTTTATCGGAATAAGCATTATTCCAATCGTTTAAAATATAGTCTTTTAGGGTGTCGTTGGTCGTGTTATGATAGGTAATCTCCTGTTGAATCTTTAGTATTTTGGTATCGGGATCAACGGTTATCTGCATGGCGCTGTGGTGTTGCGCATGAATCCTGCATATTCCTGAAAGTAAAGCAATAAAAAGATAGATATAGGCTTTCAATAGATAACGTTTCTTGTGTTTGACCTGATTTATAGTTTCACATTCCCGATACACAATGTTACAATTTTAATTCAGAATATTTACGAAAATTCTTTTAACAGAAATAAAAAAAATCAAACAGTATTTTGATGCTTGACCATGCCAAAACCTACAGAAATGATGTTAATAAAGGTAATTTTTTGATATCCAGATACGTATTAACAGTTCAAAAAGGCTATTTTTTCGTCATTATGGCTACATTTGTCCTTAAACTCACTTAAAATGACAAAAAAACTCCTCCAAATTTTACTGCTATTTGCGACGAATCTTATGTTTTCGCAGGTGGTTATCAACGAGCTGGATTCGGATACGCCTTCGACAGACGATAAAGAATTCATCGAATTAAAATCGGCTACACCTAATTTCCCGTTAAACGGCTATATCTTGGTTATGTTTAATGGAGGAAGTAGCGGAACATCGAATTTGAGCTACTATGTGATCGATCTGAATGGTTTGGTTACCGATGCGAATGGAATTATTGTGTTGGGAAATTCGTTGGTATCGCCGGTTCCGAATTACCTGTTTCCAATTAATACCGTACAAAACGGACCGGATGCGATCGCGATTTACCAGGCAAGTGCTTCCAGTTTTCCGATGAATACGCCGGCCTCAACAACCAATCTTATCGATGCGCTGGTTTACGGAAACAATAATACGCAGGCTTCAGCTTTACTGAACGCTTTGGGTGTTTCGACTCAGATTAATGAAAACATGAATTCCCAGGGGACCACACAATCCATTCAGCGTAAAAACGATGGAACCTATGAAGTTAAAGCGCCAACACCGGGCCGTAACAACGATGGTAGTGGAATCCTTTTTAACGGTATCACGATTACCGCTCCGACAACACATCTGACTGAAGGGGATAGTTTTAACATCACCTTTACCACGCAAACGAATGTGACGAGCAATCTTACTTTTAATTTTACGCTGAACAACGGTAGTTTTACCAATGCTGATTTTTCCGGAAATACAACGGTTTTTATTCCGGCAGGTTCCAATTCGTTTACCACGACGATCCAGTTGGTCGATGATACCGAAGATGAAGGCGACGAAATTTTACGCATTAAATTCGGAACACTTCCGGCGGGTTATGTCCGGATGAACGACTTTATCGAGATTCGCGTAATTGACAACGATTATACGACTTCGGCCTGGGGAACGCCTTTAAATCCAACCTATGGTGTGGTAGCCAGTACGGCTCCGGCCGGATATTACAGTTCGCTGGAAGGACTAAGCGGAGTGGCACTAAAACAGGGAATTCAGAATATTATTGCTAATCCGGCTGTAGTACGCGCGCATAATTATGGCGATATTGTCGATATTCTGAAAAAAGCCGATCAGAATCCGCTAAACAGCAATCAGGTTTGGATGATGTATGTGGAAGCGCCACGTGCAAAACTCGATTTTCAGACCGGAAGCAGTAATGTGGGCACCTGGAACCGCGAACATATTTATCCGCAATCCCGCGGTGGATTTAGTAACGGAACGTCATCTACACCGGATGGAATCAATGTTTGGTTACCCACAAATGCAGATGATATTAATGCTGCCCATGCCGATGCCCATCATTTACGAGCGGAAGACGGACCGGAAAACAGTTCGCGTAACAACCGCGATTATGGAGGAACCGATTATAATGGACCGGTAGGCAATCAGGGATCCTGGAAAGGCGATGTAGCGCGTGCTTTATTTTATATGGCGATCCGTTATAACGCATTGGATCTGGTAAACGGTAACCCACCGGATACGACGGTAGGACAATTGGGCGATCTGGCGTCTTTATTGACGTGGAATCACAGCGATCCATCGGATGATTTTGAAATGAATCGTAACAATTATATTTATACCTGGCAAATGAACCGTAATCCATTTATTGATCATCCGAATTTGGCGGATTATATCTGGGGTGTTCATGCGGGAGAAGCATGGTCGGCTACCTTAACAACCGAAGATATAACAAAACTACAAATGGTATTGTATCCGAATCCGGCACACGATTATCTGATGATTAGCGGTAGCGTTGATCGCGGACAAATTGAAATCTATAATATCGCCGGACAGAAAGTACGGATGTTCAATTTTGACGGAACAACCCGATTACAATTGGGATTGCCATCCGGAGTTTATATGGCTCGGGTAACCGCTGCAGATCAAACATTGGTTAAAGAGTTGATCATCAATTAAAAAAGATAGTGTTATTCCATAAAGAAGCTCCGTATTACGGAGCTTTTTTTGTTTGTGTCCCGTCCTGAAAAAAGTTGACAATAAATCGACTTTATTATGAAAAAACAGAATATTTTGCCCGGTTCGTATTGAAACATCGGACTTCCCGGAGGTTTTCTAAAAATTTATTGAAGCTTACGAAAACTCAAAAAAAAACTAATCTCTCTCTTTGAAACCAGTTATTTTAAGTGACTTTATGATATATGTCATTTACTTCTCCAAACGTTATACGTGAAAATCAAATTTTTACTACCGGAAAAAGACAAACGATCTGTATATTCAATTTTATAGGTCTCCCCATTGTGTAGTAGTTTTGAACCATCGGTTTTTGTAACCATCATATTTAGCTTGTAATTCATATCTGAATATATTTTTTACGGATTCCCGTAAAAAATATTGAAAGCCTCTAATACCTTTGCTCTCGCTATAAACGCGTACAAAACGCTTTAATTAAAGTACGTATTAATTTGTGTTTTTAGTACTAAATATGAAGTTTTCCGGGAATTCGTATTTTTTAAAAAAATAAAATTGTAAGATTTGCGAGATCAAATTATGTATTAAATATGGACAATAGAAAATTACGAAACCGTTTTCCCATTTTTGTTTTTATTCTGATCGCGCTTTTTGGCTGTGAGCTTGAGCAAGATGCAATACAAAAAAACAGCTATCAGGAAAAAGTAAAGATTAGGCGTAGTACTTTCGATGCGCTGTTAAAAGAGCGAAATTTTGTTAACGCATTTTCAAAGTTAAGTCAAGGCCAAAATAAGGGCTTACAATCAAAAACTGTTATGGAGGCCGAATATGGCTTTACTGTTATGCCTAATTTGGCTAAAGTTATAGAAAGTGCCGGAAGTACATCTTATACATTTAAGATTACACGTGAAATTAACAGCATAGATTATTTTGAAAATCTTGTGGTTAATGTTGATAGTTTAGGTCAGTCAAGCGCCTATATTTTAAAATATACGCCAAGTGAACCGTTAACACCAGCCGCCCATAATTCCTTTAATTTTACCGGGCGAGTAAAAATAACGCCGATTACTTATAATACCGATGAAATAGGAAAGACTACAATTTGTGTCACGGCTCAGATACTTATGTGTGATCAGGCATGGAGTTCAACTAACACGGGCGTACACGTTGCTACTAATGACTGTCAAGATCAAAACCATTTATTTTACGCTCCTGTTACAACTTGTTACTCTGTAAATGGAGATATTGGTGGGGGCGACTTCGGAGACGACCCCGGAGTTATTGTCCCTATTGGCGGCGGCGGCGATGGTTCCCCGCCAACTGAAGGAGGGCTCACACCACCTAATAATTGCCAAAGATGTCCAATTATTATTACTGCCCCTGTTGAAGATCCCGATCCGGCTACTCAAACTCCGCCTACGCCTTGTAACCATTTAAAAAACTTAACCGCTTCACCGGCCGTAAAAAGTTCTTTTAAAACATTAGACAGCCGCAAAACTCAAGATGGCGAATGGGGATTTGGTTTTCAAACTCAAAATAGCACTTCTAATTCTATTCAACCGCCGAATGTTATTGAGGCATCATATAACAATCCAAATAAATTAAACATGGAAAAAGCAATTGGAGGTAATTATATTGGCGCGTCTCATACACACCCCCATATTTCCTACGGTTATTACCCAATGTTTAGTTATGATGATTTACAATATTTAATGCAAGTAGGCCTTAAACACGATAATAACGGGAAGCCTAAGGACTGGACAAAATACGTATTAACTCTAACAACTTATGACGGGATATTTGCAATTAAAATAAAAGACCCCGTGAAATTTTTTGCGGCAATGGGGCAAAATGGAAAAAAGATAAATACCCGTATTCAAGATGATTATCGCTCTCTCTCTACCGGGACGTCGATGGATACGTTCAAAAAAACATTTCTTAACATCTTAGCGGATTTTGATTTAGGAGTGGGGTTATACGAGGGAAGTATCGATTTGAACGCAACTGATTTAGCAAGTACTAATTTTAATTGGGGTGAATTATCTCAAAGCAAAGGAAAAATTGTTAACACACCGTGTCCTTAATAAAAAAATTGTATCTTTTAAAAATGAAAAAAATGAAAAAAATATTATATAGTTCAATAGCAAGTATGGCCACTTTGTATGGGTGTGCCCAAAGCCCGGTGATTGATAGATTTGGGGGCTCGACTATTGGTAAAGTTGAAAACGCGTATTATAAGGATGTTAATGGTTTATTGAATCAATACGTTGGAACTTGGATTTATTCTAACGGTAATACGACGCTCAAAATTATTTTCATTAAAAAGCCGATGACCTATGTGTCAAGTTTTAAAAACTATTACGAGGACTATTTAGTTGGAGAATTTCAATACATAGAAAACGGAGTCGAAAAGGTTAATACATTGCCAAATTTAAGTGCTTCTTATTCAGATATTATGGACTATAACTTGTTTTCTGTGGCTATGATGAAAAAGGATTCATACCCTTTATGTCCAGAATGTGGAGAGGACGAAAGACGATTACTTATGTTTTTCAATGAGCCCTCCCGAAGAAATATTTGGAATGGAATAAGTAATAATTTTGTGATCCGAAAATTTATTCAAAATGGGCAAGAAAAACTGAAAGTACAATTTGTTTATACTGGAAACGGTCTTGAAACCTTAAATAGCCCAGACGGCCAATTTACTAATATAAATAGTTTTAATGTTCCATACGGTGAATACATTTTGACTAAGCAGCCCTAAATATTACATATTTTTAGGATACAAAAAAAGCCAAGTAATAATTTACTTGGCTTTTGTTATTGTTGATTTTCATGATGTTATCCACCCATATATTCGTCGCCACCACCATTATCATCGCGTTTTTGTTGCTTATCTCTGTCGGATTTGCTTTTGTTAAAACGGTAGGTAAAGGTTAGATTGATCTGACGTTCTCTCCATTGCATTTCACTGTGGGAATTTAATAGGAGTGGAATGCTGGTATCGGTAATTCTTTTTCTGGAGTTAAACACGTCGTTTACATTTAAGGCAATCGTTGCTTTATCTTTTAGAATATCCTTGCTTAACGCCAGGTTTGCCGATAAGATTCCTTCGCTTCTTCCCTGAGACGTGTTTTGTGGTGCATTATAGGTCGCATTGGTCTGCCAGTCGATACCATATGGTAAGCTTACTTTCGAACTTACACGGGTAAACCAGCTGTAGGCTGTATTGCTTAAATCGGTAAAGATTTCGGTATTGTTTTGATCAATATAAGTATAACTTCCTTCCAACTCGTTACGGAAGAAATTGAAGTTTCCGTTTAATTTCCACCATTTGTATGGCGTATAATTTAAGGTAAACTCAAAACCAAAACGGTATTCGGTGGCTAAGTTTACCGGCGTATTGGCGTATACCGGGTTACCGTCGATTACATTTCCGGTTGCTTTTTTAATAAACTGGAAACTATCATCGGTTTTATTAAAATAAGCCGACGTATTCAACGTCAATTTATCCCAACGTTTTAAATAACCCAGGTCAAAGGAGTTGGTATATGACGGATTCAAATCCGGGTTTCCTTCGAATACGTTGATGTTACTCGATAGTCCGTTAAACGGATTTAGGAAACGCCCTCTCGGACGGTTGATACGTTTGCTATAACTCAAACTAATACTGTTATCCTGTGCAAATTCATAGCTTAAGAATACACTTGGGAAGAAATTGTGGTATTTTTTGGTGTTGAATTGTTCCGTACGTAAAAAGTCAATCCCGATGTTGGAATCTTCAAAACGCATTCCCACCATATAGCTGAATTTGCTGATTTTGGAACCAAACTGTGCATAAAGCGCGTTGATTTGCTCTTTATATTCAAAAATATTGGTAAAGTTCGGATCGTTCATCCAGGCATTATTACTAAAATGATCCACGCGGTAATCGGTTGTCAAATCGGTAAAATCACCGCGGTAACCCGCTTCAAACTGACTTTTCTTTCCAATTGGTAAAACGTAATCGGTTTGTAACAGGCTTCGCGTTTGTTTTTGGTTGTTTAAAGTTCTATCAATGGTAGCCACACCGGTATCAAAACGGGTATCGCTAATCGTTGCATCGTCATTATCACGATTGGTAGAAGCCGAAAAATCAACGGTTAATTTATGACCATCTTTTTTAAACTTCTGTGTGAAATTTGTCGAGTATTCTAAATTTTGTGAATCGTTTGACTGATCGTTAAAACGGTTACGGGTGTATAAAAAATCGTGATTGGCATCATAATTATTAAAGAATACATTATCCGGATTGGCACCATTGTTTTTACGGATTCCAATCGAGTTCGTCCAGGTTAAGGATTTGGTTAAATACCATTCCAATCCGAAACCGGCATTATACCCTTTACGCTCTCTTTTGTTTTTACGTCTTTCTTCGATATAGCTCGAAACCGCTCCGGTATTTTGGTCTAAGTTTTCCGAATCGGTAAACGAATTCCCCGGACTGTTACTATAGTTGTAGCCGAAGTTGGTAAAGAGGTTAAACGCTTTGCTTCTGAAGTTGATATTGGTATTACCACCAAAATTATCGGGATTTCCGGCAACAGCCATAACACTTCCGTTAATTCCCTGTGCTTTTCCTTTTTTAAGAATGATGTTTACGATACCGGCACCACCTTCGGCATCATAACGTGCCGACGGATTGGTGATTACTTCCACTTTATCAACCGAATCGGCCGGAAGGGTACGCAAAGCATCCGCAACATTGATTCCGGCAAGTCCCGAAGGTTTTCCGTCGATCAGAATACGAACGTTGTCGTTACCTCTTAGGCTTACATTACCGTCAGAATCCACCGTAACCGAAGGAACATTGTCCAATACATCGCTCACGCTACCGCCTTTAACGGTCATGTCTTTTCCTACGTTGTATACTTTTTTGTCCAGTTTGATCTCTACCGTACTTTTCTCGGCTACCACGGTAACTTCCTGAAGCTGTTTAGCGTCAAGAGCAAGGGTGATCATTCCCAGGCTGGTATCTTTTGTAAGTTCTTTTTGCGGGATTTCAACGGTTTTAAAAGATAGAAACTCCACCTTGATATAATAATTCCCGGTAGGCACTTCAAAACTGAATTCCCCTTTGTCGTTGGTCATCGCACCGGAAACAACGGATTTATTTTTAAGATTTTGGGCATAGATATTCGCATATTCCAGGGGTTGTTTGGATTCGCTGTCCACAACACGTCCGGTAACAGTAACTTTAGCCGCGTCTGGTTTTTGAGCGAATGAGACAACAGAAGACAATAGTAAGAACATTACTACTGCGAAATGAAATCGTTTCATGTGTAATTAGTTTGATTTGCAAGGTTTGACTGCAAAAGTAACCTTGGGTTTAAGTGCGGAATCACAAATGTTTGTTAAAACAAACGTATACTGATTCTAAATAATTTCCAGAATCTTTTCGGTTGGACGACCAATTACGGCCTTGTCACCATTGATAACAATAGGACGTTCAATTAGTTTGGGGTTTTCGGACAAAATGGTGATGATCGCATCGTCGGAAAGCGTCTGACCTTTGTAATTTTCGATCCAAAGACTTTCTTTCTGACGTACCAGTTCGATTGGTTTAATTCCCAGTTTTTGGATGATTGATTGTAGTTCTTCGCGACTCAAAGGCTGATCCAGATATTTTACGGTTTCAAACGAAATTCCTTTTTCTTCCAACAGGCAAAGTCCTTCTCTGGATTTGCTGCATCTCGGGTTGTGGTAAATTGTAATCATAGCGCAATATTTTTTACAAAGGAACTACTATTCTGTGAAAATTGGAGTAACTTAGTGAAAACAAATTTTCCTCCTGAGGTTTCTATAAGGAGCGTACTAAAATCCAGTAACAGATATGTTTATCGAACAAGTCAAAAACAAAAGTTTTCGTTTCTTTTTGTATTTACCGATCCCGGTGTTCTTTTTAGTCCTGATGATCGCCAATTATATGGCTTCTTCCGAGATGAATACCGAACAAATGATACATCAAACCATTGCCGAGTTAGGAGAAAATATGACTTTTTTCTGGAGTATCGTGCCCTTGTCGATTGCTTGTCTTTTGTTATGGTTATGGGTAAAAGTGATACATCGTCAAAGTATTACCAGTCTTACGACTTCGCGACCAAAAGTAGATTGGAGTCGGATTTTGTTTTCGTTCGGATTATGGGCAACCATATCGATCGTACTGACCTTGGTGGTTTATTTTTCGCATCCCGAAAACTTTACGCTGAATTTTAAACCGGGACCGTTTTTTATATTTCTGGCATTGGCCGTAGTATTGATACCACTACAAACCAGTTTTGAAGAATATTTGTTCCGAGGTTATTTGATGCAAGGCATCGGGGTGGTGACACGGAGTCGGTTGGTTCCATTATTAATCACTTCTATAATGTTCGGACTGATGCACATTGCCAACCCGGAAGTCGGGAAAATGGGAAATATTATATTGATTTATTATATCGGAACCGGATTCTTTCTGGGAATTATGACACTAATGGACGAAGGACTGGAACTGGCACTGGGTTTCCATGCCGCCAATAATCTTGTCGGAGCGCTTTTGGTTACTTCCGACTGGACGGCTTTTCAGACGCATTCCATTTTAAAAGATGTATCGGAACCATCGGCCGGTTTTGACGTGATTCTTCCGGTATTTGTTATTTTCCCGGTATTGCTCTATATCTATTCGCGAAAATACCAATGGAAAAACTGGAAAGAAAAACTAACCGGTACAATCGTATTTGAAAATAAAGAAGGAGTATGATGAATAAGCTAACCTACAAAAATGTGCACAATCGTTTTAAACTAAACGGTTTGCATTTTAACGGAAAAGAATTATACGACAAAGCCTATATTTTTGTAAAAGAAGGCGATCCGCACGAAAAAGCGTTGGGTAACTTTATCCTGGAATGGTTTGACGGAAAAGATTATATCGAAATGACCACCTCCGGAACAACGGGAGCGCCTAAAAAAATAAACTTAAAAAAGGCCGCCATGGTCAATTCGGCATTAGCGACAGGCGATTTTTTCGATTTAAAACCGGGCGATACCGCACTTCATTGTTTGCCGATACAATATATAGCTGGCAAAATGATGCTCGTACGTGCTTTTATCCTCGGATTGGAACTGGATTATGTCGTACCGGATTCCCGTCCGCTGGATGTAACCGGGAAAAAGTACGATTTTGCTGCGATGGTTCCCCTACAGGTCGAACAATCCTTAGCCGAATTGGATCAGGTGCAAAAACTCATTATCGGCGGTGCCAAAATAAACCCAGCTTTGGCCGAGCAATTAAAAACACTACCGGTGGCCATTTATGAAACCTATGGGATGACGGAAACGATTACGCATATTGCGGCCAAAAAAATACAGGAAACGGCTTTTACCGTATTTCCGGGAGTGCATATTCATACCGACGATCGGGGTTGTCTGGTGATCACGGCACCGCGTATTTGCGAGGAACCGTTGGTGACAAATGATATGGTAACCCTAATTGGAGACAATCAATTTATATGGTTGGGGCGTTATGATAATGTGATTAACAGTGGCGGTGTAAAATTGTTCCCGGAACAAATCGAGGAGAAGTTGGCTACAGCGATACCGCAGCGTTATTTTGTGATTGGAAAAGAAGACGATACACTGGGCGAAAAGTTGGTGTTGGTGGTCGAAGGGGAACCGTATGCCATAGCCCCGGAAGCTTTTGGTAGACTGGATAAATTTGAAAAACCGAAAGAAATCCTTTTTATACCGTATTTTAAAGAAACCGAAACCGGAAAAATCAAACGGAAAGAAACCGTCGCATAACGGCATAAAAAAACCACAAAGTCACCTGTTTGATGGTTCACAACACGTTTCTGA
Source organism: Flavobacterium supellecticarium (assembly GCF_004801375.1). GTDB lineage: Bacteria > Bacteroidota > Bacteroidia > Flavobacteriales > Flavobacteriaceae > Flavobacterium > Flavobacterium supellecticarium. The sequence goes on from NZ_SSNZ01000002.1 coordinate 900,066, forward strand.
ATACACGTTGGTTCAAGTGGTCTTTGTGGCGGGTTTTTTATAGGAACTATTGGTTCATTTTAAAATAATAATCGGCCGAATGTTTTCCACTTCCGTAGAACAGGAAAAAGACACAGACCAACAGTGTGATCGAGGCCATAATCAGGTTTTGTACATTCATTTGTCCTAAAAAGTTAACCAGAACCGCTCCGATAAGAATCGGCAATTGCGCCCAAATGGACCAACGGGTCAGTAATCCGAAAATGATCATGATACCACCTACCATATGTGCCGAAGCCACATAATGGACTAATAGCATTTCACTACCGAAATTCCGGTTCATATGACCGAGAATCTCGTGTAAGTACTGTCTGTTTGTGATAAAAAATACGCCTTTTAAAAACAAAAAGACACCAAGGCCAATACGCACCAGATCTATCGGATAGCTGGTATGAGCGTTTGCCCATTTGTTTAAACTTTTTACTCTATCCATAACAAATGACAATTTGATTTAGTATGAAAGTTACTAAATAAAATCATTATTTGATAATTTATCAGTTAAAAGTTAGTGTTTTATCTGTTTTAAATGTTAAAATGATAGTTTTTGTAAATTATTTCTGAATGTTGTAATACATTTTTTTAGTATTAAATTCCAGTTGATCGGCAGTTATTTTTTTGTCGAATTTTTGCCATTCGGTGGTAACGTTCATTCGGGTAGTTTTCCCTTTGTAAGTATATTCTACCGGCATTTGGAAATTTTCTACGTTGACTTTCCAACGGTATTCCAAACGGTTGTTTTGGGTTCGAAGTTCCAACACCGGAATATTTTTATAACGTAAGTATTGATTGAATAAGGGCGTTAAGTCTTTTCCGGTTTCCTTATTAAAGAAAGTGATAACCGTTTCGGTATCGATAATTTGCTTTTTATAGGTCTCGGAATAATCCAGTAAAAGTTTCCACCATTTGGCGTCATCGTTAAGGATATGACGAATCGTATTGAGCAGCAAAGCACCTTTGTAATACATATCGCCCGAACCTTCTTTGTTTACACCATAAAAACCAATAATAGGGCGGTCGTTTTTAACGTTGCGGCTTTGCCCGTTTATATAGGCTAAGGCTTTGTCGTAACCCAGATTACATTCTACAAAAACCGCTTCGGTATAGGTTGTAAACGCCTCGTGAATCCACATATCGGCGATATCTTTAGAGGTGATGCTGTTTCCAAACCATTCGTGTCCGGATTCGTGTATCGTGATAAAATCGAATGTCAGTCCGATACCGGTACCACTCAAATCCGATCCCAAATAACCTTTTCGGTATTTGTTTCCGTAGGCCACGGCACTTTGGTGTTCCATTCCTAAATAAGGTGTTTCGACTAGTTTGTAGCTATCTTCCCAAAACGGATATTTTCCAAATTTCGACTGAAAGCAATCCATCATCGGTTTTACTTCTTCAAAATGTTTGCGGGCTTTTGCTTCGTTTTCACGTAGTACATAATAATCCAGATCCAGACCTTTGTAGTTGTCATGGATAAGCACATAATCGGCAATGTTAACCGTAATATCATAATTGTTAATCGGGTTGATCACTTCCCAATCCCAACGGGTATAGCCATTTTTCAGATCTTCGCTCCCTTTAAAACGACCGTTGGAAACATTCATCAAACCATTTGGAACGGCTACTTTTACGGTAGCGCCATTATCGGGTTCGTCGGTTTGCGAATCTTTAACCGGATACCATAAACTCGCTCCCGTTCCCTGAACGGCTACGGCAATCCAGTCTTTTCCTTTGCTATCTTTGCTAAATACAAAACCGCCATCCCAAGGTGCATTTTTGGCTACGATGGGTTTCCCGGAATAATAAAACCGTACGGTTTCGGTAGTTCCTTTAAGAAGGCGCTCCGGAAAGGCTATAAAAACAGCATCGTTATCGCGTTTGTAGTCCAGTTTTTTATTTTGAAACACGATACTGTCGACTTTCATGTTTTCAAACAGATCTACCTGAATCATATTGGTATGGGTAACCACTTTAAAAGTGATGTCATTATAACCGATGATCGAACGCGCTTCCGGGTTGATTGTGATGTTCAGGTCGTAACGTTGTACATCATAACTGGTACGTTCGGCTCGTAGGCCCCCGTGAAGGGAATCCCTGCGGGTAAAAACGTCTTTTTCGGTGATCAGTTGAGCGGAGGCCTGTTGGAAACTGAACAATACAAGCGAAGCGAGTATAAAGTTTTTCATAATCGTATTGAATTTAATCCGGGTAAGTAAAGTAGTAATATAAATAAAAAATCTACTGCTTACGGATAAGTAGTAGATTTTTAAAATTGTTACAGTATGTTGTGTTAAACCTGGATTACGCCAAGATTAAACGGTTTTTCGATAGGAGCGTGGTTGGCAGCTTCGATTCCCATGGAGATCCATTTACGGGTATCCAACGGATCGATAATGGCATCGGTCCAAAGTCGTGAAGCGGCATAATAAGGCGACACCTGCGCATCGTAACGCGCTTTGATTTTATCGAACATTTCGGCTTCTTTTTCCGGAGTCAGTTCTTCTCCTTTTGCTTTTAACGAAGACGCTTCAATTTGTAATAAAACTTTAGCAGCCTGTGCGCCACCCATAACGGCTAGTTCGGCACTTGGCCAGGCGAAGATCAATCTTGGATCGTATGCCTTTCCACACATGGCATAATTTCCGGCACCATAGGAGTTTCCTACCACTACCGTAAATTTCGGTACAACAGAGTTAGACACGGCATTTACCATTTTGGCACCGTCTTTAATAATGCCACCGTGCTCGGATTTGGAGCCTACCATAAATCCGGTTACATCCTGAAGGAATACTAATGGGATTTTTTTCTGATTACAGTTGGCAATAAAACGGGTTGCTTTATCGGCACTGTCGGAATAAATAACGCCGCCAAACTGCATCTCGCCTTTTTTGGTTTTAACCACTTTACGCTGGTTGGCTACGATTCCAACAGCCCAACCGTCAATACGGGCATAGCCGGTAATAATGGTTTGTCCGTACCCGGCTTTGTATTCGTCAAATTCCGAATTGTCTACTAAACGATTAATGATGTCCATCATATCGTATTGTTCGGAACGCGCTTTCGGCAGAATCCCGTAAATCTCGTTTTCATCCAAAGCAGGTTTCGCCGGTTTTTCACGGTTGTATCCGGCTTTTTCAAAATCACCGATCTTGCCTACAATGTTTTTAATCGTATCCAAAGCGTCTTTATCGTCTTTGGCTTTATAATCGGTCACTCCTGAAATTTCGCAGTGTGTTGTCGCACCGCCCAGCGTTTCGTTGTCAATTGTTTCGCCAATAGCGGCTTTAACGAGGTAACTTCCAGCCAGGAAAATACTTCCGGTTTTGTCAACAATCAGGGCTTCGTCACTCATAATCGGAAGATACGCACCACCGGCAACGCAACTTCCCATTACGGCAGCGATTTGGGTGATTCCCATGCTGCTCATGATGGCATTGTTGCGGAAAATACGACCAAAGTGTTCTTTGTCCGGGAAAATTTCATCCTGAAGCGGAAGGTATACGCCGGCACTATCCACTAAATAGATAATCGGCAATTTGTTTTCCATTGCGATTTCCTGCGCTCTAAGGTTCTTTTTCGCAGTAATCGGGAACCAGGCACCGGCTTTTACGGTCGCATCATTGGCCACCACTATACATTGTTTTCCTTTGATATATCCGATTTTTACAACCACACCACCGGAAGGACATCCACCGTGTTCTTTGTACATACCTTCGCCCACAAAAGCACCGATTTCGACACTTTTTGAGTTGTTATCCAATAAATAATCGATACGCTCACGGGCAGTCATTTTGCCTTCAGCGTGTAATTTTGCAATTCGTTTTTCGCCACCTCCGAGTTTTACTTTTGCTAAATTTTGTTTTAATTCGGAGACTAAAAGCTTGTTATGATCTTCGTTTTTGTTGAAGTTTAAGTCCATTATATGTTGTTTCGCTTTGAGTTTGTTTGTTGGAGCGCTAATTTACGATTTAATTACCAATAAAAAAGAGGGAGTCTGTTGAAGTTTTTGCCGGGGATTAATTAAACATGAATTGTTATTTAGTTAACGTTAGCTTAACATTACAGGGGTAATTTCGCGTCATTAAATTAACATATGATGTCATTAAACAACATTTTCCAGTTTTTAGTACCGAAAGATAAGAAATTCTTTCCTCTTTTTGAGCAGGCTTCCATTAACCTGATCCAATTGGCCGAAACCCTTCACGAAGCAGTAAATGCGCCGAAAAACGAAAGAGAAGAGTACTTCAAAAAGATTGAAGAGTTAGAAGCTAACATCGAAGAAATTACCCATAAAACAAACCTGGAATTAAGCCGTAACTTTATCACGCCATTCGACCGTGAAGATATCCACGCTTTGATCACTGCTATCGATGATGTAGCCGATTATATGCACGGAGCAGCAAGTAGAATGCGTTTGTATCAGGTAGAAAAAATTACAAAATCGATCCGTAAATTAACGGAAATCAACTTAGAAGCGTGTCAGCATATCGGAAATGCGATTAAGGAATTAAAAGACCTTAAAAACTTAAAAGCGATTGCCGATGCTTGTAAGAAAATCAACAAACTGGAAAGTAAAGCGGATAACGTATTCGATAAAGCTGTAGCGGATATTTTCGAAAACGAAACCGATGCTAAAAATATCATCAAATACAAAGAAGTACTATCGGCATTAGAGACTGCTTCCGACAAGTGTAAGAGTGTTGCCAATGTTTTAGAATCGGTAACGGTTAAATATTCATAACAACAGTCATCACCCCAGAAAACAAATCGTATGGATTTTACATTACTTGTCATAATCATTGTATTAGCACTGATTTTTGATTATATCAACGGTTTTCACGATGCGGCCAACTCGATTGCGACCATCGTAGCCACAAAAGTACTGACACCATTCCAGGCAGTATTATGGGCGGCGGCCTTTAACTTTGCAGCCTATTTTATCTCCATGTACTGGATCGGTGAATTTAAGATTGGTAACACCATCGCTAAATCGGTTAACGAAAACTTTATTACCCTTGAGGTGATTCTGGCCGGACTTATCGCGGCAATTATCTGGAACTTATTAACCTGGAAATTGGGAATTCCGTCTTCATCGTCCCACACTTTATTGGGAGGATTTATGGGAGCAGCATTGGCACATGCCGGCGCCTTATCTGAAAACGGAGTAGACGTAATTAATTACGCCAAAGTAATACCAACGTTCCTGTTTATTTTCTGCGCCCCGTTAATCGGTATGTTTATCGCCTATCTGATTACCATTTTAATTATGAACATCTGCCGAAAGGTCAATCCGCATAAAGCTGATAAATGGTTTAAAAAATTACAGTTAGTATCTTCGGCTCTGTTCAGTTTAGGACACGGAGGAAACGATGCCCAAAAAGTAATGGGTATTATCGGAGCTGCTGTAATCTGTTACCATATGAACATTGGTGACGTAGCCTATACTGCTTTGGATTCGAGTCACCGTTTTGCACACTTTGTGGAAGACTGGGCGTGGGTTCCTTTTGTGAGTTTCCTGGCGATCGGTTTAGGAACACTAAGCGGAGGATGGAAGATCGTTAAAACAATGGGATCTAAAATTACCAAAGTAACACCATTAGAAGGTGTAGCAGCCGAAACGGCCGGTGCGGTTACCTTATATTTAACCGAGCATATGGGCGTTCCGGTATCGACTACACACACCATTACCGGTTCGATTATCGGGGTTGGAATTACAAAACGTATTTCAGCGGTACGATGGGGTGTAACGATTAACCTGTTATGGGCCTGGATTCTTACGATTCCGGTTTCGGCTTTAATCGCGGGAATCATGTATTATATTTTGAAAATGTTCCTGTAATTCTGGAAATTGAAATAAAAAAAATAGCTGTCATTTGACAGCTATTTTTTTATTATTTATCTTTTAAATATTTCATGTTGTAAACCACAATCCGGTCGTTATAATAGATATACATTTGTTTGCGGTTACCTTGTTTTTTACGGGTATAAATGGCAATCGTACAATCGTCTCCTTCGTTGGTGACGCATTGAAAAGAAGCAATGTCGTCTGTAGGTGTTGATTTAACATCGAAATATTTAATGATTTTAAACAACTGCTCGACATTGGAATAAACCATAATCCGGTTTTTTTGGGTATTCAGATCGATAATGATTTCCGCTTTACGGAATTCGGTATAATCGCTCCATTTTCCTTTTTTGTCTTTTTCGGCCACACTGACACCGGTTGTGACAAAACGGTAATCCTGACTGTAAAGCTGACTGCTTCCGGATAGAAACAGCAAAAAGAGTAGGGCTTTTCGAATCGTTTTCATTTTAGTACTATGCTTTAATGGGACAATAATACAAAAAAAACGTCCGGAATGCCGTATTATTTTGGTGGTTTTTTCGAAACCTTTATTTTTAAGGAAATACTAACCCTTTTGTGAACCAAAAAAATGTAAATTCGCAGCATGATGAATAAAAATGAAATGGAAGCGATCCATACGTTATTGGCCTCGCCAAAAAAAATCGCGATCATTCCCCATCGAAATCCAGACGGAGACGCTATGGGGTCGACACTGGCATTATATCACACTTTTTTACAACTGGGGCATAAGGCGGTTGTCGTAGCGCCCAATGAGTTTCCGGATTTTTTAAACTGGCTTCCGGGAGCCGACACGGTTCGGGTTTTTGAAACCCAGAAAAAAACCTGTGAAACGCTGATCAATGAGGCGGATATTGTTTTTACATTAGATTTTAACGCGTTGCACCGCACTGGTGAGCAGATGGAAAATTTCCTGAAAACATTGACAGAAAAATTATTCATCATGATCGATCACCATCAGTTGCCGGATACGTATGCCAAATATACGTTTTCCGATACGGGTTACGGTTCTACCTGTGAAATGGTGTATACGTTTTTAACCGGATTGGGATATGCCGATTTGATCAATAAAACGGTGGCAACCTGTATTTATACTGGAATTGTAACCGATTCGGGTTCATTCCGTTTTCCGCTTACAACCAGTACGACGCATCGTGTCGTAGCCGATCTGATCGACCGTGGTGTGGAAAACAGTAAAATACATAACCTGCTGTTTGATACAAGCTCCTATAACCGTTTGCAGTTGTTAGGGCGCGGTTTGCAAAATCTGAAACTGTTACCGGAATACAAAACGTCTTATATTACCTTAAGTCAGGACGAATTGGATCAGTTTCATTATGAAAAAGGTGATACCGAAGGCATTGTCAACTACGGACTATCGATTAAAGGTATTGATTTTACGGCTATTTTTATCGAAAACAAAGAAGAAGGTATTGTGAAAATATCGTTCCGTTCGCAAGGCGGTTTCGATGTAAACCAATTTGCACGCGAACATTTCAATGGCGGCGGACATATCAATGCGGCGGGCGGAAAATCCTTTTTACCATTAGACGAAACGATACAACAATTTATTGCTATTTTAGCGTCTGAAAAGACAACATAAGTTATGAAAAGAATCTATTTCTTAGTGCTGGCCGTTTTGGGATTTGCTTTTACAAGCTGCTCTCAGCAACAGGCACGGCAGCCGATTTCGCATAGTTCGGGAACTTTTATCAAAGAATCGATCAAGCGAAATAAAAAACTGATCGCTAATGAAGAATCGCTTATTGAGGCGGTGATCAGTAAAGATACCGCAAAGGCCTATGTTGCTTCCGCCAAGGGATACTGGTATCGTTATGATATCAAAAATGATACAGAAACCCTGACGCCTAAAAAAGGCGATATCGCTTATTTCGATTATAACATCAGCGATCTGGACGGTAAACTGATTTATTCGGAAGCCGATTTAAAATCGCAGGTATACCATGTGGACAAACAAAACATCATGATGGGACTTCGCGATGGTATCAAACTGATGAAAAAAGGAGAGAAGGTAACCTTTTTATTTCCGTCACATATGGCCTATGGTTATCACGGAGATAATGATAAAATCGGAACCAATCAACCGTTAATTTGTACGGTTACGTTAACCGATTTAAAACCGGGTGCTTCCGAAAAAAGTAAACCGGCTCCGAAAACCGAAACTGAAAACACAAAAAACCAACCCGAAAACTAGTAATAATTATCAATTTAAAAATGAAATCAATGACAAGTTTATTTTTAGGCCTTGTTGCATTATTCAGCTCTTGTACGTCATCTTACGATAAGTTAGGCGATGGGCTTTATGCCGATATCGAGACGAATAAAGGTAACATAATCGTTAAATTAGAATACCAGAAAACGCCGGTTACCGTAGCGAATTTTGTATCGTTAGCCGAAGGTAAAAACCCTTTTGTAAAAGATAAATTCAAAGGGAAACCGTTTTATAATGACGTTAAATTTCACCGAGTGATCAAAGATTTTATGATTCAGGGTGGCGATCCGGACGGAAATGGAGAAGGCGGACCAGGTTATAAATTTAAAGATGAAATCGCACCAGAATTAAAACATTCCAAAGCGGGAATCTTATCAATGGCCAATGCCGGACCGGGAACAAACGGAAGTCAGTTTTTTATCACCCACAAAGCAACGCCATGGTTGGACGGAAAACACAGTGTTTTTGGAGAAGTGGTTCAAGGTATGGATATCGTGAATAAAATCGAGCAAAACGATGTAATCAAAAAAATCACGATCATCCGCATTGGAAAAGACGCTAAGAAATTCGACGCCCCAAAAGTATTCAAAGGGTATTACGATACGGAATCGGTAGCACAAAAGAAATTGGCTGAAGGATTGAGTAAAATTAAAACGGAAAAAGTAGCGGCATTTGCAGCAGCAAAAACAGGAGCTACTAAAACACAATCCGGATTGGAATATGCAATCGTTAAAAAAGGAAGCGGTAAAAAACCAGCTGCCGGAACTCAGGTATATGTACATTATGCAGGTTATTTCGAAAACGGAGATTTGTTTGATACCAGCTACGAAGATGTTGCAAAAGCTTTTGGAAAACTGGATGCGAACAGAGCCGCTGCGAATCAGTATATGCCATTCCCATTCCCATATGGAAATAAAGAAGGTTTAATCCCGGGCTTTATCGAAGGATTGGAGAACATGTCTTTCGGTGATAAAGCGATCCTTTTTATCCCGTCGCATTTAGCTTACGGAGAAAGAGGTTATGCGATTATCCCGCCAAATACCAATTTGATTTTCGAAATCGAAATGTTAGAAACGCCACCGGCGCCAAAAGCAAAACAATAATAGAAGAAAAGTCCCGAGTTTATCGGGACTTTTTTTATGCGATTAATTGCTATTCCAGTCGATTTTTCGCGAAAGATACATCACAAGTCCTAGGATGATAAACAAACCGATGCTGCCTACTAACAGCGCGTAATTCTCCATTTGAATGATAATGTAGATAAACAAATACAAAGCCGATAGCGACGTACCGATAAGTAAAGGGAATTTAGGATTCTTGAGAATGGAAAAGGAATACAGACTGATCATTAAAACAACAGCGAGACCGGAAAGAATATAGGCCAGACGGAAACTACTGTGTTCGGTTATTGCGATAAGCAACGTATAGAACAAGACCAGCGCAATACCGATCATGAAATACTGGAAAATATGAATGCGGATTTTACTGATGGACTGAATCAGGAAAAACGTCAGGAACGTAAGGCCGATCACGAGGAAGCCGTATTTGGATACGCGTTCATTTTTTTGATACTCGTCAACGGGTATAATAAAATTAACCCCAAAGGCATATTTGCTCAGATCCGGTAGAGTATTAAAATAGTGCTGCGAAAACGCTCTATTGATATGCAGTACTTTCCATTTGGCCTGAAAACCATCGTCTGAAATCACTTTTGTTTTATCGTTCGGAAGGAAATTTCCGGTAAAGCCCGGGCTATGCCAGTTTGATTTCATACTCATTTCCGTTGTTTTTCCTATCGGAACCATTTTGATTAGCTGACTACCATCATATTTGATTTTAAAATCAAAAGAAGCTGGAAAAGTTGCGCCTGCCATATTGATAGGGGCGGTTTCCAGTGCTTCAAAACCGGAATTACTATTGTAGATCGGTTCGAAGGTGTATGGTTTGCCTCCAAATGTAATATCGACTTGATCTTTAATACTCTTCAGATTGGTGGTTTGAATCAAAATAGTCGCTTTGTCCCAATGTATATTTCCTGCCGGAATATTCTGTATATCAAAATCAGGTTGTACATACGAACCTTTAAAATTCATTTGAGCCGTAAAGACCGTGGCATTATAAATATTCCGGTTTAATGGTTTGGTTTCGACCGTCGTCTGATTTTCCAGTTTTTCCGGGAACAGATAGGCATATTTAAAGGTGTTGCTATTGGTTTCGGTATACGGAACTTTTAAAATGGGACCGTAAAAATAGACGCTGCTTCCCCATTTTTCGCTTACTTCTTTGATCACTTCATTTTTCCGTTGGGAACGTTCCGAAATCAAATCTTTGACAAATTGTAGCGGTATTAACAGGAACAGTGTCAGAAAGCCAATCATGATCATTTTGACTGTTGGCGTCTGGAAAAAAGGAATTGTGATTTTTGGGATGTTTACTTCCGGTCTGGAAGTGTCTTTTTCTGATTGATGGTCCATATTGATTTGATTTAAGGTTATTGAATTTTAAAAGTTTTTCGAATGTTTTCGGTCGGTTGTAACAAGAGTTTGGAATAGTCGAGGTAATAAAAGGCTAAGGCTCTGCGTCCTCGTTTGTAATACGAGTGGAAGAATGATATTTCGAAAGGGTAAAAAAGTGTTCCGATCAGGACGACCATAAACAGATAGGCACTTCTTTTCCCGTTGCCGAGTAGGTAGCATTGCATGGCGATTTCTTCTTTCACCGACGTTCCGATTCCAGTGAGAATATGCATGACATCATGATCTTCCAGTTTGGGTTCCATTGTAAAATGGTTTACGGTTAAAAATATGCCAAGGTCGTTTCCTAACGTTTTTTCCGGATAGGTGAGTAGTTCCTCTTTGGTTACGCTCCATGGGGCATTCTTTTTTAAAAAGTGCTGATACGATACTTTGGAAAGCCTGTAAAACAGTTCGAATAATTTGTATTTCATATTTAAAAGTACTTTGAATTTCAAAGTTAAAAGGTAAAAAAATAGTGCTAGTGTTTTTGGATTAGTTTTTCAAGCGCGTCAATATGCTCCTGAAAGGCTTTGCGACCTTCCTGAGTTGCGTTATAACGGGTATTGGGTTTTTTTCCGATAAATTGTTTCTCGATAGCGATATAGTTTTCACTTTCAAGTGCTTTGGCATGGCTGGCCAGATTGCCGTCGGTCACGCCCAAAAGCTCTTTAAGCGTCGTAAAGTCGGCATACTCGTTGACCATCAGTATGGACATAATGCCCAGACGGATCCGATGGTCAAATGCTTTATTGATATTTTCGATCAGACTTTTCAAAACAATTATTTTCGGTCGTATTTATAATGCATCACGGTGCCGTAGAGGATATGGCAGATTCCGAATCCAAGTGCCCAAAAGTACAAACCATAATTGGAAAATACTACGGATAATAGCCCTAAAATGATTTCGGTGATCCCGAGGTAACGAACATCGCGTAAGGTGTATTTACTGGCGTTTAAACAAGCCATACCATAAAAAATAAGGGTAGTGGGAACGAGCAGATCGTAATAGCCTTTGGCAAATAATAGTAGTGTCAGAATGCCACCGGTTACCAAGGGTATAAAAAAGTTGATCAATAATCTTTTGGAAGCGGCATTCCATACTTTCTCGCCTGTTTTTTTTGCTTTATTAACGGTAAAGATATAGGCCGTGATTAAAGAAAGAAACAGTACGGCCAGCGCAACCAAAACCAGTTGTTGGAACAGGGAGCTGTTTACGGAAACATAGATATCGGTATTGGTACGGATCAGATAATGTGCCACAAAGGCACCAATCAATGCATAGGTACCGGCCAAAACCCCGGAAAGACCGCTTAATGAAATAAACTGTGTCGATTTATTCATCAAGTCCTTGATGTCTTTTAAATCCTGTAAATAATTATTCGTATCCATTTAAAAGTACTTTGAAAAACAAAGTAAGTGATATTTTTTGAAACGAACAATTTTTTTTGAGAAAATAAATCAGATAAAAGCCGATTCATCGGAAATTACCAAAACAAGTGATATGTTTGTAAAAAGATTTAAAATGATGCGTATACTAGGCTATTTTCTGGTTATCATAGGAGTATTGCTCGGCGTGTATCTCCTCATGGCACTTATCGGTGTTACATCATATACAGAACATCTGAAAGGGGAGAAACCCAGTTTTCTGATTGTGTATTATATGGGAATAATTGTTGCCATGATTGTATTGGCTGTAGCCGACTTTCTGCTAATCCGCTACGGTCGACGTCTGATCCGTAAGGCAAAAAATAAAGCGCAGAACATTTCTACGGGCGAAAAACAACTGTAACTATGAAACCAGCCGACATCTATATTATCAACCAGCCGGAGCCGTATCGTTCGATATTATTGCATCTGGTAGCGGTTTTGGAGATGACTTTGGAAACGTCATACAAATTGGAATACAAATGGAAAGTTCCGCATATGTATTATAAAGGAAGGCCGTTTTGTTTTCTGAATGCGAGTCATAAACGACAGTATGTCGATCTGGGTTTTTCGAGAGGTTTTAAGCTTTTGCAACATCAGGAACTATTGGTGTCGGAAGGACGAAATACGATGAAATCACTGCGTTACCAATCGTTGGAAGAAATAGATCCGATTGTATTAACGGATTTGATCAAAGAAGCGATGGCGTTATATCCATAAAAAAAGACTCCGTTTGGAGCCTTTTTATCGAGTATCTTTTGTCTAGCGTCTTTCCTCTTTTAAATTATATTCTGAAAATACCACCAAAAGCAATCACACGTTGTAAAAACATAAAGTGCTGTGACGCTTTATCGTCGTTGCTATACGTCGTTTTGATGTCGTTCATGTTGATATAACCACCTTTTAATTCGGCCTGAATAAAGAAGTGTTTAAAGAAAGTCAGGTTCAGTCCGGCTTTAGCCGAAAGTCCGAATCCGGAAATATGGAAATCGTCATGACGTTCTTTATTAAACAATTTTGCATTGGTTTTTGGAAATAAAACACCACCACCAACGCCTTCGGTTACATTGATCTGAAATACATCCGTATTGGTGATTCCAAACCATTTGGAAATATCGTCCACCCGTGAAAATTCCGTGTTGATATAGTTTAATCCGTCGGTATGCTCGAAAGTAAGGAAACTTTCATCGGTTAAATCCACCATTCCATTGCTCACGACCGTGTTGTTGTATTCCGCCGGATAATTCCCGGAAATACGCGCCACCTGATCCTGTTGCATTACATATTTCATATGATCCACACCAATTGAAATATTGTACTTGTCGGTGATAAAATAACCGACACGCAGGTTGGTTTGTGGAATCGTCATTCGTCCCGGGTTGATATAATCAATATGCCATCCTTTGGGTTTGTCCTGAGCCGCAACATCATGAAGCGTAAAATCGTAATCGGCACCTTGAAAATGGATGTCCGAATTGGTAAAATTCGCGCGGTTTCCACCCCAGAAAACGTAAAATTTACCTTTGTTATGCGCCGTGTATTTTTCAGGTGTGATTGCTTCTTCCTGAGCAAAGGTGTACTGTGAAAAAACACAAAAAGTTAGCACAGCCATTAAAAATGGATGTTTCATTATCGATAGTAAAAATTAAAAAGAATTTACAGTTTTTCGGATCGCTACCAGTTTTTGCATCAACCCTTCAAAATAATCCAGATGTAGCATATTGGCACCGTCGCTTTTCGCATTGGCAGGGTCGAAGTGGGTTTCGATAAAAATACCGTCTACACCAACTGCGATTCCAGCTTTGGCAACCGTTTCGATCATATCCGGACGACCACCGGTAACGCCGGCCGACTGGTTGGGTTGTTGTAGCGAGTGCGTCACATCAAGTACCGTAGTAGCAAATTGTTGCATGGTAGGGATTCCACGATAGTCCACAATCATATCCTGATAACCAAACATGGTTCCGCGATCGGTTACCATCACGTTTTCATTTTGGCAGTCCAATACTTTTTGTACCGCGTGTTTCATACTTTCCGGACTCATAAACTGACCTTTTTTCAGGTTTACGGTTTTCCCGGTTTGCGCTGCAGCCACCACAAGATCCGTCTGACGTACTAAAAAGGCAGGAATCTGAAGAATGTCCACATATTCGGCAGCCAATTCGGCATCGTGGTTTTCGTGAATATCGGTAACGGTTGGTACACCAAATTCCTTGGATACCTTTTGAAGTATTTTAAGGGCTTTTTCGTCTCCGATACCGGTAAAACTATCGATTCGGGAGCGGTTTGCTTTTTTAAACGAGCCTTTAAACACATAAGGAATGGCAAGTTTGTCGGTGATGCCTACTAATTTTTCGGCGATTCGCATAGCCATTTCCTCGCCTTCAATGGCACAAGGTCCGGCCAATAAAAAGAAATTTCCGCTATCAGTGTGTTTGATTTGCGGTATATTGGATAAGTTCATAATGGATTCTTAAAAAGTGAAACAAATATACAACAAAAATCCTTCCAAAAAACGTTTTGGAAGGATGCGATTTCTTATAGTATTCTTAAAATTAGTGAGTTCGGGATGGGTTTTTCTTAATAGATAAACCTTTAGGACACATTATTTTGCCTTTTTCGAAAGTGTTAAAGTGAAGTATTACTGGTTTTGACTGACCTTCCCAGGTTACCGTATATTGCGCCAGCATTCCGGCGCCTACGCGGTTGTTTTTGGTAGGGAACGGACAACAGCTTCCGGTTTTTTCGAAGCTTAATTTTTGTCCGTCAGGACCTTCTAGTCCGTTAAAAAAATAGGTCACATTATTTTGCTCCTGCGATTGGGATATAAACCCAATGTTGATCGGATAGTCCGAATCATATCCGTATTTGGCGCTATCGCTATATTCGGTTAGTACATAATAATCCCCGCGGAGAATTGGACGTGAAGCGGTTTCGTCTATATTTTTAATAGTCGACTTGGTGCTGATACAGGAAGAAACCGATAGCGCCAGTATTAGCAGGGCAAAAGCTGTTTTTTTCATAATTAATTTCGGTTTTTGGTCTGAATAAAATAAGCGGCAATTGCCGATAATATAATTCCTAAAGACAGGATGTTTAAAAAGCCTTGTGAAATAAAACTTTGAAGGTTAAAATAACCCGTCGCAAATTCTTTGTTCCCCGGTTTGGTTTTGATCACATTCGCGATTGCATTGTCGAAAAAATCCGGAGAAATCACCTCATGGAAAAACGTTTGTACCAGCGGACTTATTGCAGCGATCAGCAACGTCAGTATGGCTCCCGAAATAAACGCCTGTTTATAGGTAATGGTACCGTTGTAAAAAGTCGCTTTTTTTTCTTTTAATGCCCACGTAAAAACAATAATATATACGATTCCGAACAGCAAACTGATATAGAAATAACTGCTGATTTTTTCGTCGTGAAAGCCGGCAATTTTCTCTAAAAACAGCCATAAAACAGTGGCTACGGAAAAAATGATACTCCATTTTATTTCGGTAAAAAACTTTTTCATCTGCGGATAAATTTATGGTTTCAAAGGTAGCAGAATATTTGGTTTGCCGAAAATTATGTAATCAATGTTACACAAAATACTGGTCGAATAAGTACTTTTGCCCTAAATCAGTTTTTTATGGAAGTAATTTATGGAACCTGGCCCTGGTATATATCGGGCTTTTTGATCGGAATGGTGATGCTGGCACTACTTTATTTTGGCAAAGCATTCGGAATGTCATCTAATTTGCGAACCTTATGTAGTATTGCCGGAGCCGGGCGTTTTGCCGATTTTTTCCGATTTGACTGGAAAGCGCAACGCTGGAATCTGGCCGTGGTTTTTGGAGCCATGCTGGGCGGTTTTGTAGCGGTTCATTTTTTAAGCAACGGAAGTGGCGTAAACCTGAATCCGATAACAGTGGAACAATTGGCAACGATGCATATCGAAGCACCGGAAGGCAAACTGGCTCCGGATTCGTTAATGGGTTTTGAGGCCTTAAAAAATCCGAAAACCTTTATCATTTTAGTAGCCGGTGGATTATTGATTGGCTTCGGAACGCGTTATGCCGGCGGATGTACGTCCGGACACGCTATTTCCGGGTTGAGTAATTTACAGTTGCCTTCGCTGATTGCCGTAATCGGGTTCTTTATCGGCGGATTGATCATGTCCCATTTTCTATTACCTTTAATTTTCAGATAAGATGAAATATATCAAATTTATACTGGTTGGTTTTGTATTCGGAATCGTACTAACCAAATCTGAGGCGGTATCCTGGTACCGTATTTACGAAATGTTCCAGTTCCAGTCGTTTCATATGTTTGGAATTATTATGGTTGCGGTGATGACCGGCTTGATTGGTGTTCAGTTGATCAAACGTAAAAATGTAAAAGATTATACCGGAGCACCGATTGCGATCGAACCCAAAGAAAAAGGATTTGCCCGTTATATTATTGGCGGTACCTTGTTTGGATTGGGTTGGGCAATGGTTGGTTCGTGTCCGGGACCGATTTTTATTCTGTTAGGAGCCGGATTTTGGGGTGCCGGTGTGATTTTACTCGGTGCGCTTTTGGGAACCTATATCTATGGATTGTTAAAAGATATGCTGCCGCATTAAGAGCGGTTTGTAAATAAAAAAGTCCCGTTTATCGGGACTTTTTTTATTGTATTTCAGCGCTTAAACCGGCATCCAGCAAGGAGGAACACTGCGGTTTCAGGTCGGTATACGAACCGGTTTTTACCGTGCATTTCCCGGTATAATGAACCAGAATGGCACATTGCTCGGCTTGTTCGGCGGTATGGTCGCATACGCGGATTAAAGTGTCTATTACGTGATCGAAAGTATTTACATCGTCGTTAAACAGTACAATTTCATTATTTAATGAAATCAGCTCTTCAACCGATACGCTTTCTAAAACTTTTTCCTGGGTACTCATAATCAGAAGCTTAGTTTAAATTTTAGCTAATTTACATATTTTAAAGATACCCAATTGTTCTTTTGGAACTTTTTAACATACGTCAGTCCTTTTTCGGTACAAGACGCATCGATAAACGGAATATCCTCTTCGTAGAACCCACTTAGCAATAGGATACCGCCTTTATTCAGACGATCTACATAAGCCTGCATATCATTTAGTAAAATATTACGGTTGATATTCGCTATGATCAAGTCGTATTGCTGATCCACTAATAACGAAGCATCGCCTTCGTAAACCGTGATGTGTTTACAGTTATTGCGTTCGGCATTTTCGATCGAATTCAGATAGCACCAGTTGTCGATATCAATCGCATCGATAGGTTGTGCGCCACGCATTTCGGCTAAAATGGCTAAAATGGCTGTACCACATCCCATATCAAGGGTTTTCATTCCGGTTACATCCGTCTCCAACAAATGTTGCGCCATCATATAAGTCGTTTCGTGATGACCGGTTCCAAAACTCATTTTCGGCTCGATTACGATATCGTATTGGGCATCGTTTTTTTCGTGGAAAGGCGCGCGAATCTGACAAATACCGTCAATGTCGATTGGTTCAAAATTCTTTTCCCATTCTTCATTCCAGTTTACCTGTTCGATTTCTTCTATAGTATAGGAAATGGTAAATTCCTCCGAATGTAAAATTTGTATATCGTCCAGGATATTTTCATTCCACAGCTCTTTTTGAACATAAGCGGAAAGCCCGTTTTGGGTTTCGATAAAACTTTCGAAAGCCGTTTCTCCCAGTTCGGCGATTAAAATTTCAGAGCCTAACTCTTTGGGTTCCACGGAGAAATGGTAACCTATATAATTATTTTGCATAACATTAATTTTTCGCAAAGGTAACATTATCTTAATACCGTTCACTAATAAATAACATTAGTTTTGCTCTCAGATAACACAACACTAACATGAGAATACAACTAACTTTTGTTTTACTGTTCGTCGCAGCTGTATTACAGGCGCAGGACATTAAGATTAGCACCAAAGATAACGATTTAAAATTAGCGGCATTGCCCTACTACAGCTACGGTAAGGGGCTTGGAATTACTTCTGCCGACAGCCTTTTCCAGCTAAATATCCGTTTCCGGATGCAAAACCGAATCGGGTTTATCAAAAATGAAGGCGAAGACGATGCCTATGATGGACAAATCCGCCGTTTGCGTTTGCGTTTCGACGGTTATGTAGGAAACCCGCATTTTCTGTATGTGTTGCAATTGTCGTTTGCACCAGGCGATGTAGGGGAAATCCACGATGGTGAAAACATCAATATTATCCGGGACGCGGCAGTTATTTACCGACCAAACCGAAACTGGAGTTTTACTTTCGGACAAACAAAATTACCGGGTAACCGTCAACGGGTCAATTCATCGGGAGCATTACAGTTAACCGATCGTTCTATAAATAATGCCAAATTTAATATTGACCGGGATTTTGGACTTCAGGCATATTATCTGAATGAGAAAAAAGATCAGTTTTCCTATAATTTAAAAGCGGCCGTTACTACCGGAGAAGGTCGTAACTGGACTAAAAGCCCGGACAACGGTGTGGCTTTAACCGGAAAGATCGAATTATTTCCATTAGGATCGTTCACCAAAGACGGATCGAATTTTGAAGGGGATCTTGCCCGCGAAAAAACACCCAAATTATTATTTTCGGGAGCCTATCATCAGAATAATAACGCCAGACGAACCCAAGGTCAGTTAGGAGACGATTTGTACCAACAAAAGACCTTACGTTCTTTTTTTGCCGATGCGATGTTTAAATATAACGGTTGGGCTGCTATGGCCACCTATATGTCCCGTGCGTCACATAATCCGGTGGCTGTTGATCCGTTGGATCCAACACTAACGAATTATGCCTATGTGGGACACGGAATGGACTATCAGTTGAGTTATACCTTTCCGACGAATTATGAAATCATCGGGCGTTTTTCAACACAAAAAGCAAATAAGGATATCAAAGCTTTTACACCGGATACCAACGAATATACCCTTGGTGTAACCAAATACCTTTGGGAGCATGCCTTTAAATTGCAAGCCGAATTTACCTACGATCGATTGAGTTTTAACGACGGATCGACAAAAAACAACTGGTATGTTCGCTTCCAGATTGAAATAGGTATTTAAAAAGAATACTCATATGAAGAGGCACCTGACAAGTTTCGAAAACCTGTCAGGTGTTTTCTTTTAGAGTGTATTTTTCTTTTAAAGAATAAAACAGATAAGGTGTTTTTAGTATGTTAGTTCTGCCTGTCGGATCAATTCGCGGAAAATCGCGGCACAATCCGGTAAATGGATTTTTGGTGCGGATTGTCCCGACCATAAATTGGTAAAATCACCTTTATTTAGTTGTTGGGCTTTTTGGCGCAATGCGGTCGTCAGACTATTTTGTATCGGATAGGGAAGTGGTGTGAAACCGGAATGTTCCACTTCGGTCATAAATTGATTTTGCAAACCGCGAGCCCATCGTCCGGAAAACGCAAGGGTAAGTTGACTATCGGTATCTTTTGCCGTCAAGACCGCCTGCTGATAAGCCGGTATAGCGAGACTTTCGGTTGTGGCAATAAAAGCCGTTCCGATTTGCACCGCGGAAGCGCCCATCGCAAAAGCCGCTTTAATGGTTTTCCCATCGTTGATTGCACCGGATGCTAAAACTGGTTTACCAATGCGATTCATAATTTGCGGAACCAATGCCATCACGCCAACTTGTGGTAACGGAATCGTTTCCAGAAAAGTACCACGATGACCGCCGGCTTCAATACCTTGTGCTGTGATCATATCGACACCTTTTTGGTCTAATAGCAGCGCTTCTTCCAAACAAGTCGCCGTTCCAATTAAAATGGCGCCACTGGCTTTTAATTTCTGCAGCCATTCATCATCCGGAATCCCAAACGTAAAGCTTACAATAGGGATTTGTTCGGCAATCAGAATATCAATTTGTGTTTTATACGAATAAAAAGAGAGTGTTTCCAAGTGTAACTCCGGGAATTCCAAACCGTATTTTTTACCAAGTCCAACCAGGAAATCCTGCATTTGTGACGCTTTAGCCAAATCCACTTCCGGGATGGCATGTGCAAACAGATTTACCGCAAACGGACGTTGGGTGAGTTGTTTGGTTTTTTGGATTAATTCGGTTGTTTTTTCGGGTGATAAACCGCCAACGGGAAGTGATCCCAATCCGCCTTCATTGGCAATGGCGGCCACCATTTCGGGAGTGGTTACGCCCAACATTGGTGCTTGAACGATTGGATATTGAATTTGTAATTTCTGGGTAATGGAATCGAATCGGTTCATGGTAAATGTTTTCTCAAATTTATGAAAATGGCCGCCGTAAAACCGGGTTTGGGATATATTTAACGCCCAAAAATCAAAAACCGGATTGGAGGCGAATCCAACCCGGCTTTCTTCCTAAAAATATAATAAACTACTTAACAACCAGTTTTTGGGTAAGGCCTTCATCCGTTTGGATCAGATACATTCCTGCCGTCAGTTTTGACGTGTTGATCAACAGTGCGTTTTTCTCCGACTGGATTAATTTCCCGGTCAAATCGTATAGCGAATAGCTGGCCATACGGTTAAAATAAACCACACCTTTTGTCGATGGATTCGGGAAAACAGTAAAGGTTTTCGGAGCGTGTACAAAATCATCGTTGGTTAGATTGGCTGTATTCACTTCAT
This sequence comes from Flavobacterium supellecticarium, assembly GCF_004801375.1. Classification (GTDB taxonomy): domain Bacteria; phylum Bacteroidota; class Bacteroidia; order Flavobacteriales; family Flavobacteriaceae; genus Flavobacterium; species Flavobacterium supellecticarium. Next base: position 920,780 of record NZ_SSNZ01000002.1, read on the forward strand.
ACATACTAATCGTACCACTGATTTCGTTGGCTATAGCTACATAATTTTTATTGTTCGGGCTATCGGCCGCTTTGATAAAGGTAACACCTTCCGGACCAAAATCACCGGAATATGCCGATGTGCTACGACTGTTTTTATAGTCAACGAATTTTACATCGCTTGGATTGGTTACATCATACACCATCACACCACCAACGCGCTCCAGCGTTATAAAAGCAAAGGTTTTACCGGCAATTTGCGTTAGCGTAACACCTTCCGGCTCCGGACCTTTGGCGCGGCTTCTTCCTTTTTTAACGTTATCACCATGATCGGCATTAAAAATCGGACTGATGGATGGTGTCATAGCCGTATACATTTCGAAATCGTCGCCGCTGTCGAATACGATCGCTTTGGTATCGGCATTAAAGATGGAAAACGAACGGGAACCTAAAATTTTGATTTCTTCAAAGTCGGCATCCGCATCGGTATTTCCGTTAAGATTGGTCACGCGTAATCGCCCGGCGTTGTGGTTTTGTTTTAAAACCGAGGCATTCGGGAAAATAGCAGGATCTAAAGTATAAGTATTGGCACCAACCGTAGTTCTTTCGGTTAAACCGGCATATTCTTTTTCGTCACCTTCGTTGGCCATAACCAGATAGGTTGTTCCGTTAACCGTGTAATTCGCTACGGCATCCGGTATATAATACGCCTGAATGGGCCAGTTGGCAATCAATACTTCGTTATTATTATCGGAAATATCCATACCGTTACCCGGCAGACTGATATCTTTTGTGCCTAAAGCCCAGATATCGGAAATCGTTTTGGTAACCAGATCAATTTCGGCAATGGCGTTATTTTCCTGAAGGGTTACCCATGCTTTTTGAGAATCAGGACGAATCGTGATGTATTCCGGTTCCAAATCCTGTGCCAGCGTACTGGTACTTTTGGTTTTACGCACTCCTGAAGCGATAAGAGCGGCTTCCTGTGCATTAAAAGCGGTAAATGAAGCCGTAGTAACATTAGCCTGCGTTAAGGAAGCGATTCCGCCGGAAATATCGATAATGGAAACCGAACCTTCCGGATCTACGGTATAAGCATCGTTTGGTTGTCCTTCGTTGGCGGTTAAAACCTTTGTTCCGTCCGGTGTAAACGTTACCATATCGGGTAGCGCCCCTACGGTTACCTGTTTTAAAAACGTCCCATTCGTGTCGAAAAACACCACCGATCCGTTTAATTGTTCGTTAGCATTAGGCGAAGCAACGGCTACCACTCCGTTTTTAACGGCTACACTGGTGATACCGCCATACGGAGCCATATTAATAGAGTTGATCACACTTAAACTGGTTGGATTCGAAAAATCGATGATCTCCAGTTTGTCGGAAATAGCACTAATCGTAAAAAGACGTTGCGTAGCCGGATCATGTACGATGATTTCGCACGAGCTGGTACTTGCTCCCGATGGGTCAAAACTACCCACGTATTCCAATTGGATATCGTTCGTTGGGCTAGGCGCCTGACGGTCGTTGTCTTTGATATATACGGTTGCCATTGGATTTCCGGTGATCGATAAACCAACCGGGTTTTCAAGACTTAGTACAAAATATTCGGCATGTTGTTCTTCCTGTGTATCGTCGATAATCGGAATTGAAATGGTTTGGGTTGTATTACTACCGGCTGTAAAATGTAAGGTCTGGGTTTGTAATGTAAAGTCATTTTGATCGGCCGTACTAAACGGAGCTGCTTTTACCACCAAATCTACCGAAGCATTAGCAGGATTGGTCAGATTTAGGTTAAATGACAAGGTTCCGTGGTTTTCGTTTACCGTAACGAAATTGGACGCCATTGCAATTTTAGTGTCGAAAGCTACCGTCGAAAACTGAATTGCGGCACTGTTTGTTAACGCATTGTCATGCATATCTTCGATTTGATTAGGGGCTAATAACACTGCATAAGTCGCACTGTTGCTAAGTGTTTGTAGCGGACTAATCGTGATGGTGTTATTGCTAAATGTGGCGTCAAATGGTACAGAAGTTCCGGTAACACCACCTAAACGTAGTTCTACTAAAGCATCGACATTGGTATTCGTAATAGGCGAATTGTCAATTAAGCGGACATCTTCATTAAACGAAATCGTAGGTTGCGTATTGATGGCTACGTTAGTCGCGTTATGCGTTGGATTAAAAGTAGCTACCGGAGAAGAGGTATCGTTACCACCGGCAGTAGAACCGGTAATGGTAAGATTGTCAAAACGGTTGTTTCCGCTGGAACCGGCAGCTGTGCTACCTCCGAATTCAATTTTTAGGGCAAAATTAGGGTTGTTGGCGGCACCTGCGATTCCGGAGAAATCAAGGGTTACCACTTCATAGGTAGGTTCTGTTTGTGGTGCATAGGTTGTAACGGCCAATTCGGTCGTGATAAAATCGGTTCCGTTTAACGTATACGAATAATTTTGAGACGAAGCGCCCTGAGTGGTACGGGTCGTTGCAAATTTGATGATGATATTCTGATATCCGGTAGTAGGTGCTGTAACCAGTAGTGCGCGGGTGTTACTCGGATTTCTTGGGCGCAAACCCAATCCGGCTGCATCACCGTTTTGTGCGTTTAATGCCGATCCGGCTACATTGTCCATATATCCGGCACCGGTTCCGGGATAGGTAATCTGCGTTCCGGTTGGAATTAATGAAGCATCGGGAGCTACGGTTGTTAACGTTCCGGATGGAAGAGCATTAAAATTCCAGTAGTGAATTTGCTGTGTCTGTCCCCAGGTAAAGGTCGATCCCATAAAAAGGAACAGGCGTAACAGCTTCTTTTTAGAAGTGTAAAATTGTGTCATGTGTGTTGTTTTGGTTGGGTACAAAAGTCAAGTTTTTGGGTTAGGGGAGTATTAACTTAAAAATAAATCGTTGTAAGAGAATGTTTAAGAATAGGTTAGGAAGGTAATCCTATGAAGAACCGGATGTTAAATTAATTTTTCGATTGACGCGTATCGTTATAAAAAAAAACAGACAAAAAGGTTTGTTTTAAGAAAGGTTTATCATTTTTAACAGCTATTAAATATTACGTTAAAAAGCGTTAATAGGAGTTTGTTTTTAAGTACTTTTGCGACAATTTATAAAAAACAAATCCAATCACCATGGGTAAAAAAATAGTCTCATTTTTGTTCTCCACGCGTTTAATGGCTTTCCTGTTTATTTTCTTTGCAGCAGCGATGGCCGTAGGAACGTTTATTGAAAACGATTATAATACCACGACAGCCCGTATTCTGATTTACAATACGAAATGGTTCGAAGGTATTATGGCGATCTTCCTGATCAACTTTTTTGGAAATATCAAACGCTACCAATTGCATAAAAAAGAGAAATGGGCTACGCTATTGCTGCATTTGTCTTTTATTTTTATCATTTTGGGAGCTTTTATCACCCGTTATATCAGTTATGAAGGCGTGATGCCGATCCGCGAAGGCGAAAGTTCCAATCAGATTTTTTCAGACAGAACATATCTGACTGTTTTTGTAGATGGTGATTACCAGGGTGAAATGCGTAGAAGAACCTTTGAACAAAGAGCTTTATTCTCACCGGTGACCAATAACGATTTTACGATTTCCAAGAAGTTTAATGAAACGCCATTTGAAATCCGTTATAAAGACTTTATAATGGGGGCCAAAGAGGTGATCAAACCAAGCGAAAAGGGGACATTATTTTTAAAACTCGTGGAATCCGGAGACGGAACCCGTCACGAGCATTACCTTAAAGAAGGAGAAGTGCAAAATATCCATAATGTGTTGTTTGCGTTTAATAAGCCAACTGAAGGAGCGATTAATATCATAAAAGAAGGCGATAAATATTCGATAAAATCACCATTTGAAGGAAACTTTATGCGAATGGCCGACCAGATGAAAGGTGATGTTGCCAAAGATACGGTTCAGGATTTGATGTTCCGTTCCTTGTATAATATGGGCGGTACGCAATTTGTACTACCGGAGCCAGCCATAAAAGGTGTTGTAGCCTTCGAATCGAACAACAACTTTAAAGACGATAAATCCGACGATGCGTTGGTGTTAACCGTAACTGTTGGAAACGAAGAACACGAAGTAACCCTATTGGGAGCCAGAGGAAAAATGGGGGTGCCGAATTCCTTTAAACTGGGGAATCTGGAGTTTACTATGATGTACGGAAGTAAAGTATATGAAACACCGTTTAAAATCCGTTTAAATGATTTCGTAGCCGAAAAATATCCGGGAACGGAAAAAAGCTACTCGTCTTTTGAAAGTAAAGTAACCGTACTCGATGGTGCGGAACAACGCGATGAACGTATCTATATGAATCACATTTTGGACTATAAAGGATTCCGTTTCTTCCAATCGTCATTCGATCCGGACGAAAAAGGAACCGTTTTATCGGTAAACCACGATTCGTGGGGAACCAATATAACCTATTTGGGTTATTTCTTATTGTATATTGGACTTATGGCGATCTTATTCGATAAAAATAGCCGATTTGGCGATCTGAAAAAGAAACTGGAAAAGGTACGTACGAAAAAAGCAAAATTACTACCGCTTATTGCCTTATTGTTATCGTTTAGCGGTTTTGCGCAAAACAACCACCAACATCAGATGCCAACGCCAAAACAAATCGACTCCTTACTAACCAAATATAAAGTAAGCGACGAAGAAGCGGCAAAATTTGGCCGATTGGTAATTCAGGATCAGGGTGGACGTATGAAGCCTATCAATACGTTTTCATCCGAACTATTACGAAAAGTAAGCAAACAGGATCATTATAAAGGAATGAATTCCGATCAGGCATTCCTGTCGATGACACAATTCCCGCAGGTATGGTATAACGTTCCGTTGATCTATATGAAAAAAGACAACGACAGTATCCATAAATTAATCGGAGTGTCGTTGGGTGAAAAATATGCCCCATTGGTAAGTTTCTTCGACGAAAGAGGAAACTACAAACTGGCTGGTGTTTTGGACGAAGCTTATAAAGCAGCGGTTCCAAACCAATTCCAGAAAGACTTTATTGAAGCCGATAAAAAAGTAAACCTGTTGTATTCGGCGTTAAGTGGTCAGATTTTAAAAGTATTCCCGGTTCCGAACGATCCGAATAACAAATGGGTATCGTTTCTGGAAGTGAACGAGCAAACGCATACCGCTTTGGATTCCATTAAAAACGTCATTCCGTATTATTTAAGCAGTATCGACAAAGCCGCAATTTCAGGCGATTATAAACTGTCGGACAGCTTGCTAAAAGGATTGGAAAATTACCAGATCAAATACGGATCGAAAGTACGTCCAAGCGATAAAAAAATCGATACGGAAATTCTGTATAACAAATACGATATTTTCAAAAAGCTATTCTCCTGGTATATGTATGCCGGAGTGTTGATGTTCCTTTTTGTGATCATCAAAATTTTCAAAACCAATAAAACGGTTAACATACTGGTAAAAATCAGCCATGCGATCATTGCGGTACTATTTGTATTGCATACCGCCGGATTGATTTTCCGTTGGTACATCTCCGGTCACGCACCATGGAGTGATGCTTACGAATCGATGATCTACGTAGGATGGGCAACCATGTTCTTCGGATTGGCATTCGGACGAAAATCGGAATTAACGGTAGCTTCGACAGCCTTTGTAGCGTCCATGATCCTGATGGTAGCACACTGGAGTTGGATGGATCCGGCTATTGCCAATCTGCAACCGGTATTAAATTCGTATTGGTTGATGATCCACGTGGCGGTTATCGTAGGAAGTTACGGTCCGTTTACGTTGGGAATGATTCTGGGAATTGTAGCGTTATTGCTAATGGTGTTTACGAACGAAAAGAACAAAGAAAAAATGAACCTGAATATTCAGGAGATTACTTATATCAACGAAATGGCGCTTACGGTTGGATTGGTGATGTTAACGATCGGTAACTTCCTGGGCGGACAATGGGCTAATGAAAGCTGGGGACGTTATTGGGGTTGGGATCCGAAAGAAACCTGGGCGTTGATCAGTATTATGGTATACGCTTTTGTTATCCATATGCGTCTGGTTCCGGCCATGCGTGGTAAATGGATTTATAATGCGATTAGTGTTTATGCCTTCTATTCTATTCTAATGACCTATTTTGGAGTAAACTTCTACCTGTCCGGTTTGCATTCGTATGCCAAAGGAGATAAAGTGGTAACGCCAAACTTCGTGTATTATTCACTGGCTTTGGTGACGTTGTTGGTAGCATTGGCCTATTACAAAAACAAAAAATACCTGCATAAAAAGAAATAATAGCCAAATAATAAAATGATGAAAGCTACCTTTGGGTAGCTTTTTTTATTTGTGAGTATTAAATAATTTAATTTTTAATATTTTTTTAACAAAAACACCCATTACATTTATACTCGTTAATCAATAAAAACAAACAGTATGAAAAAAGTAGTTTATTTGGCCATGGCCTTTATGTTCACTATGGCAATGTCGGCTCAGGAAGTAAAAAAAGAAATGAAAAAAGAAGCCGACGGAGCTAAAAAAGAAATGAAGCACGAAGGCAAAAAAGCGAAAGCAGAAATGAAAGCCGAAGGCAAAGAAGCGAAAGCAGAAATGAAAGCCGAAGGTAAAAAAGCGAAAGCAGAAATGAAAGATGAAATGAAAAAAAAGTAACAAAATGAAAAGCGCCTTTCGGGGCGCTTTTTTATTCGGTATAATCCAAATCTTTATTATGGGTTTCGGCAATCGTAAGCGTCGAATAAATAGCCAGTGCAAATACAATCAATCCGACTATAGAAGCAGAAACAATCACCCCGTTATGGACTTTTAAATGATCAAAAGCGATTAACATCACCGGAAGTAAACCGCGAACCATATTCGGGATTGTTGTTGCGGCTGTACTGCGGATATTGGTTCCAAACTGTTCGGCACCAACCGTTACAAACATCGCCCAATAACCGGTTCCCAATCCGAGCCAGGCACAATAAAAGTAATACATTTGCTCCGATCGTGTTCCGCCGTATAGCATCAATACAATTCCTACAATCGTAAAGAGCATCATATATACGATCGCCTTTTTCCGTGAACGCAATAATTGTGAAATGAGCCCGCTGGCAAAGTCGCCTACGGAAATCCCAACATACGCCCACATAATCGCTTTCCCGGGTTCAATTTCCCCAATCCCGAACGAAGGCGCAAACTGATTCCCCATTACCGCCAGTATACCCACGCAAAACCAGGTGGGCAATCCAATGGCAATGCACTTTACATATTTTATAAAACGGTTGCGATTGGTAAAAAAGCCAAGAAAATTTCCTTTTTGAATATCGGTATCCCGAAGGTCTTTATACAGCCCGGATTCCATCACGCCTACGCGTAAAAAAAGCAGAAACAGTCCTAACGAACCACCGATAAAATAGGCATAGGTCCAGTCGCCGGCCAGCTCTACGGTGAGTTGTGCGACTACGGCACCTAAAAGCCCGAAACCGGCCACAATGGAAGTGCCGATTGCCCGTAATTCTTTGGGTAATGATTCCGAAACCAACGTGATCCCGGCACCCAATTCGCCCGCAAGTCCGACACCTGCAATAAAACGCAGAATGGCATAGGTCATCGCTTTATCGTTAAAGGGTAGAAACGGAAGGAAACCGCACAAAATATTAGCCACGGAATAGACAAGTATGGAACCGAAAAGTACCGAAAGACGTCCTTTTTTGTCGCCTAACATGCCCCAGAGTATACCACCTAACAACAATCCGATCATCTGGAAATTCAGAATCATCGTACCGTCGGTATCCACATCAAGACCAAGGGTTTTTAAACTGGGAATGCGTACAATGCCGAAAAGAAGTAAATCGTAAATGTCGACAAAATAGCCCAGAGCGGCTACAATTACAGGAAAGGATAATAAATGTTTAATTTTTTGGGATTCCATTTATATTTTGGGTTAAGTATTGCCAAAAATATAAATAATTGTCTTCTGTGTTGTTTTTTGTAAGGATATTTTTTAGTAGGATTAATCGGTTTTAGATTTCGTCAGGAACTTATTGTCTGGTTGGTTGGGTCTGCTGATAGTTTATTGTGAAGTTTTGAAATTTACAGTACTATTGTGTTTAAAATAACGAAAAATGTAAATATATGTCATTTTTTTTTCGGTTTAATAATTAAAAATATAATGAAATTAAATATCTTCACCGTCTAATATTAAAATTCACGTTAATAGGATATTTTATAATCTAATTTTATAGTAAACTAAAACCAAAAAACAATCTTAATAAAACACAAACAAACATGGAAGAAAATCAAATCGTTTACACCTTGGAAGGCAACGGTACCAGAGAAACAAATTTAAAAAATGAGGCCACCAATTTAATGGCGAAACTTAAAAATCAATTTGGAAGTACGCACTCGGTTACGGCAGACGCGTTTGGTGAGTTGGGTAAAGATTGGTCGCATGAAATCAAAATCAGAAAAGGCGATAAAGTTGGAGCAGCAGTTACTATAAAATGGGTAAAAACAAACCCGGAAGTGCTGACATTAAGCGTTGACGAGTCCTCTAAAATGGGATCAAGAATATTGTATGGTGGGTTATTTTCTTTTATGGGTATTGGTGCTTATTTAGGGTACAATCATATCGGGCCATTTGCAGCTTTACCAGGTCAGAAAATTGCAACAGGTTTAGCAGCATTAATTATGGCGATTCCTGGAATTATTGTAGTTTATATCCTAAAATCGATGCTTTTAAAAAACGAAAAAGAGGAAAACAAACAATTGGTAGCTAGTGTTATCAATGTATGTAAAAAGTAATCCATTTTTCCTATAGTCGTTCTGACGGGGAAAAACACAATATGGAGTACTATAGAGAAGCAGGAAAAGTTTTACCTAGTCAAAGAGGTGAAATTTTTCCTGCTTATTTTTTTAATTCCCTTTAAATTCCGTTAAACGGGCCATATCCATTTGATTGGTTTTGTAAAATGTAGTGGCTTTTTCCAAGAGTTTTTTAAACGCATCCTGGTTGTTGATTTTTTTTAAATAGCGCAGTTCGGTATAAAATAAATCGGCTATATCATCATTGTCTTTTGCCAGGTTGTGTAACGCATCAATTTTAGATTTGATCGCAGCAATACTGTTTTTCTCTTTTACAATATCCAGAAACTGGTTAATGATATAGGTCGCACCAGCTATGGTTTCGTTTTTGATCATCTTATTAAAAAGCGCTAATGCTTCCGTTTCCCGACCGTCTTTTACCAAAACAGCTGCTTCCTGTTGCCATACATAAGCATCCGGATTGGTGCTTAATCCGGTTTTTTCGATCAGTTCTTTAACCGATTTGATTTTAGCGAGATTCCAACTGTTTTTAGCATCACTGTTGATTGTTTTTAACAGAATATCCTGTAGTACTTTGATCTCATTACCGGCTTTGGAACCGGTTTCAAAACCTTTTAATTTATCGGTATTATTGACCCAATAGGTGAAAAATCCGTTATCGATGGAGAACACGCAGTTTTTCAGTATCGTATAACTTTTTTGAGTTCCCAGCTGATCTTTTGGGAAAGCATCGTACAGGTCGTTGGCAATACGATTGGTCATCCGATCGTCTTTATACAATTGCACCAAAGTGGAATAAGCATATAAGGTGCGGATGCTTTTGTCGCCCGAAACGTATTTTTTGGCAAGATTGGCGGTACGTTCTACCGGATCCAACGCGGTTTTTCCAACCGTATTGATCAGGTAGCCGGCATCGGCTTTTGCTCCGGAGCAATGAATCAGGTTATTGTCGGTGTCAAAAAATAAAAAATAGGGGACACTTTCCAACTTTAGTTTGGATTGCGCAATATAGAGGCTGTCTTCTTTTTTGATATTTTGGGTATTGATTCTGTAGTTTACGAAATTAGTATTGTAAAAATCGCCCATGCCTGGGTCTTCAAATACCGGATCCAGTGTTTTACAAACCGTACAGTTTTCGTTATAATATTCGATAAACAGGGGTTTGTTTTCTTTTTTTGCTTTTTCGAGAGCGGTAGTCAAACCGGATTCAAAGCGTACGCCCTGCGCATTCAGTGTTACTGTTGCGAGGAGTAAAAACAGGAAGGAATATAGTTTAGAAGTCATACCGGGTTGTAATTAAGGTGGAAAGTCATACAAAATTACCATTATCCTGTGATAAAAAAACGGGGAAAAACCCGGATTAACATTTTTTTAGTTTAAAAAGATGTTTTTGTAAAAATTAATGACGAACTGTTATAATGTTAAGATGTTGCTAAAATTTATACGAAACCATTCTGTAGTAACGTTATAATAGTTTAATGACCTTTCAATTCTTCGGAATTATACCGTGCCGATAGCCGGGCACATTTCAGTTTTACTACATTTTTTTAACGTCATATTACAGAATCGGATATGGTTTTTCCAATGGAGCCTTTTTCGGTTCCAGACGATTGTAATTTTACCGTGTTAAAAGTATTGAAATGAAGCACGAACTTAACATAATGTCCATTTGGAAAGGTGAAGCCAAAGCCCTCTCTTTTTTCCAGAGGCTTTTCAGGCGACCAAAAGCCACACCAAAACCACTGACCACTCCTAAGATGATCAGTGACGATTGTAACGGCATTATGTTAGGCGGAAAAAACGTGAAATCATTGCTGTTTTCGACCGATATGGCGATCATTGAAAACAATGATGCCGATGCAATATTGGCTGTTTATCCATTTGCCCCTTCTCCGAAAATTATGAAGGCATTAATTGATTTTTCCGATAAACCGGTAATATGTGGTGTAGGCGGGGGTCTTACGCAAGGGAAGGTGGCAATGGAAATGGCTATACAGGCGGAAGCGATGGGAGCGGCGGCGATCATCGTAAACCAGCCGTTTAAAAATAAAGACCTCATCGCAATCCGGAAAAAGATTACAATTCCGATTATTTCCAGTGTTTCGGTAGCCGATTTTTCCTTTCAGGATCGGGTGGATGCCGGAGTGGATATTTTTCATATTACCGGTGGAAAAAATACCGCTAAAATTCTGGAGCATATCAGTTATGCCGTTCCGGGTTATCCGATTATGGCAACCGGCGGAAAAAGTCTCGAAAATATTCAAAGTGCGATTTCTTCGGGTGCGGATGCAATTGTATTAACACCACCAACCAGCGGGGAATTGTTTAAGTCCATTATGGATGGTTACCGTAAAGGTTTGGACTATTTAAGACATTAGGGGAATTTTTTAAGGGTTCATTTGTTTCCCTTTTTCGGTTATGCTTATGTAAGTGTTTTTTCCGTATACCATTACATCAAAAACTTTAGAATGATGTTGTGTTCCCAGCCATTTTTTAAAAAGCAATTTGCCATTCATCCAAATATATAATTCATTATCTGAGGTGATTTGTTTGTGAATCATTTTGATGTATGTATTGAAATTTTATAATTACTAGTTCTGTAAATTGGTGTTTTGAGAGGATTTTAGGACTTCACCTTTTTATACTCTTTAATAATGCGATTGTCAATCTGATTGTCTTTTAAAATAGCGATGATCAAATCTTTTGGCGCTTCTTTTCCGTTGATACGTGTTAGCATTTCCAGTGTCATATTGTTATTCTGACTGGTAAAAAGCAAGCCGTAATCCGGACTAAAATAACTGTAGCCAGTAACCATGGTTTTATGATTGTGTTTGCTACCGCACAACGGATCATAACAATTGTAATCGATATGTTTGTATAAAACGAATTCCTTGTCTTCCAGGTGATAGGTTATTTTTTCAGCATAAAAAGCTTCGGTCAAACCCACATTGAGGCTGTCTTTTCCGTTTAAGTCCTCCTTTGTAAATGGAAACGTGAATTTTCGTTGGTGACCGTGAATGGTCATCGCAATGGAATAATGGTTTTTTTCAGCGCGGATAACCGATTCCGAATAGCTAAACTCCTGTATTTTTTCCCCGTGAACGGCCAGGTATTTCAGATTGGTAAAACGATTGACCGGGCGAATGTCAAGGCTATTCTTTTGCGAATAACCAAGGCATACATTTAAAAAAAGAAAAACGGAAAGAAGGCGCATCATAATAAGCGGAAATGAGGATCAAAGATACAGATTATCCCGTTTGAGTCCGTCTAAGATTAACTGGAAATTATAAGGGCTAACACTATTGATCACAAGTGAATATTCCTTTTCATAATCGTTATACAGAATACGGATCAGATCATAATCGGTTTGCCAGTAGTATTGATACCTATCGGAGCATTCCGGAACAAAAGTATAGTGCCGGTTGAAGTGATCCATAATGGCTTTGACGTTTTCCGATGCCAGATCTTTTGCCGGAAAAGACGAATGATACTGATAGTCGCGTTCCAGTGCATAAATCTCAATCATGATCTCAATGGATTCGTATAGACAGAAATACTGATTAACCGCGTCGTCCCAATACCAAACCGCACCATTTTCCGCAATCAGATAATAGGGTTCGGTTTTACTGTTATCCATCGAAAAAGCGGCTTTACCGTCGATGGTGGTATAGTAGATTTTTTGATTTTTGGCCGTTATGGCATCCGATAAAAAATACAACCGAACGGCATAATCAGAATTTAGATCGGGAGAAAAAGTATACCCGGAGTAATCCTGTTGTATCTGGAATAATCGGTCGCTGTTTTCCAAACGGTAACGGGAAAGGTATTTTTGAATAGCTGACGCTGAACTTATCCATTCCGGATTCCGATCGAGCGTATTAATATAGTTTTCGGCGCTGCTGCTTAGTGTCATATTCGTTCGAAAAAGGAATCCAATTTATAAAACTTTAGCGAATAAAAAAACACCGGCCTTTTTACGGAACCGGTGTTTTCAACCAAAAACCAACCCTTACGGGTATTATGAAAACCAAATTATTCTATGTTGTGATCCGTTACTACGGCTATTTTTTATTGTGAATCGGTTACCGCCTGATTGCGGAAAACCAATTGGCCATCGAAACTGTCCAGTAACACGATACTATCGGTCGCTACTTTACCGGAAAGGATTTCCTTGGACAATTCGTTTAGCACTTCACGTTGGATCACCCGTTTTACCGGACGTGCACCAAAATGCGGATCGTATCCTTTTTGCGCCAGATAATCGATTGCTTCCGGTGTGGCATCCATCGTAATATGCTGTTGTGCCAGCATTTTGATCACGCTTTTTAACTGTAATCCTACGATTTCACGGATGTTAGCCGAGCTCAACGGTGTAAACATTACGATCTCATCAATACGGTTGATAAATTCCGGACGAACGGTTTGTTTTAGTAAACCAAGTACTTCCACTTTGGCGGCTTCGGTTGCCGCTTCGATACTTCCTTTCAGGTTCTCGAATTTCTCCTGTATGATATGACTACCCATATTGGAGGTCATGATGATAATCGTATTTCTAAAATCAGCCAGACGACCCTTGTTGTCCGTTAAACGTCCTTCGTCCAATACCTGTAACAGGATGTTAAACGTATCCGGGTGAGCCTTTTCAATTTCATCCAATAAGACTACGGAATACGGTTTTCTTCGAACGGCTTCCGTCAACTGTCCACCTTCGTCATAACCTACATATCCCGGAGGCGCACCAACCAGTCGGCTCACACTATGACGTTCCTGATATTCACTCATATCGATACGCGTCATCGCATTTTCATCGTCAAACAGGTATTCGGCCAGGGCTTTTGCCAATTCAGTTTTACCCACACCGGTAGTCCCTAAGAAAAGGAACGAACCGATTGGTTTTCGGGAATCCTGTAAACCGGCACGACTACGGCGTACGGCATCACTAATCGCCTGTATGGCTTCTTCCTGTCCAACCACTCTGTGGTGCAATTCGTCTTCCAGTTTTAATAATTTTTCGCGTTCGCTTTGCAGCATTTTGGTTACCGGAACACCGGTCCATTTGGCTACGACTTCTGCGATATCGTCATGGGTAACCTCTTCCTTGATCAACGAATGACCGGATTGGTTTTCCTGTAATTGTTTTTGTAAGGCGTCCAGACGTTCCTGTGCTTCTTTGCTTTTTCCGTAACGGATTTCGGCTACTTTACCGTAATCGCCATCACGTTCGGCGCGTTCGGCCTGTAATTTCAGATCTTCAATTTCCTGTTTGGTCGCCTGAATATTATCCACAACATCTTTTTCCGATTTCCATTTGGCGAAAATCTCGTTGCGTTCTTCTTTCAGGTTGGCCAGATCCAGACCTAAGATCTTAAGCTTGTTTTCGTCGTTTTCACGTTTAATCGCTTCAATTTCGATTTCCAGCTGCATAATTTTACGATCCAAAACATCCAGTTCTTCCGGTTTGGAGTTGATCTCCATACGCAATTTGGAAGCAGCTTCATCCATTAAGTCAATTGCCTTATCCGGAAGGAAACGATTGGTGATATAGCGTTGCGACAATTCCACAGCGGCAATAATCGCATCGTCTTTGATACGCACTTTATGGTGGGCTTCATATTTTTCCTTGATACCGCGTAGGATCGAAATTGCGCTTTCGGTATCCGGTTCGTCCACCATAACTTTTTGGAAACGGCGTTCCAGTGCTTTATCTTTTTCAAAATATTTCTGATATTCGTCCAGCGTAGTCGCTCCGATAGCTCGTAATTCCCCACGGGCCAAAGCCGGTTTCAGAATATTCGCCGCATCCATCGCGCCTTCGCCACCTCCGGCGCCAACCAATGTATGGATCTCATCGATAAATAACACGATGTCGCCTTCGGCCGAAGTTACTTCTTTTACAACCGATTTTAAACGCTCTTCGAATTCCCCTTTGTATTTGGCTCCGGCAATCAGCGCACCCATATCCAATGAAAAGACTACCTTGTCTTTTAGGTTTTCCGGTACGTCTCCCTGAACAATACGGTGTGCCAGACCTTCGGCGATTGCGGTTTTACCCACACCTGGTTCTCCAACCAACATCGGATTGTTTTTGGTACGACGGGATAAAATCTGTAATACACGGCGGATTTCTTCATCACGACCGATCACAGGATCCAGTTTACCGTCGTTGGCCAGCTGGTTCAGATTTTTCGCATATTTATTTAAGGCATTATAGGTTTCTTCGGCCGAAGCTGAGGTTACCCGTTCGCCTTTTCGGATTTCATTAATGGCACTTTCCAGGCCTTTTTCGGTCACACCCTGATCTTTTAAGATCTGTGCCACTTTGCTTTTCGATTTGAATATCGCCAATAATAAATGTTCGATCGATACATATTCGTCGTTCATTTTCTTAGCAATATTGGCCGCTTCGTTTAACGTTGTTCCGGCATCGCGGGAAAACATCAGTTCGCTTCCGCTTACTTTTGGAAAGCTTTGAATCGTACTGTCCAGAATTTGTTTGAACAGGTTTACATTCACATTCAGTTTTTTCAAAATGAATGGTGCCACATTCTCATCAACTTCGAGGATACCTTTAAAGATATGCTCGTTCTCGATTTGTTGATGGCCTGAACCTTGCGCAATTTGTTGTGCTTGTTGCAGGGCTTCCTGAGATTTGATTGTTAGGTTATTAAAATTCATATTTTTAAATGTTGTTTGTCGATTGTGATAGTTATTTTTTACCTTTGATTGGTAATAGTCAATTTATGTTCCAATGTGAAAAACAAGACAAATTGGCGTTTTAGCACTTAAATTTACAAAAAATAAATGCCAAAATGGCGTAAAATCGGACAGAAATGGGATTTTTGGATAAAATATTCGGAGGACAGGAAGAAGCTGTTCCTTCAAAGGTGAACTGGAAACGTTTAGAAACGACCACTTTGGATGCGATTGCGGAACAGTCTTTCGAAAAACCGGTGGTTATTTTTAAACACAGTACCCGATGTAGCATTAGCCGTATGGCTTTAAAACAATTTGAACGGGAATATGCTTTGGACGACGAGCTGGATGTGTATTTTTTGGATTTACTGGAACACCGACCGCTTTCGAATGGGATAGCGGAGCGTTTTGGTGTACAACACGAATCGCCGCAACTTATAGTGATCAAAGATGGGAAAGCGGTGTATAACGCTTCCCATAGCGCGATACAGGCCGACGATCTGAAACGATGGGCCGAATAAAAAGAGGTTCCATTCGGAACCTCTTTTTTATTTATAGTACTGCCTGCATTTTTTGACGGATCTCATCCAGACACAAATTATTAATACTACCTTCGTGGGTATGAGAAATCGCTTCCGGGGCAGTATAAGTCCCTTTTTCAATTTGTTCCGCTACGATTTTATACGCATCGCGAAACGGAATGCCCCGGGTTACCAGTTCGTTCAGTGTATCAACGGTAAAGAGGTGTTTGTATTTCGAATCCTTTAAAATGGAGGTGTTTACTTCGATGTTCTGTAGTGCATAACAGGTCATCTCCAAACAGGATTTTAAATTTTCCACAGCTGGAAATAAGCCTTCTTTTAACAACTGAAATTCCCTGTGATAACCACTGGGCAGGTTATTCGTTAGTAACGTCAGCTCGTAAGGAAGACTTTGTATTTTATTGCATTTACCGCGGATCAGTTCAAACAAATCCGGATTTTTTTTATGCGGCATAATACTTGACCCCGTGGTTAAATGACCGGGAAGCCTGATAAAATCAAAATTCTGGCACAGATACAAGCACGCATCGGTTGCCATTTTCGATAAGGTTGCTGCGATGCTACTCATTGCAAAAGCGGCTGTTTTTTCGGACTTACCGCGGCTCATTTGTGCGGCTACAACATTGTATTTCAAGGTCGAAAATTTTAGCGATTGTGTGGTATGCATACGATCGATCGGAAACGAACTACCATAGCCGGCTGCCGAACCCAACGGATTTTGATCCACTACTTGTAGCGCGGCATTTAATACGATAATATCGTCGATAAGACTTTCGGCATAGGCAGAAAACCACAGGCCAAACGACGATGGCATGGCGATTTGCATATGCGTATAGCCCGGTAATAAAACGTCCTGATACTTTTCGGCAAGAACAAGCAGTAATTCAAATAATTCCGTAATCAGGTTTTTCAGTTCGCCGATTTCGGTTTTTAAATAAAGATGTACAGCCACCAAAACCTGATCGTTTCGGGAACGTGCCATATGGATTTTTTTCCCGGTGGCGCCCAATTTTTCAATCAGCATAAATTCGATTTTGGAATGTACATCTTCAAAATCCGTATCGATGGTAAAACTTTTACTGTTGCAATATTGCAGAATATCTTCCAGTACCAGAACGATATCGGTGGCTTCCTGTTCTTTTAATAGACCTGTTTTGGCCAGCATTTTGGCATGGGCAATCGAAGCCAGTACATCGTATCGGGCGAGTACCAGATCCAGTTCCCGGTCGTTTCCAACGGTAAAGTTTTCTATTTTCTGATCGGTGGCGATCCCTTTGTCCCATAGTTTCATACTATTCTGTTTTTTTGTTAAAAAAGCCATTGAGGATTTCGATATACAAAGCGATTCCTGTTTCAATTTCATGGCGGTAAATAAATTCATTGGCCGTATGGGAACGCAGCGAATTCCCGGGACCTAATTTTAAAGATTGACAACTTAAAACCGATTGATCGGAAAGGGTAGGCGAACCGTAGGTCGTACGCCCCAACGCGACACCCGATCGAACCAATGGATGTTCCGGCGCGATGGAAGAAGCGTTGAGATGCATCGATCGCGGTTGTACTGTTGCGTTTACGGATTGTACAACTGTATCGAGAATTTCAGTATTACTATATTGATCATTAACACGGATGTCGACTACCAGTTGGCATTCGGATGGTACTACATTGTGTTGTTTTCCGGCATTGACCTGTGTAACGGTCATTTTTACCGGGCCGAGTATTTCGGATACTTTTTCAAAGCGATAGTTCCGAAACCATTCGATTACGTTTAACGCATTATAAATCGGATTGTCCGGGTTGTCGTGTGCCGCGTGACTGGCGGTTCCGTGTACGGTTATGTCTAATACCAAAAGTCCTTTTTCGGCTATGGCCAATTGCATTTCGGTCGGTTCGCCCACAATGGCACAATCCAGTTCCGGAAGGTGTTGTAACACGCTATTCAGACCATTTGGACCGCTGCTTTCTTCTTCGGCGGAAGCCACAATCACGATGTTATGCGATAGGTTTTCCTGTGGATAAAAATAAACGAATGTAGCCAGTAGCGACACGAGACAGCCGCCGGCATCATTACTACCCAACCCGAATATTTTCCCGTCTTCTTCCAAAGCGGTAAACGGATCGAGCGTATAGGCCTGATTGGGTTTTACGGTATCGTGATGGGAATTGAGTAATAACGTAGGCTTTGTACTGTCGAAATGACGATTATAGGCCCAGAGGTTATTATTCTCCCGATTATAGGGAATGGTATGCTGTTCGAACCAGTCGGCTAGTAGCAATGCTGTTTGGTTTTCTTCTCCGGAAAAAGAAGGCGTTTCGATTAGCTTTTTTAATAAAAGAATCGCTTCGGCGGTTAAAGTGGGTATCGTTTTCATAGTTACAGCTGGATGATGGTACATATTGCATTTTGATTTTCTAAAGTGGATAGGTTTCCGATGATCACGCGATCAACGCCTTTTGTCAATGCGCTGAAACAATTATCGAGTTTGGGAATCATTCCCGAATAAATGGCACCGATAGCCAGCAGATCGCGGTATTTCGATGTCGTTAGTATTGGAATCAGAGACGATTCGTCGTTGGTATTAATCAAAACACCTTGTTTTTCAAAGCAATAGATGATTTTTACCGAATAGGCATCCGACAAAGCGATACCCAGTTCCGCGGCAATGGTATCGGCATTGGTATTGAGCAACAGACCTTTTCCGTCGTGCGTGATGGCACAAAATACCGGTACCGCTTTTGTACTAAGCAGTGAAAGGAGTTGCGGAGTATTAATATGACGGATATCGCCCACAAAACCGAAATCGATATCCTGAACGGTTCTTTTCTCCGATTGAATCAGATTACCATCGGCTCCGGAAAAACCAAAAGCCGGACATTCCAAGGCGCTGAGTTGCGCGACAATTCGTTTATTGATCAACCCAGCATAGGTCATTACAACCACATCCAGCATCGGCTGATCGGTTATACGGCGGCCATCCACCATTTGCGTTTCGAGGTTTAGCGCTTCTGCAATTTTACTGGCTTCTTTACCGCCGCCATGTACCAGAATTTTGGCACCTTTTAGCTGAGAAAAAGCAGTAAGCGCCTGTTGCAAAGCAATCGGATCATCAATTATATTTCCGCCGATTTTAGCAAGGGTTAGTTCCGGTTTAGCTTTTTTCATCCTGTAAAATTTTAGTCAGTATTGCCTGTGTGGCATAAGTTCTGTTATTCGCCTGCGGAATCACTATGGAATTTTCACCATCCAAAACCGCATCGCTCACAATCTGGTTACGGCGTACCGGAAGACAATGCATAAACTTAGCCTGGTTGGTAAGCGCCATTTTTTCCGGGGTTACCATCCACGACAAATCCTGAGAGGTAATAGCACCATAATCGTTGTAATTGCTCCAGTTTTTGGCATAAATAAAATCGGCATTCTCAAAAGCCTTATCCTGGTTGTACACTATGGTACTGTTTTGCGTGATTTCGGGATTGAGTTCATAACCTTCCGGATGGGTGATCACAAAATCGACATTAGCCTTTTGCATCATTTTGACAAATGAATTTGGAACCGCATGGGGTAAGGCCTTCGGATGTGGCGCCCAGGTTAACACCACTTTTGGTTTTTGTAGGGTTTTATATTCCTGTATGGTTAGTATATCGGCTACGGCCTGTAACGGATGTTCCGAAGAGCCTTCGAGACTGATCACCGGAATAGAAACGGCTTTTATAAAAGCGTTGATCACATATTCTGCTTCGTCTTTTTCCTTATCGGTTAGCGTTGGAAAACTACGGATTGCTATGATATCGCAGTATTGCGCAACCACCTGCGCGGCTTCTTTGATATGTTCGGATTTAGCGCCATCCATCACGGCGCCATCTTCAAATTCCAGACTCCAGCTTTCGGTATTCAGGTTTAAAGTGATACAATTCATTCCCAGATTAGCCGCGGCTTTTTGCGTACTCAATCGGGTTCGCAGACTTGGATTAAAAAATAAAAGCCCAATGGTTTTATTGGTACCTAATGCTTTATGTGCATAAGGATCGGATTTGATCTGTTTGGCCAGTAATAACAGCTCGTCGAGATCGTCTATATGGTTTACGGATGTAAAATGTTTCATGGTGTTTTAGTCTAAAGTGGCAAGGACTTTTTCGAGTCCGTTTACAAATAAATCGATCTGTTTTTGGGTGATGGATAAGGGCGGAAGAAGGCGCAAAAGATTTTTCTGCGATGCATTTCCGGTAAAAATATGAGCCTCGTAAATCAGTTTCTGACGTAATGCGCTAACGTCGAAATCGAATTCCAGTCCAAGCATCAGTCCTTTACCCTTTATCTTTTTTACCGCAGGAATTTGTTTAACCTGTGCTATAAAATAATCATGGATCAAAGTGACATTTGCGATCAGTTGTTCCTGTTCGATGGTTTCCAAAACCGACAAAGCCGCTGCACAGGCCAGGTGATTTCCGCCGAAGGTAGTACCCAATAAACCGTAGGATGCTTTAAATTTTGGATGGATCAGAATTCCGCCGATAGGGAAACCATTGCCCATTCCTTTGGCAACCGAAATAATATCCGGCTGAATCGCATGATGCTGGTGTGCAAAAAACGTCCCGGAACGTCCATAGCCACTTTGGATTTCATCCAGAATCAGGACAACATTATTCGCATTACAGATCTGTTGTAAAAACTGAAAAAACGCTGTAGTTCCCTCGTCCAGGCCACCTACGCCCTGAATTCCCTCGATGATCACGGCGCAAACATCCCCTTTGGCGATTTCCAATGCAACGGCATCACTATCGTTTAACGGAAGAAAAACAACCTCGTGTTTGCTGTTAAGCGGCGCTACAATCGAAGGATTATCGGTTACCGCCACAGCGGCTGAGGTTCGCCCGTGAAACGCTTTTTGAAACGCAATCACTTTTGATTTTCCGTTGTGAAAGGAAGCCAGTTTTAAAGCATTCTCATTGGCTTCGGCACCGGAATTACACAAAAACAGCGAATAGTCGGGATAACCGGATAGGGAAGTCAGCTTTTGCGCCAATTGTTCCTGTATCGGGTTTTGAATGGAATTGGAATAAAAACCGATTTTTCCAACCTGATCGGTAATGGCTTTTACATAGGCCGGATGAGAATGACCAATGGAAATCACACCGTGACCCCCATAAAAATCAAGATATTCCTGGTTGTTAGTATCCCATACCGTTGCGTTTAAAGCGCGGACAGGAGTGAGGTTGTATATTGGATAAACATTAAATAAAGACATTGTTAAAAAATTAAAGGGGTTAAAAACTGCCTGATTTTAGTTGCAGTCCGGTTTTTTCGTCCAGACCAAACATCAGGTTCATATTTTGTATCGCCTGTCCCGAAGCACCTTTTATCAGGTTATCGATAATGGAAGTGATTAACAGGTACTTTCCTTTTTTTTCCAGACTGATGATACATTTGTTGGTTTGCACGACCTGTTTTAGATGAATGGTGTCGGTAGTAACAACTACAAAAGGATCGTTCTGATAAAAAGTTTTGTATAAGGCAACAATTGCATCCAGCGATTTCTCTGTTTGGGTATATAGAGTCGCGAAGATTCCACGACTAAAATCCCCACGGTTTGGAATAAACAGCAACTCCTGATTAAAACCGGGTTGCAGTTTGTCCAGACTTTGTTGGATTTCGTCAAGATGCTGGTGTTCAAAAGCTTTGTAATGCGACATATTATTCGTACGCCAACTGTGATGCGTAGTCCCGGAAGGTTGTACACCAGCACCCGTACTACCGGTAGTCGCGTTGATATGAATACTGTTTTGTAGTTCCTGATGTTGTGCTAAAGGTACTAATGCCAGTTGTATCGCAGTAGCAAAGCAACCTGGATTGGCTACAAACTGAGTCATTTTGATCTTTTTACGGTTTAGTTCCGGCAGCCCGTACACAAAAGAACCGGCATCGGGATGTAAACGAAAATCATTACCCAGATCGATAATACGCGTATGGGAAGCAAAATGGTGTTTTTCAAGAAATGCCTTCGACTGACCGTGACCTAAGCAAAGAAAAACAAGATTTACTTCGGGATTGATCGTATCGGTAAAGAGCAGATCCGTATCGCCCAATAAATCCTGATGAACTTTTGCAACGGGTTTCCCGGCATTGGTCGTGCTATAGACAAAGTCGACGGTTGTTTTGGGATGGTTTTGGAGCAAACGTAATAACTCTCCGGCGGTATAGCCCGAACCGCCAATAATACCTGTCTTAATCATAATTGAGTGCATTTACCTGTGAATAAATAGTTTGTGCATTTCCAAGGATTTTGATAAAACCCTTTGCGTCCGTAGCCGTCCAGGCATTGTTCATTTCGCCATACTGACCCAATTCGGTGTTCATTAGATCATGTTCCGAGACAATACCATCGAGCGAAAAATGATAGGGTTTTAGGGTAACGGTGACTGTTCCACTTACGGTTTGCTGCGTATCGGTTAGAAACGTTTCGATATTACGCATCACCGGATCGAGGTATTGGCCTTCGTGAAAAAGCATACCATACCAATTCCCCAGTTGTTCCTTCCAGTATTGTTGCCATTTACTTAACACATGTTTCTCGAGTAAGTGATGTGCTTTGATAATAATCAGCGGAGCGGCGGCTTCAAAACCGACACGTCCTTTAATCCCGATAATGGTATCGCCCACATGAATGTCACGACCAATCGCAAAAGCAGTGGCTAAACTTTCAAGTTTGGCGATATTGGTTGTTGGAGCAGCTTTTTCGCCGTTTACAGCTATCAGTTCGCCTTTTTCAAATTCAAGAACGACGTTCTCGGGTGTTGTTTTTTGTAATGGCGACGGATACGCTTCGTCCGGTAACGGAAGATGTGAGGTTAGCGTTTCCTTTCCGCCTACACTGGTTCCCCAGATTCCTTTATTGATCGAATATTGCGCCTTTTCCCAAGAATAGAAAACCCCTTGTTTTTCGAGATAATCGACTTCTTCCTGACGGGATAATGCAAGATCGCGTATAGGGGTAATGATTTTAATTTCCGGCGCTATAGTTTGAAAAATAAGATCAAAACGAATTTGATCATTTCCGGCTCCGGTACTTCCGTGGGCTATCGCATCGGCTCCTATTTTTTGAGCATAACGGACGATTTCCAATGCCTGAAAAACCCTTTCGGCACTTACCGAAAGCGGATAGGTATTGTTTTTTAGTACATTCCCGAAAACGAGGTATTTGATGGCTTTCTGATAATATTTTTCAATAATGTTACAATTGGTATGCTGAAAACTTCCCAATTCGTAGGCGCGGGTCGTGATGGCTTCTAATTCGGCTACCGAAAAACCACCGGTATTTACCAAAACGGTATGCACCTGATACCCTTTATTTTGCAGGTATTTCAGGCAAAAAGACGTATCGAGTCCGCCGCTATAGGCTACAACTATTTTTTTGATTTCCTTGGCTGTAGGTTGTGCTGTCATCGTATTTATTTTTTTAAGAAAAGTGCCTGTTTGATATTTTTTAGTCGGCTTAACACTTTCTGATTAAAGGTATAGGTTGCTTTTGGCTTTCTTTTTTCGTTCGGATCGTATAACATTCCGGTGCAAAGACACATTTTGTTTTCCTTCCGCTGTAGAATGTCAAAATTCGAACAGGTCCTGCAACCGCTCCAAAAGCTCGGATCATCGGTTAGTTCCGAAAATGGCACCGGCCGGTAACCTAAATCGGAATTGATTTTCATCACGGCCAGACCGGTAGTGATCCCAAAAATTTTAGCTTCGGGATACTTTTTTTGCGAATAGTCAAAAACAAACGTTTTGATTTTTTTAGCCAGTCCGAGGTGGCGGTAATCCGGATGGACAATAAGGCCCGAATGTGCCACAAACTTGCCATGACTCCAGCTTTCGATATAACAAAAACCGGCGAATTTTCCGTTTTCGAGTGCGATAACAGCATCCTGCATATCGATCTTTTTACGGATGTATTCCGGTGTCCTTTTGGCAATACCGGTGCATCTTTGTAAGGCTGAGGTTTCGATAGTATCGCAAATCTCTGCCGCATAGACATAATGCTCCTTTTGAGCAATAACAATGATTACATTCATCTTTTACAATGATGGGTAAATATTAATAAACAATAAAAAGTAAAGGGATATGGAAAGGAGTCGAAACCGTCGGGATGTTTCGAAAAAAGCAGTGTTTACCGTCGTGTTGCAGGGATTGCAAACGGTAGTACTAAAAGGGTATTTAAAATAAGGCTAATAAAGCCGGTAAAAACAATAGCTATTTCCAAAACGGGAAAAAATAGAAGATGAATAACAACAGGAAAAACTCGGGTACTAGAATAGACTCCGCACTGTCCGCGAAGTAGTGGACAAGCTTTTCCGTAGGGAACGGTTACTATGTAACGCAGTTAATTTCATCGGGACAAATGTAATATAAATTATAACATAAGTTGAAAAAAATAATAAAAATGCTGTTTTTTGTCTTTAAATGGGTGTTTTTGTACGATTTATTCAATAAAAAACCGGGATTAATCATATGATTAATCCCGGTTTAACCGTCAAAACAGTTCTTTATTTTTTCACCACTTTTCGGATATATTCTTTATTTCCGGTTGTGATTTTTAAAATATACATACCTGTTGCCAGGTTGCGGATATCGATTTGCTCGGATAGCGTATTGTTGGACGGCATCACATTGCTTTCCAATACAATACGGCCGTTGGTATCCACCAACATCAGGTTTACTTTCTGATCGGCGATATTTTCTACCGATAAGTTTACAAAACCATCAGACGGGTTCGGATATAATTGTAGGTTTTCAAAACCATTTACAGGACTTTCCGCAGCCATTCGGGCACCACAGCTAATCGCTACAGCCGAACGGGTTCCATTGGAATTGCTGGTCGATCCGGCGCTGTTTTTTGCTACCATCGAATAGGTATAAGTCGAACCAGCGTTGATCAAATAGGTATTTAAAAACGAAGTACCGGTAACATCCGGAGCGTATAAGTTTCCGTTACGATAGATATCGTAGGTAGTGGCATTGGCAGAAGCCGTCCACGTCACGTTTATAGCGCTGGTTGTTCCGCTACAAGTTGGTGTTAAGGTAACTGTAAATGCACCCGGAGCGCCACAAGCCGGTGGTGTAGCCGACAAGGTTCCGTTGGAGTTGTTGGTTGTTGCACTTCCGGCATTTTTCGCTTTTACATAGTAGGTATAAGCCGTTCCCGACGTAACCGCCGTGTTTAGATATTGTGTTCCGGTAATGCTACTCGCATATAACGCCCCGTTACGATAGATATCATAACTGGTCGCATTGGTCGAAGCCGTCCAGTTTAATCGAACGCGGGTCGCGCTTCCGTTACATTCCGGTGTAGCGGTTAACGTAAACGCACCTGGAGCACTCGTACTACAAGTTAGTCCTAAATTCGATTTAAAAGCATTAAAGTAAGCGGATGCAAACGAATCCCTCCAGGTAGAACTGGTTAGTTTGGCCGCATCGGAAGTGGTATCCACAAAACCGATTTCATTTAAACATGCCGTAGCGGAGGAATAGCGCAGTACTCCAAGGTGATACGCCAGGAAACTGTTGTCCTCCACGCAGCGTCTGTTTGTCCACGAACCGTAGGATACCATATCCGTTTGGATTTTCTGAGCAAAAGCAATATCCGGAGCCGTATTCGTATCGTCGGCGGTACAATAAAAGGTTTCGGTACCGGTTCCACCACCAGCATTACAGTGAATACTCAATAGGCGGTCGGCATTCCAGTTGTTCGACATGGTTGCACGTTGTGTTACCGAAATCCAACTGTTTAGATTCGTGGTACGGGTCATGTATACCGTCCAGGAACAACTTCCCTGGATCAGGTTACGGGTTCGTAAACCGACTTCAAGAGAGGTTTCAATTTCAGTAGCGGTTCGGCCATCGGGATTATCGCTGGTTGTGGCGCCATAGCCGTGTCCCGGATCGAGAACAATGATTTGTGCATTTGCTGCGAAACCTAATATCAGGGCAAAAAGGAGTGTAGTTATTTTTTTCATAGCATTAGTTTTTTAGTTCAGAAGTGAAAATTCTACCGGTTTTGTCATCGGCAAACAATACTTTGTTTTTTCCGTAGAATGAAGGGAACATTTCGGTAAAAACTTCGGTGTTCGTGATCTTTCTCGGTTTGAAAGCTTTGGTATCAAACAGATACAATTCGGAGTTGCTCACGCTATGTCCGTCTTCACTTTCGTCTAAAAATCCTAATAAGAATTTGTCATCTGCCGACCATCCGGTTGCGATTCCGGTTCCGACTTTAACGGGTTTGTTTTCACCATTCAGATCGTAAACAAAAATATCCGCTCCGTTATGAACGGCCACTTTTTTACCATCGTTAGACAATAAGGCATTATAAAACTGCCCCTCGTCGTTGGTGATGACCCATGTTTTTTCTGTAGCAAGATCTTTTGCTTCGATCTTTAAAGTCATTAGATTGGTGTAAACCACAACTGGAGTTTCCTTACCCTGGTACGATGGCAAAAATGTGTGGTTAATGTCGTCTTTTAATTCACGTCTCTGAGTCGCCACATCATAGGCATACACTCTCGACTGTGCAAAGAATTCTTTGTCACCTTTTTCTTTAAAATAAAAGGTGGTGTTGTTGCGATCCCAGGTATAGCCGTAACCGCTTCCGTCCTTATCGGAAATTTTTTGTACCGTATTTTTGGCCAGATCCAAAAGGTAAATACCTTTAAAATGTTCGCCGGTTAAAAGGGCATGTGTTCCGTCTGGCGAAACTACGGGATTAGTAAAA
Source organism: Flavobacterium supellecticarium (assembly GCF_004801375.1). GTDB lineage: Bacteria > Bacteroidota > Bacteroidia > Flavobacteriales > Flavobacteriaceae > Flavobacterium > Flavobacterium supellecticarium. The sequence continues at coordinate 947,554 of NZ_SSNZ01000002.1, forward strand.
AATCCCTCGACGTTTACGCGATTAAAATCGGATAGTTTCTGAGCATGCCCGCAGATGCCTAAAAACAACATCGAAATGTACAGTAGGTTTTTTTTCATAATGTATAGATTTGATTTTCATAAAATTACTATTTATATGGTACAAAATGCGAAATATTTATTAACAAATAATTAATATTATACTTCTTGTTAATATTTACGGGGCCTGCGCATAAAAAAAGCACTTCTTTTAGAAGTGCTTTTCGGGTGTTTTTCAACAATATTAGCGACGGAATTTATTCCGGGTGATGATGTTTTTTAGTTTTGCTTTCAGATCTTCACCGGTATCATAAACCATCTGTTCGTTACCCGGAAACGGAATCGGCTTGCGATCGAAATATTTAAAATAGTTATCATCGCAGGCACGACGATCGCCCTGATAGTTGGCATAGATATTCTGGAAAACATATTCACTGCTCAACGGAAATGAATCGATCAGTTGGTTGGTTTTAAAATCGATATAATCTACTTTGGCTGTTACCTGGCAGGCTTTAAACTGTGTAAACTCGTAAATATCAATTCGGATCGTACGGAAATTGTCTACTTTAACGGGTTTTCCCAAACTATCGCGAACCACGCGCCCATTGGCATCAACCAGATTTTTAACACCATCTTTGATTTGTTTTTCTTTGATAAACTGGCGCTCTTTAATTTGCTCCGGAGATATTTTAATGTCACGGAAGTTAACAATAAGGCCATAATCGTAGGTAACCCCTTTTTGACGATTGCTATGGTAAACGGTCCATTTGTCGTCCAGGCCAAGCGTACTGAAGTCCAGTAAATCCGACTCCAGGCGTACCGGAATTACCATATTGGTTTCGTTTTTAGAGTATACATTTACAAAGTCGGTTCCTTTAAATTGCGCTTCATCCATTAATTTGGGAACGTCTTTAAAGTTAGGACTCAGCGTTAGCAGATAAGCGAAATCATCGTAAGCTCTTCTGTAATTCAGTTTATTATTGGTTGCCATTAAGGCTTTGGAATTGTCGTACAGGAATTTGGCCAGTGCATTTTTGCTGCTTACAATCTGATCGGAATAATCGTCAAACGGAAAAATAGCATTCCGGTTTTCTTTTATAAGTCGGAGTGGTAATAACGGACGAATGTGCTCCTGGCGGTTGTTAAGCTGTAAATAGGTATTGTATAGTTTTTCCAGTTTGGAAGGATTCGCATCTTTAACAAGGAGTTCAATGGTGCGAAGATCACGGTCTTTGGCTTTGGCAAACGCCTCTTCCAGCAGGTACACATAATCTTGTTTTCCTTTTGCATTTTTATTGTTTCGCAATCCTTCGATAGCCCGGTCAATGGCCCCGTCGTAATCGCCTTCACTCAGCATATTCCGGGTTTGTTTGACACCACAGGAGCAAACAAATGTCAACAGGAATACTAAAGCAGTAATTTTCCTCATAAATGAAATCTTTAAAGATGTCCAAAAGTATAAATTTTGAGCGGATAATAAGAAACGGGCATAAAAAAACTCCGGACGAACCGGAGTTTTTATTCGGAATATAGTGTCTTATTTTCGTTCGAACGGCGGTAATAGTTTAGTGGAAACTTCACCAAATCCGATACGTACCTGGTCATTCTGGCAGTAACCTTTCATGATCACCGTATCACCGTCGTTGATAAACTTACGTTCGGTACCATCGTTCATTTTTAATGGGTTTTTACCACCCCATGTTAATTCCAGCATCGATCCGAAGCTGTTTTCCGTAGATCCGGAAATCGTACCAGAACCCATCATGTCACCGGAATTCACACGACAACCGTTAACAGTATGGTGCGCCAGCTGCTGACTCATGGTCCAGTACATATATTTAAAGTTTGATTCACAAACTACCGTAGCCTCGGCATTTTCCGGAGCGATAGCCACTTCCAGGTTGATATCGAAAGCATGATCGCCGGTTTGTTGTAAATACGGAAGCGGGGTCGGTTCCTGTTTTGGGCTTGCCACGCGGAAAGGCTCCAAAGCATCCAACGTTACGATCCATGGTGAAATGGAAGAGGCAAAGTTTTTAGCAAGAAAAGGACCTAGCGGCACATATTCCCATTTCTGGATATCACGGGCACTCCAGTCGTTTAACAATACCATACCGAAAATATAATCTTCAGCTTCTTCCACAGGGATATTTTCGCCCATAATGTTGGCATCAGTCGTAATAAAAGCGGTTTCCAATTCGAAATCCACTAATCGTGACGGACCGAATACCGGTTGGGTTTCCCCATTTGGAAGGGTTTGTCCCATCGGTCGATGTACCGGAATTCCGGAAGGCACGATCGTAGAACTTCTTCCGTGGTAACCTACCGGAATATGCAACCAGTTTGGTAATAGCGCATTGTCCGGGTCACGGAACATTTTGCCCACATTTGTAGCGTGTTCTTTGCTGGAATAAAAATCGGTATAATCGCCGATTAAAACCGGTAATTGCATTTCGATGTCATTTACGTTAAAAATAACGATTTCTTTATGGGCATCGTTATCGCGTAATTGCGGATTTACGACGTCAAAAATATCAGCTAGTCGGTTACGTACTAAACGCCATGTTTTTTTACCGTCGGAGATAAAATCGTTCAGCGTATCCTGCATAAACATATCGTCCGTTAGTTCAATACCTTCAAAATAACCCAATTGTTGCAGGGCTCCCATATCGATTGCAAAATCACCAATACGTGTTCCGATAGTTACCACGTCATCTTTAGTTATAAAAACCCCAAAAGGGATGTTTTGTATCGGAAAATCGCTGTTCACGGGGACGTCTAACCACGATTTTCGGGTAGGGTCATTGGCACTTATTGGCATATTGTATGTTTGTTTTTGTTGTTGAAAAATTCGAAATCAAATATAGTAGCTATTGTGAATTTAACAAACGATTTTCGTATTTTTGAGGTCAATTTAACGAAATATTATAAAATGCAACGCGACGAACAAATTTTCGACTTAATTCTTGAAGAACAAGATAGACAAATTCACGGCTTGGAACTTATTGCATCTGAGAATTTCGTGAGCGATCAGGTAATGGAAGCTGCGGGTTCCGTTTTAACGAATAAATATGCGGAAGGGTATCCGGGTAAACGGTATTACGGTGGATGTGAAGTAGTGGATGTAATCGAACAAATCGCAATCGACAGAGCTAAGGCTTTGTTTGGAGCCGAATATGTAAACGTACAGCCACACTCCGGATCGCAAGCTAATACGGCCGTTTTTGCAGCCTGTTTAAAACCGGGCGATAAAATATTAGGTTTCGATCTTTCACACGGAGGACATTTAACACACGGTTCGCCGGTGAACTTTTCCGGAAAATTATACAATCCGGTATTCTACGGAGTGGAAAAAGAAACCGGAATGCTAAACTACGATAAGATTCAGGAAGTAGCAACCCAGGAACAACCAAAATTGATTATCGCGGGCGCTTCGGCTTATTCCCGTGATATGGATTTTAAACGTTTCCGCGAGATTGCCGACAGTGTAGGAGCGATTTTAATGGCCGATATTTCACACCCGGCCGGTTTGATTGCTAAAGGATTGATGAACGATCCGGTTCCGCATTGCCATATCATCACGACTACAACGCACAAAACCCTACGTGGGCCAAGAGGTGGAATGATCATGATGGGGAAAGATTTTGAAAATCCGTTTGGAATAAAAACGCCTAAAGGAGAAATCCGTATGATGTCGTCTTTATTGGACGGATCGGTATTCCCGGGTAACCAGGGTGGGCCGTTGGAGCATATCATAGCGGCAAAAGCAGTAGCCTTTGGCGAAGCTTTAAGCGACGAATTCTTTACCTATGCAATGCAGGTTCAGAAAAATGCAAAAGCAATGGCGGAAGCCTTTGTAAAAAGAGGATATAACATTATTTCTGGCGGTACCGATAATCATATGATGCTGATCGATCTTAGAAATAAAAATATTTCCGGGAAAGAAGCTGAAAATGCTTTGGTAAAAGCTGAAATCACCGTAAATAAAAATATGGTTCCTTTCGATGACAAATCACCATTTGTAACCTCTGGTATCCGAGTGGGAACTCCTGCGGTAACGACGCGTGGTTTGGTAGAATCCGATATGGAAACCATCGTAGCTTTGATCGATAAAGTGATTTTAAATCATACCGATGAAGCAGTATTGGAAGAAGTAGCCGATGCAGTAAACGACATGATGAGCGAACGCGCCATGTTTGTTTTCTAAGCACAGCATTAATAAAAACAAAAATCCCTCCATACAGAGGGATTTTTTATTGCATTAAAATTAAAGATAAAAGAGTCGACAGCTATATAAAACCCATTGGGGGATTTAGATAGTTTAGGTGTTGTCAGGGACGTTAAAATTACAACAACTGGCCGAAATTGATGATCAGCAGTATAAGTTGTTTAATTAGCATAATCATTAGCTGTACCATGAGTAGATCAATGATTTTATAAAAGTGTAACGAACTGCAAGTTACAAAAAAAGTTAGTAGGCGATTACGGTTTTTCGGATTATTTGCTGTGGATTTATCTTAAAGAAATCATAAAATTTTACTGCGGCATTCCTTCGGGATCCATATAAATAATTTCCCATTGATGCCCGTCCAGATCGGAAAAACTATGCGAATACATCCAGCCGTAATCCATCGGTTCGGCATAAAGCGTTCCACCGGCTTCAACGGCTTTGGCTATGATCGCATTTACCTTTTCCCGGCTATCGGTGTCCAGGCATAATAGTACTTCGGTTGTCTGTGTGGCGTCGCTAATTGCCTTACGGGTAAAATCCTTAAAACGTTCGTGTACCAGTAACATCACAAATATCGTATCGCTAACGATCATGCAGGTGGCTTTGTCGTCTGTAAACTGCGGATTAAATGTAAATCCCAGTTTGGTAAAGAACGCAATCGATCGATTGAGGTCTTTAACGGGCAGGTTTACAAAAATTCTTGTTGCCATAAGTATGTCTGTTTAGTTGGTTATCAGGAGGAAAGTCATGAAGTTACTTCTTTTTTGATTGCAGTAATGGTAATGAAACGTTAAGAATTAAAAGGTATAAAATAGCGTTAAAAGTAGCCGGAATATTTTTAGGTAGGGTTGAATTTGCTATTTTTAGACTTTAAAAGTAAATCAGTGAGATCGTTATATCTGTTGTTCATTTTAATCGGGTTATCTGCAAGCAGTTGGGCGCAAAATGATTTTGTAACCAAGTCGAAACCGATTCCCCGTTTGAAAATACCGGCTATTAGTCCGGATAAATCATCCAATTCGACTGCTTTCCCATCGATGAATTTTAGTTCGTCTATTTTTGATACGCCCTTAAATCCGCTGGAAACCTTAAAGCCTACTACTTCTTCATTCCAGATAGGGGAAGATAATTCCAAGTTTGGCGCCGAAAAAGAAAAATTTGCCAATCCGGGCGATGTATACGTCGAAAAGCTAAAACAGGATTTTAAAGGAGAAGGCAATGGTGATTCGCGTATCTTTAAAAGAGACCAGTCATTCGGGGAAATCCGTACCAAATCGGAATACGTTAAAATTGTATACCGCGATCACGAATATGTAGATGGCGACATGATTAAGTTTTTAGTAAACGGAAAAATCATGATTCCGCAGATCATTTTAGATGCTAGTTTTAAAGGCACGACACTTGGATTGGAGAAAGGATTTAATAAACTCGATTTTGAAGCGTTAAATCAGGGAAGCTCTGGTCCGAATACGGCCGAATTCCACGTATATGATGATAAAGGAACACTACTTTCGGCCAACCGTTGGGATTTGGCTACCGGGTTTAAGGCTACGATTATGATCATTAGAGAATAATATACTTAACACCTGACAGGTTTTCAAGACCTGTCAGGTGTAATAGAAATAAAAGTATAAAAGGAATAAACATTAACAAAGGGTCGCTTGTAGCGACCCTTTGTTAATCCTGTTCCGGCATCATTTTAGTAGCAATGGCGATCCGGTTCCACGAATTGATCGTGATAATGGCTACCATCACCTGAGCCAGATAATTATCGTCATTGAGCGCTTTACGTGCGTTTTCGTAGGTCACATCCGACACATGGTTGGGAATGAGGGTCATTTCTTCCGTAAGGGCTAAAATCGCCTTTTCTGCTTCCGAGAAGAAATTGGTATCCCGCCAGGCATTTAACGCATAAATACGTTGTTCGGTTTCGCCATATTTACGGGCATCTTTGGTGTGCATATTAATACAAAAAGCACAACCGTTGATTTGTGAAGCCCGTATTTTGATAAGCTCTTTATGAATAGGTGTAAGCTTGGAAGTGCTTAAATACTTTTCGAAAGCATACATGATTTTATACGCTTCCGGTTCCAGTTGACTGATGTTAATTCGATTGTCCATAGTGATTGATTTTTTTATCAGGACAAAGTTCGGAAGTGCCGACCGGAAAAAAATTAAGCTGGTTTAAGAAAGGCGCTTAACTCCGTTTTTTGCGAACCTCGCTTACGTATTCCGGGCTGATTCCTAAAAAAGAAGCCAGTATATATTGTGGAATCCGTTGGGCAAACTCCGGATAGGTGCCTACAAATTGCAGGTAGCGTTCTTCGCCTGAAAGCAGAAAAAGATACTCAATTCGTGTAAGGGAAGCGGCATAAGCCCGTTCCAGGTTTTTCCTGAAATAACTTTCCAGTGCGGGAATTTTTTCAAACAAGGCTTCCTGTTCCGAACGATTGATATAGTGAACTTCGGAGCTCTCCAATGCCTGGATATAAAATTTGGAGGATCGGCCGGAAGTATAGCTCGAATAATCGGAAATCCACCAGTTTTCAAGTCCGAGTTGGATAACCTGTTCTTTTCCGTTTTCGGTGATCAGATACAGGCGGAAACAACCTTTTGCGATAAAATAATTGTATTGGCAAACGCTGCCTTCGCTATGAAGGATCTCTTTTTTGGCCAATTTTTTCGAATGGAAAGTTGTGGCTATGATTTCTTTTTCTTCAGGAGTTAGTACTACCGATTTTTCAATATGCCGGATTAGCCGTTCCATTTTACATCGGACTACAGATTTCCACTAAAAAGCCTTCGGGATCTCTCACATAGGCGACTTTTTGTCCCCATGGTTTGGATTTAACCGCTTCGGTTAACGTAGCACCAGCCTGAAGCGCGGTTGCTACCGTTTTTTCGACATCATCGGATGTAAAGCCTAATTCGATACCAAAAGGTTTGGCTGTTGGATTACTTTCGATATAACCGTCTTTTAGGTTCGATTTTGCCAAAGTATGTACTGCAAAGGATAGGGTGGTTGAACCGGTGATCAATTCGCCGTAATCTTCATCGGGTGTGATAAATTTACGTTCAAAACCAAATGCATTTTCGTAAAATGTCATGGCTTTGTTTACGTTTTGTACATATAAGATGGTATAGGCAAAATTGATCATATGAAATAAAATAAGAATTGGTATTTGTACCGGTTAAATACTGGGTTATAATTACAAATATACTAAGTTTTTCTTACAGGGAATGATGGATCGGTTTGCTTAATACGATCATATGTTTGCATTGGATTCCGTTTTCGAAAATCGGCTCCTTGTAATGTTCCGTAAAGAAATTCTTTTTCAGACCGGTCATTTCAAAGCCTTGTTTCTGGTACCACTGCAATTGTGAAATACTGGAATTTCCCGTTCCGATGATCACCTCGTGAAACCCTCTTTTTTGGGCTTCTGAAAAGGCATGATGTAATAAAAGTTTGCCAATACCTTTTTGTTGGTGATCTTCCCGTACGGCTATGTTTTTGATCTCAACAGCGGTTTCATCGATCGGATATAAAGCATATACGCCGATATAATCGTTTCCAACGGGAATACCATACAAAAAAGATTCGTGTACATAGCTATTGATCATGTCAATATACGGATCAGCTAAAAGCAATAGGGGATACGGGATGGATTTGCTGTAGATCGGTTGTATCGTCATAGGCGTCAGTTTTTGGTTAAGGTTAAGGTATTCAAATCACCAACACTGTTTCGGAAGGTCACTTTAAAAGTATCCTTGTTTTTATTTCGCAACGGTGAAGGTGTGGTCACAATAGTGCAATAATTCGCATTGTCATAGTTTACGTCATCTACCTGAACAATTTCATCCCCAATGCCAACAATCCCTCGTATCGCATCGTCCCAGATAATGCCAACCACGAGTTTCTCATTGTTAAGCGTTGGTTTAAAGCCGATTTGTTTTTCTTTCAGATCGTAGCTTTCATTATACGGTTCGAAATAGAAGTATTTGTTTTTATAATCCACGGTAACCAGTCCGTGGTTTAGTATTTCGGCACCAATCCGTGAATTTTTGTCGTTGGTGGTTTCGATGGTCATGTTTTTAAAAGCTATCCCGTTGATTTTGATTTGCGGAACGGTAAACCGGTAATTTTTGGTATCCTCAGAATTGCCAAATATCCCAATGGATGCATTGCCATAACCTTCTTCGATATCGAGAAAAAGATTTTCTTCTTTTAGAATATCGTACGCTCGTAATGACATCGAATAAAGGTTGTTCATACCGGTATCGAAAAGGAGTTCCTCGGAAGCTTCTTTTTTGTTTTTCAGAGCGATTTTAATATAAGGACTGCTTTGTGTGTCGTACAAATAGAGCTTGGATGCATGTTTTTTGCGTAAATTCAATCGGGAAGGATTATCGGTTATGACAACGGATTTTTTTGTAGCAGACAATTGCAGAATAGAATTACGCAGGATGTTACTACCAATAAAACCATCGATTTTAAGGCACTCGAAAATCATTTTATTATCGTTAACCAATGCCGGAATATCCTTAAAACTAACACCTCCCAATGATAATTCGGGTATGGCGACCATTCTCATCGTATCGTTTTTGCCATTGGCATCTACAATATTGATTTCAGACAGAAATTTCGCCTGAAGTAATTTATTCAGTTCACTGGTAATGATACAAGGCGCACCGGTATCTAACAGAAAGCGGTAGGTTTTGTTTTGGATCACAACAGGGATGATCAATTTATTATTAACGTTTTCAAACGGAATTTCGGCAAAATAATCTTTTTGAAGCGTATAGCCCTGATTGAGTGTAACGGGCTGCGCATAATGCGTAATCGGAATAAAAAGTAAAAATAAAAGGCATAGCAATCGGGTCATACAGTTTTGTTTTGAAAGGATTATAATTTTTAGATGCGATAAAGTACAAAAAGTATGCGTATTATTTTGTTAAAATTTGCAATAACTAAATAAAAAAAGGTTGTTTTTTAGACAACCTTATAAATATCTGTCGGATTTTGAATATCAGACAGTCGTATTGTAATTGGATTATTTTGTACGTTTCGGAAGGTTTTCGGAGATTTTCTTTATTTTGGAAATCTCTTTAACCAGTATGCATTTTACCGATGAACCGTCGGCAGGAGGATTGTCAATTTTTTCTTCTTTGACCTCCAATACATATTCGTTACCTGCTTCATAAGTAAAACCTTCGATACCGCTATACAAGAATTCCCAGTCTTTTTGTCCGTCTTTTTTGATTAAAAAACATTTTTGTGGTGCCACACCGGTACAATCAGCTTGTTGTGACGCTACGGTAATCCGGAAGGTTTGGGTAACCGGTGTTTCGACTTTTGCCGGTAGACCTTCGGATGTTTTTGCAGTTTTCGAGATTTCGTTTACCAGAACATATTTTACAGAAGGCGCATCGGCAGGAGGATTGTCAATTTTTTCTTCGCGTACTTCCAATACATATTCGTTTCCATCTTCAAAAATAAAACCATCAATTCCATTATAAAGATTCTCCCAGTCTTTTTGGCCTTCTTTTTTAACCAACAAACATTTTTGAGGCCCTACACCAACACAGTCTGCTTCTTCGGAAGCTACTGTTAATCGTATCACTTCATTTTTGCTACAGGATGCAAATAGAAAAAGGGATACCGCTAAATACATTAGGTTTCTAAACATACTATTTGATTTTAAAGTTAATGACTTGTGGATTTTGCCTGTATCCGGTTTGTTTTGGAACATCAGGCGGTGTAGTGAAGTGAATATATTACAAATGTAGTGATTTTTGTTAAAAAAATCGTGTTAAATTTTAAAATCACCGAATAAAAAAAAGGGCTATCTCTTTTGAAACAGCCCTTTTTACTATGTTTTTTTTTGAATCTTATAAGTGAATCACTTCCCCGTATGCATCCGCAACAGCTTCCATTACCGCCTCACTCATAGTAGGGTGCGGGTGGATTGCTTTTAGGATTTCGTGACCGGTAGTTTCCAGTTTACGGGCAACTACAGCTTCAGCGATCATGTCAGTTACACCGGCACCAATCATATGGCAACCTAACCATTCACCATATTTCGCATCGAAAATAACTTTTACAAAACCGTCTGGCGTACCGGCTGCTTTCGCTTTACCGGAAGCAGAGAATGGGAATTTACCCACTTTGATTTCAAATCCTTTTTCTTTAGCTTGTTTTTCGGTCATACCTACAGAAGCAATTTCAGGAGTAGCATAGGTACATCCCGGTACATTTCCGTAATCGATTGGTTCTACGTGTAGACCAGCAATTTTTTCCACACAAAGGATTCCTTCAGCAGAAGCAACATGTGCCAATGCCTGACCCGGAACCACGTCACCGATAGCATAATACCCCGGAACATTGGTTTGGTAATAGGCGTTTACAAGGATTTTGTCTCTGTCGGTAGCGATACCTACATCTTCCAATCCGATATTTTCGATGTTGGATTTGATACCTACTGCAGAAAGTACGATATCGGCTTCCAGAATTTCTTCTCCTTTTGCTGTTTTAACCGTTGCTTTTACGCCGTTTCCAGTAGTGTCTACTTTTTCAACAGAAGCATTGGTCATGATTTTGATACCGGCTTTTTTAAGCGAACGCTCAAATTGTTTTGAGATATCTTCGTCTTCAACCGGAACGATATTTGGCATAAACTCTACGATGGTCACATCGGTTCCCATTGCGTTGTAAAAATGTGCAAATTCAACTCCGATAGCTCCGGAACCAACTACGATCATCGATTTTGGTTGTTCAGGTAACGTCATGGCCTGACGGTATCCGATTACTTTTTTACCGTCTTGAGGTAAGTTTGGTAATTCACGGGAACGCGCACCAGTAGCGATGATGATATGATCAGCAGTATACTCGGTTACTTTTCCGTCTTTATCGGTTACATCTACTTTTTTACCTGGTTTTACTTTTCCAAAACCATCGATCACATCGATTTTATTTTTTTTCATCAGGAACTGAACACCTTTGCTCATTCCTTCTGCAACACCACGGCTACGGTTGATCACAGCTCCGAAATCTTTGTCGAATTCGTTAACTGTTAATCCATAGTCGGAAGCATGTTTTAGGTAATCAAAAACCTGAGCCGATTTTAATAACGCTTTTGTTGGAATACATCCCCAGTTCAAGCAGATACCTCCCAAGTTTTCTTTTTCAATAACAGCTACTTTAAAGCCTAATTGTGAAGCTCTGATGGCGGTTACATAACCACCTGGCCCGCTTCCTAAAACAATAATATCGTATTTCATAAATGTATAATTTCAAATGAATTTTCTGCGTACGAAAATAGGGATTTATTTGTTTTCTGAAAAGATTAATCCGATCAAATTTCAAAATATCCCCAAAATGAATCCGCTAAAAATAGTGTATTGCTATTTTTAAGGCTAAATGACTGTAAAATTTTTAATTTTTCCTGTCAGAATAGCCGGTTTTCCGCTTATTCTGTAACGGCAAACTGTGAGTAATACAGGTTTTTGTAATAACCGTTATCCTTGTTTAACAATTGATAATGGGTACCTTCTTCAACGATTTCTCCTTTGTCCATTACAATGATTTTATCGGCATTGATAATCGTCGCCAATCGGTGTGCAATCACAATGGATGTTCGTCCTTTGGTGATGGTTTCGGTAGCTTTCTGAATCAATTCTTCCGAATAGGTATCGATAGACGAAGTGGCCTCATCGAGAATCAGAACACTTGGATTGCTAACATAAGCTCGTAAAAAAGCAATCAACTGCCGCTGACCGGATGATAGCATAATACCACGTTCCTTAACGTTGTAATCGTAATCACCAGGAAGACTCATGATAAAATCATGCGCGCCGATTTTCTGTGCGGCAAGGATCACATCCTCACGACTGATCTTTGGATTGTATAACGTGATATTGTTTAAAATCGAATCGGCAAATAAGAAGACATCCTGTAATACGATGGCGATTTGTTTCCGCAGACTTCCGATGGTAAATTCGGTAATCGGTGTATTATCAATGGTGATGGTACCGCTGTCGATTTCGTAAAAACGGTTCAGTAAGTTAATAATCGTTGACTTACCGGCTCCGGTTGCCCCGACAATGGCTATAGTTTCACCCGCATTGACCTTAAGATTGATACCTTTTAAAACTTCTTCCCCTTCGATATAACTGAAACGAACATTTTCAAAACGAATATCGCCTTTAAAATGTGTCGCTTCCACGGTTCCCGAAGTTTGTAGGTGATCATCAATATCCAATACTTCAAAAACCCTTTCGGCAGCGATGATACCCATTTGCATCACATTGAATTTATCCGCAATTTGACGTAACGGGTTAAATAACATGTTGATCAACATTGTATAGGCAAACAGATCTCCAAAAGTAGTAGCGCTATCGCCACTGATGATGTTTAGACCGCCATACCAGATAATACAACCTAAAGTCACAGACGATACAATATCGGCTATCGGGAAAAAGATCGAGTTGTACAGGATATTTTTTAACCAGGCATCGTTGTGTTTCTGGTTGATCACTTTAAATTTTTCATATTCAATCGCCTCGCGGTTAAAGAGCTGTACGATTTTCATTCCGGTAACGCGCTCCTGTACAAATGTATTGAGGTTACCCACCTGATTTCGTACTTCTTCGAAAGCGATTTTCATTTTTTGCTGAAAAATACGGGTGGCATATAATAATACCGGCATACCCAGAATAACGATACAACTGAGTTTCCAGTTCATATAAAACATGATACCCAAAATCACGACCATTTTTAGCAGGTCGCTGACAATCATAAATAATCCCTGACTAAAAATACTGGCAATCGACTCGATATCGGAAACGGAACGGGTCACCAGTTTTCCTACGGGTTCATTGTCGAAATATTTCATTTTGAAGTTGCTGATATGGCGGAAGAGTTTTTCGCGGATATCTTTCACAATATCTTGTCCGAGCCAGTTGGCCCAGTATACAAAATAAAACTGCGAAGCCACCTCAAGGAGTAATATCACCGCCATCAGCAGGATAAAAAGCAGGAGTCCTTTGGAATCGTGTGTTGTCAGATAACGGTCTACCGTTTCTTTTAACATATAAGGGCGTAATGCGGCAAATATCGACAACGATATCGCCCAGACAATAACAGCGTTAAACCGTCCCTGATAGGGTTTGGCAAAGCGCATTACTTTTTTTAAAGAAATAGATTTTATGGCTTTCATAGGGAATGGCGCTCTTGTATATAGGGATAAACAACCCGGGTAAGGTAAAGTCCGTGTGCCGGAACGGAAAAGCCGGCTTTACTACGGTTTTTACTTTCGATAATTTGTCGGAACTCGTCCAGTGTTGTTTTCCCAAGTCCAATTTTAATTAAAGTTCCCACTATGGCGCGGACCATGTTTCGCAAAAAGCGGTCGGCACTAATAGTAAAAACTAATTTTGTACCGTTTTGTTGCCAATACGCCTCGGTAATAGTGCAGTTAAAAGTACGCACATCGGTATGTACTTTCGAAAAGCACTCGAAGTCGGTATAGTCAAACAGCAATTGCGATGCTTGATTCATGGCTTCCACGTTTAATGGATGGAAATGGAACCAGCTACCTTCATTTTCAAAAGGATCTTTAAAAAGATGGATATGGTATTCGTAGGTTCTGCCAGTAGCGTCGAAACGGGCATGGGCTTCGTCATGTAGCGGGATAAAGCGGTAAACGGCGATATCTTTCGGTAAAAACGAATTTAATTTTTGTACCCAGCGATCCGAATCCAAAATTTGGTCAAAATCAAAATGGGCATACATTTGCCGCGCGTGTACACCGGTATCGGTTCTTCCGGCTCCAACAAGTTCGATCTCCTGTTTCAATAAAAGCGATAAAGCCTTATTTAACGTTTCCTGAACCGATATGGCGTCCGGCTGATACTGCCAGCCATGATAATTCTTTCCGTTATAAGCGAATTCTATGAAATACCTCAAAGTTCAATTTCCAGATTAATACAAAAAGAACAAAGATACGGGAATTCGAGAACTGACAAATTTGAAAATACCATAATTTTAAGTTAAAACACGGTTAAGTATGATTATTTTTGTGGGAATTTGTAGAAGTACGTGCCACGTTAAAAAAGACTCGTTGTGAAAAAGATTTTACTGCTTTCGGATACGCACAGCCATATGGATGCGACCATTTTAAAATATGTAGACCAGGCCGATGAAGTCTGGCATGCCGGCGATATCGGCGATTTGTCGGTTACCGATGCGATAAAAGAACGCAAACCGTTGCGTGCCGTTTATGGGAACATTGATGATGGAAAAGCTCGGCTGGAGTTTCCACTACACAATCGTTTTTTCTGTGAAGACGTGGATGTTTGGATCACGCATATTGGTGGTTATCCGGGAAAATACAATCCGGCGATCCGTACGGAAATCAAAACCAATCCTCCGAAATTATTTATTTGCGGACATTCGCATATTTTAAAAGTACAATTTGATAAAGAACTGAATTTGTTGCATATGAATCCCGGAGCAGCCGGAACGCATGGATTTCACCAGATGCGTACAATGTTGCGATTTGAAATCGACGGTGAAAAAATTCAGAAACTGGAAGTTATTGAAATCGGGAAAAGAGGCTGATTTAATCCGGAAGTTCCACTTTTATATAGATTAGCGTTCCGGTATTTGGTTTGGAATTAATCGTGATACTTCCTTTCATACTTCTTATCCGGGCTTTGATCTGTGTTAGTCCGAAACCTTCTTTATGTTCGGTTTTTTTGGTGTCAAAACCAGTGCCATTGTCTTCTACATTAATAAAAAGCTGCTTGTTGTTTTGTTCGACCGAAATAAAAGCTTTTGATGCCTGACTGTGTTTGATGATGTTGTTGAGTAATTCGGCTACGATAAAATACATCTTCATTTCGAATTCACTGTTATAGCGGCTGTCTTTTGCGATATGATTGGTGAATTCAAACTGGATCAGGGTATTGGAATTTTTTTCGCATAAATCCTGTAAAGCCGATAAAAGGCCTAGTTTTTCCAATACAGGCGGAATTAATGTATGTGACAGATCGCGGATTTTATCGTGCGCTTCCTTGATAATGGCTTTGGTTTTGATCAGTTCTGGTGATGATTCGTCCAGATGGTTGGTTTCGTAGGCCATTAAATGCAAACTCGCCGACGATAGTAGTGCGCTTATGCTATCGTGGAGAATTCCGGCAATTCGTTTTCGTTCGAACTCCTGCCCGTCGATGGTCGCATTGATAATGTTTTGCTGAATTTTATTATTCACATCTTTGAGTTTATTTTTTTGTTTCAAACGCATATTCTGGTAAAAGAAATAGAAGAGAATACTACAAAAGGCAAACAGCGTAATAAAAATATACAGCAGCTTTTTGTTGCGAGCTTCTTTGTCTTTTAGCAACTGCTCTTTGGTTTTGTAGGTGTCTTCAATTTTGTAAATCTTGTATTTTGTTTCCGTATCCCGTAATTCCGAACTCACTCTTTCGTTAAACAAAGCATCCGTGTTGTCGATGTATTTGTTCAGATAAATATTCGCCTTCTGAAAATCGTTCATTTTTTCGTAGACATACGACAGATTCAGATACGTATCGGAAGTCGACAGGGAAATGGTATCATTTGGTTTTGATGCAAGAATTTCTAAAAACAGTTTTTCCGCTTTTTTGTAATTCTTTTCAACTTCCAGATAATAGTAGGCGATATTATTACGGGTATTGTTCAGACTATTCAAATTTTGTGAAGCCTTGGCGTATAGCAATGTAGTATCGAGGTACTTTTTGGCTTTTTCGTATTCTTTTGTTTTAAGATAATAGGCGGCAAAATTGCTGTAGCCAATATATTTCTGATGATTGGTACCATTGTTTTTGGCAATGTGTAAAATGCGCTTCATGTAAAAACGAGCGCTGTCCAGATTGTTTTTTTCGGTAAAAATTTTAAACAGGCCTTGTTGTGCCGAGGCTGATAAGGTGTCATTTTCCTGTGCATAGGCACTTTTTTCACTTTTTCGGAGGTAATATATCGCTTGTTTGATGTTTTTGGTTTGTTCGAAACAAATCCCGATATGTTTTAAAATAATAGCTTCCTGTAGGTTAAGCTTTTCTTTTTCGGCAATCTGAAGCGCGTTAAATAGTATTTTTGTCGCCTTGGAATAATCTTTCAGGCGGGTATATATCTGCGCTTTGTGAATGCTTTTATGACATAATTCGGTATAATTTTTATCGTGGTATAATAACTCCGATTCCCGTTGCAGGTAGCGTAATGCTTTTAGTTCCTGATGACGCTCCAGATAATAATCGGTCGAGTCGCTACCGCTTGGGATTTGTCCCCAAAAAGTGCCACTACACAGAAAAATAAAAAATACGATACTATTTTTCAATATCAGATCTCGATTATAATTTTAGGTTTGGTGGCGGTAACGCCATCCTGAGTTTGTGTTACGTCAATTTTTAATTGATCATTATACGGTATTATCGTTTCATTACGGGTAATGAAGTTGGACGATGGCTTTTGTGCCATGCTCAGTATAATATCGATATGATTTTTGGATGTTGCACTATCAAAATAATACGTATAGCTGCAATTATCCGGAAAAGTGATCAACAGATCAAATGAATTGTTTCCATTGTCACGTACTTCATGTTTTTTTAGTAAGGCCATAGCGATGTAGATTTATTGGTTGATTAAATTATTACGTATAGCAAATTTTACAAGTCCTATGGTATTTTTTACGTTCAGTTTTTTAATCAGGTTTTTGCGGTGTGTTTCGACGGTATTGGTACTGATAAAAAGTGCTTCGCTGATTTCTTTGCCGCTATATTCTTTGGAGATTAGTTTTAAGATTTCAAGTTCCCGGTCGGTTATTAAAAGTAACAGGTCGCTGTTGTCGATCGATTTATCGTTTCCGATTCCGGTAAAAGACAGGAATATTTTTTCCCGAATGGCTTTGGAATAATATTCTTCGCCTTTGCTGACACAAGTGATGGCGTCCACAATGTTTTCGCTGGCGCATTGCTTGGTAAGGTAGCCTTTGGCGCCCAGTTGAATTACTTCCTTGATTAGTTTTACATCGTCATAACTCGACAAAACAATCACATGGCAGGGAAATCCTTTCTGAGCAAACTCTTTTAAGACTTCGATACCGTCTTTGCAAGGCATATTAATATCGATAACCAAAACATCGACCGACTGGGTATAGATTTTATCCAATAATTCGGTTCCGTTAAGGGAATAGCCAACGACCTCGAAATTCTTGTTTGTTTTTAAAACAGCAAGAATTCCTTCGATTAGCACCAGATGGTCATCGGCAAGGTGAATACGTATTTTGTTATTCATTGCTGTTATTTTTACTCAAATTTACTATTAATTGTGTTATATTTTTGATTTATATTTAATTAATTTAGTTTGTTATTATGAATAAACGATAAAAGGAAGGGAATAAACGATGAGTGGTTTAGGGTAGAAATAAAAAAACCGGATCTGTTTTGATCCGGTTTTTTAACGCACTAATAAACTAAGATGATAGGTTTATCGTAATCGGTCTACAGATTTTACAAGATCTTCATCCTTCTTGATGGCTTTATTGGCTAAGACCAAAAAAACGATAGAAACAATAGGAAGAAACATCCCAATACCTTTCTCAGAAACTTGCGTTTCTCCAGATAAATTTAGTGAGCGATACACAAATAATCCTAGTAATATAACGTTTGATATCATATTTAACCGGTTCATTACAAACTGGTTTTGTCTGTTTTTATAACTAAAGATACTAATCAACGAAAGTGTTGTACTTAAACCGAAAAGCGATACATAAACCAGATTGGTCATGAAAAATACTTTTTCACCGGCAGGATTTGTCCAAAGCGGAAAAACAAAAGGTAGTATTCCCGAGAAGACAAAAGCGATAAAAAGGTAAACGGTTTGAATTCGTTGTAACATTGCGATGTGTAATTGTTGAGCAAAAATAGCATTTCTTTTTTTAAAAATAGGATATGAAACAAAATAAATTCGTATTATTGCATAGTCAAACCGTAAGTACTTCATTTTGCGGTTCTTTCATTTCACAAAAATATACTACCCAAATTTAGATCTACATTACATTTAATTTAACGAGAAAACGATTCATGTTTGATATTTCTGTATTAAAAGAAATGAAGCTCGCTGAGCTTCAAGAGATTGCGAAGATTGCTAAAATTAATAAGTATCGAAACCTAAAGAAAGACGAATTAATTTATCAGATTCTAGATCATCAGGCAACAAACCCGGAAGTTGTAAAACCGGCTTTAAAAGAAGAAACGCCTGCGGCAGAGGGTAAAGTTAAAAGGGCAAGAATAGCAAAACCACAAAGGGAGACTAAAAAAGAAAGCAATCCGCTTCCTGTTGCCGTTAAAGAGACCAATGTAAAGGCAGAAGCAGTAATTGCGGCCCCGAAAGAAGCAGAAGTGAGCCCTTCAGAAAAAAACAAAGAGAAAGCAACTCCGGAAGTTACAGAACCGAAAAAGGAAAATAGCTTTACCAAGAAAAAGGATTTCCAGCAAAAACAGCGCTTTATAAAAGATAATAACTCCAAAACACCAGCGCAACCACAGGCAAACGCATCCCAGCAACAATCCCGCCAGCAAAATCAGGAAGAAACCCCGACAGAGGGCGTAACCGAAAAACCACAAACCAACACCAATCAGGGGAATTCTCAAAATCAGAATACCAATCCAAACCAGAAAAACAAAAAACAAAATTTCAGAGAACCGGATTATGAGTTTGACGGAATTATTGAAAGTGAAGGTGTGTTGGAAATGATGCCGGATGGTTACGGTTTTTTACGTTCTTCGGATTATAATTACCTGGCTTCTCCGGATGATATTTACCTGTCGCAATCCCAGATTCGTCTGTTTGGATTAAAAACGGGTGATACGGTAAAAGGAGTGGTGCGTCCGCCAAAAGAAGGGGAGAAATATTTTCCATTGGTGCGCGTGTTAAAAATCAACGGACATGACCCTCAGGTGGTTCGTGATCGTGTTTCTTTTGAGCATTTGACACCTTTATTCCCGGAAGAAAAATTCAAACTGGCAGAAAAGCAAAGTACAATTTCAACACGTATTATCGATTTGTTTTCACCAATAGGAAAAGGACAGCGTGGTATGATCGTGGCGCAGCCTAAGACGGGGAAAACCATGCTTTTAAAAGATATTGCCAATACCATTGCGGCCAATCATCCGGAAGTATACCTGATTGTATTGCTTATTGACGAACGACCGGAAGAGGTTACCGACATGCAGCGAAGTGTACGCGGAGAGGTAATTGCATCGACTTTTGATGAGCCGGCAGAACGTCACGTAAAAGTGGCTAATATTGTCTTGGAAAAAGCAAAACGTCTGGTAGAATGCGGACATGATGTGGTGATTCTTTTGGATTCGATTACACGTCTGGCGCGAGCGTACAATACGGTTCAGCCTGCGTCTGGTAAGGTATTGAGTGGTGGAGTTGATGCGAATGCGTTACAGAAACCAAAACGTTTCTTCGGAGCAGCCCGTAATATCGAAAACGGAGGTTCTTTGAGTATTATTGCTACGGCATTAACCGAAACCGGTTCTAAAATGGATGAAGTGATCTTTGAAGAATTTAAAGGTACCGGTAATATGGAGCTTCAATTGGATCGAAAGATTGCCAACAAACGTATTTTCCCGGCTATCGATCTGACATCATCAAGCACGCGTCGCGATGACTTGTTATTGGATGAAGGAACGATTCAGCGTATGTGGATTATGCGTAAATATCTGGCGGATATGAACCCGGTAGAAGCGATGGATTTTATCAACGACCGATTTAAGAAAACCCGAAACAACGAAGAGTTCCTGATTTCGATGAATGATTAACGAACAGGAATTCTATATAAAAAAGGCTGCTTCAAATTTGAAGCAGCCTTTTTTATTTGGTGTTAACCCGATAGGTTTTCGAAACCGTCAGGTTTAAAAATTATGCAACAGGATCTTGTTTTTTAGCGCGGATCAATAGAATAAGACCTACTATGATAAATGGGATACTTAACCACTGACCGGTTGAGAATAGCCCTAATTCGTTTTCGAAACCACCTTGACTTTCTTTTACGTATTCTACAATAAAACGTACCGTCCAAAGTAATACCAGGAACAAACCGAACAGGAAGCCTAATTTCTCACGTACATTCGTTTTCCAGTACAGGAAGAAAAGGATCAGGAATACAAAAATATACCCGAATGCTTCGTATAACTGTGCCGGGTGTTTAGGGATTACATTTTCCAATAGCGGCGCGAATTGCGGATTGCTTTCGATGGCTTTATAGGCTTCGGTGGCATTGTTGATATTGGTTAATCGCATGGCTTCGCCCGGAGTGTATTTGTCCTGAATAAAGCGGATTCCCATTGAAGATGCTGTTTCGTGTCCTACGATTTCGGAATTAAAAAAGTTACCCAAACGAACAAAAATACCACCACAGGTAACCGGAATAATAATACGGTCTAAAATCCATAATATTGGTTTGTGGATGATTTTTTTGCTGTAGTAGTACATTACCAGGATGATGGCAATAGCGGCGCCGTGGCTGGCCAATCCGGCAAATCCGGTAAATTCGAAATGCGGCTCAAAACGGAATGGTAATAAAATTTCCAGTTTGTGATCTTTAAAATAATCCCAATCGTAGAAGAATACATGTCCCAGTCGGGCACCGATTAAAGTTGCGAATACGGTATAAATAAAAAGAGAGTCCAGTTTTTCGATTGGAATATTTTCTCTTTCGTAGATATGTTTCATAATATACCATCCTAATCCAAAGGCAATTACAAACATCAGACTGTAATAGCGAACGGTAAAAAAGCCTAAATCAATTCCGTGTGAAGGATTCCAGACGAATTGTAAAGCGTGTGTCATCATAGTATTATGTGCTTATATTTTGGTAAAAATAGAGAAATGTGAGCGAACGATACTCATATTTAAGGGAAATTTAAAGATTAAATCACGGAACGGGATCGTAACCTTTTCCGCCCCAGGGATTGCAGCTGATAATTCTTTTTGCGGCGAGCCAGCTCCCTTTAAAAAGTCCGTGTTTTTGTAAGGCTTCGAGCGAATATTGCGAACAGGTAGGCGAATAACGACAAACAGAGGGTGTAAAAGGTGAGATCGCCACCTGATAAAAACGGATGATCCAGATAAAAGGCGTGATGAGTATTTTTCGAATGGTCATGGGTGTTTAAAATAAAAATGATGAAGTGGGTGGCTTCATCATTTTGGTTGTATATTTTAGTTTAACGAGAAGGAAGTACCTTCTTTTCCGTCTTTTAATTGAATGCCTAAAGCAATTAACTGATCCCGGATCTGATCGGATAGTGCAAAGTTTTTATTGGCTCTGGCTTCGTTTCGCATACCAATCAACATGTTGATAACACCTTCGAGTTTTCCGTTTTCGGCATCATCTGCTTTTTCATTTTTCAGACCTAAAACGTCAAAAACAAAGGCTTTGATTGCTTTTTTAAATTGCTCCAGATCGGCTGCGTTTAAACTTTCTTTACCGTCTTTTACTAAGTTGATATAGCGAACGGCTTCAAAAAGCTGTGCGATCAGGATCGGACTGTTAAAGTCGTCGTTCATGGCGTCATAACAAGCCTGTTTCCATTGATTGATGTCTAAAGTGGACGTTGCTTCCGGTTGGATATTTCCCAACGCGTCGATCGCTTCCATTAGTCGGTTAAAACCTTTTTCGGATGCTAATATTGCTTCATCCGAAAAATCAAGGATACTTCTGTAATGCGCCTGTAGGATAAAGAAACGGGCTACGGCTGGTGAAAAAGCTTTGCTTAAAACTGTGTTTTCGCCTGAAAATAATTCTCTTGGAAGAATGTTGTTTCCGGTCGATTTAGCCATTTTTTTGCCGTTTAGTGTAAGCATATTGGCATGCATCCAATAGTTTACCGGCGAATGACCTGTACAGGCTTCGTTTTGAGCAATTTCACATTCGTGGTGTGGGAATTTTAAATCCATTCCACCACCGTGAATATCGAATTTTTCGCCCAGATATTTCGTACTCATAGCGGTACATTCCAAATGCCATCCCGGAAAACCATCGCCCCATGGTGAAGGCCAACGCATAATGTGTTGCGGCTCGGCATTTTTCCATAAGGCAAAATCCTGTGGGTTCTTTTTGTCTGACTGGCCATCTAGGTCGCGGGTGTTGGCAATCATATCATCGATATTACGGCCACTCAAAATTCCGTAGTGGTGCGATTCGTTGAATTTAACCACGTCAAAATAAACAGAGCCGTTTACCACATAGGCAAAGCCGTTGTCGATTATCTGTTTGATGATCTCAATCTGTTCGATGATATGTCCGGTGGCTGTTGGTTCGATACTGGGCGTCAGGTTGTTGAAAAGCTCCAGAATCTGGTGAAAATCCACTGTATATTTTTGTACGACCTCCATTGGTTCGATCTGGTCGATACGCGCTTTTTTGGCGATTTTGTCTTCGCCATCATCTTCGTCGTCCACCAAATGTCCAACATCGGTAATATTACGTACATAACGCACTTTGTAGCCAAGATGCTTTAAATAACGATAGATTAAATCAAAAGAGATAAAAGTTCTACAATTTCCCAAATGTACATTACTGTAAACCGTTGGTCCACAAACATACATTCCGACATTTCCCTCGTGAATAGGAGTGAAAAGTTCTTTTTCCCCGGAAAGAGAATTGTAAATCTTCAAATTCTGATTTTGATATAATTGCATCGTATACTATTTGTTATTTAATATATTTAATTGTCTAAAATAGCAAATTAAAATTGAGTGTCCAGCTTAATATAGTCTAAAAACTCACGGCGTACCTTATCTTCTTTAAATTTTCCGCCAAATTCGGCCGTAACGGTACTACTTTCGATATCGCGGATTCCACGTGAATTCACGCACAGGTGCTTGGCATCGATAACGCAGGCTACATCCTGTGTGTTTAGTACGCGTTGTAATTCCTGTACAATTTGAATGGTTAAACGCTCCTGAACCTGTGGTCTTTTAGCAAAAAAATCGACAATACGGTTCATTTTGGATAATCCCACTACAGTACCATTGGAAATATAGGCTACGTGCGCGCGACCTACAATAGGCAATAAGTGGTGTTCACAAGTCGAATAAACAGTGATGTTTTTTTCAACCAGCATTTCACCGTATTTGTATTTGTTGTCAAAAGTGGATGAGCTTGGTTTTTTAGCAGGATTCAATCCGCCGAAAATTTCCTTAACAAACATTTTAGCAACACGGTTTGGTGTTCCTTTCAGACTATCGTCGGTTAAGTCAAGACCTAGAGTATTTAAGATGCTTTCAACGTCTTTTTTGATAGCATTTATTTTTTCTTCATCGGATATTTCAAAAGCATCAGGACGTAATGGTGTTTCAGCGCTGGATGCGATGTGATTGTCACCCATTTCGTCGTGCAAATCATCATTATGGATCATTATGTAGAATTTTAGAGTAAAAAAATTAGCTGCAAAGATAATTAATAAACTTGATTTTGTATTCGGATTCCTACTGTAAATTGTGTTTTAAATGTTAATCATTTAATAAAATAAAAAAAGGTTAAACAAAATGCTTAACCTTATATAGTAAATAGTCGTTGAGAACTATTATTTATTTTTACAAGAACCATCAGGATTAAGGTGTTTTTTGCAATAGCTGCTCCAGGAAAAACATTGCCATGCTGTTTTTTCACCGTTGTTTAAAACCACTCTCCAACGAAACCATTTTGCAGCCAGTGTTCCGGTTGTAAATGGCGTATTGAAAGTATAGGTGTTTCCTGTTTTGGAAAAGTTAGCGGTTAAGGCCGGGTCATTTGATTTGTAAAAAACAGGTTTTTCCAATAGCTTGGAGTCGTCAATACCACAGGCGTTATTTTGTAATTCAAGGGTGTAGCCGCCTGTAAGATTTTGAGAGGTGCTTACTTTTAAAGTGGCGATATCGGAAGTGTTTTCAGATGATAATACCAGATCCGAACTGCTTTGTGCAAATAGGGAAGAGGTAAACAAGAAAAATAATCCAATCAAGCCGTTTGTATACAATTTTCTCATGATTCGTTTTTTGGTTAAAAAATTAGAATGTAAAGCTAGAAAAAAAAATGAGATGACCTATAGTGTGTTAATTTTTTTAACTAGGTTGGTCTATTTTGTTACGAAGTTTTATTTAAAATGTTAATTTTTATGATGAATAAATTTTTTTAAGGCGATAAAGTTAATTGTTTCTTAATTTTATGTAAATTTCGCGTTCCAAAAAACTAATACAATGAGAAACAATTATCTATTATTGTTATTGGTTTATGTCTTTTCGATTAATCTCTATGCACAAGCACCTGGTTGTGCGAATGTTAAAGGGGGAGATGTAAACGGTAACCCGGTTGCGACCATTTGTAATCCTGGCGAATGCAGGCAAATCAAAGCAACCTATTTAGAAACGGGAGGTACTAATACTTATACGGTTTCTTCAATCCCGTATGCGCCACCATTCCCTTTTGTGGGAGGTAATGCCATTCCGATCATCGCCGATGATGACTGGTCACAGATTATTAACTTAGGTTTTAAATTCTGTTTCTTTAACCAGTCTTATACTAAAGCGTTGATCTGTGATAACGGGGCACTTTCGTTTAGTATTGCCGGAGCAGGTGGTACTCCAGGTGGATTGTATACACCGGGATCAGACAGTGGCTATTCTTTTAATACGCAAATTCCGCAAAGTGCGTCAGATGTTCCTTATCGAAATGCCGTTTTTGGAGTATTACAGGATTTGAATCCAACGCAATCACCAGCGAATCACTCGATTAACTATCAGATTATAGGACAAGCGCCATGTAGAACGCTTGTTTTTAATATTTATGAAATGGGCCACTATTCTTGTGGTGTTTCTCAAGGAACTCAGACGAGTCAGATGGTACTTTACGAAACAACAAACGTTATTGAAGTTTATGTTAAAAGAAGAACATCTTGTACGACATTTAACTATGGTTCCGGATTAATTGGAATCCAGAATCAGGCCGGTAATGTGGGATATACCCCGCCGGGAAGAAATACAGGAACCTGGAGTGTTTTAACTCCGGAAGCTTGGCGTTTTACACCATCGGGACCATCTAATGTAACGTTCCAATGGTTGGATGCAAACGGAAACCCGCTTAGTACCAATACCACAATGACGGTTTGTCCTCTACAAACAACAGTTTATACAGCAGAAGCTACCTATACCGCTTGTGATGGAACTAAAACAGTTGTACGTGATTATGTAACCGTACCGGTTAGTACCTTTGATATTAACGAACCAAATGACTTGAACAAATGTCCGGACGACCCGAGTTGTTGGGATTTAACACCAAATAATGCAGTTGTATTGGGTACCTTAAACCCGGCAGATTATCTGGTTACCTATTATCCAACTCAGGCGGATGCCGAAAATGAGTTTAACTGGATTGATGATCCAACGTGCTATAATCCGGCAGCCGGAAATAACTTCGTATATGTAAGGGTGAATGATCCGAATTCAGATTGTTATAAAATCAAAGAATTTGAATTGATTCGCGGTGGAGCAACACCTCCTGCGTTTACACCGGTTGGTCCACTTTGTTTAAATACGACACCACCAACATTGCCTACAACTTCTAATGATGGAATTACAGGATCATGGAGTCCGCTAACAGTAAGTACGAGTGCAGTTGGTACAACTACTTATACTTTTACACCAGATCCGGCACAGTGTGCAAGTCCAACAACTATGGATATTCAGGTGATTGCAGAGCCTACGGCAAGTATTACCGGATCGACTATCTGTAAGAACACTTCAGGTACGCTTACCGTAACGGGTACGCCTAATGCATCTGTAGATTATTCAGTAGGCGGAACTACAACAACAATTACATTGGATGCTTCGGGATCGGCGACTATTACAACACCGGTTTTAACAGCAACAACTACTTATACTTTAGTAAGTGTAACATCGGCAGGGACAACTCCTTGTTCGAAAACATTAAACATATCGGCTGATGTAACGGTTCTGGAATTACCAACAGCTACCATCAGCGGAACGACTACGATCTGTGCAAACCAGACGGCAGTTATCAGCTTTACCGGTACACCGGGAGCAACTGTAAACTATGATGTAGACGGATCAGCAGGAAGTGTTACCTTAAATGCATCCGGAAACGGATCGGTAACAACGCCACCATTAACGGTTAATAGTACGTATACATTAGTGAGTGTAATTACAAATGGTATAACACCACAATGTAGTCAGACAGTAACCGGAAGTGCTACCGTTACTATTGCCGCACAACCAACGGCTACTATTTCTGGAAGTACAACAATTTGTTCTGGTAGTACAGCTGTATTAACGTTCAACGGAACCCCAAATACAATTGTTACCTATAATAATGGTACCGCTAATGCAACGGTAACTTTGGATGCTGCCGGAGATGGAAGTGTTACAGTAGGACCATTAACAGCAACTACAACGTATAATTTAGTAAGTGTAAGCACTCAGGGAACTTCTCCATGTGTTGAGTCATTAACCGGCAGTGTTACAATCACAGTAAACCCATTACCAACAGCAACAATCAGTGCACCGGCATTAATTTGTTCTGGTGATACCGCTGTTGTGACTTTTACAGGGCCAGCTAACGGAACGGTTACGT